>NZ_CP183882.1:4800000-6900689 GCF_048572915.1 Paenibacillus sp. B-A-8 | reverse complement strand
AGACTGTCACTCCTTTAAATCTTCCAAATGTGGCATCAGCCATGAAGTGGAAATGTCGAAGAAAATAGGTTGGTGCTGATATTTATCCCCAGTAGGCAATATGAAGAGACAAAAAAATATGGATAAATTTGATTTGTTCACAACTTTATCCACAGCTTGTTGATAATTAAGAGAACAAACAAATCTATTCACATTCAAAAGTAATACCATCATAGCAAAACGCCCCTTATTTTTCAATGAGCAGGGCTATTTTATCCACAAATTCAATCACTTGTGTACAATTATTAGGAACACCACTACATATTGTTGATAATTTGTTTACGGTTCGACACTTTACGTCAAAGCTTCGATAATTTTATACACAGGTTGTGCTCATTTGTGAGTAGTCGACTTTATTTTTTGATCACAGGTGGATAACTGTCATATCTTGTGGATTACTTTTTTTCTAATGGAAGTTGTGGATAAGCAGCTTGAATTAGAGGGAGGGACTGGAGCCAGTAGTAGGTTGACTTTTGCGCATAAAATATGTTTAAATATATAAAGGTGTTTTCTGTAAGGATATGTCTTGATAATTAAATGATGATTCATGTAGATACTGTCCCTACTATAAGGACGGCTTAGACCGTTTCTGCTTATATGACAGTAATTAAGTTCCTGTAAGGGAGGTGCAATTATGAGACCGACATTTAGACCAAATGTGAGCAAACGCAAGAAGGTTCACGGTTTCCGTAAAAGAATGAGCACGAAAAACGGCCGTAAAGTGCTGGCAGCTCGCCGCTTGAAAGGCAGAAAAGTTTTGAGTGCGTAAGTTAGGCCACTAAGGGACCACTCCGGTGGTCTTTTTTTACTGCTTTTTATTATTCTAAAGAATTTAAATGTTACCGTTCTTCTTATAAGGACGCCGAAGGCGGTTTATGCTTATTGCTCTGCAAACGACTAGGATCTCGCTTAATGCGCTAGCTACACTTTGCGGGGCTATTTATCGTATATACAGAATTATTTTGTGAGAAGTTGAGAATATTTTTCTTTCTATAATATAGAAGGGAAATTTCAGCGTTGTAGTCGCAGTCGTTTATGGCGACATCCAAATGACTATACTATTAGAAGAAAAAAAATTCGGAAGGACACTTTTAACCGGATTTTTATGAAGGAGATTCCCGTGCACAAAAAGTTACGTTTACGAAACCGTGCCGACTTCAGTCGTGTATATCGCCATGGGAAGTCATTTGCGAATCATCAATTTGTAGTGTATTGGTTTAGCAAAAAAGAGGTAGAGCGATTTAGAGTAGGAATATCGGTCAGTAAGAAGGTTGGAAACGCGGTTGTCCGTAACCGTATGAGAAGATTGGTTAAGGAAATCGTTCGTCACCATGAATCTGAGATTGCAGGTGGACTCGATATAGTGTTTATTGTAAGAAAAGGAGCGCTTTCCATGGAATACAGTGAGCTCGAAAAAAGCGTGCTGCATGTACTGCGCAAAGCCAAGCTACTCAAGGCTTCCCGCAAATAAAGGACGCATAAGAGGCTTGTTTATTTGTATTCATAATTATGGTATGATTTACGGTGGAATGGAATGTTCAAGAGAGGGGTTTTGAAGTGTCTCTAATGAAGACTAGACGGGGAAAATGGTTTCTCCTCATCACAGTGATGGTGTTGTCGTTAGCTGTTCTGTCGGGATGCGCTCCGTCAACTGCTGTTACGCACACTACGGAGGATTTAAAGAATGGAGGCTTCTGGCAAAGTAATGTAGTGTATTATTTCGCCATTGCCTTGGACAAGTTTGCTGATTGGTTTAACGGAGAATATGGTTTAGCCGTACTTGTGATGGTTATTATTGTCCGCACGCTGATTCTTCCGCTTACGATTAAACAGGTGAAGAGCTCGCGAGCAATGCAAGCCATTCAACCGGAACTCCAAAAGATCCAGAAAAAATATAAAGACACACCTGAAAAGGTGCAGCAAGAAACGATGCGTTTGTTCCAAGAGAATAAGGTTAATCCAATGGCGGGTTGTTTACCGCTGATCGTACAAATGCCTATCTTTATCGCTCTCTACAACTCGATATACTATAACCCACATCTACGGGAGCACGACTTCTTATGGCTGCAGCTAGGTAAGCCCGATCATCTGTTTATCTTGCCAGTGCTAGCCGCATTAACAACATTTATACAAACTAGAATGATGACTAAAATGAACCCGATGCAACAACAAGGGCCAATGCAGTTCATGATGATGATTTATCCAGTTCTGATTTTCGTTATGTCCTACAACTTCCCAGCAGCATTGCCGCTATACTGGGTATACAGTAACATTTACACTATTGTTCAGAACTATTTCTTATATCGCAACAATGATAAACACAAATTGGCAATCGCAAGTGCTGTGAAAAGTACAGATGACTCAGCTGCTGTGAAGAGTAAAGGCGGCAGTAAAGCATCGAAGGGAGCCAAAAAGTCAAAATGAGCAAAGTCGTCGCAACAGGGAAAACCATTGAAGAAGCTGTAGAACGGGGACTTACCCAGCTTGGAGTTCAAAAGGACCGGGTAACGGTCAACGTACTTGAGCAGCCATCAAGAGGATTCCTGGGATTGATCGGTGCGAAAGGTGCCAAGGTTGAATTAACCTTGATAGCCGAAGCCGCACCGGCATCAGCGGCGAGTGCTCCGTCACTGCCTCAGCAGTCAACAAGAGAGAGCAAACAGGAGGCTAACGGCGGCGTGCCGCGCCAAGATTCCGGACAACCGGTGGAGGAAGCTTACCAAGAAGCCGTTCATTTCATTGTGGATGTCGCTAAGAGCATGGGGCTCGAAGTGGAAGTCGAAATCGTCCACACCAAGGAATCCACGATTCTGCAGATATCAGGTCCAGATTTGGGACTATTGATTGGTAGAAGAGGACAAACTCTCGATGCTCTGCAGTATTTGGCTAATATCGTAGCTAATCGTTACTCCGACAGTTTTATACGGCTTGTGCTAGATGCGGAGAACTTCCGTGAGCGGCGTAAAAAAACTCTCGAAGAGCTGGCTGATCGTTTAGCCGGTCGTGTCATTCGGACTCGTAAAGAGGTTGTATTGGAGCCGATGTCACCTCAGGAGCGGAAAATTATTCACTCCAGATTACAGGATCATCGGCAAGTGAATACCCTTAGTAAGGGCGAAGAGCCAAATCGCCGCGTCGTTATAACTTTGAAGTAAAGACTATATGGATGCAATGACTCCTTGACCAATGTAAGGGGTCATTGCTTTTTTAACAATATAAGACCGTTTCTGATCAAAAAAATATAGGTTTTGGGGTGAAAAACAGCATGCTTAGTGACACCATTGCTGCCGTATCGACGGCATTAGGCGAGGGAGGAATTGCTATTATTCGGGTAAGTGGCCCGCAGGCTATTTCCCAAGTGGCGCCTTTGTTTCGTAGCCGAGTTCCGCTAACTGAAGCGGAATCGCATACCGTTCATTATGGGCATATCGTTAGTCCGGATAACGGAGAGAAGATGGAAGAAGTACTAGTAACCGTCATGAAGGGCCCACGTTCTTTTACGACCGAAGATGTAGTAGAGATCAGTGCTCATGGGGGTGTAATCTCTGTAAGAAGGGTGATGGATTTACTTCTTCAACAGGAGATAAGGTTAGCCGAGCCGGGTGAGTTCACCAAGCGTGCTTTCTTGGGCGGACGTATTGATTTATCACAGGCTGAAGCGGTTATTGATCTCATTCGCTCGAAGTCAGATCGCGCTTTTTCGGTGGCTTTAAAGCAGGTTAGCGGATCCTTGTCGGATCGAATTCATGCCTTGCGCCATACACTTATTGAGATGCTTGCGCATATCGAAGTGAATATAGATTATCCAGAGCATGATGTAGAATCCATGACAGCTGAATTTATTAAGGATAAAAGCAGTGAAGTGATGGAAGGAATCACAAAGTTACTCAAGACTTCTAATGAAGGAAAAATACTTCGTGAGGGTATAACGACAGCTATAGTCGGACGTCCCAATGTTGGTAAATCCTCATTATTAAACGCATTAGCACGTGATAACAAAGCGATTGTAACGGATATTCCCGGAACAACACGTGATGTTATTGAAGAGTATATAACGATAAACAACATTCCGCTTAAGCTGCTTGATACGGCAGGAATTCGTGAAACGATCGATGTAGTGGAGAAGATTGGTGTGGAACGCTCCAAGGCTGCAGTTAGCGATGCGGATTTGATTCTACTTGTGCTAAACGCTAATGAAGAGCTACATGAGGATGAATTGGCATTGATGGAACAAATCCACGGTAGACAATGCCTAGTAATCATGAATAAAATGGACTTACCGTCCAAACTGGATAAGGATAAGTTGCTCTCTTTCTTTGAAGAGTCCAACATCGTACCAATGTCCGTTCTGGAAGAGGAAGGTCTAGACAAACTTGAAGATGCCATTTCGACACTCTTTTTTGGTGGAAAGCTGGAATCGGGTGACTTGACATATGTGAGTAATGTGAGACATATAGCACTGCTTAAAAAAGCCTATAAATCACTACAGGATGCATACGATGCCGCGGAACAGTATATTCCGATTGATATGATTCAAATCGATGTACGGCTCGCATGGGAACAGCTCGGTGAGATTATTGGCGATACAGCAGCAGACTCGTTATTAGACCAAATATTCTCGCAATTTTGTTTAGGAAAATAGGTTTTACATTTTAATATAATAATTAGGGGGAAACAGGACATGAGTTATGATGGAGGTAGCTATGACGTAATCGTCATTGGCGCCGGTCATGCCGGTTGTGAGGCAGCTCTAGCGTCAGCACGGATGGGCTGCAGCACGTTGATGATCACAATTAACCTGGATATGGTTGCATTCATGCCCTGCAATCCGTCCATAGGCGGACCTGCCAAAGGACATGTAGTGCGTGAGATTGATGCGCTTGGCGGAGAAATGGGTCGCAATATAGATAAGACATTTATTCAACTTCGTATGCTGAATACGGGCAAGGGACCTGCTGTACATGCTTTACGTGCACAAGCGGATAAATTCCTTTACCAACATACAATGAAGGAAACGATGGAGAAAACGCCTAATTTGACACTTCGTCAAGGAATGGTTGAACGTTTAATCGTTGAGGACGGACGTTGTGCAGGTGTAGTTACGAAGACTGGAACCGAATACCATAGTAAGACAGTTATTCTGACTACAGGTACTTACCTGCGTGGTAAAGTGATCATGGGTGAACTGACATATGAGAGTGGACCTAACAATCAGCAGCCATCAGTGAAGCTATCCGAGAATTTGCGGGAGCTTGGTTTTGAATTGGTGCGTTTTAAAACCGGTACACCACCACGTGTACATCGTGATACGATCGATTTCTCGAAGACAGAAATTCAACCTGGCGACGAGGAGCCTAAATTCTTTTCGTTTGAAACGAAATCATCCGACAATGAACAGCTTCCTTGTTGGTTAACTTATACCTCTGAGGTTACTCATCAAATTATTAATGACAACCTACATCGTGCACCGATGTTTACGGGTATTATTGAAGGAACAGGTCCACGTTATTGCCCATCTATTGAAGATAAAGTTGTAAGATTTAGTGATAAATCTAAGCATCAGATCTTTTTAGAGCCAGAAGGAAAAAATACATCGGAATACTATGTACAAGGTCTGTCCACTAGTCTTCCTGAGGATGTTCAGCTAGCCATTCTGCGTTCCATCCCTGGTATGGAAAAGGTAGAAATGATGCGTAACGGTTATGCTATTGAATATGATGCAATGGTTCCTACACAGCTATGGCCATCTCTCGAAACTAAACGTTTACCAGGTCTTTTCACAGCTGGACAAATCAATGGTACTTCCGGTTATGAGGAAGCAGCAGGCCAAGGTGTGATGGCTGGAATAAATGCAGCGCGCAAGGTGCAAGAGAAAGAACCCGTAATTTTAGATCGTTCACAGGGATACATTGGTGTACTCATTGATGATCTTGTGACTAAGGGTACTAATGAACCTTACCGTTTGCTTACTTCACGTGCAGAATATCGGTTGTTGCTTCGCCATGACAATGCAGATCTAAGACTTACACCTATTGGTTACGATATTGGTTTGATCACAAAGGAACGATTTGATAACTTCACGGATAAGAAAGAACGGGTGGAGCGTGAAATTGTTCGTCTGCAAGAGACAAAGGTTAAACCTGTTGAGGTAAATCATGTACTAGCACAATATGAATCGGCACCTATTGTAGACGGCAGCAATTTGCTTGTTCTGATGCGTCGTCCAGAGCTTGTATATAGCTTCGTAGATCAAGTCTCTCCATCACCGGAGCTGCTGGATGCAGAAATGAAGGAACAAGTAGAAATCCAAATTAAATATGCCGGTTATATTGAAAAACAGCTTCAACATGTGGAGCGCCTGCAAAAGATGGAAAAGAAGAAAATTCCAGATGACATTAATTATAATGAGATCCATGGATTAGCGATGGAAGCACGGCAGAAGCTGACTAAGATCCGTCCGATCTCTATCGGGCAGGCTTCTCGGATTGCGGGAGTCACACCTGCTGACATCTCCATTCTTCTCGTATATCTGGAGCATTACAACCGGGTAACCGCGGCGAAAGGATAATCTATGGATAATACGGAAATTCAATTCACACAGCTTTTACAGGAACGAGGTATTACACTTACAGCAGAACAATTAGAGCAATTTGATCTCTACTATAAAGAGCTCGTATCCTGGAATAAAAAAATGAATCTCACCGGCATAACAGAGCGTGAGCAGGTTTACACGAAACATTTTTATGATTCGATCTCTCTAGCTTTTTTCCTTAATCTCAATGAGATAAACAATTTGGCAGATATCGGTTCGGGAGCCGGGTTCCCAGGAATTCCGCTTAAAATTTGTTTTCCACATTTAAAGCTGACGATTATTGATTCATTAAGTAAAAGAATTTCTTTTCTACAACATGTCTGTACTACACTGAAATTATCTGATGTGCAATTAATTCATGGTCGTGCGGAGGATATTGCCCGGCAATTTAAGCATCGTGATGCCTACGATTTGGTGACTGCGCGTGCAGTGGCAAGATTATCCTTGTTGAATGAATTTTGTCTTCCTTTTACACGTAAGGATGGAGTTTTCGCTGCCATGAAGGGAAACGATCCTTCTGAGGAATTAAGTGAGGCGAAGTATAGCTTAAAAGAGCTTCGTGCTCAGCTCGACAAAGTAGAGTCATTCAGCTTACCAGTGGAAGAGTCAGCGCGACATATTGTTATTATTCGTAAGACAGGAGCTAGTCCTGCTAAGTATCCACGAAAAGCGGGAATTCCTGCCAAAACACCACTAATTAAGTAATGTTTCACGTGAAACATTATAGATTCATTAATATATTTAAGGTCATTCTCCATTTTAAGGAGGATGACCTTTTTTTGTGGATAATAGCGAGAATGAGCTGAAATGAACGTATATTTAAATATAAACTAAATGAATATGATTTTGAGAGAGTATAACTATGAAAATGCAGGAAAAATAGGTCTTTACGGAGAATATGATTATGTAGAGAAAAGTGATAGAATAGCATAGTAGACTTTTAATTTTGTATATAACTCCTTCTCTGTACTCTTGTTCGAAAGAAGGAGAGATTATGATGCCTGATAGCAGCAGGTGATTTCATAATATCAGAATGTTTTTTATTGCTGTACGATACGCTTTCCGAGAAGAAGGTCAAGAAGATCGTACTATAACGAAATTAGGTGGTTATGAACGGAATGAAAGAACAATTTACCAAGCTATTTGGATTTAACGAGCGGAGCAGCGGAGAAGAAATCAAACAAATACCAGTTCATGAGGTCATTAGCAGTCCTTACCAACCACGGACGATATTCGATGACGATAAGATCGATGAGTTATGCCAGACGATTAAAACTCATGGGGTCATTCAACCCATAGTTGTACGCATGCGCGATTCCGTATACGAAATCATCGCAGGCGAACGGCGCTGGCGCGCGGTTAAAAAGCTTGGTTTAGAGACGATTCCAGCCATTGTTCGTGAATTCAATGATTCACAGGCCGCTTCAATTGCGCTTATAGAAAACTTACAGCGTGAAGGCTTGACCTCCATTGAAGAAGCTGTGGCTTATCAAAAGTTAATTGATCTTCATCAATTAACGCAAGAAAGCTTGGCACAACGATTAGGTAAAAGTCAGTCTACCATAGCTAATAAAATTCGCTTACTCAACCTGCCAGAAGAGGTTAAGACCGCATTAATGGAGCGTCAGATTTCTGAAAGACATGCACGTTCATTATTATCACTCGATAGTGTGGAAATGCAGCTGAAGGTGTTAGCAGAGATCATAGCAAAAGGATTAAATGTTAAACAAACAGAAGCTCGTATTGCTTTCTACAAACAAGTCTCACAAACTAAAAAATCGAAACGGGTCTCCTATACCAAGGATGTTCGTCTAGCTCTTAATACAATTCGTCAATCTATTGATATGGTGACAGGCTCCGGAATGGAAATCAAAACGTCAGAAAATGACCGTGGCGACCATTACGAGATTGTAATCCAAATCCCCAAAAGATAAATTGTTTCAAAAGCTGAAGGCGGCCCTGAGGTGATTGGCCGCCTTTGTTATGGCTAGAACCGAGATGTGTTGGTCCAGCCTGTATTTAAAGTTCCAGTATAAAAATAGTTGTCTATATTCTTCATAAAGTGTGAAGCTACATCAGCGTCAGGAACATTGTACTTGCGATCTACGAGAAGATTCTTCCTAACTATTCGAGGTGAAATAAGTGTCCAAGATTATTGCCATAGCAAATCAAAAAGGCGGTGTCGGTAAAACAACAACCTCCGTGAACCTAGGTGCCGGTATGGCTACATTAGGAAAAAGAGTGCTTCTAGTTGATATCGATCCTCAAGGTAATACTACTAGCGGCGTTGGCGTCAACAAGGCGGACGTGGCGAATTGTATATATGACATTCTTATAAATGAGGTAAACCCTCTAGAAACCATACTGGAAACTCAAAATGAAGGACTGCACATCATTCCGGCGACCATTCAATTAGCGGGCGCGGAGATTGAGTTGGTATCAACAATTTCCAGAGAGCTAAAGCTAAAGAAGGCGCTGAATGCGGTTAAAAACAATTATGATTATATTATCATCGATTGTCCTCCTTCACTTGGTATTTTAACAATCAATTCTCTTACTGCAGCAGATTCGGTAATTATCCCGATCCAGTGTGAATATTATGCGCTTGAAGGGTTAAGTCAGCTTTTAAACACCGTTCGTCTGGTGCAAAAAAATCTCAACCCGCATCTGAAGATAGAGGGAGTATTATTGACTATGCTTGATGCCCGGACCAATCTGGGAATTCAGGTAATAGAAGAGGTTAAAAAGTATTTCCAAGAGAAAGTATATAGAACCATTATTCCTCGGAATGTTCGGTTAAGTGAAGCACCTTCACATGGGCAATCCATAATTACTTATGATCCTCGCTCTAAAGGAGCGGAAGTGTATTTAGAGTTGGCAAAGGAAGTGATTTCTTATGAGTAAACGTTTAGGAAAAGGTCTGGATGCGCTGATTCCATCTTTATCTATTAATGAGGATGATAAGGTAGTTGAGATTCCTTTAGCTCAACTACGGGCTAATCCATATCAACCACGTAAAGATTTTAATGAAGAGGCAATCCAAGAACTAGCAGAATCTATCAGACAACATGGTGTGATTCAGCCAATCATTGTCCGTAGCGTATTGAAGGGATATGAGATCATTGCCGGCGAACGCAGATTCCGGGCTTCGCAATATTGTGGCAAAGCTACAATTCCAGCAGTCGTTAGGAATCTTAGTGATCAACAGGTCATGGAGATAGCCTTAATTGAAAACTTGCAACGTGAAAACTTAAATGCAATGGAAATTGCAGTGGCTTACCAAGGCCTAATGGATCAGTTCTCACTCACACAGGAAGAACTATCGCTTAAGGTAGGTAAGTCCAGATCGCACATCGCAAATTTCCTAAGATTGCTTTCTTTACCTGAAGAAGTAAAAGAATATGTTTCACGTGGAACAATGTCAATGGGGCATGCGCGTGCAATTGTTGCTTTGAAGGATCCGGAAGTGATTAAACAGTTAGCTGAACAATGCGTAGAACAACAATGGAGTGTAAGAGAGCTAGAAGAAACAGTGAAGAACTTGGACCGAAAGCCAGCAAACGGAGTTAAAGCCAAGGTGGTTAAGCGTGACCCCTATATTGATAATGTAGAGGAAGTATTACGTGAACGTTTTAAAACAACAGTGAAAATCAAACAGGGTAAGGAAAAAGGAAAGATTGAATTGAATTACTACAGTGCTCAGGATTTAGAAAGATTGCTGGAATTATTGGGTAACTAAATGGGTATCTATGCCAAGAACATATCCTGAGATATCCTTCATCGGATAATTAGGGGTATGTTTTTTTGGATAAGAAGACTTTCAAAAAGAGTATTAGATGAGGGGCGAGGTTATGGAAGACTTCGTATATCTGGATCATGCAGCTACTTCGTGGCCTAAACCACCGGAGGTTGCAGCTGCGATGATGAATGCTCTACAGTCAGGAGCGAATGCTGGCAGAGGTAATTACTCGCTGGCGATGGGTAGCGGGCGAGTGTTAGTAAGGACGCGGAGTGTGCTGGCTGGATTGTTTGGTGTATCTAATGCACAAGATATAGCCTTTACTCATAACACTACGATGAGTTTGAATATGGCGATCAGAGGGATGCTTAAAGCTGGAGATCATGTCATTTCTACGATGACAGAACATAACTCTGTGAGGCGACCGCTAGAATACTTGCGTAAGACACTAGGGGTGACGGTTGATTATCTGAAAGTAGATCGTGAAGGGCAATTGGATTTACAGGAGCTCGAAAATGCTTTCCAACTGAACACCAAAATGGTGATTTGTAATCACAGTTCCAATTTACTTGGTAGCATACTGCCTGTTGGTGATATTGGTGATATTGTTAAATCGCATAACGCTGTATTTCTGGTGGATGCTGCTCAGAGCGCAGGCTCAATTGATATTGATGTTAAAAAAATGAATATCGACTTGTTGGCATTTCCGGGGCATAAGGGACTACTCGGACCACAAGGGACCGGTGGACTTTATATATCGCCTGAATTGGATCTTGAACCTTTAATGTATGGAGGAACGGGGAGTCAATCTGAAAATAGTGATCAACCCTCTGTTCGTCCAGATCGGTATGAAGCAGGAACGCAAAATACGGTAGGGATTGCCGGTTTACTAGCAGGTGTTCAAAAGGTACAATCTTTAGGGACGAATGTTATCCATGAGAGAGAGTGGATGTTAACTCAGAGACTGATGGAGGGGTTGTCCCACATCCCAGGTATTAAACTATTAGGACCCTCACTAGGAGCGCCTAGAACCGGAATTATATCGTTTGTAGTGGATGGAGAAGAATCGGCGAATATTGCTCACCGTCTAGATCGTGATTATAACATAGCAGTCAGAGCGGGTATGCATTGTACCCCTTTGGCACATAAGGCTGTTGACACGCTAGAGAGTGGTGCTGTTCGGGCGAGTGTAGGTGTAGATACGACAGAGCATAATATAAGCAGAATGCTGGCTGCTATGGATGAGTTATATGGCAATGCCCGCAGCAGATGAATAAAAAGGATGGTCCATTCATGTCTGAATTGAATCAATTAATTAGTGAGCAGTTGCAGTGGTTTGTGTTTGCTTTTACAGTAATTATGTTGGTGCTGGTAATCAATGTGATCGCTCAGGGGGCTAAGTTACGTACTGTGCGGCGTAAATATGAGGCCATGATGGCTGGGAGCGGTGTAGAGGATCTGGAAGGCCTTCTGGTTGATCTGAAGAACCAAAGCGACATGTTGGAAGAAGAACAACGTGAACAAAAAGCTGTATTAGAAGCTACTCAAACTAAAATGCGTGGCATGAAGTCCAATATTGCACTGAAGCGTTATAATGCCTTCGGTGAACGTGGCAATGATTTGAGCTTCTCCGTCGCTATACTGGATGACAACAGCAGTGGTATTGTATTAACGAGTCTTCATAATCGTGAGAATTCTTATATTTACTCTAAACCTATGCAGAATGGCGAGTCACAGTATGTCCTATCACCTGAAGAAAAAGAAGTTGTTACTCTCGCGTTGCAGCGGACCTAGCATGTAGATTCCATTGTTTTAAGGCGGAATATAGACTCGTAGCAATAATATCAGATAATCGCATAACTAAACTTAACCGCGTGTTTTGCAATACAAAATACTCCATAAAGCCGCCGACATTAACGATTCCCGTCAAGTGGATATCGCCTACCGGCGGCAATTGTTTATTCACGCCAGCACCCGGTCTCAAAGGACCTTCGACAACTTGAATGCAGCCCACACTAGTAGAATGACCTAAACAAGCATCTATTCCGATGATAAAGGGGTTACTATATCTTTCGTTGATTAGGGATAGAGTTTCTTCAAGGTTAACTGCATGAACAGGCTCTTCAAGAGTTCCATATAAATGAAACAACGGACTATGAAAACGTGATAATGCAGTACCAACAAGAGGACCAAGAGAATCACCTGTGGATCGATCTGTTCCCACACAAATGACGACAATTTGGGTCTCTGGGCGCGTGCGTGCAAAATGAAAAAGTAGTCGGTGGGTAATCGCGGAATAGATATCCGGATCTGTATGTGATATTTTTAAACAAGACGTTTCTTGCGCTGAAGTAGCTTTGGATGAAAAATTCATACCATCTTCCTTTCTGAAGCTGATTCTATTTGATGGTATCTAGTATATGGATAGAAGAGGGGTTTTATACTACAGCGGCAAGAGATAGGACGATAATCCTATGGGAGGCGTAACCTATATGCAGGAAGAGATGCTGATCGCGTTTGACTCTACCCAGCAGGCGCTTCGTGCTGAAATGCTGCTTGAGTATGCGGAGATTGAAATTGATATATTTCCAACCCCGAAAGAGATCACGGCAGGTTGCGCAATATCGATTCAGTTTTTTCAAAGTGCGCTGGGAGAGGTACAGAAGATTGTATCTGAGCAGAATATTGAAATACGCGGTATTTACGGAAAACACAACGAGAATTACATACTGATAGAGAGGTAGGGAGGAATATACGATATGAATAGGTGGATATTGGAGGCTACTACTCCCGGTGAAGCTGTAAAAGATGCTTTGCGTTTTAAAGATAAAGTGTGGAACTGGTTTACCGATGCGGATATGTGGGCCAACGTCTTATTCTCGGGTCTGCGAATTCTTATTATTTTCCTCTTAACCAGGGTTATCATTAAAATTGTTTCTAATATTATTGATCGTTCGCTTGAACGCAAAACCGGGGGCAGAATCCTGTCTAACACCCGAAGGTTTACTACAGTAGGGGAATTGATGAAAAATGTAGTAACGGTTATCTGTAATTTTGTGATGATCATGCTCGTACTTTCAGAATTCCACTTTGATTTAGCGCCTTTGCTAGCTGGAGCGGGCGTGCTTGGTTTAGCAATAGGTTTTGGAGCACAAAGTCTGGTGAAGGATGTTATTACAGGGTTCTTTATTATTTTGGAGGACCAATTTGCGGTAGGGGATGTAATTCAGACAGGTACTTATAAAGGAACTGTAGAATTAATCGGCTTACGAACAACAAGATTACTTAGCGCTACCGGCGAGGTATTTATTATCCCAAATGGCTTAATTACGAATGTGACTAACTATTCTCTTGCCAATGCTTTGGCTGTAGTCGATGTTCCTGTAAAAATGGAGCGAAGCTTGGAAGCCACATTAGGATTAATTGGAGAGGCCCTAAAGGGCATAGATGAACGTAACTCAAATGTGCTTGCTTACCCTAATGTGCTCGGTATACAGTCCATGAGCACTTCGGAATATGTAATACGCATAGCAGCCAGCTGTGCACCTAATGCAAGAGATGCGGCGGAAAGACAGATTCAAAACGATATAAAACAAGCATTAGAGAAACAGAGCATGCTGGAGCAGGCTCAAGCTGAAGAGGAAGCACGTAAGAAAGCAGAAGCAGAGGCGAAGGCTGAAATAGATCTTGCAAAAACAGAAAATGCACGAGAAGTAACAGAATCGCTAAACACTGGATCAAGACGGCAAATCGCAGCTACACAAGAAGGAGAAGAGGGGGAAGAATAGTGGAACGTAAAGTTTTTCAGCTTGGGGATATAGTGCAGATGAAGAAGCAACATCCTTGTGGATCAAATGAAATGGAAATTATTCGTATGGGGATGGATATCCGAATTAAGTGTACAGGCTGTCAGCATAGTGTTCTGATTCCCCGTGCCAAATTCGAGAAGAATATGAAGAAGGTACTACGCTCTGTGGAGGAAAATACAGACAATAAATAAGCTTGCAAATGGCATGTCTGCATGATACAATTATTTTTGCTGCGGAGAGGTACCCAAGAGGCCCAAGGGGGCTGACTCGAAATCAGTTAGGCGTGTCAAAGCGTGCGTGGGTTCGAATCCCACCCTCTCCGCCACTTCAGCATAATATAACATTTAATGAATCCTTCGTTCCTGTAACGGAGGTTTTTTTGTGTCCTATGATAGCCCAATTTGCAATGCAAAAAGAAGGGCCCTTTCGGGTCCTTCTTCAGGAGGCAGTACATCAATGATGTTTGGAATTTCTCTGTTTATAGCGACTAAAGTGATTTAGGCTTTGCTGAGGCTAATGCTTTTTTAAGGCAATAACCCACTACTCTTCCCAGCTTACATTAGATGCTGAATCAGATCTCCTGTGATTGTGTTCGTCTACGACGGCCAACGGAACCACACCTCTCTTTTGTACTGCCTGAGAATAGTATGTGCAGTGTTGCTTTTTTTATACACATGGATTTTAAAAATATAAGTCGAAGGTGTTTAGGCTTGAATTAATGTACGCGTGCTTTCTCGACCTTTTTCCACTTCCGATTTTTGTTGGTGGTCTCAGGGAAGGTATCCCCTTTTTCCATCTTGATGTGTTGTGGATTCGAAATTTCAGTATGGAAGCTTCGCGCTTCGCCTACCTCTGTGTACATACCTGGATTAGGGGCTTTGTCGCCTTCTTCATATTCCGTTTTCTCACCCATCATTATTCCTCCTTTTTTAGTGTAGATGAATTCGTAATTATTGTGCGCAGGTAGTGATTTTTTCATGTAAAAAGAGGTTGAATGGTTGTCCTGTATTAATATTGCTTGCACTCTGCTGTTCATTTTGGTATATTAATCAGGTGCGAGTCTATGTTTGTGCTCGTTCCTTGCTCCTGACGTGATTAGGGGCCTCAGACCATAAGGAGGTGAAAATTATGCGCAAATATGAAGTGATGTACATTATTCGTCCTGACATTGAACAAGAAGCCGTTCAAGCAGCAGTCGATAAATTCCAAGGCATCATCTCCAATGGCGGGGAAATTACAAAGCACGAAGTGCAAGGTAAACGCCGTCTTGCGTATGAGATCAAGAAATTCCGTGATGGCGTTTATGTTTTGGTTAACTTCAATGCAGAACCTGCAGTAGTTACTGAATTAGAACGTCTTATGAAGATTTCTGACGAAGTTATTCGTTATCTCATTACGAACGACGTTGCTTAAGATCTTGACAAGCTTTGTAATGAATCGCTCTAAAGGAGGGGACCAGAATTGTTGAACCGTATCATTTTGATCGGACGGTTGACCCGTGACCCGGAACTTCGTTATACTCCCGCTGGTGTTGCCGTAACGCAATTTACGCTAGCCGTAGATCGTAACTTTACGGGCCAGAACGGTGAACGTGAGGCAGACTTCATCCCGGTTGTAACCTGGAGACAGCTAGCAGAAACCTGTGCCAATTACTTGCGCAAAGGTCGTCTGACAGCAGTGGAAGGACGCATCCAAGTGCGGAATTATGAGAATAACGAAGGCAAACGTGTATACGTAACTGAAGTTATTGCTGATAATGTTCGTTTCCTGGAATCTTCACAGAGCCGTGAAGGTGGAAATACTTCAAGTGGTGCAAGTAGTATGCCTGAAGAGCCAGCATATGGTGGCGGTGGTAACGCTGGACGCGGAAATAACAACAATAATTTCTCGCGTAACAACAATACTCAAGATCCTTTTTCGGGCGATGGTAAACCGATTGATATATCGGATGATGATTTGCCATTTTAATTAGGAAGGACTGAAAAGAATATGGCTTTTAAACCAAGAGAAGGCGCCGACAACGACAAAAGACCGGCACGTCGTGGTGGACGCAACAAGCGTAAAAAAGTTTGCTTTTTCACTGTGAACAAGATTACTCACATTGATTATAAAGATACCGAACTTCTTAAGAAGTTCATCAGCGAACGTGGAAAGATTTTGCCACGTCGTGTAACAGGTACAAGTGCAAAATACCAACGTGCTCTTACCATTGCTGTAAAACGCTCGCGTCAAATCGCGTTGCTTCCTTACACAACGGAATAGGACGTTATATAAAAGCAGTCGGGAAACCGACTGCTTTTTTTGTACATAGAAATGAGAGTACGATTAGGGACAGCATGAAATTGAATGATTTGGGTATTCACCGATTTGACGATGGAACCGTAATGTGTTAAATTACAGCTATCCTATAACTAAAGGGGAAATTTTGATGTTGGTGACCGTTCTTAACTAGCAATTTCATAACACTTGATTAGGAAGGCTTTAGCAGGCTCGTCATGAGGCGATTACGTGCTCTATTTGAGTTCGTATTACGCAGCAGTCTGTTGTTCCTTACGAGTGGATGATTTAGTTAAGAACACACGAAGCGTCAAATGGCCTCTTTACGGCTGTTGTTCTCTTTGTAATTAACCGTGCTCTTATTGCACGGTTTTTTTGTTTTTCGGCACCTGCTACATTTAAGGGCCTTAGAACGATAGGAGGCATCAGTTTAAAAAGAAGGGCAAGGACTGCCATAGTGGCATTCTTTGTCCTTCTTTGCGTTAGGGAGAATTAGGTCCAAACCAATAGAGATTTGAAGGAGGATTTGCTGTGAACTTACAAAGTCTAAACACATTGGAATACGAAATCATTAAAACTGAGCTTGCCCGTCACGCAGTATCTTATGTGGGAAAGAAAGCTGTAGAAGAGCTTATGCCAATGACTTATTTACCGACGATTCAAAGAGCAATCGAGGAAACTTCTGAAGCTAAGGAACTGCTGGAACGAGGATCAAGTGTACCGATTCCTTCATTAGAAGGGATTGAGTGGATTATGTCATTAATGGGGACTGGATATTTGTACAATGAGCAAGACTTCACAGCAGTTGCTACATTTCTTAAGAGCTGTAGTCAACTGCGCAAATATATGTCCTCTAAAGAACAAAGCGCTCCACGAATTGCTGCATATGCCTCTTCGTTGATGGAATTAAATCATGTGAGAGAGGCTATTGATCGCTGTATCCGTTTTGGTGCAATTGATGATGGAGCAAGTAAGGGGCTAGAGCGTGTTCGTAAGCGAATCGTAGTGGCTAAAGAACGTCTTCATAAAAAAATCGACGGGATTATGTCACGCCATCAATCGATTTTACAGGAGAATATTTATAGTCAGCGAGGCGGGCGTTACGTTATCCCCGTAAAACGGGAATATCATAAGCAAATAAAGGGATCGGTACTTGATCAATCCACAAGCGGACAGACGGTCTTTATCGAACCGGACGAGATTGCTTCCCTCCAGATTGAGCTTGATTTGTTGTTAGGAGAAGAGGCGCGAGAAGAAGCTGTAATCCTTAGTATGCTGACTAGTATGGTAGAGCAGGAACAGACCACACTGCGCCTTAATATCGAGGTTACGGGCACGTATGATTTTATTTTTGCCAAAGCTAAATACGCACGAACGCTGGGAGCATCTGCTGTCACGCTGAATGCCAAAGGCTTTTTAAAGATGAACGGTGGTAGGCATCCCATGCTGAAGGATATGATTCCGATCAATCTAGAAATTGGGAGGGGTTATAAATCACTGATTATTACAGGACCAAATACAGGTGGGAAAACTGTGGTTTTAAAGACTCTGGGATTGCTGACGATCATGGCTCAATCAGGGCTGTTGATTCCGGTTGAGGAGGGAAGCGAGTTTACTGTTTTTTCGGACGTGATCAGTGTAATCGGCGACGGACAAAGTCTGGCACAATCACTTAGTACGTTCTCGGCGCAAATGAAGAGTATTGAGGGAATGCTGAGAGATGCATCTAAAGGGGTGCTGCTGCTCATTGATGAGCTGGCGGCTGGTACAGACCCGGGAGAAGGCATTGCGCTCTCTATCGCGATTCTGGAAGAGCTGAGCCGTAAAGGCGCGAATATTATCGTTACGACACATTTTAATGAGCTAAAAGCCTTCGCAGCCGCAACGACTGGCTTTCAAAATGCACGAATGGAATTCGACAAAGAGACGCTGCAACCGTTGTATCGCTTGACTATCGGGGAAGCGGGGGAGAGTTATGCTCTGCAAATCGCTAAAAAGCTAGGTATACAGGATAGTGTTATCAAACGATCATGGGAAATTGTAGAGGCGCAGCAACAAAGGCTGCAGAAAGGCAGCGGCGAGGCATGGGACAGTCTGTTCAGCACAGAGGAAGAGCCGAGAAACGCTGTAGCAACAGTAGAGGTACATGAAAACGCAGAAGAAGAGGCTACTCCATCCATCCGCAGTAAGGAGAAGCTGGTCGATTTTGAAATTGGAGATGCAGTTGTTGTAACATCACTGGGCCGGACAGGAATCGTATACGAGAAGCGAGATCATTTAGGTATGGTTGGAGTAATGATTCAGAAGCAAAAAATGAAAATTAATCATAAGCGGTTGAAGCCTTACCTTTCAAAAGAAGAGCTATATCCGGAGGAATATGACTTTGATATTATTTTTGAGAGTAAGGATACACGTAAAAAGCGCAAATTGATGCAGCGTAAACATGTTGAAGGCTTGAGAATTACGCATAAGGATGAAGAATAAATGCAATGAAGATCTGTCCGCGAGGCAGGTCTTTTTTTATTAATACAACGAAAATATGAAATTCAAGCAGGAGTAAAGGCCTATAGCTTAGAAGTTATTGTAACCGCCATAAAACTTTGTTACAGTAAAAATATTTATATACCGTAGCTTATATGTAGATATATGTAGATATACGTTCAACTAGAGAAGGGAAGAAACACATGAATAATAAGAAGATGTGCAGGTTGTTGTTTATGCTGCTTGTGATGGCGACCCTATTGTCAGCATGTAGTAGAGCAACTTCCAGCAGTAATTCATTATCTTTTCGACATAATTTGGTAGAGGATAAGCCACAAGCTGGTGGAGTAATTACTTACGGATTCTCCTCACCGTTTACGGGCTTGTTTGAGCCTGCATTTTATGAAGGTGAAGATGATTTTCATGTGTTAGAGTTTATTACTGAGCCGATGTTTAGCGTAAATGATGATCTATTAACGGTTCCTAATATCGCTTCTTGGCAGGAATCTGACGATCATAAAGTATTTACCTTTAAAATCAAACCGGGAATCCGTTGGCACAACGGTGATGAATTAACGGTCGAGGATTGGAAATTTGCGATTGAAACTATCGCTGATCCAGATTATACGGGCTCGCGTTATTATAGTGTTGAAATGATTCAGGGTGCAGAAGCCTATCATAAGAAAGAAGCGAAGGCTATATCCGGCTTGAAGGTTATAGATCCCTATACTTTGAAAATAACTGTAACTGCTGCACGGGTAAACACTATCGATAGTCTATGGCCTTATCCGATGAATAAGAAATACTATACTGGAATCGCTGTTAAAGATATGCCCGAGAGTGACCAGATGCGAAAATCTCCTATTGGGATTGGCCCTTTTGAAGTTGAACTTATTCAGCCTGGTGAGAGGGTAGAAATGAAACGTTTTGATCAATACTATAAAGGTAAGGCGCTATTGGAAGGCGTAGTGTATAAGGCTTTTGACGATAGGGAAGTGGCCGAACGTTTTCAAACAGGAGAAATTGATATAGAGTCAGCCCCTAGGGATGCTTATGAAGAGCTAAATAAATTGGAGAATGTAAATATCTTGCAAACTGCTGAGCTAGGCTATGAATATATTGGTTTTAAATTCGGACATTGGGATACTGAAACCGAGACCATCGTAATGGATAACCCTAAATTTGAAGATAAAAGGTTACGCCAAGCTATGTACTATGCTCTAGATCGTGAAGGGATCATAAAAGCATATTCCCACGGTCTGGCTGAACCTGTAGAGACTCCAATATCTAGTACAAGTTGGGCAAAGATTCCTGATAATCAGATTAATGCTTATCTATATAATCCTGCAAAGGCTAAGGAACTGCTGGATGATGCTGGTTTTTTGGATGTAGACGGTGATGGATTACGGGAAGATCCGAAGGGCCAAAAGCTGATGATTCATTTTGATTCTATGCTGGGTAGCCAAACAGCAGAGCTGCGTACGAATGCCATTTTAAGAAATTGGCGTGATGTTGGACTCGATGTACAGCTAAACGGCGGAGCATTAAAGGAATTCCACACCTTCTACGACGCAGTGGAAGCCGACGATCCGTCGATCGAACTATTTTACGGAGTATGGGGGCTGGCGAGTGATCCTGATCCTACGGGTCTATGGAGAGAAAATGATCTGTGGAACTATCCGCGTTGGTCTTCGGAGCGTAATGAAGAGCTGATTCGTGAAGGCGTAAGTATGAAGGCATATGATATGGATTATCGTAAAGAAATTTATTATGAGTGGCAGAAGCTAGTTAATGAAGAAGTCCCTATGATCTTTTTTGCTGAACGAAAAGCTATTGTTCCAGTAAATAAGCGCCTACAAGGCGTTCGTGTGAACTCTATAAGTACGATTATTGATCCTTATAAATGGTGGATTAAGGAAGAGGACGAAAAATAAAATAAAAATTTTTTGTGAAAAGTGAAATCAAATTGTAGTTTCATTCGTCATATATAGTATGGAGGATGACGACGATGAAAAGACGGATAATAGTGGGGACAATTGCAGCTGTTTTAGTCGTTGTCTTGCTTGTGGTGTGGAGGCCAACTGGGCTTGGTTTTAAACCGAATATTGATGCGGAATCAGCAGTGCTTTTAGATATGGATACCGGAGATATATGGGTGGATATAAACGGTGATGTACCCATGCCACCGGCCAGTGTGTCTAAATTAATGACAGAAATGATTGTGCTGGATCAAATCTCCTCTGGAATGATTAGATGGGAAGATAGGGTTACAATTAGTGATTTCGCAAGTAAAATGGGTGGCACAAGTCTCTCATTGAAGCGTGGAGAATTCTATACCATAAGGGAACTATTTGAGGGAATGACCATTTATTCTGCTAACGATGCTACTGTTGCATTGGCAGAGTATATGGCTGGCTCAGAAGCTTCATTTGTGCTAATGATGAACGAAAAGGCACGTAGTCTAGGATTATCTTCTAACACAATATTTACCAACTCAACGGGACTATCGGGTAAGGATCTTGGTTTTACTGCTCCCAATGTGCATATCAGCGGTGAGACTATGATGACAGCTCGGGACACCGCCAAATTGGCTGCCGCACTAATCTATCATCATCCGGATATTCTTAATATTTCTAGCCGTACTCAAATGCATTTGAAGGATAAAGGTCTATATGTAAGTAACAGTAATTTCATGCTTCCAGCTATGGGTGGTATTTACGCTTATGAGGGTACAGATGGCTTAAAGACTGGGCATGATAACCGGGCAGGATACTGCATTGCAGGCTCAGCCCAGCGGGATGGCCATAGGCTTATTGCAGTTGTTATGGGGGCAAAAACTTATGAGAGCCGTTTTGAAGGGGCAGCAAAATTATTTGATTATGGGTTCTTCCGCGGTTTGCAATCTGGAGATAGGGTTAAACATATGATACAACCGCTCAAAATTAGGAATTAATGTTGGAGCGCCATACCAGTATATATTACTTGGTTTGGGGCTTTTTCCCTATTCATGTCGTTATTTGTTGTTTCTTTTTATCCATTTAGTGATTACAATAGAAATATTGTTTTACTCCACATTATTTTTAGGACCGCAAAAAATTTTTTTCTATAATTTTGAATGACCTGAATTTCCTGAATGGGGGGACAATAAGATAATGGAATAAGGGATAGCCGATCGCTGTGAGAAATAAAGACATGACTGCCTGATGAAGATCAGGGAGCATTATATATAAGGCAAGCAATTATTCTACAATAAAGAAGGAATCAAAGATGAAAAAAATAAAGAAAAGATATATCGCCCTCATCGTTCTTGTTGTTATTATAGCGGGAGGCTTTCTGTTTCGTAATTCCTTGGCTGTATTAGCCTTCGACCTCTTTTTGTCTGATCGGGTTGAAACTAAGCTAAAGGAAGAATCTTACCAGCCACTTAAGGATGATAACAAGGTTAAGCCAGAACCGGTTGTGTACAAAAGCGATCCGTTCTCAATTATGCTGCTAGGTACCGATCAACGCGAAAATGAAACCGCACGTTCGGATACCATGATGTACGCTGTTGTTCGCCCAGAGGATTATAAGATCCTGCTTATTTCTATTCCGCGTGATACGTATACGGAAATTATAGGCCATAAGGATAATAAAAAGGATAAGATTACACATGCCTATGCTTTTGGGGGGCAACAAATGGCCAAGGATTCTCTAGAAGCGCTGCTTGGTCATGATATTCAATATTATGCCACAATCAACTTCCAAGGACTCAAGGATGCTGTAGATGCTATTGGAGGCGTTCCACTGCCGATTAAGAAAGACATTGTGAACAAAGGTAAGGATCATGAAAAGTTTACAATTGAAGCTGGAAAATCGCTTTATAACGGACAAGAAGCGCTGAATTATACGCGTTATCGTGAGGATAGTGACTTTAACCGCACCAAGCGCCAACAAGTTTTTATTGATGTTGTGGCTAATAAAATGTTATCGATCAGCCAAATTGGCAACATTCCAAAACTGCTTGATATTATGGGGGATAACTTCAAGACCGATATAGAGCCTTCGATGATTATTAGCCTAGCTAAGAAATTCATGGGCGGAAAAGGGATGGATATCTCCAGCTTCACAGTTATGGGCGAAGGTAAACGTATGGATGGTATTTATTATGATATCGTTGATGAAGAGGATCTGAGCGAAGCTAAGGCGATGATTGACAACTGGATGAATGCAGCAACACCTATAGATCAACTAATCGAACCTGGAAAAGCAAGTAATGCACTGGAACCTAAAGCAACGGCAGTTACGCAATAATTCTAAAGTGGAAATTAAACTCATATAAATAATTGCAGCAGCCATTTACATTCTCATGGCTGCTGCTTACTGTCTTCATGCTATAATGTATTGGAACTATTATTAAGCTGTCACGTATTAATAATTTTGCATGGCAGTAAGAGGAAGCTAAAGAACCGTAATTCCTTCGGAACTCTTTGAGGAGGATCAAGAGATGAATATTGCATTTTTTTTACTTCCGAAACAGGAAGTCGCTTGCGTAACGATCGATTCAACGCTACGCCAAACGCTGGAGAGGATGGAGTTCCACCGTTACACTGCTGTCCCTATTCTGAACCGAAATGGAGAATATGCTGGCACGGTTACAGAGGGTGATCTGCTCTGGTATATGAAGGAATCCGAGGGCAAGGTTACTTTCGAGAACGCTTCAAAATTCTTACTTAAAGATTTGCCGTTAAGGATGAATAACAGACCTGTCTCGATTGATGCGGATATGGAAGATCTGATTAATTTGGCTAAGGTACAGAACTTTGTTCCTGTAGTCGATGATATGAACCGGTTTATTGGTATTGTTCGCCGGAGTCAAGTCATAGAATATTGTGAGAAATTTGTATCAAAACAATCACAAGAGTCATTATAGCCCAATTTATTCGCGGTAATAGAAGCAATCGGAACAAGGCCTGTATTTCCGGCGATAACGGAAAACAGGTCTTTTTTTAAAAAGGTTAGAAGTATTAGTTCGGCCCTTGTTGAAGCATACTTAAGGTGCGCGGGGCGCCTTGTGTGACACGGAATTTTTTATGCTATAATGGAGAATAAAGCTTTTTGCCGGAGGTAGAGAGACGTGTCCAATGTGCCGAAGGATCTAGATGTAGCTAAACGCGCTAAGGTAATTGAATGGTTAAAAACAGAAGTGATTGACCAAGTTTCACGGTTATTTAAAGCGTTATGGGAAGGCAGTACTACCCGTGTGGGTGACAGCCTGGCTAGTTTGATTATGAGCTCTTATATATTGGGCCGCAGACTAGGGATTCCTTATCGTCAGTTAGATGACTTGCTACTCGAGAAGCTCAGAAAGCATAAGCAGGAAGGGCATCAGTTGGAAGAATGGTATCAAGATATATCTGCTTTAGAAGAACATATGCGTAAGAGGTGAATACTGTTGAAATTTCGCTGGTCATCTGTGGCTTGGAGTGTAGCATACTTACTTTTGCTGCTTAGTTTAACGACTCCACTGCTCATCATCACTACCTTATTTATGATTGTTCCGGCAGTAGTGTTATTCACTACGCTGAACACCAAACAATTCGTTCTACACGTATTACCGGTGTTGCTGATCGTTGGTCTGATTACACCTATTTATGTGCTGATCGCGGCGTATTTCTTAATACCTGCTCTGGTTATGGGACGTTGGTATAAAAAACATGCCTCAGCAATGTCTACCGTGATTGCGGGTACAGTTACAATTCTTGGAGAATTCTTGTTACTCTTATTACTCGGTACGGCGTTATTTAATTTTGATCTGTCTAACTATGTGAACGATGTGCTACAGATGGTTAACTCACCTCTGTCTGATCTCGGTACCGCTAATCCACTGTTTACTGATCTTGGGTTTACGACTGAGGATGTAAACAAGCTAAGTCATATGACGGTTCAAATGATCCCGATGACTCTAATCGTAAGCTCTTTCATGATAGCTGTCATTACGCATTCTATTGTCCGTCCGATTTTGAACAGTATGAATTATGCAGCGCCTAAGATGAAGCCTGCTCGTGAGTGGAGACTTTCTAGATCGTTTATTTGGTATTATTTGATTGGTGTGGTTCTTCAGCTCTTCTTCGCAGGATCGGAGAATAATTACATCCTCATGATTTCTGCCAATCTGCTGCCGTTGCTGCGAATTGGCTTTATGATTCAGGCGATTGGATTCTTCTTCTTCCTGGCGCATGAACGCAAATGGAACAAGATGGCTGCTATTCTGCTAGCAATTCCGGTCATTTTACTACCGCCGCTACGCATTATTGGTATTATTGATCTTGCTTTCCCACTGCGGGAGTATGTGACGAAATCGAAACGATAGGGTGAGAGTTCATGCCTAAATTTCTGCAAAGACGCTGGCACGGCTATCATACCGTATGGGCGTTCATGCTGCTGTTGGCCCTTATTATAATTGTTAGTATTTATAATTGGGCACTAGGGGTCGTTAGCCTGTTTCTGGCAGGTACATTATGCTTCTATATGCTGAAGACGGAGATTACGTTCCGCCGTAATTTGGTGGAATATATAAATGGATTAACTTTTCGTATTAAGCGGGTGGAGGGAGAAGCAGTTAGCATGCTGCCCCTCGGAATCATTCTGTTTAGCGAGGATCGAACAGTAGAATGGAATAACCGCTATGCCGGTGATGTTTTTGCACGCAAGTCTTTAGTTGGTGAACCACTGCAGGAATTACTGCCAGATATGCAGTCTTTTTTTACGACGAATGTAACAGGAAAACGGGATGTCCTCAAAGAAGGTGTATTGCACGACACTCGCCTTGAGCTCACTGTGGATGAACGATATTATCAAGCCGTAATTATTCCAAGTGAACGTATTCTATACATGTATGACATTACTGAGCTTGTGGTGCTACGTGAACGTTATGAGGATGAGAAGCTGGCGATCGGTATAGTGATGATGGATAATCTAGATGAATCTGCTCAAGGAATGGATGATCAACAGCGTACTTCTCTGATTGCTAAGGTAGCAAGTGAGATCACCGAATGGAGTAAACAGTTTGATGTTTACCTGCGTCGTCTGTCTTCTGAACGTTATCTAATGCTGCTTAATCATCGTAGCCTGCAAGCGCTGGAAGAAAGTCGATTCGTTATTCTCGATGAGATTAGGGAAATGACCGCCGACCTTAAGGTTCCCATGACACTGAGTATTGGCATGGCATTTGGAGCAGACTCTGCAAGCGAGCTAGGCGCTCTGGCGCAATCCAGTCTGGATATGGCGCTCGGCAGAGGTGGAGATCAGGCTGCTGTAAAAGCAGGTCAGAGGTTATCTTTCTACGGTGGAAAGAGTAATGCCGCCGAGAAGCGCACACGAGTGCGTGCAAGAGTCATTGCACATGCGCTGCGTGATCTGATGCAGGAGAGCGACCGTGTGCTGATCCTTGGGCACCGGACTCCAGATATCGATGCTGTTGGCGCTGCGATTGGCCTTCTAAGGGCCGCACAGATGTATAATGTAGAGGCCAGCATTGTGATGGAAACTCCTAATCCTTCCATAACGAACATGATGGAGCAGATTCGGAAAGATGATGAGTTGTTTAAGTCATTCATCACAACGGAGCAATCCTTACAAGTAATGACGGAGCATACATTGCTTATTGTTGTGGACACCCATAAGGCGTCAATGACAATGGAACCGCGGCTTGTGCAATATGCCAGTAGAATTGTTGTGGTAGATCATCACCGTAGAGGTGAAGAGTTCATCAACGATGCTGTATTAGTCTATTTAGAGCCTTATGCTTCATCAACCTGTGAGCTAGTGACAGAGTTGCTTCAATATATCCATGAGAAGGTAAAGATTAGTCCATTGGATGCTACAATGCTCTTAGCGGGAATTACTGTAGATACGAAGCACTTTGCACTGCATACGGGCTCCCGTACATTTGAAGCTGCAGGATTTCTGCGCCGAAATGGTGCGGATACCGTTCTTATTCAGCGTATGCTGAAGGAGGACTTACAGGAGTATATTTCAAAAGCCGAAATTATCAAGCATGCGCGTATGATTTATGATCAAATCGCATTGGTGGTTACGGCACCAGGTATGAAGATTCCGCAGCTGCTTATCGCTCAGACAGCGGATACGCTGCTTGGAATGACGAACGTAGTCGCTTCATTTGTCATTAGTGAGCGACCAGACGGCCTGATAAGTATTAGCGCTCGATCACTTGGGCGTATGAATGTACAGGTCGTGATGGAAAAAATGGGTGGCGGTGGGCATCTATCGAACGCCGCGGTACAGCTAGAAGGAACATGTAAAGAAGCAGAAGCCAGACTGCTGAAAGTGCTGGCTGAAATCGAATCGAAAGAGGGTTTATTCGAATGAAGGTCATTTTCATAAAAGATGTTAAGGGTCAAGGTAAAAAAGGTCAGGTTAAAGAGGTATCCGAAGGTTATGCTTCGAACTTCCTATTACCACGTGGATTAGTTCGTCCGGCAACGGAAGGCAATGTGAAGACGCTTGAGAATCAAGCAGCTGCTGAACAACGCCGTAAAGATAACGAAAAAGAAGAAGCTCAGCAACTAGGCAAGAAAATAGATGAGCTTACCCTTACTATGAAGGCAAAAGCAGGTGAAGGCGGCCGTCTATTCGGCGCAATCACGAGTAAACAAATTGCTGAAACGCTAGCTTCCACTCAAGGTATTTCCATCGATAAGCGCAAGATTGAGCTAGGTGAACCGATTCGCCATTTGGGAGTCTTCCAAGTAAGTATAAAACTACACACTGAAGTAAAGGCTACCCTTAAGGTTCAGGTAACGGAGGAGTAAAATGGGTGGAGATCTCTTTTTCGATCGGGTTCCCCCGCAGAATCTTGAGGCGGAGCAAGCGGTAATCGGTGCTGTTCTGTTGCAGGATGAAGCGCTCATTACTGCAATGGAACGGGTGAATACCGAAGACTTCTACGATAAAGCGCATCAAATGATTTTTGAGGCGATGGTGCAGCTCGGAGAAGAGAGCCAGCCGATTGATCTTGTTACGCTTACCTCAAGACTGCAGGACAAGGGAGAGCTTGAAGATATTGGCGGTGTTAGCTACTTAGCTAAGCTGGCGCATGCTGTGCCTACTGCGGCCAACGTAGAATACTACGCGCAGATTATTGAAGAAAAGGCTATGCTACGGCGTTTGATTCGTACAGCGACGCAGATCGTGAGCGAGGGTTACACGGGTGGCGAAGATGTTGCCGATATGCTGAGTGATGCAGAACGGCGAATTCTTGAAATCTCTAACCGGCGCAGCGGCAGTGGATTTATCGCAATCCGCGATGTTTTGATGGAAGTATTTGATAAGGTTGAACTCCTTCATCAGAATAAAGATAAGGGCGGCATGTCAGGTATTCCAACGGGATTTGTGGATTTAGACCATATGACTAATGGATTCCAGCGCAATGATTTGATCATTGTTGCAGCCCGTCCTTCTGTAGGTAAGACAGCATTCGCGCTAAATATTGCTCAGAATGTGGCAGTGCGTGCCAAAGAGACGGTTGCCATATTTAGTCTGGAAATGTCTGCACCGCAGCTAGTACAACGGATGATTTGTGCCGAAGCTAATCTGGATGCGAATACTATGCGTACCGGTGACTTTAAGAGTGATGATGATTGGTCGAAGCTGACTATGGGCATTCAGTCCCTATCGGAGGCGGAGATTTATATCGATGATACAGCAGGGATTACTGTAACGGATATTCGTGCGAAATGTCGAAGGCTCAAGAAGGAAAAGGGCCTCGGGATGATCGTCATTGACTACTTGCAGCTCATTCAGGGCCGCGGTAAAGGCGGGGAAAACCGGCAACAGGAAGTATCGGATATATCCCGTACACTGAAGCAGATTGCCCGTGAATTGGACGTGCCGGTTATCGCCCTGTCACAGCTTAGCCGGGGTGTAGAGCAGCGTCAGGATAAACGACCAATGATGAGTGACTTGCGTGAATCCGGTTCTATCGAGCAGGATGCCGACATTGTTGCGTTCCTGTATCGTGACGACTATTACAATCAGGACACTGAGAAGAAAAATATTATTGAAATTATTATAGCTAAACAGCGTAATGGTCCCGTTGGGACAGTAGAGCTTGTCTTCCTCAAAAATTTCAACAAGTTCGTTAACTACGAGCGAGCACATGCAGAACCATTTGCTGGTTAACCTGTCATGTATGATATCCGAACGATTGCACATTTCTTTGTGTAATCGTTCGTTTTATTTGACTTTGAAAAAAACGGCTGTTACACTGAGTATTGTCCTTTAGTGGGTAAATCCGCTTGGAGTCCGGAGGGCTACGTACATAAGAATGACGTACAGGGCCCATATTATGAAAAATAATGGTGCTGGCTAGCACCTACGGAGGAATGAACATGTCAACGGTAGTCGTCGTGGGAACACAATGGGGAGACGAAGGTAAAGGGAAAATCACTGACTTTCTAGCGGAAAGTGCAGATGTGGTTGCCCGTTATCAAGGGGGCAATAATGCCGGTCACACGATTCTGATTGACGGTGAGAAGTTTAAGCTCAGCTTAATCCCTTCTGGTGTATTTTATAAAGAAAAGACTTGTGTAATTGGTAACGGGATGGTTATTAATCCAGCTGCCTTGATCCAAGAAATTAATTATATTCACGAGAACGGTTTTGACACTAAGAACTTAGTGATCAGCGACCGGGCTCACGTTATTATGCCTTATCACATGGTACTGGATGCTCTAGAAGAAGACCGCAAGGGTCCGAACAAGATTGGTACAACACGCAAAGGTATCGGTCCTTGTTACATGGATAAGGCTGCGCGTAACGGTATCCGTATTGCTGACCTGATGGACGCTGAGGAATTCGAATTGAGACTCCGTCACTTAATGGAAGAGAAGAACCAAGTGATTACTCAAGTATATGGCGCGGAAGCTCTTAATGTTGAAGAGATCCTGACCCAGTACCTAGAATATGCGGAAGTACTGCGTAACTATGTGACAGACACGTCGGTTATTCTTAATGAAGCTATTGATGCAGACCGCAAAGTATTGTTTGAAGGTGCACAAGGGGTAATGCTTGATATCGATCAAGGTACGTATCCATTTGTAACTTCTTCTAACCCATCTGCAGGTGGAGTATGCATAGGTTCTGGCGTTGGACCTTCCAAGATTAAACAAGTTATCGGGGTTGCTAAAGCCTACACCACTCGTGTTGGAGATGGCCCGTTCCCTACAGAACTGAATGATGCAACTGGAGACTATATCCGTGAAACGGGTCATGAATATGGCACAGTTACTGGGCGTGCTCGCCGTGTAGGTTGGTTCGACAGTGTTGTTGTAAGTCACGCTCGTCGTGTAAGTGGAATTACAGGCTTGTCTCTTAACTCGCTGGATGTACTCAGCGGACTTGAGACTGTGAAGATCTGCACAGGCTACAAATACCGTGGTGAAGTAATCACGCATTACCCAGCTAGCCTTAAGATGCTGGCAGAGTGTGAAGCGGTATACGAGGAGCTTCCAGGTTGGAGTGAAGATATTACTTCTGCAAAAACATTGGACGATCTGCCAGCCAATACACGCAGATATGTTGAGCGTGTGTCTGAGCTTACAGGAATTCCGATTGCCATCTTCTCAGTAGGCCGTAACCGTGAGCAGACGAATCAAGTAATGCCAATTTATATCTAAGCAACATAGTCATTTATAAGAGGCCTCGAGAGAGGTCTCTTTTTTTATGTTTACTGTTACTCGTATGTTTCCCGCAGCTGGTTCTAGTCAATACTGGAGGTATAGAAAAATATGGATATTATCTACCGGATAGACTTGAACATAGGTGAGAGGAGAGACGAAGATGAAGATTGTGAAGCGTGTACTGGGTGTATGCCTAATTGTAGTACTCGCAAGTACACTTTCAATTCTGACCACGGGCGTGGTTGTAAATGCTTATATTCAATCGGTGCTGGCAAGCTTCGATATTAAAGTGGATAGTCCAGGCCCAGGTTTAGGCGGGATGATCAAGAGTATTATTGGCATGGATAGCCAAACGAACACCACTAAAACGAATAAAGAAGCGACGACAGGCAGTACGGTAAATAAGGATAAAGATAATAGTAAGGATACACCGGCAAAAGAAAAAGGAGAACCTGTGGAGGAAAAAGCACCCGAAGATGCTTTACCGGTTATGGGACAAGCCTCAAATGAGTCCTCTACTAATGAAAACCAGAGTGGAAGTTCAGAGGAGCAGAAATTGGTGATGACACCGGAGGCATTAGGTGACTTTAAAGATAATCTCCCTTCAGCGGAGAAGGTAAATATATTCAATATTTTGATGTCCAAACTACCGCAGGATGAGATGCAGAAAATCTCTACGGCGATGGAGGATGGACTAACGGAGGATGAGGTTAAGGAATTACAACAAGTCATTGCCAGATATGTTGATCCTGATGAATACGAGAGCATAATGAAAATGCTTACACCAACTACAGAATCGCTTCAGTAGTTCTAGTAATTGTCAATTTATAGACACAAGAAATAGGTTAAATTTTCATATTTGCGCAAAAAACCCGCATATTTCGTGGGTTTTTTTATATGTGTAAAGTTGAAATTTTTCGCTCAGCTATGGTACATTAGACAAGGATGTCAAAGGGTTAATTTTTTGTAACCAATTGTAACCTTTTGAACGGTCCATTAGAAGCAGGAACTTAGAACTAGGATATGCAGAAATATTCATGGTCGTAATCTATATAATCGAGATCGTATAACTAGCTTGGCCGCTCGTCTCGGATGACAGAGCGGACTGAAAGGGAGAGTTTCATGAAGAGATTTAAGTTCATGCGCCGGATGGGGAAACTGCAGGATAGCCACAAAGCAGAATCCGGGGTAGATGTGCAGAGCCACAATTTCGATCACGACTCCACGCACTTTCATCAAGAAAAAGGTACTCGTAGATTTCGGCGCTCTTGGATTATTGGAGCTGTTGGCCTAGTACTTCTAACCACTGTGTTGGTTGGTGCAGAGAAAAAGTATGTAGCGGCCAATACTGAAACCTACTATCAAGTGTTGGTGAAGGGCGAGGAGATCGGGAAACTTAACGATCAGGCACAGCTTAATCAGCTGTACGATAAGAAGCAACAGGAATATCAGGACAAGTATCCTGATAAAACAATGGTACTTCAGACAGAAGGCATTACAATTAAACAGCAGAAAGCGTATAAGCCTGAAGTTGATAGTGAGGCTACACTTAATAAATTGGATGGTATGCTGAAGGCCTATGCTGTAGGTGTACAATTAATGGTAGATGGCAAGGCTGTTGGTATTGTTAAGGATCAAGAGACCGCAAATGCGGTGCTTGAAGGGGTAAAGAATCACTATGTTCCACAAACTGAAGTAGCAACAGCTAGTAAGCTCACAAGAACAGCGGCCTCAAGTTCAAATGCTGCAAAGACAAAAGCTGCCAAGCAAGTGGAGTCAGTTAAGATTACTGAAGAGGTCTCTATTGTTCCTGTAAAAACAGATCCTAATAAAGTGTTGGATGTGGAGGAAGCAGTCAAGACGCTTACCGAGGGTAAAGAAGCACCGCTTCTCTACACCGTTCAAGAGGGCGATACGATTTCGGGGATTGCCAAACGGTTTGAAATTACACAAAAAGAGATTTATAGTAACAATCCTGATGTGAAAGAGCTAACGTTGAAGATTGGTGATACGCTGAAGCTGAAGGTACCACAGCCAGATGTTACAGTGGTTACTGTAGAGCAAGTGTCAGAGCAGGTAGTTACAGAACCTGAAGTGATCGTGCGTAAAAGCGACCAGTTACCGGCTGGCAAAAGCAAGGTCGTTCGTCCAGGACAAACAGGCCTTAAAGAAATGCAGTATCGGTTAACAAAGAAAAACGGAATGGTTGTACAAGAAGAATGGTTGGGCCAGACCGTTATAAAAGCATCACTACCTGAAGTTGTTTATCGAGGAACGAAGGTTGTTGGAGAAGGAACTGGCATGTTCAGTTGGCCAGTAAGCGGAGCAACCCTTACTAGTAGTTTCGGCGAACGCTGGAGCCGTGCCCATAAGGGGATAGATATGGTATCTGGCAATCGAACCATAAAAGCCTCTGATGCTGGAACTGTAGTCTTTGCAGGTGTGAAGAGTGGATATGGAAATGTGGTTATCGTGGATCACCGTAACGGATACGAGACTTATTACGGTCACTTAAATAGCATCTCAGTCTCTACGGGACAGCGCTTGGAGCAAGGCGCCAAGATTGGCGTAATGGGAAGCACGGGCCGTTCCACGGGTACGCATCTGCATTTTGAAATTCGGAAGAATGGCACTGCAGTAAATCCGATGAAGTATTTGCAATAATTCATACGTTAACCTCAACTGCTCGATGTTAATCGAGCAGTTTTTATTTTTTTTACGATATGTAAATGATGGTAAAGGGATTTCTTTCGCTGAGGTAGACGATTCCTTATTTCGTAGGATGTGACGGTAAGACAGGTATGTTAAAATAAAGGAATGATCTTTAAGTAGGGATAGGAAGGTGAAGCTGAGACATGCAGATGGGAACGATTCTGGTAGTAGACGATGAACAGCCTATTGCTGATATATTGAAGTTTAATTTAGAAAAAGAAGGCTACGAGGTTATTTGTGCTTTTGACGGTAACAGTGCAGTGGAACTGGCATTGTCCAAAAAGCCTGATCTTATGCTGCTTGATCTTATGCTGCCTGGTAAGGACGGGATGGATGTTTGTCGTGAGGTTCGTTCTGCGCACTTGGACATTCCTATCATTATGCTTACTGCCAAAGACGGAGAGATTGATAAGGTGCTTGGCCTGGAGCTTGGTGCGGATGACTATGTAACTAAACCTTTTAGTACACGAGAACTGCTCGCCAGAGTTAAAGCCCAAATGCGGAGACAGCACAAACCGTCACCAACGGGAGTGACGAGTGAGCCTGCAGAGAGCAAGCAGGGGATTTATCATTTTGATCTATTTATAGATACAGATATGTATATGGTATACAAGGGCGGGGAGCCGCTTGATTTGACGCATCGTGAATATGAGTTGCTCTACTATATGATCAAACATGCGGGTAAGGTGATGACCCGGGAGCATTTATTGCAGGCTGTGTGGGGATTCGAGTATTTCGGTGATGTGCGGACCGTAGACGTGACGATCCGTCGTCTAAGAGAGAAAATTGAGGAGAATCCCAGCAAGCCGGAATATATTTATACCCGGCGCGGACTTGGCTATTTGATGCATAGCCCTAAAAGCGGAGGACTGTGATGAAATGGTGGTCCTTTTTCCGGACAATTCAGGCCAAGCTTATTATTATTTATGTACTGCTGATTCTGATAGCTATGCAGTTAATCGGAGTCTATTTTGTCAGCTCGATGAAGAACTCGTTAACGGATAATTTCACGAAGGATCTTAAAGCACGTGCTGAGATGCTGTCTATCCTGACTGCTGATAAATTTGGCAGTGAGGCTGGAACGGCGGACGAGGAAACGGCTGTAGAAAGTCTGCGTGGCATGGTCAATAATCTCTATATTAACGGGGCCGAGATTCAGGTGCTTGATGCCAGCGGCAAAATTATTACCACCTCCGTACCCTCACAGAATGACTATGTCGGACAGCGCAATACTCAGACCGTAGTGAATCGTGCTTTGCAGGGGATCAGCGATAATGAAGAATATATTATTGCTGATGATAATGTGCGTAAAAAGGTTGTCGCCAAGCCGGTGCTCTCGGGTGATAAGGTGGTTGGGGCAATCTATATTGCTGCTGACATGAAAGATTTATATGCAACCATGGGCAGGATCAACAGTGTATTCATCTCTGGTTTGCTGTTAGCCTTATCACTGACAGTTGTCTTATGTGTTATTCTTGCACACACCATTACACAACCGATTAAAGAAATGACCAGGCATGCAACAGCTGTTGCAGAGGGCCGCTTCAATCGGAAAATGCCTGTACTGGGCAACGATGAAATTGGACAACTCAGTCAGGCATTCAATTATATGACTGGAAGATTGCGTGAGGCGCTCTCGCAGAATGAGGAGGAGAAGGAGAAGCTCACCTCTATTCTGACGAACATGAGCGATGGTGTGGTAGCCACGGATGAGAATGGCGTAGTGATTCTTATGAACCTTCGGGCAGCACTTATGCTGGGAACAGAAGGTCCATTGCCTGAAGGTGCTCCATTGGACAAGCTGCTAGGTCTTGACTATGAGCAGAGTGGCGCCTTGGCGAAAGGAAACGCACAATCCGCAATGCTTCATCTAACACATATGGGTGGAGAAGATTCTAATATCGTGAGAGTGACGTTTACTCCCATTCATCGCCGTGAAGGTGGGATTGCTGGTACCATTGCTGTGTTACAGGATGTAACTGAGCAAGAAAACCTGGAAGAATCACGCCGAGAATTCGTGGCGAACGTTTCGCATGAGCTAAGAACACCACTTACAACGATTAAGAGCTATGTGGAGGCACTCGATGATGGAGCGCTGGAGGATCCGCAGTTAGCGGTTCGATTTGTTGGGGTTATTCGTAACGAAACCGAGCGTATGATTCGTCTGGTTACAGATCTACTGCATCTTTCGCGACTGGATTCTAAAGAGGCACTTCTCAGAATTCAGCAGACTGATATTACTGAGATGCTGGAGGATGTAGCAGACCGTTTTTCTTTTCAGATTCGGCAGAAACGTATCGATATTAGCACAAGGGTTCGTAGGGATGTCAGCACAGCATGGCTTGATCGGGATCAAATTGATCAAGTGCTGGGGAATCTAGTCTCGAATGCGTTAAAATATACGCCAGAAGGCGGTACGATTGAATTGGAAGCCTTGAAGAATGAGGATGGAATGCTCTCCATTTCTGTACGTGATTCCGGGATTGGTATTCCGAAGAAAGACATCGAGCGGATCTTCGAACGCTTTTATCGGGTGGATAAGGCACGTTCACGGAATATGGGAGGCACCGGACTCGGTCTTTCCATTGCCCGGGAAATTGTGAAAGCACATGGAGGCTCTATTTCCCTGCAATCCGAGCTTAATGAAGGCTCCAAGGTAACCTTTACGCTACCTCTGAATGAGCAAAGGGGGAGTGAGGCATGAAGGAGAGATTGAAATCATGGATTCTAGCTTTGCTCGTGGTGGGAAGTCTTGTTGAGAGTTATTATTTGATTTACCGGCTGCCTGGTGCAGACTCTGCGGTACTCTCCGAGAATCTATATGTGAAGACGGATAATATGGGACCAGAAGAAAAGGTCGAGAACCTATTGTACCCTGACAAAATGATCATCCATATGGGCGATAACAAGCATACGCTTTTTTATCCAGACTCAACGTTCTATAGCTTAATTATGAATCGGTTAAAAGGTCGTGGATTTGAAAGCTTCCAGCGGCACTCGGTACAGGATTATGACTGGGATAAGATTCGTAGTGAGAATCCGGGGATTGAGCTTTCGTTCGGATCCGGCATTCCGGTAACGTTACTACAGCGGGTTATGCAGTTGTCACCTGATTCCCTGTTTGAAGGAGAAAGCATCGATCGCATTTGGATCTATAACATTAAGAATGACTCCAAAGCGCATGCCATTTTCTTCAGTACGAGAGGTGACATTATATATGAAGCGGCAAAAGCCGATTTAACCGTTCAAGACGTGCAGCAGCATGTGGATTTCGGCAAAAACTGGACGCCTTACAAGGCAGTAGACGGTGATTATTATGTGCCAGACAGCAAGATTTCTCTAGTTCAGGTTGAGATGCCTTCAGGCATGTATACCATAGAACAAATGCAGAGTAATCTTTTCTTCGATGTTGGAAGTACTAGATATATTCGCGAGAAAAACGGATCGGAGATTTATACGGACAGCAAACGCAGTCTTCAGGTCGATAAGGAACGGAATTGGATGAGCTATAGTGATCCAGCCGCACTTCCAGCTGGAGACAGTACACCTGCCAAGGATGCGCTTGAAGCTGTGGAATTTGTGAACCAGCATGGTGGATGGAACGGAACCTATCGTCTTGAAGCTACCGAGGAGGGGAGACAGGAGAGAAAGGTCTCTTTTCAACAATACTATGGCTCCTACCCATATGGCTCCTATCCGATCATGAGTAATTCGCAGCTACAGTATGGCGTAATTAATCTGGAATTGCAGCAGGGAACCGTATCCTCTTATGAACGCTCATTAATCTATATTGAGGAGAGTAAAGCAGAGAAGAAAATCGTAGAGCTATCTGGAGGCGCGGAGCTGGAGAATCAATTGTCGTTAGTCAGCAAAACTTCGGGAGTGAAGGATTTGACGCCTGCGTATGTACCTGTAGTGAAAGATGAGAAGCTGCAACTGCTCCCAGTCTGGAAGGTTACGCTTATTGATGGCAGTGTTCTTACTTTAAACTAATTACAAGTTGTTTATATAACATTTAGGAGGTAAGGGTATGGATTGGGGAAGAGCCAAAAATGTACTAATTTGCGCCTTTTTAGGTCTGAATCTGCTGCTTTGTTATCAGTTGTGGATTGATTTGCGCGATCAGGTTAGTGCTAATCTCGATTTCACTTCCCTATCTGAAGAAACCCAAGCGGTGATGGAGCAAAAAGGGATTCGTGTGTTGTGTCCGATTCCTGCGTCTACCCCGCAGCTTCCTAATATAACTTATCGATATTCTGCTGAAGAGCAGAATGAGCCACCTATTAAATTAGATGTTCCTATAGATAGTAAGCTGATCTATTCTTCATTCTCTGACCTTAGCAAGGCGCTTGAGAGTCAAATTCCCGACATCGCCAATTATCGCTTCGATTCACAAGAAAGTGAAGTTGGGAAATTTGTTCTTCACCCGCTAGTTCAGAATCAGTGGTCGTTATTCCGAGTTAGACTAGAGTTGATTAATAGTGATCAGAAGATTGTAGCTTACCGCTCGCCGAAGATTGAAATTGGGGCAAGCAGTAGTGATAAGGAACAGAAGGTACTGCCGGCATCACAAGCGCTTAGTAGTTTGATTGAAAAATATTTTCCGGCAGACTCCGTAGTGAAGGAGATTGAACTTGGTTATTATGGTGAGCTGTTCAACTCCGAAAGTCAGGTAGCGTCGCCGATGTGGCGGTTCATGCTGGAGAACGGCAATGCCTATTATGTGGATGCTATTAGTGCGGACATCATCAGTCCGAAGACAACAGATTAGAAGGAGTAAGGAAAATGGGGATTTCATTTACAGTACTGTCCAGTGGTTCTACCGGAAATGTTACGGTGGTACGGAACGGGGAGACAACACTTATGATTGACGCAGGTCTGAGTGCCAAGCGGATCGATGAGCTGTTAGCCATGCGCGAGTTAACGGGTAATGATATAGACGGGATTCTAGTTACGCACGAGCATTCCGATCATATCAAGGGACTCGGGGCAATGGCCCGTAAATACGATCTTCCGATTTATGCAAACACCAATACCTGGGGTGCTATAGAGAAAGGCATTGGCAAAATACCGGACTATAACCGAATCATTATGGAGTCGGGGCAGCATAGGGATTTTGGCAGTCTGCGAGTAGAGTCGTTTGCGATTTCTCATGATGCGGCGGAACCGGTTGGTTACAATTTTTATGATGGAAAAGAGAAGCTGTGTGTAGCTACGGACCTTGGGTATGTTAGCGACAAGGTGAGAGATGCGATTTCAGATGCAGACGTATTGGTGCTGGAAGCGAATCATGATATTGAAATGCTGAGGATGGGACGTTATCCGTGGAATACGAAACGACGTATACTTGGCGATATGGGTCACCTTTCTAATGAAGCAGCCGGAGCAGCACTTAGTGAAATTCTCACAGGACGGACCAAGCGTACCTATTTAGCGCATTTAAGCCGGGATCATAATATGATGGATTTGGCTAAAATGTCGGTACGTTGCGCAATGGAGGATCGGGGTTGTTTCTTCAAGGATAGTGAGTTTAAGCTTTGTGATACGTATTATGATCAACCTACGCCATGGGATAAATTGAGCCAGTTATCATAAGCTGATCAAGCTCGGCGGTTTTTTGTTCTAATTCTTGGCGGGAGATCAGGCCTTTATCGATCATTAATTCGATCATAGCACTGAAGGCAAGGGTCATATGATAGTGTTCATCCTTTAAATCACCAAGTTTACCGATAAACTCAACCAGATCCATACTTGTAGAAAAAGAATTCATAATTATACCTCCTTATATAGTAAAAACAAAATTGGAGTTGTAAAAAATTCGCAGACCTTTTACCTCAGGAAAATCACGAATTGAGGGTTGCCTGTGATACAATTGTAGACATAATGAGCAAAACCTAAATTTAAGGAACATTTCTATTATTGTAGTCTTTTAAGATGCAAAATATTCCTAATAGAGAAGATATATTGAAAGATTCTAATATTCTTTCGATTAACTGAAACTATTGTGGGGTTAATGGATAAAGTGAAACCTTTTAGTGATTGTGAGAGTCTAAAAGTATGCAGTAATATGTGCTGAAATATAAGAACATAAGTGTTTTGCACCTAAGGTTCTTGTATGTCTTGTAATTCTCGCACAAATGCGTTTCGTTCTATTAAGGACGGCACAGGCGTTTATGCTTGGGATGTGATTGCTAGGTTCAAGTTTTAGAGACTGTGGACGCTTGGCAATAGAAGGGGGAGATTTTCGGTGGGATTGTTTGATGACGATTTCTATTCAACTAAAGTATCACGGTCCAGAGGGGATGAAGCATCAAAGGGATCATTTGCAAACCGCAAGCATTCTGTGCGAAGATCGCGCAAGGGCTTATCCACTTGGCAAATATCCGCCGTCTGCTCCTTAATCAGTGCTGTGGTGGCAGTGTTCTTATTCAGTGTGCTTACTGGACAAATGAGTCATGAAACTGCCCCGAAGTCGGTAGCAACAACTGGGGAGGTTACTCCAAGTAGTGATCCGTTTGACCGTATCATTCAAGCCGCTGCTACGGTTCGTCCTGCAGTAGTTAGTATTATCAATCATAAGGAAGATAATAAAGAATTGAACATTCTGGATGAGTCAGCATTAGGCTCTGGAGTGATTTATAAAAAGGTGGATAATAAAGCATTTATTATTACTAATAACCATGTTATCGAAGACTCCGGCAATCTTGAGGTCGTAACAGTAGATGGTGAGACACGTAAAGCTACACTTGTTGGTACGGATAAAGTGAGTGATATCGCAGTTCTTTCTATTGATGCTAAGGGTATCAATACGATCGCACAGCTAGGAGATTCCTCCAAGCTTCGCCTAGGTGAAACAGTCATTGCCATTGGTAACCCTTTAGGACTTGGAGACACATTGACCTCAGGGATTGTCAGCTATACTGAACGGAAGGTTCCTGTATCCTTAAATCAGGACGGCGTATATGACTGGGAGCAAGAGGTCATTCAGACCGATGCGGCGATTAATGAAGGTAATAGCGGCGGAGCACTTGTGGATCTGGATGGTAAAGTCATCGGTATTAACACGATGAAAATCTCCGATGCAGGTGTAGAGGGTCTAGGGTTTGCAATTCCAGCTAACCATGTGATAGATACCGCAAATGAACTGGCTGAAAAAGGGCGTATTGCCCGGTCCTACTTAGGTGTATATTCCGTAGATTTAAATAATCCTTACGTTCCTCTTGCAGAGGATCAACGGAAGGAACTGAACCTACCGAATAATGTTAAGGATGGGGTAGTCGTTCTGGATGCTGTTGGACCTGCAAAGGAAGCCGGAATACAATTTAATGATGTAATTACAAAATTTAATGATGAGCCTATTACATCCACACTCTCCCTTCGCAAGTATTTATATAATCAAACGAAGATTGGCGAGGATCTGAAGATCACCTATTACCGAAATGGGAAGGTCAATCAGACGACAGTTAAACTTCTTGAAAAACCAGAGGAATAATATACCGAAAGTCGGCATATAATGATATAGCAGTAATGACAAGTAGAACGGACTACCCCTTCAGTTGTGAAGGTAGACCTTCCTGAAATAGCGATACTTTGTATCGCTATCGGGGATCTGTTTCTTCTAAAGATTTGATAAATATGGCAATTATAAGCTGATTTAATGAATTTTGGGCTGACTGGCAACCCTTACATTGGAAGGTAATACTTATTAGGGTAGAACCGGATAAATCCGGATGCCAGCTTGCCTTTGCTAATCAGGTGTGGTAATATGATATCAATCATACATTTAGTCCCTAATTTTCGCATTGAAAAGGGCTGTTATATTTGGTAATACAACCTTTTTCAATGTGTGAATTTTTTCTTTGTTTGAAGATAAAAAGAACATATTAATTTAAATTTGTGGAGGTAACACACATGCAAACAGGTACAGTTAAATGGTTCAACGCAGAAAAAGGATTCGGATTTATCGAAGTTGAAGGCGGAAGCGACGTATTCGTTCACTTCAGCGCAATCACTGGCGACGGCTTCAAAACTTTGGACGAAGGCCAACGCGTTGAATTCAACGTTGTTCAAGGCAACCGTGGACCACAAGCCGAAAACGTTGTAAAACTGTAATAATAGAAGAAACCGTCCCAGCTTTTTGAAAGTTGGGACGGTCTTTTTATATCTAGTTAGTCACTATTGACTTACAGGATGGGAGGAACGGCAATGAACTACCGGAAGAAACCTTTGGAAGAAATACCGGAAGAAAATACCGCGATTTGGGCGTGTACCAATGATGGATGCAACGGATGGATGAGGGATAATTTCGCATTTGAACATGCGCCTTCTTGCCGTCTATGTGACTCTCCAATGGTTCGCAGCACGAAGATGCTACCACAATTGCTTAATTCGAATGGCGATCTCAAATCGCTGAAGAAGGGTATTTCCATTACCTAACCAATGCCTTTATGAGTCAAGCTTGTTATAGAGCAGTGAACAACTTCAAGACGGTTAAACCGTCTTATTTTTTTTGCTTTTTTTATGGTAAATTGTGATTTTTGTCACAAATCATTTGAATTTTACCGTTAAATACACCCCTTTGTGTGACATTAATCACAAAAAGACGTTTAAATTTTTGACACAATATAATTAACGAAAAGGGGAGAAGGAAGGGAAAAATATGGATACAGTAATGCTGTCGCGTATACAATTTGCGTCGACGACAATATTCCACTATTTCTTTGTACCGGTATCAATCGGACTAGCGCTCTTGATTGCCATTATGGAGACCATGTACGTTAGAAAAGGCAATGAAGAGTACAAAAGAATGGCGCAGTTCTGGGGAAAGCTGTTCCTCATCAATTTTGCAGTAGGGGTAGTTACAGGGATTTTGCAGGAATTTCAGTTCGGGATGAACTGGTCTGATTATTCACGTTTTGTGGGTGATGTCTTCGGGGCTCCGCTTGCAGTAGAAGCATTGGCAGCCTTTTTTCTGGAGTCTACGTTTATTGGAATCTGGATATTTGGCTGGGACAAAGTGTCCAAGAGAGTGCACTTGGCCTCTATCTGGCTGGTAGCATTCGGTACGATGTTATCTGCTTTCTGGATCCTGGCAGCGAACTCCTTTATGCAGCATCCAGTAGGATTTGCGATTAATAATGGTCGTGCAGAAATGAATGATTTCTTCGCACTTATTACGAACGGACAATTGTTGGTTGAATTCCCGCACACGGTTCTTGCTGCGTATGCAACAGGTGCCTTCCTAGTAACGGGTATTAGTGCGTACAAGATATTGAAGAAACAAGATGTCTCTTTCTTTAAGAAATCTTTTCAAATTGCAGCTATCGTAGGTATTATTTCTTCTATTGGTGTTGCCGTGGCAGGCCATGCGCAAGCACAGTATTTGGTTGAGACTCAACCTATGAAGATGGCGGCTTCCGAAGGACTATGGGGTAAGAGTGGTGACCCAGCACCTTGGACCGTATGGGCAAATATCGATCCTGAGAAGCAAGAAAGTACTGGAGAATTTCAAATTCCGTATATGCTGAGCTTCCTTTCATACAGTAAATTTTCCGGTGAAGTTAAAGGTATGCTTGAACTGCAAGCTGAGTATGAGCAAACCTATGGCCCCGGTGACTATATTCCACCTGTACGTACGACATTCTGGAGTTTCCGGATCATGGTTCTAGCAGGAACGTTAATGATTGTACTGGGTATGTACGCTATGTATTTGATGTGGCGCAAAAAAATGGACCGTCCAAACACCTGGTTTATGCGGTTTATGTTATGGGGATTACTGCTTCCTCCAATCGCGAATACAGCGGGTTGGGTCATGACCGAATTCGGGCGTCAGCCATGGACGGTATTCGGACTGATGACCACGGAAGACAGTGTGTCGCCTAATATTACGAGCGGTCAGGTTCTATTCTCTGTTATTTCTTTTACAACGATTTACGCAATTCTCGGATTAGTACTGATTGGTTTGTTTATCAAAGTAATTAAAAAAGGTCCTTATGCGATGGATAACGATCACGGGGATTCGCATGATCCATATAATGAGGAGGGCGCCCAATGATATCTCTTAATGAATTGTGGTTTGTGCTGATTGCAGTTCTGTTTATAGGGTTCTTCTTTCTGGAGGGTTTTGATTTCGGCGTAGGGATGGAAACACAGATTCTCGCTAAAAATGATACAGAGCGCCGGGTACTGATTAACTCTATCGGACCTTTCTGGGATGCTAATGAGGTATGGCTACTAACGGGTGCGGGCGCAATGTTTGCGGCTTTTCCGGAATGGTATGCAACGTTGTTTAGCGGATTCTATATTCCTTTTGTCTTTGCTTTATTAGCTTTGATTGCGCGTGGTGTCGCTTTTGAGTTCAGAGGTAAACGAGATTCTGTAGCTTGGAAAAGAACTTGGGATGCTTGTATCTTTATTGGCAGCTTCCTCCCACCGTTCCTCCTTGCAGTAGTGTTCGCCAGCTTTATTAAAGGTTTGCCTATTGATGGCGATATGCAAATGTACGCAGGTTTCACAGATATCGTGAATGTATATACTGTAGTAGCAGGTCTTACGGTAGTTCTTCTCTGTTTGGTGCATGGTCTCATGTTCACAACGCTGCGTACAGTGGGAGATCTACAGGCTCGTGCTCGGAAGATGGCACAAAGATTGCTGATCCCACTTGCAGTTTTATTTACTGCTTTTGTGATTATGACTTATAATATGACTGATATCTTCGAGCAGCGCGGAACGGTTCTTATGATTATTGTAGCGCTCGGAATTATCGCTTTTGTGCTATCGGGTTATTTTATGAAGAAGAAGAAGGATGGCTACGCTTTTGGAATGACAGGAGCAGTAATGGCGTTGTCGGTAACTTCAGTCTTTGTAGGACTATTCCCACGTGTTATGATTAGTTCAATCGATCAAGCCTTTAATTTGACAATCACCAATGCGGCTTCGGGACATTACTCTTTAAAGGTAATGACGATTGTGGCACTGACCATCCTTCCATTCGTATTGGGATATCAAATTTGGAGTTACTTTGTCTTTCATAAACGCGTTCACGAGAAGGAGCATCTTGAATACTAATGGATAAAAATTTGCTTGGGTATAAAGGAGTTAAGCCGGTCTTTCTGATCGTTGGCCTCCTTACCCTGGTGCAAAGCATGTCCATACTTCTGCTGGCCAAATGGCTGGCAGAAGTCATCTCTGCGCTATTTGCGGGAGAACCTCTGAAGGAACAATGGGCTACTTCGCTATTGTTCCTTCTTGCATTTCTAGTGCGCCATGCTTGCGCCATGCTGATGAGCCGTATCTCTTACCGCTTTGCGGAAGCAACGGGCAGCAACATGCGGAGGGAAATGATGGATAAGCTCTTCCAGCTTGGACCCAGAATGGTGGGCGGGCGTGGAACCGGGGATCTTGTCACACTTGTGCTGGAAGGTGTAACAAAGTTCCGCACATATTTAGAAGCGATTATCCCTAGAATGGTAGGGATGTCAATTACACCGATTTTGGTGCTTATTTATATCTACAAGATGGATACCGCGAGTGGGATTATTCTTATGATCACCATGCCGATTATTATTGTTTTTATGATCTTGATCGGGATGACGGCTCGTAAGCAGATGGACCGTCAGCTAAAATCTTATCGCACCTTATCTAATCATTTCGTAGACTCCCTCCGTGGGCTAGAAACGCTGAAATTTCTGGGCCGCAGCCGTAGTCATAGCACGAGTATTGCCACCGTCAGCGATCGATATCGCTCGGCGACGATGCGTACACTGCGAGTAGCCTTTTTGTCTTCGTTCGCGCTGGACTTCTTTACGATGTTATCCGTTGCTTCCGTCGCGGTAAGTCTCGGCCTACGTCTGGTCAACGATCAGATGACACTGGTTACGGGCTTAACCATTCTGATCTTGGCACCGGAATATTTCTTGCCTGTCAGATTGGTGGGTTCAGATTTCCATGCTACTCTCGATGGTAAGGAAGCCGCTGAGGCAATGAAAAGCATTATAGATCAGGATGAAGTGAAAGCTGAAGTAGTAGGTTCTAATGGTGACCAAGCATTGAAATCAGCATTTAAAACACCAGAAGAGATATTCACTTGGCATAAAAATAGCGTACTTACATTAAATGATGTCAGTGTGAAATACGAGGAAGCTGGTCTTTCTTCGCTGGAAGCGGTGAACCTGCAATTTAAAGGAGCAAGCAAAATTGGGATTATCGGAGAGAGTGGGGCCGGTAAATCTACACTAGTCGATATCTTGGGTGGTTTCTTACACCCTACTTCAGGAAGTATTACAGTAAACGGTACAAAGGTTAGCGCATTAACGGATGAGGCTTGGAGAAAGCAGACTTCATATATCCCACAGCGTCCTTATATTTTTAGCGGTACATTGGCTGATAATATTCGCTTTTATTACCCAGAGGCTTCTATGGAAGCTGTGGCTGCAGCTGTGAAAGCTACCGGATTATCGGAGCTGGTGGCGACCCTTCCGAATGGCTTGGATGAAATGATCGGCGGCGGAGGTCGTTCGTTCAGTGGTGGGCAGGAGCAGCGGGTTGCGCTGGCTCGAGCTTTACTCAGCAGTCGTCCGATTATGTTATTAGATGAGCCAACGGCACATCTGGATATTGAGACCGAATATGAGCTGAAGGAGACGATGGTGCCTCTTTTTGAAGGTAAGCTGGTCTTTTTGGCAACACATCGCCTGCACTGGATGCTGGATATGGACATTATTGTAGTAATGAAGCAAGGACAAGTGGCAGAAATCGGTACCCATCAGGAGTTGCTTGCCCGCAAGGGTGCGTATTATGAGTTGATTGGGTCGCAATTGGAGGGAATCCATTGAAACGTGAAGGATGGTTTGCTCCGTATGTATCGTCGTATTTTTGGCGTTTTGTGCTTATTATCGTGCTTGGGGCATTGACGATTTTTACAGCCTCATCATTAATGTATACCTCAGGATTTCTGATCTCAAAAGCATCTACACCTGTCGAAAATATACTAATGATCTATGTACCGATTGTCGGTGTGCGGACGTTCGGGACGAGTCGGGCTGTGATTCATTATGTGGAACGCCTAGTTGGGCATGACACGATTTTGCGAATTCTATCTAAGATGCGTGTGCGTTTGTACAATATTTTGGAGCCTCAAGCGTTGTTTCTGTCCTCACGTTTCCGCACTGGGGATATTCTCGGGATGCTTGCGGATGATATTGAATATTTACAAAATGTATATCTGCGCACCGTATTTCCAAGCGTCATTGCTTTGCTGATTTACGGGGCTGCTGTGATTGCACTGGGTACTTTTGATATCGCTTTTGCGCTATTGATGGCTCTGTATATATTGGTGTTAGTAGTGGTGTTGCCGTTCTTATCTCTGCTCTTCACACAGAAGCGCCAACGTGAAGTGAAAGTAGAGCGTAATCGTCTTTATCAAAAGCTGACTGACGCCGTGCTTGGCATGGGTGATTGGGTCATTAGTGGGCGGCAAAGCCAGTTCGTAGACACTTATGAAGCAGATGAGAGAAAAGTAGCCCAAACCGATGCAGCGCTGCGCAGTTGGGCACGCCTTCGTACGTTCATTGGGCAAGCGGTAATTGGGATTGGTGTGCTTTCTATGCTATATTGGGCCGCTGGAGAGTTTGCAGATGGTGCTATTGCGGGTACATTGATTGCGGCGTTCGTACTGGTTGTTTTTCCTGTAGCAGATGCCTTTCTACCAGTGTCTGAAGCGGTGGAGAAAATGCCGCAGTACCGTAACTCCTTAGAGCGATTGTCTGGTGTAAATGGAGCTGAGCAGAACATCGTCTCTGAAAAAGTAACTGTAGTCGATGCTCTACCTCAGGCCATGAAGAGTGCTCACATCAAGCTCGAAAATGTAAGTTACCACTATGGTTCAGAGGCTAACTGGTCGGTTCGCGATCTCAGCCTCGATATTCCACAAGGTAAAAAGATTGCGATTATCGGCCGAAGTGGTGCGGGTAAATCGACGTTATTAAAGGCTATTCAAGGTGTTATTGAGCCTTCTGACGGCTCGGTTACGATTAATGGAATCGCTGCAGATGCCTATGGCGAGCATATTCCTTCTATTATAGCGGTGCTTAATCAGAGTCCACATTTGTTCGATACTACAGTAGCTAACAATATTCGTATGGGTGATCCGAAGGCTTCCGAACAAGCCATTAAAGAAGCTGGCGCCTTAGCCAAAATGGATACGTTGATCTCCTCGTTGCCAGATGGATATGATACCTTTGTCCGTGAAGCCGGACAACGTTTCTCCGGTGGAGAGCGTCAGCGGATAGCATTAGCTCGTATTTTGCTGCAAAATACACCTGTCGTCATACTAGACGAACCGACTGTAGGGTTGGACCCGCGGACGGAACGTGATCTTTTGAAGACAATGTTCGAAGCCATGAAGGGTAAGTCACTAATTTGGGTAACGCATCATTTGGTCGGTGCGGAGCAGATGGATGAAGTGATTTTTATGGAAAATGGCTCGGTAGAAATGCGTGGAACCCATGCTGAGCTGATGAAAAAAGAACCGCGTTACCGCAGATTATATGAGCTGGATCGTCCGGTGGAGTTTCTAGGGTAGGATGGAGAGTTTAAGATAATATTTATAGAAAATAGAGAGAGAAGTGATGAGATTCCTTTTGCCCTTCGGGGTGGGAGGAATCTTTTTTTGGTGAAGGGCAAGAATATAGACAATGGATGAACAGATCGCTGGAATGGATAGATAGGAGTTCCATTTTCGTGGGAAGTATGGTAGAACAATAGAAGGAGTATTAGGCCGTAGCGGCACAGAAAGGGATGCTTGGTTGAATGTATGTAGTATGTAAAGAACATGTGGAATTAGCTATTGATTTGTTTGTGGACGAGTATGAAGATGCACCAGATGTAGTGGATTTGAAGGAAACGGAATTCTCTGACTGGGACCCGCCGGCAAAGTGCACCCAATGTGAGAAGAACGCTGAATATTTGGTGGTCTAAGAGACCTTTAAGACTTATAAAAAAACACCTTGCAGTCCCAAAATGGGCTGCAAGGTGTTTTTGCGTAGAATAATATATTGGAGGGCTCATTAGTCTTATGCATCTGCTGCGTCCGCCATATTGGTCAGGGAGCTACCTCGGCTGTTACGGCGGTAGACAATGGCTGAGATGATGGCAATTAGCGCCGCAATAGAGAGTCCCCAGTAAATGTTGGAGTAGGCGGCCCGGAGCGGCAGCCCACGCTGCCATTCCAGTGCGCTTGCAGCCATAGCTACGCTGAAGGCACCGCTAAAGAATTGCAGTAGCTGGAACAGTCCCATCCCGGAGCCGATTTGTGAGGAAGGCAGAATCCGTGAGATTTCATTGGATACACTACTAGACAATGTAGTGAAGGCAAGACTCATAATCATATAGATGAGCATGACGGCAATCCAGGATCGCCCCGCAAAAACAGCGAACAGGACGGTAGCAGTCAGCACAAGCAGTGGAGCGAAGCGCAATATCCCCGCATTGCCATAACGGTCGATGATTCGTCCGACAGAACGGGAAACGAAGATTGCGAGCAGCGATCCTGGAAAGATCACAAGCCCGGCATGACTTGCACTGAAGCCAAAGCGATGAGTCAAAATCTGTGGCAGCAGGAACAAGGTGGCGAAGCTGCACAGATAGGAGGCGATTCCGACCACCGCCAGCACGAGATATGAGCGGTTACGGAAAAGCGCGGGCATTACAAATGGGTCGGGCGTGCTGCGGATGCGGCCAACAAATAAAGCGATGGCAAGAAGTCCAGCGACCAAGGCCACCCACAGCCCACTAGTCAGGAACAGCAGCAGACCGGTGGTGCCGACGCCCAAGAGCAGCCCACCAAGCACATCGAAGGAGCCTCGGGTGGGCACCTCTTTAGGCAGCAGGATAAGGAACAACGGCACGAGAAGCAAAATAGCTGCCGTTACAGCGAACAACCAGATCCAGCCGAGATATTCGACGATGGCTCCGCCCGCGACCGGACCAAGGCCTAGGCCGAGTGAAACGGCTGACATAATCGTCGCCATCGCTTTGCCGCGACGGGCTTGCGGGACATAACGTGTAAACAGAACAAGAGATAAGGACATTACAGCGCCCGCGCCCGACGCCTGTAGAATGCGCACGATAAGCAGAAAGATAAAGTTGGTGCTGAAGAAGCCGGCTACAGCCGCAAAGCCCAGCGTCAACAGACCTATCACCAGCAGGCGGCGGATCGGCAAGAAATCAGAGAGCCGGCTGTACGTGATTGAGGCAATCGAAAACATAATGGAATACCCGGTAACAATCCAAGAAGCGGATGCAGCTGTAATGCCGAAGGCTTCAGTTACATCAGGCAGTGCCAGATTGAACATGGCTGTATTCATGATGACGAGAACCACAGCGATGCTGAACAGAAGAGTCAGCAGGCCTTCCCGTGGAAGAGTCGCTTCCGGAGCGGAGGCTTCATGATCCGCATTCGCGGAAAGGTTATTTACAGAAGTCATGTGCGAAGCACTCCTTTTATTATTGTTTAATAGTTCGATTACTTACGAACAATTGAAATATAGCATGCGTTGATATAAAATGCAATTAGGAGCACCAATATTTTTTTCGCATTAAAAGTAGGACAAAGGGGATAATCATCCATGAAAATACTATTTCATCCGGACCGCAAGGACATTCAGCTTGCTTCCGTATTGTATGCGCTCAGCGATCCGATTCGCCTCCATATCGTATCGGATATTCATAGAAATGGAGAACAGGCTTGCAACGGCTTCAACGTTCCGATCGCCAAATCCACCATGTCTCACCATGCCCGTACGCTGCGCGAGTCAGGTGTTGTATTTACGCGGGTGCAAGGAACCCAGCGCATACTGTCGCTACGGACGGAGGATCTGAGCGCACGATTCCCAGGTTTGCTGGATTCTATATTGTGTGCTTATGAAGCTGGGGAAAAGCCGGATTTTGCAATGGAGGAGCGGGAGGAGAGTAAGTAGGGGATGGATTGTCTGAAAAATAGGACATTTAAGGAATGCGAAAGATTAGGAAGCTACTTGCTAAAACTACAAGGGACGGCCTATTGCGCGTCCTTTTGCTATTTCTATAGAGGATTTTGACAGGAGGCACTTATGTTTATTCAAATTATTGGCGTAGGAAAATTGAAGGAAAAGTACTTGATCAATGGCATTGCAGAGTATGCTAAACGGCTGACACCGTACCTGAAATTTCAGGTGATTGAGGTGGCAGATGAAAAAGCACCCGACTCTCTAAGCGAAGCAGAGGTCGGTATTGTTAAGGCGCGCGAGGGCGAACGCATCCTCGCGCACATAAAGAGCGAGGCGCATGTCATTGCGCTCGCGATTGACGGCAAGCTATGGAGCTCGGAAGAGCTTGCCGCAGAAATTGACCGGCTCGGCACCTACGGGACGAGCCATGTCGTGTTCGTCATCGGAGGGAGCCACGGGCTCTCCGATGAGGTCATGCGCCGCGCGCAGCAGCGCATGAGCTTTGGGCGCATGACGCTGCCCCATCAGCTCATGCGCCTGGTGCTGGTGGAGCAGATTTATCGCGCGGTGAAGATAAATCGGGGGGAACCGTATCATAAATAGGGGCAAGTTTTTTGAAGAAAAGCTTGTAGGATCCTGTATTTACAGCATGAAGATTATAGGTTCTACCTAGTCTTTCAGTTTTTACACAAGGTCTGAAATTACTACTGCACAGAGAGAAAAATATCCAATTGCATATAAGCTCATCACCTCATAAAATTATTCCTTCGTCTTAGAATGCTTAATACGTTCGGTAGCAAGGTCTCCATAAATGACGGCGAAATAAGTATTACGAGACCCTAAGGCAATAAGTTTTTGGTTTCTTTCTTTTGAGAAAAATCGGCATAAAGACGATCATTTATAAACCAACCCAGTACCAAAACAAGTATTGCGAGAATAAATTCAATCCTAAAAACCGTTTGCAGACCAGCAACGATACTTTGTGTCTTATCTTGAAACGCAGCGGGATTGAGCGAATGGTGAAGAGAACGATTAGCTCTGGACGACATGATGCCGACGAACAAAGCGATGCCAATTCCCCCAGCAATCTGCTGGAGCGTATTGTAGATGGCTGTGCCGTGGGGGACCAGGTGACGCGGAAGTTGATTCATTCCTGCCGTCTGAGCTGGCATGACGACAAACGATATGCCTAAGAATAAGAGGACATGATTGAACAGAACGGAGCCTCGGGTTGTATCGCTGTCGATACCAGCAAACAGCCACAGCGATAGGGCGATCATGAGCAGTCCGGGCATTATGACGAATCTCGGCCCGAATTTATCGAATAATTTTCCCGTCACAGGCATCATCATTGCGTTTAAAATGCAGCCTGGCATCAGAAGTAAACCTGTCGCGAATGCTGTCAACTGCATCACATCCTGCATATAGATCGGCAGCAATGTTGTGGTGGCGAATAAAACCATCATCAGCACTACTATTAATACTGCTACCAAAGAAAAGGCAGGATACCGGAATACGGAAAGATCAATCAAAGGATCTTTAATCTTGAGCTGCCGCCAAATAAGCAAGATCAAGAAGAGGACGCCTGTGGCAATCAAACTGTAACTCCCAGGACTAACCCAGACACCCGCCTGGCTGAAACCGTAGGTGACACAACCAAACCCGACGGTTGACAAAAAAATGGATAAAAGATCGACCTTTGGCTTGGTTATTTCTGTAACATTCTTTAAGTAAATGAATGCATAAATAATCGAAAACAATACGAGAGGAATCACCATGTAGAACAGCCATCGCCAGTTTAAGCTGTCGATAACCAACCCCGACAAAGCCGGTCCGATGACAGGGGCGGCCATGATGACAAGCCCCATGAGACCCATGGCAGCCCCCCTGCGTTCCGGAGGATAGAGGGCAAGAATCGTATTCATCATCAACGGAATCAATAATCCTGTCCCGCAAGCTTGAACAACCCTGCCTATCAGCAAGACTTCGAATCCAGGGGATACTGCACACAAGCAGGTACCTGCTAAAAATAACGCCATCGCAGACATAAACATCCAGCGAGTCGTGAACCATTGCTGTAGCAATGCGGTCACCGGCACCAGTATGCCGATCATCAGCATATAACCAGTCGATAACCATTGTATAGTTGAAGCAGCAACGTTGAACTCACGCATTAATCCAGGAAATGTATTGGTAAGTAAATTTTCGTTAAGAAACGCAATAAATGCACCGATGAGCAGGGCGGCTAACATCGCCCCACTCTTCATTCCGCTTGCCTCTTGAACCCGTTTGTTCATCTTCCACCTCCAGAGAATATTCATTGCGTTCCATTAAGAGCTTGTTCAAAAGGGCTAAATGATTTTGAAAGAATGACTCTAAACCGCAGACGGAGACTCCAAATTTGGAAATGTAAGGGGAATATCTTTTGTGGCTACTTCCAACGCACAGTCTCCCACTAGGATAGCCTATTTTGGACAGACCTCTCCCTTGGTCGTGAGGACTGTATTTTCAATGTGTAGTAATGCCTCTTTACCCAGCCAAAGGCAGTGAGATTTGCTCGACTTGGATCTCTTGTAGCTTCTTCATAGCGGCTACATGCTGTACGGGAAGAACGGTCTGACGAACGTGAGCTATCATCCGCTCCACCAATCGGAAGGCATCCCGCAAGATGAACCACTTCTCCACACGCTCGGTTGTTCGAACCGTCACCTTCTTGTGCTTCATGACCGAAGTCAGTGGGTTGAATTCTTGGGCGAACGCTAGCTCCACTTGCTTGCGAAAGCCCATCATGTGTTCTTGCAGGGCGCTACCTTGTGGGACGGGACCGTGGAAAAACGGATTGTCCAGAAAGGAATCGCCCCATTGCTTCTGGCATTTTCCTTGCAACGGGCAGGCGGCACATTTCTCCTCCGCTGCGGGGAACCAGGCGGTATAATCCTCTTTATCGAATCCGTCGAACATCAGGACATGTCCTTGTTCACCTTCCGGCGTTCCTTTGGGTGAACAGTGTTCGGGAATCTTTGTATTGGTTTTGAACCCAGTGACGGCTGCCACATCGTGGGTCAGGAGGGATTCCTTCTGATCGTCGGAGTCGAAGTAACCCAAGTCGGCTACCAGATACTCCACCTGCAACCCTTCGATTTTTTTCATCATGTCGATGAGCGGCAGCATCACCTTCACATCGGCCGTTTCGTTAGGAAGAACGATGGAGAATAGAACAACGGGTCCTTTAGGGCTTGGACAGACGATAGAATGTTTAACGGTAACCGATAAAGAATTTGTTTTGGTTGACTTTATTGCGCTGCACGCCAATGGTGGCATCGGGATCAGAATACGTTTTCTCGCAAGAGCAGGTGCTCTGGTCCGGGTAAGAACAGCGTTTGTGCTTGCATCCGTTGACGTTGGCCCATATCGGCCTGGAATCGATGCCCGTTAACATGGGCGATAGAAAGTCCTTTAGCTTCAAGGCTTGGGCGATGATGTCGAAAAGAATGGCATAGAACAACTCGGCACTAACTTTTGAGCGAAAGTGGCTCAGGGAGCTGTGAACCGGCACTTTTGTCGGGCTGGGAACACCAATAAAATTGCGCCAATAAGTTGTCTCTCCAGCTCTCGAAACGAAGAAATTTCTGGACGAGTAAAGTACAGATAATGCATCCGAAAGCAGACTCTGGGATCAATGGGCGGACGACCGCCATCTTTGTAAAGGGGAGCAAGCTTCTCTAGAACAATAGAGTCGTCTACATGATCCATGTAATCGATGAGTTCCGCATTTATGGGCTTTTTGAACAGGCTCATTAAGTATCTTGACACTGAATCTTCAACTGTCTATCGTGCAGATTATCCTACACCATCACTTTCTAACAAGGAGTAAAAATTATCGCGGTCTTCATCATCAAATTTGCCAAGCGCCTGTACCCTGACAAATTTATGTCCGCCAAACATGTCGATTTCCTCGCCGCAACTATTGTAGAGCGCGATTATATTGCCATCCCGATTTCGTTCCATATACCCGTAACAAGATGCCTCGGGCGCTTCGCCGTAAAAGAGTGAAAATCTGATTTTGTCCACGCTGTTCATACAAATCTCCTTTCCTTATTCCTCATTGATCTAAAGAATATTTTACGTGACACCGGATGAATTGAAAAAAGCGATATCACTCTGCATACTCGGAAATTCATTCCTATTAAGAAAACATAAGGGGGATCCCTCGCTATGTCGCTCATTCGCACATTATTTCTTGACGAGATGCGATTAGGGAGGTATTATAATGTGCCGGTTAATTCAACAGGGTAAATCGCCGATAGCCCTGTTAAACCAGTCTAAAAACAACTGGGGTTTTGACACCTGCCAAGTTCGTTTCGCTAAGGCGTTTATCTGCTTATGGGCTTTTGGCCTGGACACATATTACGGTTTCCCCATCCTCCAGCACAACTCCTCCAAAACCTCAGCCGCCCGTCTCATCACTCTCTTTATATCCTCGTCCCTTATCATCTCTAACTCCTTCCCCTCCCCGTGAACGATATAATTCCACAAACACCACTATCTCAAGCCCAGGATTATAATCTGTATGTATCAGAAGTAATAGATCAATTAATGACATCTCTGTGCCAAACTCCGTCTTATGCTCATAGATGTATAACGCACGAATCATAGAAATGAGGGCAGAATGACAAAGGAAGAACGCAGTCTTATACTGCTGGTGATTTCTCATGATATGAGCTAAATTTTAGGAAACTTATCTACACTTTTGACATGGAGAGGTGAATACCGTGATGGATAAGAAAATACTGAAGCTTGTAAGAACCCGGATTCGTGCTCTTCGGAAAGAGCAGGGCTTGTCGCAGGAAGGGGAGAAAGGCGGATTTCATTTTTCATACATAGGGAGATTGAACGTGGGGAGAAGAACGTTTCTTTATTGAATTTACATAAGATTGAAGAATTGCTTGAAGTGAATATCATTCAGTTGTTTGCGTACCAGGGTGAAGAGTTCATGGTTACCGCAGCAGAGCGTGATATTCAGGATATTGTAGGCATGCTCCGTGAGGCCAATGATGAGAAGGTACGTGTGGCTAAAAATGTACTGAAGGAATTATTATAAAAAATAATTATGAAGCAAGCCTCTCAGGCAAATAAGATCGTTAGAAACAAAAGCACAAGCCATTGGTTTGTGCTATTTGCCGTAGCTTAAGTGTAGGTCTTATTTTATGATCAATGGTGCTGAGTTTAACTAGTGTGTAACTTATGGGTCATAAGGAGGAAAAAATGACTGAATTACTAGCTCCAGCAGGAAATATGGAAGCTTTAAAAGCTGCAATATCTAATGGTTGTGATGCAGTATACTTAGGAATGCAAAAATTTGGTGCACGTGCATACTCATCTAATTTTGATTTAGAATCGTTAAAAGAGGCTGTTGCGTATGCGCACCTGAGGAATGTTAAAATCTATGTTGCAATGAATACCATCGTTTTTGAAAACGAAGTTGAAGAGATGAAAGAGCAGATACACGAATTAAATGAAATCGGTGTTGATGGCATTATCGTTCAGGACCTGACTGCTTTCGATTATATCGTTAAAAACTTTCTTGATATGGAAGCACATTGTTCAACTCAAATGGGAATAGACGATTTAGACGGAACTTTATTATTTAAAGAACTTGGTGCTAAAAGAGTTGTTCTGTCCCGTGAGGTTGAGATTGAAAAAGTAAAAGAGATCAAAAAAATAGCTGAAATACCTTTAGAAATTTTCGTTCACGGTGCTTTATGTGTATCTTATTCGGGAAACTGTCTAATGTCAGGATTAATCGGCTATCGATGCGCAAATCGCGGAAGATGTGTTGGTTCGTGCCGTAAGGAGTATGAACTAATGGACAAGACATCAGATACATCTTTAGGGAAAAACCATATTCTATCTACTAAGGACTTAAACACAATCGATTATATCAATGATTTAAAAGAAATCGATTCTTTAAAAATAGAAGGTCGAATGAAAGTGCCTACGTATGTTGCTAATGTTGTATCCAAATATCGCATGGCCTTAGATAATAAAATAACCGAAGAAGATAAAGAAAATTTGAAAAAAACATTCAATCGAACATTTACTAAAGGATATTTATTTCGCGAAGATAAGAGGAATATTACAAACATCTTAAGACCTAATAACTTTGGTTATGAAATTGGAACAATTAGCAAGATTGTTAAAGACATGTATGAAATAACACTTACACGTTCTTTAAATCAAAACGATACCATCCGAATAAGTCACAACAATGAAGATGTTAATTTAACTGTTGTAAAACTGTACGATAAAGATGGCGAATTAATCAACAAAGCAGATGATGTCTGCTATATCAAAATCAAAGAAAAGGTGTCTAAGGGAGATTTAGTATATAAAACGAAGGATTATTTCTATAGCAAAGAATTAGAATCATCACTGGAAAAAGAATTTAAGCGGTTTAACCTCGATATTAGAGTATATGCATGTCCAGATTCAAAGCTTTTCATAGATGCGGAGGGCTTAGGCTTTAATTATTCATATGAAAGCGAGGAAATACTAGGCGAAGCCATTAATAATCCAACAACAAAAGACCAGGTAATAAAGCAATTTTCAAGATTAAATGATACTATATTCGAACTTAATCATGTGGATTTTGAGGAATGCAATGCATTTATACCAGCTAAACTGTTAAATGCAGCAAGAAGAGATATTGTACTGGGCTTATATGACTTAAAGCTTAACAGCCAAAAGAAAAGAACCAAGGCTTTGAAAGCAAAAGAAAAAATAAGCTTTGCCTCTGAAAAACCATACCTTACGGCCTCTGTAACGACTAGGGAGCAGTACGATGCTTGCGTGAGCTGTGGAATTAAGGAAATCTATTTTAAAAACGTTGTTAGAAGAAATCAGAATGATTATAAGGAAAAAGAAGGGCAGCTGCTGATCGGAGGATATGGTGGAATTTATCACTACAGAGAAACTAATCCGTTTGTTACGGACTATTCTCTAAATGTTGTTAATGCTACTAGTTGCTATGAATTATATAAATTAGGTGCAAAACGAGTCACTTTATCTTATGAATTGAATAAGAGCCAAATTGAAGATTTAATGAATGCCTATTATGAAGAAAATGACGGCTATCCTGCACTGGAAATGATTGTATATGGTAAGGTTCCTTTGATGTTTACAAAATATTGTCCGATGAGAAAAATGAATCAATGCAGAGTGTGCAAAACGAAGAGCTATGAGTTAAAAGATGAGTACGGAATATTCCCTATCCTTTCCCATGAGGATTGTACAACGACTCTCCTTAATGGGAAGACGCTTAATCTTTTAGATGAGCTACAAAACATCAAAGGAATCGAGGCGCTCAGATTAAACTTCACAGTTGAATCAAAAGAGCAGGTTATGAAAGTCATTAATATGGCGTCAGGTAAATTAAATGGCTCAATGAATAATGCAATCTTTAATCAGGAAACAGAAACAAGAGGACATTTTAATAAAGAGATTTTGTAGGTAGTCAAAGGGATGGTTCTGGCGATATCATGGCGGGAGCGAATCCAACAGCGTCAGCGGTCAGATTATGTTGTACATAAATGCCGGGACGGCAGACTCTGCGATTGGGTATTCCACGTATAAAGTTTTGCATGTTGGTTAATCGTGGAAATTATTTTTGTATTGCTGTCCAGTATATCACTGTCTTCCTTGCTAATCGTTCAGCTTAACATAAAAGAATAAGAAAGAGCCGCCCAGTACTGGGCGGCTCTAAAACTTGCCGCTTCAACCATCGCAGTGGAACGTGTCAGAAGTAAGGAAAAGTCTTTTTGAGAGACCGACCCTTTTCAGCAGAAATCCCTCTATCGTTGAATCTACATTGGTTTCTACATTGGTTAGTTGTAGAAATCTTAGGATCGAAGTAGACGATAGACTAGGTCCAAAATATCGAACTTCCAAGTTAAGAAGCTTAGGTACATTATCGATAGATCATTTCTAAATCTCCATTCTCCAGTACAAGTCTTTCAAAACTTCATTCGCCCTTCTCATAACTCTTTTTATATCCTCAAAATATTGAAACCACATAGACCACTTAACTTGCCGTCTTATTGACAAAATCAATCTCATTTCTGATCCCTTTATGGGCGTCATTCCACAGGCCCTTTGTCAGGCGAATGCGCAGCAGGCATGTGTTAGGGTCTTCGTCGTTATTGGCTTCGTTATACCAATCGGCGAATATTGTGCGCAGCTTTGTCATCATCTCAGCGTTTTTCTCGTCACATACCCAGCCCAGGTTTTCACCGATACCATCGGCCGTAAAGTTTTCGACGATGATACAAACGGCGACTTCGGGGTTTTGGGCGATCTGCTGCATCTTGCCTGAGGTTGCGTAGGTGACGGTGTAGAACGCGCCGTCCTCATAATAGGCGTCCACAATGCGGGCGGCGGGACGGCTTTTGCCATCGGTCCCTGGTTCCAGCGCAATAGTGGACAGAGAGATCAGGCCATCCTTGTTACCCACTTGTTCTTCCAGGAGCTTCATGGCTTCGTCGTACTTGCTCATTATATTACCTCCTAAAGTATCATAAGGTATACAATGTTAAGCTTATCATTGTCAAATCTTAGTGCATGTGAGGAATAATACGATAAATATTAAATCGTTATCATAATCCTCTGTTCGACTTAGGTATGGTTTAACTGAAAAGAGCAAGAAATAAAAAAACACTAAGAATCAACTTAGTGTTTTTCGTTATACAAAGGAAAGCCTCAATTGTCCTCAAGGATCCAGTTGCTTAGCTCATTGTCAAAGGTTCGAGGTTCTTCAAACATCGGGTTGTGACCACTATGCTCAAAGATCACTTTTTTGACGTGCTTATAGGTTTCATTAACAGAATTCCAAAGTGAAACAGGCGCTACCAAATAATCATACCTGCCTAAACCGATAAATACTGGTTTGTTGAAGTTAGCGAGTGATTGTATAAGATTCAATTCTCCGAATGCTTCTCCCCACAGATAATCGATAATTGGCATATTCGTATATACATCTTCCCACATGTAAGCTGCGTCAAATGTATAGTCATAAAAGCTTTGGGCTCCCATCCGAATACACATGTGAGCGAATCGCCGTTCAGGATCTTTCTGAATGTCACTTTCTAACAAAGAAATATCCTTCTCGAACTGTCTTTTTCTCTCCGGACTTGCTGTCTCATTAAAAAATGCAAAACTATGATGCTGTCTTTCCTCGCTATTTGTAGGTGCTGAATTCAATAAGGCAACTTTTTGGACATGGTAAGGATATTTTTTAGCATATTCCAAAGCCATGAAAGCATGTCCTGAATGCCCTAATAAGATGAAATTTGTTAAGTTAAGATCTTGCCTTGCCGTCTCTATATCACCTAGTACTTTCTCCAATCTATAATCTTCCGGTTGTAGAGTTCGGGGCGGCTTCACAAATCCTAAATGTATCATATAAATCTTCTGAGAATAGTTGAGGATAATAAACACTGCTGCCTATCACCAAAATAGGTTTCCCAGTTCCTTTTACATAATAATTCAGTTCAAATCCATCGCTATTTAAAGTTTGGTACTTATTCATTTTCATAATCATCCTTTTTTCATTTTTATTTTACGCATCACTCCTTCCCTTCACGGATTCCATTACATTCTCCATAGAACGCTCTAACATTCCGATCACCTCAAATTTTGTGGCTTGCAATAAATATTATGGTAGCATACTTTTTATTATTGATCATTTCGTCATATCAAGGACGATTCGACCATTGATTTTGCCTTCTAACATCAGATCGTAGATCTCATTAATATCTTCTAATTTACGTGTCTCAATAATGGTTTTGATTTTTCCTTCTGCAGCGAATTGCAATGTTTCTTGCAAATCTTTGCGAGTGCCGACAATCGAACCGACTACCTTTGTACCGTTTAATACCGTATCAAAGATCGGAACATCCATGGATTCAGGGGGCAGCCCAACCATGACGCAGGTACCGCCGCGACGAATGGCCCGGTAGGCTTGGTCGAATGCTTTTTTTGCAACCGCCGTACAAACGACACCATGCACTCCGCCGATTTCTTTTTGAATCCAGACTGCCGCATCTTCTTTTAATGCGTTTACGGTTTTGTCTGCGCCAAGCTGTTTGGCAAGCTCCATCTTTTCATCTGAAGTGTCGATGGCCACTACATTCATTCCCATTACTTTTGCATATTGTACACCTAGATGACCCAATCCTCCGACGCCGAAAATGGCTACCCATTCACCTGGCTTTACACCTGATACTTTCAAAGCTTTATAGGTCGTAACGCCAGCGCAAAATAAAGGTGCCGCTTCGATGAAACTTAGATTATCAGGAACCTTCACTACATAATCGGCAGCTGCTACACAATATTCTGCATATCCGCCATTTACGGAATATCCGGAATTTTGCTGATCCAGACAAAGGGTCTCTCTTCCTGTGAGACAATATTCGCAATGACCGCAAGCAGAATACAGCCACGGAATTCCTACTCGGTCCCCTACCTTTAAGTGTGTAACTCCTTCACCTATTTCTTCAATAATCCCAACGCCTTCATGTCCGGGAATAAGAGGGAGTTTCGGTTTGACAGGCCAATCGCCATGAGCAGCATGCAAATCAGTATGACACACTCCGCACGCCTGAATGTGGACAAGAATTTCTTTGTGTCCGGGTTTTGGTTTAGGTACGTCTTGTAGTTCTAACTTTTCTTTAAATTGTTTTACTACAGCGGCTTTCATTAGCATACTCCTTTAGCTTTTTGTTTTTCAAAAAGTAGTATGTTCATGAGGCTTACTTTAAATTCTTGAGACTTTTATCACAGATTAACACTCACATCAGAAGTAATATGTTAGAATATCAGAACAGCTTTACTGCGTTACCGCTTTATCAACTTCATAATTCACGAGCTATGATGGCTAAGGATTACACTTTAGCTGGAGCAGCTTCTGGAGAGACTGCGGAATTTCCGCGGCGCCGAAGGGTTCACAATCTCAGGCAAAAGGACAGAAGAGTACGAATATATATTTGTCATGCTGATCGACATCAGTAGGCAAATATTATTTGATATTCTTACGATCTGGGAGATTGGATGACATCCAATCTCTCTTTTTTTATTCCAATTTATTGTACTCACAAGGGGGAACTAGGTATGGCACAACCAGAATTAAAGAGAGAGCTGGCTAATCGGCATGTTCAACTTATTGCTATTGGCGGCACCATCGGTACAGGATTATTCTTGGGATCAGGCAAGGCGATAGAGAAGGCAGGCCCATCCATTATGATCACGTATTTAATCGTGGGTATTGCTGTGTTTTTTGTGATGAGAGCACTGGGAGAGCTCCTATTATCTAAAGCGGGCTATCAATCGTTTACGGATATTGCTGAAGACTACCTTGGATCACGGGTCGCATTCATTACCGGTTGGACCTATTGGTTTTGCTGGATCATGACGGCTATGGCTGATGTCATCGCTGTTGGCGTATATGTACAATATTGGTTTGATATCCCGCAGTGGGTTCCTGCCATCGCCTGTCTAGTCGTGTTATTAGGACTTAATCTATTAACTGTAAAGAGCTTTGGGGAACTCGAATTTTGGTTTGCTTTAATTAAGGTAATTACGATTCTCGCCTTGATTGGTCTTGGGGTCATTTTACTGATCATAGGGTTTAAGACGGATGCAGGATCGGTTACGATACGGAATCTATGGGAGCATGGGGGCTTTTTTCCGAACGGCATATCAGGCTTCTTATTCTCTTTTCAAATGGTTGTATTTGCTTATGTCGGTGTGGAGTTGGTGGGTGTGTCAGCAGCGGAAACAGCGGATCCGGAGAAAAATATCCCGTCTGCAATTAATAAAATTCCTTTACGGATTCTATTTTTCTATGTCGGCGCGCTTTTCGTCCTGCTATGCATTAACCCTTGGACGGAGCTTAGTCCGGCAGAAAGTCCTTTTGTAAAAACCTTTACTTTAGTAGGGATTCCAATTGCCGCAGGAATTATTAATTTTGTTGTACTAACCTCAGCGGCTTCCGCTTGTAATAGTGGGATGTTTTCAACAAGCCGAATTCTCTATAATTTGAGTAGAAATAACCAGGCGTCACCTCATTTGGGCAAACTGAATAAAAACCATGTACCAGGTAACTCGTTATTCATTTCTACAATTGTTATATCTGTAGGGGCTCTTTTAAGTAAACTTATTCCGGAGCAGGCTTTTGGAATCGTGACAACGATTAGCGCCATTTGTTTTATATGGGTGTGGGGCATTGTGCTCATCTGCCATATTAAGTACAAAAAAACCCGGCCAGACTTACAGGCGAAATCCAAATTCAAAGCACCGTTCACACCGGCTATTAATTATATTGTCTTAACCTTGTTCGCTGGAATACTGATCATTATGCTGTTCGCTGGAGAGACACGCCCGGCTTTATTGTGTACTCCGATCTGGTTTGTTTTATTATTTATCCTGTATTCGATTAGAGGTAAGAAGGGGAAAAGTAATTAAGCTAGTGTGAGGCAGACATTAAGTAGCGGCTACTAGGGATGCGGGGCTGAAACCAAAGCTAGTGAGCTGAAAATAGCTATGAGGATAATTCAAAAGGACAGCGGGCAGCTGTCCTTTTGACGTTCCACTTTATGAGTCTATTCTTCGCTAGCTAGGTTTGCTTTCTTTTCAATCGTGATCTTGCTCTTCATAGGCATAAATAATGTTATAACAAATGCGGCAATGGATAATATCATCATGAAGTAATAGGCGTCACTCGCCCCTAGAATGGATGCTAGGGATTTAAGGATTTCAGGAGTAGTAGAGGGATTGCTCTGCATCACTGTGGCCGCATGACTTGTTGCCTGCACGGTATAAATTGTAATTACGACAGCAGTACCAATGGCGCCAGCAATTTGACGAACGGTATTGTTCACTGCTGTACCATGCGTACCTAGTTGTTTGGGCAACGCATTTAGTCCGGCTGTATTGAGTGGCATAGTGATGAAGCTTAATCCAATTCGAAGACCAATGGTACGAATCATTAGATACATATAGGTTGTCGATTGAGACAAATCGGTTACCGCCCACATAGATGGAATAATAAAGAGTAAACCAATAATGAATAGCGGCTTGGCACCAAAACGGTCGTATAATTTTCCGGTGACGGGCGACATGAACGCATTTACAAGTGCCCCCGGCAGCAAGAGCAATCCTGCATCAAACGCTGTGAAACCACGGCCATTCTGCAGATAAATAGGCAATAAAATCATATCTGCGTACATCATCATCGTGATCAATACGTTAATAAGAGACGTCATCGTAAAGACTTTATTTTTGAAGACAGACAGGTTTAGCAGTGGATCATCAGACTTGATTTGTCTTATACAGAATACAGCCGTTACAGCGATCCCAATCCCTAAGGTCAGAATCACTATTGCATCGTCCCAGCCTTTACTGCCTGCACTACTGAAGCCGTATAAGATCAGGCCGAATCCGACGGTTGATAAAAGAACACTTACCACATCAAGCTTCGACTTAGAGGTCTCAGATACATTCACTAAATACTTGAATGCCAACGCTATAACAAGGATAACAAGTGGGATGAGGCCGATAAATAACCAGCGCCAAGAATGGTATTCGACAACAAATCCCGCAAGAGTCGGCCCTATAGCAGGAGCAAATATCATTGCCAGTCCGAGCAGTCCCATAGCACTGCCACGTTTCTCAACGGGGAAGATGGCGAGCACAACACTCATCATGAGCGGCATTATTATGCCAGCACCCGCAGCTTGGATCATTCGTCCGATTAAGAGTAGACTAAAGCTCGGCGCCGCTGCACAAATAATCGAACCGATTAATAAAAATGACATGGCACTTATAAATAATTGACGTGTTGTAAAACGTTTCATTAAATAGGCTGTAATCGGAATCAATATCCCGTTGATTAGCATAAAGCCCGTGGAAATCCATTGTACGGTTGTTGCCGTAACATCAAAGACATCCATCAGACTACTTAAGGCGACATTTAAAAGTGTCTGATTGAGTGTGGATAAGAAACAACCAAAAATTAAAATGGTTAGTAAGATCCCTTTATTAATTTTCTTAATGTCTTCTTGCATGGTGTAGTCCTCTCTTCATTGCTTTTTCGACATAGTGTCAATAAAATGAATCATATCAGGATTTAAATAGTATTCCTATTTGCAATTTTATTGAAAATGTCGACTAATCGACAGATTGGGTAAATTAGTCTATGAAGTGCCACATAAACGATAATAGAGGGATGAAATGTCTGAACATAAAAGAATTGACCCACGAGCCATTCGCTCAAAAAAGATGCTGAAGAATGCTGTTTTTTCATTGTTGGCCGACAATGTGGAGATTTCTCAATTAACTGTCCAAAAAATCGCCAACCGTGCTGAACTGAATCGTGCTACGTTTTATTTGCATTATGAGGATATTAACGATTTATTGCGCCAGATTGTACATGAAATCTTTGATGACCTGTCCATGAAGGTTGAACCGCTATTACAAATGAAGAGCAACAACGAACAGGAGCAGCTGGTCACATTTTTAAATTATTTTTATGAATACCGGAAAGTTTTTGCTGTATTGATGGAGCACAAAGGCTTCAAAAACCACTTGACCAACCTGTTAAAGAATACTGTCGAAAAACGTAGAAACGCCAGAAACATAGACCCCAATAAAGAAGTAGTCTCTGTTGATATAATTGCAGCATCACTACTTGGGATTATTATGTGGTGGATTAAGGATGGCAGCCAATATAGTGCGGAATACATAGCGGGGCAGATTACCTTGATGTATAAAAGAAGGTATTTATAAGCGCTAGACTACGCTGCAGGAGGATTTGGGGAACCGATAGCTATTCTAAGTCAGAATGAAGTGAGTGAAACAATAAAAAGCGGTAGTCTAGGACGTTAATTCTCGTCCAAAGGCTGTCCGCTTTTTTCAAAAAATCATATTATTTAAACTCAGCCTTAATCAGTGCTATCTCACTATTCGTGCCAATGCGTAATGGCGGTCCCCAAGTCCCTGCACCAGATGTAACGATGACGTGAGGACTGTTCGAATTCTTCTGATAGTGGCCATAATCTACTGTAAACATAGCGTTGGTGATTAGGTTTCCAGGGAATACTTGTCCTTGATGCGTATGTCCGCTAATGATTAGATCGACGTCATCTCCGTATTGAATCATATTCGTTGGTTGATGGTCCATTACGATAACGGGCATATTTGTATCAATCTTACTCATCACTTCGGAAGTAATTGCTCTTGGGTTTCCTTGATTGCCAATCGGTGATGAATCCCTCCTACCAACAACAACGAATTGATTATCTATAACAACATGCTCATCATTTAGAAGTTTAATATTACTCTTATCTATAAAGTTCACAATCTCATCGTATGATCGTCCTGCATCATGGTTGCCTAAGCAAGCATAAACTCCATAGGTGGACTGAATGGTACTTAATAACTCCATACCTTTGGAAGGATTAGAGAGCGCGTAGTAGTTACCATTAAAGATATCCCCTGTCATTAACACAATATCCGGCTGTAATCCATTAATACGATCAACAACGTCTTCAATAAATTTCACATCATTTATGTAGCCCAAATGTAAGTCGCTGATCAGAACAATATTTAAATGATCTAATGAGGTGTTTTTATGAATTTGGATCGGATAAGTGACTTCTTTTAACTGATTCGCATTATAAATCCCATAAGACACTAACCCTATGACTAGAACTAACACTACTGATCTTGTATGAAAAATAACACGCGCTGGTGTAGGAGAGGGGATGTTTTTAACCCACTTACTAACCAGTAAGATTATATCTGAAAGGATCAATAGTAAGAGCAAATAGAAATAGATCCCCATCCAATAGTCCCCGAATTGACCCAAAAAGTTAACGATGCTTAAATCGGTCGTCATAGCTGAAGAGGACAATAGTAAATTAATTATGATTGTTAACGCACATAAGCTGTAGATGACTCCATATAGAATCCCGTTTACATTTGGAAATATATGTTGCAGCCATTTAAAAATCTTTCTCGCGATATAATAGTTAGTTGCCGCGTACAAAGCGAATATACACAGAAATGCAAATATCATATGATGTACCACCCTTTTTCTTTAGATTTCTGAGAGTAAACAATTATTATCAATAAGAATGAATAAATAGTCATGTACTCAGTAAGAGTAACATATTTTTTCATGTTGGAAGAGGAGAGAGTTGATTTTGAATAAGAAGAATCGAAACGGTTTGAATATATTTTAAAGCGCTTACTTATATGAAATTTATATAAAAATGTAAGCTATAGCATTTTACGACAATATTCACCTTACTTTTACATGGTGGGTATGATATATTCTGGGCGAATATGGATAACACAAACAGAAAGGAAGTATGCGTATGAAAGCGCTGGTGTGGACATCCAATCATAAGCTGGAACTATGCGAATGGGAAGAGCCACAGATCACAGCCCCGGATGAAGTTAAGATCCGGATTGAGATGACAGGTATTTGTGGAACAGATCTAGCAGTCGTAACCGGTAAAGAGGAAGGAGTATCAGGGGTCATTCGCGGTCATGAGGCTGTAGGGACTGTAGTCGAAATCGGCAGTAACGTTGACCGTGTTAAGGTGGGCGACCGTGTAGTTATCGATCCGAATCAAAGCTGCAATGAATGTTATTTTTGTTTGAAGGAACAGCCGCACCTATGTACGGGTCAGGATGGAAATGGAATGCCTATTGCTGGATTGAATCGAAACGGGACATTCACTTTTTTTTATGCTACTGCACAAACGTTTGCACACCTCCTTCCTGATCATATGAGCTGGGAGACGGCAGTCTTGATCGAGCCACTTGCCTGTGTGCTGCACAATTTCAAAGAGGCTAACGTCTCAGCAGACGATAAGGTGCTCATTCTTGGATCGGGTCCGATGGGACTGTTAAGTCAAATTGTGAGTAAATCCAAATCTGCGCTCACGGTGGCGACAGAAATTAATCCCTATCGGTTGGCTTTTGCCAGAGAGATTTCAGATTTCGCTCTGACACCTTCCCAATTAAATCAAGCTACTGTGGATGAAATCTGCGAGGGACATAAGTTTGATCTGATTATCGACACAGTGGGGACACAGCTCGAAATGGCAGAGAAGTGGATTGAGCGCGGGGGGCGCATCGTTCCTTTTGGTATTAATGCAAAGTACCGGTATACCTTTTCTCCTACCAAATTCGTACAGCTTGCAATCAAAATTATTGCAGCAGGCGAATACCGCTACATGTTCGAGGAGGCTTTGCGGTTTGCCGCTGAAACACCTGAACTGGAGAAGCTGGTAACTAGAAAAGTTAGGCTCAGTCAGCATGAAGCAGCGATAGACGAGTTGATCGGCTATGAGTTGAACTCTTTGAAGGTGGTTAGGAGTGAAACCGTAAAGACGGTTTTTGTTCCCTAAACGAAATCCTACAATCAATGAGAGGTGGCACTGATAATGAGCAACGACAGCAAATTTAGGCTAGTTCAGGACTACTTGTCTACACACAAGGATAAAGACGTGGAGCCCATTTGGATCCCTGCAGTGTGGAATGAGTGCCAGTATGAGCGTGTTCTCTTTGAAAAAGACGGTGAAATCTGTGTACATCCGTATGATTTTTTGACGGAGCATTTGAAGTATGTGGACAAGCTTTCGTGGAGGTATTTGCTTAAGGAACGCACAAATCTGGACGACAGCGCGATCTATTCCTCGCTTATTCGCTATTCGACGGCTTGGGATTACAACCATGATGGAACAATCGAATCTGGTACTTTTTTAAGATTCCTTATTCTTCTACCGCTGCTAAAAAAAATGGGCATTAATATTCTATACATGCTTCCTGTGAACCAGTACAGCAAGTTAAATCTGAAGGGGGATATCGGATCACCTTACGCGGTGCAGTCGTTATTTCACTTGGACCAGAACCTGCATGATAGCTTGTTGGATGGTATGGAAGAGTTCACGATCCACGATGAGCTTAGCGCTTTGGTAGAAGCTTGTCATTTGCTTGATATTAAGACGGTTGTTGATTTCATTCCCCGTGTAACGGCGAAAAACAGCGCGTTCATTAATGAACATCCTGAATGGGTGTATTGGATCAAGATGGATGAATTAGAAGGCTTTGCGCCGCCACCGATCCCTGAGCTTGGGTTTTTTGAGGAGTGTACGCCTGATAAATTGGAGATGGTCTATCAAAGCCAGGAGACCGCAGCATTTCTGCGGAAGTTCTCACTGCCGCCCAATGAACTTCATCCAATCCTTTGGCAGCAATTAAAAGAGAGGGCTGATAGAACTGGGGAGGAGATATTAACTTTGGTGGAGCGAGAGATGGGGATAACGACTGCTCCAGCGCATTCGGATTGGATAAATGATGTGCAGCCGATTTGGACAGACATTACGTTTTTACGCTTATACAAGGACTTTTCTCCACAAGTGAGACATCTTATAAGTCCGGATCAGGCGCCATATGTCCTTTTTGATACGATTAAATGCAATGACTATCCTGGAGAGGAGCCGAATTTGGAGCTCTGGGATGTTCTGGAGGAGGCCGTACGGTTTAATCTCAAAAAATATGGAATTGACGGCTTTCGCATCGACATCGGACATGTGCTTCCAACACCGTTGCTGACTCGAATTTTTAATACGATTAAACAGCTGAATCCGAATGCAATCTTGATCAGCGAAGATTTGTTCAATCGTAACCACAAGAAGGCAGCGAGCACCGGTTACAACATTATGCTAGGCAGCGGATGGAACGTTATGACGCAGATTACTAAGGAGAATCTCGTTTCATTCTTAGAGGAGCTGCCGGAGTTGAACATTCATGTGTTTGCCTGTGCAGAGACGGCGGATACTCCCCGGATCACGAGCCGTGGCGGTATAGACGTTGCTCGAATGATCGCGGTGTTTAATCAATTTCTTCCGAACGCCATTCCGTATGTGACGACGGGCTATGAAATGAATGAAGAGCAGCCCCTCAACTGCGGCCTTGGAGACAACACGAACGGAGAAGAGATTTCTCGTGCTTTTTTTAACGTCATGCAGATTAATTGGACCAATCCTGCACCGATGCTGCCGCTGCTGACGGAGCTAAGTGAATTCAAGAAAGACTGGCGCCAGCTAGTTCAGCCAGAGAATTTTTTCGTGGCTCAGTCCCCGGAGGGTACTGTTCTGTACGGATATATGCACGGGGATCGGACGCTGTTATGCTGCTTTAACTTGAGTGCTGATACTTCCTGCCAAGTCGATTTAAAGGCTGCCGTACCTGGTCGATACCCAATGTCCGTGACACTGGATAGTTCCTTAACGGACAGCAGCGTAGGTCAGGTGTTCGAAAGCTTACTGCTTGCGCCTAATCAGGCACTAGTGCTAGTAAACAATCATAGACAAGTTAGTTAAGGGAGAGAGGTTGCAATGGAAAAGAAAAACAAGGAAATCGTGTTATGGCATGAGTTTGATGGTCCGGGAGATACCTCGATTGAGGTGTTAGAGGGAATTTGCAAGCTGTATACGGAGCGCTTTGACGTACAAGTTACACCTCAAGTGATGAATATTACAGAGCTGACTACGCGCCTGAACCGAATTAAGGATACCCACCAAGGTCCGCACCTGGCGATGGTTCCCGCCGACATGTCCTCTTATGTCGAAAATGGCCTCTACTCCGAGGTGCCTGGCGGGCTGCTCGATGATGTGTTGACTGAAGGGACCCTTTCAACGATGCAAATGGATGGCGTTCAGTATGGTATTCCGGTATTGAGGGGCAATCATCTGGTCCTATACTACAACCCGGAAATTTTCACTAGTGCGCCGACGACATGGGATGTGTTCGAACAGGAAGCTGAGAGGTTATCCGCACAAGGTATCGTGCCGATTGGCGCAGATTTACAACAGGGCTATTGGTTTATTCCGTTCCTTACGGCTTTTGGTGGTTGGCCTGTACAGAATGGAAAGCCGAATATCATCACCGCTGAAATGAAGCAGGCACTACAATTTATCCGCGACAAGATGGATCAAGGTGTACTTGTAAGTCTTGATGGTTCTACAGGACTGCTAGAGCAGTTCATTGATGGTAAGATCGGCGCCATTATTTGTGGCGAGTGGATTTATAATCATCTGGATAAGCATATGAATCATAGACTTGCGGTTTGCCAGCTTCCGGTTATCGAGGGGAGGCAATCGCTATCCATGACTTCTTCCATCGGCCTGATCTATCCCAATCATTCGTTAACATCAGAGGAGCGGGAAGATATTTTATCATTCACGCGTTTTATGCTGAGTGATGAATGCCAAACTATGTGGACGCTGGATGTGCAGCGGATTCCGGCACAGGAAGGAACACTTAAACGGTTAACTGATATTGCGGCACCTAACAAAAAAATGATTTTATCATTATTGGATCAAGCAAGGCCGATGCCGACTTTCCCCTTCATGATCCACGTATGGGAGGCACTGAATGCAGGTCTTATCGAGTTGCCCTTGAGTAATCCTGAACAAGCGCTTAAAAAAATAGAGCAAAGTCTCCAAGTATCTTGGGGCGCATTTAAAAGCTAATAAGAGACGGGGAGAAAACAAATGAAAACAACGATATTCAGCCAAATTTCGATTGACGGAAAGCTCACGATGGGAGCCGGTAATTCGAGTAAAGAGCTTTTTTCTTTGTTTTCCAATGAGGATATGGAATTCATCCATCTATTTCGGGGGAACGTGCAGGGCATTATGGTTGGAAAAAATACGATCCTGACAGACAATCCGTTTCTTACTAATCGATATGAGGAGAACAAAAATCCAATTCGTATCATTCCGACAACTACCTTGGATATTCCGCTAGACTGCAATGTTCTCTCGGATCAGGGGAAGACGATTATTGTCACAACCGAGAAAGGACGGGATGAAGAAAAAATCAAGCAGATTCGGGAAAGAGGCAAGGAATGCCTCATTTGCGGCGAGGATAAAGTCGATTTCGTTGAGCTTGAACGTCAGCTTGAGAAAAATTATGGGATTACTAGCCTGATGGTCGAGGGCGGCGGATTTTTGAACTGGCATATTTTCAATCAGGATATCGTTGATGAAATTATTCTGATGCAGCTACCGATCATTATAGGCGGCTCCACGAACATTACTTTAGTGGATGGAGACGGGTACCAGCAATTGAGCTTTGCAAAAAAGTTCAAAGTTGTAGAAATTCAGCCAAAAGATAATTACACGCTCATGCGCTACAAAAAAGTAGTATGACCTCTCACAAGGTCATAGACTGCAAAAGGCTATGGATTCTGGAAAAATTAAGAATATGGGGGTTGTAAACAATACATGTCAGACAAAGAGAATTTCTACAAAAGTGTGTATAAAATAGCTGTGCCCGTCACACTTCAGAGCTTACTGATGGCATTGCTCAATTTGACGGATCAATTGATGGTCGGTCAGCTTGGAGATGTGGCGATTGCCTCGGTGGGGATGTCCACCAAAATATACGGAATTATCGCGGTTGTCTTAGCCGGTTTATCGACAGGTGTATCTATTTTTGCTGCCCAATTTTGGGGGAACAAAGATTCCAAAAGTGTCTCCCAGGTGCTGGGTCTCGGTCTGATCGTCGGCTTCGCGTTCTCGTTCCTGTTCTCTGCGGCTGTATTCATCGATTCGCCGTTCTTTCTGAGTATGTTCACTACAGATGCGAATGTAATAAATGACGGGTACATTTTTCTACAGATTATGTCGATCGGCTTTGTGCCTGTAATGCTCACGATGATGTATTCGGCGATTTTGCGCAGTACCGGGCATGCCAAATGGCCGATGTATGTTAGCTTAATTGCAGTTGGATTGAATCTAATACTGAACTACGTACTTATCTTCGGCCACTTCGGCGCTCCTGCACTCGGCTTGAAGGGTTCGGCTATCGCTACGCTTGTTTCCAGAGTGATCGAATGTTTATTGATCATTGGCGCCGTGTACCGGTATCGGTTACCGGGAGCTGTCGGGTTAAAGAACTTGTTCATCATTCCTAAACCGCTCGTCCGCAAGTTTTTTGGAACGACTTATCCGCTGTTGCTAACGGAATTGATCTGGGTGTTGGGTGAAACGGCATATGCAATCATCTATAGCCGCATGGGAACGACGGAAATGACAGCAATGACCATTACCTTCCCGTTGCAAGGGCTTTGTATCGGCTTATTATCCGGTCTGGCTAGTGCAGCCGGGGTGCTCGTTGGCAACCGTTTGGGCGCGAACGAAACAGATATCGCACTCGATCACGCGAAAAAATTCATTCGGCTTGGTATTATTATCTCTCTAATTGTAGGGGCTATCATTGCGGCAGGTTCGAAGCTGTATGTATCCGCATTTAATATCTCCGAGGATGCCAAACAAATGGGTGTGTATATCGTTATCGTATTCGCTGGATTTCTTTGGGTCAAAGTATCTAATATGATTATAGCGGGTGGCATTCTAAACAGCGGGGGAGATAGCAAGTTCGTATTCAGCATGGAATCGACAGCAACGTGGCTGATTGGGGTCCCATCTGGGCTGCTGCTGTCATACGTCTGGAAGCAGCCAGTCTACCTCGTGTACCTTGTCATCTCACTGGAGGAGCTTGTCCGCTTCGGTTTTGGCTATGCCCGGATTTACTCCCGCAAGTGGATGAGAAATTTAGTTAGCGATTTGGCTGAAAAAGCGATGTAGAGGTTAAGGTTACATAAAACTCTGCAACTATCTGGGTTGATTGGTTGGCTTAAGACCCCGTGTATTCCCGCTTATGGGAATATCTCAGGGGTCTTTTTGTTGCTACCGATTTGATTGTCGTATGGGGTGGCTTTGAATGGGTGATAATTAGTTAAACGGATCTAGTCAGAAAGGAACTGCTATGCGAGAAACCTCTAGAAGGTATAGGTTCAATGATGTTTTTGAAATGATTTTGTACATCGTATGCGGTGTATCATTTGTTTATTTTAGCGTGATTGGGAACTATGGTAAAACCTTTCAAGCGGGTCTTATCATTGTCGTCCTATTACTCTTTAGGGGCTTAATCACATGGACTAAAAGCGAATTGCCTCCTGCACTGCGGTTCTCGGTGCTGATCTTTATCACGATTACGATGATGCTCGCCAATTTATTCAATATGTATGCGTTCATCCCTTATCTAGACAAGATTGAACATCTGCTGTCCGGAGTTATTCTATTCTTCGTAGGACAATTCATTTTGATCAAGATGGCTAAGCGTAAAGAGCTGGGCGGTGTACCTTCCAACATCATCATCTGGTTCGCTTTCCTGTTTGCTGTTGCCATGGCTGGGCTGTGGGAGATTTATGAGTTTACAGTAGATCATCTTTTCGGATTACATTCACAAAACGGTAGTTTGAGCGATACGATGATGGATATGATCTGCGGAATATTGAGCGCAGCTGTCACAGCCCTTTATTTATACAATAAAGCGCGCAGAACAAGTAAATATGACTAACGTTGATTCAAACGATCAATAGGAGGCTTTTTAGGAATTGTAATCTGAAAAATAGTTTCTGTCGTTGTTCCCTCGAGCAATCGCACGCTGCCATTGTATAATTCCGTAATTTCTTTGAAGATTGAGAGGCAGATGCCTTTGCCCCGGTTTTTGACCGTGAGATTCACTTCCTCAGTATCCTCCGTTAGTCCAAACCCAGATAATAGCCCTCTTCACCGTACCTAACGACATTATCCAGCAAGTTGCGGAAATCGTATTCGACAGCGGCGCGTCGATTAGCGCTGGCAGAATGGTTTTTGCGATCATCCATTTGAGAAGTAGAAGTCGGCCGTTGATGAACGTATAATGGGTACATTGAAAAGGACAGAATTGGAGCTACATACATCATAATTTAGGTCATAACTGAGGAGTGGAAGGGATGGCGCGTGTCTTATTTATTAATGCAGGATCAGAGGGACATATCAATCCAACGATTGGTATTGTACAGGAGCTTATTTCTCGTGGAGAAGAGGTAGTGTACTTCTCTATAGAAGCTTTTCGGGAACGTATTGAGGAGACGGGCGCTATAGTTCGGACATTGGACGATCAACAATATATAAAGGCTTTTATTTCAGGTGGAAGAGATTATTTACTTGAAAGAGTGAATGGGCTTTTACTTACAGCGAATATAGTTATTCCGGGCGTTCTTGAGCAGATCAAAGGCGAGCATTTCGATTATATCATTCATGATTCCATGTTTGGTTGCGGACGTTTAATTGCTCAAATCCTCAAGCTTCCTGCAATCAACTCTTGTACTTCTTTTGTACAGACAAAGGCATCATTTGATCAACTTATGGAGCAGTTTTACATGGAAGCTCCTGCAGAAATAGTAAAAGCTGTGGACGATAGATTTCAAAGCCTGACGGCAAAAATAAAAGAAAAATACGGCGTGGAAATCCATTCTCCTTATGAAGTGTTCTGTAATCCTGCACCACTTACAATCGTTTATACGACAAGGGAGTTTCATCCTTATGGTGAAGCCCTGAATCAATCGTATAAGTTCGTGGGTCCATCTATCTCCTCACGATTAACTCCAGATGATTTTGACCTTTCTGCAATTAAGGGAAAAGAATTAATTTACATTTCAATGGGCACAGTTTTCAACCAAGCCATAGATTTCTATAAGCTCTGTTTTAAGGCATTCGGGAATATGGATCATACGATTGTGATGTCCATTGGGAATAAAGTCCAAATCTATGATTTGGGAGAAATTCCGCAAAACTTCATTGTGAAAAATTATGTTCCACAAATGAATGTATTGCAAAACTCGAGATTATTCATTACTCATGGTGGAATGAACAGTGTGCATGAGGGTCTCTATTACGGGGTTCCGCTAATTGTAATCCCACAAAGTGCGGATCAACCGATCATTGCTGAGCAAGTCGCCAATGCAGGAGCGGGTATTAAATTACAAATGCAAGGATTAACTGCAACTGAACTACGTGAAGCTGTAGAGCGTGTGCTGACCCTTCCATCATTCCAAAAAGCTGTTGCAACAATTAAAGATTCTTTTCGGACATCCGGTGGGTCACACCAAGCTGTGGATGAGATTTTCGAATGGAGGCGTCAATATCTTGATTAGTTTGCAGGGTCATCCATTGAAGGATGGCCCTCTTCATGCCTTAACTTACAAGACAAGTCTATCGCGTACGCTCCACATAATTAAAAATAGCATCTTTCAACTCAAATTCGTACGTCAAACCATCCACTAATCCCACCACATGATTGCTGTCATACAGATCAAGCATGAATCCAGCCATCTCCTTTGCGGTATGGAATTTAGGCACAGCGCCGTGATATTCGAAATCCGTGATATCGAAAGCACGTTTCGCGAATTCTGTTTCTGTTGCGGCAGGTGCCAACACTTTAGCCTGCATAGGTGCACCTTGACTCTTCAACTCATGAGATAGCCCTTCAGTAAATGCACTTACGTAAAACTTGCTCGCACAGTACGTTATAGCATTGCCCACAATCGTATAACCGCCACCAGATGAAACGTTAATTAATTGAGTGCCTTCAATAGTGGAGTAGTCTCGAACGAATAGAGAGGAGAGTATAGTTAACGCTTCTATGTTCAGATGTAGCATTGTAGTTATTTTATTTAAATCTTGTTCGGCCACTGAAGCAAAGTTCCCAAATCCGGCATTGTTGATCCAGGTTTCGAGGGGATACTCTTGCAAGCTTTCGTAAAGTGAATAAGCATTCTCAATAACGGATAAGTCAGTCGTTCGAATGATAACCTCTACATCAGGCTGAATACGGGTAATTTCAGACTGTAACTCCTCCAGCTGTTCCTTTCTGCGGGCAACAAGAATTAAGTTTTTTCCACGCGCTGCAAAAGCTAGAGCAGTTTCATAACCTATCCCTGAACTAGCGCCGGTAATTACAGTGTACTTCATGTGATTTCCTCCTATTTTTAAACGAGCTTGTAATTTTATCCTACAGCGATTTGATTATATAGGTTAGAGTTTACTCTAAGGCAAATGTTTTTTATAATCAGGGTGACTTTCAAAACATATTAGATTCGAGGACTCGTATGTATACGATTAGCGAGGTATCCAAGTTATTGGAGATAACTACATATACACTGAGATATTATGAAAAAGAAGGGATCGTTGCTCCGATTCGCAATGCCAATGGAGAAAGGGTATATGAGGATACTCATCTTGCTTGGCTGCGATTTGTACTGAGGTTGAAACAAACCCAAATGCCTATCGCACAGATCAGGCAATATGCCCAGTTATACCTAGAGGGCGAGCATACAAGCCAAGCCCGTTTGGATCTTCTCGAAGATCATAGAAGCTCCGTTCAGGATCAAATCAGACATTTAACAGAGACAGACAAGATGCTGAACGACAAAATTGCCAATTACAAATCCTTCATTAGTAAAGGGAATACACTGGATTTGTCTATGCATGATTAGTAGTACAATTACACTTCGTCCATGCAGAAGGGGATTACCTCAGGCCTTACGGCCAACAGGTAATCCCCTTCTGTTGCAGCGATAACAATTATTTTTTCAGAGGAATTTTGATCTCCAGTTGTTTGTTGTAATTTTTAACTACTTTACCTTTGGCATCTACTTTGTAAGCCCCGGCAGTGCCTTTAACTGCTAGAGCAATACGCACAGAAGTCTCTCCCACAGCAACGCGAGTGGTTTTGATTTCAAATTGGTTGTCTTTCTTTAAAGCTGGCAGCTGAATGCTACGCGCTACTCCTGCTTGATTGAGAGAAAACTTTAGTACATACGGAGCTTCGATTCCGTTAAGCTTCACATGGATGCTCAATTCAGAGGAAGCCAAAGTTTTTAAAAAATTTTAGGCTGTTTAAGGTTGGGGAGCCCTTTATACACCTTCAGTGTTGTTTCCTGAAGAGCATCCGCGCAATCTTCATCTTTTAGCAGAATGGTTTTGGCTAATCTGTACAACTGGGGTTCCAGTTGCCTGAAAAGACGGGTAAACGCCTCGTGGTCGCCTTTCTGCGCTTTTTTGATATCCAGTTCGTTTTCCAGCAAATGATTTTTCCTCCTTGAGGGCCCTCTGTATGATTAGATGGAGAAGGCATACAAAAAGTTATATTTGGATAAAAAAATCTAAAATCTATTTAATATCATCTATTCCAGAATAGTGGAAAATGAAGATTAAAGCCTATAAAGCTTGCTTAAGCATACAAAATGTTTTCTTTTCATCCGTTACTAAATATTTTAACTATTGGTATATTGATTTGTAAGTGCTTACATACTTAGGACGCACACATATGCATCTGAAAATTTAGAATGGAAGGTGATCAGAACATGCGAGTTAATCAAAAGGGTATCTCTGTCTTTTTAGCAGTGTTGTTGATGTTAAGTTCATTCTCATTCAACATGAGGAGTGCTTTGGCTGCAGATTCGAATAGTTCGTTAATAGTAAATGGCGGTTTCGAGGACGATTTCTGGGAAGATGGATCATGGAGTGTCGATACGGCAAATTGGGATCAAGTAGAAATCAAGCATTTTGCATATGCCGATGATACTTGGCTAAGCCCTGATGAAGGAGCTCATGCTTTCAAATATTGGATTAACAAAGCCGCTACTGGAAACCAGACGATCGCGCTTAAGCAGACCATAACGAATCTCCCTGCGGGAAGCTATGAGCTCTCAGTCAAGTCGATGGGCGGTACTGACAAGGAAACAGGGAATGTTGAATTGTTTGCGGGTGACGAGAAGGCATCCGCTGTTGCTACCACTGGCTATAATGCTTGGGGAACGCTCAGCCTGAAATTTATCTTGAAGCAGGATACCCCGAGTTTTGAGGTTGGTGCGAACATAAGCGGCGCTCCAAGCGCATATGGTTTTTTGGACAGCTTTGAGTTGAAACAGTTGAGTACGGATACGACCTTGCCGGTGCCGGCGGATATTTTTGTGAAGAAGGTAGAAGGACTTCAGCCTGATTTTATTAAGGGCGTGGACATCTCCAGTATTATTTCTTTAGAGAATAGCGGAGTCGAGTTTTACAATGAAAACGGAGAAGTGCAGGATATATTTACAACCGTACATGAAGCCGGGGTTAACTACGTTCGGGTACGGATATGGAATGATCCTTTTGATACAACTGGTAATGGTTATGGCGGTGGTAATAATGACCTGGCAACCGCTATCGAAATCGGGAAAAGAGCGACTGCAAACGGTATGAAGCTACTGGTCGACTTCCATTATTCAGACTTTTGGGCCGATCCCGCCAAGCAGCATACGCCTAAGGCGTGGGCAAACTTGAGTTTTGAAGATAAGAAGACTGCACTTTACGAATATACCAAAGTAAGTCTGGAAGCCCTGATCGATGCAGATATTGATGTTGGCATGGTTCAGGTTGGTAATGAAACGAATGGACAATTCGTCGGTGAATCTGATTGGACGAAGATTAGCCAATTGTTTAGTGCGGGAAGTAAAGCGATTCGAGAGATCGATTCTAATATTCTGATCGCTCTGCATTTTACAAATCCTGAGGGGGCAGGTAGATATGCTTCCTATGCGAAAACCTTGCAGAATAATAATGTAGACTATGATGTATTTGCAAGTTCTTATTATCCTTTCTGGCACGGCACTTTAAGCAATTTGACATCCGTGTTGACGCAAGTGGCTGATACTTATGGAAAAAAAGTAATGGTAGCCGAAACCTCGTACGCGTATACCGCTGAGGATGGAGATGGACACGGAAATACAGCGCCTCAAAGCTCGGGTCAAACTCTAAACTATCCTATCAGCGTTCAAGGTCAGGCCAACTCGGTTAGAGACGTGATCGAAGCTGTTGCGAATGTGGGTGAAGCGGGAATAGGTGTGTTTTATTGGGAACCTGCGTGGCTTCCGGTAGGTCCGAAAGATAATCTGGAGCAGAATAAGTCGATTTGGGAAAAATACGGTTCAGGCTGGGCATCTAGCTACGCCAAGGAATATGATCCAAAGGATGCAGGGGAATGGTACGGAGGAAGTGCTGTTGACAATCAGGCTTTGTTTGATTTTAACGGACATCCGCTTGCTTCACTGAATGTATTTAAATACGTTAATACAGGTGCTGTTGCTCCGATTGCTGTAGATGAAGTAAAAGATGTAACCGTCACAGCGATTGCTGGGGAGCCAATCCATCTGCCGAAAGACGTAAGTGTTATTTACAATGATGGAAGTTCGGCAATGATTCCAGTAACGTGGGATCAGGTTGCGCTTGAGCAAGCCATTAGCCAGGGAGCGGGCAGCTATGTGATCGGTGGAACGGTAGAAGGCGGTCAAACGGTTAAGGCTTTTCTAGTCATTAAAAAAGAGAACTTTATCGTCAATGCTGGCTTTGAAAATAGCGATAGAAGCATGTGGAAAATCACCTATGCTAACGCTAAAGAACCACACACAGACTTCCAAAACAAAGTCTCAGATGCCAAGACGGGCAACTACTCTCTACATTTCTACTCGGCGAAAGCAGTGGACTTTAGAGTGGAGCAGACCATTTCTGGGCTGAAGCCGGGATATTATAATCTTTCAATGTTTATTCAAGGGGGAGATGCTGTAAACCCCAACATGAATCTATTTGCTGTAACGGATGGTAATGAAGTGAAAATAGACACTGGTGTGAAAGGATGGACACAGTGGAATAATCCTGAGATTCGGGATATTCTCGTTACCGATGGAACGCTAACGATCGGAGCAAATATCAAAGCCGATGGCGGCGCATGGGGAACGATTGATGATTTCTATTTAAGCTATGTAAGAGGTATTGAAGAGTCTGCTATTGTTGATACAAATGCAGAAGTACAACAAATCACTTCTATGACTGCTAAGGTTGGAGGAAACATCACTTCGGACGGTGGTGCTGAGGTTACAGAGCGGGGAGTTGTATATTCCACTACCGCCACTCCTACAATTGCTGACGGTAAGGCCATAGCTGAATCAGGTGGAACAGGAGCCTTTTCAGTGAAACTTACGGGACTTCAATCGGGATCTACCTATCATGTACGTGCCTATGCCGTGAATGGAGTCGGAGTAAGCTATGGGCAAGAGATTACGTTTACGACATTAAGTTCTAGTGCAAGCTTGAATAGCATGAATTTGAGCGGCATAACATTGGATCAAACAGTGAGCGGAAGTGTATACGATTATACAGCGAGCGTACCGTATTCCTTATCTAACTTCACGGTGACGGCAACGGCCAGCGATGCTGTTTATGGTACCTTAACAGCGAGTGTGTACAATAGTGCCAATACGCTTGTGGCTGGTCCGATAAGTTTGACAAGCGGGGAAACGAGCGTAGAGCTTCCTCTTGAAGTAGGTAGTAATCGTTTGGAGTTATTCGTAATTGCCCAGGATGGCACAGGTACGAAGTATACTGCAACGATAACGAGAGCTGCACAAGATAACGGTTCTGATGATAATGGCAACGGTGGTAATGATGGCGGTAGTAGCTCCAACATCGTACTTCCGGTTATCTCCACCAACGGGAAATTGACGCTTCCCGCAGGTCAATCCGGTGAAGTCAGACTGGATAATGGGCTTGTGATTTCTATTCCGGCTAATGCTTCAGGCAAGCAACTGACATTAACAATTGAGAAAGTGCTCCAAACAGAGAGTCTTCTCAGCAATCATGAGATTCTCGTAAGCCCGATCTATGAGATTCTAAAAAACTTCGCGGAGAACTTTAGTAAACCGGTCACGCTAACCTTTGTGTTCGATTCAGGACAAGTGAAGAGTGGCCAGACTGTAGCGATCTTTTATTATGATGAAGTGAAGAAGAGCTGGGTGAAAGTTAACGGCGGCAAAATAGATGGAAATCGCATTGCTGCAGATGTGGATCACTTTACGAAGTTTGCTGTACTCGTAGTGGATCAAGCGACCGGATTGCCGGTAACAAATGCATCTACTGAACCGACAACAGAAGCTGGGTTCAGCGATATCTCCGGACATTGGGCGGAGAACAATATTAAGAAAGCGGTGAGCGAAGGGATCATCAAGGGTTATACGGATGGAACGTTCAAGCCGAATGCTACGGTGACACGCGCTGAATTTGCGGTGATGCTGATGAATGCGCTGAAGCCTACTGGAAACGGTGTGGAACTGGGCTTCACAGATACAATCCCTGCTTGGGCCGAGAAGTCCATTGCACAAGCCTTAGAGGCGAAGATTATACGCGGCTATGAAGATGTTACCTTCCGTCCGGCAGCAAGCATAACACGTTCGGAGCTGGCAGTTATGATCGCTAGAGCAGCAGGAGTAGATTTAACATCGGCGGCATCAACAGGCTTTGCTGATGATAGCCAAATTCCTGCATGGGCAAAGGATGCAGTTGCAGCCGTGAAGAAATCAGGCATTGTGAGCGGACGTAATGGCAATGTATTTGCACCAAATGAGACCGCAACAAGAGCAGAGGCAGTAACCATCATTATGAATCTGCTGCAAACTAAATAGTAAACTTACTGTAGTAAGAAAATAGACCGTCCTTAGGACGGTCTATTTGCTATGTACAGCCATGCTGAGGGTACAAAAAAAGAAGAACTGACAGACTGTGCCGGTTCTTCTACATATAATTAATTTGCATGCAAAGAAAGTTCGTGATAATATTATAGAACTGCTGTTAATTTCACTTATTTACACATAAGTATAACATCTTATCTACACTATTATAATACCATGTGGATCAGCAGTTTGTCAAATTTAATTTTTGCTTCTTTATAACAAGAATGAAAAGGAGCGTGTTCGTGAAGATGGTAGACGTAAACGATTGGCAGCAAGAACAAGAACGGCTTGATTTGGTTACGGAAAAGCTGCGATTAAGAATCGCAGAACTAGAACCCGAAGTAACTGGGTTACGTGATCAGGTGGTGGACATTCGCAAGCGGTTTTGGGAAGAAGTCACGGTCAATACGAGCACAGACGAAGATTTCGAAGAGACCTTCTACAGTATAAAGCAGCAAGAAGCGTTGTTGTCCGAGCGGGAACGCAGTCACCGGCAACGGGTCCAGCGTTTTAATAATATGAAACGGCTTCTGCCCTCTCCCTATTTTGGGCGAATGGATTTTCATGAAGACGGCCTGAGCTCCAGTGAGAAAATTTATATCGGAGTAGCTTCTTTCGTCGATGCAGACGGTGTGGACTTTCTGGTGTATGACTGGCGAACACCTATTGCAAGCATGTACTATGACCATTCTCCGGGGAGATCCACTTATGAAACGCCGGGTGGACAGATTACAGGTGAGATGATGCTGAAGCGGCAATATCAGATCCGTTACGGCCAGCTCCAGAACGTGTTCGATACGAGCTTAACGATCGGGGACGAATTGCTTCAGCAGGTGCTTGGCAAGGGCGCGGATTCACAAATGAAGAGCATTGTGGCGACCATTCAGAAGGAACAGAACGCCATCATCCGCAATGACAAAAGCCGTATGCTCATTGTACAGGGGGCGGCTGGCAGCGGAAAGACGTCCGCAGCGCTGCAACGGGTAGCCTATTTATTATACAAACACCGCGATAGGCTCAAGGCGGATCAGATCGTTCTTTTTTCGCCAAATCCGATGTTTAACAGTTATGTATCGACGGTGCTGCCCGAGCTTGGCGAGGAGAATATGCAGCAAACGACCTTTCAGGAATACCTTGCTTATTGGCTTGGATCCACGGTTCATCTAGAGGACCCTTTCGAGCAGATTGAATATGTACTGACATCATCACAATCCTCGCAGGGATATGAAGCACGGCTAACAGGAATGCAATATAAGGCTTCTGAAGCCTTTCTGCATGCTCTCCAAAGCTACGCACAATGGCTAGGGAAAGAGGGAATGCTGTTCCACAGTATTCGTTTCCGGGACCGCGATTTGATTACTGCGGAGCAAATGAAATCGCAATTTTACAGCTACGACAGCTCTATCCGATTGGCGAATCGCGTCGCTTTACTACGTGAATGGCTGCTGCGCGAGTTGACTAAGCTAGAACGTCAGGAAATGGAGGCACCCTGGGTTCAAGATGAGGTCGATTACCTCGACAACGATCAATATGCCGAAGCGTACAGTGAGGTGCTTAAGAAGTACCGGCGAGAAGAGGCTGTCTTCGATTTTACGGAGCAGTATCTTGAAATCTATGGCGATTTTCGTATTCAGAAGGACGGGGAAGAGAATGTTTTTGACTTTAGTTCGCAGGAAGAAGAACTGCTGCGTCGAATGATCGTGAAGGAGCACTTCAAACCGCTGAGACGGGATGCCAAACGGTTGAAGTTCATAAATACGATTGGATTATACGATCAGTTATTTAGTGATGAAGCCACTTATCAGAAAATGACGGGTGAAGCCGAAGTGCCCGAGCAGTGGCCAGAAATCTGTAAGCAAACGAAGGTGAAGTTGAGCAGTACCGAGCTGTTTTATGAGGATGAGACCCCATTCCTATATTTAAAAGAGCTTATCGAGGGTTCTCGCACGAATACAATGGTGCGGCATTTATTTATTGACGAGGGGCAGGACTATTCACCGTTCCAATTCGCGTTTCTCAAACAATTGTTTCCCCGCGCCAGCATGACAATACTCGGCGATTTCAGTCAAGCGATTTTCCCGCAAGCGACGAATCTGCAAGAGGTGAATTCTCCTTTGATTCGGCTTTATGGTGAGGAAGAAACGAACCTGTTTCGTCTAATCCGAAGCTATCGTTCTACTCGCGAGATTGTGGAGTTTACGAAGGAACTTCTACCCAATGAAGAGATCGTACCTTTTGAGAGAGGCGGGGAGAAGCCGGGCCTAATGAAGGCTAGCAACGATGTGCAGCGGGCGGCGCGAATAAAAGAGGATCTTGGGGCGCTTATGGCTGAAGGGCTCGATTCCATTGCCGTTATTACAAAGACTGCTGCGGAAAGTCGCGAGGCTTATGAAGTATTGGCTGCACAGGGCTGCGACAATCTGCGGCTTATTACGAAGGAAACGCTCACCTTTGAGAAGGGAACGCTAGTTATTCCCGCGTATCTTGCTAAGGGGGTAGAATTCGACGCTGTGCTAATCTACGATGCTTCCACGCAGACGTATCATCGGGAGAGCGAACGTAAACTCTTTTATACGGCTTGTACTCGCGCGATGCATCGCCTTCTGCTGTACACGACAAGAGATTGGTCACACTTTATTCAAGCCTTGGATACCTCTTTGTATGAGGTAGTGTAAGTAGACATATCAAAATCCACTTCTTCAAGAAATTCGATAACTTCCCCATTGGGGCTGTGAACGATCGCGTTCTTGATCAGAAGAGGCGGTTCACCAAGAGAAATAGAATCTGGTGCTATAAAAGCCTTTGCTCCATGAGCAAGGGCTTTTTGATATATTTCATCCACTTTATCCACATAGAAGGCGAAATGTAATAACGCTCCGTGAGCTACTTCTTCTTCAGATAAGGCTTTTTTCCCTTGGGCGGCGATCATTGCATCATTATCAAAAATCTCAATGCAGGTCTTTTGGTCAGGCGAAATCAGCATCGATGCTTCTTTAATTTGAAAGGCTGGCAGACTCCAGTGATGACCTAACTTGAATCCTAAGACGTCAATATAAAAAGAAATGGTTTCTCTATAATCCTTGGCTTGGATCGCTATATGTGCAATACCTTTTACGCTCATCTTTAATCGCTCCTATCGCTAATGTACTATTTATTATAGTTGGATTAAAATAGGAGATACATATATAAGATAAGTGTTTTATAGTGACATGGTTATTGAATATAAGGTATTTTAGTTGAATGGGATTATTATATAAAATTGGGTGAGGAGGCGCTTACTATGGAGCATCTTATGGATGAGATTGATAAAAAAATTATGCAATTACTGCAGCACAATGCCCGAATGCCCATTTCACAAATCAGCAAAGAGGTTTCGATGTCACAGCCTTCCGTTAAAGAAAGAATGATTAAGCTAGAAGAAAGGAACATCATTTCGGGGTATCACACAGCTTTTAATTTGCGGGATCTGAACCGGGGTACGACTACCTTTATTCTAATTAAAACAGAACATTGCCAAGAGCTCACTGATTTTTGCAACAATGCTATGGAAGTTACCGATTTTTTCCGCATTAGTGGAGAGTATAACTATCTTATTAAGGTGCAGACCTCATCGATTGAGGCGCTTGCTGAATTTCAAGATCATCTTATAAAGTTCGGACCTTCCAAATCGCATATCAGTTTGAAAAACATTTTGGAAAACAGAGTGCTGCTCTAAAGATAAGCTTCCAAATAGAAGATATAGTAACCGCTTTCTTTTCGTTGTAGAATGGGTGGAAATAGTAGTTATGATGGATACGGAGATAAGGGAGCATGCGCATGGAGAGGAAACTGCCTAGTAAAAAATATATTCCGTTCACATACAAGATGATGATTCCGTATCTGATTCTAGTATTGCTGACAGACATGCTGGTTGGCTATATAGCCTATACAATGCTCGTCGAGTCCAGGACCGAAATGGCGGAAACGAATGTCCGTACGGCTTTGAAGCAGACGAGAAGCAACATCGAATACCAGACAGATGAAATTAAACGTATGACCAACTCTCTGTTTCTAAATACGAATTTTCAGAATGCCCTTCAGTTCAGGGGAGATCCTTTGGAAAACATGCTCAAAATGAGAGACGATATTGTTCCTTATATGAAGGCTCCTCTGCAGTTGTATGGAAACAAGCTGAGACTTGCGCTTTTTACCGTTAATGAGACGATGCTTGAAATTACCGGTGATGAGATGTCGACGCCCATTGGTAGAAGTGATTATTATGTCCTTTCTGATCAGGTGATCGAGAATACGGATTGGTTTAAGTCGATTATGGCAAATAACGAGGACAGCTTGTGGCTTCAAGCGGACAACGACCGTGAACTAGGCAATATTTCGTATTTTCGCAAGCTCGTTTCTTCCAAGGCAGCTCCGGCTATCATCGGGTACATTCGTGTTACGGCGAGAATCGACGAGCTTTTTGGCAGTTTCGATACTTTTCCAATTGAACAGGGGCTTAATCTTCGTCTGATGGATAGGGCGACAGGTTTGACGATGTATGAACAAGGTATTGTCGATGAAACTGCGAAGCAAGACTCTTATTTAATAATAAGTGAAGATATTCCGGTATCCAGCTATGTCATTGAGGCACGCGTGCCCCACTCTTATTTGAACAAAGACGCCAGTAGAATGCGGAAGGTGATTAGTACCGTTTGTTCTATTAGTTTTTTGGTGATGGCTATTATCGGTTTTCTAGTTGCACGTATATCTGGCAAAAAAATTAAGCGGATTGTGTATTTGGTTCGGTCGTTTCAGGAGGGGAATTTCTATAAAAGAATCGGATTTCCGGGAAACGATGAATTTGTCTATATTGCGAATAGTTTTAATCAAATGGCGACTAGCATTCAGGAGCTAATCCGGAACGTCTATGTGCAGGGCATTCAGAAAAAGCAAGCGGAGCTGGATGTGCTCCAAGCCCAGATCAGCCCCCATTTCCTGTACAACACATTGTCGACGATTGGCAGTCTGGCCAATTTGGGGGAAACAGAGAAGGTTACACAGATGGTACATGGCCTGTCTAAGTTTTATCGACTCACGTTGAATGATGGGCATGTATATATCTCACTTGAAAATGAGCTGGAGCAGGTGAGGATGTATCTGGAGATCCAGAGAGTAAAATATGCGGATGCCTTTGAGGTTTATTATGATGTCGATCCGGAAATTTTACAGATTCCTATTATCAAGCTGATTTTGCAGCCATTTGTGGAGAATATATTCAAGCACGCTTGGTTCGGGGAGACCATTGCGATTCGTATTACTGGAAAGCGGCTTGGTGACCGCATCGAACTCAAGGTCATTGATAACGGGATCGGCATGCGACCGGATACACTTCGAAACATGCGGTCAAGCGCATACCAACCTGGCAGCTACGGTCTGAGAAATGTGGAAGAACGAATTAAACTGAGATACGGCAGCGATTTCGGCATTCAAATCGGCAGCTATTTTGGAGCGGGAACGACAGTTCAAATCATCTTACCGGTGGATAATGCGGAAATTAGGGAAGTTATGGGGGAATGAGAAGTATGGCGATGGAGATCAATGTTCTGCTGGTGGATGATGAAGTAATCGATTTGGAATGGCTCAGACGGCGTGTGGCCGGCAGTGATCGTTTGCCTTTGCATAACGTGAGAACGGCAACGAGCGGGTTTGCCGCTCTGAAAATAATGGAGCAGCACCCTATTGATATTATTCTCTCTGATATCGGTATGCCGATTATGTCGGGCGTGGAGTTCGTGCGTAAAGCGAAGGAGATCAACCCCGAAGTTCATATTCTTTTTATTAGTGGACATCAGGATTTTAATTATGCCAAAGAAGCGATTCAATTGAACGCCTACAGTTATTTGCTTAAGCCTGTTGATGATGACGAGCTGAACGAGACGTTGACCGAACTCTGCACCAAGATAGAGAAAGAGCGTAAACAGCATATATCCTTGTCGGAAACGCTGACGCTTGTTAATCAGGAGTTGCTGCTGCGTTGGTTTAACGAGGCTGCTCCGGGACAGGTGGAGATGCACATTCATAACGTTCTTACACCATACTTACAAGGTGCATCGGCAGTTGCCATCATCGAGATCGACGACATGGCGCGGAGAATCCAGACCTGGACAGAAGAAGAGCGGAGCTCGTGGAGCAGCAGCGCTAATCAGTTCATTCGTAAGTTCGCTCAGGATCAAAATTTGGGCATGGTGATAACGGCCTATGACTATCGCTTTGTAATCCTCGCTGCGGTTCAGGAGCAATATTTCATTGCTTTGCTGGAAGAGCTGCTTCGGGCATTCTATCAGGAGTTTTCCTGTTCGATTACCATCGGAAGAGGAATGTACACAACCGACCCGGTCAAGCTTCATGACTCCTACCGACAGGCTCAGGCCGCTTTAAGCATTAAGTGGATCGTAGGTAAGAATAGGCTCATCCAAGATGCCTCGGAGTGGCACCCGAAGGAAAAAATCGCTTCGGATTTAGAGGTAATTGTTGACCGGATGCTTAAAGCTATGCTCGAATACGACCTTACCACTATAGACGATTGCTTGCTACAGTTATTTGCCGGAGACAGCCCGCTCTCCCAGAAAAACGACATTTACGATATCATTATCCGGATTACCTCCAAGCTTCATGCTGATCTACAGCAAATGAATGAGCATTTGTACGAGATTTTAAACTGGGATTCTCATCATCCTTTTGTGCTGTTTCAGTTCGAAACGGTGCATGATATCCTTTCGTGGCTAAGAAGAAGGTTCTTTGAACTGTCGGAGCGGCTTTACTTGAAGCGCCAAAGACAAAAGCGGAAGTTAATCGATGAAATTACGGAATATGTGAAGGAAAGGTTAGATCAAAAAATAACGTTAAATGAAGTCGCCGCCCACTTTGATTTTACGCCTAACTATCTGGGTCATTTGTTCAAGGTAGAAACTAATAGTTTATTTAGCGATTTTCTAAGTGAATTACGTATGAAGCGGGTATGCGAGCTGCTCGAAGATCCAACGAAGAAAGTATATGAGATTGCGGAACAAGCCGGATATAAGAACATTATTTATTTTAACAGGCAGTTCAAGCAATACATGGGCATGTCGCCCGGCGAGTACCGGAAGAAAAATAAAATCTGAATCGATTTCTTATTGAGGAGGCTCATGTTCTAAATGGAACAGGGGCTTTTTTTCTTATCAAATCGTTGAATTAGTATTATGTTTAGTTGTTTGGCTGAATTATCTTACTGCCGCCATCCTTTTATAATGAGAGCTATAGAGAAGAAAGGGGTGCAAAGATGAAAGGGCATACATTTTGGAGCGATTTGAAAAACTACAGGGTTTTGTTGCTGATGCTGGCTCCGGCGGTTGCTTTTTTTCTTTTGTTTGCCTATGTCCCAATGGCAGGCATTATTATTGCCTTTAAGCATTATGATTACGCGGGCGGTATTTTTGGGAGTGCCTGGAACGGGTTCGACAACTTCCGCTTTTTCTTTGAATCAGGGGATGCCTGGCGGGTTACACGAAATACTGCATTGTACAATATTGCCTTTATCGTGGTGAATAACGCTTTGCAAATTTTTGCAGCGATTATGTTGTTTGAAGTCGGTGGCAAATGGTTCCGCAAAATTACGCAATCGGCGCTGTTCCTTCCTTACTTTATTTCATGGGTTGTTGTCGGCGCAATCGCCTATAACCTGCTCAATTATGATATCGGTACTGTGAATGCTCTCCTTAGAGGACTTGGGCTAGATCCTATTGATATTTACAATACGCCTGCCTACTGGCCATATATCCTGGTTATCGTCTCCGCCTGGAAGGGTCTTGGATACGGAACGGTGATGTACTTGGCAGCGATTACAGGCATAGATACTGAAATGTACGAAGCGGCTGAAATCGATGGCGCCAACATTTTTCAGCGGATCCGGAAAGTGACGATTCCAAATCTTTACCCGACGATTATTATCTTGGTGCTGCTGGCGGTCGGGAATATTTTCCGCGGTGATTTCGGAATGTTCTATAACATGATCGGCAACAACGGTTTGTTGTTCTCTTCGACAGACGTTATCGATACTTTCGTGTTCAGATCGCTGATTACTTCGAATGATATCGGCATGTCGGCTGCGGCAGGTGTTTTCCAGTCCGTTCTTGGCTTCGCAACGATCATGACTGTGAACTATGCTGTTCGTAAATACGATAAAGACCGCGCCTTATTCTAACCGCATCAGAGGTACAGTTTTCATAATGGAGGTAACGATATGAAGCAGCTCGATCGTAAAATATTCTCGGGTATTGGTTATGTATCCCTAATCTTTCTCGCAATTTTATGTATATTCCCGTTTATACTTGTCGTATCTTCATCGCTGACGGAAGAAACTAAAATTCTAACGGATGGCTATCAATTTATACCGACTGCCTTCTCAACGGAAGCCTACAGGATTTTATTTAAATATCCCGACCAGATGATTCAAGCTTACACGGTGACAATCGGCGTTACTATAATAGGCACACTGTTTGGCTTGTTTCTGACTTCGATGACGGCTTATGCGCTTTCCAGAAAAGATTTTAAATGGCGTAATAAGTTCTCATTCTTCTTCTTCTTTACAACTTTATTTAACGGCGGTCTCGTTCCATGGTATCTGCTTATGGTTAACTATCTCCATATAAAGGATACACTCATGGCTTTAGTGATTCCGATGATGCTCAATGTCTTTTACATCATTGTTATGAAGTCTTTTATGGGCAGTATTCCGGAAGCGATTGTGGAATCGGCCAAAATTGACGGCGCAGGCGATTTTAAAATTTATGCCCGTCTAATCCTGCCTCTTTCCAAGCCGGCGTTAGCTACAATTGGTTTGTTCCTGGCCCTTGCTTATTGGAACGACTGGTACAATGCCCTTCTATTTATTTCTGATGAGAAACTGATGCCGCTTCAATATTATTTGTACAAAATGCTAGGCAATATGGACGGCATGCGAAAAGCCATGATGGGTGCAGGAGCAGTCGTAACTACATCGATCCCGAGCGAGAGCTTGAAGATGGCAATGACGGTTGTGGCCACAGGTCCGATCCTGCTCGCTTATCCATTCGTTCAGAGATATTTTGTTCAAGGTTTAACGATTGGCGCTGTGAAAGGATGAACCCGGGAATATCCGGTTTATCAATATAATTAAACACAAGGGGGAAGGCTTGAGATGCTGAAGAAAAATAGATTGATCATGCTGGCGCTCGTTTTAACCTTCGTAATGATTCTAAGTGCATGCGGCGGTGGCAATAACAACGCTAATACGCCTGCAAAGGCTACAAGTAATACAGAGGTTGCAGGTGATGCTACGAACGCACCAGACGCCACCAACACCTCAGAACCTGCAGCTGACCCAAACACCATTGATACCTCAAAAGAAGTTAAGCTGAAAATGATCTTCGTTGGTCCTAAACCGGTAGACTATGATAGTGTTTTTGCTGAGATTAACAAAAAGCTGAAAGAAAAAATTAATGCGACCCTTGAGGGTGAGTTCTTGGACTGGTCTGACTGGGCTCAAAAATATCCATTGAAGCTGGCGGCAAATGAAGATTTCGATCTCATCTATTCGGCAAACTGGGCTGGCTATAATGATCAGGCGCTGAAAGGCGGGTTTCTAGAATTAACCGATGAGCTGATTACGAAATATATGCCGCAAACTAAGGCAGTGATGTCAGATGTGAGCTGGGATCAGGCAAAAGTAAACGGCAAACTGTACATGGTTCCACAAAACAGAGGAGAGTCTGTTGAAAAGCTGATTCTGTATCGTGAAGATTTGCGTAAGAAATATAATCTTCCTGAAATCAACAGCCCGGAAACGTATGCTACGTATTTGAAGACGATAGCTGAAAAAGAAAAAGGAATTACACCTTTCACTCCGGAAACGGGAGACTGGAAGTATCATAACTTAGACCGTATATTACTGAAGCAGCAAAGCGAATGGAATATGTTTGACCTCGACCTTCCGTTTGCCTTCAAATTGACGGATGAAACAGGCAAAGTCTTTAACGTCTATGAAACACAAGAGTTCAAAGATTTGCTCGTGTATTACAAAGATCTAGCTGACAACAATGCCTGGTCAAAAAACGTACTAAACAGCAAAAATGATCATCAGGCGGATTTTAAAGCAGGAAAAACCGCGTCGATTACGCACAATAACGGAACACTTGGAGCACTTATGGCTTTGATGCGTCAAGAAAATTCACCTTATGAAGTGGCACTAGCCGATATCAACCAAGGTAAGAAAAAATCAGTAGCGATTTCTACACAAAACGGTACGTCGATTCATGCGACTTCCAAAAATGTGGAACGTTCCTTGATGCTGATCGATCTGATGCAGAATGATAAAGAACTGCACGACCTGATGATGTACGGAATTAGTGGCGTACACTATGAACCGGTTGGCGACACCAAATATAAAGCACTCGATAAAAATCCGAACTTTACCGGCTTCTCTAATTGGAACTTTAACTCGCCACTCAACCTTGACAATGAAGCATTCCCTCAAGAAGCTAACGATCTAGCTAAGGGCTGGGAAGCTAACGTCTACCACTATGCTCTTGAAACCTTTGTATTCGACAATAGCAAAGTGAAGACTGAAATTGCCAATGTGGGCAATGTAATGCTCCGCTATGCCATTCCGCTTGAGTACGGTGTAATTAAAGATATCGATAAAGGACTTGCAGATCTGAACAAACAACTAAAATCAGCTGGTGTTGATAAAATTCAAGCTGAACTGCAAGCTCAAATCGATGCTTTCTTGGCGAATAAGTAAGATACAGGATAAGGAAGACCCAACAGTCATGGGATGGCTGTTGGGTCTTCCGCTTTTTGTTGAAACAAGAGGAGAAGCACCCTGACAGCAGTTGGACCCTTATCCCTGCTTGGAAATAATCGGAGCTATTCAACAGGGGTGGTGGTTTCGTTTTCCGGGCATGTTACTTAAAACATGTTAGGAGGGGATAAGGGATGTCCAGAAGAAACAGGAAATATGCCGTGCCGGGAGTCAGCCGCGGAATGCAAACGTTTAAAGCCGAGGTGATGCGGCGCGAGGGTTATAATGTAGATCCGGAGCGGCCTGATGATGTGAAATACGAAGTGGCAAAAGAACTTGGTGTCCCATTGGAGCACGGTGAAAATGGACATTTGAGTACAGAATCAGTGGGTCAGATTGGCGGGAAAATTGGTGGATCGATGGTCCGCGAGATGATTCGTCTCGCACAGCAGCAATTGGTGGACCAGGAGAGGGAATAGCATTTTTCTAATCATAATGTTGCAGTAATCATGGGAGGCGGCTTTAGTCCTAATTTGCCTGGGACGGAGACCGTCTTCTTTGCGTTTTCCCAAAACAACCTAATTAATGGTAGAATTTTACCGATGTTCCACGGTATAGTGAAGAAGGATATAACGCCATTCAATTCTGTATTGGGAGAGGAATCGTCGGATGAATCAGAGGTATCGTAAACGGAACACAGCTGCTTTTACAGGGGTATCGTATTTTGCATTGGCTGCAGGTCTTTTTCTATTCTGTTTGGGGGTGTACAACGACGATTGGGAATTGAACGTGAAAGGGTATTATTTGCTTTGCATGGTGTTAATTACGATTAGCTGTATCGTTGTGCAAAAGGTCGTTAGAGACAATTCAGAGGATAAAGAAATTAAGCTGGAAAATCCGAAACACAGGATGAGAAATACAGGGGCTTTCACAATTATGGCTTTTGCAGGCTTGGTTATTGGGTATGTAATGTTCTTTATTGGTCTGTACAATGCTCCATTTCAATTGAATGTAAAGGGGTATTATATAGCTGTTATTTTGTTGATTTCATATAGCGCCGTTGGCGTTCAGAAGGTGACGAGAGATAACGCCGAGGACAAAGAGATTCTCGCCGAGCAAGATGCCAGGAGGGACATTCAAGGATAAAAAGGGACAATTATCATAGATTATAAAGAAGAGCTTCGTGAGTAGTGACGAAGCTCCTTTTTATTTTAAAATCCCTTATCCAAATCCTCCAGCACCATTTCCAGAATCATCCTCGTATCCTGTTTCAGTTCGCCATTCAAATGCTCTCTGATATAAGAGACAGCCGGTTCCCCGAGTCCAATCATTTGTTCGTACGCTTCGTAGTCGGTTTTCCAGAAGCTGTAAGGGCTGCCCTCACCGAATTCACCCTGCTCGATGACAGTAACCCAATGAAGAACCTGCCCTTTAAGCGGTTTCTGCTGAACTGCGTTGACGGCTACCTGGAAGGCTTTGTCCTTCTCGTTTACATTAGGCATCGCCTTAAATAGCTGTTCCTCGCTAACGCATTTTCGAAGCAACTGACTGGTGGTGAGGAAATCCCCTCCGACCCCCTCCGCCGCAGAGACGTAGGCGATGAAATCATCGGTACGATTGAGCTGCTGAAGGTCATGCTCCAAACGATGAATCACATCAATGGCTATCAGGAAGAGCTGGGAATCTCCAAGTGTTTTCTCCAACATATAGTTTTCTTCAATTGCGAGATATCGGGGCTCGTCCATGTTGATGCAGTAGAGAATACTCAGCCACTTCTGAAGCCGCTCAGGTATTTCTTCATACATGAATGTGTAGTCACCTTCTGCGTATTTGAATTCCTGATAAAGTTGCTCGCGGGCCAAGTTATAGTGGTCGTTTTTTCTTTCAAGATACCGCTGACGATTATGTTCAAGGGCGTCCTCCACACTTTGGTTCAAACATTCCAGATTGTTGATGTAAATTAGATAGTCTCCGTGATACGTATCCGTATAAATGGAAAAGGTGTAGACATCCTTGTTGTTCCCCTCTGCGATATAATTCCTCAAAGCAGATTTACAAAACTCATATAAGGCTTCTTCAACGTCTTTGGAACTCACAACGATACCATCAGTCGAGCTGATCGAATCCATCTCGATGATTTTCTTATCGGGGGTACAGAGGATATAGCTTCCACTGCCATCCAATTCCCGTCTTCCACTGATTAGCTTGCCGATATGCACATCATAAGCACTCATTGTCGGAACATCTCCCTTTGTTTGAATGTGTATGCAATATTCAACGTGAGTTGGAGTATTTTCAGCTTATTAACTTTCTTGAGGGAGAGTTGTAAAGCTAAAGTTACTCCGTTAAAGTGATCATAAGACATGTTAGATAAGGAGCAGTGAAATGAAATTTATAAAAGAAAATCTCTTTTGGCAACATCCAACGAGCACTTTTTCTATTAAAGATGACAGGGTTGAAATTGTAACTGAGCCTAATACTGATTTTTGGCAACGCACCTATTATGGGTTTAGAAATGATAACGCACCTGCGCTGCTAATGAAGACGGACGAGAAATACTTTTCTTTTATAGTGAAAACTGATTTTGACAGCGCTCATAGATTTGACCAGTGTGGAGTAATTATTTATCAGGACAGTGACAATTGGTTCAAGGCATCGATTGAATATGAGAATGAAGAATATCAAAGATTGGGTAGCGTAGTTACGAATCACGGATATTCAGATTGGGCAACAACAGATATCGATGCAACAATAAAAACAATGTATTACAGATTAAGTCGGCGTGAGAGTGACTTCTGTGTTGAAAATTCTCTTGATGGAATTACATTTAAGCAGATGCGTATATTCCATTTGTTTGAAGGGAGTGAGCAAATAAACTTTGGTTTATATGCTTGTAGTCCAGAGGATTCGTCATTTACAGCAACATTCACAGAATTAGAAATAACAGAATGTCAGTGGTTGGAGCACAAATAAGATTCATAAAGCACTCAAGCGGCTACAGCATGCATAATTGGCTATCTTCTCCTTCATATTATAGAGGGTACTCATCTAAGAACAAAGGAGAATATACTTTGCAGCAGCAACTACAGTCAGGAAGCGTGACGATGGGCGGACAGCAGCTAGGTCACGGCGCCCACGAAATGTTCGATGTGCACGAGGTATTGTCCTGCCAGATCAATGTACTGGACCAGTTCATGATATTCAGAACTTTTGTTCAGGATCAGGAGCTTCTGTCCATCTTGGATCGTCAGTACAATTTCATGCTGGATCAGTACAACTTGACCTGCCAATGCTTTAAGACAGGGCAAAAGCCGAGCCAGGAAACGGCTACCTATCTCATCCCGAATATGACACAGCCAGTTTACGGCCTCCAACCTGCCCAGCCGAAGAAGCCTAACACGTCACTGACAGATGTGAAAGATGCAGGGGTCAGCGGGTATATGCTTGGTCTAATCAAATCCCATGCCTCTTTGCTGGCCATGTCATCACCTGAAGTGACGAACCCAGCGCTACGCCGGGTATTGGCTTCACAGGTGCAGCAATTTATTGAAATGGGTTATGAGTTGTTTCTTTATCAGAACAAACATGCCTATTATCAGGTTCCGCAGCTTCAGGTTTCAGTAATACAGCAGATGCTGGATGCCTATGTTCCTGCTGCCGGATCTCCTCAGATGCCGACAAGCAACTAGAGCACTACCGATCTCTAAATTGTAAATTACCCGGCTTCGTTCGTTATTGAACAGAGGCCGGGTTTTCTTGTGCCTGCCTAAGCTTGTAACAGAATAAAATAGCACCCGATAACGCATAGTAAAACCAGACGGAGGGGATATACATATGGGTACTCCAACTGGCAAGCTACCCTGGTGGCAGCTTACTCTATTTGGTGTAGGCTGCACGATTGGCACGGGATTCTTTCTTGGTTCCAGCATCGCTATCCGTAAAAGCGGATTATTGGTGTTGGTTATTTTTGTGTTGGCGGCTGTGGCAACTTTGTTCGTCTATGAGGCGCTGGCCCAAATGACTATGCAGGATCCTCAAAAAGGTTCTTTTCGTAGTTATGCCAAGGAGGCTTTTGGCCGCTGGGCAGGCTTTGGCATGGGTTGGATCTATTGGTGTTCAGAAATTCTAATACTTGGCAGCACCTTAACTGCCTTGGGCCTGTTCTCGCGGGTATGGTTTCCGAGCTGGCCGCTTTGGATTTTTACCGCAATTTATGCTGTGATGGGTCTGCTGGTCATTATTCTAGGCAGCCAGGGGATTAACAAAGCGGAAAATCTATTCGCCATGATTAAAATCGCCGCGGTACTGATGTTTATCGTGGTCGCTGCGGTTGCCCTTTTGAGAGGGAGGGGGAATTGGGATACGCTTCACAGTTCGACAGCATGGCTGAATAAAGGCTGGATGGGTGCCTGGAAAGGATTACTTTATGCGTTCTATGCTTTTGGCGGCATTGAGGTCATGGGCTTTATGGCGTCGGATCTCCGGGACTCCAAAGAAGCTCCGAAAGCAGGCAGGTTTATGCTGCTGGGCGTGACATTGCTGTATGTACTGTCGATAGGACTCGCCCTATTATTCGTGAGCCCTGAGAAAGTGAGACCTGATCAAAGCTCAATTATTGCTGCACTTGAAGCGATGGAACTACCTATTCTTGTATATGTGCTGAATGGGGTAATGATCGTGGCCGGATTCTCCATTCTAGTGGCTTCGTTGTATGCGGTCTCGACTATGCTGGTGACCTTGGCTGAGGATAAAGATGCTCCTTCTTGGCTGGCGGTGACTAAAGGAAAAAGGGAGATGCCGCTCTACGCGCTTGGTATCAATATGCTGGGCCTGTGCGTGACAATTGTACTGAGCTTGTTTCTGCCAAAGCAAATTTTTGAGCATATTACCACAGCGGCCGGTCTAGTTATTTTGTACACATGGCTATTCATCCTTGCCTCTTTCCTTAAGTTACTGAAACCAAAGATGGGCGGTTGGATTAGATCCATGGTCGCTATGGCGCTGATCATTGCTGCCGTGGCAGGTACACTTTTTGAAAAAGGGGGCCGTCCCGGCTTCTGGTCCAGCCTTCTGATCATCTGTGTCATTGCGTTGATTACCTGGTTTAGGGAGCACCTTTTGAAAAAACACGGACAAACTTCATAAGCGCTTAAGAGTGAAATTTCATTCCTATTGCTTTGAACTTGTTCTTCATATAAGTATATGGACATTTAGACGGTGCACTCTCGTCATCTCGTAGAAAATATTGCTTCCATTCCAGACTGTCCTCCTGCCCATACCATTGAAGGGAAGGATGTGCGGGAACACTATCGTAGTCAGCGAGCTTCTTGCGGATCTGCTTCTTCATATTGCGGCCAAATGCGGTAGAATCATTAATATTCTCGAACACCCAACGCGGCTGAAAAGCAATGACAAAATAAGGGGTATGGCGGCTTCTCCGCAGCTCATGTGCCGGGGTTGCGCAGAACGCGAAATACGGGTGCCCATCAAAGCAGAACTCCCACGAAGGATGGGAGGGATCTGTAGAAATTTCATCGGGCCAGGGCACCGTGTCCACCGCGCTGACGCGGTCCAGAACCGACCAGAACAAATCCTCATATTCCTCAATGGTGAAACCTTTGGCCAAATCTTCCGGTGTTTCGAAAAAAAGAACAAGGGACGCATATTTGCCGGTATCCCGTGAGCATTCCCCATATTGACGAAGTAATTCTGCGACCTCTATTGCAGACTCTTCACTTCGTGGATCAGCTACGAAACCAAAACGCAAATGATTGGACAGAAACCCCTGACGTCCCGGAATACAGGGGTATTTGCCTTCGGGATCTGCAATCATAGATGTAAATTGACGAAAAGCATCCTGCTGCCAGTACGTCAGCTCAGCTAGATGCTCATCGAGCCAGACCTTTGTGTTCAAATGGGCCATCCAAAAACACCCTCCTCGTTAAGTTCAAAACATCCTATGCGAAGGGAGGGAGATGGGTGAAGGCCTAGAAAAGCTCCTGCTTGTTATACATATTAGCCAAACAACTGTGTAAAAGCCTGAAAACCGAAGTAGATGCCAAAACCAAGAAGGCAAATCCCCGCGGTAAGGGAAATGAATCGGAGCATAGAAGGGCCGGTGAACCGATGAAGGAAGCTAGACAGCATCGCCATCACCACATCCCAGACTAGAATACCAACAAAAATACCCATGCTATTCCACAGCACCTGATCCAAATGTTGATTTTCTATGCTTTTGGCCAGAATGGAGCCGTAGATGCCTAACCAGAAGAGAATGCTGAGTGGGTTCATCAGTGCCATCAAAAATCCAGTACGGAAGGCGCTAGTACCGGTCTGTGCACCACGCGAGGCGGATCCAGGCACGGCATTGATATTTTTCAAAGTGTCAATTCCGGTATAAAGGAGAACGAAGCTGCCGAATGTCCACAGGAAGGTTTTCATAAACGGGGTACTCAGAAAGTGGGCTAGTCCAAAGTAAATGAGTAGCATATACACTAAATCTGCACACATGGCTCCCAGTCCAATCATCCAGGATTGGAAAAATCCCATCCGTGCTCCCCGGTCGAGCTGGGCTGCATTGATGGGACCAATAGGTGCAGATAATGAAATGCCGAGTACTATATAGGTGAAAAAGCTATTCATGGTCATCGCTCCTTGAATGAGATGTTAACTTGTACAAGTCATTCTATTCAAGAAGTAGGTAAGTTAGAAGACGAGCCTTTTGGCACGAACCTCTTTGCGACATACTCTAAAGGATCTCTACGGCAATCGGTGTACATTTATACCCGTTGCAGACACTTTCGGAGCAGGGACAAGCCGATATGGCAATGATCAGATCCATCTCAGCCCGCAGCTCAATATAATCCCCAGCTTTAGAAAGCGGTCGCTCCACGCTGACTTTTCCAGAAGGATCAATGACAGTATTCATAAAAAGATTAAACGGATAATGCTGATCGGGAGCGGGCATGCCAAACTCCGCCAGTGCCTCATTTAGGTTATTGTAGCAGCTGGCGTGTTCCTTTTTGCTATACAGCACCTCATACATCTCGGGACGGCAGGCAGAGTTAATGAAATCATGACGGCCCACAGTATCCTTAATAATCGTAAGCAGTGGTCTGTATTGATTGGAATAGAGGATGTCCCCCGGGAGCACATTCATCTTGCCTAGAGCATCGATCGTTACACCGGGGTCAATCCGTTCATTAGGGCCAACGGCGTTATAAGCAGCGAAATCGGCTACCTGCTCACCCTCTACATCGGTTACCCGGACAATCTGTCCTTTGTCCAACTTGAAGCCCAATCCCTTGGTTGCTGGAATCAGCCATTGTTGTTCGCTCATCAGTACTCTCCTTCGGGATAGTCATAGTCTGTGAGGGTTAGTATGGCTTTTTGCTAAAAAAGTCATACAAAGTATAGAGTTGTGTGGTGTACCATAGAAACAATCGTATCCGATTCGATGACATCACAAGCCTATAGTAGCGTTGTTGCAGGAATCATCCCATTTATCGTTGAATATATCCCGTTAACCGTATTGCGTATTCAAGATACGCAGCCACAGGAGGGAACAACATTGAAATCGACTACCGTTCAAAGCCTAACGGAGACGTTTAAGCTGGAAGTGCTTGCAGGTGCTAGCTGTATGGATCGTGAAATCACTCGTTCAAAGGCGCATAGACCTGGTCTGGAGTTCGTGGGTTACTTTGATTTCTTTCCAACGAAGCGGGTACAAGTATTGGGCTGCAAGGAAATCAATTATCTGTTAACCCTAAGCGTTGAAGAGCGCAAGTTACATATTGGTAATATCGTCAAGTATCATCCACCCTGCTTTATTGTGACGACAGGTCAGCAGGAGATTCCTTATTTAACTCTATTCTGCGAAGAAGAGGGCATCCCGCTGCTTCGGACGCAGGAGACGACGACAGAGATCATCGCAAAGATTGATACCTATCTGGTGAAGGCGCTGGCGCCAGAGCTTTCAATTCATGGGGTATGTGTAAACGTGTCTGGTATAGGTGTCCTACTCAGAGGTAAGTCAGGAATTGGAAAAAGCGAAACCGCGCATACGCTTATTAGAAGAGGCCATCGGTTTGTGGCGGATGATATCGTGGTGCTGAAGAAGCTGGGACCAGCGACGCTTCTCGGCACACATAACGAGACGACCCGCGAATTCCTAGCGCTGCGCAGTATTGGTCTGATCAACGTTGTACGCCAGTACGGGCGTAGAGCTTTTCAGGATGAGACGCGAATTGTACTCGACATCGAGTTGTCTCCTTGGCGAGAGAATTCCTTGAATAATGAGCTCGAACTGGAGCCGAAGTTCACAGATTATCTCGGTGTTCAAATTCCGCATATTGAAATCCAGCTTCAGCCCGGTCGTGACGTAGCTGGTCTAATCGAGGCTGCCGCTAACAACTGGTATCTGAAGCAGCTTGGCTATAGCGCTGTTGAAGAGTTTATGCAGAGGATTGAAAACGGGATGTAGTCGTGAAGGTAAAACATATCAATAAATAGAATATCCTAGTATTTTTGAAAGGACTGTCCGCAGGTGAGAGTACTGCTTATGGACAGTCTGTCTATTTATTATGACCTACGCATTACTTTTTGTGTGTGCTAAACTGATAATAATGAAAAGGGGATGAATCATGGGTAGAAAACAATCTTTTACTGAAGCCGAGCTGCTTGATATGACAAAAAAATTAGTATTGGATCATGGCTATGATGGCTTTCATCTCAAGTTGCTCTCGCAACATCTGTCCGGCGCCCGAAGTACCATTTATCAATATTATTCTAATAAAGAAGAGATCGTTGCCGCTTGTATGAAGCGCGTAATCGCAGCGGTATTAGATAAGGCATTAACAATTAATGAGGCAAACCCCATGGACGCTCTTGAGCAGTTACTTCTTATTTATGTAGAAGAATCTTCGCTCCATCAGCTCCTGGGAGATGCCAGTAAAATAAACACAGCGAATTCTGCTGCAGCGGCGAGAGACCTTGAATTTATTGAGGAAGCACATAAGACTCTTAAGATTCAGTTATCTGGTTTGTTCGCACGTGCACAGCAGGAAAATAGCCTTCGGAAGGATATCCCACTTCCTGTACTTATTGGCGTTTTTTTTAACCTAATTAATACACCTAATATGTTAAATATCCCAACGCCTGATTGGGGTAAGGTGTTATTTGAAATGTGGATTGGGGGCGCAAAGAGCTAATTTAATTTTGAATAAAATTTGACACATGTGTCATTTATGTTGTTTAATAAATTAGACGTGTGTCAGTGCCATTTAATTTGACACATGTGTCAAATTAAATGTAAAGGGAGCTGAAAAAGATAATGTTCTTAGCTATGAAGGAATTGATGCATAGTAAAATGAAGTTTTCAATGATTACCGTTATTTTTGTATTAATTGCTTGGTTGGTATTCATTTTATCAGGTTTAGGTACTGGATTATCTACACTAGCTGCATCCACATTCAAGACTATGAAGGCTGATTATGTAGTTTTTGAAGAAGGGTCGCAGTCTTCGATGAGCAAGTCCCTTCTGTCTGAGCAGTTATTGGCCGAAGTGGAGCTATTGCCAAATGTTAGAGCAGCAGCACCGATGGGAAGTACAATGGCAACAGCGCTGAAAGGGCAAGGTGCTAAGAACGAGGATAAGGTAGACATCGCGATTATAGGAATTAATCCAGGAAGTTTCTTGGAGCCGGCTATCGTGGAAGGGGAGAGCTTAACTTCTGAGAATTCTACTGGTGTACTGGTGAACTCGACCATGAAGGATGAGGGCTATAGCCTCGGTGATACTTTTCAGTTAGACGGTACAACGGAATCATTGACGATTGTCGGGTTTGTGAAGGATCAGACCTATAACCACGTTGCTTCCGTATTTACTCCGATGGAGGAGTGGCGGAAGATTAGTTTTGCTGCTCCGGGTTCAGATAAAGGAGTTCCAGGTCCGGTTAATGCAATTATGCTGCAAGGCAAGGATATCGATCCAGAAATAATAAATAGCAAATTATCAGGTACGGATACGGTTACCCGGGCAGGAGCTGTTCAAGGGATGCCAGGCTACAAGGAAGAGAATGGTACGATTTTAATGATGCTAGCATTTTTGCTGGCGATCTCAGCATTCGTGCTTGGAGTGTTCTTCTACGTAATTACGATGCAGAAGGCCAACCAGTTTGGCATTATGAAAGCTATAGGTGCTAGTAACAAATTCCTTGGAAAAGCCATTGTATCGCAAGTATTTATAATTTCTTTGACTAGTATAGTAATTGGAATCTTACTGACTTATGGGACAGCCGCCATTATGCCGAAGGGTATGCCTTTCAAGCTGGAAACGAATCTTGTCGTAACTTACTCTGTAATCTTACTAATTATCGCTGTGTTAAGTTCGATGGTATCCGTTCGAAAGATTACAAAGATTGATCCGCTACAGGCATTGGGGAGGGTTGAATAATGACTAAGGGATTACAAATGAATGATGTTACAAAATACTATGCTGAAGGAAGTAATCGTATCGCCGCACTTGATCATGTAACCCTGTCGGTCGAGCCGGGTGAGTTCGTGGCTGTAGTTGGACCGTCGGGTTCAGGTAAAAGTACGTTCTTGTCTATTGCTGGAGCGATGCTTGAAGCTTCAGAAGGGGAAGTTAAGCTGAATGGGCATACTATTTCTACGCTTTCTGCCAAAGAACTGTCGAATATAAGACTACAAGAAATCGGATTTATTATGCAATCTTCAAATTTGGTTCCTTATTTAAATGTTTTGGATCAATTGCTAATAGTAAAAAGGATGTCGAGTAAAGTAACTAGAGAGGATAAGCAATTGGCCACTAAGCTGCTTGAAGAGCTGGGTCTTGGCGCAAAGCTAACAAGTCTTCCAGAAGAGTTATCAGGTGGGGAGAAGCAACGGACAGCCATCGCTCGGGCTTTAATAAATAATCCTAATGTCATCTTGGCGGACGAGCCTACAGCAAGTTTGGATACTAAACGGGCCCATGAAGTAGTTAGTCTAATTGCGCAAGAGGTGAAGTCACGCCAGAAAGCAGCGATTATGGTTACTCATGATGAGCGTATGCTTGAATATTGTGATAAAGTATACCGGATGGAGGATGGTAAGTTATCTTTGTTCCCTCTAAAAGATGTTTATAAATAAATTATGCCTTCGTACAATTAACCCAGGCCGATTTAGAGCCGCTAAGGTTAGCCGTTCTAGATCTAATTGAGAAATTAGAGGATCATTTAAGATCAGAGGGTATACTTAACCAGTTCGAGTCAGTTGCTGCGTTTGATTCTTTTGTTAAAGGCTGATCTCATAGTGAAAAGAATAGTAATCAAAGAGCGACTGTGGCTGACACGGCGCTTTTTTTTTTGATGATTGTATTCCTATTACGACATACTATTCCTAGGTATAATCGCCTCAAGGGTATGGATATGCAGGAGGGCATGCATGATTGGAAGGTCATAGGCTATAAATGGTATAATTTCTAATAGGTATTTTGAGTGATCGTTAATAGGAGGTATTAATGATGAGTGATGAACTATTGGCAAAACTGGATGAGTGGCATGAGGAAGATGAATTTCAGGAAATCGTGGATGCAATAACAGAAATTCCTGAAGAGGAAAGAGATTATGTTCTAACTAGTCATTTGGGAAGAGCGCTTAATAATCTCGGGCAATATGAAGAGGCCTTAGAGCAGTATTTGAGCATTGAAGAAGAGGGCGAAGGAGACCCACTCTGGCATTACCGTATCGGAGTTTCCTATTATTATCTTAAGCGGTATGATGAAGCTTTAAAAGCATTTACAATTGCAGATGAGCTAGAGCCTGATGATGAGGACACCTTGGAGTTTTTGGGTTGGATCAAACGCAAATTGGCTAAGAAAGCTGCGAAGAAGCCTGTGAGCAAACCCGCAAAGAAGCCTGTAGTAGCGATCGACACCACCAATTTTTGGGATGACAGCGAGTATGCGTTCTCAGAATATATCTCTGAACCGCCTACAGATGCATTGATTGCTTCAGTGGAAGAAGAGCTGGTATTTAAGCTGCCAAAATATTACGTTGAAATGATGAAGTTACATAATGGGGGGATTCCTCATAACAATCGCCACCCGATTCCGGGCACAGGAGAGTTTATTACGATCTCAGGGATCCTCGGGATTGGACGAGATAAGAATAAGTCGCTGTGTGGAGCTTCAGGCAGCCGGACTGTGATTGAGAATGGACGTTATCCTGAGGTTGGCGTGGTGATTTGTGATTGTCCTTCTGAGAATGAAGTAATCATGCTGGATTACCGCGAGTTTGGAAATGACGGGGAACCCGAGGTTATTCATGTAGATCGAGATAACAAATACAAGATCACACGCTTGGCTGACAATTTTGAGACCTTTATCGGCGGACTGGTGAAATAGTGGATTTCGCTGGCTAAGAATATGATTACCGAGGCACTCCTTAACAGGAGTGCCTTTCTTTATCACTTGTCGCTATGGAATACCTTAGATTGAAGCACATCCAGCGCTCGGTTGATTTCTTCTAGTTCTTCAACAGAAGAATCCTTAATCCGGTCCAGGAAACGTTCGCCGATCCGCTCAAAAGCTGCATTCATCATCGCTTGTCCCTCTTCGGACAGTCGGATGAATTGCTTACGCCGATCTTCTGCGACATCCAGCTTTTCGCAAAGATTCTTTTCTGTTAATTTCTTGAGCTCACGGCTCGTGTTCGGCATAGAGATATTCTTACAATCACTGATTTGACTGAGAGTCACAGGCTGACTGACCGCTATATACTCCAGAATACTATATTGAACGGGCGTAATACCTTCCGGTCTAACATCTTTGGTTAAGTCGAATGTTACTTCATGGACTGCCGTCGTAAAGGTCACAAATTTATGAAAAAACGCTTCTTTGTTCATAACGATCACCTCTTAGTTTAAACTTTAACAAATTAATTATCATAATACAATTATCATTTGACAACTAAATAAAGGTTGTGATACGATTTTGTTATCAAATGATAATTAAAGAGGTGGAGCAATGAACGTTTTAGTTATCTATACACATCCGAATCATAAAAGTTTAAGTTATGCTTTTTTCAATAAAGTCATTCAAGGAAGTAATGAGAATGCTAAGATCTCGAAGATCGAGGTGCTTGATCTATATGAAGAGCAATTTGATCCGGTGCTGGTCTTTAATGAAAACAAACGTAGAAGAGACATGCATATCGATCCCAAGCTAGAGAAATATCGTGAGCAGATTCGTCAGGCCGACAAAATTGTGTTCGTGTACCCGATCTGGTGGGGCCGGCCTCCCGCTATGCTACTCGGGTATATTGATCAAATGTTCGCTTCTAATTTCGCTTACAGAGAAAAGGGCGGGCTTATACCTGAAGGGCTGCTGAAAGGGAAGTCAGTAGTTTGTATTTCCAGTATGAAGGGGCCAACCCTGTATCCTTTATACTGGTTAAATAACTCCCATAAAGTGCTGATGAGAAAAGCATTATTTCAATATTGTGGGATCAAGAAAGTGAAGTTTTTCGAGTTTGGGAATATGGAGAGCCCGAAAGGTAAACATGAAAAGAAGCTAAATCAGGTGTATCAATATTTTAAATCTGTAGCTAATTAATAAGATAGACTCAGCAGCACTATGATTTTTTCGGCTCGTTGTATAGATAAGCAACATAATCCTGCAGTACTGAAGTATGGCCCATTTGTCGTAGCATTGTACCGATATTCCCACGGTGATAGCTGCCATGGTTCGCAACGTGAAAGATAGCCCCAGAAATGGATGTCTCAAGCGATCCCATCGTTGGATGATCTAACACAACGGTGGGATCCTTATCTATTTGACTAGCCAACACCATTTTATTTTTGCTGGTTAGCTCACGATAGAGGACATCCATTTCTTCAATATCTTTTATTGCTAACAAGGGCTCTAATTGGGCAGCTGATGCTTTAGCTTCATTCCTAGTTCGTCCTGAAATCAAGTCAAACCAAATATTCTCCACGACATAAATATGCGTCACAACCTTTGCTACCGAAGAAAAACCACTCTGAATATCCTTATGATAAATGTCTTTAGGCAACTCCTTTAAGCGATGGATGATCGTTTGATTGGCCCATACATTATAATCATACATTTCTAACGCGGGATGCTTTTTCATGAGTTTCTCCCCCTAAAATTATGGATGCTTTAATTATACCCATCCCCAGAAAGCCCGGTACAATTTAGAAATGTTTATTACAGGATCTTTTGTCCAAAATAAACCAGAATACAGACGACAGCGATAAAGCAGAGGAGTAACCAATCGGCTAGCTTCATTCCCATCTAAACCGTACCTGCCTTGATCATTGTTAAGTTCTCACCACTTACTTGTTTGATTAAATTCATTACCTTATAGGCTCCTCTGCCGTTCTCATAAGGCTTCATCTTATCTTTGTAAGTAGAGCGGTTCTCGTATAGCGTCATAATCGAATGAACAAAGGTTTGAGTGGTCATCTCTTCTTCAAGTAACATTTCAGCGAGTCCAGTTTGTTGAAAATACTGCGCTTGGGCAAGTTGACCAGAGCGGCTGCCACCATTCGTGTGCGGAATTAATAACATTGGCTTTTGCATAGAAAGAAGCTCCATCATAGAATTTGAGCCTGCACGGGATACGACAACATCCGCCATAGCTAATAAATGCGGCAACTCACAGCTTGTAATGAATTCATACGATTTGTAGCCTGACATCGAGAGGTGATAATCAACTTTTCCCTCCCCGCAAATATGAACCACTTGAAATTTATTTATCAACTCAGCGAGTACATTGTTCACCATTTGGTTAATGCTATGTGCCCCTTGGCTTCCTCCCATAATAAGAAGAACAGGCTTAGCAGAGGTGAATCCGCAAAAGGCTAAACCACGTTGTTTATCAGCTAATTTGAATTGCTCCTTCAAGAGCGGTCCCACATGAACGGCTTTGAGGGAAGCGGACTGGGTTACAGTATCCAGAAAATTTGTACACAGATGAGTGGCAAACGGAAGTGATATTTTATTAGCTAGTCCAAGATTCAGGTCTGGTTCATAAATAATGATAGGCACTTTGTTAAGTTTAGCCCCAATCACGACGGGTACAGAAACAAATCCACCTTTAGAAAAAATCACACTTGGTTTGATGGTTCGTAGGAGCCGGTAGGATTGAAAGATGCCCTTCATGATTTTGAATACATCAGTTACATTCTTCCAATCGAAGTAGCGTCTCAATTTTCCTGTGGAAATAGGATGATAGGTCACATCCTCCTTGTAATCAGACAAAAGCTTACGCTCAATCCCTTGTTCGGAACCTATATAATGAACGTCCCAATCCTCTGCTAAACACTTAGGGATCAACACGAGGTTGCCGGATACATGGCCAGCGGAGCCTCCACCTGTAAATACGATCGAGGTACTCATACTAGAAACCCACCTTGTTGTAACATTTCTTTTATCGCAGGTTTGCTCATCAACACATGATCGGAATCATAGCTTTGGAAGTCCACGGGCGGGCAAGAGGCATAAACTTTTTGTAACCCTTCTATAGGAAAAGGAGGGAGAATCACATAATAGTGATCATCCAGATGAATAGAAGATGTGCTCTCGAATTCCGAAATTAGAGCCTCACTTAAGCTCTCTCCGGGGCGGATTCCTGATTCCTTGATTTGGATCGGGCCAGTTGATAAGTTATCAATTAAGACTTGGGCAAGATCCTTAATGCGACATGCAGGCATCTTGGTCACAAAAATTTCTCCGCCTTTGCTGTCTTCTGTCGCCTTAAGGAGTAAGGTAATTGCATCATCTATGGTTAAGAAAAAACGAGTCATTCTAGCATCTGTAAGAGAAATGTCTTTTCCATTTGCAATACTTTGTTTGAAAATAGGAACCACACTGCCTGTTGAGCCTAGGACGTTGCCACTTCTAACACAAACAAACTGAGTTTTGGTTTGTCTGAGATTGGCATGGACCATTAGCTTTTCGCCGAGTGATTTTGTCATTCCGTAGGTGCTCGATGGTTGCGCTGCTTTATCGGTTGAGACATAGACTACTTTTTTTACGCCATGTTTAATAGCGGCTTGAATCACATGCTGAGTTCCGAGTACATTAGTCTTCATCGCACTGTCCGGCTGTTGTTCACAGATCGGCACATGCTTCAAGGCTGCTAAGTGATAGATATAATCTACTTGATGGCAAGCCTGCATCAGTTCATGCTTATCACGAACATCACCAATGATGAAGGTTAGTTTGGGGTTATGATGGTATTCCTGTTGTAGTTCTACTTGAAGAGATTCATTACGGGAAAATATTCTGATTTCTTTAGGTTCTCTTTCCAATAAACGTTTTACTAGCTGCCGTCCCCAAGATCCGGTTCCTCCAGTAATTAATATGGTTGTATTCTGCACGATTTGTTCCTCCTATGATCTTAGCTATAGAATAATCATAGTGTTGGTATGTTACGTGAATATGGCAAAGGGTTAAGAAGCCTTTACAACCGGCCCCTTAACCCTTTTTTAAATCCTTAATATCCGTCCGTTTGTGTACCAGATTGCTCTGCAATTTCCGTGCCCTCTCGATTATCTGAGGTACCTAGATGTTTGTGGTCGGCTTTGGCTTGAGCAAGACCTTCAGCCACTCGGCGGCCGTAGTCGGGATCAGCCTTTGTGAAATGCTCGATCATATTGTTCTGAATAACAGGCGCACATATTTTCAGTGCATCGACCAAGTTATGAATCAATTCATCCCGTTCCCAATCCTCGAACTTGCGATAGGTATCACCAGCTTGCCCGAAGTCATTTGTCCGACTAATTTTGTCGCGAACTAGTCGATCATTATACATCGGTTGATGTTCTTTGCCAGAAGGAGCTGCCTCTTTTAACCCGCCAAGCGAGGAAGGTTCGTAATTGACATGTGGGTTTTGCTCAGGCGCCTTATCCACAAGATAAGTCATTTGCCCATCCCGCTGATTCGTTGCTACCCTTGTCTTTGGAGCGTTGATCGGCAATTGAATGTAGTTCGCGCCTACCCGGTGCCGCTGAGTATCCGAATAGGAGAACGTCCGGCCTTGCAGCAGCTTGTCATCCGAGAAATCCAGACCGTCTACTAGAACTCCAGTCCCGAAAGCGACCTGTTCGACCTCGGCAAAATAATTGTCTGGATTCCGATCCAGAACCATCTTTCCGACAGGTGAAAATGGAAAACGTTCATGATCCCAAAGCTTAGTAGGATCCAGTGGATCAAAATCGAGCTCAGGATGCTCATCGTCACTCAGGATTTGCACACAAAGTTCCCATTCGGGGTAATCCTTGCGTGCAATCGCCTCATATAAGTCCTGCGTAGCGTGACTGACATTTTTAGCTTGTATATCTTCTGCAGCCTGCTGAGTTAGATTCTTTATGCCATGTTTCAGTGGTTCCCAATGGTATTTGATTAAGACGGCTTCACCCTGTTCATTCACCCATTTGTAGGTATTGACCCCAGACCCCTGCATTTGCCGATAGTTGGCCGGAATTCCCCAAGGAGAGAACAGAAACGTAATCATGTGAGTAGCCTCAGGTGAGTTCGATACGAAATCAAACATCCGCTCTGGATTTTGCAGATTGGTCACAGGATCTGGCTTGAAAGCATGAACCATGTCAGGGAACTTTAGCGGATCACGGATAAAGAAGATCTTCAGATTGTTGCCGACCAAGTCCCAGTTGCCATCCTCTGTATAGAACTTTGTGGCGAAGCCGCGTGGATCACGAAAGGTCTCCGGAGAGTAAACACCATGAACTACCGTAGAAAATCGTACGAATACAGGTGTCTTTTTGCCTGCTTCTTGAAATAGCTTAGCACGCGTATACTTCGAGACGGGTTCATCACCTACTTTTCCATAAGCTTCAAAATATCCGTGGGCGCCTGCCCCCCTAGCATGAACAACTCTTTCTGGAATACGCTCTCGATCAAAATGTGATATCTTCTCGATGAAGTGGTAGTTTTCGAGCGTCGATGGCCCACGATTTCCTACCGTTCGTATATTTTGATTATCTGTAATCGGATGTCCCTGTCGATCCGTTAAAATCATATCTTCTTTTTCCTTATCCATATGACAAAGCTCCACCTCTATTCAGATATGAATAGTATTTTCTACCATAATTCTGAAAAGTATGCGAAACCCACTGACAAGAGATGTTATGAAAGTTACAATTTTTATTGGCATTTGAAATAATGACTGTTATATTTGAAAATACTATGCGTTATAAGCTTAGCAACTTGGTATCGACAGAATGGAGAGGCGGAATTACATGCAACAATTTTTAGATAGTATGATAAGCGTAACAAATGATTTTTTGTGGTCCAAAATACTGGTGATCCTTCTTATTGCTTGTGGACTTTATTTCACCGTAAGATCGAAATTTGTACAGTTTGGTATGTTCAAAGAAATGTTTCGGGTTCTTAAAGGATCCAATGAAAGGTCAAAAGATAGTATTTCATCCTTCCAGGCCTTCTGCATTAGTATGGCGGCGAGGGTAGGGACGGGTAATATAACGGGAATCGCAATTGCTATTGCCATAGGTGGCCCAGGGGCTATCTTCTGGATGTGGGTGATTGCCATTATTGGATCAGCATCCGGCTTTATAGAAAGCACCTTGGCACAGGTATATAAAGTGAAGGATAAGACCGGATTTCGCGGTGGTCCTGCCTATTATATGGAGAAAGGCCTGAACAAGCGCTGGATGGGAGCGATATTTGCGGTTCTGATCACGTTATCCTTCGGCCTTGTATTTAACGCGGTCCAATCGAATACGGTCACAGTGGCCTTTGAAAATTCGTTTGGCACCAACCGGGCCATTCTTGGGGTTGTAATGGCTGCTGCCTTTGCGGTGGTTATCTTCGGCGGTGTTAAGCGTATCGCAAGAATGTCTGAATACATTGTAGTGGTAATGGCAGGGCTCTACATTGGGGCTGCTCTTATTATAATGCTGATTAATATTACGGAGCTCCCGGGAGTTATCGCACTCATTGTGAAAAGTGCCTTCGGATTTGAACAAGTCGCTGGTGGCTCTCTTGGTGCAGTAATTCTACAAGGTGTGAAACGTGGCTTGTTCTCTAACGAAGCGGGTATGGGTAGTGCGCCTAATGCTGCGGCAACGGCAACCACGAGTCATCCGGTGAAGCAAGGGCTAATGCAAGCGCTAGGCGTACTCACAGATACGTTACTCATTTGTTCGAGTACGGCGTTCATTATCTTGTTGTCTGATGCCTATAAGCAGCCAGGGCTGGATGGAATCAAGCTGACACAAGCCGCATTAAGCGAGCATATTGGTTCTTGGGCATCCGGATCACTAGCGATTATGATTTTTTTGTTTGCGTTCAGCACGTTAATTGGAAATTATTATTACGGTGAGACTAATATAGAATTTTTGAATTCCAATAAAAAAGTATTACTATTCTATAGATACAGTGTTTTGGCGATGATTATTTTTGGTTCCGTAGCAAAGGTTCAATTGGTATGGGATTTGGCCGACTTATTTATGGGCTTCATGGTTATCGTGAATTTGATTGCCATCCTGCTATTATCCAAAGTGGCTTTTGCCGCCTTGAAGGATTATAAAAGGCAGAAACGTGAAGGGAAGGATCCTGTTTTCTATAAAGACAGCATTCCGGGGCTCGAGAACGTTGAAGGTTGGGACAATTCTTCAGATATAAAGAGATAGAATTAGAAAAACGAGCCTTTCGAATCGCTTCTGAGGCTCGTTTTTCGTTTTGCATTGAAGATATAAAATTAGTTTTTCTTAATTTAGGGTTTAACCTGCGGCCCATACATCTAACTCGATTTTTAATTCAGGTAAACCTAATCCTTTGACATAAGCAATGGTCATTGAAGGAGGCGTCTTGCCGAATACCTTATTCCAAATTTCATAGAAATGGTCCCAATCGATTTCTTCCGTAGCCCAAATGTTGATTTTGATTACATGATCCGGTGTCAGCTTTTGAGAAGAAAGGACTTCAACAATATTACTCATTGTATTGGTTACCTGTTGATTAAAATCTGTAGGGATATGATTATGATGATCGATTCCAATTTGGCCGGAAAATACATACATCTCGGCATTTCTACTTATCTTTGTTACATGACTATAGTTACCAACGGGTTTCGCAATATTCTCTGGATTATATCTTGTAACAATATTATTATTTAAGTTCATTTTTATGAAGTCTCCTTTAAATAGAAGATACATAACGATATCTAGGTTATATATCTCCACTGTTTTTTAGTTTTAATTTTTGACAGACTTATCCTATCAATCATTAATTCTAGAAAAAAACAGCCGTAGAATACCCAATACCAAAGGACAAAGATTTTAGCGATCTCTTTTTCATCGGGTATTCCTCCTTCTTATTTAAAGTAAGATAACTTCATCCGAATGATATCATTAATTCATGGAAGACGGCAACTTTGCCTGCTCCGGCAATATAACCTTAATATGACTAGGGATAACAATCAGCGAAAGGGCTCAGGAAATTGAGCTTTTTTTGCTATATTAAATGAAAATTTTGATTTATTTTTTGAAATAAATCAAAAAACACTTACATTATTGGATTTTATATTGTTATAATTACAAACAGACCGGTTGGTATGTCAGGAGGAATACAATATTATGGATACAAAATCGCTGATAATTGATAAGGCGACACTCCTTTTCCAACAAAAAGGATATAAGAGCGTAGGTGTCAGTGAAATTTTAAAGGCTTGTGAGGTCACAAAAGGAGCGCTCTATCATCATTTTCCAAATGGAAAAGAAGAACTATTAATTGCTTGCTTACACGGATTAAATGAAACAATCATGATAGATGTCGAGGATATTTTTAGTAAACATTCATCGACTCAAGAAGCTATACAATTCATGATCGACAAGTTAATTTTGAGCTTAGAAACAGAGGGTACCATCACTGGATATACATTTAGCAGTATTGTCAGTGAAATGGCTACGGTGAGTGAACCTGTACGCAAAGCATGTAGTTTGTTATATGAGAACATTCAAAGTGTTTATCGTGCAAAGCTTGTATCTGACGGATTTACGAATGAATCAGCCTCTACGATTGCTATGTGGATGATAGCTTCGATTGAAGGTGCGATGATGTTATGTCTAACGCAACAATCATCAGATCCCCTAAGAACTGTGGCACAACTATTCCCTATAATATTGAAAGGAAGAACATCATGAATCAAGAAGCAAGATTACCAAGAAACGGCAAGGAGGGGGCATTATATGGTGCAATCATTTGTACACTGACGGTACTGTTTATGTCTTCAATAAATATCATTTTAGGAGTTGGAGAATTTAATGGTGAAGTTGCCTTAACGATTCTTAAGGTGTTTCCGATCATTTGGGTAATTGTTATGATTATTGAGCCTGTTGTTATTGGTCGTATTGCTGAAAAGCTGACAGCTACATTCACACAACCCACCGATAGTTTCAACGCCAAAATCCTTTTCCGCATCTTATTCACCGTACTGGGAATGTCATTCTGTATGACGTTTATTGGTGACATGATCGGAAATGGGTTGAGTTCTCAAACGTTTAATCACTTCTTAGCCAATTGGCCAAGAAATTTCCTGATTGCACTATTCGCTGAAAGTATATTGATACAGCCATTTGCAAGATTTGTGATGGTAAAGCTACATGCTTCTCAGGACAAAAAGAAATCCAGCGCTGCTGGCGTAACTATACATGGATTATCGGAACAAAAATCGTAATATAAATAAGCTCTCAGGCGAAGCGATTCGTTTGAGAGCTTTTCTATTTCCGTATATAATGATATCTTGGTTGAATAATTGAAACTTAAATCTTTGCCCGTACTTTCGGGTAAGCCCTCCTATATAACAATGAAAGCATAACAATGAGAGGTAATTTATAAATATGATGATTTATAGTCGTCTTGCCATAATGATGCCCCCATTTCCCTAGCTAGGCTCATATTCTTGTAGTTGTTCGAGGATATAAGCTTGTAGGAGGGCGAATTTAATATGAAAAAATATGCAGCACCATCTTTACTGCTAATGATTGTTCTTGTGGCTTTTCCGCAAATTAGTGAGACGATCTATACTCCATCTTTGCCGGATATTGCGGTTGCACTTGGCGTCGCTAATAGTTCTGTACAATTAACATTAAGTATATATTTTATCGGATTTGCTTTAGGTGTTTTGTGTTGGGGTTGGCTCTCTGATTTCATCGGACGGAGACCTGCCATGCTGGGTGGCCTCATTGTATATGGTATTGGAAGCTTGATGTGTTTTTACTCGGAATCCATTAATCTGCTGTTAATCAGTCGGTTTATACAAGCGTTCGGAGCAGCGACAGGCTCGATCATTACACAAACAATTCTTCGTGAGAGTGTATCCGGAAATAAGCGGCATGCCATGTTTGCCCAAATTTCGGCTGTGATTGCTTTTACTCCAGCAGTAGGGCCGCTTATTGGCGGCTTCGTGGATCAAGCTTTTGGTTTTCGAGCAGTTTTCTTTACATTAGTGATGATGAGTGTGTTGTTGTTTATGTATGCCTTTTGGAAGCTGCCAGAAACCACAGATGTTTCCACGAGAAAAAAGGTGGCCATTCTACCTATCGTTAAAAAAATGCTCTCATTGCCACGTGTACTAGTGTTTGGGTTACTGATCGGGGGCATCAATGGAGTTTTATTTAGCTACTATGCGGAAGCACCCTTTATATTTATTGAACACTTTAACATTTCACCGGGAGTATATGGTTTTTTAGGCATTGTTGTGGCCTTGGCATCGATAGTGGGAGCAATGATGTCCAAGAGATTATTGAGTCTCTATGCCGCAGAAAAAATAATTCACATCGGCTGTTTAGTGATGGCTGCAGGTTCCTTGCTATTAACATTTGTGAGTAGTCTTGGAGCGTTGCCGGATATAATACTGATCGTATGTATTTTAATCACCCTTTTTGTTATGTTAATGGGGGCCGGTATCGCTTTGCCTAATTGTCTAAGTCTTGCTCTTGTTCAATTTCAGGACGTTGTAGGGACGGCAGGCGCGATCTTCAGCTTGGGATATTATCTGCTAGTAAGTTTAGCGACGTGGGGAATGAGCGCCCTGCATAATGGTTCATTACTGACGATGCCTATCTATTTCTTAGGGATTAGCGGCGGAATGTGGTTATTAAGTAAAAAGTTTATTGTAGCGGAATAGAATTTACTTCTTAGTTATTTGATTAGAAGGAGATATGGAACGGGGTATCCATAAATGAATGGCAGTCTGGAACTTTTTTAGTTCCGGACTGCTTTTTATTTGTTAGTCTACCTCCGGTACAATGACTTGGATATGACGAGGGAGAACACTTAGCGTAATTGGTAAAATCGGACCTTCTTCACCATCCACATTGGTTCTTACGGCTTCTGGAGAGCTGACTGTCACATTTTGGGCCGTGAAATAGACAACGTCTTTATGATCCTTAAGGCTGCCAAGTAGTAAAGAAATACTGGCTGTAATGGTATTGAGTATACTAAGGTCTTGAATAATAAAACAGTGAAGCAGACCATCGTCAACCGCAGCATCAGGTATCAGATTCTCGAATCCACCAACAGAGTTGGTTAACACGGCGAGAAAAAGCGGGGAATCGCCTTGCCATGTCTTCTCATCATAATGAATGACAAGAGGGTGGGGGGAAGTGCTTGTAAGTTGTTTTAGGCCTTCTTTCAAATATGCCAATGAGCCGAGTTTGGTTTTCTCTTCGATTGATACGGAGGATAATGATCCGGCGATTGAACCTACAGCAACAACATTTCCGAATAAGCGGTCATTCAAGCAACCAATATCAACTGTCTTTACGTTAGAGGAAGCAAGGGTTTGAATGGCTATTTCGGGATTCAATGGAATCTGTAACGCGCGGGCAAAATCATTAACCGTTCCTAAAGGGACTACACCTAACTTTGGGTGTTGTTTCTGATTCATAAGACCATTAATGGTCTCGTGAAGCGTGCCATCCCCGCCAATGGAGACGACTAGATCGTAACACTCCTCGCAGGCAGTGATACAGTAACGAGTTGCATCTAGTTCCTTTGCCGTCTCCTTGATCGTAACCAAGTAGCCTTGATCAGCTAGAACTCTTTCTGCATATCTGACATATTCGCCAGCTTCTTCTTTACCAGATGAGGGGTTAATAATAATCATAGCTTGCCGCATAGGAATTATCCTCTCTTGTTCAATCTAATAGCCTATTAGTTGATTACCCCAAAGTGTTATAGCGGAAATCATAACAACCAAAAAAGAGGTGAGCAAGAACGACCTAAGTCGTCTTACTCACCTCTTTTTTAAACGCTTGCCGTCCCTATAAGGACGGCGAAGGCGTTTATGCTTATTAATAGACCTTGTCACCATTAAAAATGGAATTCTTAACGATAACATAATCGACTTTACGAATGGCTTCCAATTTATTGCCTCCAGCATAAGAAATCGAGGACTGAAGATCTTGCTCCATCTCTCTCAACGTTTCTGCTAAAGCGCCTTTGTGTTCGACAACTATTTTTTTGCCCTCAACATTCTTCTTTTCACCTTTTTGGTATTCAGAAGCGGAGCCAAAGTACTCTTTATACAGCTTTCCATCGATTTCGATGGTATCACCAGGAGATTCTTCATGCCCTGCAAATAGGGAACCGATCATGACCATGGAAGCCCCAAATCTAATGGATTTGGCGATATCACCGTGTGTCCGAATGCCTCCGTCAGCGATAATAGGCTTACTTGCAGCCTTCGCACACAAGCGCAGTGCAGCCAATTGCCAGCCACCTGTTCCAAATCCAGTCTTAATCTTCGTGATACATACTTTACCTGGTCCAATTCCTACTTTAGTAGCGTCTGCCCCAGCATTCTCTAATTCTCTAACGCCTTCTGGTGTTCCCACGTTTCCAGCAATAACGAAACTAGTAGGCAGGTACTGTTTAATGTGCTTGATCATACGAATGACAGCCTCGGAATGACCATGAGCAATATCTATTGTAATGAATTCCGGAACCAACTGTTCGTTAGATAATTGTTCCACGAAATCATACTCTTCCTCTTTAACTCCGACACTTATGGATGCGATTAATCCGCGGGCGTGCATGTCTTTGATGAAAGATGTACGCTTCTCCGGTTCAAAACGATGCATAATGTAAAAGTAGCCATTTTCCGCTAAGAAGCTGGCGATCTTCTCATCTATGATGGTTTGCATATTTGCGGGTACCACAGGTAATTTAAAAGTATGACCGCCCAAGGTTACTGATGTATCACACTCCGAACGGCTATTTACGATACATTTTGCAGGAATTAACTGAATATCTTCATAATCGAATACTTTTTTCATTATATACACCTCTAAATGCGAACATTATAGTATTTTGGTTTGTTGATTGTTCGTCCACTTTGTAATGTACAGCATTCCGAACAAGAAGTCAAAATTCTAGTACATTATGGTGTAAATTGGACTTAATTATACGACAATTTGGTGTACAACTAATGATTCATATAAAAAAGCAGATTATTCATAACGAACCAAAGAAATTTAGATAACGTAAATTTAAGAACTGCTCTAAAATTTAGTCATGGAAGCTCTTACATTATAGAAAAGAAAAGGGAGGTCTCACCGTGAAAAAGTTTAATATCTTACTTCTCACCGCCGTCACTTTACTCTCGATGACACTTGCAGGTTGTGGTAGTGAGAATAACGCTCCAGCAGCCAATCAAGGGGAAAAGAAAGATAAGGTGAAAATCAGAATTGCGTACTGGAACAAAGAGGATAGTGTTAAGACCCTTCTTGATCTGGTAAAAGAAAAGCTACCGAATATTGAGCTTGAATATCAATTTATTGATAACAAGCAGTATCAAAATATTATTGAAACACAGCTAACGGCTGGAGCAGGCCCAGACATTATTTCTACTAATCCTTATACGGCATCAAGATATGCAAAGCTAGGCTACATTAAGGATATCTCTGAACTAGCTGATCGTTATAATGACGGTGGCAAGAATGTCTACTCTGTAGACGGTAAATTATATGCGCTTCCGGGAATCAGTTGGTTCGAAGGCATGTTCTATAATAAAGAGATTTTTGAAAAGCTGAATCTGAAGGTTCCTACAACCTTTGAGGAAGAACTAGCGCTCCATGAGACATTGAAACAGAATGGAATCAAACCTCAGGCGATGGGTGCTAAATCTTGGGAGCCTATGATGAAATCTTCTATGGGCCTAGTAATGAACAACTTCTTGTCTAAGGCTGAGAATAAAGACTTCGATGTACAGTACGGTGAAGGTAAGAAAAAGCTTGATGGGAACTGGAATACAGCCCTTGAGCAATGGACGGAATTAATCAAACGGGGCTATTTAACGGAGGATATGCTTGGCGTGGATTATGACCAAGCCTTGGATGAATTCGCAACTGGAAAAGCTGCTATGTGGCAGTCTGGGCCGTGGGCTGTAGAAGCCATTCAAACGAAAAATCCGAATTTGAAATTTGATATGTTTCCTTTCTATGGATCTGAGCCAGGTGCGGGCTGGTTGATTGGTGGTCCGGGTGTAGGATTTGCTGCAAATAGTAAGTCAGAGCACCAAGAAGAAATCATGCAGGTACTAGATTTAATTTCAACGCCTGAAGGACAACAAGCTTTCTGGAGTGACAACAAGGGTGGCAGCAGCTATTTGAAAGATGTTGAATTCGAAATGCCTGAACAATTCGCCAGTGTAAGCGAAACGTTGAAAGCAGGAAATGTATATGCACCGTGGAACAACTGGGGCGATGCATCTAATGTAATTGAAGATTACGGTAAGAATTTTCAATATGTATTGAGTGGAAAAATGACAATTGCGGAAGCACTGCAAGCCATTGATAAGAAGACCAATGAACTCATTCAAGGTAAAGCACAATAATGAGCTATGATACTTGCGGCAGCCTGATCGCTGCCCGCAAGTGTTTTACAAGAGAGGTTGAATAGTATGAATACGAAAATGAGGTTGCTAAAGAGGGAACTTGATTATCAAATATTGATCCTGCCGGTGCTGATCTTTTACTTACTATTTTGTGTATATCCCTTTTTCTCGACATTTTACTATAGTTTTACCGACTATTCCAATATGAAATTAGATAATTTGAAATTTGTAGGATTCGATAATTTTAAGGGTATTTTTGATAGTGATCTGTTAACGATATCGATCAAGAACTCCATTATCTACGCCATTCTAATGACCGTATTCCAGACTAGTCTCGGCTTAATTCTGGCTGTATTTCTAGATCGTAAACTAAAGACCAAAAATATTTTGCGTTCGATGTTCTTCTTGCCTGCGGTATTTAGCCCGTTAATTATTGGTTATTTATGGAGCTATATTATGTCTACTTCAGATTTCGGTCTGATCAACCGGGCGGTTACTGCGCTGGGATTTGCGAAAATCAATTTCTTAGGCAATCCTGACTTAGCCTTGTATTCGGTGGTCGGAACGCAATTGTGGCAGTGGACCGGGTGGGCGATGGTTATCTTCCTTGCCAATCTGCAATCCATTCCTAAGGATTTATATGAGGCGGCAGAAATCGACGGAGCCAATAGCTGGGGTAAGTTCTGGAGAGTGACTTTGCCGCTTATGCAGCCTTCCGTTAACGTTGTGTCGGTCACTGCCATGATCGGTGGGTTAAAAGTATTCGATATTATCTTTGCTCTAACCGAAGGTGGACCGGGAAATTCGACACAAACAATTATGACAGCTTATATCAAGACGGTATTTACAGAAGGATTTTATGCGAAAGGTGCAGCCTTTGGGGTTGTATTCTTCATTGCCGTGATGATCATTACCATGGTGATGATGAGCTTCTTGAGAAAATGGGGTGAACAAACACGATGAATACGAAATGGCTGCGAAAATGGGGAAATCCCTTATTTGAAGTTTGTATGATTATTGCTGCCTTAATTACTTTTATACCGATTTACTATTTGATTGTGACTACATTTAAAACACCAGATCAGGCAACGCTGTTTCCTTTGTCATTACCCTCTACTTTTAACTTCGGCAATTATGCAGAGGCATGGAACACGATGCAATATCCGCGTGTATTTATGAATACGTTTATTGTTACGGTGCTATCTGTGTTAGGCATTGTCTTGTTCTCATCCATGGCGGCGTATGCTCTGGCGAGAAGAAATCATGCGTTTAATCGCTTTTTGTTCTATTTTTTCTTGGCGGGAATGATGGTTCCTTTCCAAATGGGACTTGTGAATCTGTATAAATTGATCAATGCGCTTGGTTTAATGGATCATCTAGCTGCCGTAACGGTTGTAAATATCGGTACGGGCAGCATCATTGCCATTTTCTTATTTCATAGCTTCTTCCTTAGCTCGGTTCCGATTGAACTGGAAGAGGCAGCTTTTATAGACGGTTGTTCGGTTTTTAAAACCTTTTGGCTTATCGCATTTCCATTATTGAAGCCGGTTATAGCAACTGTGGTGATTTTAAGTACGTTGAACGTATGGAACGACTTTATGAACCCACTCCTATTCCTACAATCAAGGGAGAATAACGTCATCCTGTTGGAAGTCTTCCGTAATGTCGGACAATTCTCCGTGGACTGGACCAGCCTGTTTCCAATGTTATTGATGGGTGTTGCACCTCTAATGATTTTCTATCTCGTGATGCAAAAATATATTATTAAGGGCGTTGCGGCTGGAGCGCTAAAAGGATAATAGGAGGATTCGTTCTATGATGCTTCAAAGTGTAGATGTAATGAATGTATTAGCTATGATTGAAAGAGTCATCGGGCCAGAAAAGTCCTCCCAAATCCGCCTGGAATCTATAGCGCCAGAGAAGGATCAGGATGTATTTGAGTTAGCAAGCGACAGTGGTATGGTTGTGATCAAGGGCTCCTCCGGAACAGCTTTGGCATCGGGCTTCCACTGGTATTTAAAACATACTTGTAAGGCACATTTATCGTGGTGCGGAAATCAACTTGAGTTGCCTGAACAATTACCTGGACTATTCGAACCTATTCGTCTCGCGACGCCTTATAAATATCGGTATTATTTGAACTATTGTACCTTCTCCTACTCCATGCCTTTCTGGGATTGGGAACGTTGGCAACAAGAAATTGATCAGATGGCGATGAACGGTATCAACTTGGCACTTAGCATTATTGGGCAAGAAGAAGTGTGGAGAAGAACGCTGCTTCGGATAGGTTATGAGGAACAAGAGGTTTCTGAATTTGTATGTGGACCGGCTTTCTTTGCGTGGCAATGGATGCAGAATATGACGTCTTGGGGAGGTCCGCTACCCGAATGGTGGTTTGAAGATCGAGCTAAATTAGCGAATGCCATTCATCAGAGGATGTTAAGCTTAGGCATTTCGCCTGTGCTGCCAGGTTATAGTGGTATGGTTCCCCGGGATTTCGGTGATAAATTCCCTAGTTCAAGACCGGTCAATCAAGGCAAATGGTGTAATTTTGATAGACCTTCACTCTTACTGGCAGATGATCCGATGTATGCTACAGTAGCTACTGCTTTCTATGAGGAACAGCAAAAGCTATTCGGAACAGATATTCATTTCTATAGTGTAGATCCCTTCCATGAAGGCGGAAATACCGAGGGAATTGATTTAGCAGCTTATGCAGTTGGTGTTCAGACTGAGATGCTGCGTCATGATCCACAGGCTGTGTGGGTGTTTCAAGCTTGGGAAGGTAATCCGAAAAAAGAAATTTTACAGAACGTGATCCCGGAGCAAGCACTGGTGCTTGATTTGTGGTGTGAGTCCCATCCGACTTGGGAGACGAGTGAAGCCTTTCAAGGGATCCCTTGGGTGTGGTGTATGATTCAGAATTATGGTGGTAAAAACGGGATGTTCGGCAACTTAGATAGAATTGCACATGACCCTATCACCACTTTGCACAATCCACAAGCGGGTCGTATGTGTGGGATCGGAATGGCTATGGAGGGGATTGAGACCAATCCTGTAATGTACGATCTATTGGTGGACACCGTTTGGCGCTCAGAAGCGAATGATGTTGGGGAATGGCTAGAAGGTTATATCGAACGTCGGTACGGTAAAGTTGTTCCAGCAGCACAAGAGGCTTGGAACCTCCTACGAAAGAGTGTATACAACTGTAACACAGTGCAGCAGGGTGGGATGGAGTCCTTCATATGTGCACGTCCGTCCTTGGAGCTTACCAAAGTATCTAACTGGGGTCCGACAAATGTATATTATGAGCTTGAAGATGTGCGTCAAGCCTGCAAATCTCTGTTTGAGTGTTTTGAGGAATACAGCGATGCTGAGACCTATAGATATGACCTTACGGATGTGACTCGGCAAGCCTTGGCCGATTTGTCTCGAGTCTATTATAAACGCTTCACAGATGCTTATCAGACAGGGGATCAGGTCACATTCGAAAAAGAATCAGAGCAATTTCTACAGCTGATTCGTATGCAGGAGCGTTTGCTGCGTACCTATAAACAATTTTTGCTTGGACCGTGGCTTGAAGATGCTAAACGTATGGGAAGAACGGTAGAAGAGAAAGAGCTGTTCGAATTTAATGCGAGAACACTAATCACATTGTGGGGCCCAGAGGAATCATCACAACTACTGCACGAATACTCTCATAGAGAATGGTCTGGTTTAATCGAGAGCTTCTACTTACCTCGTTGGGAGATGTTTATCTCTTCGCTTAGTAAGGCGATGTCTGGTCAGACACCGCCAGAACCTATTGATTGGTATGCTTGGGAGTATAAATGGACGCAGGGTCATGAGCTATTTGCGACAGAGCCACAAGGATCGCTGTATGAAGTGGTGAGCAGCATCATAAATACGATTTCTGAGTTTGGTATAGCAGATTACAATGAATGAGCTTCAAGGAAAACAGTTTTCTAGCCAGAAAGTGGCGAAGGGGACTGTTTTTCCCGCATTCCTTAAGGCTGTAGAGATTTGGCTTCAGAAAACCATTGAATTCAAGAATGAAGTTGATAAAATTAAGCCATGGAGGGAGTCCTATCATGTACAGAATGCTAATAGCAGATGACAATAAGTACGAGAGAGATGGCATGAAATACTTGATCTCTAAATATAAACTTCCTTTAGAAATCAGCGAGGCCAGAAATGGCAAGGAAGCGCTGCAGATTATTGAACAACAAGAATTCGATCTTTTACTAACAGATATTAAAATGCCCTTTATGGATGGGCTGCAGTTAGTGAAGGCGGCTCGGGAAATCTATCCAAATCTGAAAATCATCCTTCTCAGCGGTCATAGCGAGTTCGAATATGCTAGAGCGGCTATTCCCTTGAAAGTGCTGCATTACTTGTTAAAGCCCGTTGAAGCAGAAGCATTACGCAGCGTTCTGTCTGAGGTCGTAGAACAATGTGAGCTAGAGGAAGCCCAGAAACGTAACGTAAATTTGAAACCGTATACAGGGGCGGGTGCACCGTCCAAGTCAGAGGCGGATGGAAGCCGTTCAGCAGACAGCGAATATGGTAAGCGAGCTGTGGATGAATTGATCCGTATCATCGAGAGCAAATATAACCAGGATCTAAGCTTGGAATATTTAGCGGCGAGTGTCCATCTGTCGGGCAGCTATCTTAGTCATATTTTTAAGAAAAGAACGGGCACAAGTGTAGTGAAATATATCAATCAGTACCGCATGGAAAAAGCGAAAGAATTTCTAGACCAAAGTAACTATAAAATTAACGATGTATATAAAATGGTGGGTTATTCCGACTTTTCATATTTCGGTGTTTCCTTTAAACAGCATTTCGGACTTACGCCGACGCAATATCGGGAAAAGGTCCGTTCGTTGTGAGAACGATACTGACTTTTTTTCGAGACAGAAAGCTCAAACATAAGCTGCTGGCCTCCTATCTTGTCGTGATCATTATCCCCATCTTAGTATTAGGAGTCTATTCTTACCGGATGGCTGAATCTTATTTGAAGCAGCAGTTGATGTTAGGTATGAAGAATACGGTAGAACAAATTTCGCTTAACTTGGAACAGACCTTTGAGAAACAGAACAATTTTATTGATTTCATGGTATTCAATCCGATTATTAAGAAAATTATGGGCTATGAATTAGGCGATATTATAAGTTATACGAAGGAACTCAATGAAAATATTGAGCCGACACTTTGGTACTATACGAATATTAATATGGAGTTAAAGGAAGTTAACTTCTATTCAGAATATACGGGCAAGCAGATCGGAAACTTTATCTACTCCAGTGATCAGGTTCGAAATTTAGATTGGTATCAATCCGCGAAGATGAGCAATCAGACGGAGTGGAACTATGATGATGACGTTTTATTTGTAACTCATAATATTATGAAAAGTAATAATACAACCTTTGCTGGTGTGCTGTACGTGAGGCTCGATAAGGATCGAATATTCGAAAAATTGGATGAGCTGAATACGAAGAGTGATTATGGCATCATTATTACAGATCGCAATCAACAAGTCGTCTATTCGAGTGCAAGTAGCGGGGTTGAAGAAGAGAATGTCGCAGATCATATTGTAGGTGCCGATTCAGGACAATTCAATATCGGACATAAGGAATATTCCTTGGTCAAAAGTGATATTGAACGCCCCGGATGGACGCTTTATTATTATACACCTGTAAAAAGCATGATTGTGGATACCAGCAGTATCCTAACCGCAATGGTGTCCATTATAGTGGTATGTATTTTAATCTTATTGCTGATTATATGGATTTTTACAAAAACGCTAGTGCAACCCATCTATAAGCTGAAAAAGAAAATAAGAGTCGTGGAAGAAGGCGACTTCGATATCCTGATCCATTCTAATTCTAAAGATGAGATTGGTGAGCTTACCAACAGCTTTGCCAGCATGGTTCGGAGGATAAAGGAATTGATCGGGCAGGTCTATCAATCCGGTATTATGGAAAAAGAAGCCGAATTGAAGGCACTCCAGGCACAGATTAGTCCTCATTTTCTATACAATACGCTTTCGATTATTAATTGGAGGGCGGTCCAAGTGGAGGCCGAGGACATCAGCGTGGTGGTCAATGCGCTTTCGAAATTTTATAGAACCAGTCTGAACAATGGAAAGCAATTGACGAGTATCCGGGATGAAATTCTTAATATTCAAGCCTATATCGACATTCAGTTGGCCATGCATGATGATCAGCTCTTCGATGTCACTTATCATATTGAGGAAGAGTTGTATTCCTATCAGACGATTAACTTTATATTGCAGCCGATTGTTGAGAATGCGATTAAACATGGTATCGATGAAAAAGAAGATGGGAAAGGCATGCTTACCATTGAAGCGTATACGTATAATGACAATATCCGGTTTGTGGTAAGTGACAATGGGAAAGGGATGGATCAGGAGCAAATCCAGCAGTTGTTATACTCTAACGGAACAGGCTACGGCCTGAAGAATGTTCATGAACGAATTAAGCTGTACTATGGAGAAGCTTACGGCATTTCTATCGAAAGTGAACTGAATGTATGGACAAGGATATGTATAGATATTAACAAAAGGTCATCCCTATAAGGGATGACCTTTCTTGCTTACATCTGAAAAAGCTTGTAAGCAATATATGCTGCAACGGCCCAAATGATAATCGCAGAAATCTTATTAATGATCCGCATGATTTTTCCACTCGAGTCTATTTGTCCTACAATCTTCCCTGCTACAGCAAGCCCAAAGAACCAAACCCAAGAAACCAGAATGGTCGCAGCAGCAAACATAACTTTATCTAAGCCCGTGTAATTCAGAGAGCTGGTGCCGATAACCCCAATGGTGTCCAGGATCGCGTGTGGATTTAATAAAGAGACGGACATCGCAAACAAGATCTGTTTTTTTGAAGATAGTGGTGCTGTGTCTGTGGATGAAGAGGTAGGTGTGCTTCTCCAGATGGACCATCCCATATACAAAAGGAATACAAGTCCCGCAGCAAATAAAGCGGTCTGCAGAACAGGGATGGCAAACACAAGAACAGAAACGCCTAGTACGGCTAATAAAATAAGAAGGGTGTCACATAAAGCGGCTGTAAGAATAACTGGAATCGCCTTCTTAAATTTTGGCTGTGAGGCGCCTTGGTTAAATACAAAAACATTTTGTGCGCCAAGCGGAAGAATTAATCCAAAGGCTAAGGCGATTCCGTGAAGTAGTGCGGCTAACATAGATGATTCCTCCGATGATGAGTAATGCGTTATAAAATTTGAATTAGCCCTTCAAGGGTCATCATTTGATGATCTCCTACATTTTCGGCTAAATAATATGTACTATCATACAATGCGGGCTTTCATTTAAAAAGATGTTTCATCTGCACAAATTACACCTTTAGCAGAAATGTCATACCACCTCATGACCTTTTGTAACTAGTAAGACTTTAGGAGGTTACACTATAATAAAGGTCTAGTCAGCACAGTATATAGGGGGCAATTCAGTGTTTAATCTGGTTAAGCAGTGGTTCTGGTACGATTGGCTCGTCCTCCTGTTTCGGATTTGTTTTTCTACTTCTTTTATAGTTACGATGTGTTACCTCTCAGAGGATTTTACGATTCCTTTCTGGATCGTGTTTGTTTGGGGTGTGATCTCTTTTTCAGTGCCTTGGTTTTGTTTGCAGCTGCATTATAAGTATTATCTGATGGCGGAGATCCTCCTTTCAGGTGGTCTATGCTTATATTTGGCTGCTCTGTTTCCTGATTCGTATGTAACTTTTCTGCCAATTGCTTTTATGATTGCCAGCAATAGTGCACAGAAGTCCTATCGTTGGTCAGCTCCGATCACGGTGATCTTGATTCCAATAATGTTATCTAGATTGTCACAACAAATGGATGCTATATCGATGATTGTGAACTTTGGCTTGGTGTATACGATTGGCTTCGCTTTTCACTTGCTGGTGGTGAATCATAAGCAGAACGGGATTATTAAGAACCAGAATGCTGTCCTGGAGCAGTATATCTCACAAGTCGAGCGTATGACCCTTCTGGAGGAAAGAGATCGATTATCCAAAGATTTGCATGACACTGTGGGGCATTCTTATACTTCCATTCTTATGGGGCTAGAGACTTTACGTACGGAGGTGAATACCTCTGAAGGAGAGCATAAGATAGATTCCTTATTAAAGCTAACTCGCAATGGCTTGGATGATGTTCGGCGATATTTGCACCATGTGGGCTCCTCACAGGATTCGTTGACGCTTATGCAGTCCCTGCAGAAATTAGTGGATGATTTCCAGACTCTCTCGAAGGTTCAGATTCGCCTAAGAACGTTTGGAGAGGCATATGCAGTATCCAAGCAAGCCCAGATGACTTTATACAGATGTCTGCAAGAGTCGATAACCAATGCTGTACGTCATGGTCGAGCCAGTGAAATTGTCATTAGTCTACATTACGAAGAGAAATTGATTCGGCTGGATGTGCAGGATAATGGATTAGGCGCAGCGGATTTAACAGCAGGATTCGGTCTGAACGCGATGAAGGAACGAGTTTCTAACTTGCAAGGGCAAGTGTATTTTTACTCTAAGCCAGGGGAAGGAACCTTAGTGACCTGTAGTTTGCCGAGACTGGAAGAGATCCGGGAGGAAATGGTTCGTTTATTGCTGGTAGATGATCAGCCTTATATCCGGGATAGTCTGCGAATTATTCTAGAGCAGGAGCCGGATTTTGAGATCATAGGGCTAGCAGAGAATGGTGAGCAGGCAGTAAGCTTCTGCGAGCAGGATCAACCTCATGTGGTGTTGATGGACCTAAATATGCCAAGTATGGACGGTGCGGAAGCAACTAAGCGCATTAAGCAAAAATGGCCAGGGGTACGAGTGCTGATCCTCACTACTTTTCAAGAAACAGATATGGCAGTCGAAGCCTTGCAAAACGGGGCAGATGGCTACTTATTAAAGTCTACCGAGCCGCAGGAGCTATTTGAAGGTATACGTCTCGTACATCGGGGTGTGAAGATGATAACTCCTGCTATTACGAATGTATTAATTGATCATTATGAGATGCATCCTGCTTCTGAAGCGCAGACTGAACAGAGTAATGAATATGGGCTGACCCCACGTGAGCTTGAGATTCTAGAATGCCTCTCGAAAGGGATGCGTTATAAATCGATTGCGGCCAAATTGTATTTGTCTGATGGGACGGTGAGAAATTACGCTTCTACTATCTATGCTAAGCTGGGTGTACGGAACCGCGAAGAAGCTGTAGAGAAAGCCTTTGGCACTACGGAATAACCATAACTGAATCATCTGAAATTAACGAGTGAGCACCTTGTTGTCTATTTTCCTTTCGGGAGTAGGCGATAGGGTGTTTTTTTATATTTCTCGCTTAAACGCTTACTGTCCTTATAAGCACGCCGAAGGCGTTATGTTTCAATGAAATGACTGTCATATGACATTATGGCACTGGTCGATTTTACATTAATAGCATTAGTGTAGGAACTGTGTAGAGGAACCAATTTTTAATGCAGAGAGGGAGAGAAGACCATGAATCAAATGATCCGCAAACATGTAAGGAATTTCTGTTACTTATTAATTACTTTTGCCACCGGGCTGTTTTACCTTTGTTTTTATATGGTGGGCATTGCTTTTGGGGTCGCGATGTCCTTCACCATAGTAGGTATTCCAATCCTTTATTATGTTTTACGTTCTACGGAGACTTTTTTACAGCATGAGCGAATTCGAACCAAAGTCTATACGGATATTTCCGTACGGACGATTCCGGCCCGATCTCAAGAAGAAGGCAGCATGTGGGAGCGGGTTAAAGGGGAGTTGCTGGATGAACATAACTGGAGAGCGATTATAGGACTGATGCTGCAGGGTATTATCGGAATGCTGAGTCTAATATGTGCAGCTCTTTTTTACTTGACTCCTATTATTCTCTTGTTATCACCTGTCTTGTATTCATTCGGCGTCTCTTCTATATCGTTTTTCGGTGTAACAAATAGTACGCTGAGGAGCTCATTTTTTTTCTTGCTGTTAGGTGCATTATTTCTATGGATAGGTGCTTATCTCGGGAACAGTCTGGTAAAGATGATCGGCAGGTATACGCGGCGTTTAGTGAAGGATTTTGCTAGAAGATAAACTTAAACAAGAGAGAAGGAAGAATGATGGCAGCTTCAGTTTCATTAGTAAAATTATTCTCGCAATCCCTTTGGATGATGTGGGAGAACCTATTTGCCGTTATCACCAAGTTCCGCAGTCAATCCGTATGGAGATACGGGATATGTAAATTGGTCGTGTTGAAGTATCACGGAGAAAGTGTGGTCTGCCAAGATGGGCATCGGATACTTCCGGGTGATTGGGTGGGTGAGCTTCATCTGGATAATCGTCAGGTTGTGCAGCTAACGCGTACACTCGGCGCTGATCGGGCTGGAATCCGTACTGCACGCATGCTTCGCGAGGCCATGAAGGAGATTAGTCGTGAACTGGATAGCAATCCAGAGCTAAGCAAAGTACAGGCGCTAACGGGGATTACGCTACTTCACCGAGGGATCATCCATGGAATAGGATTTGATCAGCATCCCATCAAGTCCAAATGGCAGCGGCGATGGTATGGAATTTATCTTAGGTTCTTGCTTCGCATGCTGCATCCGGAAGGGAAGCAACGCGTAGAGGACAGCTCGGAGAAGTTGTCTCCCATGATGCTTGTGCTTAGTAAGCAGTCTTTGAAAGCGCGGTTTGCTCCTCGAAGGAAAGAGGCGGTTTCCTGATGTGGACGCTCATTATTTTAGCTATAGATTTCATTATTCTTTATATGATGGTTCCATTTGTGATTACTCGAATATTAGGCTGGGGTGTTGCATCTAAGGGGGATGCTGCGAAGGGAATTGCTTTTACTTTTGATGACGGACCAGATCCATGCTATACCCCTGAATTATTAGACTTATTACATGAGCATGACGTTAAAGCGACCTTCTTCGTATTAGGCAAAAAGGCTGAGCAATACCCGGATTTAATCAAGCGAATACACCGGGAAGGACACCAGATCGGCATTCATAATTATACGCACGTGCCCAACTGGATTTACTCCCCATGGACGAATAGACGGAAGCAAGTGGATCGAACAGCTGACATTGTCGAGCGGATTACAGGAGAGCGTCCTATCTTGTATCGCCCACCCTGGGGGCTCCTTAATTTAGGTGATCTTGCTTTACTTAGACGTTCTTATCAGATTGTGTTGTGGTCTGTTATGGTGGGGGACTGGAAAGCATCCGTTAGCGCGAAGCAATTAAAGCATGATTTATTGAAAAAGATTAAACCGGGCTCCATCATCACTCTTCACGATAGTGGGGATACGCTAGGGGCAGATAGAGAAGCGCCGCTGAAAATGATCACAGGGCTGGAACAGGTCTTAAGTGATGTTCACCTACAGGGTTTGAACTGTCTGCGTGTGGATGAACTTCTCGATAAAGAGGCCGGAAGTATTGGAAAAGCCCAATCCCGAGCAAATGTCGCGATCAGGTCGACACGTAGCTATTGACGATTTTTTATATAGGAAGAGCTATGGTACCATTTAGGTTAAAGCCGGTAGTTCTTACGAGCCTATATTAAATTGTCGAGCAAAGGATGGGTAGCATGTTAAATACTTCTTACTGGTTAACCAATATAAGACTGGAACAAGGTTATGTTATAGAAGATGAACAAGTGGTTGGCACGAATACGAAGGTTTGTCATATCCGGATTGATGGGGATAAGATTTCAGAAGTTATTGGAGCAGACATCGAGATTCAGAGTCATCTCCCTAAATATGACGGAAAAGGGTTATTGATGCTGCCTTCTTTTGAGGAGGCGCATATCCATTTAGATAAAACATATTTTGCTGGACCATGGAAGGCGGTAAAGTCTGCTGCCGGTGTCTTCGAACGGATTGAGGAAGAGAAGGTATTATTGCCTAAGCTGCTGCCGATGGCGAGACAACAAGCGGAGAGCATCTTGACGCTTATACAGGGTTTCGGTGCCACACATGTGCGTAGTCATTGTAATATTGAGCCTGTCAGCGCTCTAAAGCGTTTAGAGGCAACCATGCAAGCCTTAGAGACCTTTTCCGGCAAAATTTCATCAGAAATTGTAGCGTTTCCGCAGCATGGTCTGCTTCGTTCTAACTCTGTTGAGCTGGTAAAGCAATCTTTATCAGAGGGGGCAAACTGTGTAGGAGGCGTCGACCCATCCTCTGTAGATGGAGATATCGAAAAGTCACTTCAGACCATGGTCGAGTTAGCGGTAATGAATACTGCAGGCATTGATATTCACTTACATGATGGAAAAGAAGCAGGAAAGCAGACGTTGTCGCGTTTGGCTGATCTGACAGAAGAAGCTGGATTGCAGGGCAAAGTGACCGTTAGCCACGCATTCTGGTTCGCGGGTGCTCCGCAGCAGGAGGCAGAAGAAATGGCCAAACGGATGGCGTCTCTCGGCATGACGGTTGCCTCCACAGTGCCTATTGGAAGAATGATGATGCCACTACCTATGCTGCACAGCCAAGGTGTAAAAGTGAAACTGGCAACAGACAGCCTTACAGATCACTGGTCTCCTTTTGGTAATGGCGATCAATTGGAGAAGGTGGGACGATACGCAGAGTTATATGGGTGTAGTGATGAACGGTCATTGTCACAATCCCTTGGATTTATAACAGGAGGAATAACACCTCTTAGTCAAAAAGGGGAACAGGTGTGGCCTAAGGTAGGAGACACTGCAAGCTTTGTGCTGCTCCATGCCAGCTGTTCAGCTGAAGCTGTAGCGCGAAGATCGGAGCGTCAAGCGGTATGGTACGAGGGTCGTCTCGTGAGTGGGTCATTATAGAGTCATGAGAGGTGGATGACATGCTCATCTCTAACCATTTACAACAGTATAAAGCCGCGCTGCTCTCACTTCCGAAGGAGACCGGGCTAACGAAAGCGGATCTGCAAGTAGATAAGCTTCTTATGAAGCGTAGCGGCAAGCTTGAAATGTACTATGCACCGCACAATGAGTACCTGAATCCTGCTGCAAAGGTGATCATTATTGGGCTAACACCCGGTTTTACACAGATGAGCGCAGCCATAAAAGAAGCGATCAGAGGGTTGGAAGCCGGGCTTTTAGATGAAGAGGTCTGTAAAGGGGCGAAGGATGCGGCGAGATTCGCTGGGACTATGAGGAATACGTTAATTCATATGCTAGATGCACTTGGGCTTCAACAGTATTTGGGCCTTGCCTCCTGTGACGAATTGTTTCAGAAGCAGCAAACGAGCCTGCATACCACCTCTTTATTGCGTTTTCCCGTGTTCATAGAGAAGAAAAATTATAGCGGAGTACATCCCAAGCTACTTTCTGATCCGTTCCTTAGAGAATGTGCGCTATTGTCACTAGAGCAGGAGTTGGGCATCCTGAGCCAAGCTTTAATTATTCCTCTAGGAAAAACTGTGGAAGGTATGCTTCGGCTTTTGGTATCTGAGGGTAAGCTCGATGATCAGCGCTGTTTATGGGGATTTCCTCATCCTTCGGGAGCGAACGGGCATAGATTTAAGCAGTTTGCCAGCCATCAAGAGGCAATGACAAAGGCTCTACGAGATCATTTATGGAACGCCTGAACGGCTTCCAGTTGCAACATTTTTCCTGAACCTCACGTTAAGAATGATAGAGTAGAACAACTTCATTCATCTCAGGAGGTATAATTTTACTATGAAAACATTCAAAGTAATCGGAGCGGTCCTCGCTGGCACGCTCATAGCATCGAACGTCATCTCAGCGGCACCTGTTCAGCCGGCACCGGTCAAACCAGCAACTAATTCCTCTGTACCGCAAGATTCTTATGGTGGTCTAAAATATGTGCTAGTCATTGATGGTAACGGCTACTCCCCAGTCGATGTTCCGCTATACGTAGGTTCAAGCAAGGAAGTTATGATCCCAATCCGTACAGCCGCTGAAGCGCTTGGATACAAGCTAACATGGACGCAGAGCCTTCAATCGCTAGGTCTTGAGAAAGATAGCCAGTCGATGTCCTTTCAAATTGGAAAAGATGCTTATCGTAATGGCACAACACTTCTTACGTTGGGTGCTGTTCCAGAGCTAAAGAATGGTAAAACCTACGTTCCACTCTCTTTCTTCGAAAAAGTGATGAAGCTTGAAGTTATCGCCGGCCCAACTGGAACGATTTCGATTAATTCCAAGGAGCAAGGCAGTGGAGAGACCTCTTCAGACACGATCAAGCAAGGATCAATCACTAGTATCTATAAGGGCGAAAAAAATGTTGAAATCGGCCTCAACGGGTATGGTCATGGCATTCGCCTAGGTATTTCTGATGAAACAGAAATCGTATCTGCTGATAATAAGAAGCTAACCTTCGCTGACCTGCAGCTGGGCATGTCCATCGAGGTCGAGCATAGCATGGTGATGGCTATGAGTATGCCGCCATTGACAAGCGCGATCAAGATTGTTGTGAAAGAACAAGCTCCCGATCAGCAGACGTTGGGAACGGCTGGCGTGATCGAAGAGATTACTCCTTCAGATAATGGTGCGACTCGCATTGTGATCAAGGGCGATAAGCTCAGTGATACTTCGTTCGAGACAATTGTTCTGAATACTACAGACACTACGACTATTCTCGGTACGAAAGACAATCAGAAGATTGCCGTAAGTGAGCTGAAAAAAGGCGACAAAGTGTATGCGTTCTACGGTCCGATGTTAACCAAGAGTATGCCGCCTATCGGTCAAGCGACTAAAATCGTCGTAGAAAACTAATCTACATGAAATCGAAGAAATAACGGATCACATGGAAAAAGACCGGTGAGGTGTAGGTCAAGCTATCGACACGGCTTAAATAGCTTTCTTTTAAAGCTACGAATTTATCGCCATCACCGATGAGCAAATCTCGCTTCAGCACGGAAACCGTTAAGCTGCCTAAGAAGCCGCTCAAACTGATCAGCATGCCTGACAGGAAACCGAAGATCGGGTTGAGCGGCGTCAGGTAGGGATAGATCAGATAGGAGACTCCGGTTGTTACGACAAACGCACAAGCAAAGCCTTCCCAGGTCAAATAAGGATTGGCGGTTGGGACCACTTTGCGCTTACCCAGATAGAGGGATGCCAGATAGTGGACCACATCATTCAGTTGCGTCAGCACTACTAGGAATAATACAAGCCCCGCTCCATACTCCGGTGTAGCAAATTGAAAATAGGCTAAGTGACTAAGCCCAAATACCATCAGCATTAGTCCCCACTGGGTTGAACTAACACTACGCAGGAAGCCAACAGTCCCTTTATTAATAAGCCTAGGTAGCGGTAGGAGTAAGAATACATAGACCGGGATAAACACAATAAACATCCCGTACCACTCGATATAAATCCAGTAGAACTGAAGAGGAATGGATAAGTACGCCCACAGAAATAGTCTGCGGTCGGATTTTCGTGATTTTATCATGGAGAAATATTCTTTGAGCGCAAAGAAGGTTAGCACCATAAGTGACAGTAGTGAGACGACTGGATTAAAAAGAGTAGCCAAACAAAAGATGAAGAGCATTCCCCACCAGGTTTTGATGCGAAAGCCGATACCTGTATAGTCTTTACTTGGTTGTAATCTGCCTATAACTACATACATCAAGTGAATGGCCGATAAGGCCGCAAAAATCAGGATTATCGTTAATAGAGAGCGGTCGATAGCTAATCACCAACTTGTCGTAGAGTAGATTCCATTAATGGGTTCATATGTTATTATGAAGGAAACGTCCAATCTTGATAAGGGGAAAATTGTAAATGGCAGATGCTCCATCGGTCTTTATCTTACTTACGAATACCGGAACGCTCTTTACGAAGCTTATTCAAGGCTACACGAGAGCTCCTTATAATCATGCCTCAATCTCCTTTAATCGGGAGCTTTCTGAGTTATATAGCTTTGGCAGAAAGCATCCGAGCAATCCTCTGAATGGTGGATTCGTGAAGGAGGATATTAAGACAGGCACGTTCAGCAAATATCCGAATACAACATGTGTTCTCTACGAACTTCAAGTAACAGCCCGCGAAGTGGAGAAGATGGAGCGGGTGCTCAAAGTTTTTATCCGCAGTCGGCAAAAGTATCTCTATAACATTCTCGGTGTAATTGGTATTGCACTGAAGGAACCTGTCGAATTCAGCAACTCCTACTTCTGCTCACAATTTGTTGCGGAAATTCTGGAGAGGTCCGGAATTAAGCTATGGAATAAGCTGCCTGCGCTCGTAACGCCTGATGATTTTCGGCAAAGCGATCGTCTGAAGCTGATTTATCAAGGCAAATTAAGTCAGTACGAACCTAAAAGCTAAGGGAGAGTATTTGGATGAATAACAAAGAACGGTTCTCAAATCGGGTAGATTCGTATGTAAAATATCGGCCGAGCTATCCTAGGGAAGCTATTGATTATTTGTACAATACGATTGGGCTAAAACCGAATTGCGATATTGCAGATATTGGCGCAGGAACGGGAATATTCTCAGCATTGCTTCTGGAGCGCGGGAGTCGTGTGACAGCCGTTGAACCAAATCCGGAAATGCGTACAGCTGCGGAGGAGAAGTTCGCAAAGGATAACCATTTCCGCGCATTGCCAGGGTCTGCCGAGAAGACAGAATTGCCAGACCAGTCTGTAGATTTTATCGTGTGTGCCCAGGCGTTTCACTGGTTTGATAGGGATGCAGCGCAATTGGAATTCAAGCGGATTCTTAAATCGGGTGGAAAGGCAGTTCTGATATGGAATTCTCGGCGTACTTACGGTACCCCATTTCTGGAGGAATATGAGCAGCTGGTGCAAGCTTTCGGCACGGACTACACTCAAGTGAATCATAAGAACATTACCCCTGAAATCCTTAGTTCCTTTTTTAAGACAGGGCAGATGCAAGTTGCACACTTTAGCAATCAGCAGGTGTTTGATTTCGAGGGATTAAGCGGGCGGGCAAGATCGTCTTCCTACATTCCGGCCCCCGGAGATCCACGTTACGAGAACATGATGACGGAGCTGCGGAGCCTGTTTGAACGAAATAAACAGGATGATAAAGTGTTTTTTGAATATGAGACCGAGATTTATTGGGGCGAAGTATAAAAAATATAGGCATATTAAAAAGACTCAAATCCCAATACTAATAGGGTTTGAGTCTTTTTTACTTTTAGTTATGAAAGATGAACGTAAATTACAATCACTGGGTGGAACCCAACTCAATCGGTTTATTAGAAGTGTTGATAACTACATTGTGTGAATTAAAAGACAGAATTTGAATCAGCTGCTCTGCCATATGGTTCGCAGTATATTTGAACCCTCCCTTTACCCATTCCATGATTAATCCAAATAGAGCATAGGCCGTATAGCTAGAAAATAATTCGATATTTATATTGTTATTAGTATTATTAACCGCGACTAAGTCCTGCTTGGTTAGCTCCTTTAAGATGTCACAAATCTTATTTTGAAACCCAAGCAGAACATTGGAATTTACAATGATGGTATAAAAATTAGAGTAGCAAACGACATGCTCAAAAATTTTGATGCTAGAGGTAGTAAGCTCACTCACCATGAATTTATCGGTATGGAGATAGGGATCTTTATAAGCCTTAATTAAATCCTCCAGCACATCATCAATCAGCTCATTCAGAAGCTCTTCTTTGGTTTGATAATGCTTATAGAAGGTTCCACGGTTTAAATCGGCTAGGGTAACAATATCGGTTATCGTAATAGTGCGGAAATTCTTTTTTTCCATGAGTAATATCAATGCATTTTTTAGTTCTTTCCTCGATTTACTTGTTCTTCGATTTTTAAGCAACAGAAGACCACCTAACTGTCTATTTTCTATTCCTATTTCAACACAATTCCAAGTTATATTTATTTATGAACATTTGATGTCTCATTTGTATATTGATAGTTAAATTGCAGAAGATTAAACTTGAGTAGAATAAATTTTAAGTGATTTAGAGATTTTATAAAATATAAGGAAGTATAAGTTTCACGCTATACTTTATCCTTATATTTCTCGCATATACGCTTACCGTCCCATTAAGGACGCCGAAGGCGTTTTTGCTTGTATTAATACTTACATTATAGATAAACGTAAAGGAGACTTCCAACATGAAACTTCAAGACAGAGTTGCAGTTGTTACCGGAGCAGCCTCAGGAATGGGGAAATCAATCGCAGAGTTGTACGCTAAAGAAGGTGCAAAAGTGATTGTAGCCGATCTTAACCTCGAAGGTGCAGAACAAGTCGCAGCAGGAATCGTTAGTAATGGTGGAGTAGCTAAGGCGTTGAAAGTGAATGTTGCGCTAGTTGAAGACATCAATAACATGATTGATACCGCAGTAAATGAATATGGAACACTAGATATACTAGTGAATAATGCGGGTATTATGGACGGCTTTGAGCCAGTTGGTGATATTAATGATGAGAGATGGGATCTTATCTTTGACATCAATACCAAAAGTGTAATGCGGTCCACACGTAAAGCGCTACCTATTTTCCTCGAAAAAGGAAAGGGCGTTATTGTGAATACCGCTTCTACAGGTGGCGTAAGTGGTGCTCATGCTGGAGCAACTTATACTGCCTCCAAACATGCAGTAGTAGGCTTGACGAAAAATACAGCTTTTATGTATGCCAACAAAGGCATTCGTTGTAATGCCATCGCACCAGGAGCTACTGCCACTAACATTAGTGCTTCTATGAAAAAAATTAATGAGTTCGGCATGAGCCGCACTCAACTAACACAGGCTGTAATTCCTCGTGTAGGTTCACCTGAAGAAATCGCACAAGTTGCGTTATTCCTGGCTTCAGATGATTCCAGTTTTGTAAACGGAGCAGTCCTCGCTGCCGATGCGGGATGGACTTCAGCATTCTAGAATTAGATATCATAAAAACTCCGCTAGAGATTACTCTAGCGGAGTTTTTTATGCTCTTGATATTTCCAGGTTAACCCTTCAAAATAGAGAGAATGCTAACTATAGAGGGAGTTATATGAAATGAACGATGTTAAGGCGCGGAATCATGTAAAAGTGATTGGAGAAGGAGAAAGAACCATCCTTTTTGCACATGGATTTGGGTGTGACCAGAGCATGTGGCAGTTTATCACGCCTTCTTTTGAGAAAAAATATCGAATCGTTCTATTTGATTATGTAGGCTCAGGTAACTCAGATTTAAGTGCATATACAACAGATAAATATCATACGCTCCACGGATATGTACAGGATGTATTGGATGTCATCGAAACGTTGGAACTCAAAGATATTATTTTTATAGGTCATTCAATTAGCTCTATGATTGGGATGCTTGCTTCGATTGAGCAGCCGGATTATTTTGATAAAATGATTATGATTGGTCCTTCTTCATGTTATTTAAATGAGGGGAATACTTATTTCGGAGGCTTCGAGAAGAGCGATATCACTGAGCTTCTGGAGATGATGGAGATGAATTTTGCTGGCTGGGCTAGCTTTATGGCACCTCTTGCTATGAACAACCCTGACCCGATGTTAACGAAAGAGCTGGAGCGCAGCTTTATCTCGGCAGATCCTGTTATTGCAAGGGAATTTGCAGAAGTTACGTTCTTTTCAGATCATAGGGAAGATCTACCTAAGGCTACAATCCCTACACTAATTCTACAATGCTCGGATGACAGTATCGTACCTATAGCGGCTGGAGAATATCTACATAAACACTTGAATAATAGCACCTTCCGGTTAATGGAGGCTAAAGGGCATTACCCGCATATAAGCCATCCTGAGGAGACCATCACTTTAATTAATGAATATCTTACGTAAGCTAGATGAGATCATGCTGTGTTGAAAGGATATTTAGATCATGGATGACCGATTAAGATATGCGCCTTGTGGCTATGTTTCTATTACCCATGAAGGAATAATCAAGGATGTAAATCAGACGTTCTTGGACCGTATGGGGTATAAGCAGGTTGATTTGGTGCATAAGCATTTTGAATCTATCATGTCTACGGCAAACAAGCTTATTTTTCATTCATACTTCTATCCTTTTATCAATCTGAATGGACAGGTGGAAGAGTTATTTATCAATTTGAAGGACAGCAAGGGACAAGCCGTCCCTTACTTGTTAAATGGCAGACGCCTTGAGTGTGAAGGTGTAGAGGTCATTGATTGTATTTTAGTACAGATGGGAAAACGCATCGATTATGAGCTAGAGTTACGATCTGCGAAGAAGCAAATAGAAGAGGCTTATTGGGAAAAAGATCAGGCGCTGGCAAAGCTCAAACAAATTCACCTGGAAATTGAACAGAAGCAAGCTGAGCTGATGGAAATGAATGCCGTTTTAGTAGAATTATCTAATACAGATAAGCTGACTGGACTGAAGAATAGAAGGTTTCTTCAAGAGAAGCTGGACGAGCAGATCGTAGGGTATGGACGGGATCAAGCGGTATTTTCACTGTGTATTATAGATATTGATCATTTTAAAAAAGTGAACGATACCTATGGGCATCAGACAGGTGACTATGTACTGGAGAAATTGGCAAGTATCTTGAAATTGCAATCTCGTGAAGAGGATATTGCGGCTAGATATGGCGGTGAGGAATTTATACTTCTTTTACCGAATACAGATATCTCGGAATCAAAGATCATAGCCGAGAATTTACGGCAATCTATCGCATATTCAACTTGGGAAATGGGCCAGATTACGGTGAGCGTGGGTATAGCTACGTTTATTCCAGCCGATTCAGAAGCCACCCTACTGCAAAAAGCTGATCAAGCGCTCTATGCCTCTAAAGAGCAGGGGAGGAACCGCGTCACGCATAGCATAGATTTGAATGAAAAGCTTCTTTAACAGGGGGCTTTTTTGTTATTTATAAACGATACATCCTCTTTGCTCTAATTGCTCTACAATGTCTGTTCCCCTCAAGCTGTGATTCCATCTGAGATCCAGCTTCTCTAATCGATCCAGCTGTAGCAGGGAATCTGGAATCTCCTGCAGATGATTATCTCTTAGGTCAAGCTCTATGAGGCTGCTTAGTTGACCTATTTCCTCAGGCAGCTGATTCAGTTTATTTTTTCTAAGGTTCAGTCTTCTTAGCTTGCTTAGTTTACCAAAGGATAAAGGCAGCGCAGCGATTCGATTATCACTTAAATCAAGAATCCGAAGTTCTTCTATAGCACCCAAATGCTCGGGTAAAACGGTCAGTTGATTGCCATACAGATGGAGCTCTCTTAACCCTTTTATTTGTGTGATCGAATCAGGTAGACATTCTAGCTGATTGTAATATAGCCGCAATTCAATTAGACTGCTCATTTCGCCTATACGGACAGGCAATTGCTTGAGGTGATTATCTGTTACGTTCAGATACTTGAGCTTCTGGAGATTACAAAGCTGCTCCGGCAGCTGTTCGAACTGATTATTGCTTAGATATAGAAAAGAATCCAACCCTTGCAGTCCGCCAATGCTATCCGGCAGTACTTTTAGTCGATTATGGCCTAAATCCAGCATTCGCAAGTGAACTAAACGACTGATGTTATCGGGTAACCGTTCAATTTGATTACCCGCATAATTTAGTACTTCTAATTCATCATGAAGGAAGAGCTGATCGGGAATCTCTTTAATGTGGTTGTTGTACATGCTGAGTTCTAGTAGAGGATTACTCTCAAAAATGATCTCTGGCGTTTCGGTAAGTCCTTTTCCGTCAAAATTATATCTCATAAAAGAGTCTCCCTTGTTATTTGTTTGGCATCATGTTCATGGTGCAGTGTTACGATAGAATATAACAGGATGATGATTTATTATCTGTATGTTGGCATACAAAATTATGGAGTGTTGAAGAAAGGAACATCAAAATGGAAGCTTCTTTTTGGACGGGGACTCGCTTCTTTCAGGGGTTAACCTCGAAGGAGATTGAGGCGGTCTCAAGACTGTTCACATATAAGGCCTGTTCCAAAGGTACCCCGGTGTTTGCAGAATCAGATCCAGGGGATCATGCCTACATTATCTATTCGGGAATTATTAGGGTGTACGCCACTACGAAGGGGAAAGAGCATACCGTAGATCTTTTTGGAAAAGGCGATTTCTTTGGTGATCTGGAAGTGATCCATCCCTCCAATGTAAGGGTGCTATCTGCCGTAGCTATGAACGATACAGTATTATTTGAGATTAAACGTGAGCCATTTGAGCAGATGCTTGCCAGCTACCCGTTGATTAAGGAGCAATTGATGCTGTTGCAAATGGACCGTTTATTTTTATCGAATCGGTTATTACATGAAATGAAATTTCATGATGCGAGAGCGCGTGCGATATTTACACTAAGAAGACTATACCAAAGATTCGGAGTAGAGGAGCAAGGCAAACAGAGGATTGATCTTCGATTGACCCATCAGCAGTTCGCGGATATGATCGGAACATTAAGGGAGACGGCTACTCTTGTGCTTAAAGATCTGCAGGAGCAAAAGATTATTGATATTCAACATCAGCAGATCACCGTGTTAGACCCGACGTATTTACTAGAGTATACGGATTTCGATTGAGAAGAGCAGTTCCGGGATCTTTTTCAGAGAATTGATTATTAAAGGGGGTTATGAATGTGGCATGTAATCATTGTGTAGTAAGTGAGTTGAATTTTGAAATCAAGGCTCATGGTGAGCTTAATCTAAGGATTTTACCTGAGGTTATTCATCATTTGAGTAGAAGTAATACGATACATAAGGTGGAAGAAAATGTGATTACGATTAAGGAGGCTGGGGTGCGGGATTTTCTAGATTTCTGTAATGACCATATGGAGTCGGAGCAGTTTGAATTCCGTATAGATGACCAAACATGGAGACCTCTATCCGAATTACCCACTGTACTTAATATGGAGTGGATTGATGAGGTTATAACTAAGGGTTTAGTTACTTGTCACTTCCAACCGATTGTGAACGTACGGGAAGAGATTTTTGCATACGAGCTCCTATCCAGATTTAAAAAAGATGATGGGTCCCTTATCTATCCTAATGAGATTTTTGCGGCGGCACGGAATCGTGGGCGTTTATATGCTTTAGACCGGTTATGTAGAATGACTGCTGTAAAATATGCTGCACCCTTAAATAAAAAAACCTTTATTAATTTTATCCCAACGTCGATCTACGCGCCAGAGTTCTGCTTAAGATCAACTGTTGAACTGGCCAATCAATTAGGCGTCGATCCCTCTCTTTTTGTCTTTGAAGTTGTTGAGACGGAGAAAGTGGATGATCTCGCTCATTTGAAAGCTATTTTGACATATTACAAGGATCGGGGATTTGAATACGCTCTAGATGATGTTGGCGAGGGCTTCAGCACGATCGAGATGTTATTGGAGCTTAAACCCCATTACATGAAGCTGGATATGAAATATGTTCAGGGTGTGTCCAGCGATCTGAACAAACAGAAAATAGCTAAACAATTTTTAGAAAAAGCTTTAGAAATCCAATCCGTTCCTTTAGCAGAAGGTGTGGAGTTTAGAGAGGACTTTGAATGGCTCAAGCAGAGTGGTTATCAGTTGTTTCAGGGATATTTATTTGGAAAGCCTGATCCTATTCCCAAACAGTGATCCTAAGGAGCATATCTCCGTCTAGAGGATGAGATGGATTTCAGGTCAGAGTCTGAGTACAGGTAAACCCCGGGGTTGTATAATTAAGGTAATTGAGAAGGGGGACGGGATGGATATGAAATGGCATAAGTACATCACGCGCTGGGCGGATTCTAGAGGGTTAGGTGGACGGGAAATTGATTATCAATGGCCGTCTCCATCATTTCCGGTGGTAAGTATTCGCAGCAATTTGGGTCGATACTCAGGTCAGGGGTATGGTTACGGAAGCAAGCCACAAGTGAAGACGGCTGTTGGTTTAATTGCTATTGGAGATGTAGCTATAGGCTTGATATCCATAGGTGCAATAAGCGTCGGTGTACTATCCGTAGGTGCTATATCACTGGGGATGTGGTTAGCGCTCGGAGCGATAGCACTTAGTTGGCTTGGCTTTGCCGCGGGAGCAATTGCGATTGCAGGAGTGGCTGTGGGAGCGATCGCGATAGCCGAAAAAGCATTGGGAGCGATAGCCATAGGCGATACGGCGTTTGGGGCGATAGCCATAGGGCGAATCGCTGGAGGTGCGATAGCTATTGGACAATGGGCATATGGTGTAATCGCTGTTGGAGAGCATGGTTTCGGGTTAATTCCGATCACGGGTGATGTGTGGAATTGGTTCCGGCGTTTGTTTGGGCTAGGAGATTAAGCCGCTAAGCAGTTCTAAAGTATCATTCATAGTCTGGGATAGTTAATAAAAAATATCTATCAGAACAGAAAAACTAATTGCAATTACCTATTCGGATTTCATACCAATTAATCATGCGATCAGATGTAGCGTTATGTTACTCTTTGTAATGTATTCGAAACTTCATAGGCAAACCTATGGAAATGTAGGGACGCAAAGCTATAGGGACTAAGGTTATTATAACTATTGTCAGCCAGCTGCCAAAGAGTGTATTACGCTTTTTGTTAAAATATAAGTGAGTATAAGTTATACACCTATACTTAATGTCTTATATTTCTCGCTTAAACGCGTATCGTCCTTAGAAGGGCGTCGGGGCGTTTATGCTTGTTAAAGTTTAATAAAAATTAAGTCTTAATTTTTATGGACTTTATACGCAATCAAGCTACTCTTTTGGGGTAGTTTTTTTTGTGCCCATTTTTGGGTACTGAAGAGATTCATATTACATCTGGGGGTAGAAAAGATGAAAAAAATGATTGCAATCGCTACATCGGCAGCCATGATAGCCAGTTTTTCGAGCGAGGCAGGTTATGCTTTAGCAAGTGATGTAAGCAAGGTAAGTGTAGTGAACAGCGTAGTACAAAGCAAAGCTGAGCTATTAAGCAGTGCGTCAGTTATTCCGTTTGATCTGTATGGAAAGGCTATCCTTAGCGCTTATAACGATGTTTTTAAAATGAATCCTGCAAATATTAAATCCATCACGAATAATGGTGGCAACTACTCAGGTTCACCAATAGCTAAGGCTATTGATGGCGATATGAGTACGCATTGGGAAACGGGCAAACCGAATAGCTCAACGTTTACGAACGAGGTTGTCTTTGTTTTTAATGAGTCCACGGAATTAAATAGAATCGTATATGCTGCAAGACAATCCGGTGCAAAGGGTAAGGGGTTTGCTCAGGAATTTGATATTTATGGCTCAACTACGGATGCAGGCGATTTTACACTAATATCCTCTGGAGAATATAAAGGCGGAGCAGGAGATGTTGTGGAGATTGAGTTTGCACCTACAGCTTTCAAGAGACTTAAATTTGTCTACAAAAAAGCTAATCAGGATTGGGCGAGTGCAGCAGAGTTTTCTTTTTACAAAGAAGATACCGTATCCGCTAAAATGAAAAATTTATTTACAGATGATACCTTGAGTCAAGTTAGCGCAGCATTTAATACGGTGGAGAAATTAACGGCTTTAGAACAAGAAGTGCAGTTACATCCACTGTACACGCAGTTTCAAGCAGATATAGAGAATGCAAAGGTGCTTCTGGAAAACCATCAAGTAGAGGAAACGGCAGCTAAGGTTTCGAAGTTAAAGGGGTATGGCACAGCATATGAAAATGCCTATAGCGAAGCTTACAGAATGCCAAACTCAAACGTATCAAAAGTAACGGTGAATGGTGGAAGCTACCCAGGTACGAAACCGGAATACATGCTCGATGATCTGCCGAATACACATTGGGAAACGAACAAAAATAATGACGACAGCTTCACGAATGAAGTCGTGTTTGAATTAGCACAGGCCAAAGTATTAGACAGAGTGGCTTTCCTGGCTAGAGATAATCGCAAAGGGTTCCCAGAAGCTTTTGAAATCTATGCATCAGAGACGAGTAAGGGAGAGACCTTTCAGCTCGTATCTAGCGGAACCGCGACTAGTACGAACGACTTTCTGGAGTTTAAATTCGAGCCTACGAAGTTTAAAAGATTGAAATTCAAGTTCACAAAAGCCAATATTAACAGACCTTTTGCGGCTGAATTTAGATTTTATACAGAGGATAAAGTAAGCGAAGCTGTGAATGGTATTTTCACAGATGGAACGATGAGTGCGGTTGTTCCTGCTTATAATAGCGCCAATGCAATCAATGAATTAGAAGAGGCGGCAAAAGTACATCCGCTCTATCCAATCCTTAAAGACTCATTGGATTTGGCTAAGAAGCTAGTAAATGGTGAAGTTCAAACCGAAGGCACCATTATTGAGGCTGAACAGCGTGGAGATATGAAAAAGCATGCACAGCAAAACCTGAGAATTGGTTTCGGTACGAACAACCAACCTACGGGACTCGTTGCAATGCCTGGAGATACAATCAATGTTTATGTAGATGCAGCTTCTACTGATAAATTGCCTGCAATAGTATTTTCGCAACAAGAGGCGGCTTGGAATGTTTGGGCTAGAAGCGTGCAATTACGTCCTGGTAAAAACACTATAACCGTTCCTGAGTTCGCGACGAATAGTTATTATGCACATGATGTGACTAAGGGCGGTACAGTATATATCGTCAATCCATATACAGCTGAGCAACAAGGAAAAGCACCTTTGATCCGGTTCGAGGGGCTTACGAAGATCCCTATGATGACAAAGACCACAGATCCAGAACAATTCAAAGCCTTCCTAACCACCTACAAACAAAAAATAGATGAAGATAAGGCAGCACATCCGAATGTTCAAGATCGCAAACTTATTGATGTAGTAGAAATGGTCAGCGATCATGTTATTTTTACAGGAACGGCTACAGAAGCGTATAACAAGTTTATTACACAAGAAAACAATCCACTGAATACCGTAACCGGCTATGATACTTGGATGAAGACGATCTTTGACTTCTATGGCTTGGATGGCAGTAGCGAGATTCATGATGCCAAGCTAATTCGTGAAAATATTCGATTGATGCAGCCTTATGGTGCAATGTATGCCGCGGGAGATCATACTGGGATACAAATTGGGACCGTAGCGACGATGTTGGGTGATTTTAACAAAGTCTATCCAGGTTGGGGATTGAATCATGAAATTGGGCATCGCTTGGCTATGGGTGAACGGGAATATGGTGAAGTAACTAATAATATGGTGTCTATGTTGATGTCAGTCTATGCGGATTCTATGGATACTCGTATTCCTTTTGAGAGTGATATTTATAAATATGTCCTCGAAGAAAATAAAGTGGTTATGAATCAGCAGGGCTTATTTGCACAGCTCGGTGCCTACTGGCAGTTGGAATTGGCGCACCCGGGTTACTGGACCGAACTGACAAAGCTGTACCGCGAGCGAAAGGTATCCCTTCCTAACGGTGACAATTCCAAGCAACAGTATTTAGTAGAGTTCTCCTCCGAAGTGCTGGGACTGGATTTAAGCAGCTATTTTGCCAGACATGGCTTCACTGTGAATCCAGAAACGAAAGAGAAGCTGGCTAAATATCTAGCACCGAAAAAGCTATGGTATTTAAATAACTCGGTGGTTCATTATGAGGGAACAGGAATAGCAGATAAGAATGTTGCGATAAAGGTTAATATCACGCCTAACACTACTTCTAAATCGAACACATTAAGCTTCAGTATGGATAAGGATCTTAAGAAAGATTTCTTAGGTTATGAGGTGTATAGAGACGATAAGTTAGTAGGGTTTACTGGGACTGACCAGTTCGTGGACACGAATGTAGATAGCAGCATCAATTATACGTACAAGATCGTTGGTTATGATAAGAAGCTGAGCCCACTGAAGCCGGTACAGGTTAAAGCCTTCAAGCCAGCGTTATCTGTTGAAGATCAAATCACGTTAAAGCTTAATCAAGCTTTTGATCCGATGAGCTATGTAAAAGCGACTAACTATCAAGGAAACGATATTACTGCTAATGTCACCCTGAAAGCAAATACCGTTAATGTAACGCAAAAAGGCGACTACGAAGTGGTATATGAAGTGAAGAACGAAGGGGTTACAGAAACCAAAACTACACTGGTTACGGTAACGAGTGACTATGCTTATCTTTCGGATCTTAATGCGAAGTCAGTCGTTGTTGGTTGGGGTGAATTAAAGAAAGACAAAGCCGTTTCTGGTGGAATCATCACCCTTGTTCGACAAGGGTTAGCTGCGACCTATACCAAGGGAATCGGTGTACATGCGAACTCTGAAGTTATTTATGATATTGAGGGTAAAGGTTATGACTTCTTTGAAAGCTACATCGGGATCGATCAAGCGATGAAAGGAAAGCCATCCTCTGCAACCTTTGAAGTGTATGTAGATGGAGAGAAGAAATTCGCGAGCGATGTTTTCCGGGCAGGGACAGAGCATGAATTTGTGAAAATACCTGTGACAGGCGCGCGCGAAGTGAAGCTGGTTACCACAGATGCTACAGACGGTAATGCTTCAGATCATACGGTATGGGCGGATGCAAAGTTTACGAATACTTCAAGCAAACCGATTATCACAGTGCCGGAAGAGACAACTTTCGTGAAGTTGAACAGTGAATTTGATGCTTTGACCGATGTGACTGCCTTTGATACGGAAGATGGTAACTTGATTGGAGCGGTTGAAGTAAAACCGAACGGGTTTACTTCAAGCAAAACAGGCACCTACAACGTCGAACTGTCAGTTACAGATCGGGATGGGAATACAGCTGTAAAGACTAGAACAATAGTTGTTTACAGCGCTAGTAAATACTTGAGTGATATAGCTTGGCAGTCGGCAAGAACGGATTATAATGTAGTTCGTAAGGATAAGGCAAGTACTAACAACCCGATTAAGCTACTTGTAAATGGTGTAACCAAAGAGTTTGCGAAGGGCTTAGGAACGCATGCTAACTCTGAAATCGTGTATAATCTGGCGGGTGCTAATTTCGAATATTTTGAAACGTATGTAGGGGTTGATCGAAATATCCCAGAGCAAAGCAACTCTAGTGTGATCTTCAAAATCTTCGCTGATGGGGTAGAAGTGTATAATAGCGGACTGATGAAATTTGGCACGGAAGCTAAATTAGCTCGAATCCCTGTAAAGGGTGTAAATGAATTGAAATTGGTGTTAGATAATGCAGGTAACGGAAATGCTTCAGATCACGGCGATTTCGCGGATGCGAAGTTTATGATTCTGAACAGTACGCCGGAGCTTACCATAGCTAAATCTGTATCCACTAAAGTAGGACAGGAAATAGCAGTAAGTGCAGATTATTTGGCAACGGATTCAGAAGATGGTGACTTGACGGCTCAAGTAAAGGTTACGGGTGAAGATCAAGTTAAATGGGGCAGAGCTGGAAAGTATCCGATCACTTACACAGTAACCGATAGTGATGGAAATACGACTACCAAGACTAGAACAATAGCCGTAGTAGACATGACGGACTTTACGTATCTGACGGATTATGATTGGAATTCTACTCAGAACAGCTATACTGCACCTTTGAAGGATAAATCAATTAGTGCCAATGCACTGAGATTAACAGGCGAGGGCAATCAAATAGTGTCCTACGAAAGAGGGATTGGAGCGCACTCTAACTCGACGATTGTATACGATCTAAGCGATAAGAACGCGGACTACTTCACTTCCTATGTGGGTGTAGATCGACAAATGTACGGTTCTGTCGGTTCGGTGAGCTTTGAAGTATTTGTGGATGGAGAGAAGAAATTCGATAGTGGTGTCATGGGCTCCAGAGATCCACAGAAATTCATCGAGTTGGATATTAACGGAGCCAAGGAGCTGAAATTAGTCGTTACGGACGGCGGAAATGGAAACGGATCTGACCATGCCACATGGGGGGGAACCAAACTACATTTCGCGAATGGAGATCACCTGTTCACTGGAGATCTGGAACAAGCGATTGCAGCGGCTAAAGCAATCTCTCTAGATGGCTTCACGGCTGAGAGTATAGCGGTATTTACGGCCAGCCTCACGGGTGCAGAAGCGGCTTTGGCTAATTCTGCTGTCACACAAAGTGAAGTAGATGCAGCAGTAGCGGCGTTACAACTAGCAATAGAAGGTCTGACCGAAATAGACCTTACGCAAGTCATTACTATTGCAGATCCTTATCTAAGTACTTCGATCAAGACCACATTAGGCGTATCTGGAGACCTAACGCTAGGTGACATGTATAACCTTACGACGTTAACCAGCGAAACCAGAAGAGCCAGATCTTTGGAAGGTCTACAGTATGCTAAGAATCTTGAGACGCTAGATATCACTGGAAATGAAATCACTGATTTCTCCCCGCTACAAGGACTAACTAAACTTACGAGCTTATTGGCCGATCCTCAAATGGTAGAGGTAGGACAATTAAAGGGACCTGTAGTTGAATTTATCAATCCGGTGAAAGGGATCGATGGCAGCAAAGTGATCCCTAGTTCGGCTGGTGTCAGAAACACTGGAACATTTAAAGAAATCATGTTTGATGTGAATGAATGGGCAGCTAATCCGGATGTGTTCACTATAGACCTATCGAACGAGGAGAAGGGAACTTACATGTTGGGGTTAACTTACCAAGTTGCAGGTAATCTTGTGCAATTGATTTCTTTTATTGATAACAAATAAATCCCATAGGCAAAAGAAAACAGGCGAATTGTGGTGTGTTCAACCATGATTCGCCTGTTTTTTATTGAGATATAAAAATGTATAAGTTTCACGCTATAGCTTCTGCTCTGCTGTGTGGCAAAAGTGGGGTGGGCAAGATTTGGAAACCCCTTTTAAATCCTTATATTATAAAATTATCCATTTTGTAATATGACAGAAGTGATGACAACGCTCACTATAACCGAACATGTCTTTTAATTATAATGAATCCGATGGTCCAACTCTTCCAGCCCATTCAATCAAATATACTAGAGGTGATGCAGATGTTAGGAATCGGATTGACCATCGTTGTTATAATCGGGGCTTATTTAATGGCTGCGTATACTCGATTGTTAAGCATGCGTAATCGTGTGAGAGAATCTTTTGCTACCATAGAAGGTTATTTACAAAATCGGGTTGAGGCATTAACAGAAGTTGCGAAGATGGTTATTTCTTATGCTAAACATGAACACGAAACATTGGCGCTTGTACATAGAATGCGTGCTGGTTTAAGTGATGATCATCTTCCGGTTGAGAAGCTGATTAGATATGTGGAAATGGAAAAGTATATTCATTCGATCAATGTTCAGGCAGACTATTATCCAGAGCTTAAGGAAAGCGATCCGTTTATCAAATTGCAACAAAGGATCTATATCTTAGAGGAAAACCTATCTGCCAGCAGACGTATCTATAACGAAAATGTGACAAGCTATAACACGATGATAAGTACCCTTCCTACGCTTTTACTTGCAGGGGCTATTGGATTTAAGCCGGAAATCTTGCTCAAGATGGAAGGGGCCAAACGAGCAGACGTTAATTGGACGGTATCCTAAGTAGATTTGATACGGAGAATTAAGAATGTCATGAGGTTTAGAGGGAGGCGTATCTATGAAAATCGTTATTGTAGATGATCATCCTTTAGTTAGAAGAGGGCTGGCATCTGTCATTTCAATGCAGCCAGATGTGCAATTTGCTGGTGAAGCTACAAATGGTCAAGAAGCATTTGATGTGATTGAAGCGACAAATCCGGATATTGTTCTCATTGATCTTAAGCTTGTTGATGAATCGGGATTGGATGTCATCAAGACAGCACGTGCCCGTGGCATTGTCAGTAAGTTCATTCTGTTGACTTCCTCTGCGAGCAGAGAGAATTTTTTGAGGGCTGAAGAAGTGCTGGTAGATGGATATGTCCTAAAAGAGGCATTGCCGGAGGAATTACTCTTTGCTATCCAGTTGGTGCATAAAGGGCGAAAGTATTACGATCCTGGCTTAATGGAAGAAAAGATGCGTATTAGCGGCAGCAGTCCGACGGATGAATTGACACCGAAAGAGAAGGAAGTACTGATTGAACTTGGACAAGGTGCTTGCAACAGAACGATTGCTACACATCTCTTTATCAGTGAATTTACAGTAAAGAAGCATGTCAGCCAGATTTTAGCGAAGCTACAGGTTAATGACCGGACACAGGCAGCACTGTATGCAAACGCGATAGGGCTGACGAAATATGAAATGTCTTATGAGTAGAAATATAACCATAGTCTTAAATACGAGGAGGTGTCCCAGCAGCCAGATCATAGCTCTTGGGACACCTCCTAAAGTTCTAGGAGGTTATATCAAACAACTAATGGTAGAACTAAATATAACATAGAGTAGTACGGCGAGATCAGATGATATAATGAGTATAAATACTTTGCGATATTGTGTATTCTGTCTACCTAATTGTAACTAGGGAGTGCTGTTCATGTTTGAGTTTCCAGGATACCAAACGTTAGATCTGATAGAGACTATCTCAGATATCAGGCTGTACAGACTCCAACGTCAAGAAGATGGCCATAGGGTTATCGCCAAGACAACTACAGGTGAGTATCCAGGATCTGCTATGGTCGATGCTTTTCGTTATGAGTATGACATGCTTAAGCGACTTAGCGGTCGTGGAGCAATCGAGGCGTATAGTCTGGAGATCACGCCGGATCGACCAGTCCTTCTCTTAAAAGATATAGAGGGGCGTATGCTGGATCAGATACTACGTACACCTGAATCACTGGAGCTTCCAGTGCTGCTTCGGATCGCTATCGGTGTTGCTGATTGCCTTATGCAAATTCATCGTGAGAAAATAACACTAAATGAACTAACCCCCGCTCATCTAATCGTCAATCCTGTTACTTTTGAAGTGAAATTTATCGATATACGAATGTGCTCCACGGAAAGTGACACCAGTCCATTATCACCCTTAAGCGGGCGACCGGATGCCTTGCTTCCTTATATATCGCCAGAACAAACGGGTCGAACTGGGTTGAACCCGGACTATCGATCTGACTTTTATTCGCTTGGAGTCCTTATGTATGAGTGTCTCTCAGGCAGCCGCCCCTTTGAGCTTCATGATGTTGTTGATATTGTATATCGTCATCTTGCAGATACACCTGAGCCTTTACATCGCAGGGTTTCCACTATCCCTCTAACTGTCTCTGACATTGTTGGTAAATGCATGGAGAAAATGCCTGATGCGAGATATGCCAGTGCTTTTGGAATCAAGTCAGATCTTGAGGAATGTCTATCCCACCTACAACAATTCGGGTACCTCGAGCCCTTCCTGTTAGGAAGCTGGGATATTCCGGAACGCTGGATGGTACCAGAACGATTCTACGGGAGACATTTTGAGAAACTAAGCTTACGAGAAGCACTGAAACGAGCATCACAAGGTGCTGTAAAGACGGTCTGGCTTAGTGGTGAGAGTGGTATCGGTAAAACAACCTTTTTAAAAGAAACGCTTAGAAATTCGATTTCTTCGGATGGTTTTTTCGCCAGAGGCAAATTCGAATCACTACATACCTCACTCCCTTATGGCATCTGGCATCAAGTGATAGAAGAATTGGTCAGTCAACTGCTGATGGAAACGAAGCTGCAGGTGGAGGTTTGGAAGCTGCGTATTTTACAAGCTGTAGATGGTTACGGGCAACTGCTGATCGAACTTGTCCCTAAGCTTGAGCTTTTGATTGGCCCGCAACCTTCCGTGCCTCCGTTGCCGCCGCTGGAAGCTCAGCATCGATTTCAATTAATCATGAGCCGATTTATTCAACTCTTTCCTCATGAGGATCATCCTTTGATCTTGATATTGGACAATATGCAATGGGCCGATGAAACATCGCTGCAATATCTCACTTCACTTATAGAGGACACGGCCACGAGTCATCTGCTAATCGTTCTTTCTTATCGTGATCGGGAAATTACGAGGCTGCACCCACTCAGTAGTCTGGAAAAGCACTTGATAGACCGCAACGTAGTGATGAGTAAAATTTCTCTACAGGCGCTTGAACTCACCGATATAAAACAACTGCTATTGGATGTTATGCGTTACGAGGCTGCTGACTTGGAGGAGCTAGCGCGGGTACTTCTGCATAAGACAGATGGGAATCCATTATTTATTAAGCAATTCCTTCAGGATTTGATTGATGATCAGCGAGTGGTATTTGACGAGGATATTCGAAGCTGGAAATGGGACCTCCAGCGTATTACTGAATTGAATGTTCCCGATAATGCAGCAGCCTATCTTTCAAGTAAATTACAGCAATTTCCCGATCAGACGGTACATGCACTTAGTAGAGCCGCTTTACTGGGCAGCCTGTTCGATGTGGGAATGCTTGTCGAAATTATGGAGATTCCGATAGAGATATTGACTGAAGCATTGGCAGTTGCGGTAAATGGACGCTTGCTACAACCTGTTAACGGAGAGGCACATACGCATTTTAAATTCCAACACAACCGTATTCATCGGGCGGCTTATGCGCTTGTTCCCGAAGAGGAGCGCCCAGAGCTGCATTGGAGGATTGGGATGTTATTGCTAGACCGCAGCTCTCTTAATGAAGGAACAGTCCTATTTGAAGCTGTCCATCATTTGAATCAGGCGATTGTGTGGATAGATCGCCCGGAGCAGAGGCTTCAACTGGTAGAACTGAACTTAAGGGCAGGGATAAGTGCAAAGCAAACCACCGCACATGAGACAGCCTTACAATATATGCTTCAGGCGACAGCGATGTTAGAGGAGCAGAGCTGGGAGGAGCATTATGGACTAACCTTCCGGGTATTTCGGGAGAGGGCCGAGCTTGAATACTTATGTTCACATTTTGATAAGGCGAATGAATTATTTCATCTGTTAATCCATAAAGCTGCGACAAATACAGATAAGGCTTACATCTACGCGATGAAGGTTCAATTGGAAGCAAGTAATGATAACCATGAAGAAGTTATCTCCTTAGGTCGACATACATTATCGTTATTGAAAGTGAGGCATCAATTTGATCCTAGCTATGTTCAATTGACGCTTCAATGGTTAAGATTGCGTCGCAGACTACAGAAGGTCTCACTCGAATCGCTGAACCTCTTACCGCCGATGACGGACGAGGCTCGTAGAGTCGCAATGTCCACTTTAGAACATACGAGCAATGCCTGTTTCTATGTCAACCGGGATGGGTGGCTCGCTTCTTCCTTCACCATGATTGAATTGACACTCGATTATGGGATGACTCCACAGGCTTCCATTGGATTCATAGGCTATGCAATGTTTCAGTACTATTACTTCCGCAATGATGAAGAAACATTTAAATGGGCCATGTTGGCGTGCAGCTTATCAGAACCCTATCCGAAAGTGCATATGACAACCTTAGCTGCGTTCGCTATGTGCTACGATAGCTGGCGGCATTATGATCCAGCTATGCTCCGTACGTTTACCGAGAAAGCAGGAAAAGTGGGACTGGAATCAGGTGACTTATGGAAGGGTAACCAAAGTGTGTTAATCAACTGTGCCTCCCTCTTACAATTTGGACATCCGTTAGACGATATCTATGATCGATTAATTGCGCATTCCGGAGATTTGTTGCGCCATAACAACAGTCTTCATTGTAAGCAGGCTATCATAGCTGTAGCTACTCTAGTTCGATTGACAGGTTATCGCTCTGTAGATGATCCATTTAACATTGCAGAGATTAGCGAACCTGATTTTGCACAGTCGGTTCATGGAGATACCTTTAATTTTATACAAGAAATGGTCTGTATATATCAATATTTAACAGGTTATATATTTGGGGATTACCGCGAAGCTAGTGAGGCATTAGCGAAATCAGCTGCCATTATAAAATCACGTGAAGATGGTTTAGACAGTCCCATGCAGATCATGTATGAATGTTTAGTCTGGGCTCAGTTGTATGAGGAATATAACGCTGAAGAGCAACGTATATATCGGGCAAAAATGCGCAGTTGCCTGAAGAAAATGAAAAAGCTTGCTAAGCGTTGCCCGGTAAATTATGAGCATAAATATCTGTTGATGAAGGCTGAGCTGATTCGCCTATCGCGAGATCCACGACAAGCTGAAGCCTTGTATGAGCAATCTATTGAGGTTGCTCGTATCAACGGCCATATTCACGATTTAGCTATGGCGGCGGAGTGCTACGGCAAGTATGGACTTCGTCATGGCAAATTGCATCTAGCAAGAATCTATATGACTGAAGCCTACGAGGCTTATCTGCAATGGGGCGCAAAGGCTAAAGCGGCTGACCTTGAGCAGCAGCACAGCAATCTGCTGCATATTAAACGTGAGCCCGGACTCGACCGGGTCGATTCCCTTTCTGTGGTGATGTCTGCACAAGCTTTGTCGGGTGAGATGGAAATGAGCCGATTATTGGGCACGCTGATGCGGATTATGCTCCACAATGCTGGAGCCGAATATGGGGCGGTTATTTTTGATCATGAAGGAAGATGGATGGTTGAGGCCCACGGGACATCGGAAGCCCTGCATATCGAATCCGTTCCTCTCGGGGAAGAGTCAGATCTTGTTCCGGCAGCGATTATAGCCTACGCGGCAAGAACACAGGAGCAGGTTGTATTACATGATGCGCTCAGTGAGGGAATATTTGCACGTAACGCTTACGTTAGGAAGAATAGACTGAAATCAGTTCTTTGTCTTCCTATCATGAATCAGAATAAATTAGTGTGCTTGCTCTATTTGGAGAATAACCTATCACCAGGTGTATTTACACCGAGTAGGCTTGACGTGCTCAAGCTGCTTGGCTCTCAATGTGCCATCTCTATTGCCAATGCCAAGCTATATTCGGGGATTCAATATCTTAAGAAAAATTTAGAGGATCAAGTGACAGAAAGAACCCGTGACCTGGAGCGTTCGATGCGTGAGACGTCCGCAGCTTTGGCTGAAGCCACAGTCTATGAGGAACGAAATCGTATCGCTCAGGAGATTCATGACATTGTTGGGCATACACTCACATCAACGATTCTTCAAATTGAGGCTGGAAAGCGTCTGCTCCAGAAGAAAGATATAGATAGCGGCGTTCAGCGACTGGTTGAGGCACAGGATCTTGTCCGTCATAGCTTGAATGAAATCCGCGGATCTGTCCATATGCTGAAGGAGGACAAGTATTCCGATCTAACGGTCATGTTGAAGCAACTGATCCGTGATACAGAGCGTAATGCAGGCGTTGTCATTCATGCCATTATTTATGATCTGCCGGACGCCATGTCAACAGCCTATAAAAAGGCCATTTATCATGCTTTGCAGGAGGGCCTAACGAATGGAATCAGACATGGTAAGAGTACAGAGTTCCATTTTAGTCTGGAATCTGTCGGAGCGAATTTACAGTTTAGGCTCAAAGATCGTGGGTCAGGAGATAGTCAAATAGTGATGGGTTTTGGACTAAGGACGATGAAAGAACGGGTTGAGCAACTGGGAGGCAGCTTATCCATCGATTCAGAAATGAATGAGGGCTGTCTACTGGAGATTGATCTGCCCATGCGAAGGGTTGGGAATAGAAAATGAATAAGATAAAGATTGTAATTGCCGATGATCAATTGTTGACGCGTGAAGGACTCCGCACCATTCTGGATCTGGAGGATGATATGGAGGTAGTCGGTGCTGCCAAGAACGGGGAAGAGGCCTGTGAGATGGTGGAAGTATTCCAGCCCGACCTGGTACTGCTTGATGTTCAAATGCCAATTATGAACGGGATCAGTGCATTAAAACGAATCAAGCAGATTCGTCCGGATATATTCATTCTGATTTTGACCACTTTTATAGAGACCGATTATATTGTTGAGGGCATGGCATTCGGAGCAAGCGGCTATATGCTGAAGGATATGGATGCAGACAAAATGATTGCCTCGATCCGTGATACGATATCAGGGCAATTTATTCTGCCAGCCCCGGTAGCGGCCAAATTGGCGACGAGGATGAATAGATTGACGGAAGAGTATGAACACCGGCAAAGATCCAATGTGGGTGGTATGAGTCTGACAGAACGAGAAGAGGAGCTGGCGCAGCTCATTATCCGGGGACTCAATAACCGCGAAATTGCCGATACACTGCATATCGCGGAGGGAACAGCGCGTAATTATATTAGCAATCTTTATAGCAAATTAGAGGTGGTTGACCGGGCTCAGGCGATTGTGCGGCTTCAAGCTATGATGTATCCGTTGTAGATGCTAACGAATTACTGTAGGGGCCAAATAATCAAATAGCGGGAAATTTCTCAGTACTCCAAATGTAACAGTCAGGATCAACATCGCAGCCATAATTACATGGCTAAGAGGCTGGATACGCTTTTTCTCAGTGAACAAGTACAGCATATACAGAGGTGCTAGAACAAATAGCAACGGGTTAAATCTGAACGCTTGAACGAAGTCGAATCTCAACAACGATAGAATAACTCTTGTGATTCCACATCCCGGACAATAAAATCCAGTCCACTCATGAAATAAACAAGGTATACCCATATTGGTTAAGGGCATCCATACGGTGAAATATAGTAATCCTAGGAGACTTAAGGACACACTCCAAAATAGTTTAGGGTGTGTCCTCTTATAATTAGTTAAATTAGACCAATTTATTAACATCTGATTGCACCAAAGCGTATGTGACAATACCAAAACTAAAGATTGTAAGGATCACATAAAGAGCTGAATTATCGGATACGAGTTGGCCACGTTGTCTTTGAGCTTCTGCAACATGTTTACCGATCTGATAGGCCCAAACAAGGCTCCATATCCCGCAAGTAATCAATGTCAGAAGGAAATGCTTTCCTCCTGTAAATGTGTAGTCTCCGCTTAGCTTCCCTACGTCATTGGTTAGAGCAATAAACCAAAATATTCCGTATATTCCACATGTAATTAATGACAATATAATGGAAAATGCGACACTTCTTTGACTAATCATTGTTCACTCTCCTATGTATTTACATGAAAATTTGACATTATTATCATAGTCAATTGCGAAAATATATACAAGATAATATTTAGTAGTCTATTGTATGCGGGAATTAGGAAGTGTAGAGCAAAATTACATTACTGTTTCGAAATAGTGGAATCCTTACTGGATATGAAATATACTTTTATAGGTTAGCCGTAAGACAGCTAGAATTTGAACTACGATTGGAGAAAATGAAACGATGTCTAATTTACCAAACTGCCCGAAATGTAATTCTGAGTACACTTATGAAGATGGAAGTCTACTAGTTTGCCCGGAATGTGCACATGAGTGGACATTAGAATCAGAGTCTGAGAATAGTGAAGATCAAAAGGTTATCAAAGATGCCAACGGCAATGTATTAAACGACGGTGACTCAGTAACTGTAATCAAAGACCTTAAGGTAAAAGGAAGCTCATCCGTTCTGAAGATTGGTACCAAAGTTAAAAATATCCGTTTAGTGGACGGAGATCATGATATTGATTGCAAAATTGACGGATTTGGAGCTATGAAATTAAAATCTGAATTTGTTAAAAAGATATAAAAAGAAAGAATCAGCTTACCTTCGATAGAAGTAGGCTGATTCTTTTTTTGTGACAGTATTTGAACACGCGTCATCTTATGATCTCAACAATTTGGTTTCGTCCTGCATTTTTGGCTTGATATAAGGCTTTGTCCACAGATTCGAATAAATCATTTAGTTGATTGGTCGGGCTTTCTATATACTGCTCCGCAAAATTATTAATAGATAATAGCCCCATGCTTACAGTAATGGATACAGAATGAGCAACCTCATCCACATGTACTTTATTGGCCTCTATCATAAACTTAATATGCTCTGCCCAGCGGTTTGCTTGTGTATGGTTCGTATTTGGTAAATAAACGATAAACTCTTCTCCGCCATACCGTGCCAGGATATCCGTCTCCCTCAGCGATTGCTTAATGACCTCTACCGTACTGCAAATTACAACATCGCCGACTAAATGGCCGTAATTGTCATTCACCGTTTTGAAAAAGTCGATATCCAGTAGAATGATGGCAAAAGGCTGCTTCAATATCATGTTTTCTATGATCTCATGCTCTAAGTGCTGTGTTAAGTAATGACGGTTATAACAACCTGTTAAGCTGTCGGTTATGGCCATCTGCTTGAGTTTTTGGTTGGTCTGAGAAAGCTCATTTTGGATTTGAATTAATGCCAGATTGCGCTCTTGCAAGATCTCGTTCTGATGATTAGTCTCAGCAATGAGGCGATGCAGCTCGCTTCTATCCTGAAAGGTGAGAATCCGTCCAACCATGATCTCGCCTACGATAATTGGTGCCGCTGTAATATTGATGTATGCTTGGAGCGAGGTGTAGAATACTTCAACTTCGGTTCTCTCCATGGGCTGTTTAAGATATGTATGTTGAAACAATCGGAAAGCGCTGGCAGTCTGCTCCATAGGTGTTAGCGTCGATAAGTCGAAGGGATCACCAATCTGTAGGTTGATTTTTGGCAAAAGTGATCGATTAATCTCTACCACAGTTTCATTATCATCCAGTACAAGAATTCCTTGTGTGAGTGTGTCAATGATATCCTGATGGGCGATGGTTACGAGATCAAATATTTTATCACGATGAATGGCAATGACGAAAAAGATAGCAGAAATTAGTATCCCTAGTGAGGTCATCCCTGGAATAACCGGCTGAGATTTAAACAGCACCACATTAAGAAAGACATCCAGTAATACAAATACAGTCAACACTAGTACACCCTTGAGTACATGAGTAACCTGTTTTTTGATCCGCTGGGTGGCGTTTGATATAAGCGCTGAATAGATGATATACAGAGAAATAATAATGGTGGTGATTAAGAAGAGAATGAACAGCCAAAAAAGCGGTCCATAGGATCTTTCAACATATCCACCATGCATAGGCAGTACAAAGCTTTGCTTCGGATTGACGATCACGCCTATTAAGATCAATGCTGCGATAATGTATAGGATTAGCGTTTTCTTTTTTCGAAGGAGGTATGATTTCCCAGTGAGGAATATCGTAAAAAGAAGCCATCCAATCGTTAACAGGATCGAGTCAATAAAAGCGAGCTTTACATAAATCAATTGAACTTTGGGATCAGCTGTAGTTTTGAGAGCAAATTGACAGAAGGGCCATAGCATCATAGTAAAATGAAAAATCAAGTACACCTTATGTAAGTTAGTGATTGTTACGGAAATAAATATGTAGATGAATAGAGCGAACAGAACGAAGAATAATGATAGGTCAATCCATGTCATGACATTCAATTAGGTAACACCTTCTTATATAAAAAAATAGGTTCATCTTTATTGGCTTAAGCTTGAAATTTTCTCCCACTCGGTTAGCAGCTCTTTTACACTCTGTGCGGACTGTGGCTTACTGAACAAGTAACCTTGAATTTTATCGCAGCCTTGCTCTTGTAGATAATCGAGTTGTACGGTTTGCTCCACACCTTCTGCAATCACACACATATTCATGCGTTTACCAATCATAATAATTTGTTCAACGAGAACGGCTTGATGTGTCCCTGTTCGAATGGAATCAATAAAGGACTTGTCTATTTTCAAAGTAGAGATCGGCATGTGTGTAAGATAACTTAAGGAGGAATACCCGGTACCAAAGTCGTCCAATGCAATTTTGATGTTGTGAGCTCTGAGTTCAGTCAGCTTACTGCTCACATATTCGTAGGATTCAACCAGAACACTCTCTGTAATCTCTAGCTCTAAGTATTCAGGCTCTAGCCCGGAAGCTTGCAAGGTGTCAAGAACTAGCTCATTGAAGTCGCTTTGCAGTAGCTGCAGCATTGAAATGTTAACAGACATCGTTAGATGTGATAATCCTTGTTCATGAAGGTTTTTCAAAAAGGTACAGGCTGTTCTGAGCACCCACGCTCCAAGAGGAATGATGAGATGGGAATCCTCTGCTATTTTGATAAACTTGTCTGGAGGTACCATGCCTAGTATAGGATTGTTCCAGCGCATAAGAGCCTCTAGTCCTGTCACCCTATTCTGAGTCAGATCAATCTGGGGTTGATAGAATACTTCCAGCTCATTGTTCTCTAAAGCACTGTATAACTGCTTCTCAATGTTCATTCGCTCAGTGAAGGTATCATTCAACGGTTGATCAAACACGATAATTTGGCCCTTGCCGGCGTCTTTAGCTTTATACATAGCGATGTCTGCGGATTTAAGGAGCTCCATAATATTACTGCCATGATCAGGGTGAGTACTGATTCCGATGCTTAGGCTAACATGCAACAGACTGTCGTCCATCTCAATCGCATCTTTAAAACCGGCAATAATGTGGGAGGCTACGCTAGTTATGCACTGACTGTTCTCGATAGAATATAAAAGAACGATAAATTCATCCCCAGCGAAACGATACACTTCACCACTGCTCCCAACCAGGGACACCAACCTCTCACTAACCTTAACAATTAGCCTATCGCCAAATTCATGGCCCATCGTATCATTAACATATTTGAAGTAATCAATGTCGATGAACATTAAGGCTGCAATGTTGTTCAGTTTCAAAATGCGAGGCCCATTCTCATAAAAAGCTAATTTATTAGGCAGGCCGGTTAATAGATCATGATACGCCAGGTAATGCATTCTTTCTTCATTCAGGGTTAGCTTCTCTTGATTCTCAATAAGCTGATCATATTGCTGTCTGAGTTCTTCTTCCGTAGCTGTGATTTCCTCATAGGCGGCTTCTAAATTTTCGTGGGCGCTCACCCTATCCCTATAGGCAAGATCCAGTTTCTTCTCAATCCTTTTAATCCGTTTCAGAGTACCTAGAATTAATGCAAAGATAAGCAAAGCTGTTATGAGGACAAAGAACCAGCCTTTAATTATATTAATAAGTCTTATCCACTCCGGATCTCGCGTAAAAGCGGAAACGGCCTTATCTGTTAGGGGGATCCATAAGCACCCTACAATAAAATATATTACGGCGATTTTTAAGGAGCCCCGAACAGGGTTGAAGGTTTGTTTCGTTATGGAATTTTTGTGTTTGTTTCTTTGAAGCATATGTCCCTCCTATATCAAGCATGAAAGCTACTTGTTTTAGATCATTTCAACATATTTCATCAAAATCCTCTATTTGTCAGTGATGTTCTGCAAATTTTAAGAATAGGTTTTTGGACAAGCTGGAGCTAGGCATTAATGCCTAGCTATACTTGACCGTAACTTGTGTTATAATCAAACAAACTCGAAGAGAAAATTATAGTTAAGGGGGATTTGTAAGTGGAAATAGGAATCAGTACGTTCGTAGAAACAACACCGAATGTTCAAACGGGTGAATTAATAAGTCATGCGGAGCGATTGCGCGAGGTAGTAGAGGAGATTGTTCTTGCGGATAAGGTGGGCTTAGATATATTTGGTGTGGGTGAGCATCATCGAAAAGATTATGCCGCATCTTCTCCAGCAGTTTTGCTGGCTGCGGCTGCCTCACAGACGACACGAATTCGGTTGACCAGTGCGGTAACCGTGCTGTCCTCTGCTGATCCAGTACGTGTATTTCAGGATTTCGCAACACTCGATGGAATCTCAAATGGACGAGCGGAAATCATGGCAGGCCGGGGTTCCTTTATCGAATCTTTCCCGCTCTTTGGATACGATTTAAATGACTACGATGAGTTATTCGATGAGAAGCTGGACCTGTTGTTAAAGTTAACGGAATCCGAAAAAGTAACCTGGAGTGGAAATCACCGTCCTGCCATTAATAATCTGGGCATTTATCCACGCCCTGTTCAGAATCCTTTGCCTGTATGGATTGGCAGTGGCGGCAATACGGAATCTGTGATTCGTGCGGGCCTGCTCGGGCTACCTCTTGTGCTCGCGATTATCGGAGGCAGTCCGCTACAGTTTGCTCCACTGGTGAAGCTCTATAAGAAAGCGGCAGCCCAAGCAGGACATGATGTATCGAAGCTCCCGGTTGCCTCACACTCACACGGCTTTATTGCAGAAGATAATCAGCTTGCTGCCGATATGTTCTTTCCTTCTACACAGGCTAGCATGAACGTGATTGGCCGGGAGCGCGGATGGGGTCATTACAGTCGGGCGAGCTATGATGCGGCTCGTAGATTCGAAGGCGCTTTGTATGTAGGAGATCCAGATACTGTTGCTGAAAAAATCATTCACCTACGCAAACACGTAGGGATTACACGTTTTATGCTGCATGTACCGCTAGGTACGATGCCTCACAAGGATGTAATGAGAGCTATTGAGCTATTGGGTACTGAAGTGGCACCCATTGTTCGAGCTGAGATATCGAGATGGGAAGCAGAGGTTGAAGCAAAAGAGGATTGACCCCATTTAGATTAACTAGTATGATCTTACCAATTTATTGAAGCTGTTGTGAATTGGAGGGGGGTACTGAAGTGACGGATCGAATCATAGCGGACAGACTTGAAGAATTAGGTATTGTCCTGCCAAGTGCTAGTGAACCGGCGGCAAAGTATGCTAACTACGTCATTGTTAATGGATTATGTTTTGTATCGGGCAAAGGACCAGCCGGAGATCCCAAAGGGAAGCTGGGCCAAGATTTCACTACCGAAGAAGGCTATCATTATGCACGTCAGACAGGGATTGAGATTCTTGCCGTCCTTGAGTCAGCTTTAGGCTCCTTGGATAAAGTGAAGCGAGTGATCAAAATTCAAGGATTTGTGAATGCCGATCCCTTATTCGAAGAACATCATAAAGTACTCAATGGTTGTTCTGATTTACTGCTGGAGGTATTCGGAGACAAAGGCAGTCATGCACGTTCGGTATTGGGCGCTGTTTCTGTAAGAGATAATCTTCCGATCATCATTGATTCTATTTTTGAAGTGGATTAACAAGAGGGCTGTGGCACCGAAAGGTGACCGCAGTCCTCTTTTTTTACATGGTTTGAACTGTAGTTAGACGCCAACCCCAAAAATTGTAACAAAACTAATGATCCTAATTTTAGTAATAGTATATGAACGTATCAATCAACGAGGTGATGACATCATGAAGATTCATAAGAAAGCCACACTACTTGTACTACTCACATCTATACTCTATACAGCTCCAGCCCATGCGGCGGTAACGCCTCAGAATCAGGTTACGGGTGTTTTTCTGGACGATCGACAGCTTGAATTAGAGGTTCAGCCCTTGCTCATAAACGGTACAACGCTGGTTCCCATGCGCAAGGTGTTTGAAGAACAGGGAGCAAAGATTTCATGGAACAACGATACCAAAACAGTGAAGGCCACTAAGGGAACGCTGGTACTGACTTATCAAATAGGAGATTTAACCGCGAACAAAAATGGACAAGCCTTAAGCTTAACCGTTCCGGGTCAGGTCGTCGGTGGTAATACGATGATGCCGCTGCGTTTTGTCAGCGAGGCTCTAGGTAGCACTGTGAAATGGGAGGCTAGTACTCGGACAGTCCGCATCTACTCAGCGATGAATTACGATACAACGATTCTTTATGGGGTTAACCTGCGCAGTTCGCCAAATTCATCGGACCAATCAGGTGTTCAGCAAATGTTGTCTGCAGGTGAGAAGGTACATGTGATTAGGGAAGTGAATGCTTTCTGGTTAGAAGTGCGAACGCAAGACAACAAGACGGGATACATATCTGCTAAACCCAAATATAGCAATTATACTAGTGAGTCGCTCGCTGAGAAACAGGGAAGCGCACTGCTTGCTTACGGCGAGAAGTATCTGGGAACCCCTTATGAATTTGGTGCAGCAACGAACCAGACTTCTACATTCGACTGCTCTTCTTTCGTAGGGCATTTATTTGAGGATGTATTGTCGGTGGATCTGCCACGCACCTCCTATAATCAAGCCAAAGAAGGGAAGGAAGTTGGGATCAACGAGCTGCGTAAAGGAGATTTATTGTTCTTTAGTGCACGTGGTCTCGAGATTGGTCATGTTGCCATGTATGCGGGAAATAATCAGATATTGCATACGTATTCCAAAGAGAAAGGCGTTCATTATGAAGCCCTGAGTGAGAAGTGGAAGAAGCGTTTTGTGACGGCGCGTAGAATGTTTTAGATTAGGTAGCGATTAGGCTATAATGATCACGATGAAGAAGCGTCCGAATATATTTGGGGGATGAAGCATAGTGACTAAAACAATCGTAGAAAAGCTGAACTTACAAAAATACAACCAAGTAGCGATATTGAATAAACCGGAGGGCTCTGATTATTTGGCTGAATTGTCCGATTATGATACTTCGCTAAAAGGAGCATATGATCTTATATTTGCTTTTGTACTAGATATGTCGTCATTACAAGAACTAGTGAACCGTGTGATAGAACATCAGCATCTTCATAAGAATGGCTATCTCTTTGTGGCATATCCTAAAAGGGGAAACAAAGTGTATCCGACCTTTATTCATCGTGACGACTTGCTAGAGGGTCTGGGCAGTGATGAGAACGGCTATATCGGGACCAGTAATATTAAATTTGCACGCATGGTTGGATTAGACGATGTCTTTACAGTTGTGGGGTTAAAAGAGGATGCTAAGGGTAAAGGTCAGCTTTCCAATACCCCAAGTCAATCTGTGGATGACTATATTTCTTTTATTCCAAATGTAGAAGAAGATCTGAAAGATACACCGGAGCTTCTTACCATCTATCAATCGCTTACCCCGGGCTATCGTAAAGATTGGGCTCGATATGTCTATAGTGCCAAACAAGAGGCAACAAGAGCTAAGCGTAAAGAGGAAATGAAGATGATTCTACGGGCGGGTTATAAGAGCCGTGAGCTGTATCGACAAGCCAGTAGTACAGAATCTTAAATCGACCTTTCTTCATTAAAAAGATTATTTGCAGGCATAAAGACGGTTTTTGAACTCCTTTTCCGTCTTATGTTATGAACTTGATTGTTAAGGAGGCAGATAGTGACTTGTACGGATGCAGAACTGGTAGATAAGGTGTGTAAAGGGGATATGGATGCATTCAGTGGGCTTATCGGCAAATATTCCAATGCAGTATACGGAGTAGCTTACGGTAAATTGGGTGATTTCCACACTGCGCAAGACATTACACAAGAGGTTTTTGTTAAGACCTATCGTAATTTATCCAACTTAAAGGAGCCAGAGAAACTCGCCAGTTGGTTATATGCAGTTACTTCACGGGAATGTATGGATTGGTTTAGGGCGAATAAGAAGAAAGCTGTATATGAATTCATGGAGCAAATCGAGGTTTCTCAGCTGGAGACTACTGAAGATCAGCTCCTCCGAAAAGAACTCCAGCAAGATGTGTGGAAGGCATTAAACACCTTATCCGAAGCTAACCGTATAGTCACCATTCTATTCTATATCGACAACTACAAGGTTAGGGAGATCGCTGATTTCCTTGATTTATCTATTGAAGCTGTCGAGAGTAGACTCCGCAGATCAAGAACGATCTTAAAAAGGGAGATGTTGAGTACAGTGAATAACAATCTAAGTGAAAACAAATTGCAGGACGAATTTAAAAAGAGAGTTTTTCAGGATGAAAGAATGCCTGAAACCAACTTTCGTCGTGTGGCCATGGGCCAAAGTGAATTCGATGATATTGATATGCCTAAGACGAACTTTTCTAATGTAAATATGGCGGGTACCAAGTTTGACAATATTAATATGAGCAGTACTACTTTTAACGATATCAATATGCATCTTGTTAAGTTTAATGAAGTCGGATTGTGGGAAATCGAGGTTAGCGATAGTGAATTAGGAGAAGCCTATTTCCATGATATTCACTTGTATGGTAAAGGCAATAAGTTTGAACGATGCCAGCTTAATGGCACATCTTTTGTAGAGTGTGATCTTTCGAATGTAGAGATAAAAGACTGCAATCTTTCAGGCGTCACAGTTAATGGCATTTCATTAGATGCCCTGCTAGAGAGTTATCATAAAAATAAATAATATTCCAACAGGACTATTTATTCATCATTAAATTCATCGAAACCACTTCATCCTAGGAGTGGTTTTTAAGTTTGGGGTATAATGGATGTAGATCATATAGCACAAACCTACAGGGGTGAAATATAGATGAAGCGCATTACGATATTAATTGCGGATGATGAGGCGGAGATTGCGGATCTGGTGGCTTTGCATTTGCAAAAAGAAGGGTATCATATCATTAAAGTATCCGATGGGCGGGCAGCGGTACAAGCTATTGAGTCACAAACGATAGATTTGGCGATTCTGGATATTATGATGCCAGGCCTGGATGGCTATGAGGTAACCCGTCACATTCGGGAGCAGCATCATCTGCCGATTATTTTTTTAAGTGCGAAGACTTCTGATCTGGATAAGATCACGGGACTTGTTATGGGCGCAGATGATTATATGACCAAACCGTTCAATCCAATGGAATTAGTCGCCCGCGTTAATTCTCAACTTCGCCGCTCTATACAATTTAGTCAGCCCGCAGCCATTCCAAAATCGGTCCTTGAAGTAGGGGGCTTGATGATCTCACCGGAGGAACATACCGTCACCCTTTACGGCGAAGTGATAGATTTAACTCCGAAAGAGTTTGATATTCTGCATTTATTAGCCAGTCATCCCAAGCAGGTGTTTAGCGCAGAGAGCATTTTTCAACAGGTGTGGGGAGAAGCTTATTATGAGAGTGGTAACACGGTCATGGTGCATATCCGTACTTTACGCAAAAAACTTGGAGAAGACATGAATAAGAATAAATTTATTAAGACAATCTGGGGCGTAGGATATACCTTTACTGGATAGGCAGCGAGATTTGTATATTTTAAGAAAAACTTTATAATTGCCCTGCTTTTTCTTTAAAGTGTCTTCGTTATTCTATTCCTATCGAGGAAATGGGAGGACATTACGGATGAAAAAGTGGGGCTTTTTGATGATCGTTGTGTTGTTGCTTGGTTATGCGGCCGCTCGTTATTTACCGGATACGGGTAATCTGGCTGATAAGAATGATAAGATCGGAAAAGGATCGATTAGAGATAGCGATAGTATAAAGGTGGTTACGCAAGATCAGGTATATCAAGGAGATTTATTGCTGGTAAACAAACAATATCCGGTACATGAGGACAGCGTGAAGTCTGATATTGTGACCTTATATGATCAGAAGGATCTGGTTCAAGGATATGGTTTACTAGATACCTCTATTCGTTTGTCTGAAAGTGTAGCACTTACATTCATTAAGATGATCAAGGCTGCTGAGAAAGACGGCGTGAATCATTTTTTAATTAGCAGTGGGTACAGAGACTTTGATGAGCAAGAGAAATTGTATGAAGAAAAAGGTTCAGACTATGCTTTACCGGCACAATATAGTGAACATAATTTAGGCTTATCGCTGGATATCGGATCGTCTCAAGCAGAAATGAGCAAAGCGCCTGAGGGCAAATGGCTGCAAAACAAGGCTTGGAAATATGGCTTTATTCTACGCTATCCTAAAGACAAAACGGAGATTACGGGGATTAAATATGAACCTTGGCATTTCCGTTATGTCGGGTTGCCGCACAGTGCAATCATTCATGAGAAGGGGATTGTGCTGGAACAATATTTAGATCTTTTGAAGGAGAATAGTGAAATTTCAACGGTTGTAGATGGTAAAACATATACAGTAAGCTATTATCCAATATCGGGATATACAAGTATTAAGATTCCAAAGAAAGGGCAATATAAAACGTCGGGTGACAATATGGATGGCGTAATTGTGACCACAGTGCAATGAGTACAGAGCCTAAAAGCATGTCTGCTATGAAATTATTGCTGGCAGCCATATTTATCGTCTATATGTATTTCTTGATCCGAATCATTTTATTTAAAGGGGCACCTTTTAGCTTGCAATCACTTTGGGAACAGGCGGGGCGTATGCTTGAGCATCCTGACAGAATTTTTCATCGACAGGGTAACTATATACCCTTTAAAGAAATCTCGCGAGGGATAGAGCAACTGTCATTTTCAGATCCGTTTTCATCGCTTAATTTGGTGGGCAATCTTCTGGCATTTATTCCGTTTGGGATCATGGTCCCTATGCTATTTTCACAAAAAGAAAGGTTATTCCGAAAAGTCCTCATGCTCTCTTTTACGCTGAGTCTGAGCTTTGAAGTTACACAATTGGTATTGTATATCGGCACCTTTGATGTGGATGATCTGATCTTAAACACTTGCGGTGGGGTAGTCGGTTACGCCTTATATAGAATGCTGGTTTCTTCTGGATTGTTTACAACTATATCGAAGCGGTGTTAGTATTTGTGGATGGTAGATATAGACAGAGGATAGAAGGGGCATGGTATGAAAAAGCGTATTTCGGATATTGTTTCCATCATTGTAGGAGCATTGTTGTTCTCTTTGGCCGTTAACTTGTTTGTGATTCCGAACGAGTTCGGTGAAGGCGGGGTAACGGGATTGACTATGATTACATACTATTTGTATCAGTGGTCGCCAGGTATTGTTAGCTTGATTCTTAATGCTTTATTATTGATTGTGGGTTATAAATTTTTAGACAAAACGACGACGGTATATACAATTATTGCGGTGTTTTTTAATTCGTTATTCTTGATTCTTACAAAGAATTGGCATATCGCCAGCGATGAGTTGATCATCAATGCAATATTTGGAGGCATCTTGTCTGGTGTGGGTATCGGAATGATCATACGCGTGGGTGGGACGACCGCAGGGTCAACCATTATCGCCAGAATTCTGCATAAATTTTTGGATTGGAACGTTAGCTACGCTCTTCTCTTGGTCGATTTAGTTGTGGTATTTGCTTCGTATTTCATCATTGGTGTGCAAAGTCTGATGTTTACGATCGTGATGCTCTATATAGCGACTAAGGTGATGGACTTCATTATTGAGGGAGTGAATCCTAAGAAGGCCGTTACAATTGTATCCAAGGAGCAGGATAAAATTGCTGAACAAGTTAATCGAATCATGGATAGAGGGGTCACAGTTATTTATGGCCGAGGGTATTATACTAAAGAACCCAAAGAGCTGCTCTATATTGTCATTAGCAAGCAGGAAGTGACCATGCTTAAGAAGATCGTAAGATCGATTGATAAAGAGGCTTTTATCGCCATTCACGATGTAAGAGATGTGTTCGGAGAAGGCTTTGTGGAGCTGGCAAAATAAGAGATAAAGTGCTGTCCGGTAGCTACGTGAGCTGCTTGGGCAGCTTTTTTTTTTGGATTGGGCATTCGATTGTGATGGATATCATTGCATTTTTTGTTTGTTCACATTTTATTAAATTCTAAAGTGATTCAACGCACACTCGCTCATTTGCAGATTCTATATGCTTTTTATAGAGGCATTATCTTATTGTATTGCAGGAGAGAGGGGTATTCATATGTTAGATCAACAAACGATTGCTATTATAAAATCAACAGTTCCTGTATTACAGGTTCATGGAACAACCATTACTACGACCTTTTATGGCATGTTATTTGAAAATCATCCAGAGCTATTGAATATATTTAATCATGCCAATCAGCGGCAAGGCAGACAGCAGACAGCACTTGCTAATGCAGTTCTTGCAGCGGCCATGAATATTGATCAGCTAGAAAATATCTTGCCGGTGGTAAAACAGATTGCAGAGAAGCATCGAGCACTGGGTGTATTGCCTGAGCATTATCCGATCGTGGGTGAGACCTTGTTAGCTGCGATTGGGAAAGTGCTTGGTGATGCGGCAACACCGGAAATTATAGATGCATGGGCTAAGGCTTATGGGGTAATCGCAGATGCTTTCATAGGAGTTGAAGCAGAAAAATATCGTGAAGCTGCCGAAGCGCTGGGGGGCTGGAGTGGATTCAGAAACTTTATCGTCACTCGGAAGGTTAGAGAAAGTGAGCTTATTACTTCCTTTTACCTGTCTCCTGAGGACGGAGGGGCGATCGCCTCTTATTCCCCGGGTCAGTATATCACGGTTCGTGTTCAGCCAGAGGGTGAGGAATATACCCATGTTCGCCACTATAGTTTGTCCAGTGCTCCGGATCAGGCGTATTACCGTATCACTGTTAAACGGGAGAGCGAAGGGCTAGATAAACCTGCTGGCGTCGTATCTACTTATCTCCATGATGTCGTCCAAGTGGGATCTATATTAGAAGTGGGCTCTCCAGCGGGCGATTTCGTACTGGATCAGACTAGTGACACTCCGGTGGTTCTAATCAGCGGGGGTGTGGGGCTAACTCCAATGGTAAGTATGCTGGAGACAATCATTGCTGCACAGCCAGAACGCGAGGTAACCTATATTCATGCAGCCATCAATGGAAGCTTGCATGCTATGAAGGATAGGGTGGCAGATTTAGCGCAATCTCATCCTGCTCTAAGTTCCTATGTATGTTATGAATCTCCAGGAGAAGGAGACAAGTGCAATAGATCTGGTTATATTGATCTTTCTTGGCTTCAAGAAATAGCAGACGTGAACGCTGAATTCTATTTCTGTGGGCCGACTCCTTTTATGAAGGCCATTTATAAGGCTCTCAAGGAATGGCAGGTACCGGAGGAGAGAATTCATTTTGAATTCTTTGGACCAGCTGGCAGTTTAGAAGAATAATAAAGATAACAAAAAGCACCGCAGCTGATTGGCTGAGGTGCTTTTTGCTTTGCGTTAGTGGTGATTTATTTGAAAGAAGCAAATGGATTAGTGCCTTTAGGCAGTATTGAACTAAAATTAAAGGTATAGGTAGGGATTCCAGCTGCATAAGGTGCGATTTCATATTGTTGATAGAAGATAGCTAAGCCACTTTCACTGACGAAGAAGGCAGGCTTCTCTGTTAGACCACCAGTTGACTCCGGAAAAGCTACATCCTTAGTGCTTTGCTTCAACATTTTATCTAGTTTTTGTTTGTAGTTTGGTTCTGCCTTTAACAGGTCTTTAAGTTCTATCTTCTTACCATCCTTCAGTGAGTAGGTATGTCCCTCGCGAATAGTACCGCCGTGTGCTCCACCGCTATATCCATATTGATCGACTACAATACTAAGTACGCCTTCACGATTAAAGGTGACAACATAAGTTTGAGAGTAGTCATATTTATGCTCTATCGTGCCATCTCTACGGCTGGCTTCTTTCTCAGCCTCTGAAGCGAATCGTTCAGCTTCTTTTTTGAAGGCTGTGTTAATCGTGTTTTGCACTTCATCTGTTAGACCACTGATTTTTGGATACTGAATCTGAATAGTAGCATTTTTATTGCTCTTATCCAAGGTAACAGAGGTAATCTTGATATCATTCATCACCAGCTTGCTAAGTTCTAGTGATTTCTGGACTGGATTATATACACCTTGAATCCCTAAATAATCATTTAACAGCTTGAATGGGACATATAGGCGGTCATTGATCATCTTCGCTTCATGATTTCCGGTCATACTATAAATATAGTATCCGTTCAAATCTGTGCTGACGCCATAGTCAGAAACCTCTAGGTTAAGCTTCATCGAGTCGCTGCCCACACTGTAAGTTCTAGTGGTTGAATTATAATCAATGGCAAGACCAAAGGCATCACGCAATACAGTTAAAGGAATCATGGTATTTCCGTCTACGATTTTCCCTTGCTGTGTTAAGACTTGGCCTTTATATTTAAGCACTACAGAAGGCTGTTGAGTGGCTTGTTTTACGGTATTTCCTCCGGTAGCTGCGGCATTAACAAAAGTTCCTCCTACTAGTCCCGATCCTCCAAGTAATACTCCAGCAGCTAATACAGCAGACGTCCATTTCATTGTTTTATTCATGGTTATATTTCTCCTTCCCATTAATGGGCTTATGTAGTTCGATAGGTGTTGTTTTCCGCTATCACTCTTACGATTATACTTAAGCCTCTAATAGATTTGGTTACATCTGGGGTTACAGTGTTGTTGCATTGAATACGAAAAATCACAGAGATTCTAACGATTTTTTAACTTCCAGGTCTATTTTCTTTAACCATTATTGAATTTATGAATCAATAGGTGATCTCAAAGTAATTACGGTAAGCTCGGGACGACAATTAAAACGTATGGGCATACGAGTTACTCCAATCCCACGTGTCGTGTAGACCTGAAGTCGGCTGTTCGGGAGCTGGTATAATCCATTTGAATATTTACTGCCGTGAGGCGGGGTATACAAAGCGCCAACGAGTGGGAGGCGCACTTGCCCTCCGTGACTATGGCCGGACAATTGCAGGTCTATGGGGAGATCACTATATTCATCGGCGAAATCAGGCTCGTGGGCAAGGAGCAGGGTACATGCCTTGTCGGGGATATGGAGCAGCGCCTGTTGGATATCTGCTTTGCCAACCCACGGATCATCCACCCCAGCAAGATAGAGCTCTTTTCTATCTTTTTTTAAGACAGCATGTTCATTGTGAAGTACATGAAAGCCAGCTTGCGCTAACCCTTTCGTTACAGCTCTCCGAGTGCCAAAAGCGTCATGGTTACCTAACACTGCATATTGCCCAAAAGGAGCCCGCAACTGCGAACAGAAGTCTACAGCCTCTGAAATATAATCCACAGAATGATCTAACAGATCCCCAGTGAAGCAAATCAGATCCGGACTGACCTGTTGAATTTGCTGCACTAACTCTGTTAAAGCTTCTGGCCTCGAGTATACGCCTAAATGTAAATCACTGAAATGAACGATACGAAATCTATCGAATGTTGGAGGGAGTATAGGAATTGTTATATCTATAGATTTTACTTCAAGCCAGTACGGCTCAACCCAGTATGAATAAATTCCGGATGCAGTGGCTGTTCCAAGTAACCCCAGCGAGATTTGAGCACTTTTCTTTAAAAATTGACGTCTGCTAATAGGTTTAGTGTTCATGAATCCATCCTACGATAGGATTGTTACTTTAATATGACAATATTCATTATGTCACTCATTGTGTCGATAAACTTACATATACATTTACTTAATGGGAGATGAACAGATGAGTATTATCGATGCCTTAGTCCTCGCAGCACCTTATTTCAAAAAGATTCACTCGCAAGATATTATGATCGGTATTACGGACAGGGAAATCTTCCAGTATTATACTCCCAGTAATGCCATTGATTTTGGACTGGCCAAAGGAAGTCCTATTCCGCCTGAAGACCTAACGCTTTCAAATGGATTGAAAGGTGAGGTTAGCTTTAACCGGATTCCAGCAGAAATTTATGGATCTCCTGTAATTTCAACATGTGTGCCTATATATGGAACAGACAACGAGGTAGTAGGTGTGTTCGCAATTGCCTACACACTGGAGAACGAGAATAAGCTTGAAGTATTTACAGATGAGATTAATGGGATAAGCAATCACCTAATGGATATGGTTCAGAGCGTAGCCGCACAATCTCAAGAATTATCGGCCACCTCGCAGCAAATATTAGATAATACACGTAGAGCGGTAACAGAGTCTCAAGAAGTGAATAAGGTTACCAGCTTCATTCGTGAGATTTCTGAGCAGACGAACCTGCTAGGACTAAATGCTGCCATTGAAGCTGCGCGTGTAGGAGAGCAGGGGGCGGGCTTTGGTGTTGTGGCTAAGGAAGTACGAAAACTATCCGTAAATACCAAAGAAGCAACCCATAATATTGAAAAATCACTCAGTGATGTTCAAAAGTCCATTAAACAGATGGAGCTGGAAATTGAATCGATCTCCGCATCTTCACACGCACAAGCAGAACTGGTTACTGAATTCAGCGGAGTGATTGAACGCTTAAATAAGGCCAGCAAAGAAATGACTACTTTCATGCAATCCATTATCCAATAAGGTGTAATGCATAAAGTTACTTATCCTAAACCATGCTAGAAGGGAACAGGCGCATTTCAGAAGGGAGCGAATTTCATTTATGAAACAACCCGATTCCAGTCTGCAAGCGAACGACAATGTAACTCAAGCCAAAAATGCTTTAGGCAAGCTTCATTTCTCTGTCTCTCAGGCGCTTAGTCATCCAACAGAACAGACTTTGGCACAGGCTGAGAACCGTTTGGCGCATACCGAACAGGCGGTAGAGCAAGCCCAGGCCGCGTTAGGCCCACAAGGTGTGGAGTTGGCTGAAGAACTGCTGGCCGAGGATAAGAGCAGGCTTGCTGCATTGAAGACGCAAGGGAAACGTTCAGAACGCTAGATGTTCCTGCTACAACCCGTGAAGCGACTAAGCTTCACGGGTTGTTCTCATGCACTCTCATGTACTGTTTCCTTAAGGATGTAGCTTAGGATTGAGGATGGTATACTGGATTGAAGGTTCTGGCAAGAGCTTGGATGGGAGATAAACGATATGGATGGTAAGGACATTGAAGAGTTAACCCGGCAGGCGGAGGCTTTCATTCGACAATGTTACGCTGAACTTGATAAGACTGAAGCTGAGATGGATCAACGCATCCAAGCCGTACGAGAAGAAATTAATCAATCCGGGAGTTACACACATACAACGGAAGAGCTGGCTCATGGGGCAAGAATGGCTTGGCGACATAATAGCCGCTGCATCGGCCGCCTCTTTTGGCAATCCATTGAGCTGATGGATGAACGTCTGGCAGAGACCGAGGAGGATGTTGCTGAAGCTTTGCTGCGACATCTGGAAAAGGCGAATAATGGAGGACGTATTCGTCCACTTATCACGGTCTTCCGCAGCGGGGAAGCTCCTGATCGGAGAATCCGGATTTGGAACCATCAATTGATTCGTTACGCGGGATATCCTGGTGATGCTGAACATGAACGCGCTGGCGATCCGGCATCGGATGAATTTACGAAAGTGTGCCAACAACTAGGCTGGCAGGGAACAAGGGGCAATTATGATGTATTGCCACTAGTAATCAGCATAGGCAATGGGCACCCCCATGTATTTCCTATTCCTCAACACCTCATTCAGGAGGTGCCGTTAACTCATCCCGAAATTGAACGTTTTGCAGAGCTTCAGCTCCGTTGGTATTCGGTGCCGATCATTTCGGACATGCAGTTGGAAATTGGCGGAATTCTATACCCCGCGGCTCCTTTTAACGGCTGGTATATGGAAACCGAAATTGGCTCGCGTAATCTGGGCGATACTGGACGATATAACGCTTTGCCGGCTGTAGCTGATCTGATGGGACTGGACCGTTCCAGTAACACTACGCTTTGGAAGGATCGGGCGCTTCTTGAGTTGAATCGTGCAGTACTGTATTCCTTTAAGCAAGCTGGGGTCAGTATCGTTGATCACCATACAGCAGCTGATCAATTTGTGAGATTTCAAGAGCAGGAGCAGGGACATGGACGTCAGGTTTCGGGACGCTGGTCATGGCTGATTCCCCCTATGTCTCCGTCGTCCACACCGATTTGGCATGACAGTAAGCTGAAAGAATATGATTACAGCCCTCGTTTCCTTTATCAGCGATCACCTGTGGCCACCTGTCCTTTTCACTAGCAATCCAATTCATGATCAAAAAAGCGCCAAGTTCCCCTCATAAGGAAACTGGCGCTTTTTTAGGCTTTTAAATGCTCTAGAAAGATTTGTTTAAGAAGCTCAAGCTGCTTGTCGGAGTCTAAATCCGATTCTAGCAGGAGGATGTTCTCTTTCATCGTTAGCTTTCTGGAAAAGAGAGCAAAGCTGTTCATCAGCGTGATTAAGGTCTCTTTCACAGGGAGATCGGCGCGAATAGAACCGTCTTCTACCCCATTTTGAATGATCCTGGAGTACTCATGCCAAATCTTGCGGTTCAATGCATTGAAATCCAGAACATCCTCAACAGGCTCATTTAAGTGAGAGGCGTAGCTTTCAAAATTGACCATAAAGATAATGCTTAAATGATTTTGGTCCTGAATAAAGAAATCAAACAACATCTCGATCTTTTCAAGACAGTTAAGTGGCAAGTCAGCTACGTACTTAAAATAATCGAGCATCGGCTCGAGCATTCGGGTGGCCACAGCCACGATGAGCTTTTCTTTTCTAGGAAAATATCGAAAGAGAGTCGCAATTCCGATATTCGCTTCAGTTGCGACATCTTGCATCGTCGACTTTTCGATTCCTTTTTGCGAAAATATTCGTTCTGCGGATTCGAGAATCGTATATAATCGTTGCTGTTTACCGTCGGATCGTTCTTTTTCATAGCGTGCTTTAGGATTCATGAGGGATAGACCCTTCCATTTTTGATTAGGTTTTTTAATTATTAGTATTATATCCACCGTTTATTGGATTAAGCAAGGAGAGGTTGTAGTTATTTCGTAAAAATGATATGATAAATATCACAGTGATAGTGTGACTATCATCACTCGAATTATTATATCACAATACGATTATAGAGGAGACTTAATTATGAATCGTCTAACTAATAAAGTAGCAATAATTACAGGTGCAGGCAGTGGCATGGGTCGTGAAGAAGCCCTTTTATTGTCCAAAGAAGGTGCTACAGTTGTAGCAACTGATATTAACGAAGCTGCTGTACAAGCAGTTGTGAAGGAAATAGAAGCCAATGGTGGACAAGCAGCAGCTTATGCACATAATGTAGCTTCTGAAGAAGACTGGATCAAAGTTGTAGAAGATGTGATTAGCAAATTTGGGAAAATCGACATCCTAGTAAATAACGCAGGGATCTCGTTCCCAGTTCAATTGCTTGAATCCACTGTTGATCAATGGAACAAAGTAATGAACATTAACGTGAGCAGTGTATTTCTTGGCATGAAACATGTTGTTCCTCAAATGAAGAACAATAAAGGTGGTTCCATCGTCAATATCTCCTCCATCGCAGGTTTGACTGGCAGCAGCGGTGCCGGCGCTTATACAGCTTCAAAAGGTGCCGTTCGTATGCTGAGTAAAGCAGCGGCTGTAGATTTTGGTAAAGACAACATTCGCGTGAACTCTGTTCACCCTGGATTTATCGAAACCCCAATGAGTGCTGAATTTGTAAATAACGAAAAAATGCATAGCTTCTTTATGTCCCAGACTGCATTGCCACGCGTTGGACGTGCTTCTGAAGTAGCTGAAGCTGTATTGTTCTTGGCTTCTGATGAAGCTTCATACATTACAGGCGTTGAGCTGCCAGTTGATGGCGGAGTCGTGGCTAAATAATAAATTTCTAAATAAGCAATACTAAGAAAGCCGTCTCATGCGTAGATTCTCTCTACACGTAGGGCGGCTTTTTTAAGCGTCCATCTCTACCGAACATTAGCCTACTTCCCTGCATAACATATAGCACTTGTAAGCAGGAGAAGGGTGTGGTTCAGAGATGGGCATCCAATTAACAGCGCTACATTATGTATATCTGGCATTCATCGTGTTCATTATGGCACTTCTGATTAGGCGGCGGGATACAACGATGATCTGTATTGCAGGCATCTTTGTACTTGGCTGGCTCGCAACAGAAACGATTAGTGGCTCGGTCACAGGCGTATTCAACTCTTTTGTATATGCAACCAAGGAGCTAATGGGTACGATTATGATTATTTCCATCATTGTAGCCATGAGCCGAGTATTAACCCAAACCGGAATTAACGAGACGATGGTAGCGCCGCTTACCCGGTTTTTACGTACACCGTTTATAGCCTTTTGGGGAATTGGCCTCATTATGATGGTGACATCTTGGTTCTTCTGGCCTTCGCCAGCTGTGGCTTTGATTGGGGTTGTGCTGCTGCCCGTAGCGATTCGTGTAGGACTGCCTGCACTCGGAGCAGCGATGGCGATGAACTTATTCGGTCACGGGATTGCGCTATCGGGAGACTATATCATTCAAGGTGCACCCAAATTAACGGCAGATGCGGCAGGACTTCCGGTAAGTAGTGTCATGGAAGCAAGTATCCCACTTGTCATAGTGATGGGTGTTGTCACTACGGTAACAGCTTATTGGATGATGCGAAGAGATCAGAAGAACGGTACTTGGCGAGACGGACTGATATCCGGGAAGAATGCCGCGAGTGCGCTAGCTGCGGAGAATGATAAAGTAGAAGGTCAGACGGTGATTTCTCCCACACTGAAGAAATGGCTGGCTATCGTTATCCCTCTTCTATTTTTAGCTGATGTAGCAGGTATGTTTCTACTGGATTTACAGGGTGGAGACGCAACTGCCTTAGTGGGTGGGACTGCTGTGTTCATCTTGGTCGTAGTAACATTGCTTGCACATCGTAATAAAGGACTGGAGCAAGTCACCTCATATTTGATCGATGGGCTTACATTCGGTTTCAAAGTATTCGGTCCGGTGATTCCGATTGCTGCATTCTTCTATCTGGGGGATTCGGCCTTTGCTGAATTGTTCGGCAAAGTTTTACCTGCTGCATCACAGGGGATTGTAAATGATCTAGGAGTTGCTCTCGCGCATAATGTTCCTCTAAATGGTGCTGTAGGTGCTGTGACTGCCACCATAACAGGAGCCATTACGGGTCTTGATGGTTCAGGGTTCTCGGGAATTTCACTGGCGGGGTCCATCGGAAAATTATTCGCTGTTGCTACACACTCCGACGCAGCTACTTTAACTGCCCTCGGTCAAGTATCTGCCATTTGGGTTGGTGGAGGGACGTTAATCCCATGGGCATTGATTCCAGCCGCCGCCATCTGTGGCGTAAGTCCATTTGAGCTTGCCAGACGTAACGTTAAACCAGTACTGATTGGGCTGATAGTTACAACGATCGTTGCTATGTTTCTGGTGTAGACCTGGATATTGATTCAAAAAAGGCTGCCGAGATATCTCGGCAGCCTTATATGTTTATCTTATCCCCTTCATGAAATTCTGAATCTTAGAAGAGAACAGGAAGAGAATTACCGCGAGCACAATGGCAACTCCACCAATAACTCCAAAGTACAGCATTTCGGTATCCGGAGTATAGAACTTCACAATCTGAGCATTAATAGCTTGCGCAGCAGCATTGGACAAGAACCACATGCTCATCATCTGAGCAGTAAAAGCAGCGGGTGCCAGTTTGGTCGTTGCCGAGAGGCCAACGGGTGACAAGCATAGCTCCCCAATGACGACGATGAAATAGCTTAGCACTAGCCATAATGGATTTACAAGTGAATTAGTTCCACCGAAATATGCAGGTACCAGAATGACCAGGAAAGACAGACCGGCAAATAATAAACCAAGCGAGAACTTTTGAGGAATCGTTGGTTGACGGTTACCGAGCTTTAACCAAATCCATGCAAATACAGGTGCAAGGGCGATAATAAACAGCGGGTTAAGCGACTGGAACCAAGCCGGAGAAATGTGTATACCCGCGAAGTCCAATTGGGTGCGCTTATCCGCAAAGCTTGCTAGAACTGTTGAAGTTTGTTCCTGAATGGCCCAGAACATAATCGAGGCGATAAACAAAGGGATGTACGCGAGAATCCGTGATCGCTCTACAGCGGTTGTCTTGGGACTGCGGTACATCACAATAAAGTACATTGTAGGAATAAGAAGCCCTAAAACCCCTACGATCTTAATAAATGTCTCAAAGGTGAGTATTCCAGTAAGTATGCCGACCGTAACTAATACAGCAAGCACAACTAATCCAATACCGATCCAAGTAAATAGTTTTTTCTTTTGTTCGGCTGGAATCGGGTTTTGTACAATCGTACCCGCCAGACCTAGGTTTTTGGTGCGAGTCACTACGTAAACAACTAATCCGATAAACATCCCTACTGCGGCAATCGAGAAGCCTAGATGGAAATTATTCATACCCACAGCGCCTACAATCAGTGGAGAGAGGAATCCGCCAAGGTTAATACCCATATAAAAAATGCTGAAAGCAGCGTCGCGGCGATTATCTTGTTCGCTATAGATTTCCCCTACAATACTTGATACATTGGGCTTAAGAAGTCCGGTTCCAAGCACGATCATAATCATCGAAGCAAAGAATAACGTGGCATTTCCCGGTATCGCCAGTAAAATATGCCCGAACATAATTAGAACGCCACCGTAAAAGACAGCCTTCGAAGTACCGAAAATCCGATCGGCAAGCCATCCGCCTATAATTCCGGACATATATACGAGTGAGCCGTAGATAGACATAATCGAAAGGGCCATATCCTCTGGAAATCCGAGTCCGCCTTTGCTTACTTCATAATACATGTAGTAAACAAGGATTGCTCTCATGCCATAATAGGAAAAACGTTCCCAAAATTCAGTAAAGAAAAGCGTGAACAGTCCCTTTGGATGTCCAAAAAATCCGGTTTGCGGGACACTATCTACAATTTTTTGCCTGTCTGTTGCTGACATGAATCAAATCCTCCTAGATGCTAATTGCTCTTTTCATGATGCTAATACCACACTACACTACCTTAATATTTATAATACCCTCATGAGGAAAATCACAACCCTTTGATGAGAAGGTTCTGAATAATGTCATATTTTTTAGTAATATTTCCAGCAGAACTTTATAATTAACTTATATTGTATTTTTCATCCAGAATGAAACGTTGAATTTAACCAAAGAACCTGTGGTTTCAAGCAGTGGTAAAAAACGAGTGTGTTAATGGGTCCAATTCCCACTACTCCTTTTGAGCAAGGTTCATTGTGAAAGATAGAATAAAAGGCTAACTTATGATACTATTTACTCCTATATAGAAAGAGGACGTGAGCTAAAATGATCAACATAACTATGCCCAATGTGGATGTTAGTATTACTAAACAAATTAACCCGCAGTTAAGCAACATTTACGGATTCACTGATTTTCACCTGATTCCAAGAGACTACGGCGGTATCTTTATGTTCTACAATGACCAAGATGAGTTGTTGTTTGTAGGTAAAGCGAGAAAGCTAAGACCAAGAATCAAAAAACATTTCGAAGATACCGTATCTGATATCAAGCTGCACCGAGACGAGGTCACCAGAATTGATGTATGTTTGATCGAAAGCCCTGTTCATAGAGAAATTTATGAAACGTATATCATTAATGAATTTAAGTCTAAATACAATGTAGATAAAGTGATGTTTAGATAAACATAAAGAAGAGGCGCCGTCCAATGACGGTGCTTTTTTTTATGTAAAAGAAGATAGGAATGAAATAAGAACATCGGTACACACTATACAAGATAGTTAATAGATATTTAAAGGAGATAGGTCATATTGAAGTCTAAGTTTTTGATTGCGAAGCTAACTTTGTTGTGTATGTTCCTTGTTGTTAGTGTAATGCCCGTAACTGCCGATGCTGCAGCCAAAGAAAAAAAGAGCTCACATAAGCAATGCTTAACACCCTCCGTAATAGAGCTTAAAGATAACCTTAGGAAATTATGGAGTGACCATGTGATTTGGACGAAAAATTACATAGTTAGCGCCTTTGCAAATTCCGAGGACAAAGAGAAGGTACTGGCAAGGCTGCTACAGAATCAGCAGGAAATAGGGAATGTGTACAAGCCGTATTACGGTGAGGCGGTAGGAGATAAGCTAGCCCAATTATTGCGGGAGCATATCCTGATTGCCGGAAAGGTAGTTGCCGCTGTACTGGCAGGTAATCAGGCAGATTTGGAAAAATACAATAAAGAATGGTATAACAACGCCGACGACATTGCTAAGTTTCTTAGCGCACAGAATCCCAAATATTCGTATGAACAATTGAAAGAGATGCTTCATGAGCATCTGGAGCTAATTACGGATGATGTGACAGCTAGGGTTAAAAAGGATTGGGATGCCGAAATCGTTGCTTTCGATAAAGGGCTGGAGCATATGATTATGTTTGGAGATATACTAACCGAAGGGATTGTTAAACAATTCCCTGATAAATTTAATTGAAACCAGAGCACCCGCAAGGGTGCTTTTTTCTTGTTATTGGCAATAATTTAGGTCTTTTGATCCAATTCAAAAAGTTAGATATAAAGGCTCACTTACAGACAAGACAAGTAAACTATAATAGACTCGTGGGCACTCGACATTTTTTGACATTTTTTTATAATTGAGGTGATAAGATCAATGATTTCTCCCTTTTTTAAAAAGAAAGACTCAGTGGATAAGCAGTCCAAACCGGGTATGGTTCAAAAGGTGCAATTATCAGAAGAGCAGGGTGAGGAAGTAGAGGACCAGATCGCTGGCGAGACTTTAGCAGGAGTGGTTACTACGGGAAAAGCTCCGCTTGATAAAAAATCACTTGATTTGATCTTCTCCGTGGAGCAGATTATTCAGGCCAGACAGCATGCCGAGACGAATATTAATGAACTTCAGGATCGGTTAACGCATTCCAGCAGCCATGTTGAACGTTTGAACCGGGACATGAAGAATCTCAATAAAGTGATTGAGGAAAGAGAGAAGAACGTTCGAGAGCTCGAGCATAAATTGATTGAGAAGAATTTGAAGGTCGATCAAGTGCTGGAAGATTATCGGGAGCTTCAGACTACCCTCACTGCAGAGATTGAAGAATTAAAGAGTACGATCGACCTGGAGCATCAGAAGTATGTAAATCTGATCCAAAAACATAACGAAGCTCATGCGGAGAAGCTTAAAAAGATGAATGATCTGGAAGAGAAACTCGGACGGATTGAAACTGAGAACGCGCATTTAAGACAGAAATACGATACGATCCGCCAAGAAAAAGCCTATCTCTCCGGCATGATCAGCGATTTTACCAATCGTATGACCGTCCCTTTTGGGAATGGAAGCACGCTGGCGGGAAGAAATGACGACAACGGAGATACATAAGATTCATGGCAATGAATGAACCGAGCGCTGTTCTAATGATTGAGTTGCTGTCGCTTGAGCATGAACAGACCGGTTATCAGATTGAGATAGGTTTAACCCGTGATATTGGGTATGCCAGACGCAGGCTAACCATAGATGAATTTACATATGAACAATTAAACGCGCTGGCTCCCTATTTCGGGGAAAGAATGAGATTGTCATTGTATCCGAAATGGGATCCTTTTCGTAATAGTTATTACAGCACACTGGTCATTATAAACCAGACCTTCAGCGAAACCCTGTATTTTGCTTGTTCTGAATATTATGTGTCACAGCTTCTTCAATTAAAGGAAGTAGATGATCCCCAAGTACATGAAGAGATTGCTGTTGAAACGACGCAACCCTCTATACCTCCAGCCCGTAGGCTAAGAAGAAGGAAGAGCAAAAAACGGATTGGAAGACTGGTACTGCAGAGTATCCTGTTCGCTTGTTTAGTATTTGTATTGTTGTCTCTTCGAATGGGTGGTCAAGATATGGACCGTGCAGAAGGATTGGAAGGACCTGCTTTAGGTGCCGGGGCTGAGAAGATCGAGCAAATTGTCTCTCTACCGTTCACCCCTCCTGTTGGTGTTGGTAAGACAGAAGCGACCCCCAGTCAGCAAGATAAGCCTACCTCTGAACCTTCCGAGACTACGCCAGAATCTTTGGAACCTCCTCAAGAACAGATAAAGCAATATGAGGAGATTGAAATAACCGGGAATAAATATGCATATAGTTTGCCAAAGGGTTACGTGGCTTTGTCGTTTGATGACGGACCGTCAAAGTATACGAAAGAAATCGTAGATATCTTAGTGGAGCATGAGGTGGCAGCCACCTTTTTTTTTATAGGGAATAAGGTCGCTCATAATGTGGAAGCGGTTAAGTATGCGAGTGAGCATCAGATGTCAATTGGAAGTCATTCGTGGGATCACAGCAAGATGACTGACAATGGGGATAAGCGGAATCAGAATAATTTGGCGAATACTAATAAGGCATTGGAGCAAATCACTCAAATGTCGATTACTGTTTTTCGGCCGCCATATGGTGCGATTAATGATAAGTTAGCAGCCAAAGTAACAGAACAGCAGATGAAGGTATTGTTATGGAATCGTGATTCTGAGGATTGGAGACGCAAAACCCCAGAAGACGTCCTTCAATTTGTTCATCATACTGATCCGTCCGGTGGCGTATATCTTTTTCACGAAAAGAAGATTACCGTAGAAGCGTTGCCCGCTATCATAGAATATCTAAAAGGGAAGAACATGAAGTTCGTCATTTTTAAATAACATCATTGCTGTAATCTTACTGCAGAATAAGAGTGGCTGTTACAGGATTATGATCGCTGTGTTCAAAGGATAGATCATGGCCCTGTACGCCACTTATTGTGATATTCGGAGAGACTAGAAAGCCATCAATGACAGCACGGAAATTCACACCTTCTGAATAAGCTACATCCAGTGTCCGGACGGACGGGATTTTAGCATCGACAGCCCACTGAAAGCCCTCCGGTTTGAAATCTTCAGGGAACTGCTGCAGCCATTCTGGCCAAGCTTGTGTGGTCTCAAAAACATCAGGGGTTGTGCCCGGTAAAGAATGATTCCAGTCCCCGCCTAAGATGAGGTAATTGCCTTTATCATTCTCTCTCTGAATATAAGTAGAAAGATATTCTAGCTGCTGCTTACGAATCGTTCCACCTTGGTCAAAGGCTGATAAATGAAGATTGATTAGGATCAGTTCTTTCCCGTTATCGACGGGGAATCTGCTCTCCATAAAGGCGCGGTCAAGTTCAAACAGTTGACGAGGCCAGCTTTCTTTTCCCGGAAGATCATATCTAACGTTACTTGTGCTGCCGAATTTAGATAAGGTTAATAAACCGCTATTCACTGAGCCCATCGGATCAAGAACAGGAATCGGTACCCAAGGTACCTTGTAGTTCGTTGCGAATACGTTGCTGTAATCAGAGGAAATATTCGATAACAAGGAGACCTCATCGATATGGTTGCTACGAGAAGAATCGATGTCTACCTCCTGCAACATGAATAGATCCGAGCCTGAAGTGGTCATTACAGAAGCTATTGCCTCCAAATTTGTCTTCGTTTGTTCCTCGCTGCTTGACCGTGATTTGGTGCCGCCATCCATAAAGAAGTCCTGATCCTTATCCAGTCCAGCATAGCCAATATTAAAGGTTGTTATCGCAAAAGGTTCTCCCTGCTTCATCATTTGTTCCTGATTATGGTTTACCGTTAGCGGAGTAGTCTCCTTCGGCTTATAATCGGTAATGGTAATATACAGTAAAAAACCGCCAAAGATTAGAACGGCAGCTAGAAGGGTAAAACCGATGATTTTTATTGTGGTTGAGCTCATTTGATTCGATCTCTCCTCAGATGTAATTTCATAGAACGGACTTCTAATGGTGTAAACTTCGACGCTCCGCTACAACTCCCCTTGTTTAAATAAAAAAAATTTGAGACAATGAGTAGTGATGGACTGAACTTTAATGTTTTGAAAAGAGGATAACGAATGAATATGGAATCCATTTATGGATTAACTTTTGATCAACTGGCGGCATGGCTGTTAGAACGAGGACATAAAAAGTTTCGAGCTACGCAGGTCTGGGATTGGCTTTATCGGAAGCGGATTACAGAATTCTCAGAAATGCTCGATGTAAATAAAGATTGTGTAGAATTATTGGAGCAGCACTATGTGATCCATACGTTGGAGGAACATGTGAAGCAGGAGTCTGCGGATGGGACGATTAAGTTCCTGTTCCGTTTGAAGGATGGCAACCTGATCGAGACGGTGCTCATGAGACAGAAATACGGGTTGTCCGTATGTGTCACTACGCAGGTTGGATGTAATATCGGCTGCAGCTTTTGCGCTAGCGGATTGTTAGCAAAGAGTCGTGATCTTTCCAGCGGTGAGATTGTAGAGCAGATTATGAAGGTTCAACAGCATTTGGATGCAGCAAATCTCGAACAAAAGGTTAGTCACGTTGTAGTCATGGGGATTGGCGAACCGTTCGACAACTTTAAGAACCTGCTCGATTTCTTATCGATTATCAAGGATCACAAGGGATTAGCCATCGCAGGAAGAGGGATTACTGTATCGACGAGTGGGCTTGCTAACAAAATCGTTGAATTTGCCGATGCGAATACACAAGTAAACTTGGCAGTATCACTTCACGCGCCTAATAATGAGCTGCGGACGAAGATTATGAAGATTAACAAGGCGATTCCAATAGAGAAGCTAATGGAGTCCATAGATTATTATTTGGAAAAAACAAATCGCAGAATTACGCTGGAGTACATTCTGATGAAGGATGTAAATGACGGCAAGGAGCATGCGCTTGAGCTGACTGAACTAATCGGCGATCGGCGCCAGCTCGTCAATGTGAACTTGATTCCTTATAATCCGGTCGATGAGCACAGCCAATATCAAAGAAGCGAGCGGGAGACCGTGCGGGCCTTTTTTGATACTTTGAAGAAGCAGGGCGTGAGTGTAAGCACTCGGCTGGAGCATGGTGTAGATATTGATGCTGCATGCGGACAATTGCGAAGCAAACAGATCAAGAAATCTAAAGCTATGGCTTGAGGACGGGCTGACCCCTTCATGCAGCTTTTTGTGATACAATGACGTGGCAGGTATTAGGAAAAGAGGTTGATTGAGCAATGTTGACATTTACTAGCTACAGCGTGGAGAATGTTAAAGATCCTTTTGGTATACTAACCGGTAAACGGTATGAATTCGTGGTTCAACTGGATGTTCCAGAAGATGATGAGCTCTATGTAGAAAACGGAGTTTCCGCTAGAGCGATTATTAAAGTGGATGAAGATCAGGTTAGCATCGTAAGTTATGACCTACAAGAAACAACAACAGGCCAATTGCTTGATTTCGATATGGAAGAGGACGAGGAAGCAGCATTGCTCCTTTTCTGTAAAGAGCATTTGCCAGAATAATGATGCAGCATTGATATCCTTGCCCAAGGTTCAATTGTGGCAGGGATTTTTATATTTCTCGCATAAACGCTTGCCGTCCTTACAAGGACGCCGAAGGCGTTTATGCTTGTCGCACGAATGTGAAATATAGGTTAAAATATTATAAAGCATCCAAAATAGGAGTTGTATACATGTCTAATGAAGAAGTGTTCTTGACCAAAGAAGGATTAGCTCAATTAGAGGAAGAACTGAAGGAATTGAAGGGTCCAGGGCGCAAGGAGTTGGCAGCTCGGCTTAAATTGGCGATTAGCTATGGAGATTTGAAGGAAAATAGTGAGTACCATTCGGCCAAGGACGATCAATCGTTCATGGAGACTCGTATTATGATTTTGGAGAAAATGCTGACCAAAGCGAAGATCGTAGATGAGAGCCAGATGGATCTTTCGAAGGTTAGTATGGGTTGTATCGTTACCTTGAATGATATCGAATACTCCGAGAAGATTGAATATAGAATTGTAGGGGCTGCTGAAGCAGATGTCCTAAACAACAAGATTTCCTATGAAAGCCCGCTGGGCAAGGAATTGTTGGGTAAAAAAGTTGGGGATATCGTTAGTGTAAATGCACCAATGGGTATCATCAAATATGAATTGCTTGAAATCAAAATGATGTAATACATGATAAAAAGGTCTCAACCCCGTTATAGGGGGTGAGACCTTTTTTTAATTATAGGTAATGGCTATTGTGTATATTGATTTCATATCTTAGACGTCTTGCTCTGTTGCGCTTATAGTTTAGAGTAACTTAGAGCAGAGGAGTACTGTTCATGATCCAGAGCGTGTTATCAACGTTGTATCAAGTCATCGTGCCATTATCCATTCCGGTGATCGTCGGTGCACTGCTTGGACGGTTTAAGAATTTGGATACCAAGCCGTTATTGACGCTCTATTTATACTTTTTAACGCCGGCTATTATTCTTAATACACTGGCTACGGCTGAGATTTCTATGGATGATATTTACAAGACGCTCGCTTTTTCGCTGCTAAATCTGTGCTTTTTATGGGCGATTGCAAATATCATCGGAAAGTTATTGAAGCTCGGTCCCTCTGAAATATCGGGATTGACTCTGGTCTCGACATTTACGAATAGTGTGAATTATGGACTTCCCTTGGTGTTGCTGGCTTTCGGACAGCTTGGGCTCGATAAGGCATCTGTGTATGTGATTGGGCAGATGATTATCGTGAATACTGTGGGCGTTTATTTTGCGGCTAGATCGCAGTTCTCGGTGAAAAATGCGGTAAAGTCCGTGTTCTCTCTTCCTGCCATCTATGCAGCTATGCTAGCACTTTTTCTTAGAATATTTGACCTGCATTTACCTTCTGAGCTTGCTACAGGGGTCTCCATGGTTGCCGGGGGTTATTCACCAGTCGTACTGGCGATTCTGGGTGCACAGATGGTCAAAGTACGAACCAAACCATCCGAACGCAAGGGCCAGTCTACTTTTTGGACAGGGATGATCATTCGATTAATCTTAGCTCCACTAGTGGCATACCTCGGATTATCTATTCTGCATATTGATGGTATTTTATTCTCTGTGCTGCTGATTCTGGCCTCCATGCCAGTTGCCGTCAACGCGGTGGTATTAGCGGAGCGATTTGACGCCTCTCCAGAGCTGGTATCCAAATGTATTTTATGGACGACGCTTGCTTCCTTTCTTGTGTTGCCGATCCTTATTGTGCTAGTGCAAGGTGCGTAAAGACAAAAAGGACCCTCTTTCATTTCTGAAAGATAGGGTCTTTTTTTACTGTTACTTAACCTAGTGGTTAATTTCTTAGAAGTCGAAATTATCAGGGTCAGGGCCAACCCGTTGATCTTGATTCAGGGAGTTAATTAGAGTCATATCCTCTTCTGTTAACTGAAAATCAAACACATCTACGTTTTCGATGATCCGGTGCTCTTTAGTAGATTTCGGAATGGTAATAATTCCACGCTGCAGGTCCCAGCGGATAATCACTTGAGCTACGGATTTGCCGTATTTAGCTGCAATTTGTTTCAGTACTGGCTGATCCAACAATTGCCCTTGCATTAATGGTGACCAAGCCTCCAATTGGATTCCTTGTTCCTTGCAGAAACTAAGCAGTGCTTGCTGGCTTAAATAAGGATGAAGCTCAACTTGGTTTACCATCGGCTTAATTTCCGCATCCTTCATCACATCTTCAAGATGATGGATCTGGAAATTGCTGACCCCAATCGCTTTTACGCGTCCCTCTTTATACAAGGTTTCAAGTGCTCTCCAAGTCTCTTTATATTTTCCTTTTACAGGCCAGTGGATGAGATATAGATCAAGGTATTCAAGTCCAAGCTTAGCCAAGCTAGTCTCGTAGGCGGCAATGGTTTCTTCGTAGCCCATATCTGCAGTCCAGACCTTTGAAGTTACGAAGAGATCTTCTCTGGACAGGTTGTTGTCCTGCAAAGCTTCTTTGATTGCTTGACCTACACCCGTCTCATTCTGATAAATGGCTGCTGTGTCGATGCTGCGGTAGCCGTGTGCAATAGCAGATTTGATCGCTTGTATCAGCTCAGAGCCTTCTTCGACTTGAAATACACCGAGCCCAAGCCAAGGCATGTTTACCCCGTTGTGTAATGCAGTTGTATCTTGTAAATGTTGAGCCATAATAAAATTACCTCCTAAGATATTTAAAAGTTTGATTGGTTTGTTAATGCACAGCTGATTAAGCAGCTTCGGACTGGAGAAGAGTCTCGTCTTTCTTCTCCAGCGCACGACTCCAGGCGGTTAAGAATACTGCGGAGAGAACCATTATAGCACCCACCCAAGTGGTATGAATCAGTCCCATATGATCCGTCACAATACCGCCAAGATAGGCGCCAATGGCGATACCAGCGTTAAAAGCAGCAATATTTAGCGCAGAAGCGACGTCTCTCGCACTCGGAGCATATCGATCTGCAAGTGTAACTACATGTACCTGTAGACCGGGTACGTTCATGAAGGCTAACAATCCCATAAAGAAGATCGTGAGTAATGCAGCCACTTTATAGGGTGCAGTAAAGGTTAAGACGAACAGTACAACAGCTTGTACAGCAAACATGTAGAACAGGGCATTCATAGGTTTACGGTTAGCTACTTTGCCTCCAATGACATTGCCAATGGCAATAGCTATGCCATATACAAGAAGGATAATGGCAACGGTGCTCTCTTTGAAGCCGCTGATTTCATGAAGAAGTGGAGATAAATAAGTAAAGACTACAAAGGTACCTCCATACCCTAAAGCGGTGATTGCAAACGCCAGCAGTAGCCGTCCGTTCGTTACGAGCTTGACTTGTTCACGAAGCGGTGTTCGGGTACCTTTGCGCAGCCCTGTGGCAGGGACCAAGATGAGATTACTGATGAGCGCTATAAGCCCGATAACAATAATGGCGACGAATGCCGCTCGCCAACCTAACTGTTGCCCTAGAAAGGTACCCAGTGGAACACCGGTTACAGTAGCTACGGTTAGTCCTGTGAACATAATCGCAATAGCACTGGCTTTACGATTCTCAGGCACGAGGTCGGCGGCAATGGTCGAAGCAATCGACATGAACAGACCGTGTGAAAGGGCGGATATTATTCTTGCTATTAGCAGAATAGTAATACCGTCCGCAGCCGCGGCAAGGCTATTGCCAATGATAAAAACAATCATGATGATCAGCAATAATGCTTTGCGCGATATTGCCGTAGTCAGGGATGTTAAGATAGGGGCGCCAAAAGTTACCCCTAAGGCGTACAAAGTAACAGTTAATCCAGCTGTGGTTAGCGGTATATGCAGGTCATCGGCGATAAGTGGCAGTAGCCCCACGCTGATAAACTCGGTGGTTCCGATCGCAAAGGCACTAATGGCTAAAGCCAAGAGGGCCAGGGTACTTCTTTTTTGGTCTAGCAACATGTCTTTCACTCCTACACTCTGTTAATTCACCGGCCGGTAAGTGCAATTATGAAGCCATGTATCCATTAAGTATAGTACGTACTTTAAAGTGCTATAGGTACTAAAAAGTACCTATTAGTTATCGCCTAAGGATATTGTCAGCCATTTCTAGAATATTATCCGCCAAAAAAAACGTTGGGCCCCATGAACTCATGGGAATGCCAACGCTTTGATGATTGATCTATTGTGTTCAGGATGTTATTCGAAGCTGTATTTGATTCCCCATTGTTCCCTAACATTACTCATAATGTCCATAACATCTAAGGAAAGATTAAGGGTTTCCTGGTTGCCTTTTTCCGCGATATATCGCTGCATATCCTCTATTTCGTATTGCAGCGCTTTAGAAGAATCGCCGATATCAATCGTTTCTAAGGTGCCATCTAAATATTGAATTGTAGCTTTAGAGGCCCGCGGAAAATTATCAACAGTAATAAAGCCAAGCTCTCCAGCAACGACGCCGCGTTTAGGCATTTTGGAGCGCATGGTAAGGGAGATGACCGCCATTTCATCTGCCTCGTTGTTCAGAATAATTCCGGATTGTTCATCAACGCCTGTCTCAAAACGTTTCACCGTCGTTAGAATTTCATGAGGCTGTTTGGACAGGAAAAATCTTGTGAAGGATAAGGCATACGTTCCGATATCCAGCAGTGCTCCGCCCGCCAGATCTTTGTTGAAGAAGCGGTTGTTCACATCATATTCCTTATGGCTGCCGAAGGAGACCTGCACCATTTTTAGGCGCCCGATCTTGCCTTCCTCCACGACTTGCCGTAGCTTTTTGTACAGTGGCATATGGTAGATGGTCATAGCTTCTGCGACGACTAAGCTTTTTTGCTTAGCAAGCTCGGCGATTTCCTGTAGCTGTCTGCTATTTACGGTGATTGCTTTTTCACTGAGGACATGTTTGTTATTCTGCAAGCTCTCCATGATGTATTCGTAATGATTGCTATGTGGTGTAGAGATATAGACGACATCGATTTCCGGGTCTTGCAGCATTTCGCTGTAATTCCCATAGGCCTTTTCCGCTCCATATTGACTCGCGAACGCCTGGGCTTTCGCTAAGGTCCGTGATCCTACTGCATATAAGGTCCCGCCGGTGTCATTAAGGGCAGCCGCAAATTCAGTAGCGATACTTCCCGGGCCGATGATTGCCCACTTTAGATTGCTCATTGTTAGCACCTCGCCTGTTTAGATTGTTTGATTCTACTTAGAGATAATTTTGATTCCATCTGAACCAGCTACAAGTGCTGCGGTAACTTCTTTTGTGAATAGGGAGGTCTCAATGACCCCGTTAATGGCTTTGAGTTTAGTTTGAAGGGCAGTGCTATCCTCTACCTTGTCAAAAAAGACATCCAGCAGCACATTGCCGTGATCACTGACCGTATACCCATCTTTACTTGTGCTTGTTCGGATCTCAGGCTTGCCGCCCAGCGATTTCACAGAATGTTGAACATAACTAAGAGCATCCTTAAGAACTTCCAAGACTACGGGATGCTTGAAGGTTAGCTTGTTCACAAGCTTTGTTTCATCTACCAGCAATATATATTGATCGGCCATACTGGCAATCAGTTTTTCTTTCGTATGAATGCCGCCGCCGCTCTTAAGCGCATGCAGTTGCTCATCCACCTCATCACAGCCGTCAAAAGCAACAGCTATTCGCTCAACAGACCAAGTTGGGACGACCTGTAATCCATTCTGGACACAGAGTGAAGCTGTAGTGAAGGAGGGGGTAACTACCTTTACCCGAAGATCTGCTTCTTTAATATTCCCGATTAAGTAGGAAATCGTACTACCCCCGCCAAGACCAATGGTTGTGTCGTTCTTAATATACTTCAGAGCTTCTGCGGCGCAACTTTTCTTCCTAAAGTCCATATTCAAAGCCGATCATCTCCATTAAAAATTGATATCAAGCACATTTGTGCAATATAATAAAAAATGTGCAAAATAATCGTCTACAGTATAACGAGGGGTTCTGAATCCGTCAAATCCTTGAAAAAAGCGAGGAGTTCTATCATGGATCGAAAAGAAGACAAGAAGCTGCTCATCAAGATTGCACAAATGTATTATGAGCAGAATTTAACGCAAAATGAAATTTCGAATGAACTTGGTATATATCGTACAACCATTAGCAGGATGCTGAAGAGAGTCCGTGAAGAAGGCATCGTTACGATCACCATCAATTACGATATTGGAGATCATTGTACACTGGAGCAGGAGCTGAAAGAACGGTTCGGGCTGAAGGAAGCTATTGTTGTAGAGGTAGATCCGGCTCAGTCCGGCGTGGTCAAACGTAAAGCTATTGGACAAGCTTGCGCAAAATGGCTGGAGCAAGTGGTTCAGCCGAAAGATACGATTGGGTTCTCTTGGGGAAGCAGCTTAGCTGCTGTTGTAGACAATCTGACCGTCGCACAGAGGCCTTTTGTAACTTGTGTTCCTACGGTGGGTGGTCCATCTGGAAAGATGGAGAGCGGATACCATGTCAATAATATCTGCTACCAAGCTGCCTTAAAGTGGGGTGCGCGCTCATTAATGATTGACGTGCCAGCGATCACGGAGCAAAAGGAAACCAGAGATCAGCTAATGCGTTCGCAGTATTACCAGACCATTGCCAAGGCATGGGATCGGCTGGATATCGCTATATTCGGCATTGGATCACCGGAAATTAAAGGCGAAGAGGCATGGCGTGGGTTTTATGGCGATGCTGTGATTGATGAGCTGGAGGACGGGAAAGTAGCAGGCGATATTTGCTCACGTTTTTATGATGGCAATGGAGTGCCTGTACGCACAGCAATATCGGACCGAACGCTGACCATTGAGCTGGAGCAGATCAAGCGAGCGAGGTACTCGATTGGTGTAGCGGAATCGCTGGAGAAGGTTTCGGGGATCTTAGGAGCGCTAAACGGCGGGTACATGAATGTCCTCGTAACAACTGAGGAAACGGCGCAGAAGATCTTGGAGTAACCACTACTAAATGTAAACAATTGAATTTAGTGAAAATAACCTGAAAATGGTATGCAAAATACTAAAAATTTTGCTTGTAAGCACCAGACAGAGCGTGTAAGATATACAAGGTATTCATATCGAACATTAATAAAACTCATATAATCTTGGGGATATGGCCCATAAGTTTCTACCGGATAACCATCGCAATTATCCGACTATGAGTGAAATAGCGCATCTAGGGTTCCGCTTTCTTCTTTGGAGGAAAGGTCTGGACCGAGCGATGCGGACACTATGCAGTGTTACACCACTAAGGGACAAAAGCCCAGAAGGACAGATTCACTTGAGAGAAACGACTCAAGGGATTTGTCCTTTTTTTGTTTTTTTAATGAAGAGGAGAGATTAGTTCACGATGAAAGTACTTCAAGAGCGCATTAGACAAGAGGGTCTCATTTTATCAGATACGGTACTGAAGGTAGATTCATTTCTGAATCATCAGGTCGATACGGAGCTAGCGCTGCAAATCGGTCAGGAGTTCAAAAAATTGTTCGGTCATCAACCGATTACCAAAGTGATTACCATTGAAGCTAGTGGAATTCAGTTCGCCATGGCTACTGCGATTGCATTAGGTGTACCGTTTATTTATGCGAAGAAAAAGAAAGCAGTAACGCTCTCAGAGGCGGTCTACTCAGCACCTGTACATTCCTTTACTCGCCAAGAGGATTATCTGGTTAGCGTCTCCCAGAAATATCTTGGACCCGATGACAAAGTGCTTATTGTGGATGATTTCCTCGCTACTGGTGCTGCACTTGTAGGACTGGTTGATATCGTGAAAGAGGCAGGAGCAGAGCTCCTTGGCGTCGGATGTGTCATTGAAAAGAGCTTCCAAGAAGGTCGGAGCCTTCTGGAGAAGAGAGGCATAGAAGTTCATGCCTTGGCCCGTATTGCATCTATGTCACCAGGTGAAATTCACTTCATTGATAATGAAAGCTCATTAGAGAAAATCAAGGAGAGTGCGGGATGTTAAGCAAGCAAAAGGTATTTACGTTAGGCCTTCAGCATGTACTAGCCATGTATGCAGGAGCAGTTATCGTACCGCTGATTGTTGGGGGCGCCTTGAAGCTGAATGGAACTCAGATGGCCTACCTCATCGCAGCCGATTTGTTCACTTGCGGATTGGCTACGTTGCTGCAAATTATGGGCACCAAGTATTTTGGTAGCAGACTCCCCGTTATTCTTGGATGTACCTTTACAGCAGTTGGCCCAATTATCGCCATTGCTTCGACCCATAATCTGGCGACTGCGTACGGTGCCATCATCATTTCCGGGTTGTTCGTTGTACTTGCGGCCCCGCTTTATGGGAAGCTGCTGAAGTTCTTCCCGACCATTGTAACGGGTTCTGTCGTGACTATTATCGGGCTATCTCTTATTCCGGTAGCTATGAATAATGTTGCTGGCGGAGAAGGCAGCGCTGATTTTGGACAACCTCGCAATTTGCTGCTTGCACTGATTACATTGCTTGTCATTTTAGCGGTTAACCGTTTCGCCACAGGATTCCTACGCTCGATATCTGTTCTGGTGGGCTTAGTGGTAGGTACTGCGATTGCTTATGGAATGGGTATCGTTAACTTTTCTACGGTAGGTGACGCTTCTTGGGTAAGCATCGCACAGCCGTTCTACTTTGGATGGCCTGAGTTCAGTCTTACTGCAATCTTCACTATGATCATCGTTAATATTGTTAGTATGGTGGAATCTACTGGGGTTTATTTTGCAGTAGGTAAGGTAATTGATCAGAAAGTTGAACAGAAGCAGATCGTAAACGGACTGCGTTCCGAGGGTGTAGCTATTATGCTGGGCGGAATCTTTAATGCTTTCCCATACACCGCTTTTTCTCAAAATGTGGGCTTGATTTCGCTGTCTCGCATTAAGACCCGTAATGTTATTTTTGCCGCTGGCGGGATCATGATTGTACTGGGTCTTTTGCCTAAGCTGGCTGCCTTGACGACGATTGTACCGAATGCCGTACTTGGTGGGGCCATGATTGTCATGTTCGGATCGGTTGCCGTTTCCGGGATATCCATTCTATCCGATGTGGATCTCCGTAAGGATGGTAATCTACTGATTGCTGCTTGCAGTATCGCTGTTGGATTAGGTTCAGCAACACTTCCTGCAATGTTCGCAGAGCTGCCTGAATTTGCTCGGATGTTGCTGCAGAACGGTATCGTATCCGGTTCGCTTACAGCGATTGTACTGAACATTTTCCTCTCCAAGACAAAGGATGATGTGCAGGTAGAGGATAACACCATACCTGTTCTCGCTAAGGAATCTCAAGTCTCCTAAACTTATTTAATTCATGATAAAAGACCAAGCTCTGGTGTACTGAAACCTAAGCTTGGTCTTTTTTTTGTGTTCGGGGCTTGTGCATTTGCACAAAAAAATAGGTTGTCCCGTCAATATAATTGAGTTTGTAAGCGCAGTATACTCAGTTTAGAAAGCGTTATCAAAACACACAATTTACAGTGTCATACTTTTATATTAAGGGGGCAACTAGAGATGGAAGGCACAGTAATTAACTGGATGGGCGCTGTTGCAGGATTGATATTAGCCGTCGTATTGATTTTTAAAAAGGTTAATCCGGTCTACGCACTCTTTTTAGGCGCAATTGCCGGAGGGATATTGGGCGGCGCTTCTATTGCGGAAACGGTACAGTATATTATCGATGGAACGAATAGTGTAATGGGTGCAGTTGTGCGTGTACTCGCAGCAGGTGTGCTGGCGGGGGTACTGATTGAATCAGGTGCAGCCGAACGGATGGCCGAGACCATCGTAGACAAGCTTGGTGAAAAGAAAGCCTTATTGTCTATAGCACTAGCTACTATGATTATTACAGCAGTTGGTGTATTCATCACGGTAGCTATCATTATCGTCGCTCCAATTGCTTTGTCCGTAGGCAAGAAAATCGGTATTTCCAAAACAGCTTTGCTGCTCGCACTGGTCGGTGGCGGTAAAGCAGGTAATATTATTTCTCCAAACCCAAACACCATTGCCGTAGCGAAGGGCTTTGATGTGGATTTAGCTCAGGTTATGATCCATGGATTTATTCCAGCCGTTGCAGGTCTGATTGTTACTGTTATTATTGCTAATCTCTTGGTCAATAAAGGTGTGAAAATTGCAGACGGCGATGTTGTCACAAAAGAGGAAGATACCACTAAGGTTAAACCAAGCTTCGGCCGTGCTATCGTCGCTCCAGTTGTCGCTATTTTGCTTCTGGCCATTAATCCGGTCGGAAACATTCTGAATATCGAATTGCTGAAATCCTTTAAAGTTGACTCTATGATCATCTTGCCTCTTGCCGGTATCATTGGACTGATTGCTATGAAACAGACGAAGAACATCATTTCCTTTACAACATCCGGTTTGAATAAAATGACTGGTACAGCTATTATCCTGATTGGTGCCGGTGCCATCGCTGGTATTATCTCAAAGTCTGACTTGAGCGCTACGGTTGTTGATGCAATTACAGCTATGGGCATCTCCGGAACCTTCCTGGCTCCGATTGCAGGTATCTTGATGGCGGCCGCTACAGCGTCCACATCAACGGCTTCGATTGTGGCTGCCGGATCGTTCGGTCCCGCTATTCTATCTATGGGCACAGCACCGCTTAATGCGGCGATTATGGTGCACACCGGGGCTACAGTAATTGACCATCTGCCGCACGGTAACTTCTTCCACGTCACTGCTGATTCCGTTAAGATGAACATCAAGGACCGGATGTCACTGATTCCTTATGAAAGTCTCGTGGGTCTGACGATGGCTATCGTCGCTACTATACTATACGGCTTTATCCTATAACGATTATTTCGAACTAGAAGGGATGGATATTCTATGAAAAAAGATTTGGTTATCGTTCTGGCACCCGATTCTTTCAAAGAAAGCATGACAGCTAAAGAAGCTTGTGAAGCCATGGAAAGAGGCATTCATAAAGTGAATTCTAATATAAATTGTATTCATGTACCCATGGCTGACGGCGGCGAAGGAACGATGCAGTCCTTGGTCGATGCAACCGAAGGTACCGTGTATATTACTAAAGTTAAAGGCCCGCTCGGCAATGAAGTTAGTGCATCCTACGGAATTACAGGTGATGGATTGACGGGGGTTCTGGAAATGGCCAGTGCGAGCGGCATTCAGCTGGTGTCTCCTGAGACACGAAACCCTCTGATTACAACAACCTACGGCACAGGACAATTAATTAAAGCTTGTCTCGACCGTGGGGTCCGTAAGCTGCTGATTGGTATCGGTGGCAGTGCCACTAATGATGGAGGCGCCGGTATGGTTCAAGCATTGGGCGGCAGACTACTGGATGAAGAGGGGAATGAGCTGTTATTCGGCGGTGGTGAGCTCGGCAGATTAGCCAATATTGATCTGACTGGGTTTGACCCTCGTCTGAAGGATGTACAGGTTGAAGTAGCTTGTGATGTTACGAATCCCTTATGTGGTCCGACGGGTGCTTCGAGCGTGTTTGGTCCGCAAAAGGGTGCAACTTCAGAGATGATCAAACAGCTCGACAGCAACCTTCATCATTATGCGAGTGTTATCAAGGAACAGCTTGGAATCGATATTAAGGAAATGCCTGGAGCTGGTGCAGCGGGCGGACTTGGCGCAGGACTGGTGGTATTCTTAAACGGAGTGTTAAAAAAGGGAATTGAGCTTGTTATTGACTACACCGGACTTGAAGAAAAGGTACAGCAGGCCGATATGGTGTGGACCGGGGAAGGAAGCATCGATTTCCAGACCCAATATGGCAAGACACCGCTAGGCGTTGCACAGGTCGCTAAGAAATATAATAAACCTGTGTTGGCCTTCGCTGGAAGAATCGGTGATCAGACGGAAGTGCTGTATGATAAAGGAATCGATGCTATTTTTGGCATCATGCCCGGTGCGGCTTTATTGGAGGATGCCCTGAAGCAAGGGCAAGAGAATCTGGAAAGAACCGCTGAGAACGTGGCACGGTTAATCATGCTGAAACAAGGTAGATCATTATAAAAAGCTGCGGAGAGATTTCACAACCTTATATTACTACGAGAAACGGTTATCGTCTTTTGAGGACGACAACCGTTTCTTCTTGTTTCTTTTTAAAGTAGAGGTTTTCTGAGTAGAATATACGGGAACAGGAGGGGCAGACATGAAGATATCGAAATCACTCGCAGGACAAATCGCACAGGAAATGATGAGTGTAGTTCCTTATAACATTAATGTTATGGATGAGAACGGCTTTATTGTAGGGAGTGGAGATCTAAAACGGGTCGGGACCTTACATGAGGGAGCGAGAATAGCCATTCAAAGTGGGCATGTCTTTGAAGTATACGAAGATGGCAGTGGTATGAAGCCGGGGGTGAATGAACCCATTATTATAGATCATAAAGTTTTGGGTGTCGTGGGCATTACGGGACATCCGGATGAGGTTAGACCGTTTAGCAAGCTGGTCAGAGTTACTACTATATTACTTATAGAACAGGAAGCAAGGAATAAGCAGGAGCAGGATGACAGAGTAAGGCGTGTGAAATTTTATCATGAATTATCTTATCGTAAAGAGGCGTATGATCTTGAGTTTCTAGAGCGGGCGAGTAGCTATGGACTAGATCTCAAGAAGAAATGCTGGGCAATCCTAGTGGATGGAGACGTAAACGGGAAAGAGTTCAGAAATGTTTCTAGATCCTATCCGCATTACTGGAATTTGGAGAATGATAAGGCTGTGTTTTTTATCACGGATGGGTTTCTCTACAAAGAGCTGATAGGAAAACTTAGTGTGTGCGGTGATGTAAGACGCATTGGCTCTGGTGAGGCAGAAGAGCTAGCTGCTTATTCCCTTGAACAGGCACAGGCGGCCATTAATATTGGCAGTAGAGTCGATCCATTTAAGAAGCTCTACAACTATGCGGAACTCAAGTTTCTAATACACTTATCTTATGATGGGGATGAGCGGACCGGGACGATTTATGCTCCTCTAGATCAGTCGGGAGATAAGACGGGTCTGATTGAAACACTGCAAGTATTTATTGCGGAGAATGGAGATCATAATCGAACAGTCCAGAAGTTGAATATTCACCGAAATACACTGAATTACCGACTTAACCGCATTCATACATTGACGGGTAAAAATCCGCGCAACTATATAGATCTGTTCGAACTAGTGTGTGGATTGATGTGGCGTAAGTAATCCCTATTCTAATTGCCAACCTCTTTTTATAGGCATAAAATTAGTTTGGAACGTATAGATAAATTAGGACAGGGATGGAATAAGAATGAATGAGAAAGTTGTAATGAATGATAAAATTGTCATGCCATTATGGACGATGTGCCTCTTTATTGTAGTGATGAATACAACGATGTTTAATGTATCGCTTCCAACCATTATTAAGGATCTCCAAATCTCTGCTGATCTAGGCTCATGGGTCATTTCTAGCTACTCGATTGGATATGCATTATCGACAGTTATTTATAGCCGGTTATCCGACTTGGTGCCGATTCGTAAGCTCTTGACCATTGGTTTAATTACGCTTGGACTGGCATCCGTGTTTGGATTGTTCGCACATGACTTTAAGTTACTATTAATCACGAGAATCGTGCAATCTGCGGGTGCCGGATCCATGGCTGGATTGGGTCTTGTACTCGCTAGCCGCTACGTTCCGATTGAAAGACGGGGTGCTGCAATTGCGATGATCTCGGCGGGTAGTGCAATGGCCTTTGGTTTGGGTCCTATTGTCGGAGGCGTCATCAGCCAGTACTTTGGCTGGAATGGATTGTTCGGCATTACTTGTCTTGTGCTTATCGTGCTGCCGGTACTGCTGCGGTTATTGCCTAAGGAGCAGCCACAGCCTGCTAGCTTTGACATCCTGGGAGCGGCGCTGACCGTTGTAAATGCGGCAAGTCTACTGGTAGCCGTAACTACCCAGTCGCTTGTATGGCTAGCGGTGGGTGTAGTGTCTATTATCGTGCATGCCTTACATCTAAAGAAGGCCAAGGAATCGTTCATTAATCCGCAGCTGCTTACCATGCCAGGTTACTTGAAACTGGTTGCCGTAGGCTTTTGTATTCTGGTATTGAACTTAGGAAACTTGTTTCTGATGCCGCTTGCGCTCGCTAATCTGTTCGATAAGTCAGCGTTGATGATTGGTTTGTTTATCGCACCGGGCGCGTTAGTATCTGCATTTCTGACCCGTTATGTGGGACGGTTTATTGATCGATACGGTAATATACGCTTCCTAGTGATCGGACATTGTATACTTGCAGCCGTTATGGCTGTGTTTGCTCTGAATCTTTCTGTATCACCTGTAGTGCTACTGCTAGGTTATCTATGCTTCTCTCCCGCTTTCTCAGCTACGATGGCATCCTTAAACAATGAAGCTTCTATCGTTCTTCCGAGGACTTGGATCGGTTCGGGCATGGGGCTTTTACAACTGGTTCAATTCTTCGGAGGCTCTGTATCTGTTGCAGTCTGCGGGATTTTGCTGCATGCTCAGCGTGATATCTCCCCAGCAAAAGCATATCAGCATGTATACGGCGTGTTGCTCCTCGTTAGCTTGTGCTCGTTAGGAATTCTTCTTTTATATAGACGTTCTAATGCCAAGAGCAAAGCTGGGCAGTCTACACACGCTTAGAACTGAAACGAAAAGGTAATAAAGACGTATCAGATGCTATAGCAGAACTTAGGAAGGAATGGTAATAATGGACAATGGGATGAATGTTATCTTATTCGAAAAAATGCCGGAAGGCGGGCTGCGAGTCATTGAGGAACGCACGTGGAGCATGAATATGATCGCAGCGCTAGAGCATGTCAATTATATTGTGGTGGGCAGTGTTGAATATGAAACGGTTGAAGGACGGCTGAATGTCGATGAAGGCAAGCTGGAGCTTCTGCTTGTTCCGATGCACACTGAATGATTGAGATAAAGGAAGGAGAACCTTGCGATGTCTAAAGATGAAAAGGATAAGGAACTTGCTGTATCCAAACTATTCACCTCTGATGGTAAGCCCATTCGAGTATTATCTACTTCGCTAGGCATAGCGTTGTTAGCGAATGCTATGTTTATTCCTGGCGGCGCAGGGGCTAGCGCAAATACTTCTGGAGATGAACCACAGCTAGTGTCTTGGTCTACCGAAGAGGTTAAAGCCTATTTTGACAAAAATGTGGATTGGAATATTCCATATCCAGAAGGTGAACAAGAGGTAGAACAGGAAGGTCAGGGTGTTGTTACCAATAATGGAACGACGGTAGTGAATAACTATGGCGGTTATCATTCAGGTTTTGGTTGGGATGATTTACTGTTGTATCACATGTTGTTTAATAGTGGTGGCAACTACTCTTCCAGAGGGTGGTCTAAGGACCGTCCAACCTATTATGGTGGAACGAGAACAACTTATAAGCCGCCTACCTATAGCAGTGAGAAGTTCCAGAATAAGAAGGTTCCCGGATCTGTTGTGAAGCCCAAAACATCGACTTCCTCTACAGGTTCCATTACGAGAAGAGGTTCTTCTTCAAAGAATGGAATCGGTGGCACTTCCAGCGGATTAAATTCTTCGAAGAACTCTAAATCTAGCTCAGGCTCGAAGTCCTCTTCGAGATCAGGCTCAAGCAAGAGTGGTTTTGGCGGATGAGTGAGCAGCAGAGTGTATTTGAAATTCTAGATCAGTCTGAGCTTGAAAGAGGTCCGCGGGTCAAAGCGTTGTATGAGCTTGGGTTCACTTGGGCGGATCTTGAGGATGAAGAGTATTGGTTAGATGCAATTGCTGTAATGCGCAGGGACACTTATAAGGAGCTTGAAGAAGCCTCGTCAAAACTCTGGATCATCCTCGATAAGGCCGTTCGCTATGTACATCTAAAGCGCGATTTATATGAACTGCTGGGGATTCCCCCTGTACTTTGGGAGATGCTTGATGGATATCCTATGCCAGAAGAAGGCCTTATTAGTCGGTATGCCAGATTCGACTTTGCCATAGCCCATGATGGGACGATTAAGCTACTTGAATTAAATGCGGATACCCCGACAGGTTATGTGGAAGCCTCGATAGCTACACCATGGATTTGTGAGCAAGCTGGTGTGCAGAGTCCAAATCAAGGGATGAAGGAACAAGTTGCGGCAGCTTGGCAGGTAGAACGTCCGGATACCGCAGCATGTGTCGCTTATGGATCTCATCTCGAAGATTCAGGTACGATTGAAGCATTAGTAAAGCACAGTGGTCTCGATATTCGGTGTGTGGATTGCCTTGATTTGTGGGTCGACAACGGAATTCTCAAGGATGGGGAGGACCGTGTGATTGAGCGTATGTTCGCCCTATATCCTAAGGAGTGGATGGCTGTTGATGAAGGCGGGGATGCCCTCGCTTATGCGGTAGAGCAAGGGAATCTTCAACTCTTTAACGGCCCTCACAGTATATTGCTCCAGTCCAAGGGGCTGGTTGCAGCGGTGTGGGGAATGTATGAGCTGGGTCTGTTATTCGATAAAGAAGAGCGAGAGACGATCTCGCGCTATATTTTGCCTACTTATAATAAGCCTGTATTCTCTGGAAACTTTGTGTCCAAATCTGTATTTGGCCGTGAAGGAGGTTCGGTGCGCATGTTTGATGATAGCGGTGCGCTAGAGCTTGAAGATGAAGACGGTTATGACAGTAGTCAGCTCTTCCCCACTGTGTATCAAAAAAGAGCCGATTTAGCACGGATAACGACATCAGAGGGTGAATTTCATCTGCTGACAGGCATGTTCGTGATTAACGGGAAGCCTTGTGGTATGCTCGGCCGAGCGGGTGGATTGATTACAGGCAATGCCAGTCATTTTATTGCGTTGGGAGTGAGATAATTGGATAAGAGTAAGAAAGCCCGAATCGGAGTCTTATGTATGATGCTTTTGACGGTACTGTTACTAAGCGCATGTTCCAGTAATCAGGGCAGTGTATTTGATTCAGGAACAGCTGAAACTTCAGATAGTGTAGCAAGGGTACCGTGGGACTACCGGGTGGTAGAGAGTACCGTAGGGGATTTAATTGGGAGTGACATGACGGTTTTGCCGGATAATGAACTGCTACCGAATGACGGGAATTATGCTACTGGCGATAAAATTTGGACTCTTCAGTTCATGGATGCCGAGCTAATCACGGACGCTGACCAGAAGAACGAAGTTCGCCTGTCTTCATGGAGCACGATTAAGTCTTATGCAGATGAAAAAACGGCAGCAGAGGATCTTACCAATCTAAAAGTATCGGTAACGACTGATGTTGATCTTGTAGGGGTATACAAGACTAAATATAAGGATAAGACAAGGAACTTTGCGGTGCTTGAACTCCCTTCAGGTAATCGGATTAAGCAGCCGATTGATGATGAACGTTATACAGCATTAGAGAAACAGAAAACCGCTTCCGTAGTCCTTGAGGAAGTACATGATTTTGCCGATTATGATTCGGCGTATGCGAAATTTCGGGGGTGGGCAAAGTGACGATGGTGGTTAATTTGGTTGTGAGTGTGTTTGTGATTATTCTTTTGCAAGTGTTAGGCATGGTGATCTTTGGTTTGATGACTCCGTTTAAAGATATGGAGGAGCTGAAGAAAGGCAATGTGGCTGTAGCTTTGGCTTTAGGCGGCAAGTTTCTGGCAACGGCTATAATTATTGGCGTAGCGGCGTATACGAATACCTCCATTCTGCACATGATCATTTGGTTTGCGGTAGGTTATGTGTGCTTGATAGCGGCTTATTGGATCTTTGAATTGGCAACCCCAACCTTTAAGATTTCAGAGCATCTGGAGAAAGGGAATGTGGCTGTAGGCACTATGCTTTGCTTGGTGTTTATTGGGACTGCATTTGCGGTCAGCAGTTTAATTGTTTAGTTCGAACTTGAAATAGGCTAAGGACAAAGGTTGCCCCGATCCATCCGTCGAGTGGCAGCCTATATTTCTCTCATAAACGCTTACTGTCCTTAAAGGACACTGAAGGCGTGTTAGCTTGATGTGAAGAAGGGGTGGGCAGATGCATCTTTTTCTGAGAATTTCCACCAAGATGATGCGGTTACGTAAACGGACGATAGGGTTAATCATACTGATCTTTATAATTCTTAGTGCGTCGATTGCTTACCTGATCGAGCCGGATACGTTTCACAGTTGGTTTAATGCATTTTATTGGGTCATGACAACGATGGCGACCGTAGGGTATGGGGATTATTTTGCAGAGACCGTAGTTGGAAAGCTATTTACCATGTTTCTATATATCTTTGGTATCGGCCTCCTCAGCTTGGTTATTGGTAAGGTCATTGACTCCATTGCGGAGGTGCAGAGAAGGAGAGGAGCGGGAACGTTGAGCTTTCGTGGAAAGGATCATGTGATTCTAATTAATTGGAGTAAGAAAGCACAAGCTGCCGTAGAGGAGATTCTATGCTATTCGCCAAAATGCCATATTGTCATCATTGATGAGACAGGAAGTCATCCTCTGGAGCATATGGATCAAGTTCACTTTATAAGCGGCGATGCCTCCAGTGATGAGATTCTTCTTAAGGCTAACATCCATGAAGCAAGAGCAGCCATTGTGTTCGGGGACACAAGGATTGATGAAGCATCGCTGATCGACGGCAAATCTTTGTTAATTGCCTCTAGTATTGAGCGAATTGCACCACAAGTACATACGACTGTAGAAATAATGCAAGAGAAGAATATACAGAATTTCAGGCATGTCAAGGTAAACGAGTTCGTGCTTTCACATGATGCCATCTCTAGACTGGCTGTTCGTTCTGCGCTCCAAGAGGGCAACTCTGAGGTGATAACGCAGCTGCTGAGCCGTAAATATGGTGATGATATTTATGAGATTCCAGTGAATACTTCGTGGAAGACTTATGGGGACGCGTTTCAGAACCTGCTCTTGCAAGGTGCAACCTTATTAGCGGATCGTAGCGATCTAAGTATCAATCGAAAGCTGGATCAGGCTATTCCCGAGGATGCTAGACTGTATGTTGTTTCCGATGAAGAGACGTATCGTAGGATTAAGGGTTAGACCAGAAATAAACGGATTAGGCGGATTTTCGGAAGCTGAGGCTTCGCGGGATTCCGCCTTTTTTGATAAAATGTGACTTATTTCACTGTTAAAATTGTTTTCTGTTCAGATTTTGTTCAGATACCCTCCTTATTATGGTTTATTATGTCCTAAGAACTATACTAGGGAGGATAAATACAGAATGGATGGAAAAATATTTAAGAAAATAGTTGGTATTTTGTTGTCTGTAGTGCTGTTGGCAGGCCCAATGCTACAGACTTTCGGCATAGTACAAGCTGCCGATGCATCATCTGGTAAAACTTATTTTACGGACACCGATAATTGGGGTGGGGGTCCGTTAGGCACGGAAGCAGCCGATGGTGACATGGACGTGGATATTAAGAATCAGAACAAAACAACCGCGGATAACTATAGTAAGTATCCGATTGAGTTTAAGATCAAGGATGTTGCTAAGCTTCCGACGCAGAGCGCTAATATGCTGATTCGGGCTTACGATGTGGATGAGATCGCATCACTAACAAAAACGGGTTCAAATGGTGAATGGGATAGAGTATATTTCTCCAAAAATCCTGCTGATATTGCACTTGTAAACCCTTATACAGCTTGGCAAACTTCTGGTAAATGGAAAACATCTGTCGCCGCTTCCGGTGTAGGTACTGGTGGACAGGGTTATCTAAAAGAGATAACTCAAAGCGCTTATTTAGGAACGCTTTCAGGGCAAGATTCGAAATGGAATACAACGGTATTGCCTTTCAAAAAAGAGGATCTTGGCAAAATTGGCCTAGGCGATAATTATGTGGGCTTGTCGATTCATCATTATTTTAATGATAAAGAGAGCCGGGATTCAGTGGTCCCTAATACAAACTGGACCATGAAGGTGGATTGGGCCCAGCTTGTTATTGATGGTGGTGAACGGCAGACCGGAGAGATCGAAAATGTAGGGATTAAGGTAGAGAATGGAAAGATCACTCTGGATACCAGCTTTATTCCTAAGCTACCGGGTAAAGATTATTCCATGGAAGTAAGCGTTGTTGAGAAGAGAGAGTTTGACGGCGAGTTAATCGATAAGAACGTAGGGCTCGATAAAAAGCTGTTTGAAGAGCCAACTGCTGGACAAGAGCAGACTTGGAAAACTGAATTTACGGACAGTACGTTTAGTCCGTCTAAAGAATACACGGTAAATGTGATTCTCTTTGATGACCGTGGAGGTGGAACTAGCGGAGAAAAATATACAAATCCGGGCGAAGCTCAGCATATTTATACTTTTTCAACCTTCGATCCGGTGGCGAAGGATATTACCAAGGCAGGGTTGCAATATGAGCCAACAGCCTTTAATGCCAATGAATTTTCCGGCAAATACTATCAAATTAATGGTAATGCCTATGGTTCTAAGCTGCAGAAGGTAAGGATTGTTACACTGCCGGATGCTGAAAAAGGCCAATTAGTATTAAATGAAACGGCAGTAAAAGCCGGTGATGAAATTTCGGTGAATGATCTTGGGCAATTAACCTTTGTTCCAGTGACTACCGGTTTTACTGGGAATATTGATTTTAAATGGAATGGGTATGATGGCTCGAAATACGGGGCGGTGGATGCTGTAGTTACGCTTACAGCAACGGCAGCACCAACAGTGGGTCATATTGAGAAGTCGAGTCAGAAAGGAAATATTGTTCCTTTTATTGCCAAAGACTTCACGGATAAATTCGTAAACAGCAAAAACGATCCGCTTACTAAGGTCAAGATCATTACTGTTCCAGCGGAAGGTCAAGGTAAGCTTGTTTACCGTGTAGGTAATGGACCTGAACAGACGGTGACTCCGGGAGTTGAGATCAGCGCGGCAGATCTGGCCAGTCTGTCCTTTATTCCGACAGCGGAGACCACGGGTACAGTGGCTTTCCAATGGAATGGCACAGATGGCAAGCAATACGCGAAGGAAAGTAAGAATGTTACAATCACCATCAATGCGCCACCAGTAGTCGCAGATATTCATAAGACAGGTGCTCATGGAGCTGCTATTCCTTTTACAACAGATGATTTCGCAAATGTCTATAAGGATGATAATAGTAATCTGAGCACGGTAAGGATCACTCTTCCAGCAGACTTTGCTGCTAATGGGCAGTTGTATTATAACAATACGGTGACAGAAGCAGTCTATCTTGAGCCAGGTATTCCAGCGGTTCTGAGTAAAGCTGATCTGGGCAGTCTTACCTTTGTTCCAGATACTAAACTGGCTGAAGGTACAGAAGTGAAATTCAAGTGGGAAGGGTATGATGGTCAGGTATACTCTGAGAATCTTGCCGAGGTCATCATTACTTATAATGGACTGCCGGTGGCTAATGCACTGAGCGTAGAAGGAAACGAGGGTGTGCTTTCCCTTACTGTTGTACTGAAGGGGACTGACCGCGAAACGGTTACAGGTCTTACGTACGGCATTGCTACACCTCCACTGAAGGGAACATTAACACCTGCTGATCCAGGCAATCCGGCAGGGGATACATGGATTTACACGCCAAACTCTGATTTCATTTCGGGTAAAGACAGCTTCACTTATGTTGTGACCGATGCTGACGGACAAACAAGTCCTGTTGAAGCAACCGTGAAGATTGAACTTCATAAAGCACTGAATGGATGGGTTGGTAATAAGAAACAAGGAGATCCAACTATCGTAAAAGCGATACCAGGTCAACCGCTTAAACTGTCGGCAGTGAGCTCGCTTGCGGCTGAGAAGGTAACGGCGAATGTTGCTGATACTTCCGTGACTTTGACTTTAGCTAATCCGCTTACTTACGAGACTGACGGATTTAAGCAATGGGAATACACCACGTTTGTATTGCCTTTGAATACCCCAGCGAATAGCTATGCAGCTTCATTTAGCGCTTGGGGTGCAGGTGATGCTCCGTTAGCTGGTGAAGGGGCGGATAAGCTGATAGACAACAACTATCAGGTGGTTCAAACGGAGTTGATACTGAGTGCAAATCCAGAACGCATTTTGGGTGACGGTAAGGCTACAACAGAGTTGACTGCCGTCCTCAAAGACAGTAATGGAAACCCAATCAAGGGGATTGAAGTGGTCTTTACTGCAGCTGTTGGCGGATTTGTAGGTAGTGATCGCGCAGTGACCGATGACAACGGTATTGCGAAGGTAACTTACCATTCTGCACAAATCACAGGGGTTAGCGAGCAGAATATACCTGTTCAGGCTAATGTGAACAATGCCGAGTATGGTCTATTAGCTAAGAGCGAGATTACTATTACATTCTTGCCAGCTTCGATTCAGGGCTTTATTACAACGGGGGGATCTAACACTCCTGTAGCAAGTGCTCAAGTACGAGCTACCCTTGATTTGAACGGTGATGGCAAAATTGAGCCTGGTGTGGACTTCATTGAGAATATCGTGACCGATGAGAAGGGTGCGTATTATCTAGTCGTGCCTAAAGGCGATGCCAAATATGAGCTGGAGATTACACAAACGGTTGACGTGGGCGGTATACCTACGGAAGTTACGTATAAACAGTATGCAAAAGTGGGACAAGTAACGGGTTCAGGAGACGAGAACTTCGAATCGGAGAAGACGCTGACAGGTCTGGTGCTCTTCAAACAGACGAACGGTCAATCTTCCTTGCTGAACTCCGAATGGCTTGGACATGCTAGTGTATTTTTAAAACAGCAAGATGGCAGCTATGTATCGGAGAATGGTAAACCTAAGGCTTTCCCACTACAGGCGCAGGGCGTATTTAATGCAGAGGGCCTTGCTGTAGGTCAGTATGAGCTTGAAGTGCGCTATGAACTGGAATCTGGAAAATCTATTGTAGTCAGCCGTAATACAGTAGCTGTAACTGCCGCTGGTGAATTGAATATTTCACAGTCTCTGGTTGATCCTTATGGTACGATCACTGACGCTGTAACAGGTCATGTCATTGAGGGTGCAAAAGTGATGCTGCATTACGCGGATACTCCACGGAATGCTAGTAAAGGTTTGACTCCGAATGGGGAGGTTACATTGCCTGTAATTGCAGGATTTGCACCGAATGATAATGCGAGTCCGAAGCAGTTGAGCGATAGTAATGGTTTCTATGCTTACATGGTCTATCCAGATACGGATTATTACTTAATGGTGACGAATGAGGGATATATTAATTATAAGAGTCCTGTTCTTTCTGTGGGGACGGATATTGTGCGGCATGATGTACAGCTTCAGCCAGTGCCTAACACTTCTGGTGCTACTCCATCGACTTCGATTGATCTGGCCGTAAAAGTAGCACTTACTCTCTCTGTAGAGAAGAACACAGTGAAGGAAAATGAGCAGTCACCGATTACAGTAGTTTACAAGAACGATTCGTCCGCTGTATCGGCAACAGGTGAGGTAAAGATTACTCTTCCTGATGGGGTAGTTGTTGTAGATGCTGCTGGCGGAACGGTTACGGGTAACGTAATCATATGGAAAGTAACGAACGTAGGTGTGGGCAAGGGCGGTAGCTTTACTCCTGTTGTAAAGTGGCCATTGATCGATGCTGCAGAGGTCGCCTTAACGGTACCGGGAGAGTTTACCTCCGGGCAATCCTCTGCTAAGGCATTGGTGAAGGTAAATATCTACTCCGATCGTTTTGGAGAACTGAAGCATTACCGTTATATTTTAGGATACCCGGATAAGGAGTTTAAGCTAAATGGCTCTCTAACACGGGCAGAACTGGCTGCAATTGTGGCTAGACTAACGGAGAATGAGACTATTACTTATGCTCTTCCTTACAGCGATATCCGTGCAGGGCATTGGGCAACCAATTATATCCGCATTGCTGTGAAGAACGGGTATTTCACAGGAGATCCGAGCGGGTTGTTCCGTCCGGACGCACCTGTAACCAGAGGAGAGTTAGCTTCGGTTATGGCTCGTTTCCTGAAACTTGAGACAGGCGCACCGGCGGTGACACATTTCACGGATACTTCTGGTCATTGGTCAGGCAATGCGATTGAAGCATTGTATAACGGAAAGTTTCTAACGGGTTATCCGGATGGAACCTTCAAGCCGAAGAATGCAATCACTCGTGTCGAAGCGGTAACCCTGATTAATCGTATGCTGTATCGCGGACCGTTGAAAGGTTTGGCACCGCTATTCCCGGATGTTGCAGAGGACCATTGGGGCTTCGGTGATGTACAGGAAGCTACGTTCTCTCATGAAGCGGTTCGTAATGGAGATGGAAGCGAGAAATGGCTTAGATCTCTTAGCGACGATGTGAAATAAGAAGTACAAAAATAGGAAATAAGCTGATTCATTGAGAGAAGGTCGTGTTTAGTGCCAAGTGGGTGCTAGATACGACCTTTTTTTGTTTGCCAATCTTTCCTTAAGGGTAAGAGATACATGACAATATTTACTTTACCTTCGGAAGGAGCCATTGTTAATGAGTGAACATCAAAAAGTGAACGGAAACAGCAAGAATGAGCAACTGGAACAGTTTCGCAGTAAGGATGAAGGTCACACCTTAACAACGAACCAGGGTTTAAAAGTATCAGAGGACGAGTTCTCCTTAAAGGCGGGTGATCGGGGCCCAACCTTACTGGAAGACTTTCATTTCCGGGAAAAAATGACGCATTTCGATCATGAGCGAATCCCTGAGAGAATTGTGCATGCACGTGGATTTGCTGCTCATGGTGAGTTTGAAGTATATAAATCACTGAAAGAATATACGAAGGCGAAATTCCTTCAAGATCCTTCCGTGAAGACACCGGTGTTTGTCCGATTCTCGACGGTAGCGGGATCACGGGGATCAGCTGAGACAGTGCGGGATGCCCGCGGATTCTCTACCAAATTCTATACTGAGGAAGGGAATTACGATTTAGTAGGAAATAATATGCCCGTCTTTTTTATCCAGGATGCAATCAAATTCCCAGATTTAGTACATGCGCTTAAGCCTGAGCCGCACAATGAAATGCCTCAGGCGGCATCGGCTCACGATACCTTTTGGGATTTCATAGCTAATAACCAAGAATCGGCCCATATGGCAATGTGGCTGATGTCGGACCGTGCTATTCCACGTAGCTTCAGAATGATGGAAGGGTTTGGGGTGCATACTTTCAGGTTGATTAATGAGCAAGGAAAAGCCCATTTTGTTAAATTTCACTGGAAACCGGTGCTCGGTGTACACTCTTTGGTGTGGGACGAAGCTCAGAAAATATCAGGTGTGGACCCTGACTTTCATCGCCGTGATTTATGGGAATCGATTGAAGCTGGCAACTTTCCGGAATACGAATTGGGCATTCAGCTTCTAAGTGAAGAAGATGAATTTAAGTTTGATTTTGACGTGCTGGATCCTACAAAGCTATGGCCAGAGGAAGATGTACCTGTACAGATTGTTGGGAAAATGACCTTGAACCGCAACGTGGATAATGTCTTCGCCGAAACGGAGCAGGTAGCTTTCCACCCTGGACATGTGGTGCCAGGCATCGATTTCACCAATGATCCACTGCTTCAGGGCAGATTGTTCTCTTATACGGATACTCAGCTGATTCGGCTTGGCGGTCCGAACTTCCATGAGCTGCCGATCAATAGACCGGTATGTCCTTTCCACAACAATCAGCGTGACGGGTATGGACGGCAGACGATTAATCAGGGTTCAGTGAGCTATCATAATAATTCGCTTGCTAACAATACGCCTGCACCTGCAACAGAGGCTGAAGGTGGTTATGTACATTATCAGGAGAAGGTTGAGGGCCGTAAGGTGCGTAGCCGGAGCAAAAGCTTTGAAGACCATTTTTCACAAGCTAAGCTGTTCTGGAACAGCATGAGTGCTCCAGAAAAAACGCATATTATTGAAGCCTATTCATTCGAGCTCGGGAAGGTAAAGAGTAAGTCTGTCCGGCAGCAGGTTGTAGATATGCTCGCGAACGTTACGTTAGAGCTTGCTGTGCCTGTAGCAGAAGCTATTGGGGCGACGCCTCCGATAACAGGCGGTTCCGAGGTGGCTCAAATCTCCCCGGCACTAAGTCAGGCAAATACGAAGAAGCACCCAAACACACGTAAAATAGGTGTGATTATAGGCGGCAGATTTGATGAAGACTTGGTGATGCCTGTTCTGGATACGCTTATGAGAGCCGGGATCCAGCCGGAGATAATCAGTGATAAGCTTGGATTTATTAAAGGCTCGAAGGGGACAGAGCTTGAAGTCATTCATACCTTATCCACGACAGATTCGGTGCTCTTTGATGCAATTTATGCAGCTGGTGGAAATTCGGAACATAAGAAATTCCATAAAGATACAGCGCAATTCCTGAACCAAGCCTATTCTCACTTTAAGCCCATCGCGGTGACTACTGAAAATGCTAAACTACTTGAAACGGCCCAGCATAGAAGCAGTCCGGGTGTAATCATTGGAGATGGCGGAGAGGTGTTCGCTGCCAGCCTTGTCGCGGCAATTACTGCCCATCGTTTTTGGGAACGTATGAATGAATAAATAACTGATACAGAGGGGATATCCCGCTCGCCAAAGGCGTAAGGATATCTCTTTTTTTGTCCAAGGATAGATACATAACGCTCACAGTTTGATTTAACATTTTGTTGTATATTACCGTTATAGATAATACTAGACAGTAAGCAGTATAGGAGAATATTAAGAGGAGGTGATCACTTGAGGAAAGTAATCATTGCTGCACTAGCGATATTTGCAGGCGTTATCGGGTTAACGGCATGCGAAAAAACGGCAGCACCAAATCCGACTAATAGTGTTCATAACAATTCTCCAGCTCCAGCAGATTCAGACAATGATACTACGGTAACCCAGACCCAGGAAGTAGCTAACTTAGAGCAGTTCATTACCTCGAAGCTCACAGGCGAGTACGGTGTATATACTAATATTATTGAAACAGATCAGTCGGCGGAAGTGGCGAGTGGACACGAGGTTCTAAGTGAATCGGCATCTCTCCAGATGCTGGCAGCTGTGCGTAGCGGCCAACAAGAGAGATTTGCGGAACAATGGCAACTAGCTAAGCAAACCTTTGATATGAACAGCGGTTTCAGCTACCGTTACAGTCCCAAACAGCAGAAGCTATACCCCTTGAATGCTGCCGTAGATGATTTGCGCATAATTCGAGCTCTTTATGAGGCGGGCGAAAAGTTTAGTGATACGCAATATACAGCTGAAGCGGATAAATATGGCGAAAGATTTTACGATTATAATGTAAAAAATGAGAAGCTTTATGATTTCTACGATATGGAATATTCTTCAACAAACACATTCGTCACTTTGTGTTATATTAATTTGGGCACTTTGCGAAAATTGTCGATTCCTAGCCAATTTAGCAAGAAGCTGACGAATGATATGAACGTAATATTGGAAAACGGATATTTATCGGATGAATTCCCCTTTTATGAGACACGGTTTAATTATGAGACCGGAAAATATAGTTCAGAAAACATCAATACAGTAGAGTCGCTTTTATCCATTCTAGCCTTAACAGAGGTAGAACAGGAGAAATCCACCAGCATTGATTTTATCAAGCAACAGGTCGAAGCTGGAACGTTGTATGGGCAATATTCGAGAGAAGGTAAGCCGCTGAATGATATCCGTTCTACAGCCATTTATGCCATAACAGCTATGATTGGCGCAGAAATCGGCGATGAATCGCTCTACCATAAAAGTATTGAAAGAATGAACGAGTTCAGAGTAACAGATGTGGGTAGCCCATTATACGGAGGATTCGGCGATGTGGCTAGCGGCCAAGCCTACTCTTTTGACAACTTGATGGCACTATTGGCCTATGTCTATTAACTTAAACCTAATGTATTGAAGGTGAACCTGCATGATGGACAACACGGTGAAAACACCTCTAAGGCGAAGCATAACACTTGCTAATTTTTCGGTTTCTCCTGCATTTCTTGCTGCATTTGGAGTGCTGCTTATTACCGTCATCGCGTTGTTCACAGCTCCGTATGTCGGAATGGCGGATAACGGTGACTTTTTCCGTAGCATTTATAGTAATGGACTCTATTTCAATCTGCCGGATTATGATAGTCAGTACTTTGGTTATTTTGTGAAGCAATACGGGATCTTTCAATATTTTAATGAGAATGGTGCAATGTTATTTTCCTCTCAGTCCTTATTTATCAAGCTGGCTATAGGACTTAACAAGTTGTTCTTCAGTAGTGAGGTATTCGACATCCGCTTTCAAGCGGCGATTTATACGATTCTATATGTAATCGCAATTTACTTATTAATAGAGGCTATTACATGGAAGATGTCCCGAAAACAGGGATTCATCATTGCAGGTATTGCTATTTTTATATTCGGAGATACCGGTTATACGGCTTATTTTAACTCCTTTTACGGCGAAAGCGTTGTGATGATCACGATGATCTTCATGTTCGCTTCATGGCTGATGTTATATCAAAAAAGATTCAATGACTACGCGATGCTGGCCTTATTCGTAATTAGTACGTTGATCCTGACTACTTCTAAGCAGCAGAATGCTCCAGTGGGTATGATCATTGCTCTACTGGGCTGTTCACTTCTCTGGATTCGCAGAGATAAGATCTTCCGCATCCTTACGATGGCGTCTCTTGCTCTGATGCTGTTCGCAGGTGTGTTCACGTATTTGAATATTTCAAACGAGTTCGTAAACATTAACCAATTCCATGCTATGACCCGAGGGGTGCTGAAGGAATCACCAGATCCAGAGGCTGCTTTAAAAGCGTTAGGGATGGATGAGCAATACGCCATTCTGAAGAACAGCATTCATTATGAGAAGTACGTGACCATAGACGTAAATTCACCACTTCTCGAAGAGAATTTCTACAGTCGGTATGGATTTGTATCCATTCTTAAATATTATTTAACGAATCCGGACCAGCTTAACTCGATTCTTAATGTGGCCGCTCAAAGTGCATTCTCAATCAAACCAGCAGCCATGGGGAACTACGAGCAATCCGTCGGAAAGGAATTTCGGGCACAGAGCCACTTTTTCACCGGATATAGTCAACTGAAATTAACGCTGGCCCCGCGAACATTTGGATTTATTTTCCTGTGGATGATGCTTGTTATCGGTCTCTATATGCCTTCCTTTGTAAAAGCGATCAAGTCCCGTGATTTCAGAGGTATGCAGCGATTGGTATTGATAGTCGCTTCTATTGGCATTGGGCTTTCAGGTATTTTTGTATCGATTATCGGGGCAGGCGATGCCGATATTTCCAAGCATGAGTTCTTATTTACATTATCCTTTGATTTAGTCACTTTTCTGACCCTATCCAGTGTGATTGGGCGCAGAGTTTCTAAAAACAGCAATCAGGTTAAGCAGGTTAGCAAGAACATCCCTTCTAGCCCGTATACAAAGCCTCAAAAGGATGTGAGTGTGTGAGCATCAGAGGAGTCTTAAACGGTATATTGCTACTGACGTTGACCCTGACAGCCCTGCTGGTTCCCGTTACACCTGTTCAATCTGCTGCTATGCCACAGCAGGTTCTACTGCTCTATGACAGCCTGGCTAAGGGTACAACGAAGGAAGGTAACGTGACTGAACTTCAGCGACTGCTGGCGTCCTATTCTATCAGGGTAACGCTTAAGGGTCTGGATCAATATGAACAAGGGATGCTGGATCATTACTCCAAAGTGATCATGGTCCGTAACGCAGCGGATATTTTGATTACTAATAAATTTTATGTAGAGGATTGGGAGCATTATCAGGGACAGTATTTACATATCGGATACAGCCCTCCAGCCTCGCTGAAAAAGAAGCTACAGTTAACCACTGATGTGATATATGACGGGAATGCGGATCTCCAGATCGGGCAGTTTTCGGAAATTCCAATTCAGGTACAGGATATGCTCTATATTGCCGGGAGTCAGGGGACAGAGTCACTCGGAAAGCTATCCTTCCAGGAAGATGGCCTGCAAGCACCCTATGCTGTGAGTAAAGGGGATGACGCGTATGTTCCGTATTTTGAACAAGGGAATGTCAGTGCGTTGGCAATGGCGTATGTTCTGAAAGACTGGCTTCATATCACGTCAACGCCTAAAGTGTATTTTGCGATCAAGGAAATCTATCCCTTCTCTGATCTGGAACTGCTGACAGAGACTGCGGAGCGGCTGTATCAAGTGGGGATTCCTTTTCTCGCAAGTATACGACCCGTGTTCAGCAATACCGATTATCCGGCCATGCAGCGTTATTTGGTAGCTATCAAAAGAGTGCAATCGAATAATGGCAGCATTCTGGTCAATGCCCCTGTTGCGATGCATTCAACGAGTACTAGTAATATGGATCATTCACTTCAAGCGAAGATGAACGCGTTCATTAATCTGCTGGTGCACAACAAAATTGGGCCGCTTGGAATCGGAGCACAGATGCACTGGGCGTATGACAAGGAATACTCGGAGGCGGGGATGGGGTTTTTCGATTCCGTGATACTGTATCCGGATGAAAATGTTGACTATATGGAGCAGAGCGACACCTCTAAGTCCTTTCCATCCTCTTTGTATAGTGTGCCGGTTGATTTTTTGCAGGGTCTGCAGACATCCAATAATGTTGTGCCAGAACTGCCGATGGATACGGTAATCACTGTAGATATGCCTAAGGATAAGGAAGAGCTTGAGGAACTGCTGAAGACGTTGGAACAATACTGGGTTTCTTTTGCAGATTATAAGCAAGAGAGGCATCAGGTTGTTACTGACGTCAATACGATCACTTCATCAGAAGGGACGATATCTATTAATGGACAGCCCTTAAGTCTAAACTATACGCCAGAAACGGTGGATAGCGATTATCGATATACAGAAGAGCAGAAGAAGAGCTTTACTACGCTTTTTAATATACAGAATCAATTCTTTATAGTTGCCATAATGATCTCTCTGCTGCTATTTGGCGGATTAATGATCATCGGATACCGAATGTATAGGAAAAAGTATTTGAAATGAGACAACTAATCGTGATTTGGAGGATCCTATGACGATTTCAGACATACTGATGGTGATTGCAGTGATCTGTATCTGGTCTCTGCTGCTGGTAAATGTGACCCTCATTATCGCAGGCTATTTATATTACATTAAATCTGAAAATGAGGAAATACCAGAGATAGCGGGCCAATATCCTTTGGTTTCAATTATGGTTCCTGCTCACAATGAGGGGGTAGTAATCTGTAAGACAGTGGAGTCTCTGCTAGCGCTTGATTATCCGGAAGATCGATATGAGATTATTGTGATTAATGATAATTCTTCTGATAACAGTGCTGAACTACTGGCGGGTATCCAAAATCGAAATCCGGGTCGCCAGCTGATCGTTATTAATACAGATTCGATTACGGGTGGCAAAGGCAAATCGAATGCGCTGAATATAGGCTTCACTCATTGCAAAGGGCAGTTAATTGCGATTTATGATGCAGACAACACTCCGGAAAAAACGGCTCTACGTTATCTGGTTGCTGAGATCATGAATGATTCTAGCCTCGGAGCGGTAATTGGTAAATTTAGAACCCGTAACCGTAATGCAAGCCTACTTACCCGGTTTATTAATATTGAGACGTTATCTTTTCAATGGATGGCGCAAGCAGGACGCTGGAAGTTGTTCAAGCTATGCACCATCCCCGGCACTAATTTTATTATGCGCAGGTCTATTGTAGAAAGTATCGGCGGCTGGGATGTTAAAGCAATAGCCGAGGATACAGAAATCAGCTTCAGAATTTATATGATGGGTTATCGGATCAAGTTCCAGCCGAAATCCGTCACCTGGGAGCAGGAGCCTCAGACCTTAAAAGTCTGGTTCAAGCAGCGAACGCGCTGGGCCAAGGGCAATATCTATGTCATTGTCAAAAATATCCCCCTGCTTTTCGATAAATCCGCTGCTAAAGTCCGATTCGATATTCTTTACTTTCTAGCCATTTACTTCTTATTGCTGCTGTCGTTAATCACCTCCGATGTGCTGCTCATCCTGCATGCTTTGGGCTATGTACATACTACTATTGCTGGGCTTAGTAACTTTCTATGGTTGCTCGCCATTATTCTGTTCGTTGTAGGTACTTTTATAACGTTGACGACAGAGAAGGGCGAGATGAGCTTGTCCAATTTATGGATCGTAATGTTGATGTACATCTCCTATTGTCAGCTGTGGATGGTTGTCGCTGCTTACGGATTATATCTTTATGCCAAAGACCTCATCTTCAAAAGAGAAGCAAAGTGGTATAAGACTGAGCGCTATTAATAACGAACAAAGAAGTAATATGAGAAATATGTGATCACAGGAGAAACAGAACATGATGATGAAAAAACAAATGGTTATACTGTTGACCTGCCTCTCTCTTTTTCTAATTCAAATGAATATTGCAGCCGCCGAGGCCCCGCCTAAGGATACAAGATTAACATACACAACCTCTTTCACGGGGACGGATACTGCGCTAAAGGGTTCGAGTACTAAGCAGCAATATTTTGAGGTTATGGATTATTGGAATGTGGATGAGATCAGAATTAACCTGCACTTTCAAATTTCGCAAATTACCAAGGAGCAGATTTCTAGCGTTACCTTAACGCTAAATGGCAGCCCATTCTATACATTTAGACCCTCTCTAAAGAACAACGGTGAACAACAGCTGGTCCTTCAAGCCCCCAAAGAGCTTCTGAAAAAGGGGACCAATACGCTTGGTATTCAGGGCTATTTACAGTCGAGCAATACAGATGAGTTATCTTGTACTGTCGATTATGATTATGATAATTGGCTTCGTCTGTTTAATACATCCAGCATTAACGTATTGTATACGCCAAAGCCTTTGACTGGTGGGATCAGTGACTTTAGCGATCGTTTCTCTGGAATAGATACCTTAACGAAGAATCAGAGTATTCTGACCGTACCGGATAAAAGCACAGGGGCAGAATTGGAGTCGGCTACTTATGCGCTCTCCGGGCTTGTGAAGGGGAATACATTGGACAATAGAACGATTCCAATGCTTCCCTACCGGTCAGATGCGGTGAAGAATAAAGCTGCGGTTGTGCTGGTAGCTATGTATGACCGAGTACCAAATGCGCTAAAGGCTCAGCTAAGCACCTCTGAAGATTTAAGTACACATGCATTACTGCAGTTAGTGAATAAGGATACTCAGCCCACACTAGTCGTAACCTCGAAGGATGAGAACTTACTGATTAAAGCAGGCCGTTTTGTTGCGAATCAAGAGTTATTGGGTCAAATCAGCAGTGATTTAAAGGTGGTCGATGATGCTACAGAAGTATCTGCACCACCCCTTTCGATTAGCTCCAATATTACGTTTACAGAAACGGGTGATAAACTCACTGGGGCACGTCATCAGGAGCAGACCTACTTTGTTTCACTGCCCTCTAACCGCTCGATTGCAGATTCAGGCAGAATCAGATTCGATTTCCGTTATGCACAGAATTTAGATTTCGACCGTTCATTAATGACGGTCAGCATCAACAACACACCCATTGGCAGCAAGAAGCTGACCAAAGAGCTGGCGAATGGCGATAAGCTGGAGCTTCCAGTTCCTCAAAACTTGAATATTTCCGGTAATTTTACGGTGACAGTAGCTTTTGATTTGGAGCTGAAGGGTGCCGGGTGTACCCTGGATAAGGATCAAACGCCGTGGGCTTATATCAGTAAGGATTCTGTAATGCGTCTTAATACTAAAGATCGGACGGAGCTCTTGTTTAATAACTATCCGTATCCTTTCATACGTGACGGCATTTACAATCAAGTGGCAGTTGTTCTGCCACAAGAAATGGATGATTATGCATATCTGAGTTTATCTAATGTGTTTAATCTGCTTGGAAAATACGCAAGCGGTAATACAGGGAACATTCAGTTCTACACGGATAGCGTTAGCGCAGATCATTTGAAGAATAATAATATCATCGCGATAGGCGCGTACAAGAATAATAAGATTATCCGTGATCATAATGATAAGCTCTATTTTCAATATAACGGGAGCGGATCAGCGATCCGTTCCAACGAGAAGATGAGTATTGAAGAGCAATATGGAGCGCAAATCGGAACATTGCAGTTGATTGAATCACCATTTGAGGCTGGACGAGGGTTGCTTGCTGTTACGGCAGTTGACTCTGAAGAGTACTACTTGGCGACGAAGCTGATCGCAACAGAGCGGGACAAATGGAAGGTGTTTGGCGATGGGGTTATCGTGGATAAAGACGGTAATGTCAACGCGCACCGTTTCAAGATCATTACTGGAGCAGCAGAGGATTCCGTGGTTAAGAAAATAGCGGAACGGACAGACGTACTGAGCTTCATTATCGTAATTGTACTAGTGCTGACGCTGGTGATTCTATCGCTGATCCTGCTGCTTCGTAAACATATGAAGAAACGTGGTGATAAGCGTGAGACGTAATCGCAGCGGTTTAATTTCAGATATTGCGCTCTTATCGTTCCTGGTGCTTCTATATATTTGTATTGTCTTTATTTCAGGGGCACCCGATGATTATATCCAGAATATTATCATTTTAAATGTAGCTTTTATTCTGGCGATCGTTACGTACTTTACTACGGTGACCGCAGGGTTAGTCTTGAATCTAGTGTTTATATTTGCTTACGGATTCTACACCATGTATCAGACGATATCTCTGGGTGAAACCATTGGAATGAACACGTACTTCTGGCTAATTATGACCCCATTGTTAACGGTGGTGCTATGGATATTTACATTAAGCAACCGAGAGCTACAGGCTGAGAATCAACGTTTGGAGAAAAAGACTGCCAATATGGCTATCATCGACGAGAACACAGATCTGCGAAACAGCATTTCTTTTCAGAAGGATGCCACCTTATTTACAGGCATTTCGACTCGATATCAGATTCCACTCACACTGCTTGTAGTGAAAGTGAAATACTGGAATGAGATTAGACGTATCATTCCCGAAGATAAGCTGGCTGAGGCTATTCACGACGTGTCTCAGCTCAGTCAGGCGAGCATTCGTACCAATGATGCACTGTATTTACTAGACAAAGATGACGCAACATGGGGCCTGCTGCTGTTCACTGATAGCGATGGAGCAAAGATTGTGATTGATCGGATTAAATTGAAGCTTCAAGAGCTTAATGACACTGAATTTGTCAAAAAGTATAAAGTCAGCCTCGGTCTTAAAATCGGTGCCGTAGAGTATCAATCGGGCACTATTGAGAATCCGCTGGATTTCATTGTTCAGGCTAAAAAACAGCTGGAGTATGATGTATAAGCTGCTTGACTTCGAGGGAATATAAGGAATATGGGATATTAGTTGACTTTATATGTCGATTTCACGTATGATGGAGTGGTGGTCTAAATCGTAAGATTTACGAATTTTCCTACGTTTATTAGGTTATGCTTATATATAAACCTACAGATCATTTGGTTAATTTACCATAAAGGCTCCACTAATTTGTTCAGAAGGAGGACGATCAGAATGAGAGAAGGCATACATCCTAAGTACAACAAGGTTATTTTCATGGATGCAAGCGTAGGCTTCAAATTCCTGAGTGCATCTACAAAATCATCCAATGAAACAATGGAATGGGAAGATGGTAACACTTATCCTGTTATCCGCGTGGACGCAAGTTCCGCATCCCACCCGTTTTACACTGGTAAACAAAGAGATACAGAACAAGGCGGCCGTGTTGACAAGTTCAAACAACGTCTTGCACAAAAGAAATAAGAATCCTTACGGACAGCAAATTCTTATATTCTTAAAAAGGGACAACCCATTTAGAAGCGATCGCTTCAGGGATGTCCCTTTTTTGTGTTCAGACATGTTAAAATGAATGGAATTGATAAATTTCGATAGTGGCAGGGGAGCGATCGGTAATGGAAAATGAAATAAAAGTAGATACAGTTCTTAAGAGTGAGGACGTTCAGGAGTTTAACCTATGGTTTAGCTTGAATAGTCGAATTATACTTAACTCTTTCAGTGTGGTTGCTTATTTTGTGATTTTACTGTTAATTACTAAGAATTACAGTACTACGAATATTTCAGTCCTTGCTGGGACTGCGGTGATTCTTGCTGCTGTTTTATGGTATATGACCAAATCAAGTTTAGTCAAAAAATCTAAAAAAGCTTTCGCTACAGACAGCTTAGCCCAGCAGCCTCAGAGCTATTCCATATCAGACGAAGGTATAAAGTACGTATCCGAGGCGGGCTCCGGGCAAGTGAAATGGGAGGAGATACATAAAATAGGCGAAACGATGAGCTTGTTCGTGTTTTTTGTGTCTTCTAATAGAGCGCTGATTATCCCTAAGCGATATTTTCAGTCAGAACAAGATAAAACAACATTTAAGGATTTGGCCAGAAAGTATATGTTCTCTCATCGAGTGAAGTTCAAATCGTAGAATTACTGTTTTTTGTCGATTCAATTGTAGGTTCGATTAGGATATAATGATAGAAGCGACTTGAAAAATAGGGGAAATATGGCATGCCGTGGATTCAAGCATATCCGTATTACTTATTAATGGGCAGTGTTCTAAGCTTTTACATGGCTATAAGCTCCTATCGACATCGGAAGTCGGCAGGAAGACGCTATCTGTGGATCTTAATGCTGCTGGTTAGCCTCATGTTTATTGCGACGGCGGGGGAGATTATGTCATCCTCTTTTCAGGCTAAGCTGTGGTGGAAGAATATGCAGCAGGCTCCGCTTTTTTTAAGTGCGCTATTTACTTATGCTGTAGTCAAAGAATATTTGTCCCCATCCACGGAACGCCTACCTATTAAGCTTGCTATTTTTTCGATTCCTATTGCTTTGGATATACTGCTTATTTTTACGGATACCTATCATCATCTAATGCGTAGTGAAGTGGGCATTGCCACTGTTGCGGGTGTTAGTGGAATTACTGTAAAGCCTACGCTCCTTAGCATGGCTTTTATTGCTTATGATCAGCTTTTTGGTCTATATGCGGTCTGCTTGCTGGCTCTTTCCTTGATCAATAGACCGAGAGCCTTTTTGCGGCGTTCTTTCCTGCTGCTGGCTGGGCTGCTTGTTCCGGTTGTTTCCGTTTTTTTACTTCCTCTTTTGAAGATCACGCTTACAGGCTTTACAGCCTTCACTTATTTACCCGCAATTATAGCGGCTTATTTGTGTCTGTTCATTGACCCCAAATCTACGGTCTACCCTTTAACTAAAATTAAAATCTTAGAGCATATGAAAGACGGCGTAGTTCTAACAGATCAGAAGGATAGAATCATTGGTATAAATGAGGCTGCGACCTCCATATTATTGGAGATTACCGGGATATTGCATGAGACCTGGATGGGGAAGGATATTGATCTTTTTATGAGGGATCACGAGGACATCAGCGCTCATTATAGCCAAAGAACCGAAGGGCAGTTTGAGATTGAATGTACTGGAATGAGAGAGATTTGTTATGGCGTTTCTTTGATTGCGACGGAGCATCGGGCAACAGAGAACAAGGGGATGCTGATCGTTTTTAGTGACCATAGTGAAAAGAAGCGGTATGAACGTGAACTGCTCTATCAAGCTACAGTAGATGATTTGACTGGACTTTATAATCGCAGGCATTTTATGCAAATGGTGCAAAATCAAACGATTCCAGACGGATTAGGACTGGCACTGTTGTTATTCGACATCGATGATTTTAAATTAATTAATGATACTTATGGTCATCTGGCGGGAGATCAAGCTTTGGTTGACTTTTCGAATAAAATACTTCAGGTATACCAAGATAAAGGCATTGCCGGAAGGGTCGGCGGCGAGGAATTTGCCGTATGTTTTTTTGCTGAGGATAAACGCGCAGCACTGAAGGAAGCCGAAGATTTTCGTACGACGATGAGTGGTTACACCATAATTTTGAACGAATATGATAGTGTTCACCTTACCGCAAGTATTGGCATTTCTTTTACAGAGCGTAGAGAAGTGACCTTTGAAGATTTATATCGAGAAGCAGATGAAGCGTTATATCGTTCTAAGAATACGGGCAAGAATAGAGTGACGCTGGGTCGTGAACCTGTCTTAAGAGAAGCGGTGAAGGGCTAGGGAACATCGAGAAGCCAGATCTGCGTGCTGAGCAACGAAGAAGAAGGGGTGTCCTAATGAATCTGACAATTAATGAAGTGATGAGTAAGCTTGAGGAAATGGGTACAGAGCAGACAAAGCGTACCTTTATACGACATGGTGCTAAGGAGCCATTATTCGGAGTAAGAATTGGGGACATGAAGAAGCTGGTGAAGGATATCAAGAAAGACCAAAGTCTGGCTCGCGCATTGTATCAGACGGGTAATTATGATGCGATGTATTTAGCAGGACTTACAATTGACCCCAAGAAGCTTACGAAGGAAGAGCTTCAAAGCTGGGTAGAGGCAGCTTACTGCTCTGCTTTAGCGGAATATACGGTAGCCTCTGTCGCCGCAGAGAGTCCATTCGCATTGGAGCTCGCCAGAGAGTGGATTCGTTCCTCGGATGAAATGGTGGCTACTTGCGGCTGGAGTACTTATGGAAATTACATTTCAGTTACGCCGGATGATCTGCTGGACATCGCTGAGATCAGAGAGCTATTACAGCAAATACAAACAACCATTCATCAGGAACGGAATCGAGTTCGTTACACGATGAATATGTTTGTAATTATTGCTGGCAGCAGCGTAACCGAACTGTATGATGAGGCCACGCAGATTGCTGCAAGCATTGGAAAGGTCCAAGTGCATATGGGACCAACCGCATGTAAAGTACCACTCGCTGTAGACTATATTGCTAAGGTTGAACAGGCTGGAAAGCTTGGTGTGAAGAAGAAGACTTGTATTTGTTAAAATATAAGAAAGCAAGATACAATCGAATCGTCAAAAAGGCCAGTTCACTTAATCTGAGAACTGGCCCTTTTTATATAGTCTTATTGTTGAGCGGAATCTACTACGACTTTAACAGCAGTGCCAATCGGTGGCAGGCTCTTAGTCAGCATAGGGCTGTAGAATCCTATAACTTTTGCACCTTTTACAAGCTCACTGCTGTTTACAGCTTTGCCATCAGGGTTCATTAGCACAGTATCTTTACTAATGCGAAGGACTACTTCTTTTTGTGATTGTTCGCTAAGCCCATTGCCTTTAACGGTGATGCTGATGTTTCCTTCATCGTCTTTTTGAACTTCCTCAATGGCACCAGCAGTGCCCAGAAGATCATTTTGTTTCTGCTCATCTAGAACAGTGATTTTGTAAGTTGGAGTTTGCGGCGGCAAGCTCATGGTCATGATCATGGAATGCTCAGCTTTTACGGTCATACCGATCTGAAGATCTTTCAGTGCAAGCTTAGTACCGTCTGCCATTTCGATAGTCGTATCTTCACCTACATTCAGTACGATGCCATCTGTGCCAACACCTTGAATCTGAACGGATTGGAATTTACCCTCATTATTGACAGCTGTAATCACGCCAGTCTTGGTCATGTGCTCTTGCTGATTAGCATCAGTGATCACGATGGAATCTCCCTTCACTGTCATGTTGTGGTGGATAATTTCACTTACAAAGGAAGCTGGAACATACAAAATGGAGTTAACCAATTGTGGTGCAGTTCCAAGCGTAGTGTTCATTTTATTGATGCTATAGCGATCTTCTCCGGCTTTTACTGTAGTGAATACAGCACCATTGATAAGATCAACGGATTTAGTTTGTCCATTCCAAGTTAATTCGAAGCCGAGTGCTTCACTAACCAAACGAAGTGGCACCATAGGCTCTTTTCCATTTGTAGTCTGGAAGCCAGTTTCCTTCAGAGTGGAACCGTTGATTTCAATTGCAAACGTCTTTTGATTAGCGTTAACAGAGGTTTGAGTAGCATCATTTTTTGCAGAAGTTGTGGTTGGTGCGGCATAAGCTGCTCCTGTTGAAAGTGCTAGGGACAAAGTTAAGAGAACCATACTTGTTTTTAAGGTGTTGTTCATAGTTGTGAGCTCCTTTTTAAGTTGATTTGTTAGTGTTGTTATTATCTAGACGGGGCATCTCTCCAATATGTTGCAGTTTTTTTGTATAAAAAGAGCAAGAGACCTTTCCGTTTGTAGTAAAATGGAAATATTAACAATCGCTCACATTAGGAGGCGCTATGGAGTCATTCAAAGATCGACTTAGATTTATGAAGGTCCAGCAGGACGGGCTTATTAAAGAATATGAAGCTCTGATTGCGGAATATGAAAGTCACGATCTGGTCAATGAGAATGAACACTTGAAGAAGCAACATGAGAAACATAAGCTTGCTTTAGTTGAGTTAAAGACTCAGGTAGGGAAGCTTCAAGAAGAGAATACCGAGCTAAAAATTACACTAACGGAACAAATCTTAAATGAGAAGCTTGGCATTCTTAGCTTGTCGAGACAGAAGCTGCAGACTTATTTTGCCTCTAAAAGCCTTGCCCATACAGACCGGCTGACGGCTTTTGAAATGGAGACGAAGCGTCGCATTCAGCAGCTGTACCAAACAGCTGCGAGGCAGCTCGGGGAGGATAAAGTAGAGCTATCCAGCCGGATTGGAGCGTTGTCGGCGGAGTTGAATGAGCGTGTACTAGCGCAGCGACAAAAGCTGAGGGAATCCGAAATTCATCAGAACGCTAGCATGGATAACGGATTACATGATTTTGCCTCAGAAGAGATCAGTGAAGAAGTATTGGAGCGTCGAAGAAAACAAAATCAGATCGAAATGAAGATTGGACTTGGCTGGATTAACAAACTTGGGATCCTGCTGCTGATTTTGGCCGTGGGAGCGGCATTCAGATATTCCTATTCCAACTGGTTCACAGGTTATATGAAGGGGAGCGCCTTTTTTCTATTAGGATTACTGATGTTAGGGGGCGGGGAGTGGCTGTATCGCAAAGGTAAAGGGACGTTCGCTTTAGGGCTGCTTGGCGGCGGAATTTCAGTGCTGTACGGCTCTGTGTTCTATAGCTATTTTTTACTGGATATTATCAGTATTTATGTAGGGCTATCCTTATCCGTACTCATCACTTTAACTGCTGTACTTCTGTCTCTAAGGTATGAATCACGAAGTATTTGTGCTTTGGGCTTAATCGGAGGGTATTTGCCACTATACTCTTATTTGGGGGCATTCGGTCTTTCGGGCAATGCGGTTTACGTGGCGATGGGTTACTTGTTTCTATTAAACTTGTTCATTCTATTGATCTCCTTCCGCAAACGTTGGAACGTTGTCAATTATATCAGTTACTTATTTAATACACCTTCCATGCTGATATTAATAGCGTTATCAGATAGCAACGCAGTGAATATGATTTATGCGGTGCTGACTTTTGCCATGTATTTGGGCATTACGTTATGGTACCCGTTCAAGTATCGCTCCAAGCTGTCTTGGTGGGATTTCTCTCTATTAGGATGCAATACGTTTATTAGCTGTCTCACCTTGTATCTTCTATTCCTGGATGCAGGGCTGAAGGATTACAACGGTGCGCTGGCGCTGGTCTTCTGTCTGCTGTATCTAGGGCTTGGACGAGGAATCCAGAAGCTAATGCCACAGGAAAAAGAAAGCATGTTGCTGTTCTACGCTACTTCGTTGACCTTCGGCATTCTAATGATTCCTTTCCAATTCGGAGCGGCTTGGTGGTCCATTGGCTGGTTGATTGAAGGCGTCGTGCTTACCTTGTTTGGTAATCTGAATCGGTTTAAGGGGATGGAAAAGGCAGGCTGGGGTATTTTGACGCTGTGCCTTGTGGTGTTCTTCGGACTAAATGTACCGATGCAGTTAGATATAGCCAATGAATGGATGAATTCTGCAGACGCTTATTTTCCGCTAAAATATTTCTTCATTACTGCAGGCATGCTGATTATCGCCGTATGGTATGCCGTTCAACATAACCGCAAGGATGCTCTGCAGCGCAGTGAGCCATACGAAATCACCTTAGCCCTATGGTTTAAATACGCAGCGTTATTGAATTTCTGGATCTATGGATTGTATGAATCGAGAAGACTGTATCGTCTGGCTGTACCGGAGGATTTCTCACATAGAACCTTCTATAATTTGCTGCTGTCTGCTCTGTTAACTATTGTTCTAGCCTATGTATTGCCGAAGGTGAAGGTGTTGTATGACACCATCGTTAAATATTTTGTGAGACTTCTCTTTGGGATAGGTTATGCTATTTGCTTGGTGATTACAGTGGGCCTGCCAAGTCTGCAGAATGATATTGCACGTAATACCGGGGCTGATTATATCGCGCTGAGTGTACTTATCATCTTTAATATCTTCGTATGGTTTAGCGGACGTGATCTGCTGATCACCGTACTTAAACGTGAGTATAAAAGCATGGAGATTTACCCTGTCTTCATGGGAGTGTATCTACTCGGAATCATCACCGCTTTTCTAGGGGTACAGCTGCAATTGAGTGATGCGGGATTAATATTTAGTCTCGTTTATCTATTAATAGCAGTTCTGTTCATCATGTACGGCTTCCGCAAAAGATATGTGTACATCCGACGCTTCGGTCTTGGATTAACATTAATGGCAACAGGTAAGCTGCTGCTATACGATCTGGGACTACTAAATACCGGAAGTAAAATCATCGCTTATGCCAGCTTTGGAATTTGCCTGCTTGGCATCTCCTATCTTTATCAAAAGGTATCGAACAAAATGGAGGAGGGGCAGGCAGCAACGGAGAATGTGACTAAGGGGTAGACTACCAAGTGAACCATAGGAAGGAAGACGGGGATGTATCAGACTTATATTTTCGATCTGTACGGTACGCTAATTGATATTAAGACAGATGAGGAGCATTCTGAGGTGTGGGGACGGCTGGCTCTCCATTTTGGATACCAGGGACTCTCTATATCAGGGGGAGAACTGCAAGAACGGTTTCTACAGGAGCGGGATCTTCAGCTAAGTGAAGCCGCACGGAGCTGTGAGTATCCGGATTTCGTAATGGAGGAAGTGTTTCGGTCTGTGGCCCGTCAACTAGGCGGTGAACCGGATCAAGCATGGTTATATGAAACCGTTAGATGGCTGCGGACATTATCGATGGTCCATATCTCTCTATATGACGGTGTGGCTGAAATTCTACAAACGTTAAGAGAACATGGCAAAAAAGTATTCCTGCTCTCCAACGGGCAGAAGACTTTCATTGAAGCAGAATTAACTATGCTCGGAATCATACATCTATTCGATGGCATTGCGATCTCTTCGGAAGCGGGGGTGAGTAAGCCTGATCCGCTATTTTACAGCTACTTAGTCGACAAATATGAAGCGGATTTGAGCTCAGCTATTATGATTGGAAATGATCCTCGTACGGATATTGAGGGTGCTCTGAAGGTAGGCATAGATTCCTGCTATATACACACGGCTTCTTCGCCTTCTAATATGGTTGTGAAGAGTACGTATTCTATATGGGATGGCGATTTGCGGCAAATCCCAGGTTGGAAATCATAGTTGTACAAAAAAGTCCCCGTACCCGGCTGCTTACTCACCGGTTACGGGGACTTCGTATATCTGACGTTTAGGATTGCAACGCCGTTTGTTTATGCTTGATTAGATTACACCTTCAGCCAACATAGCATCGGCTACTTTTTTGAATCCAGCGATGTTCGCTCCTGCAACGAGGTTGCCGGACTGTCCATACTGCTCGGATGCATCTACAGATTGTTGATAGATGGAAACCATGATCTCATGCAGCTTCGTATCAACTTCTTCAAAGCTCCAAGACATACGCATGCTGTTTTGTGCCATTTCAAGCGCAGATACAGCTACGCCGCCAGCATTAGCAGCTTTGGCAGGTGCGAATAGCACTCCAGCTTGTTGGAACTGATGAATAGCTTCGAGGGTGGATGGCATGTTGGCACCTTCGCCTACTGCTTTAACACCGTTCTCAATTAGTTTCAATGCCATGGTTTCATCAATCTCATTCTGAGTAGCACTCGGAAGGGCGATATCACAAGGAATAGTCCAAATTTGCGTGGAGTCTTCGGTATACACAGCGTTAGGGTGTTCATTCACATACTCGCTAATCCGTTTTCTTTCCACTTCTTTCAGGCGGCGGACAGTTTCGAGGTTAATGCCGTTTTCGTCATAGATATATCCAGCGGAGTCACTACAAGCTACGACTGTTGCACCTAGCTGAACTGCTTTTTCAATCGCATAGATCGCTACGTTACCAGAACCGGAAACAACAACGCGGCTTCCTTCAAAGGAAAGGCCTTTTGCTTTCAGCATCTCGTTTACGAAATAAACTGTTCCGTAACCAGTAGCCTCTGTCCGAGCCTGACTTCCGCCGTAACCAATACCTTTACCAGTCAATACGCCAGCCGGATATCCTCCGCGGATCCGCTTGTATTGTCCGTACATGTAGCCAATCTCACGACCACCTACACCGATATCTCCTGCAGGAACATCTTGGTCAGGACCGATGTAATTTTGCAATTCAGTCATGAAGCTTTGTGCAAAACGCATGATTTCGCCTTCGGATTTCCCTTTAGGATCAAAGTCGGATCCACCTTTACCTCCGCCGATGTGTTGGCCGGTAAGAGCGTTTTTGAAGATTTGCTCGAAGCCGAGGAATTTGATGATACTAGCATTAACGGATGGGTGAAAACGAAGTCCGCCTTTGTAAGGCCCGATTGCACTACTGAACTGTACACGATACCCACGGTTCACTCTTACTTTGCCTTGATCATCCGTCCAAGGTACGCGGAACATAATCAAACGTTCTGGTTCGACCAATCTTTCCAGAATGGCATTTTCCTGATACTTAGGTTCAGCAGCGAGGATCGGAAGCAAAGATTCGAGGATTTCCTTTACAGCCTGATGGAATTCGGGCTCAAAAGGATTGCGTGCAACAACCTGTGCGTACACGTCTTCGATATAACGATGTGCCTTGTTGCTGTTTGTGTCTAATTGCTGGGTAGATACTGAGCTCATGAATTCAACCGCCTTTTCTAGTATTCAATTTGGTCCAACACTTTTTTTATATTTTGGCACAAGTCAATGTTCCTCACAACTGTTTTTATTAAATAACTTACTTGAAGTGGAACGTTTTTTAGACTATGGTGTTATGAAATATGTTAAAAAAGCTTGCTGTACTTCGTGTAATGACGCGTTAAAGCGCGAAATATGCTAAAATGATGTGTAATAATTGTAGGGAGATGAAATTTAAAAAATGAGTGACAAATTAAACGAGCAGGAATTAGTAACCGTATTATCTGCCAAAACTAAAGTAGATCCTAAATTAATACGTTTAGTATTAAAGCATGAACAGACCTTTATCAATAACGCGAAGGCCAATGCCAAAGGTGAGGTAGACATCGACAATGATGATCTGGTTGACTATGTTGTTTCCCAGCGCGATGTGAAGCTGGATGAAATCACAGTTGAGACGATTCTTGATGCGGAGATGGATTACTTAATGGATAAAGGTTTGGCAGGATATATCGATTAAAGCTTTGCATATGTCCGGCTTTAAAGCCTTTTGTTCAAGAGGATATAGAGCCGGAATGAAAAAAATAGGCATTTGCATTGCGTTTAGTGATTTAGTGTGGTACAATGAAATTAATCATAAATTTAACCCTTAATTCACATATTGTAAAAGGTTATCATTTGTGCGTATGAGTCCTTTTCCAATGTGTGAATTTTTATTTGTTCGTACACTACGTAGGAATAAAAGGACATGTGTTAAATAAAATATTGGAGGTAATATCATGCAAACAGGTACAGTTAAATGGTTTAATGCAGACAAAGGATTTGGTTTTATCGAGGTTGAAGGTGGAAGCGACGTATTCGTACACTTCTCCGCAATCACAGGCGACGGATTTAAATCTTTGGACGAAGGCCAACGCGTTGAGTTCAACGTAACTCAAGGCGCTCGTGGACCACAAGCCGAAAACGTTGTAAAACTGTAATTCGAAAATTAGGCTGCCCTTAACACAAGTTGAGGGCAGCTTTTTTATTTTTTGAACATATGAATCTGCCCCTAATAGGGTGGCGAAATCGTCTCGATTCGATCCAAGGAGGGGTATTTATGTATTTTCGTAAAAAAGCACTGGAGGATCTTCCACAGGAAGACACAGCCATTTGGTCTTGTACCAAGGAAGGTTGCACCGGGTGGATGCGCGATAATTTTGCATTTCAGTATGTACCTACCTGCTGGCAATGTAACTCTCCCATGACTAGAAGTATGAAGATACTGCCAATGCTTGTGAACACGAATTCAGATATGAAGGCTATGAAGAAAGGCATCACGATTAAGTAACAGCCTTTACTAAAACCATGCTAGAGATGGTTAAATAGAAGCAGCTAACATACTCAAACAGCTGGACCCTTGATGGTGGGCAGCTGTTTTTTTGTTGGAGTATTTTATTTCTGATCGAGCAATTTCTCCCACTCTGTTAAGGTGATATTCTCTGAGATATGCTTCAAATGTTCAGGAACCTCTACGTGGCACATGAATTCTAAGCTGTTGCCGTCCGGGTCGTTGAAGTATACAGAGGCATTTCCTTGATAAGCTCGGATAAAAGGCTCAACGGAAGTTCGATTACGGAACGGCACAGCATCTACTCCAATGGATTGCAGCCACTGCAGGGATTGCTTCAAATCCTCATAAGTTACGCGAAAGGCAATATGCCGTAAGGATGGATGGTATGGCGTTTCTACTTCCTTTCCTTCCCAAATGCCAATCCAGCTCCGACCTTCCTCAATCCAGAAAAATGCAGTTTCTTCATCTCGCCAAGCCATTTTTAATCCCAATTTCTCATAAAATTCAATAGATACCTCAAGATTACTCACTGGTAAATGTGCTTCATATAGTCCTTTAATCATGTTCTTGTCTCCTTTTGCAGGCTTAGCCTGTATCTTATTTATAACTACCAGGTTCTTTCGTGCGCGATTTCCCATTCATTCCATGGTACGATTCCTAGCTCAGGTCTGGGCAGATCAGGCAGTACGGCTAGAAACTCTAAGGAATGACCATCTGGATCTCTGAAATACACGGATACGGCTGGCATCCAGCCAAATACATATAACTGCTCTTTCTCATCATCCAGGAAGTTGGAGGTTTCAATCCCCTTGGCCTTCAGATAGGTTACCGACTGCTTCAAATCCTCAAGCGTTACTTGAAAAGCAAAGTGCTGACGTACGACTCGGAAGGTGCCTTCTCCCAAATTCCGAGCATGGCCTGATTACGATCTTCTCCAATCCAGTAAAATCGCCGCTTGCGGCCTTCAGTATTCTCCGAATGGGCTAAGGGTAGTCCCAGAACATGTTCATAGAAATGAGAAGATTGTTCAAGGTTAGTCACGTTCAGATGGGTTTCAAACAGTCCTTTGATCATAGGGCGGCACCTGCCGGGCTATTGATTTTGCGAGCTAAATTTAGGAATGATTCTAAGACTAGACGAATGCGATCTTCAATCTCTTGGCCGCCCTCGTACCCATCGTATCCAACCTCGAAGCGCTTACGCTGCATCCCGCCGATGGAAATCCAATCAGGTGTATTAATCCCATGTAGGTTGCGTACAACCGCCTGTAATTGAAGCAATGAGCTTACACCTACAGCTCCGCCTGCAGAACTGGCGGACAGTACCACTTTGCCGTTGAAATGGGTCTGGCCTAGATGGTCCAGCGCATTTTTCATCACACCACTCATGGAGCCGTGGTATTCCGGGGTAATTAGGATGATTGCGTTCGCGCTTAGCATCTCTTGATGGAGGGTGCTTAAATGCTCATGCTCTGGGTGGGACTCATCTGGTGAATAAAAGGGGAGCGGGCGTTTGTGGAGATCGAACAGGGTGACTTTTTCACCTTGTTGATTAATAAAGTGTGCGGCATGCTCTGCCAGCTTTGTGCTGGTCGCCTCTTTTCGATTACTGCTTGTCAGGATCATCACTTTCATCTGTATCCACTCCTATAAGGTGATTGCTATACACCAATGATAGCTGAATCGGCATTTATTGAAATCAGCACATGGAATGAACCTGCATAGCAAAGACGCTCAGCCATTGTGCTGAACGTCTAAGACTAAAGTTGTAGATGAGCTGAGTCGCTATGAGCTGTAGCCGTTTTTTAATGCAAAAATAGCAGCCTGAGTCCGATCTGATAAGTTTAGCTTTCCGAGTACATGGCTGACATGTGTTTTAACGGTCTTTTCGGTGATGACCAGCTTGCTGGCAATCTCTTTGTTACTCATGCCGAGTGCAATTAGATCTAATACTTCTTGCTCGCGTGGAGTAAGGAGCTCTAATCCGGTGATAGCAGCTAGTGTTGTATTTGGATCGTTTGGATCTGAAGTACGGACTTCCAATTGCTCTAGTGTAGAAGTTGCCATTAGATTCATCAGCTGACTGGCAGCCTCGGAATGTAGCTCGACTTGCCCGTTATGTACTTTGCGGATAGCGACTACCAGTGCTTCTGGTTCTATATCTTTAAGTAAATAGCCTTTAATCCCTACGCGGACTGCTGGCAGTACATGATCCTGATCCGAAAATGAGGTCAACACAATGACCTTGACCTGCGGATGGGAGATCCGCAGTGCTTGAGCGGTCTCAATGCCGTCCATAATGGGCATATGCAAATCCATTAATATAACATCCGGATTCAATTCGGCGGTTCTTTCTAACGCCTCACGGCCGTTGGAGGCTTCACCTATAACCTTGATATCAGGTTGTGTGGAGAGAAACACCTGCAGCCCACGGCGTACCATTGCATGGTCGTCTACTAATAATAAGTTTATCGTCATTTATTGATCACCCGACTTCATGTTAATTTGATGGTAAAGGGATGGTTACCTCAACCGTTGTACCTTGATGCTCCTCACTGTGAATAGAAAAATGGCCATCAAGCGCCTCGGCTCTTTCCTTCATAATATGCAGCCCGATAGATTCATTGGTGTCTGTGCTACAGCGCCGTTTGGCGCCGCCCTTACCCTGATCGATGATACTCAGTATCACCTCGGTAGCGTTCAAATGCAGAGATACTTCAGCTTTAGAAGCTCCGGAGTGCTTGCGCACATTATTGAGTGCTTCTTGACCAATGCGTAGTAGACCCTCTTCAATATTGCGAGGGAGCTCGAGAACGCCGCTTCGCCCAGTCTGTATCAGCAGCCCTAGTTGCTGACCGTGGGCCTGAAGCGCGGTCAACAACCCGGCTTCCAGCCCTGCAGGACGAAGCTGCATGATTAAAGCGCGCATTTCTTTGAGTGCAGATTGCGAGAGCTCTTGTATATCACGGACAGCCTCAGTAGCCGGATGGGAGGTGTGCTCTTGCTTCAGCATACTTTCCACACCTTTGGCTGTCATTGAGAGGGAGAACAGGATCTGATTCACCGAGTCATGCAGGTCACGGGCCAGTCGATTCCGCTCATCTAGACGAGCGATTTCTCGGCGCTTCTCTCCGAGCTGTACGCTTTCCAGTGTAGCTGAAATATGCTCAGCGATCGCTTCGAGTACTTCTCCATCTGCGGTCGCCGAGGCGAGTGCTTTAGGCGAGGCGATGAGTAGAATGGCTGAGCTTTGCACGATAATCTGCCGAAAGGGGACGGCAAGCATTACAACTCGCTCTCTATCAGGCTGTTCAGAACAGCAAGATTTCGTAATTTCCTGTTCCTCGTCAGAGGTTAATGTTGCAAAGCGGTGTCCTTGCGAGATATCTACTAGACGATTCTTAAAGGAATCTGAGAGCTCAAAAGGGGCTATTTCAGGTGTTATATTAGCTGCATAAGCGGCTGCGTGTACTTCGAATTTCTCCTCTCGTTGTCCGATAATCGCTGCAAAAGGCCAATCGAAATATTGGACAATCAGGGCGGTAGTTTTCTCTACCAGAATGCTTGGAGAGATGCATTCACTAGCCGTGAGATTTAAAGCTGCGCTGAATTCGCCTAATTTGGCGTACAGATTGGCCCGGCGCTGCTCAGTGCTGTATAGCTGCATGCGTTCAATGGCACTGCCAATTTGCAAGGCCACCGATTGCAGTAGAGCAAGCTCGCTGTCGGCGTAATGCGCTTTGCCCGGTGCTGCTACATTCATAAGCCCTAAGTAGCGATCGCCTGAATGGAGCGGGATGGTGGCGTGGTGGGTGATTCCCAAAGTATCCCCCCAGTTATACTGCCTGGCATTACTCAGCCGCTTGCAGTTTAGAATGTTGACTGCTTGTTCTAACCGTCCGTCCCATAGGCGCTCTAAGCACCAGCAGGTTCCACACTGCATCGGCTGTTTATTATCCCGTTGCAGCGCTGGCGGCAAACCTCGATCTACGGCCCATTCATACTCCATGTTCTCTTCGCTCAGGAAGATCCAGCCTGCTGTATTTCCCGTTAGGTCTAACAGCTTGCCCATAACTGTATCGAGCATCGGTTTGAGCTCATTGGAACTATTTAAGGTCTCCGCAATTGTCTTGAGCGTCAGTAACTCGTGGATTCCGGCTTCTTCCGGCATGAGGTTCTCCCCTTTAGGTTTATTAAAAGATAAAAAATTATAAGATTCAGACCATACTTTATGTCTTATATTTCTCGTTTAAACGCTTGCCGTCCTTATTAGGACGCCGAAGGTGTTTATGTTGATAAGGTTCTATCTATTGTAACTTAGAATACTCCATTCATTCTAAAATTTTATGTAATTATGATGCCATAAAAAAGCAGCCCCTTAAGGTCTGGTATGACCTTAAAGAACCGCTAAGGGTATGCGTTAATTTACAGCTGCAGGGGTAGTGGAAGGTGTGCTGTGTTCTGCATCATCGTGCTGAATAAGTCCGTGTTTCTCCCAAGCCCGACTCTTCCAACGGAAATACATAATGACAGCTCTTAGCCACTCATCGGCCGCAGTGGCAATCCACACACCGGCTAACCCTAGATTAAGCTGGAACACCAGAAAATAGCCAAGGGGCAAGCTCATGCAGACCATGGAGATCAGTCCCATATATACAGGGAACTTCGCATCGCCAGAGGCCCGTAGTGAGTTGATAATGACCAAATTAGTTGTACGTCCAGTTTCTAGGAAGAAGCTAAGCAGTATAACCTGAGCCCCCATCGTGATAATGTTCTCATTTTCAGTGAAGAGGCCAAATAGCGGTACTCGGAAAATAATCACCAGAGCGTCTATTATTACTGTAACCAGCAACGCCCACTTCACACTGGAGAACACACGCTTATAGGCCTCATCGGGACGCCTAGCTCCCACCAGATGCCCTACGACAATGGAGGTTCCCATAGAAACAGCTACGCTGAATAAATAAATATAGTTGGAAATATTGAGCGCGTATTGGCGAGTAGCCATAGCTTCAGCACCCAAATAGGTAATATACAGTGTGAATACAAGCTGACAGGACTGATAGGTAATCGATTCAAAAGCGGACGGGATGCCGATTTGGAGAATTTGCAGCACGTATTTTTTGGAAAGATGAATGTAGTAGGTGAACTTCACTCGTATCTCCATCACTCTGTAGAGTAGCAGGAAGAAGACGATTAGACAGATAAAGCGACTGGCCACCGTTGAGATAGCCGCTCCTTCGACACCTAACGCTGGAAGACCAAAATGACCATAGATGAGCAGGTAGTTACCCACCACATGGATGATATTCATCAGCAAGGATACGACCATCGTTTGTTTAGTGAAGCCGTGTGTACGGATTGTGGTCGCCAGAGCATTGATTAATGCTTGAAGAAAAATTCCGCCCCCGACGATATGTATATACGATTTGGCATAAACGAGAATATCCCCTTTAACATTTAAGGCAGTTAGTAGCGTCCCTCCGAATATCAGCAAAAACGTACTTAAGAGAATTCCTACTAACAGGTTGAGGGTAATGGCATTTCCGGTAACTTGAGCCGCTTCTAGAGGTTTTTTGGAACCGAGGTATTGGGAGACCACGATTGCCGCGCCGTTGCCAATTACACTTAGAACTAAAATGGCAATCGCAATGATCTGATTCGCTGCACCGACACCCGATACAGCATCGTCCGACACAGAGCTAATCATAAAAGTATCCACACTGCCCATGAGCATAAAAAGGAACAGTTCCAGGAATATCGGCCAAGTCAGTTTTATGAGGTTAAATTCTTGGTGGTTATTTTGCTTCATTGTACACCTTCTTACATCATGATAAATTTCCTGATATTCCATAAACAAACTGTAATATTAGCATAGCTTTCATGAAAATGCAGTACTTTTACAAAAATATGACAAAGCGTTTCTTAATTGCTACAAAGATAAAGCCTGTAGCAGCGCATTAGTATCCTCCAGGTAACTACATCACAATAAAGTGCCTACTTCCCTTAAGGGATGTAAGGATCTAGAATTTGTACATGACTTACTAAAATATATTAACAAGGAGTGCAAATAAATATGAAATTACAATTAGCGCTGGATCTAGTGGACATTACGGGAGCGAAAGAGATTGTATCAGAGGTTGCCGAATATATAGATATCGTTGAAATTGGAACACCTATCGTTATAAATGAAGGCTTGCACGCAGTGAAAGCTATTAAGGAAGCTTTTCCTTCTTTGACCGTGTTGGCTGATCTAAAAATCATGGATGCAGGTGGATATGAAGTTATGAAGGCTGTTGAAGCAGGCGCGGATATTGTTACGGTACTTGGTGTCTCTGATGATGCTACCATTAGAGGTGCAGTGGAGGAAGCTAAGAAAACCAATAAAGAGATTCTGGTTGACCTGATCAATGTGAAGGATATCAAGACAAGAGCTGCTGAAGTAGACGCGCTTGGCGTAGACTATGTCTGCGTACACTCTGGGTATGACCATCAAGCGGAAGGTAAAAATTCTTTTGCGGATTTGAATGCAATTAAGAGTGTGGTTAAACAGGCTAAAACTGCTATCGCCGGAGGGATCAAACTTAGCACACTTCCAGAGGTCATCGCCGCGAATCCTGATCTTGTTATCGTTGGCGGAGGCATCACAGGTGAAGCTGATCAAAAAGCCGCTGCAGCAGAAATGAAGCGTTTAGTAAGCCAGGCTTAAGATTACAATGGACACAATGAAATATGCGCAGCGAATTATTGAGGAGCTTCAGCGCTCCATTTCTCAGCTTGATCATCAAGAGGCTGAACGAATGGCTGAGCTTCTTCTTCAGTCGAATAAGGTATTTGTGGCCGGGGCTGGTAGATCAGGATTGATGGGACGAGCTTTTGCAATGCGACTCATGCATGTCGGTAAAGAAGTGTACGTCGTAGGAGAAACGGTAACCCCGGGTATTGAGCCTGGTGATGTGCTTGTGCTCGGTTCCGGTTCAGGAGAGACGAAGGGGCTGATCTCTATGGCTGAGAAGGCCAAAGGAGTGGGTGCAGAGGTTATTGCTGTTACAATTGCGCCTGATTCAACCGTCGGACGTTTAGCGAGCTATGTAGTGAAGCTGCCAGGATCTCCAAAAGATCAGGCTAGTGGAAGCTACAACACAATTCAGCCAATGGCTTCTTTATTTGAACAGACGATGTTAGTCTTTTACGATGCGGTGATTCTGCGGATGATGGAGAAGACGGGGCAGACGACTAAGCAGATGTTTGGCAAGCATGCTAATTTAGAGTGAGCTTACAGAAACGAATGCCTTCCTATAAGGAGGATATTCGTTTTTGTGTTAGTATGATAACAGAAGAGAGGAGGCGCTTTAGGTATGGCAACCGAGATTAAGGATCGCATCAACTTGAAGGAAATTAATTGCGAGAAGGAATTAACGCTTGCGGTAATTGGAGGCAAATGGAAGCTGATTATCCTGTGGCATCTAGGGCTTGAAGGGACCAAACGGTTCAGTGAGCTGAAGAAGCTAATTCCTCATATTACGCAAAAAATGTTAACCAATCAACTTCGCGAGCTTGAAGAAGATCAGTTGGTTCTTCGGAAAGTGTATGCCGAGGTTCCGCCAAAAGTAGAGTATTCCCTGACTTCATATGGTCAGAGTCTGCTTCCCGTCCTTCGACTGATGTATGATTGGGGCAAAAATTACGGAGAAAATGTGATCTGGAAAGACACACCGCCAGACGAAAGATGCTAATCAAATAGTCTCTGATCATTAAAAATCCCTGAGAGGTCTGAATAGACCTTCTACAGGGATTTTATTGTGTCAATTATGGAGTAACTCGGATAACCAATTAAGCTTTTTGTTCGAATAGTTTGGTGATCTCTACGATGACGTTTACCGCTTTTACCATGTTGTCAGCAGAGGCGTATTCGAATTTACCATGGAAATTCTCGCCCCCGGTGAAAATATTAGGTGTAGGCAAGCCCATGTAGGAAAGCTGTGAGCCGTCTGTCCCCCCGCGAATCGGACGGATGACCGGTGTGATGTCCAGATTCTCCATCGCCTCATGGGCAATATCGACGATATGACGCACGGGTTCGATTTTTTCACGCATGTTGTAATATTGGTCTTTCATTTCGAGTACGATGTTCTCTTCACCGTGAATGCTCTTGAATTCATCTACGATGGCCGAGAGATAGGCTTTACGTGCCTCGAATTTCTCGCGGTCGAAGTCACGGATAATATATTGGAGCTTGCTGAACTCGGGGGTACCTTCAATGGAGCTAAGATGGTAAAAGCCTTCATAACCGTCCGTGAATTCTGGGGCTTCCTCAGAAGGGAGTCTGAGGTGTAGAGCCATGGCGATTTTTGCGGAATGAATCATTTTTCCCTTCGCGGTACCAGGATGTACGTTGACGCCGTATACAGAGATTTTTGCAGATGCGGCATTAAAGCTTTCATACTCTAGTTCACCGAGAGGGCCTCCGTCCACAGTGTAAGCATAAGAAGCATTAAAAGCAGCAACGTCAAATTTATGAGGGCCGCGGCCGATTTCTTCGTCCGGTGTGAAGGCGACTCTAATCTTGCCATGCTTGATTTCAGGGTGCTGAAGGAGGTAATTCATCGCTGTCATAATCTCAGCAATACCAGCCTTGTTGTCTGCGCCAAGCAGAGTGGTACCATCGGTTGTTATTAATGTGTGGCCTTTATATTCTGCCAGCTCTGGGAAGCTCACTGTGGACAATACAACATTCAACTCTTTGTTCAAAAGAATATCTTGGCCATCGTAGTTCTCGATAATCTGTGGCTTCACATTCGTTCCAGTAAAATCAGTCGCCGTATCCAAATGGGCTAAAAAACCAATGGTCGGAACATCCTTGTCCGTATTCGCAGGGAGTGTCGCCATAACATAGCCATGCTCGTCCACCTGGACATCCTCCATGCCGATTTCCTTGAGCTCTTCAACCAGCTTGTGAGCAAGCACCATCTGCCCCGGAGTGGATGGACAAGTCTCATTATCCTCGTTTGATTGGGTATCCATTTGAGCATACGAAATAAACCGTTCTATAACCTCTTTTTTCACTATGGGTCATCTCCTCATTACTGTTGTATCTATATAGTATCACTTTCCATATCCGGTCTCATCCCTGAGAAAGAAGATTAAGAGTTGAGATTAGCATTATTGAGGCAATGTCTCTTGCTTCACTAGCTTCGCTGAAAGTAAATACCGGTCGGGTGCTGATCCAACGTATGAAAAAGGATAACAGGTGATCAAAGTAAGAATGGCCTTATCGCTTGATTTTATAGCTCCGCGTTCATTTCCGTCTACAATCTTACTGCCTGTCACCTCATAGATGAACGTACCGTCCGTGCTTTCCAGTTCGATCAGATCCCCTGCGACGAGTTCTCCTAGATTGCGGAATACGGTATCACGGTGTCCAGCAAGCACACTATTGCCGGCGGCACCGATAGCTGCGCTACCTATATAGTGTCCAGCCCCTTTTTTTAACTCAGGGCTATCCGTACCCTCCAGAACAGCCACCTTCTTATTTAAGGTAGGGAAGCGGATCTCCCCAATCACCTCTCCCTCTGTATAGGACGGAGGAGAAATGGGTTGTTCTTTTGGAGAACTGACCATTCCTTTAGGAAGAGGGTTCTCTTCGTTTGGAAGGGGGCGGGCGATAGCTTCCTCCCTCTTTTTTGCCCAATCATTTAGGGCCTGTTTGGCCTCAATCGGTGCTTTGACGACTTGAACGATCGAATAAATCAGCACAACTAAAGAGAGTATAAAGATTAGCTTCACGGCTAGTAAGACACCATTACGCTTCTTCATACTCTCTCCTCCAGACTTATGTTACTAAATGTTATTATTTCTTCGATTTCAATCTGCGCATAACAATCACACTGAGCACTGCGATAGCTAAGCTGGCAAGAATTAAGTTATACCAAGGCTCCGCGGTATTTGGGAGCTTGTCACCTGCCTCTGGTGCGCCCAAAGGAATGTCGCCGTCAGGTAAGGCTATTTCATCACTTGGCTGAGGCGTTACATTGGTAGTTTGATTACCAGCACTTGGTGACGATGTTGGATTATTACTGATTCCGCCCATTGGGATCGGTTCTTCAGTAACGCTAATTTCATCTGCAGGCGGTGTAGGTGTAGGCAATGGTGTTGGTGTTGGTGTAACTGTTGTTGGTGGCACTGATTGACCTGGTGTTACGACAGCTGTAGGTGAAGCTGTATTCGTTGGTGAATCTGTAGGTGTCGTAGTTGGTGAAGTTGTAGTTGTTGGTGAAGTTGTAGTTGTTGGTGAATCTGTAGGTGTTGTGGTTGGTGCAACTGTTGGTGTCGGTGAAGCTTCTGGTGTAGCTGTTGGTGTTGTGGTTGCTGTAGGTGTTTCAGCAGGTGTTGTAGTCGGTTCAGTTGTAGCTGTCGCCGTTGCGGTTGCTGTAGGTGATGGATCAGGTGTAGGTGTAACTGTTGCTGTCGGCGTTGGTGTTGAAGTAGGCTCCGCAGATGGGCCTGGTTCTCCGGAAGCGGAGAATTCAAAAGCTACGGTCGTGGCCTTCCCTTGATATTCGTTGCCGGCTTCCCAAGGGAAAGTTACAGCCATTTGAATTACACTCTTTTCCCCTCCAGCAAGTGAACCGATGGTCACTCTGCCAGCAGCTTCACTCATCACTCCCGAATAGATGATTACTCCCTCTTTTTCGAGAGTCATTTGGAGAATATTGTACAACTCTACGTCCCCAGAGATGAATTTAAAGTCCACAAAATAATCAAAGCCTTCTGTGCCGTCGTTAATTATCGTGTACTCTGAGCTCATTTCGTCACCGGGCTTCATATTGTTCATGGTTGCTGTGCTCGTAGTGTGAGAATTCACAGTAAGTTTAATGGTATCCTGAGCGCTTACCCCTCCAGCCTGCCATATTACTCCTACCAGAATAATCAGAACGTAAGCAGCTATGAAGACCGAGTGGTATTTTTTCTTCATTTTCGTTGCTCCTTTCTCCTGAGCCCACTGTAGCTGTTGAAAAACAAAATCTGCGGGCTTCCGGCAAAATCCTTCGTTTTAAACGATTATTCCATCCTACAATGTCGAAATAAGTAGTTTCGAAAGGTACCACTCTTGCAATTGCATACGGAATCTTTCCGAAAGAACGAAGGAAGAGGGGGATAGCTAAAACAAAATTCGTTCGTTATAGCGAATACATAAAGTATAATCAAAATGATATCTAAAGAAAAACGATGTATTACAACCAATTAGGTCATATTTGGTTAAATAACAAGTATATTATCTATTTATCTGTTGATTTCTCTCTATATCTCTTTATTTTTATGTTTATTCATATCTTAATAGTGTTTTATTAAGAACGGCTTTGGAAATAAAACAAAAAAAGGCAGGACGTTAATCTGAAACGGAAGAATTCCCGATAGTCAGATAAAATGTCCTGCCTTGTTAAGTTTGCAATCTTACAGTTCTTTCATAGCCTCAGCTACAATTTCATAAGAACGAAGACGAGCCTCATGATCATAAATTCCTGCAGAGATAATCAGTTCATCTGCTTGGGTCTCTTTCAGAATGGCTTGAAGTCTTTCTTTAATCGCCGCTTTATCGCCAGAGAAAGAATAACGCTGCTTATCGAGCATGATTGCCTTTTCTTGTATCGACCATAACCCATCCATACTTTCAACGGGAGGTTGTAGCTTTCCGGTACGCCCACGGATGATATTGAGGAACTGCTGCTGCTGCGAGGTAGCCAGCTTTCTTGCCTCATCTACGGTGTCGGCCGCTGTAACCCCTAGTCCGATCATAACATAAGGCTTGTCTAGTGCTTCTGATGGACGGAAATTACTGTGGTATATGTGCAGGGCCTGAAGTAAATACTCAGGTGCAAAATGGCTGGCAAAGGCAAAAGGCAAACCTAGCTTGGCTGCTAGCTCAGCACTAAAGCCACTGGAGCCTAAGAGCCAGATTGGAACATTTAGGCCTTCTCCAGGAACCGCACGCACGCCAGCTGGACGGGATCCTGCGCCTGCAGGGTCGAAGTAAGCTCTTAACTCACTTAGCTGCTCAGGGAATTCACTGCCATCGCTTCCGAGGCCACGACGCAGCGCACGGGAAGCTGGTTGATCAGATCCGGGTGCTCTGCCCAGTCCAAGATCGATCCGTCCCGGATATAGAGATTCGAGTGTGCCGAATTGTTCGGCAATGACTAGTGGTGCATGGTTGGATAACATAATACCACCAGAGCCAACACGTATGCTTTGAGTGCCACCCGCGATATGTCCGATCAAGAGTGAGGTAGCAGAGCTGGCCACTCCGATCATATTATGATGCTCAGCAAACCAATACCGATGATAGCCCCACTTCTCAGCATGTCGGGCTAAATCTAGAGAGTTATGGAAAGAGTCTGCTGCTGTCCCTCCTTCCACAATAGAAGCTAAGTCCAGCACGGAGAATCGAATGTCCCGAGGTTGTTTCAATGTTATCCCTCCTATAATAAATGCTCTATGCTCCTAGAGCAGTATTTGCAGCTATGAATATCGCTACTCGGCTAGTATATCATGAAATAAAACTATATACACACTTTAAGTAAGTTGTATGTTCACAGAATGAGGAAAGAGAAGGACAAGATTAATTAATAAAAATAATGTAAGCGCTTCAAAAATTCTGTTGTTATTTCCAAACGGGCTTGCTATAATCACTTCGAAAAGTCCCCTAAAAAAGGAAGTTATCATAATGAAGCCAACCATAAGAGATGTTGCCAGAATGGCCGAGGTGTCAATTAGCACGGTATCACGTGTTATGAATGCACCGAATTCGGTAGTGGAGAGCAAACGGAATCGAGTGATGGAGGCTGTAGAACGATTACGGTATCAACCTAATTCATTTGCACGTGGTCTGATTTACAAGAAGTCTTTTACACTGGGGCTGCTTATTCCCGATATTGAGAACCTATACTTCGCTGGGGTGATTCGGGGAATGCAGGATGCATGCATCAAGCTTGGGTACAGTCTAATGATCTGCAATACAGACCGCGATAAAGAACGGCTACTGTCCTATATTGATAACTTCCATGAGAAACAGGTAGATGGAATCGTATTTGCCAGTGATGTCCTTTATCCTGAATATCATGACAAATTGGTCGGTTGTAGAATTCCGTTTGTGCTAGTGTCCTCGCATTCTGATGAGTTCGACATTCCAAATGTGGAGGTGGATGATGAAGCAGCTGCTTATGATGCGGTGAAGTTCCTGATTGATTTAGGTCATAAAGATATTGGTATGATTGGCTTTAACCATGATAATTCTGTATCAGGCCCACCACGCTATGAAGGGTTTGTAAGGGCGCTAACAGAGTCAGGGCTACAGCAAAATATCGTGAAGAGCAAATATGCCAGCCACCGGTTTGAACATGCTTACCAAGCTGCGCATGAATTATTTACGGATTACCCCGAGATAACTGCTGTGTTCTGTGTTGCTGATGAATTCGCGATGGGGACGATTTCTTATCTGAAGGATCGTAACATTCTTGTTCCAGGTCAGGTATCTGTGATTGGGTTTGATAATTTAAGAATGTCAGGGATGTTCATTCCGAAGTTAACTACAATTGCCCAACCGATTTACGAGTTAGGGTATCGTGCTGCCGAGAAGCTGCATGAATTACTTACAACAGGAGAAGTGCAGGTATTGAATGAGAAGATGGAGCATAAGCTGATTGTGCGAGAATCTACACGGGAGAAATAAGGGTAGTTCACTTTTGTACCACCCTCTGAAAAGCTTTTCAGAATTTCGGACTAATTTTAATTAATAATTGAATATCTGCTTGGACAATAAAAATAATTTTTACCAAAACATTTCAGATATGGATTGGAAACGCTTACTTTATGTGATACTATAACAAATGTAAGCGCTACAATTAATTGGAACTTGTGATTCGATTCTTATTTAGTATAGATCCTTAGATTCTGAAAAGCTTTGCAAGGAGGTGATCTGCTACAAGCTGCTTTTACATGCCAGGGTACCGGATGATTGAGTCAGAAGCAATCTCTAAATCCATTAAAGGGGATGTACAAAGATGAAGAAGACCTCAGGACGTAAGAAGTCATTGGCTTTAGTACTGTGTTTATCCTTCACTATGATGCTGAGCGCATGCGGCGGGGGCAATAACAACAATGCAGCGCCTACAGATCCGCCTGCGGCGACTACCAGCCCAACAGCAGATAACACCGAGAAAGCAACGGCTGCTCCAAGCACCGAGCCTACGGGGTCTCCACTAGAGCTAGCCATGAAAGGCGACTATAAAGGAACTAAAGTAACGATGTTCGGCCCCTTCGTGGATGCTGACCAAGTGAAATTTGAGAATAGTATCAAAGAGTTTGAAGAGAAGACCGGAATTGATATTCAATACGAGGGCTCCAAAGAGTTCGAAGCTACGATAAACATTCGAGTAGACGGTGGAAATGCGCCGGATATCGCGGACTTTCCACAGCCGGGTCTGTTAGCCTCGATTGCTAAGACTGGTAAGGTTATCGATTTGACCAACGTGCTGGATCAAGCTAAATTGACGGCTAATTACAACAAGAGCTGGCTCGATATGTCTAACATGGACGGGAAAGACGGCAAGATCATGGCGGGGATTTGGAACCGCAGTAACGTAAAGAGCTTAGTCTGGTATCCGAAGAAACAATTTGATGAAGCGGGCTACAAGGTTCCTGAGACTTGGGATGAGATGATGGCTCTGACGGAACAAATTGCTAAAGACGGCGATCCTGCTTGGGCAATTGGAATCGAGAGTGGTGCTGCAACAGGCTGGCCAGCAACAGACTGGGTAGAAAATATAATGCTGCGCACAACTACACCTGAGAATTACGATAAATGGGTAAAAGGTGAGCTGCCATTCACTTCTCCAGAAGTGAAGAATGCAGTAGAAGTAATGTCTAAAATCTGGCTCAACAAGGATTATGTCTATGGTGGTGCTAAATCCATTGTGACGACATCGTTCGGGGATGCACCGGCACCAATGTTCAATAATCCGCCTAAAGCTTGGTTTAATATGCTCGGTAACTTTATTACAAGCTTTTTCCCTGAAACGGCAAAGGTTGATGTAGATTACGATTGGTTCTACTTGCCGCCTATTGATCCTCAATATGGCAAACCGGTGCTAGTTGCTGGCGATATTTACGCTATGTTCAACGATCGTCCTGAAGTACGTGCGGTTATGGAATTCTTCACTACAGGTGAGTCCATTAAGAGCTGGGTACAGTCGGGCGGCGTAATTGCGCCAATGAACGATGCTTCCCTCGATTGGTATACCTCAGAATCCGACCGCCGGATGGCGAAGCTGGTTCAGGATGCTTCCACACTGCGCTTTGATGGCTCTGACTTGATGCCGGGTAAAGTAGGTGCAGGTACCTTCTGGAAAGGCATGACCGACTATGTAAGTGGTACAGCGACGCTGGATCAAGCGTTGGAACAAATCCAGTCTGGCTGGAACAACTAACCTAATATTGAAAGCACACAGTTAAAAGAGGGGCAGCGGGAATTGAGAGTACTCTGCCCCTCTTTTTGTTTTCCAAAGCGCGAGTATAGGAGGAGCTGGAGCTAATATGGGTGCACAAACACAAACACAACCACAGCCACAGAGGGAGCCGCAATCACAAGCTAAGCAAGCTGTCAGGCTTAGGGCGGTATTACTGTCTCTTCTAGTATTGATTGCTAACGTTGTTGTGAATGGCTTGATCTTTTTATTCTTTCGGGATTCGACGTTAAACCCACTACTAACAGCAGTTCTAGCCGTTCTTTGGGGAGTTCTGGGCGTCTATCTGATCTACTACACACTTACCTGGGCAGTTGAACAATATCCTGATCATATACGCCGAAAGGTGTTGCCCTATATTTTTATAGGTCCGGCAGTGATTTTATTGGGGTGGCTATTGGTGCTGCCTGCACTGCGAACACTCTATTTGAGCTTTTTTAATGCTTCTTCAGAGAAATTTGTAGGCCTGAGCAACTATGCTGCGATCTTTAGCGACCATCTGATGGCGACGGCACTGCGTAACAATTTACTTTGGGTGTTCATAGGTACACTGGCATGTGTAGCTTTTGGACTCCTAATTGCAATTCTTGCAGATCGAAGCAGCTACGAGAAAATGGCCAAATCGATCATTTTTATGCCGATGGCTATTTCTTTTGTCGCAGCAGGGGTCATCTGGAAGTTTGTATATTACTATCAACCCGGTGATGAACAAATTGGACTATTGAACGCCATCGTTACTTATTTTGGGGGAGAACCACAGGCATGGACGAGTATGCTTCAGCCGTGGAATAACTTTTTCCTCATTATTATTCTGATCTGGATGCAGACTGGGTTTGCGATGGTAATATTCTCTGCAGCTATCAAGGGAGTTCCTGACGACATTCTGGAAGCTGCACGGGTGGATGGTGCTAATGAGGTGAAGATCTTCTTTGGAATCATGATCCCTTATATTTCAGCAACTATTCTGACTGTGACAACGACCATTATCGTCTTTACGTTGAAAATATTTGACGTCGTCATGGTGATGACAGGAGGTCAATACGATACAGAGGTAGTGGCTACGCAGTTTTACCGGCAATTCTTTATGTACCGAAACTTCGGTTACGGCTCCACGCTGGCTATTGTTCTGCTGATCGCGGTGTTGCCAGTGATCATAATCAATCTACGTCAGTTCCGTAAGCAAGGGGGATTCTAATGGCCGGGAAAAAGAAGAGAAAAGGCAGCAAGACGATTGTAAATATCGTGCTGGGTGTGATTTGCTTCATTTGGCTACTTCCGACGCTGGGGCTGTTTATTTCCTCCTTTCGTCCGGCTGCCGATATTTTGCAGACTGGATGGTGGAAAGCTTTTCCCCATCAGGAGTGGAAGGCTGGAGAGACCCTTCAGTTATCGAAGGATGTGGATCTGCGGGAGCCGATTGAGGTAAACGGCAAAACCTATACCGATGATCAACTGAAGGCAGGCGTGAAGGCCGATGGCAGTCGTTTGATGTGGGAGAACCGTAGAGCACGTACCATAAATCAACAGGAACAAGGCTGGAAAATGACACCGGATCTTACATTGGATAACTATAATAATGTGCTCTCGGGTAAGGAATATAAGCTCAAGCAAGCTGATGGCAGTGAAACGGTGCAAAAAGGTACCGGATTGTCGCAAGCCTTCTGGAATACACTGACGATTGCTGTTCCGGCGACGGTTATTCCGGTGTTGATTGCTTCTTTTGCTGCTTATGCATTTGCTTGGCTGCGTTTTCCTGGACGGCGAACACTCTTTGTCATCATTATCGCTATGCTCGTTATTCCAATCCAAGTGGCACTTATTCCAGTGCTTAAAGATTATACCGCGCTTGGACTGAACGGAAGCTATTTGGGCATTTGGCTGGCGCATACAGCTTTTGGGCTACCGCTAGTTACGTACTTTATGTATAACTTTATCAGTCAGCTACCTAAGGACTTGTTTGAGTCGGCTTTTATGGATGGGGCGAGCCATTTCACTATTTTCAGTAGATTGATACTACCGTTATCTGTGCCTGCACTGGCTTCTATCGGAATCTTTCAATTCTTATGGGTGTGGAATGATTATTTAGTCTCGCTGATTTTTATCGGCAATCAACCTTCTGTTCAGGTCATGTCGATGAAAATTGCCGACTTAGTAGGCTCACGGGGCAACGACTGGCATTTACTCACCTCGGCTGCATTTATCTCCATGCTGATGCCGCTCGCTATTTTTTTCCTGCTGCAAAAGTATTTCGTCAGAGGACTTATGGGTGGATCGATAAAAGGCTGATTTGAACATTGTGGAAACGTAAGCAAACACCTTCGCGGGAATTACAAGGCTAAAGTATAGCGTCAAATTTATACTTTCTTATAACTGAACAAAACTGTGTCAGGGGGGGACTTAGAGAGATGAAGATGAAACCATACGTACATCCAGCTGCAGTATATCCTTACCGGGAGTGGAGCCTAGATGAAGAAAATTATAATGAAGAGAACAATCAAAGAAGCGAAAGTGTATTTGCTCTTGGTAATGGATATATTGGCATGCGCGGTAATTTCGAGGAAGGCTACCATGGCCACTCGGGCTCATCTGTAACAGGGAACTATTTGAATGGATTTTTTGATTCCGAGCCTATTGTATACCCAGAGGGAGCTTATGGTTATCCTTCCCGCAATCAAGCTATGCTTAACGTGCCGGACGCCAAGATTATTGAGCTGAGCATTGAGGGGCATGCCTTTCAGTTAAACAGTGGAAAAGTGCATCGGTATGAACGGCAGCTGGATATGCGAAATGGAATCCTACATCGACAGTTAGAATGGGAATCTCCTGCCGGACACAGGGTAGAGCTGAACATTCGGCGGATGGTGGCTTTGCAGCATAAACATTTAGCCGCCATCGATTACGAGGTCACGGCCTTGAATTTTGAAGGGCCCCTAATGCTCACTTCATCGATCGATGGTGAGATTCAAAGGCCGGGGGTTACGGATGACCCCCGGCTGGGCTCGGGGAGTAAAGAACCTAGTTTGCTGCTGGTGGATACCGGTCATGAGCTCGAACAGAACTTTTTGTGGATGAAGCATAGGACTCGGCATACCCGGTTTGCGCTACTAACAGGGGTGAGCCATAGTCTGAATTGTAGCTCTGGATATGAAAGGGCCGTGCAGCTAGAAGGTCAGCGATTATCCATGCAATGGATTGTTCCGGTGGTGATGGGGGAAAGGATCTCCTTGACCAAGTACATTTCATATCATACCTCTAAGGATTACATAGAAGATGAGCTGTTAAGCAAGTGCTTGGGAGTGCTGAGCTTGGCGGAGAATGGTGGGTTTAAAGCTCTGGTTCAAGAACAACGGGCTTTTTTGGATCATTTCTGGGCACATACTGATGTGGAGATTCAGGGGGATCTTGCGCTTCAACAGGGTATCCGCTTTAATGCGTTTCAATTGCTGCAATCCGTAGGACGTGACGGGGTTACGAACATCGGGGCCAAGGGCCTGACGGGAGAAGGATACGAAGGTCACTATTTCTGGGATACCGAGATGTACATGATCCCCTTCTTTACATTCACACAGCCGGAGATTAGCCGGAAGCTACTCGAATTTCGTTATGCCACGTTAGATAAGGCGCGGGAGCGAGCAGCGGTGATGTCTCAGAGGGGAGCATTATATCCTTGGCGTACCATAGATGGCGCTGAGAACTCTTCTTATTTTCCGGCAGGAACAGCACAAATGCATATTAACGCGGATATTGCCTATGCCATTAAACAGTATGTGCGGGCTACTGGAGATGATGAGTTTTTAGTTCTGAAGGGAGCCGAGATGATATTCGAGACCTCCCGTTTTTGGGTAGATCTGGGTCATTTTAATCCGGCCAGGGAGGGTGCGTTCTGTATTGATGCGGTAACGGGTCCCGATGAGTATACAGCTATCGTTAACAATAATGCGTACACTAATCTAATGGTACGAGATCAACTCTATTATGCATATGAGACAGCCAAACTGCTAGGCAAGCAGTATCCGGAGTATTTTGAACGTCTGAAGCGAAAGATTGGTCTGACTGAGAAAGAGCCAGGTGATTGGATACTTGCAGCGGAGAAGATGTATATCCCTTTTGATGAGGGGCTGGGCATCTATGCTCAGGATGATACTTTTTTGACTAAGAAGAAGTGGGATTTCGAACATACGCCAGAGGATAAATATCCGCTACTGCTCCATTACCATCCGCTGGTAATTTACCGTCATCAGGTGCTCAAACAGGCAGATTTGGTGATGGCCATGTTCCTGCTGGGTGATCAGTTTAGCTTGGCGGACAAGATCCGCAATTACAATTACTATGAACCGCTGACGACACATGATTCTTCTTTGTCTCCGTGCATTCACAGTATTATTTCTGCTGAGATTGGTGATTTAGCGGGGGCTTATTCCTATTTTGATCGTACGGTACGGATGGACTTGGATGATATTAACCGCAATGTGAAGGACGGGCTACACACTGCTGCTATGGCGGGTTCTTGGCTGTCGATTGTAAATGGTTTTGGTGGGATGCGCTTATGTGGCGGTATGCTATCCTTTAATCCTGTCTTGCCGGCACAATGGGACAGCTATCGGTTTAAAGTAACAAGCGGCGGACAGCTATTGGATATTTATGTGGATGATAAGGTAGTCGTCTATACCCTATTAGTAGGTGATATGATTGAGATTCTGCATAAGGGAAATCTGGTGCAGCTGACTGCAAAGAAGCCGTTGTCCCTTTCAATTACAAAGCAGCTTGAGGCTGTTATTTTCGAACTGGACGGGGTTATTACCGATTCTGGAGAGCATCATTATCTGGCCTGGAAAGCCTTAGCCGATGAGCTGGCGATTTCTTTTGATAGAGAGAAGCATGTACGTCTGAAGGGCCATAGCCGAATGGAATGTTTAGAAATCCTACTGGAGGGAAGCGGCCTGAATTTACCCCAACCGGTAAAGGGAATGCTCTGCAACAAAAAGAACGAAAAGTATAAACAGCTAATTCAACAAATGACACCGGATGATTTGCTCCCGGGTATCCATAGTCTGCTGACCAGTTTGAAAGAAAAGCGAATCCCCGTTGGTCTGGCTTCAACCAATGAGAATGCGATGTTGATTCTTGAACACTTGAAGATTGGGCGTTTGTTTCAGGCTATTGCTGATCCCAAAAACATTCGTAGGGGCAAACCAGATCCGGAAATTTATTTGCAGGTTACTGAGATGCTGGGCATCTCACCTGACTGCTGCGTAGGTGTCGAGGATACAGAGGAGGGGATAGCTGCCGTTAAAGCCGCTGGTCTGAGGTCTGTTGGAGTTGGAGATATGTCTATGAGAGATAGTGCTGAACTATGGGTTCCTTCTACCTCGGAGTTACAGGTAGAGAATTTGGTACAGTTGTTTCAGTAGTGAAAAGTCTTGCTCCTGAAAAGTCTGATAAACAGCAAGCCTCCCGATCATGGGAGGCTTGCTGTTTTGTCTATTTCAATACTTTCCGCACCAGCTTGACCTTATTCCCATAGGGTGGGTATACAATCCCGAGGTCGATTCGTGTACCTCTCTTGACGATGCTTTTGCGATGGGAAAAGACTTCAAAGCTGTGTTTACCGTGATAACTGCCAATTCCAGAATTGCCGACTCCACCAAATGGCAGGTTAGTGTTCGCCACATGAGAGATCGTATCATTGATGCAGCCACCACCAAATGAGACTCGGGAAAGTACCTCTTGTTCAACATGTTTATCCTCTGTGAACAGATAAAGCGCAAGCGGTTTTGGATGCTCGTTAATACTCCGGATCGCATCATCCAATTGATGGTACTCCAATATGGGTAGGATCGGACCGAAGATCTCATCCTCCATAGAAGCATCAGTCCAAACCGCAGGATAGATTAGTGTAGGTTCAATATAACGTTCTTCTGAAATGACGGTTCCGCCCATTACCACCTTTTCCCGATCCCGCTCAATGAGGTCGGAAAGTCTTTGCAGCTGGCGCTCATTCACGATCCGGCCATAGTCAGTATTCGGCTGTGCATTTTGACCGTAGAATTCAGTGATTTGATGTTTGATTTTGGTGATCAATTCATTAGCAATGTCCTTTTGTACAAGCAAATAATCGGGCGCAATACAGGTTTGACCGGCATTTAATAATTTGCCCCATACGATTCGCTTCGCTGCAATATCCAGATTGGCTGATTTGTCGACAATGACCGGACTTTTCCCGCCGAGCTCCAAAGTTACAGGTACTAGATTTTTCGCAGCGGCTTCCATAACGATCTTTCCGACCGGAACACTACCCGTGAAGAAAATATAATCAAACCTGGCATGGATCAGTAAATTCGTTGTCTCTTTCTCCCCCTGAACTACGCGGATATACTGTGGTTCGAAGGTTTCCTGAATAAGCTGCTCTATCACAGCCGTTATAGCAGGTGTGCTCTCCGATGGCTTGAGGACAGCGCAGTTGCCGGCGGCAATGGCACCGATCAGCGGCTCAATCAGCAACTGAAACGGATAATTAAATGGGCCAATAATGAGTGCAGTACCGTAAGGTTCACTTAAGATATAACTCTTTGCAGGAAATAAATGGAGTGGTGATCTAACCTTTACGGGTTTCGACCAACGTTTGAGATGCTTCATCATGTAACCGAGGCTGTCCAAGGTGAAGCCGATTTCTGTGGCATAAGCCTCGAACTCACTTTTTCCTAAATCTTGATGTAAGGCAGCCATGATCCGACTCTCGTATCGTTTAATACTGTCTTTAAGTTTTTGCAGCTGACTCAGTCGAAAAGCAACCTCTTTCGTTACGCCACGATTAAAAAAGTCCTTATGCTCTTCAAGCATCACTTGGATGCTAGCCGTTGTCTGTGGAGTCATAATACTCCCCTCCTTCTTTGTAATAGGCCCGATTTATGGGAGCCGGTAAAAGGCAAAGGGCTCGCCAAAGCGAAAGGAAGCACTTGCCTCTTCTAGCTTGCAAACCGTTTCTTCATTAAGCGGAATGGACGTGCTTTGCAGATTCTGTTCCAGCTGCTCCACGCGTGTAGCCCCAACAATAACTGTCGAGACGGCAGGACGATTCATGAGCCAAGCTAAGGAAAGCGCAGTAGAAGAGGTTCCCAGTTCTTCAGCAATTTGCCCAACTTTCTGCCCCAGTTCGATTCGGTCATGATCAAGGAATCTTTTGAAATTAGGATCGGTATCTGCTCTGGACCCTGAAGGTGTGGAGCCGCTTGAAGTATATTTGCCTGTGAGAATTCCGCCCGCCAGTGGAAAATAAGGAATAATTCCTACACCTTGATCAAGACAAAGGGAGAGAAGCTCATTCTCCGGCGTCCGATCCGCTAAGGAATAGCTGCACTGAATCGAAATATACTTGGCAAAGCTCCGAGCCTCACTGATTCCAATCGCCTTCATCAATTGCCATGCTGTATAGTTGGAAGCCCCGATATAGCGCACTTTTCCCGAAGATACCATATCGTCCAAGGTCCGTAACGTCTCTTCAAGTGGCGTATAGGGATCAAAGGTGTGAATCTGGTATAGATCGACATAGTCCGTTTGTAGACGGCGAAGACTATCTTCTAATTCCTGCATCAAATGGCGCCTTGAGGAGCCGCTTCCGTTAGGTCCGTCATGCTTAACTAAGCCTGCTTTAGTGGCGAGAACAGCCTCATGTCTTCTACCCTCCAAGGCCAGGCCGATGATTCGCTCGGATTCTGTTCCAGCGTAAATATTAGCGGTATCAATAAAGTTAATTCCATGATTCAGCGCAGCATGTACAATCTGAATGGAGGTCTCTTGATCTGCCCTTTTGCCAAAAGCGTTCGTTCCTAGTCCCAATGTGGATACTTGTAAGCCGCTATTCCCAAGTCTTGTAAAGTTCATACTCAGCACTCCTCATAATAAAATGATCTACTCTTGAGCAAAAAGATCCAGAGCTGTCTCGACGAACATCTTCACAGCAATGGAAGTATCGGTAAGCGAACTAACCGCGATATGTATATCTCTGAAGGCGTCGGGCTGTAGTTCGCGGGTAACTACATTTGGAGGTAAAGATAACAAGGACAACTCAGACATGACACCAACAGCCAGCCCCTCTTGAACCATATTAAGAGCCGTTGCGTAGTTATTCACCACGTATTTTACATTCAAATGGCTGCTACTTCTGCGGAATAAATCCACCACCGGCGGTTCATAGCCTGCTTTGCAGATCAGCATGGGCTCTCCCGCTAATTCTCTCACACCTATGACAGATCGTTTATGTAAGAGATGGTCATCTCTGATTACGGCATACAACTTTTCTCTATATAATGGGATAGTTTCGAACGATTCGCAGGGAGCAAGCAACAAGCCAACATCAATTTCTTTGGATTCCAGCCATTCTCTGACTTCGGCGATAGAGCCTTCTTGCAGGCTGATCGTGATATTCGGATATCGTGCAGTGATAGAGCTAATAATCTTCGGTAAAAAATAGGCAGAAGCCACGGGAAAAGCGCCAATCCGAATGCTTCCTTTCTCAAGTCCTCGCTCCGCGTAAATCTCCTGATTGACCTTATCAAAGCCCATTAGAATTTCACGAAAAATAACAAGGATACGCTTGCCGATGTCAGTAAGCATAAGACCGTTACGCCGATCCCGAAGTAATAGCTTAACATCCAGTTCGGCTTCTAGAGACGAGATCGCTCGACTGACAGCAGGTTGGGTCATATTCAGTTCTACACCAGCTTTGGTAAAACTACCGCTCTCGGCGATTTTGACGAACAAGCGAATTTGAGTATTGTTCATAACAAATATGATATGCCCCTTATGAGTATTATTCATTTCATTTATATTCTTAATTATTGTATCATTTGTGATGAATCTACACCAAGGAGTGAATACATGAATCAGCAGAAGAAAAGCATCATCCTTCTTATATTTTTGGTGATTGTATGGGGCATTAATTGGCCTATATCTAAAATCGCCTTAGACTACGCTCCGCCCTTATTATTTGCAGGTATCCGAACCGTCATCGGCGGATTTATTCTGATTCTAATTGCACTTCCTAAGGTGAAGGAGCTCCGCTTCAAGCAGCTCTGGCCGATCTATCTGACCTCGGCTATATTAAGTATTGTGTTCTATTATGGCTTTCAGACGATTGGCTTGCAGTATGTACCCGCAGGATTGTTCTCATCTATTGTGTTTCTGCAGCCGGTATTGCTCGGCATTTTTTCTTGGCTGTGGTTAGGAGAGAACATGTATGGGCTTAAAATGGCGGGTCTATTGCTAGGGTTCCTCGGCGTAGCCTCCCTCAGTATTGGAGGACTTAATGGAAGCATCTCTATCTGGGGAATTATACTTGCTTTAGCCAGTGCATTGAGCTGGGCGTTAGGAACAGTATATATGAAACGAAATGCTGTGCGCGTGGATATGCTATGGATGACCGCTATGCAAATTTCGATCGGCGGTATCATTTTGCTGCTTTCGGGATCTACTACAGAGAAGTGGTCGGATATCACTTGGAGCGGAACGTTTATCATGGATACATTGTTTATCGCAATTTTTGTGATCGCGCTAGGATGGCTGATTTACTTCAAGCTGATTAACGAGGGAGAGGCAGGGAAGGTTGGATCATTCACCTTTTTAATCCCACTGATCTCAATAGGGACAAGCGTAGTCTTTTTAAATGAGCAGATTACCTTGAATCTTGTGATTGGCCTGTTGCTTATTGTTAGCAGCATCGTTCTGGTGAATGTGAGGATCGGGCGTGCCGCGAAGCAGTCGGTTTAGTTCAAATATAAAGTATAAGTAGTAATCAGGGTTCTAAGAGGGCATATTGATGAATAGGGAAGCATAAACGGCTTCGGCGTCCTTATAAGGACGGTAAGCGTTTAAGCGAGAAATATAAGGATAAAGTATAGTGTATAACTTATACTTTCTTATATTTGAACAAAAGGGACACCCCCGAAGCTTATAGCTTCTGGGAGAGTCCCTTTTTAATAAAGCGTAAAGCGCGTGCGACTTCAACCGTTGAGGGCCGAGTGGCTACGACATAAGTAGCAGATTTAGCACGTTCTACTTCTTCCAGCACCCGGTTTAGGTGACTGAAGACTGCGCCAAGATCACGAATACTTGCTAGCGAACAATTCCCTTGCAGTTCAGAGAAACTAGCCAATTGCAGATCACGAGCGTGTTGGATACAATCCGCAAGAGAACGTTGGCACTCGGCATCCGATAAAGTTTTGGTTCCATAAAGAGCAATACAATCTGCGGTTGCCTCCAGCACATCCTTCATCCAGTCTGAAGAGGCATGATGCGCGGGCAGAAGACGAATATCGTCTGCAATCTCTTTGACATAGGAATGAATGCTTTTTAGATGTGAGGTAGCCTCTATGAGCCCCTTCAGTTTACCACGGCACTGATAATGTGTGAGGGTATAGAACATTTCTTTCTGTTCCCGGCTGCTATTTGACAGGAGTTTACCTGCTTCTTCCAGTAAATTATCTTTCGGAGAATCACGTCTTACGCCTACGAGATCTTTTAATGCATCCGCAAGCAGAAGACTTCCTTCGAATGCCAATGCTTTTACCTTGACGAACCTGTTCGGCGGCACGATAATCATATTGATGGCCAGGGCGATCAGCACACCAATAAATGTTTCCCCTATTCTCCAAAGCACGTAGTCATTCTGGTAAAAAGTAAGAGCTAGAACGGAAGTAACACCTACCTGTGAGACAGCTTGAATGTTCATCTTACAAGCAGTAGCGATACCAATCCCGATGAGTAGAATGAGCAGGATAGAAAGTCCACCTACATCAAAAAACTGGCCAACAACTAGGCTAACGATCCCGCCAAGAATAATGCCGAGCAGGCGGTAGATTCCTTTTTCAAGCGATGCTTTAACGCTGGCTTGAGTGATGAGGATAGCCGCAAGGGGTGCAAAATATAAATATTGGCTACCATATATGCTGTGTACGGCGACCCATGAAAGTGAAGCAGCCAGCGTAATTCGTATCATGTAAAGTGAGAAACCATATTTTTCAAGGCGGTCTTGTAACCCCTCGTTCATTATCATTCATCTTCTTTCGGAAAAAAATGAAAAAACTGTCTGGTCTTTCAGTACGTTTTCATTATAGCATCCAAAAAAAGCCTTGGAAGACTGGATATTTTACAAAGTTGTTAAGTTTACGCATTCCTTTAATATGTACGCTATCGTATATAATGGTACAATCTAATATGCTATATCTATTGGAGTGTCAAATGAAAGGAGGAATTGTCGCTTATTAGCGCTGAGCATGCCCATTCGATTGTTCTCCGCGAGATGCGGGTAAAATAGTATTGTAATACTTAAGGTAAGGGAGGTTGTTAGCTATAGCTATTCAGGAAGGCACCATTATTTCATTTGAAGAGGTTACCAAGCAATATGACGACGAAGATCCGGTGTTGAAAGGAGTTAGCTTCGAGATAGAGCGAGGCAAATTCTATACACTACTTGGTCCATCAGGCTGTGGTAAAACGACTATTCTACGATTGATTGCTGGGTTCGCAGAGCCAACAAGCGGTTCAATCTATTTAAACGGTAAAGTGATTAACCACATTCCAGCCAATGAGCGGCAGGTCAATACGGTCTTTCAGGATTACGCATTATTTCCACACCTGAACGTATTCGAGAATGTGGCTTTCGGACTGCGCATTAAGAAGCTTAAGAAAGACGTCATCGCGAAGAAGGTGCAGGAAGCACTAAGTTTCGTTAACCTTGTGGGCTACGAGCAGCGTGCCATTAACGAAATGTCTGGTGGTCAACGGCAGCGCGTGGCCATTGCCCGTGCGATTGTGAATGAGCCGCAGGTTCTATTGCTGGACGAGCCTCTATCTGCGCTCGATCTGAAGCTGCGTACAGAGATGCAGTACATACTGCGTGAAATGCAGCAACGGCTAGGCATTACCTTTATTTTCGTTACCCATGACCAGGAAGAGGCACTTGCGATGTCCGACTGGATTTTTGTCATGAACAAAGGGAAAATCGAGCAAAGCGGTACGCCTAACGATATCTATGATGAGCCGATCAACCGTTTTGTGGCTGATTTTATTGGCGAGTCCAACATTGTGCCGGGGGTTATGATTGAAGACTATCTGGTGGAGTTTAACGGTCGGCGCTTTGAATGTTTCGATGCCGGGCTTAAACCAAACGAAGCTGTGGAAATAGTTATTCGTCCCGAAGATTTGGAGATTTCAACACTGGAGCAGGGTAAACTACGTGTGCGAGTGGATTCCCAGTTGTTCCGGGGCGTGCACTATGAAATCAGCTGTTATGATGAATCCGGACATGAATGGCTTGTGCATTCTACACGTAAGGCGACTGTAGGCAGTGAAATTGGCCTTTATTTTGACCCTGAAGCGATTCATGTTATGCGTTTCGGTGAAACGGAGGAAGAATTCGACAAACGTCTGGAAGCTTACGCCGAGGTGGAGAGTCATGAAGAATAAGGGCAGATCGTATTATCTCATCCCTTATTACCTGTGGATCGCCTTGTTTGTAATCGCACCGGTGCTACTTGTCATCTATTATTCTCTATTTGATCTGGACGGGCATCTTACGCTAGATAACTACGTGAACTTTTTTACACCTGTGTATTTAAAAATGACGCTGACCTCATTCTGGTACGCGTTTCTAATTACAGCATTCTCTTTGCTGGTCGCCTATCCGGCGGCTTATCTGTTGACGAGAACGAAGCATAAGCAGCTATGGTTACTGCTGATTATTTTACCGACATGGATTAATTTGCTGCTGAAAACTTACGCTTTTATCGGCATATTCGGTACGTTCGGGCCGATTAACAATTTCTTTGATCTGCTGGGAATCGGAGAACAGCAAATTTTGTTTACGGGCTTTAGCTTTGTATTTGTATCCGTGTATATCTTTATCCCATTCATGATCCTGCCGATCTACAGTGCTTTGGAGGATCTCAATTTATCCTTGCTGGATGCGGCACGTGATTTGGGTGCTTCGGGCTGGACAACGTTCCGGCGCGTTATTTTTCCATTGACCATTTCGGGTGTACGTTCCGGATGTATGGCGGTATTCATACCAGCGCTGTCCCTGTTTATGATTACTCGTCTGATTGCAGGCAACAGGGTCATTACACTCGGTACTGCGATTGAGCAGCATTTTCTGGTCACACAGGACTGGGGCATGGGCTCCACGGTTGCAGTATTTCTGATTGCTATTATGGCGCTGTTCATGATTATTACAGGCGGATCGCGGAGAGGGGTGCGGAATGAGAAATAAAAACGGGTTCTCCAATCTGTACCTAGTGCTAGTGTTCGCTGTTCTGTATGCGCCAATCTTTTATTTGATGTACTATTCGTTCAACAGCGGGGGAACGATGCATAAATTCGAGGGCTTTACGCTGGATTATTATCGTGAGGTTCTTCAGGATACACGTTTGATTATTATCATGATCAACACGCTTGTAATCGCGCTTCTGTCCTCGGCTATCGCCACGCTTATCGCTATTATTGGTGCACTGGCCATTAAGAGTGTACAGAACCGCCGTGCTAAAAACACCTTGTTATCTCTGAACAACGTACTGATCGTTAGTCCGGATGTCATTATCGGTGCATCGTTCCTGATCCTGTTCACCATTGCTGGCATCAAGCTTGGCTTCGTGTCCGTCCTGCTCTCGCATGTCGCGTTCAGTGTGCCGATTGCCGTGTTGATGATTCTGCCGCATTTACAGGATATGAGTCCTTCATTGACGGATGCAGCGCGTGACCTTGGGGCAAGCCGCAAGGATGTTCTGACTAAGGTGATTCTGCCGATTATCAAACCGGGGATCTTTAGTGGATTCTTCATGGCGCTTACGTATTCACTAGATGACTTTGCAGTTACGTTCTTCGTAACGGGTAACGGTTATTCGACGCTATCTGTTGAGATTTATTCCAGAGCTCGGCAAGGGGTATCGTTATCCATTAATGCTTTGTCGACGCTGATCTTCCTGTTCACGATACTACTTGTTGTCGGTTATTACTTCTTGACTCTTAAGAAGAACCGTCAGAATACCTCGGAAGCTGTGGCGGAGCCGGTAGCGGAAGCGGGGGTGCCTAGATGAAACAGCTGGTAAATGCTTTTCTGGCGATCGTGATCACGGCATTTGCGCTAATGTACTTGGGCTCCTGGATGAACTCGAGAGAGGGCTATTCCGGAGGAAATACGCTGACTATCTATAACTGGGGCGACTATGTCGATCCTGATCTGTTGAAGGAATTTGAAAAAGAGACTGGATTAACGGTCATTTACCAAACCTTTGACTCTAATGAGGCCATGCTAACGAAAGTGGAGCAGGGTGGAACTACTTTTGATGTCGTAATTCCTTCTGATTACGCCATTGCTAAGATGAAAGAAGAAAATCTGCTCATACCGCTAGATCATAACAAGATTCCGAATCTAAAGAATATTGATTCACGTTTTATGGACCTTTCTTTCGATCCTGGCAACAAGTATTCCGTACCTTATTTCTGGGGAACGGTCGGGATTATCTTCAACCCGGACATGACCCAAGGGATGGACTTCACCAGCTGGGATTCTCTCTGGGACAGCAGACTGAAGAACAATATTTTCTTGGTCGATGGAGCGCGTGAAGTGATGGGGATGGCTTTGAACAGCTTGCACTATTCCGTAAATGACCGGGATGAAGGGCATCTTCAAGAGGCGCTGACCAAGCTGAATAAACTGTCCCCTAACGTAAAAGCAATTGTCGGAGATGAAATCAAAATGCTGCTTGCAAATGAAGAAGCAGCGGTCGGGATTGTGTGGTCCGGTGATGCTTCTGAGATCATGGACGAGAATGATAAGCTGGATTATGTAGTGCCTGAGGAAGGCTCGAACAAGTGGTTTGATAACATGGTCATTCCACGAACTGCGGATAATGTGGATGGAGCGCATAAGTTCATTAACTTTATGCTTCGCCCAGATGTTGCGGCTAAGAATGCAGAATACGTAGGTTATTCCACACCTAACATTCCTGCGCTGGAGCTACTGCCGAAGGAAACCTCCGAGGATACCCGGTTCTACCCGCCTGCCGAGATTACGGATCGGCTTGAGGTGTATGATAACCTTGGGAAACGGATGCTTGCTCATTATAATGAGCTCTTCCTGAAGTTTAAGATGAATAAGAAGTAAGTCGTTTGGAGGTAAAGTCAAACGACTCCAAGAGCGTCTACATGCGGATTCCCGTGTTAGACGCTCTTTTTTTGAAGCTTAAGAAGGATAAGTTTCACGCTATATATTATCCTTATATTTTTCGCAGAAACAATCAACGTCCTGAAAGAATGCCGAGGGCAAGGCGCTCCTTCTTGGCCGGAAGAATATTGTAGTATAATGGCTAGGATGGATAACAGGAAAAGAGGGTACGAATGCCTACTATACTAGTTGCTGACGACGATGCGAACATTCGCGAACTTGTCTGTTTATTTCTACGTAACGACGGATTCGATACAGCTGAAGCTGCAGACGGCAAGGAAGCGCTAGCCGTTTATGGCTCTAAGCATATTGATCTTGTTGTACTCGATATTATGATGCCGATTATGGATGGTTGGACGCTCTGCAAGGAGCTCCGAAGAGCCGATCCTGATCTTCCCTTACTTATGCTCACTGCGAGGGGGGAGACCTGGGAAAAGGTGAAGGGCTTCGAACTGGGGACAGACGATTATTTGACGAAGCCATTCGATCCACTGGAGTTGACGGTTCGTGTTAGATCCTTACTGAAGCGATACAAGATTGGTTCCACACAGACGATCCAGTTCGGCGATGTCATCCTTGATCGGCAGACCTATAAGGTGATGAGAGGAACTGAGTCACTGACGTTGCCACTCAAGGAGTTCGAATTGTTGTATAAGCTCGCTGGAACGCCCGGGCAAGTCTATACGCGCGAGCAGTTAATTGATCAGATTTGGGGGATTGATTACGCTGGGGATGATCGAACGATAGACGTACATATTAAACGGCTGCGCGAACGGTTTGCGACTACACCTGATTTTCGAATCGAGACCGTGCGGGGACTTGGGTATCGGCTTGAGGTTTACGAATGATCAAATCGTTATATACACGTGTTGTTCTGACCTTTCTGGTCTCCGTGATCGGAGGCACATTGATTTCTCTATTTGTGACAACCTGGGTATTTCAAGATAAATTAAACGAAAACCTGCGAATTCCCTTACTTCGCTTTGGTCAGGACATCGCCCGGATATACGAAACCTTACCATCACGTGAAGCGGATGCTCTTATAAGTGGAATGAAGCAGCTTGATTCCTACCATATTCGAATTTACGATGAGAACGGCCAGTTCCAGTCTTACGGAGTGCTTAATGGAGAGAGCCCTGTTACCGTGACTAGGGAGCAACTAAAGAAAGTATTGGGTGGTGAAGCTGTTCAAGTTAAACCGAGTATAGGTTCTTCCAACCTCTTAGGACTACCTTTGAAAACTGAAATGGGAACGAAGGCGATGTTTGTGGAGCCGCTTGTGCCTCCTACTTTGTCTTCTACGAGGAATCTGCTATTTAATTTTTTGGCGTATTCATTAATAACGGGAAGCGTATTGATATTGGTCGCTTCTATGTTCTTAGTGAGACCGATCAAAAGGCTTACAAAGGCAACTAGGCGTATAGCAACTGGGGATTTCAATGTCGAATTAAATATTAAGCAGATGGGTGAGCTAGGTACCTTGGCTAATAGCTTCGAGGAAATGATGCACGATCTGCAGCATCTTGAGCAAATGCGCAGGGAGTTCGTAACGAATGTGTCGCATGAGGTTCAGTCTCCGCTTACCTCGATATCTGGTTATGCTATTGCGCTCAAGAAAGTAGCACTCACAGAGGATGAACGAAATCGTTATCTCGACATTATAATTGCCGAAGCGGAGCGGATGTCCAAGATGAGCGATAGTCTGTTAAAGCTGAGTCTGCTTGAATCGCAATCGCAACAACTGCGGCTTATCACGTTCAGTCTTGATGAACAGATCAGACGGGTAATTGTGGCGATACAGCCTCAATGGTCGGCACGCAACATTAGCTTTGAACTTGATTTGAAACCGGTAATTGTATGGGCTGACCATGACCTGTTAAGTCAGGTGTGGACGAATCTCCTTGGCAATAGCATCAAATTCTCCAAAGATGACAGTGTGATAACCGTCAGTATCACCCAAGAGTTAAACAACGTGACCGTCCGAATATCCGACACTGGTATTGGCATTTCTCCTGAGGACCAAGAGCGCATATTTGAACGATTCTTCAAGGCAGATCGTTCCCATAGTCGCAAGTATGGCGGTAGCGGTATGGGACTGGCGATTGTCAAACAGATCGTCTCGCTTCATCAAGGTGACATTCGAGTGGAAAGCGAACCTGGAAACGGAACGACTTTCATCGTGACTTTACCTATCACAACACCGACAGCTTAAATTTGATTGCAAGGGCTATTCTTCATGCTCCGGCGTTACATGCAAACCTCCTTGCATGTGATGCCGGAGTTTTTTTCACCTGTTCATATTCCGTTCATGTTGTCGTCATTAGGAGTACATCTTCTTTGGTTAAGCTCTCATTAGCGCAAACGTTAGGGCGACTTTAGAAACAGATTAGAACAGGAGAAGATGAGGGTGACACAAACAGAGGTAATAAAAACGGGGAACGGAAAGAAGAAGCATAAAGTACGTAACCTGCTGCTAAAAATATTAGGAGCAATAGTGATTTTGATCGTGCTTTTTCTAGCCGTTGTTTATACAGTTAATGTGATTAGCAACAAAACAGATCAGAAAAAAATACATCAATATGGTCAATTAGTTCCTGTTGACGGAAAAAGTATGAATGTTTTGATCCAAGGACAAGGGGAGCAGACTATTGTGCTTATCCCGGGCTTTGGGACTGGAGCGCCAGCACTTGATTTTAAGCCGTTGATTGATGAGTTATCACCATTTTACAAAGTAGTGGCGGTTGAACCGTTTGGGTATGGACTCAGCGATGAAACTAAAAAAGAACGAACCACAGAGAATATCGTAAGTGAAGTTCATGAAGCCGTACAGAATCTAAACATTGACCAATATATTCTAATGGGTCACTCCATTGGAGGTATTTACGGATTGGAATATGCGAAGAAATATCCAAACGAAGTGAGTGCATTTGTAGGGGTTGATAGTAGTGTTCCTGAACAAGGCGGTATGGATGTTAAATTCCCGATAAAAAAATTAAAGCTGCTCAAAGACTTAGGTATCATTAGATTGGGATTGCAATTAAGCGGTGACCCTTATGATGGACTTCCATTTGATGATGAGACCAAAAAACAAATGAAATTGATATCGCTCAAAAATATGAATAATTCCACTACCTTAAATGAAATGGAACATATATATCCTAACTTTGTCGCAGCCAGAGGGTTGAAATTCGACAAGAATCTTCCCATTATATTCTTTATACAAGCGAATAATACAACCGTGAAAGATTGGATTCCTCTGCATGAAGGGCAAGTTAAGGAATCTGTGCATGGAAAAGTGATGACATTCGAAGGCGGACATTATTTACACCATTCCAGATCTAAGGAAATCGTTGAGAACCTAAATTTGTTCATGGAAGAAGTCAAATAAAATAAGAAAACGCTCCGTCCTAAGGGGAGAATCGGGGCGTTTTTGCGTTATGGGTAGAGATTATTTGATGCCGATTCTCATTCGGTAGCTGATCAGAACCTCTAAGGTGCGTCCTTGGAAATGATCTTCGACGGCAGCGCTGAAATCAGCAATGTCTTGATCGAGTAAGGCAGCGTCTTGCTTCAGCACGGTTCGTATTCCACCTTGGCTTAGAGCGAGTCCTACATAGCGCTCTGAATCGCAGGACTCTAGATTATGAAATACGATTTCTCTAGCAAAAGAGAATGCGCCACTAGCCTGAATCTGTGACAAATGCCCTTCTTTGTCCCATTTGTAAGCTCTCTCTGCATCAGGTAAGAGTGAGGCGAGCAGTTCCTCTGATTTGGAGATTAGTTGGTTGTAACGTTCTTCTACTTTCTGATGAAGGGGGAGAGGCCAGTCGCAATCGTAGGCTGCGAAGACGCCACCCGTTCTTAAGACCCGGGATATTTCTCGAAGTGTACTTTGAGGATCCATCCAGTGGAATGACTGTGAGCAGGTCACAATGTCTACGCTGTCCGCTGCAAGTGGAAGCTGGTTAGAATAACCTTGTACAAATGTGATGGATTGGGGATCTTCTATTTGGCTTAATTTATCGATTGCTTTTCCTAGCATATCTCGATTTGGTTCAATGCCGATGATGTTGTCCGCGACACCCTTCCACAGAAAAGTAGATAAGCCCGTACCACAGCCTATATCTGCGATGAGTGAAGGTGAGGTGCCTAAGTAATCGGTCAGCAGTTTGATAATCATGGCAGGAGCTTCGGGGCGGTAGCGGTCATAGTCATCTTGAAAGCCTAGGAATCGGTCGATATTCTGCTTGCTATTGTTTTCAGGTATCATGTGATCCTCCTTCATAGAACCTATTTATAGGTCTATTGTATAGCCATTGCTCCAACATGCCAAATAATGGTCACCAGGCAATCGCAGATAATGCTACTTAGAATAAACAAAATCCCCGGAGGACACCTTATGGGTGTAATCGGGGATCTAGGTAATATTTAATTTTATAGTACGCTAAGAACGTCTAGTACATGCTACCGAAGTAATGCAGGATCGATCGCAGGGACAAGTCCTTCTGCTGCAGCGCGATTTAGTAAGGCGGAAATTGCAGCGTAACCGTCATCGCCTAGGTTCATCGAGAAGTCGTTCACATAGAGATCAATATGAGATTTGGCCACTTCTGGAGCCAGCTCTTGAGCATGACTAAGCACATAGTCTCTAGAATCGGTAGGATGATCCCACGCATATTGAAGAGAGCTGCGAATCCAGCCAGTAATGGCATCGGCATCCAGATCGCGGCGAGCAATGATCGCACCCAGTGGAATTGGCAATCCGGTATCGCTTTCCCACCAGCTGCCAAGGTCAGTCAGCATATTAAGACCATAAGACGCGTAAGTAAAGCGGGCTTCGTGAATCACCAGCCCGGCATCGATATGTCCATCGCGAACGGCAGGCATGATCTCATCGAAAGGCATGACAATGATTTCGCCAATGCCTCCCGTCACATGCTGTGCTGCCCATAATCTGAAGAGTAAATATGCTGTAGAGCGTTCGCTAGGCACTGCAATCCGGCGCCCGGCCAGCTTCTCGGGACGTTTGATCGCTGTTGGGCCACTTGCTGTAAGAAGCAGCGGGCCGCAACCACGACCCAGTGCACCGCCGCATGGCAGCAGTTTGTAGCGATCAAGAACCCAAGGTAGAGCGGCATAGGAGATTTTAAGGACCTCAGGTCCTTCTCCGTTAGCAGCGAGTGTGTTAGTAATATCAATGTCGGCATAGGTTACATTAAGTTGTGGTGCATCCGGGACAAGCCCGTGTGCCCAGGCATGAAATACAAAGGTATCGTTAGGGCAAGGGGAAAAAGCGATATTAAGCTCAGTTGTCATTACAGCACCTCCAGTAGTATAGCGGCTGCCGCCGTTAATGCTTCCATTGCATCGCCGATCTTCCAAGCAGCCCGGTCGCGGGGACCGACCGGGTTCGAAATAGCGCGGAGCTCCAGTACCGGGAGCCCCAGCGCCTCAGCGGCCACGGCAACTCCGTGGCCTTCCATCGCCTCCGCGACGGCACCGGGATGCCGCGCGATGAGAGCGGCGGCCGTCTCCGCGGTGCCGGTCGCCGTTGAGACCGTAAGCACGGTCCCCGTGCTTACGGTCAGTCCGGCCGCTGTCAGCGCGGCCGAAACCGCCTGCACCGTGCCGCGGTCAGCCGGCACGGACACGCTGCCGAAGCCGAGCTCGGCAGCGCTGCGGAAGCCCTCCGGCGTCTCGGCCCCGAGGTCGGCGGCAATCATCTCGCTGGCAACGACCAGCGAGCCAAAAGGTGCCACCCCGGGGAACCCGCCGCCGATCCCAGCGCTGATTACGCAGCCGTAAGACCCGGCTGCGAGTGCCGCGGCGGTTCCCGCCGCCGCTGCTGCCGTACCTGCGCCGGCAGCAATCACATGGAACCTGTCGCTGCCTTGCAGGCCGCGCAGGACCGCGTCACGCTCTGCGGCTACGGCTGTTACGATCAGCACGCGCCGCGTTCCAGCTTGTTGCTCCACCATCAGGCTGCCTCCTTTAAGGGTTGTGAAATCGCTTCCTAAATAGTCATTCGTAAAGACAAGAATACGCCGTTTTAGGGGTCAGGTCAAACTTAGAGTGATTTTCATCACGTTCGTAAAAGATCGCAAATAAAACATAAGCAGTTCGTTAGGCCGCTTAGTTAATCTTTTTTAGCGGCGAGGTTGACAAAGATAGTGTGAAGAAGTATAGTTATCTTAACTTAAAGATATTTAATGTAAAGACATTTACATTGTATTGAACAACAAGGCTGTCCGAGTGGAGGTGGAAATGATGAGTAGTACCGAAGAGAACGTACGTAATGCAGAGAATACTACGGAGATGGATCAGGCGTCTTCTTTAAAGTTATTTGTTGTATTATCTAAGGCTTATAGAAGCTTGATGGATCAAGCTGTGAAGGATATGAAGAGTTATGGGCTGGCATCTGCCGAGTTCATGGTGCTTGAGGTGCTGTATCACCGGACCCGTATTCCACTGCAACAGATCGGGGAGAAAATTCTCGTTACGAGTGGAAGCATCACCTATAATATCGATAAGCTGGAGAAGAAAGGTCTGCTGAAACGTGTGCCGTGTAGCGAGGACAGACGCGTGACCTATGCGGAGATTACGGATGCAGGGCGTGAGCTGTTCGATCAGATTTTTCCGCGTCATGTGGCTTCGATTCATGATTTGATGCGTGGACTGGATAAGGATGAGAAGGGGCAGGCTATCGAATTACTGAAGAAGCTAGGCAAAGGTGTATAGGAGCGCTGAAATAGCGTAATTAAGGGCACATCTATAAGGTCGGAAGCAGTTCGCTGCTTCTTACCGCTGAAAGACAAAAATTTTTATCATATATCTTAATGTTAAGATAATTAAATCGAAGAAAATTGGAGTGGATTAACAATGATAAGTGTAGGAATATTATTGATGAGATTAGTGATCGGGATTGCATTCATAGGACATGGTGCACAAAAGTTATTTGGATGGTTTGGGGGATACGGCCCGAAGGGTACAGGTGGGTGGATGGAGTCCATCGGCATTAAACCGGGGGTTACTATGGCAGTACTGGCAGGAATAATGGAGCTGGCAGGCGGATTCATGTTCGCGGCTGGTCTTCTGACACCTGTTGCAGCAGTGTTGATTGTTGCAACTATGCTGGGGGCTATCATTAAGGTTCATGCTCCAAATGGCTTCTGGTCTACTTCGAACGGAATTGAGTTTCCGCTTACGGTACTGGTAGTTGCTGCAGGTATAGCACTTACAGGACCAGGTTCGATTTCTCTGGATGCATTGATTTTTAACTAAGAAGGGGGTTTATTATTATGACACTTCAAACTGCAGGAATCCATCATATTACCGCTTTTGTTGGAGATGCTCAGCGTAATGTTGACTTCTACGCAGGCATTCTGGGACTACGGCTTGTGAAGAAGACGATTAATTTTGACGCTCCGGAAGTCTATCATTTATATTTTGGAAATGAGGCAGGTGCTCCGGGAACGATTATTACTTTTTTCCCTTCACCTGTAGGGCGTAAAGGAAGAATCGGCAGTGGTCAGGTTGGTGTAACGACTTACGCGGTACCGGTGGGCTCTCTGGCATTCTGGGAACAGCGTCTTGCCGCATATCAAATTTCAGTTACCCTTAAAAATAGAATCTCGGAATCTTATCTATCCTTTGCTGATTATGACGGTTTGCGCATTGAACTGGTGGAACGTGAGGAAGGGCCGCTTAGTAAATGGTCTTTCGGTGGGGTTCCTACCGAGCATGCGATCAAAGGGTTTGGAGGCGCTGTACTCTATAGCAACGATCCGCTACAAACTGCAGAAACGCTTGTCCATACGATGGGAATGGAGCATATCGCTGATGGAGATGGATACAGTCGTTATAGAACTACTGGCAATTTGGGTAATATTATTGATCTAAAGACAACGCCGGTTCCGCAAGGAGCAGGAGGTACTGGTACCGTTCACCATATCGCTTGGCGTGCACAAGATGATGCTGAGCAGCTGGAATGGGCGCATCATGTACAGAGTCATGGACATCATCCGACACCGGTTCAAGACCGCCAATACTTTAATGCGATCTATTTCCGCGAAAGAGGTGGAATCCTCTTCGAGATTGCTACGGACCCTCCGGGCTTTGCCCGTGATGAAGCCGCAGATGCGCTGGGTGAGAAGCTGATGCTGCCATCTTGGTATGAACCGCATCGTGCAGTCATCGAAGAAAATTTAAGTCCTATTCAAATAAGAGAAATTGAGGTGAAGCAGGGATGATTCATGTATTCCATAAAGGTAAAGATGTAACGAAACCCACGCTTGTATTATTCCATGGTACTGGAGGCAATGAGCAAGACTTGTTGCCGCTCGCCGGGTTACTATCTCCCGAGTCATCAGTGTTGGGCATCAGAGGGAATGTACTGGAGAACGGAATGCCGAGGTTCTTCCGACGGCTGGCTGAAGGGGTATTCGATGAGGCAGATCTAATCTTCCGTACGCATGAGCTCAAGCAGTTTCTGGATGATGCCGCCGCACAGTACGGATTCGATGCTGACAATCTGGTAGCCGTGGGTTACTCTAACGGTGCGAACATTGCGGGTAGCTTGCTGTTTCATTATAAGGATATTTTCCGCGCTGCCATTCTACTGCATCCAATGGTGCCGCTCCGCAATATTACACTTCCTTCGTTGGAAGGCGTGTCTATCTTCATTGGAGCAGGCACGAATGATCCACTCATTGCTTCTTCGGAGACTGAGGATTTGGAGATTATTTTGCAGAAGGCAGGCGCAGAGGTTACAACACATTGGGGTAATCAAGGTCATCGTCTGAGTGTTGCTGAGGCTGAAGCCGCCAGAGATTGGTTGCAGATGCGCAGCACATCCACAAATGCATAAAACGATCAGAATAACCGCCGAATGGCGGTTATTCTTGTTATACAGCCACCTATAACCCTTCATAAAAGGATTGATCAATTCACTTCCTTTACGTTAGTATGAGGAATACAAAAAAGGCCCAAGGGTTGCTGTAGAAAGGTTGAAATAAGAATCATGATTGGAATTCAAAAGGGTAATAAGCTTACCGCTGATGGACCGTCACGGAAGCAGAGACTGCAGCTCGCTGTGATTCTTGGCTCCATTACAACGATCGGCCCGCTGTCGATTGATATGTATTTGCCGGCACTGCCTACGCTTGTCGCGGATTTCGGTACGACTGCTGCTTTAGTGCAGCTTAGTCTGACCTTTTTTTTGTTGGGACTAGCTTCGGGTCAGTTGGTAGCCGGACCGCTGAGTGATGTATATGGCCGCCGCCGTCCGCTGCTTATAGGGATGTTCATTTATGCCGTTTCCTCAGTATTATGTGCCTTTAGTCCTTCGATCGGACTGCTGATCGGTTTGCGGTTTATTCAAGGTCTTGCTGGCTCAGTAGGTGTGGTTGTCTCCAGAGCGGCTGTTCGTGATTTATATAGTGGCTCTGAGCTCACGAAGTTCTTCTCGCTATTGATGATTGTGAATGGTCTCGGACCGATATTAGCTCCGGTTATTGGGGGGCAGCTGTTAAGAGTGACCACATGGCAAGGGATATTCCTCGTATTATTTGCTGCCGGAATTATTTTTTGTTTAACGATTTTATTGCGATTGCCGGAGACACTGCCGAAGGAGCGACGCTCTAAGAGCGGACTGAAGGGTACGCTGCTTACTTTCCGAGTATTGCTGGGCAACCGTAAGTTTATGGGTTATGCCTTGTCTCAAGGTTTTGTAACGGCATCTATGTTCGCTTATATTTCAGGTTCTTCTTTTGTATTGCAAAATATTTTTGCGGTTACTCCGCAGGTATATAGTCTGATTTTTGCTATGAATGGTCTCGGGATTATTATTACGGGTCAAATTGCCGGCAGACTTGCTGGTAAGGTAAGTGAGACTAAGCTGCTGCTTAGTGGACTATTGCTCTGTACGATGGGAGGTATCTTGCTGCTGCTGACGATTCTAGTAGGAGGAGGATTAATCCCAATTCTGATCTGTCTATTTGCAGTTGTCTCCAGTGTGGGGATTGTCGGAGCGACCAGCTTCTCATTGGCGATGCAAGATCAAGGCGAAACTGCAGGCAGTGCCTCGGCGTTAATCGGTTTAATTCCTCTACTGTTAGGTAGTTGTGTAGCGCCACTTGTTGGTCTTGGGGGAGTTGAGTCAGCACTTCCTATGGCAATAGTGATAGCATGCACTGGAGTTCTCTCCATTTTGTCGTATCTGCTGCTTGTTAGACGGGGAAAAGCCAGCGCCTAGCAGTCTATCATTGTAACCTAGCAAGTAGTACTTTCAGCAAACTTTCAGCGGGTCTTAACGTTCCTTATCTGCAAAAGGATTATATTGGAGGTAAGGAAGGGAGGGATGACCATGAGTATATCAGCAGTTTCAGGTTCCACATCGTATACCACCTCGACATCAAGTATTACAGATACCAGTGCGCTTGAGAAACAAAAAGCGAAGCTGGAAGCTGAACTAGACAAGATTGATGCCAGCTCAGACGATGAAAAGACCAAAGAAACGAAGACGAAGCAAATTGAGCAACAGATCAAAACCATCGAGGCACAAATTTCACAAAAGTCTCAGAGTAGCGCCTCCACCGCAGGTAGTGGAGTAGAGGCACCTGTCAAACCAGCGAACAATGCGCTTGCTGCAGCAAGTCCACAAGAGATCGCTACCGCAACAACGGATAGTAAAGGCAGATTTGATATTCGAGTGTAAACGCTAGTTAGACCTGTGTTACATAACAGAGAGGGCATCCTTTGCCGTGAGGGATGTCCTTTTTGTTATGTATTTTTATGTGCAAACTACAGTTTCAATGCCCTTTAGCGGTATAGAATTCCAATAACAATCTTTAACTATTGCAGGGATTGGGGCTGTACTGGGAGTCTAATTGAATAGGTGTTGATTATCATGGGTTTTTTATTCCAATAATTGTTATAATGAAATGGTTGAAAATTTGTCTAGCACAACGTGTGTCAGCGGTAAAGGCAGGTGGCCTCATGCATTCAAAACAACAGACATTAGAAAGATTTAAAATTGTAAGGCTGTTCTTATCCATATACCGGATACGGGCGGTGAGAGCTCTCTTTCCAGTGGCTATCATAGCGCTGGTGTATTGGGAGGGACAGCATGAGCTGAAGCAGGTCCATTTAGGACTTATCATGCGTGAATTAAGAAGAGTACCTACGTCCGCTGTCTTGCAAATGATCGGATTCGCACTTCTCGCAGTAGCTGTCATGAGTGCCTATGATTATTTGATTCGGGCACATTTCCGTTTAAAAGTAGGGCTCTGGGACACCTTCCGTTATGGCTGGATTGCTAATACGTTTAATAATTTGATTGGTTTTGCGGGTCTGGCTGGAGTAGGTTTACGGACGTTGATGTATAAAAAAAGCGGTGTGCCAACTTCCGTCCTAACGCCGGCAATCGTATTTCTTTCACCGCTAATGATAACCGGGTTATCTTTACTTTCTTGGGCAAATATCTTTGGCCTGCTGCCGGCAACGGCATTGCTCGAAGAGCATCATTGGTTAGTATTTGCGGTATGGGGTATGGCGCTTTATTTACCGTTTTTCGTGTTTGTACAGCGCTCGTCGCTTTATGCAAAGTGGATTAACCGGGGAAAGGGCAGAACGCCATGGCTTACAGTTGTTGCCTCTGTGGGTGCTTCCTTTCTAGAATGGAGTTTTGCCGGGGTAACCTTTTGGACAATCAGTAGCCATCTCTTGCACGATGTGCATTTTCCAGTCATATTCGGCATCTTTACAATAGCGGCTATTGCGGGCATCTTGAGTATGGCACCTGGCGGTATCGGTGCTTTTGACCTTATCGCATTGCTGGGTCTTACGCAGCTTGGATTCAAAAGTGATCAGGCTATGGCAGTGCTTGTCGTTTTTAGATTGTTCTATTATCTCATTCCGTGGTTGATCGGATTGGTGCTTGCTGCATTGGAGTTTGGTTTGCAAGGAAAAAAGGGACAAGATCGTTCAGCCCCCGGGTTTGAACCCTCTCTTAACATATGGCAAAAGATATGGGGTTGGCCAGGGCAGTATACTTTTCTGAGCGATCTTGGTGTGTGGGCTCTAGGCAAGCTTGTACTAGCTAGCGGGCTTATTCTCTTACTATCAACAGCTACACCTGGATTGTTGTATAGGCTGAAGATTACAGAGGAAATATTATCATTCCCGATCATGCAGCTTTCACATCATTTATCTGTACTTATTGGTTTTATGCTCATTTTGTTGTCGCGAGGCATTACATTAAGGGTCCGTAGCGCATACATTTGGACCAGTGCTCTACTATTTTCTGGGTCTATATTTGCGGTAGCTAAAGGCTTTGATTATGAAGAGGCGCTGTTTCTGCTTCTCGTTGCACTCATTCTGTGGATCTCCAGATCCCGGTTCTACCGGATTAGTGCTCCCGTTAGCAGACAGAGTACGATCTGGTGGCTTGCGCTTACTTCGGTAATTGCCCTAAGCTACTATCTATTGGGAAGCCATGTACATCGTGGCTTTCTGAAGCATCTCCCACCCGGTGTGCAGCCAGAGTGGCTGCAACGTCATAGTGATGTTGCATTTACGGCTGTAGGGGGACTAGCTTTCTCTTGGATCATTCTTACTTTACTGATCACTCTCAGACCTCACCGTAAGCCAGAGGAGCTATTCGGAAACTTTGATATGGCAAGGCTAGAACGTTTTCTAGGGGAGTTTCAAGGCAATACCTTAACTCATATGTTGTTTTTGGGTGATAAAAGCTTCTTCTGGGCGCAAGACGGCAAAGTGCTGCTCGCTTTCGCCAGAGTTAGGGATAAACTTGTCGTCCTTGGTGATCCACTGGGTAATAGAGGCCTCATTAATGAGGCGATCAGTGAATTTAGGCAAGCTGCGGATAAATACGGTCTGGTAGTAGTTTTTTATCAGGCTACACCTGAATTTTTATCGATCTATCATGAGCAGGGATATCACTTTTTCAAGCTGGGGGAAGAGGCGTTGGTAACGCTCGATACCTTCACGCTCAGTGGCAAGAAGAACAGTGATCTGCGTAGCGTATGCAACCGGTTTGAACGGGAAGGATATACCTTTGAAGTTGCAGAGGCACCGCACAATGAAGATCTATTTAAAGAGCTGAGATCCGTTTCAGATGAATGGCTGAATGGGCGTACCGAAAAAGGGTATTCGCTGGGCTGGTTTAACAAGCCCTATCTACAGCTGGCTCCGATCGCGCTGCTGCGGAATGCCAAAGGGACGATACTGGCATTTGCTTCTATTGCATATGGGTATGATCAGGGCATGACCCTATCGATTGATCTGATGCGCCATCGAAAGAATGTGCCGAACGGAACGATGGATTACTTATTTGTCCGTTTACTAGAATGGGCGAAATCTAAGGGATATCATCGATTTAATCTAGGTAATGCGCCTCTGTCCAGTGTAGGCGAGAATGCTGGGGCCTTGAAAGAGGAGAAGCTGGCTCATCTCGTATTTAAAAGAGGGGGGCATTGGTACGGCTTTGTCGGACTTCGCCGATACAAAGAAAAGTTCAGTCCGGAGTGGGAACCGCGTTACCTGGCTTATCCGGCTTCCATAGCGTTGCCGATCTTGACGCTGGATCTGGTGAGGTTAGTATCCCGCCATCCAAAGACGGAGGAATAGAGGGAGACGAGGGTGAAGTCTCTGTGTACATTGAAGCCACTAAAGAAGAGGAGGGCGTCTCAAAGTAGTTTTAGCTACCTGGGGACGGCCCTTTTTTGCGTTGAAGGTTATTTGAAGTTTCAAATGATGGTTTGAGTGAAGCACCAATTCAATAATTAGGGAATTTCTCCCTAAAATTCTAAGATTACTGGTCATTAGATTTATAATTAGGGAAAATATCCCTAATATTCATCTGATTTGGTGGAATTTCAAGCAATCACCCTAATTTTTAGGGAGGAATTCCCTAATTTCGTTAATTATAAGCGAATATCGAATATTATCAGGGAGCTTTTCCCTAATTAGTGGTTAAACCCACTCCGCTCACCGCAAAAACGCCCACCGCACATCCCCGCGGTCATTTTACGTCCCCGCAGCACATTTCCAACGCACATTCCTGCTCCATATCCTCATCATCGTCTGCCATCATCACCCAATCTGAAGAGGTTTAATGGCTAAGTGAGATCCTTACTTGGACTATTCCATAAAATAGATGAGGCTGCCCCGTAAGCAGCATTCACTACTTTCGAGAGCAGCCTCATCTATTTTGAGCAGCACAACCTTTATTTTTCGTCGACTTCTGCATCAGGCAGGGCCCAGACAGATACGCTGCCACCGTTGACCGGGAAGGTCGCCCAGCCCTCTTTTTCAATCGTTATAGTCGCCTTGTGATTATGAGTAAAGTCTACCCATACTTCACCGGCGCGTTGTTCCCCTACGAACATTCTTTTCTGACCGTTCTCACCGTTACTGATTACAACCGCGCATCCAGAGTGTTCAATCTCCTTCACACCGAGGCGGGTCCAACCAATCGTGTTCGGGTGATCGAAATAATCCTTCTGTTCACCGTAAGCCTTGTGGTAGCGGGTATATAGTAGTGGATCAATCGCCGCTTTTTTGCCTGCCACAGGTGTAGGTCCCTCGATCCCATAATAATCTCCATAAAAGACCACAGGATATCCATCGCGTCGCAGCAGGATAAGCGCATAAGCACTTTGCTTGAACCAATCATCTACCCACGATTCGAGAGCCTCATGGGGCTGAGAATCATGATTGTCCACGAACGTTACGGCATTGGTAGGATGGGTCTGCACTAGTGTGTCGTCTAGGATTTTGGTTAAATCAAAGTTTCTCCCCCCCAAGGAAGCTGAATGCAGCTTGTAGTGAAGGGAGACATCGAAGAGGTCGATCTTATAGTCGACGGTATTTAGAAATTGCCGGCAGGATTCTAAATCCGAATTCCAGAATTCACCCACGATATAGAAATCCTTCTCACATTTATTAAACATTTCGACCGCGAATTCTTTCACAAACTCATGATTGATATGCTTGATGGCATCTAAACGAAAGCCGCTGCAGTGGAGCGTGTCCACCAGCCATTTTCCCCATTGGATCATTTCTTTTTTGACTTCTGGATGACTGTAATCAATATTTGCGAACATTAGATAATCGTAGTTGCCGAACTCGTCGTCAACATTCTGGTTCCATGTTTTATTCTCGCCTACGATACGGAATACACCTGTTCGCCCCGATTTGGCGTCAAAGTCAGTGCCGTTAAAATGATTGTGATTCCATTTAAAGGAAGAGTGTTCATCACCGCGGCCGGGGAAGGTGAATTTAGTCCAGCCCTCTATCTCGAAAGGCTTGGAGATTTCTTTCATCCGGTCATTAGGGTCGACCTCGATCACCTGGAAGACTTCCTTTTCGTCCGCTCCTGCCTTGTGATTCATGACCAAATCAACGTACACGGAAATGCCATTTTTTTGACATTCCGATATGGCTTCAATTAGTGCTTGTTTCGTGCCATATTTGGTGCGTACCGTACCTTTTTGGTCATATTCACCCAGATCGTATAGATCATACACGCCATAGCCTGTATCGTCGGCGGAGACGGCCTTTGTCACAGGAGGTACCCAAACAGAATCAATGCCTACGGCTTTTAGTGCGGAAGCTGTTTCTTTCAGGCGATCCCAGTGTTTCCCATCCGCAGCAACATGCCATTCAAAAAATTGCATCATTGTATGGTTCCTCATTATTTCTTGCGCCTCCATATCCATAAAGCGAATTTTTTCTTCACTCTGATTAGATTTTCAGATAACTCTTATTAAACTTAAAAACAGACTATGAAAAATAAGGCAGGCTGATGAATGCGGCGGGGAGGTAAAAAGATGCGATTTATATAGGTTTGAAAAGTGTAATTTCTGATCTCTGGGAAAGATGGACGGCGTTACGCCCGTTTCGTTTGGCACTGTACAGGGCATGGTCGGCCTCTGACAGCAGCTCTTCTAGAGTGGCTTTAGGACTTAGGGCTTCTACTACTCCGAAGCTGGCAGTCACGTTAATGGACCCGATGAGCGTATACAAGACACTTTGTTCAATATCTGCGCGGATAGTTTCGCAGAGTTGTGCGGCTTGCTTCAGCGACGTATCTGGCAAACAGATCACAAATTCCTCACCGCCATAACGGCCGAAGATGTCACCTTCCCGCAGATGTCTGCTGCATACCTCAACAATGTGCTGAAGGGCTTGATCTCCATATTGATGTCCGAATCGATCATTAATACTTTTGAAGAAGTCTACATCCAGCAGAATAATTGATAATGAACTCCGATCGCTTGCGGACTGAATTAGAAGCCCTCGACTCAGCTCCAAAAAATAGGTACGGTTATAAATCCCCGTCAGACTGTCCATCGTTGCCAATTGACGCAGCTTATCTTGAAGCAGTATTCGTTCAGTTACGTCAATCAGCATGATCATTTGTCCTGCTAAGTATCCCCCTTGTTTCTGTACGGGAGAGGATCGAATTTGATAGTAACAAATCTCGTCTCCTTTGTTCCAAGCTACTTCCCGTTCTTCGCGTAGCAGCGGCTCTGCATCCATAACATAGGACAAGGCATCTTTACCTGCATTGAGAAACAGTTGTGCCAGCGGTTTGCCAATCGCTGAGGAATTAAGTCCTTCTATCATATCCGCGGCTGCGCGATTGTAATCGACGAGCATGTCCGAACGATCGGTGACAAGCACCCCGTCTCGCATACTTTCGAACAAATTCTCACGAGCAATAGGTGCGGCTGTTAACATGCCTCTTGATAGGATAGCCCAGATATATAGGGTGGAGGTGATGCTCATAATGATCGGAACGGGATCCATGCCGTAAGGAGTCAGGCCCATCAAATATAAAAAAGAGCCTAACGTTGGGAGGCTTAGTCCAATTAGAATGGTAACGATTTGTCTGCGGTATACCCGTTTCATCCGATTCCACTGCCATAACATGAGGCAGATGGCTGCCAGTAGACAGCCAAAGGTAAAGCTGCCGTGAACGATATACCAAGGACCCATTACTACATCAACGAGTGGGGAGGGGGTGTTGTCTCGCAAATAAATGGACTTATAGAAGAGATGGTGATAATCATTGGTCCACACCATCAGTGTTGTGATGAACGGTATGATATACAGCGCTGCTCGCATGCCCTTTTTAAATAGACTTTCCAGTCCCACGAAATGCATTACCATGATAAGGCTAGCCGGCGCTATAAAAGGCATCCCCAGATACTCTACCTTAATCCAAAAACTCATTTCCTCCAGTGTTTTTCCCGACAGCTCTAGCGCGAAGCCGAAGGTATAAATCGCGGAAGTGCAGGAGCTTATAACAAAGGCTCTGATTCCTAAGAAATCAGTTTTCTTATAATAGGCGAAAAGGGCTAGTAAGACACTCAGAACACCTGATATAGCCACAATAACAATATAATTCGAAATTACAGATCCCATGGGTCTATTGTCTCCTACTGAGGAAAGATATGGATAAATATTACCACATATCTACAAATATTTAAAAATCACTTTAATGCAAAACTTTAAATATGTCCCCTAGACAAAATGACGTAATTTAGCGGGAGCTATTTTACTAATTGTCTAGTGTGAGTCCAGTGAACAGCGTGTAACATGTTAGTTAATACTACGTGAGAGAAGATTTAGACTCAAAAATCTCTGTTATGAGTAAGGTTAATTAACATTCAGTGCATAGCTTATTTTGATAAGGGGGGCTGGGGATGTCATTGCTCGCGACAAATATTCCTGAGATTCAGCTGGAAAATGTTGAAATGCGTTATAGGACGGAAGCTGCGGAAGTGCTTGCGCTGCATCAGGTGAGTCTTGATATTGCAAAGGGGGAATTCGTCTCACTGCTCGGACCTTCCGGATGCGGTAAAACAACGCTTTTAAGACTGATGGCCGATCTGATCGCGCCAACAGGTGGGAATATTGTAGTAGCTGGGAAAAGCGCTAGAGAAGCAAGGTTGGCGCAGAAATATGGGATTGTTTTTCAAAGTCCTGTGCTATATGACTGGCGGAAGGTGAAGCATAACATCACATTACCGCTGGAGTTGATGGGAGTCAAAAAGTCGATCCGTGAGGAGAAGGCGTTAGAGCTTCTTGACCTAGTGGGCTTACAGAGCTTCGCAGATAAATACCCTTGGCAGCTTAGTGGGGGGATGCAGCAACGTGTAGCGATTGCCAGAGCCCTATCGATGGAGCCGGAAATTCTGCTTATGGATGAACCGTTCTCTGCACTGGATGAGTTTACACGTGAGCGTCTGAACGAAGAGCTGTTATCCGTCTGGAGCAAGGTGCAGAACACAATTGTCTTCGTAACCCATAGTATTCCTGAATCGATATTCCTCTCTGATCGGGTGTTCGTTCTGTCCCCACATCCGGGTCGCTTGTCCGCCGTGGTTGATATTCCCCTGCCGCGTCCGCGTACAGCGGAAATGAGAAACAGCCCCGAATTTTTCGAACTGATCGCGCGTATTCGCGACAGCTTCGAAGGGGTGTAGGGATGAAAGGGGGCAGTATCTTTGTACGAGGTCGCCTGCTGCCGTTGTTTGTCTGGATATTTGGTTTGCTGCTGGTCTGGGAAGGAACTTCATGGATGTTGCTCCATGTGGTGGAGACGCCGCTAGCTCAGTCCAAGTTGCCTTACGTTCATGAGGTGCTGTCCACGCTGTGGAAGTATAGTGGCACACTTCTGAAGGAGGGGGCTACCACCTTTGGAAATGCGGGTGTTGGCTTCCTGATAGGTGCGGTGGCTGGTGCCTCGCTGGCAGTTCTGATGAGCTTATCGAAGACGATAGAGCAGTTAACATTTCCTTACGCTATCGCCTCGCAGATGATTCCGATCCTGGGGTTGGCACCGATCATCTATGGGATTGTGAGAGATGAGCAGACTTCGCGGATTATTATCTCGGGTTATATTACATTCTTTCCGGTGGCTCTCAATATGCTGCGTGGCTTGCGAAGTGTAGACCCTTCCGCGCTGGAATTAATGCATTCTTATGCTGCGAAGCCTTGGGCTGTGTACTGGAAGCTAAAATTTCCGGCAGCTTTGCCTGGGTTGTTCGGAGGACTCAAGATTGCTGCTCCACTTGCTGTTACGGGTGCGATTCTTGTGGAGCTTATGGGTGCTCAGCATGGCATTGGCGTGATTATGCTACGTAATCTCTATTATGGAAGCTCTCATACCTACATGTTCTGGTCTACGGTGATTGTAGGCGCCTTGCTTGGAATCGTGAGCTACTGGTTGATCAGTCTGATCGAGCGTTTGGTGGCGCCGTGGCAACCTGAATTTCGACCGAAAGGGGGGGACCGCTAATGGAAACGGGCTCCGTTCGGGAGGCTTCATTTATTGGCTCTACTAGTACAGAGATAACCCAGCCGGCATTAACGGCTACACAGAAAAATGCTGCGACAAGCGCGCACCCTATGGTGGTTGCGAAACATAAAGGTGGCTCGCGTGGGCTAAAGAAGGCGTTTAGTGCAGGGGTGTTACTGCCTGTATTGGCGGGTGTGTTGTTTCTTGGGCTATGGGAGTTTGAATTTTTTCATAAGATCTTTGATTTGAAAAAATATCAGCTGCCGCTACCCACAGCAATTGCCGAGACGATGAAGGATAATTTCAGCTTGTTGTTGTCCTATACCGGATACACCCTTGCTGAGGCTGTGCTGGGAATGTTGGTTGGTTCAGCTATCGGTTTCTTGATTGCTTTAGCAGCTACAGCTTGGCCGCGTTGGGGTAGTGGAAGCTTAACGCTAGTTGCTGCACTGAACGCTGTGCCTATCGTCGCCCTCGCGCCCATTATGAATCTTTGGTTCGGAGATGGGATTGGTTCAAGAATTGCCATTGTTACGGCAACGACGATGGCTGCGATGGCAATTAACGCCTATAAGGGCATGGCTGCGATTGATCCGCTGGCGCTGGATCTGATGCATTCCTATGCGGCTGGTAAACCTGCAGTGTTCCGTTATCTGCGGATTCAGAACAGTCTACCTTATGTGTTTACGGCGCTGAAGATCAACGCAACGGCTAGTATGATTGGGGCGATTGTTGGAGAATTCTTTTTCTCCTCCAAAGGGCTTGGGTATTTGCTCTCCAATTCCATTAAAGTCGCCAAAATGCCGCTGGGCTGGTCGTGTATCGTTCTGGCCGCAATTGCCGGCGTGCTTTTCTATTTAGTGGTTGAGCGGCTTGAGAAAGTGTTCATTAAGTGGCATCCTTCGCAACGTAAATGAGCTCTATAACATCATTACATCCGGTCCTAGTGGGAAGGGAAAAGAGAAACCGCCCACGGCTGTATGCATAAAACGCACCACGATGATTGTCCATACTGTGCCGTCTTGAGATATAAGGAGCTATAAGTTTCACACTATACATCTTCCTTATATTTCTCGCTTAAACGCTCATCGTCCTTGTAAGGACGCCGAAGGTGTTTATGCTTGTTACAAACAAAATTACGGTAGGGGGAGTTCGATTGATGAACGGGAAAAAACGCAAATTTCGTGGTGGATTGTTGGCGGTAGTGATGATGTTGGTAGTTTCTTTAATGGCAGGGTGTGGGGGCAACAATAATAATTCGGCCACTGAGGCAACTACTGCACCTGAGGCTTCAACAGCTCCTGAGGCAAGTGCAACTACCGAACCGGCGGCTGATCCGGTTACAGTGAAATTGCAGTTGAAATGGGTGCCGCAGGCACAGTTTGCAGGGTATTTTGTGGCGCAGGATAAAGGATATTACAAGGAGGAAGGACTGGATGTAGAGATCATGCCTGGTGGCCCGGATATTGTTCCGGAGCAGCAAGTGGCAGGCGGCTCTGCGGATATCGGTGTTGGCTGGGTAGCCAGCTTGCTTCCGAGTCTTGAACAGGGGATGCCACTCGTGCAAATCGCCCAGATCTACCAAAAGAGTGGACTTGTCCTAGTCTCCAAGAAATCTGCAGGCATCAACTCCCCGGCTGATCTTAAGGGTAAGAAGGTCGGCAACTGGATGGGGGGGAACGAATTTGAATTATTGGCCCTATTTGATAAATACAAGTTTGATCCGAACAAAGATCTAAGCTTTACGAAGCAAGGGTTCACAATGGATCAGTTCTTAGGTGACCAAATCGATGCAGCCTCGGCAATGACTTACAACGAGTATCAAGTTGTGCTGGAGTCGGGCATAAAAGCGGAAGATCTGAATGTCATCGATATGAACACGGAAGGTGTTGCGATGCTTGAGGATAACTTGTTCGCCAATAAAGAATGGCTTGCGGAGAACAAAGAGACTGCGGCGAAGTTTGTTCGTGCCTCATTGAAAGGCTGGAAGGATGCCATTGCCGATCCTGCGGCGGCAGTAGACAGTGTAATGAAGCAAGCGGAAGACGGCAGTACAACGAAGGAACATCAGTTGACGATGATGACTGAGGTTGCCAAACTGATTCTCCCTGAGGGCTTCGATAGCTCCAAGATGGGGTATACCGATGCGGTTGCATTCCAGCAAACGGCTGATATTTCGCAGAAGTTCGGTGTCATTAAAGAGCCTGCTAAAGTGGATGAAGCTTACACGAACGAAATCGTAGAAATGGCAGCAAAATAACCAGTTGAGCTCAAGTGTTATAGTAGATGACCGCCTGATTTGGCGGTCATCTATTGTAATCAGCAGTCCATCAGTGCATCTGAAGCAGAGAAAGAGGTGCGAGCTATGTCTCTCCTAGTAACGCAGGTTGAAAGAGTTAAGAATTATGTGAATGGAGCTTGGGTAGAATCTTTATCCGGACTGGAAGAAGAGGTATACAATCCCGCGACTGGTGAAGTGATTGCCTATGTGCCTATATCAAGCAAAGAAGAGCTTAGTATGGCGGTCGAGGCTGCGGCTACGGCATTTCAAACGTGGAAAAGAGTCGCTGTGCCGCGTCGTGCACGTTACTTTTTTCAATATCAACAGCTATTGGTAGAACATTGGAATGAGCTGGCGGAGCTGATTACGCTGGAGAACGGCAAGAGTCTGGAAGAGGCGCAAGGCGAGGTGCAGCGCGGCATTGAATGTGTGGAATTTGCCGCAGGCATCCCCACGTTGATGATGGGCAGCCAGCTTCCGGATATCGCTACGGGAATTGAATCCGGGATGTACCGCTATCCGCTAGGCGTTATCGGTGGGATTGCTCCTTTCAATTTTCCGATGATGGTCCCTTGCTGGATGTTTCCGCTCGCCATTGCTTGCGGCAATACCTTTGTGTTGAAGCCTTCTGAGCGTACGCCGCTGCTGGTTAATCGGTTAGCTGAACTGTTTGCTGAAGCGGGCTTTCCGCCAGGCGTGCTGAATGTCGTTCATGGGGCGCATGAGGTTGTGAACGGGCTGCTGGCGCATGAAGAAGTGAAGGGGATTTCGTTCGTGGGTTCCCAGCCGGTAGCGGAATATGTGTACAAAACTGGGACGGCACAGGGAAAGCGGGTGCAGGCACTGGCTGGAGCCAAGAATCATTCGATTGTGCTACCTGATGCGGAGCTGGATAATGCGGTGAAGAATATTATCGCGGCAGCCTTTGGTTCTGCAGGTGAGCGGTGTATGGCTTGCTCGGTTGTGGTAGTTCATGAGGATATCGCTGAAGAACTGGTTAGTCGTCTAGTGGCAGCTTCGGATGAATTAAAGATCGGCAATGGCGCCGAGGCTGGAGTGTTTCTAGGTCCTGTGATCCGTCAATCCAATAAGGATCGAACGCTACATTATATTGAGACTGGCGAGGCTGAACAAGCTGAGCTTGTGCGGGATGGGCGGAAAGATGCTGCGACCGGCGATGCTGGTTATTTTATCGGACCCACAATATTTGATCATGTGCAGCCGGGAATGACCATCTGGAAGGATGAAATTTTTGCGCCGGTATTGTCAGTGATCCGTGTAAAGAGTCTAAGTGAGGCTATTTCAGTAACGAATCTATCTCCGTTTGCGAACGGGGCATGTATTTACACAGATAGTGCAAAAGCGATCCGCGAGTTCCGGGAAGAAATTGATGCAGGGATGCTAGGCGTCAATCTGGGTGTGCCTGCGCCGATGGCCTTTTTCCCCTTCTCGGGTTATAAGAAATCGTTCTATGGAGACCTGCATGCCAATGGGCGTGATGGGGTGGAATTCTATACGCGCAAAAAGATGATTACTGCCCGTTATTAATGAGAATGGAATGTTGAGAGGAGAAGAGTTATGCAGAGTCTGGGGAATGATAGCGAGCTTGCGGTGAACAAGGATCAGAAATATTTGTGGCACAATATTACACCTTATAGTGAGAAGAACCCGCCTATGATAGCCGCTTCGGCGAGTGGGTCATGGATTACGGATATTCAGGGCAATCGATTTTTGGATGGAATGTCTGGTCTGTGGTGCGTAAATGTTGGGTATGGCCGCAAGGAATTGGCAGAAGCTGCATACAACCAATTGCTGACCCTGCCCTATTTTCCTCTGACACAAAGTCATCTCCCGGCGATTGCGCTGGCGGAGAAGCTAAATGAGTGGCTTGGAGACGAGTACGTGATCTTCTTTTCCAATAGTGGGTCAGAGGCCAACGAGGCTGCTTTCAAAATGGCCCGCCAATATCAGCAGCAAATCGGCCAGCATTATCGCCATAAATTCATTGCGCGTTATCGTGGATATCATGGCAGTTCGCTTGGCGCGTTGTCCGCAACAGGTCAGGCGCAGCGCAAATATAAATATGAACCGCTGACGGGTGGGTTCTTACATGTAGCTCCCCCGGACAGCTACCGCCGCCCGGCAGGGATGTCTGTAGAAGAATTTAACCTCCAGTGTGCACAGTCCATTGAGGACATGATTATTTGGGAAGGTGTGGAGACAGTAGCGGCGGTAATCATGGAGCCAGTGATTACTGGTGGCGGTGTAATTGTGCCGCATCAGGTCTATCTGGATCGAGTGTGGGAAATTTGTCGTGAGCATGGAGTGCTGCTCATTATCGATGAGGTCATATGCGGATTTGGCCGTTCCGGACAGAAATTCGGACACCACAATTACAACGTGAAGCCGGACATTGTTACGATGGCTAAGGGGCTGACTAGTGCTTACCTTCCCTTATCTGCCACTGCTGTGCGTAAAGAGATCTACGAGGCGTTCAAAGATAATAGTGATGATTACGGTCATTTTCGTCATGTGAATACCTTTGGTGGTAATCCTGCCTCTTGTGCACTGGCGCTTCGTAATCTAGAGATTATTGAGCAGGAGATGCTGGTGGAGCGTGCAGAGCTTTTGGGCAAAAGACTTAACGCTGCATTCAGCGATTTGCTGGATCACAAGCTTGTGGGTGATGTCCGCAGTTTTGGTTTGGTGACAGGGATTGAACTGGTTGAAGACAAAATTAGCAAGAAGCCGGTTGAGCTGAATATCGTTAAAGGCATCATTGCTGAATGCAAATCCAAGGGACTTATTATCGGTAAGAATGGCGATACAGTAGCCGGGTTCAATAATGTGCTTACCTTCGCTCCTCCGTTATCCTCGACGGATGAAGATGTAGCGTTCATTATCGATACGTTTAAATCTGTACTGAACGGGGGCTGGGCAAAGTAATTTTGTCCGGGTACAGGAATTGATAGGCGCGTAGAGCGACCTGAATGGAGATTCGGTTCTCTGGCTGCATGAAGTCCTCCCCTAACAACTCAGTTATTTTGTCGAGACGATAATACAGTGACTGCCTGACGATAAATAAATTTCGCGCGGCAATCTGTTTGGAACCATCATGATCCAGATACACACGCAGAGTGAGGAGTAGTTCACTGCCCTTAGTTTGGTCGTGGTCAATCAGCGGACCCAGATAGCTGCGGATGAAATTTTGTAATGTCTTTCCGTCATTTAGGCTAAGCAGTAGCTGGAATACGCCAAGTTCTTCGTAGAAGAGCAGTGACTTTTGGTAACAAGAGTATAACGACAAAGCCTGCAGCGCTTCTTGATATCCGGTAAAGGCTTGTTTTAGGCGCTTATGCGATTTGCTGACTCCGATGACCAGCTGTAAATCCTTCAGCTTCTCGTCGGAGCGGATATGTTGAAGGGATTCGAGAGCTTGTTGAAGTCGCATTTTTCCGGGCATTTTTGATTGAATGTCGAGTGCGATGACGGTGAGGCGATTGTTCTTGAGTGTGATCAGCGGACGCAGGGAATATTTTTCGAAAATGGAACGCAGGATGAGTGAAAGGTGGAAGGTGATGGATTCCCATTCGTTCTCTGAGCTGTTCCATTTTACGTCTCTGGGGTTTTTGATCTCGATAAGGCATACACGGTAAGGGAGCTCATTGACTACGTTGAAGCTCGTTCCGATCAGTCCCTTTAGGCGGTTATCATCCTCTATACGTCCGTTAATCAGCTCGTCGACCCATAGATTTTCTGAAAAAAGCTTACGCTCCTCCATATACCGAGTACGCAGCAGCTCCTGAGCGATGGACAGAGAGGCGGAATCCAGCAGCAGGCAGTCAAATTCCTGTGGCTTGTGATTGCATACCATCAGGATGTAAGCCCAGGTCTGATCAAGCGCGCCCACAGGCTTAACGGCGATCGTCTTTTGCCCGTATTCTCGGGTGTAAGGAGCGGTGTCTGGTTGAATGCCTTCCAGCTCGTCACCGAAGGCGGTGAAGAAATCCAGCAGAGGTGCTTGCTCTTCGGGAGAAAGCGCCGGGAAGAATAAGGGCTTGCCTTGCAGCTGCATATAGACGATTTGTGTGCGGGTGCTTTTGCATAATAATTGCAGTACCTTCACTGTTCCTTGTGAGGTCAATGTCAGCCGATGGAATTCACGAGAGATGCTTTCGAGTTCTTGCAGCATCCGGTGATGCCGATTGATGATGATGGAGTGGAGGTCCAGAGTGATATCTACGAAGCGGACCGTTCGGGTGAAAATGATCAGCGGGAAGTCATTTGTGTTGGCTAAGTCGCTCATTTCTTGCGGGATGGTGCTGAAGTAAGTACCTAGTTCAATACATAGGCAAGCTGCATTCTTATCAATTAAATTCTGCATAAATTCCAAGGAGGAGGACAGATCGACACTTGCACCAATCCCCGTAGTCAAAATCATTTCTTCTCCATGAATCAGGGTATCGAAATTGGCACTTTCCAGTACATGTACCCAACGAATCGCACGGCTTAAGCCGCTCTTACCGCCGATGACTTCGGCTTCTGTGAATAGTGGTCTTTTTAAAGCGTCACGAATGGTTAATACAAGCTCCCAATCCATAGTTATTCCCCCTCGCGGTTCTGTGCGCCACCCTCTGTTTAGGTCTTGCTATTCTCAGCCTGTTCTCACACGTAAAAAATACGGTTTTGAAATTAGACAAAGTGTCTAATGCAACAAAAATTCGAAATGACTATAGTTTGATTAACGGATGTTAGTATATATAACTCGATCAGGGAGAAAGTGAAGGTTTTTTTCTGTTAATGCTTATATTACTACATTAATTCTAGGATGTAAGTAAAATATTCAGACAAAAGTTGAATTAATGTTATATTATATAACACAAATAAGAAAAAATATCCATAAGGAGGGACTAGTGATGGAGCATTCTTCTCCGTTAACAGCATTTACACCTGATATGTTCATGCGCAATTTCGCCGAGGCTGAGCCGCCTCTGACCCATAAGGGTGCCATGGATGAGGCCAATCGCTGTCTATATTGCTACGATGCCCCTTGTATAAAAGCTTGTCCGACCAGTATTAATATTCCCTCTTTTATTAAACGGATCGCTACTGACAATTTGAAGGGCTCAGCACAGACGATTATGGATTCCAATCCTGTGGGTGCCAGCTGTGCTCGTGTTTGTCCTACGGATGAACTGTGCGAAGGAGCTTGTGTGTTAAATGATGCTTCGGCACCGATCCAAATTGGACTGTTGCAGCGTTATGCGACAGATTGGGCGATGAATAGCGGAGTTCAATTATTTAAAGCAGGTATTCCTAATGGAAAAAAGGTAGCTGTAATCGGCGGTGGTCCTGCCGGATTGTCAGCGGCTAGGGAGCTCGCTCGTGAAGGTTGTGCTGTAGTGATTTACGAGGCGAAAGAGCTGGCAGGTGGATTGGATACGCATGGGATTGTGTCATTTCGGCTTCCGCAGGCTATATCGCTCTGGGAAGTGGAGCAGGTAGAGAAGCTGGGTGTGGAAATACGTACAGGTGTAAAAGTTGGAGTAGATGTCTCTGTAGAAGAGTTGAAGTCGAACTATGATGCCATCGTTTTGGCAGCGGGTATGGGTTATGTACCTCCGATAGGGATTGAAGGTGAAAAATTGGCTGGCGTATATGATGCCATTGCACTTGTAGAATCGACTAAGACCGGCATCCCTCTGCTAGAGCTGATGGGTCAGCGGGTTGCTGTCATTGGTGCAGGCAATACAGCTATTGATGCAGCTACATGCTCAGTACGACTTGGAGCCGCTAATGTAAAAATGGTCTACCGCCGGACTCGTGAAGAGATTACGGCTTACGACTTTGAATATGAATTCGCGAAACAAGAAGGTGTGGAGTTTAGTTGGCTTACCTTACCAAAACGTATCGTGGGGGATGAGCTTGGGAATGTAACCGCACTGGAATGTGTGCAGATGAAGCTGACGGATGAGCTAGGCAAGGATGGACGTCCAGTGCCTATCCCTATAGCGGGTTCTGAATTCTTGATTCCTGTTGATGCGGTTGTAATTGCTATTGGTCAAAAGCGTCGCCTGGATCTAATAGATTCCTTAGGCCTTGTGCATGACCGCGGCGTTGTGAGGGTAGATGAGGCTACTTGCCAAACCTCCGATCCGCAAATTTATGCCGCTGGAGATATCATATTTGGCTCAGGTAAAGGTGAGGCGATGGTGGTATCTGCAGCGCAGCAGGGGAAGGACGCAGCCTATGCAATTGTGAAACAGTTCTCAGGCCAGCAGGAGGTTGTCGTTAGATCTGCGGGTTGAGCTTAGAAATCAAATTGGATTTTACAAGACAGGGAGGGAACATCAATGGCAGATTTAAGTATTAATCTCGCAGGAATCCAATCACCCAATCCGTTCTGGCTGGCCTCTGCGCCGCCTACGAATACAGGCTATCAAGTGCAAAGGGCCTTCGAAGCAGGTTGGGGCGGGGCAGTGTGGAAGACGCTCGGTGATCCGATTATTAATACCTCATCGCGTTTTGCGGCAGTGAATTTCAACGGGCAACGTGTTGCGGGCTTTAATAATATCGAATTGATCACCGACCGTCCGCTTGAGGTCAATCTGAAGGAAATTTATGAAACGAAGAAGAGATTTCCGAATCACGCTATTATTGCCTCCCTGATGGTAGAACCTTCGCAGCATAAGTGGCATGAGATTGTTAAGCGGGTAGAAGATGTCGGCGTAGACGGTCTGGAGCTTAACTTTGGTTGTCCACACGGGATGGCTGAGCGTGGGATGGGCGCGGCTTCGGGGCAGCAGCCTGATCTGGTACAGGCGCAGACCACTTGGGTAAAAGAAGTGGCGACCACTCCGGTGATTGTGAAGCTGACGCCCAACATTACGGATATCACTGTCGTTGCCCGTCATGCGGTTAAGGGTGGGGCAGATGCGATTAGTATGATCAACACCATCAACAGTCTTGCAGGGGTAGATATTCATAGCTGGAATACGATTCCGAACGTTGGGGGCCAGGGTGCGCATGGCGGCTATTGCGGTCCGGCTGTGAAGCCAATTGCGCTTAGTATGGTGGCCGAGTGTGCCCGTGACCGGGGAGTAGGCATTCCTATCTCCGGTATTGGAGGGATTTCGACCTGGCAGGATGTTGTTGAATTTATGCTAATGGGCGCTACGGGCATTCAAGTGTGTACAGCGGTCATGCATCATGGCTTCCGGATTGTGGAAGAAATGATCGATGGGCTGAACAACTATTTAGATGACAAAGGGTTGGCTTCCGTAACAGAGCTAATCGGAAAATCGGTATCTAGATACTCCAACTGGGGAGATCTGGATCTCAATTATAAGGTCGTTGCACGCATTAATGAAGAGAATTGTATTAACTGTAATAAATGCCATATTGCCTGCGAGGATGCTTCACATCAATGTATTGATATGTTAACGAATGCAGATGGGAAAGCTATTCTACAGGTGCGTGAGGAAGACTGTGTAGGCTGTAATCTTTGTTCTATTGTCTGTCCAGCAGACGGGGCGATTGATATGGTTCCAGTGGACACTGGAGCTGCGCCTTTGACCTGGAATGAACGCCAGAAAGTGATCAGTAGTTTGAACGGCTCCTATTCGGAAGCGGAGGTGGTGTAAGGATGAAGAAAATTATTAAGAATGGAATCATCGTTACCGCAGCAGATACTTATACAGGCGATGTGGCTATTGAAAATGGTGTTATTACAGCGATTGGTCTCCATTTGGAGTCTCCAGGTGCGGAGATTATAGATGCCTCTGGGTGTTATGTATTTCCTGGCGGTATTGATCCGCATACACATTTGGATATGCCTTTTGGCGGTACAGTTACAGCGGATGATTTCGAGACGGGAACCATTGCGGCTGCATATGGGGGAACGACTACAGTTATTGATTTTTGCTTAACGACCAAAGGACAACCGCTACAGCAAGCCGTAGATACATGGCATCATAAGTCGCAGGATAAAGCGGTTATTGATTATAGCTTCCACCTTATGGTTTCGGAATTAAACGATAAAGTACTGGGCGAGCTTCCGGAGATTATTGAGAATGAAGGCATTACCTCACTCAAGGTATTTATGGCATATAAGAATACTTTTCAGGCAGATGACGGCACACTTTTTAAGACGCTGCAAGCCGCGAAAAAAGAAGGTGCGCTTGTGATGGTGCATGCGGAGAACGGGGATGTCATTGAATACCTGGTGGAGCAGGCTTTAGCCGCTGGCAATACCGACCCGATCTTTCATGCGCTGACCCGCCCGCCGGAGCTGGAAGGTGAAGCTACAGGACGCGCGGCTTATTTAACCGAACTGACGGATTCACAGCTGTATGTTGTACATGTGACCTGTGCGGAAGCCGCTTGGAAGATTGCTGAAGCGCGTAAAAAGGGACTGCGTGTCTACGGCGAGACTTGTCCACAGTATTTAGTGCTGGATCAGACGGCGCTGGAAAAGCCTAATTTCGAAGGCGCCAAATACGTGTGGTCTCCGCCGCTGCGTGAGCAGTGGAATCAGGATGTGCTATGGGATGCGCTGTGGAGCGGCAGCTTGCAGACGATTGGCTCGGATCAGTGCTCCTTTGATTTCAAAGGACAAAAGGATCTGGGACTTGGTGATTTCTCCAAAATCCCGAACGGTGGACCGACCATCGAGGATCGGTTTACAATTCTATATTCGGAAGGGGTGCAGAAAGGCCGGATCTCGTTGAACAAATTCGTAGACATCATTTCGACCTCCAGTGCCAAACTGTTTGGATTGTATCCGCAAAAAGGCACAGTAGCGGTAGGTAGCGATGCTGACTTGGTTATTTTTGATCCTTCTGTAGAAAGAACACTTTCTGCGGACACGCATCATATGAACGTCGATTATAATGCGTTTGAGGGCTTTGATGTAAAGGGAGAGCCTGTTTCCGTCCTCAGTCGAGGTGAGTTTGTAATTCGAGATAAGCAATTTGTCGGCAAGGCCGGTTCGGGAAAATATTTAAAACGCAAGCGTTTTGCAGCGGAGGCCGCTCTTCCGTCTAAGGCGGAAATTAGCGGAGGTGTAGTCTAATGTCTGCCTATGCGGAATATGCCAAAGAACAGCAAGAGATCGACGGGCTGCTCTTTAAAGGATATACAATTGCCAGTATCCAAGAGGACTTGGACGGCGCTCGAATAAAGTTTGTTAGAGGGGAACCGGCCAAGAGCTCGATAGAGCTATTGTTGCTGACGGCAGATGCCCGTAAGTATGTGACCACCGTTGTGGTTGCGGGTTTGATGGCGGCTGGTGAGCAGGCCAATTGTTACAGTGGAGAGGTTTGAGGTGAATGAATTGAAAGCCGAGTAGTAAGCTTCTAGATCAGGAGGCTTGGTGCTCGGCTTTTTGTGCGTCCGTAGCTGCTTCGCGGCTCGTAATATACTTTTTAGGGAAATTCTCCCCAAAATTAACCGATTACGGCCTCGAACAGATGTTTTAGGGAAAATCTCCTTAAAAATCACTAAAATAAGGCCGATTTTATTCCAAACCGCTAAAAATTAGGGGAGTTTTCCCCAAAGTGCAATTTTTATCGTTTAAAAGACCAATAATTAGGGAGGGTTTCCCTAATCTATTTATCCTTCTGCTCACGCTCTGTACGCGCTATATACTCATGCCGTAATATGGACATGATATGCAGAGATTCAAAGCGTTCACCTACTTTTATGCAATCACGTAGAGTGCCTTCCAGTGTAAAGCCGCAGCTTTCATAGACATGCCGTGCCCTGGTGTTGTGGTCTCTAACATCTAACCATAGACGATGCGTTTCAGTGCTGCGAAAGATCCAGTCGGTCACGAGACGAAGCGACAACTTGCCATACCCAAACCCCTTGGAATGGATGACTATTCTTTTAATGCAAACGGTAAGATGGGTGTCTTGAAGCCCTGTTACGATCATATAGCCGACTCTTTTCCCTGTGCTGTCCCAAATTGTAAGGTGTAGAATATCTGGATCTTGGAGAGCTGTAGTGTGCTCCTCCTTACTCCATTGACCGATGTAGACGCGGTTTAGTTCACTTTGTTCAATGGCTAGAACGAACGCTAAATCCTGCTTAGTGGTGCGTTGTAGATCCAAGGCTTCTGAATGGAGAATCATAACCATGCGCCCCTGTCTCATATGTATTTTCTATCTATGGTAACGGATGATTAGCTTGCTGTCATTCATGTAGTTCTAGCTTGTTTTCTTTATATTGGAAGGGCTGTAGGAATGATCGAAACTTCGTGTATAATTGAGACCAGGTGTTAAGAATTCCAATCGGATGAGGAGATCAGCTGGTTATGTACTATCTTGATATTATATCTTGGCTGACAGAGGATAATCTGCGGCATCTGCTTGAACAATATCGTTCGTTTGGGCCCTTTCCGGGCATCGCATTAACGTTTATGAAATCATTTATACCACCACTACCAACTATTGCAATCGTAGGATTAAACGGGGCTGTATATGGTTTATGGTTAGGTTTTTTGTATTCTTGGCTCGGTTTGGTTGCGGGCTGTGTGACAACATTTTGGATTATTCGCAAAGTAGCTTCGCATCGGTATCTGCGAAAATGGGCAAAACGGCCAAAGGTAGCCAAAAGTATGACATGGGTGCGGCAAAGCGGATTCAGTTATGTGTTTCTGCTTAGTATATTCCCGGTAGGGCCCTTCGTTGTAATTAATATGGCTGCTGGTCTTGCTGGGATGAGATTTCGCTCATACCTCCTTGCACTGACTGTGGGCAAAGCAATCATGGTATTTGCGGTTTCATACATTGGCAATGACTTGGAACGCTTCATTCGCCAACCATGGGAGATCATCTATGTCTTAGTGTTTATTGGACTGTCGTTATGGGGAGTTAAAGCTATTGAGGCGCGATTCGCTAGAACGGTGCAAGATGGAAATAAGGTCGCTTAGTCCTGTGAATGAATTATTTTGATAGAACAAAGGAGGAAATGATGATGAAATATCGTAAACTTGGCAGTACAGGGATGAATGTATCGGTGATCGGCTTGGGTACTTGGCAGTTCGGTGGAGAATGGGGCAAGGATTTCACTCAAGTGGAAGTTGACGCTATGCTGGATAAGGCTGGAGAACTGGGCATTAATCTGATTGATACGGCAGAGTGTTATGGAGATCATTTGTCTGAGAAGTTCATCGGGGGCTATCTGGCTCGCCGGAAGCGTGAGGACTGGATTGTGGCTACGAAGTTCGGGCATCATTTTCAGGGTCATTTGCAGCGGGAACAGCTATGGCGTGCTGAGGATGTGCTGAAGCAGCTGGATGATTCACTGCGTGCACTCCAGACCGAGTATATCGACCTCTATCAATTCCATTCCGGAACCGATGAGCAATTCGATAATGACAAGCTGTGGAGTATGCTCGACAGACAGAAGCAGGCAGGCAAAATCCGTCACCTTGGTGTCTCGATCAGCGCATCGGGCTCGGGTGTACATCAGACCTCTGCGGCAGCGGATGTGCAGGCAGAGGCCATACAAGTAGTATATAATCGGCTGGATCGTCAACCGGAGGAAGAGATTCTTCCACTCTGCATCGAGAATCAATTAGGTGTGTTGGCGCGTGTTCCGTTAGCGAGTGGTTATTTAAGTGGCAAGTACAAGCCGGATGCGGTGTTCAGTCAGGGTGATGTGCGTGCTAACCATAAAGAGGATGTAAGACAAAAGCAGCTGCGGGCTGTAGCTGAAATTGCTGCCAACGAAGTGCCTTCGGGTCTCGATATGGCGCAGTGGGCTTTGGCGTGGTGCCTTCAGCATCCCGCAGTAACCAGTGTGATTCCAGGTTGTAAGAATGTAGAACAGGTTATTTCCAACGCCAGTGCTGCTGATCTGGACATGGTGAAGGATACTGCGCAATAAGCTGGAAACTACACCGAAAAAAGCGCTTTGACCTTCGCTTCAGCGGGATCCTCATTGTAGATATGAGTCCAGCTGTTCGTTGAAGCATCATAAAGATAATCCTGCTTCCATTGCTGGATATGGATCACGATATTTCGTATAGCGGATACAATTCTCTCTACCTCCTGATTCGTCATAATGGGGTGTAGAGAGATGCGGATCCAACCCGGTCTAAGCGACTGGTCTCCTACGGTAATTGCTTCAGCGATTTGAGCAGATTGCACCCACCCTAATTCAAGAAGGTAATGCCCATAAGGACCTGCACAAGAGCAACCACCCCGGGCTTGTATACCGAAGCGATCATTCAGTAGTTGGACTGCTAAGTTATAATGGATATCACGTAGTGTAAAAGAGACAATCCCATGGCGTTCTGTATGATGCCCAGCCAGTAAAGAGCACTCGGGTATGCAGCGGAGTCCGTTCATTAATTGCTGGCACAGCTCGTGCTCTCTAATCGCCATATAATGACCGTTTCCATTCATTTGGTCCTTCAGTTTCACACATAATGCCGTTCGAAAGGCTTGCAGAAACCCCGGCGTTCCCCCGTCTTCCCGCATCTCAATTTCATTGGTGTAACGGCGTCCTCCCCAAGGATTGACCCAAGCCACTGTACCTCCACCCGGTTCGTCAGGAATACGCCCATTACTTAGTGCTTCATCAAAGATTAGAACTCCGTTCGTGCCCGGTCCACCCAGAAATTTATGCGGAGAAAAAAAGATCGCATCCAGCTTCTCCAGTGGTGAGACCGGATGCATATCGATAGGCTCATAGGGAGCGCTAGCGGCAAAATCTACAAAACACAGGCCTCCGTGACGGTGCATCATCGCGGCAAGCTTCTGGTAGGGAGTCTGAATTCCGGTCACATTGGAGCAAGCCGTAAATGAACCGATTTTCCAGTGGCGATGCTGATATAACTTTAACTGCGCTTCAAGCTGCTGAAGATCTACATTCCCGTCCTCTCCGGGAGGAACAGTCACAACGTCACCAACTCCCTCCTGCCAGGGAAGAATATTGGAATGATGCTCCATATGGCTGGTGAAGATCACAGGACGCTCCTCCATCGAATGGGTACCATAATCCTGGAGCCATTCAGGGAGTCTTAAGCCCATGATACGCTGCAGCTTGTTTACAGCTCCCGTTGTTCCATTTCCGCAGAAGAGCAGGACGTCCTGAGGGCCGGCATTTACATGCCTTTTGATGATTTGTCGTGCTTCATGATAAGCCAGTGTCATGGTTAATCCGGTGGTGTTGGAGTCTGTATGCGGATTGCTGACATATGGACCGAAGGCTTCCTGCAGCTTCCGTTCGATCGGTTCATATAAACGTCCGCTTGCTGTCCAATCGGCATACAGCAGTGGCTGTCTACCATAGGGTGTGGTGATCTGATGCCGAATTCCAATGGTGTGCTCGCGAAAAGTCTCGAAATGGTTTTGTAGTGAAGCGGGCGTCTCTGCAGAAGAGTCGTGGATGATGTTTAGCACGGATTTCCCTCCAGCCCGTACACCGTCTATTCTAAAGTTATAGTGTGTTTTCGGCGTACCAGTAGTTTCTATGGCACCAGTATATGCTTGCTTGGAGAATTGGGTTAAAGCCTAGTGGTATCATTTAAATAAATAATTGGACGTCGCTTTCTAGTGCATCTTTTAAATACGCCGCAGCATCGATAATCTCTACCTCGGGCAGCAGTTCCTCTGTTTTAAAGCCCATGATCTCGACGGAGAGCTTGCAGGCATAGAATTTAATGTTTTTTTTACGAGCCCCTTTCAGAAAATGAATCAACTTCGGCGCGCCTTGCTCCTCCATCATTTCTTCTAACATCATTCGGCCCAGCCCGCTGAAGTTCAAATGAGAGAGAGGTAGCTGTCCGGGTCCCTTTGGCGTAATAACATCCATCAGCTTCTCATAAATACTCTTATCCTCGAGTGTCATTTTTTCCGGATCACGCACCAGAAACAGGCCCCAGAAAGAGAAAAACATGGTAACCTCGACATCAATATCTCGCGCGGCATTCGCTAGGATCAGTCCCGCCATGGCTTTGTCATACTCTCCGCTAAACATCAGCAGATTGATTTTTTTACTCACCTGCATAGTCCTCCCGTTACTTATTTTGAATTATAAGAAAGTATAAGTTTCACGATATACGGTTTTCTTATAATTCTCGCATAAACGCTTACCGTCCTTAAGAGGACGCCGAAGGCGTTATAGCTTGGAATGTCATTAGTATGGTTATGGTGGGGAGAAGTATGCGAAGCGACCTTCCGAATTCACAAAAAAAAGCCCCCTTACGGGAGCTTCATCACCTTTATTCTGTTGCCTTAGCTTCTACTAATGTACTTCAGAATCTTTAGTTTCCGGATCTAGAGTGCTGCGGATATCATGGTAACGGGCGGAAAGCCAAATGCTTCCGGTAAATAATACGATGAGTCCAAGCACGATAGAGAATCGCCAGTCGCCTGCTTTGAAGTTCAGCTGAAGTACCGTTAGTACAAGCGAAACCTGGGTCCAGACCATTGTTCTTTTGCGAAAAGCCGCAATATCTCCAGTCATCTTTGGGATATTCCGAATGATTAAATAGGCAATAACTGCGAGAATAAGCGCAAATATAGCGGTTACGGCTAATTCAGAAGAGGATAGGACATGCATGGTCTCAGGCATCCTTTCGGCTTGCAAAAGTTAGGGTTCAAAAAAGGTGAATTACTATTTCTTGAAGATACCTAGCGGAGCTCCGATCGGTAAGAAAGTGCGTCCAAAATGAGCGTTTAGCACAGAAGCGCCACATCCGTATAAGGACACGACACCAATTCCAAGTTCGGCACAAGCAGCAAGCTTATGGAAGAACTCAGGAGCAATGCCGAAGGAATCAAAAGTGAGTCCAAGAAAGAGGAAATCTATCAATACAAAAATGATAAGCAAAACTCTATTAGCCTCAACCGCGCCAATGGTCATAAAGATCGTGAAGATCAAGTAACCCAGAAATACAAATCCGAGCTGCTTAGGATCTACAGCCTCTGCAAGCGTTGGGCCGAATACGCCGAGCTTGATTAGCCAGCTGCTAGCCATGCCGAACCAAAAGAAAGCGTAGGCGCCAAAAGCGGTCATACCAAAGGTGTTGTTGTGCTTAGCATCTTGAATTGCGGCAAATAGTTGAGCGAATGCTCCCAGGAAGATAGCCCAAGGAATGACGTAGCTAAGTCCTGTTGTAAGTTCAAGCTTCTGTGAAGAAGCAACCAATGTGACAATAGCCAGTCCGAAAAGCCCGATGGCGCTAGGGTCTGCGGTGACGATTTTGACAGATTGGGTGTTAGGGGATTGCGCTGACATGACAGTAAAAGCCTCCATTATTATATATAGTTTTACGCTCTTAAAAACAGCACTCAAAGAGCGCTGTTCATAGGCTTGCCTATCATATCATATCGGTATGTGCTTGCCTATAAAACAACACTCATTTTTTGTTGTAAAATGGTGGTCTAATGATAAATAAAGAAGTTATTGTCAGGTCCAGCTTCAATTATCAGGCTCCTAAGCCAAACAAACGGAGAAACTATGCCAAGATTAGACATTATATGCAGTGATATTCTTCACAATCTGTTGAAAATTGATGTATAATAGTCAGTGATAATTATTATCAAGTCATAAAGAAAAGGCGGTAAGCTTGAAGTGAACAAATGGACATTATTTACCAAGGCGACCCGGTTTTGGAGCTTTTCTGTTATGCTCATCCCGATTGTTTTGGGGACCGTTGGGGCATATGTATGGGAAGGGACTTTCCATCCGGTTTTATTTATTCTTACCTTAATAGGGGCGATTTCGGCGCATCTATTCTCCAATATGGTGAATGATCTGTGGGATTTCCGCAATGGAACGGATACAGAAGCAAAGAATTCCGCTGGTGAAATCAGCACAAACTCCGGGCTACTCACAGGTGGGATCCTCTCGGAGTCTTTTTATGCAAGGATGACCTGGAGTATGCTGGCTATTGCCCTAATCTGCGGTGGAATTCTAAGTATATATAGCGGTTGGAACATCCTCTGGTTTGTGCTTGTGGGTGCTTTAATTGCTTATTTCTATGTAGCCCCGCCACTGCGTTATGGATATCGCGGTAAGGGATACAGCGAGATGGCTATCTTTATAGCTTTTGGGATTATGCCTGTGTTAGGTTCCTTTTTCGTACAAACCGGTCATTTTAGTCTGAAGCCTGTAATTCTTTCATTGCCGGTTGGATTCTTGACTACATTACTGTTGTTTAATCACCATTTCCTACACTGGAAAGCAGACGAGCAGGCGGGTAAGCTTACGCTTGTTGTAGTATGGGGGGAACAAAAGGCACTTGTATTCTCACGTGTACTTCTTTTCACCGGTTACGCCTCTGTTGTGATCTGTGTACTGATGGGCGTACTTCCAGTTTATGCACTGTTGGCCTTGGTTACAGCCTTCTGGCCGATTCGTATTTATCGTGGACTGAAGCCACATAATGCTTCGCCAGCCTATATCCCGCTCATGGGTGCTTCACAAAAAGCCTCCGTTCGTTGCGGAGTAGTGATGGCAGCAGCATTACTAATTCAAGGATTATTCTGATACTAAAGTTAACATACAGAAGGAGTGAGCTTTCATGGAAAAGAAGGACAAGGAATTAATGAAGGAAGAACAAAACGCTAAAGGCAGCCAAATGGTTCTTGGAGATTTCCACTCTATTTTAGAAGAAGGAAAGGTTTGGAAGACAGGTGGATTTACACTGCCTGATGGATCGTTCTGGGCTTATCGTGAACCGGAAGCGGTAGTTATTGTTCGTAATGACACGCTCTATGTACGCGCAAAACTATCCCGTGAGAACCATCAAGTACAAATTCTAGACAATGCTAAGCATATGTATTACTCCGCGGAGCCAGTGGTAATTCCTGAGGCGGGAGAGATAAGCTTTGAGCTGCAAATTCGCAGCCGTACACAAGGGACAGCACCTGGAGATTTGTACGACGGTTATGTATCGCTGAATCTGCTTGATTTTACGACAGGTGCGGCGCTTGACTTTTTTGCGGGAAATGATAAATATGCTAGTGTGTATGGTATTCTGCCGTTCCCGGGGGTACAAGTACCAGAGAGCACAGGCACGAAATATTTCTGCATTTTTAAAGAAGATACGGATTTCAAACCACGTGAATTTAACACTTACCGCATTACGTACCACCGTGGCAACGATGAGGCTGTATTCTATTTGAATGGCAAAGAAGTACGCCGTGAGAAAAATATCCCGATCAAATTCAACAACTTTACAGTAGCGCTCGGAATTATGACAGAGAAGGATCTGAGTCCTGAAGGCAGCGTGTCTGTGCATGGACAAACGGTTATTGCAGAATGGTCCCCAGTGAAGATCACAACGACTGAACAGTAATGCCTTGCAGGCTCATTTGATAAATAAGGGTGTATGGTGTGAATATTAAAAGCTTTCTAAGATTTGTGGAGCTGCCGACAAAAGTAGCCAGTATGATTCCCTTTCTAATGGGAACGCTGTATGCCCTGTATCGGTTTGAGGATTTTTATGTGTTACGTTTTGCGTTGATGTTCGTTTCTTTGCTTAGTTTTGATATGGCGACAACGGCGATTAACAACTATTACGATTTCAAAAAAGCTTCCAAAACCCACGGCTATGGCTATGAGACGCATAATGCGATTGTACATTTTAAGCTAAAAGAGAGCACCGTTGTGGCGACGATTGTTATTTTGCTAGTTCTGGCTGCAGGGGGCGGGATTGCGCTTGTTACGCAGACGGGTTTGCTGGTCTTTTTGCTGGGTGGGCTGTCGTTCTTAATAGGTATCCTTTATTCGTTCGGGCCGATTCCGATCTCGCGGATGCCGTTAGGTGAGCTGTTCTCAGGTTTGTTTATGGGCTTTGTCATTATTTTTATCTCTGCCTATATTCATACAGATAATCATGTGGTATCGCTGCTGCTTCAGAACGGTTGGGCCAGTCTGAATATCAACATTGTGGAAGTGCTGTACCTGTTCTGGTTCTCTGTTCCCGCGATTCTGGGGATTGCAGGGATTATGCTCGCTAATAATATTTGTGATATTGATGAAGACGTGGAGAACCGCAGATATACGCTTCCGGTCTATATTGGCCGCCGCAATGCGCTCGTGCTGTTTAAATATCTCTACTATGTCTCTTATCTGGATCTTGTAGTGCTGCTGATCTTGGGGATTAACCCTATTCTTGTCTTGGCAATTCTACTTACACTGATTCCACTGCACCGAAATATCGATGTATTCACACGGAAGCAGGAGAAGGCGAGTACCTTTATTCTTGCCGTCAAAAATTTCGTGCTGATGAACGCTGCGCGTATTGCTGTGCTTGGTGCGGCGGTGCTGTTAAATAGGATAATGTAATTTTTTCCCTGAATTAAAAAGCAGTATCCATCGGAGTCTAAGCTCCTTTGGCTGCTGCTTTTTTGCGTTGTAACAGTTCTTTTCTATTAGTGATGAGTTTCATTCTATGATAAGGTGTCTTAAAGTATAGTAACTAATCCAAGGGAAGAGGTGTGTAGCCATCATGGTACAAAAACTTCGGTGGGGAATCATAGGCTGTGCGCAGATTGCGACAGGTTCAGTGATGCCAGCTATCATGAATTCAGATTCAGGAGTGATTACAGCGGTAGCAAGTCGTGGCTTGGAAAAAAGCAGCGCTGTAGCCGCAGAGTTCGGAATAGAGAAGGCATATGGAAGTTATGAAGAGTTACTTGCGGATAAAGAAATTGATGCGGTTTATGTTCCGCTCCCTAATCATCTTCATCGAGAATGGGTGATCCGTGCGGCAGAAGCGGGTAAGCATGTGTTGTGTGAGAAACCGATCGCGCTGAACAGTGCAGAGGCCGCAGAGATGGTGAAAGCATGCAATGATGCAGGCGTTCACTTAGCAGAAGCGTACATGTATCGGCACCATCCACGTATTGCTGAACTCCAGGACATTATCGCTAGTGGTGAAATCGGAGAATTACGCTCGATTCGAGGTACATTTACTTACAATGATGCTACAGACACTTCAAATATTCGTTTTAAATCGGCTTGGGGTGGCGGCTCGCTTTATGATGTTGGTTGTTATCCGTTAAGCGCGGCGCGACTGTTGTTTGGGACGGAGCCGGAAGCTGTGACCGTGCATGCGAAGTTCTCCCCTGAGCATGATAATGTAGATATGATGGCTTCAGGGCTGGTAGAGTTTCCAAATGGTTTAAGCTTGATCTTTGATTGCGGAATGTGGGCATATAACCGTCAGCTCTTGGAGATTCTTGGGACTGAGGGGCGAATAGAGGTGCCTATGCCTTTCAACGCTAGAGACGAGGATGCGGAATTCTTTGTGTACACTGGCGATGAGGTGAGACGAATCGATGCCACAGGGGCTAATCCATACATTCGGCAGGTGGATGATTTTGCAGCCGCTGTGTTCACAGGTAAGAGACTCATTGCACCGGAGGATCCGGTGCTAAGTATGCGGCTGGTTGAAACCTGCCTTGCTTCAGCAAAACAACGGCAAAGAATTAGTATGCTGTAACAGCTGAATCTAATATAGATGTACGCGAAAAAACCTTCGGCTATCTGCTATAAGCAGATAGTCGAAGGTTTTTTATATTTCTCGCATAAACGCGTACCGTCCTTTGGGGACGCCGAAGGCGTTTTTGCTTGCATGTTCGGATTTTAAACTGTGCTCAAGAGAATATCATCTTCGTCATTATTGCTATTAAAGGCTTCGCGGTCGAATTCACCTTCTGAATTGGCGACCAACAGCGCGGTTACAGCTGTTCCTGTTGCATTTACAGCGGTACGACCCATATCGATGAGCGCTTCTACACCTGCAACGATAGCGATTCCTTCAAGCGGCAGACCAAGAGCGGTTAAGACTACCGTAGTGGAGATTACGGCTGGTCCAGGTACGCCAGCTACACCAATAGAAGAGATAATACTTACTAAGACCAGCGTAATGTAGTCAGTCCAGTTCAGATCAATACCGAATACTTGGGCGGTAAACACAGCCACAATTGCCGGCCAAATGCCACCGCACGCATTGAAGTTGACCGATGCTCCTAACGGCGCAATAAAGCTCGCGATCCGCGGGGAGACATGAAGGCGCTTCGTAATGACTTCAAGATTGACAGGAAGTGTTGCGTAGCTGCTTCTAGTCGTGAAGGCAACGGTAATGGTTGGATAGATTTTGCGGAAGAAACGAATTGGATTCACCTTCGCTACTAATAGAACCAACCCGCCAAAGATAAGAACAAAATGTATAATCATTGCGACATATGAGGTAATAATTACACTGCCCAGCTCCTGCAACGTTTCCCAGCCATAACGTGCGGTAATTCCTGCAATCAGTGCGAAGACACCGTAAGGCGTCAAGCGAATAATGAATTTCACGACCTGATGCAGTATCAGTGTCAGGGATTCAATAAGATCACGTACAGGTTTCACGGCTTCCGGTTTCTTGGAGCCAATCTTGATAATAGCTACTGCTAAGAAGATAGCAAAAATGAGCAGAGGCACAACCTTACCTGTAGCTGCTTCATTCACAGGGTTAGACGGCACAAGATCCAGAATAACCTGTGAGAAGGTCGGGATTTCCCGAGCGGCGAAATCTGCAGGTACGTCCTGTTGTATCCCTTGACCAGGATTGAACAGTAATGCAACAGATAGGCCAATAATAGAAGCGATACCCGTCGTTCCGAGGAACCAGGCGAAGGTGTTGATTCCTATTTTACGCAAATACTCCAGATTGGTTAAGGAAGAAATACTGTTCAATACGAGTACAAATACTAAAGGAATGACGAGCATGCGAATCAAGCTGACATAAATGCTGCCGAATGTGCTGATGGCTTTGGTCTCTAAATCGAAGTATTGAAAGAATATTCCGGCAATTAGTCCAATGCCAAGTCCGATGAGTACTCGAGTACCAAATCCAATGCGTTTACGTGCCAGTAGAAACAAAATTGCAAAAACAAATATGGAAGCTACAAATCCATACCAGTTCGTTTCGATGGCGGATAACAAGTTGTTATCTATGTTCACTACTAATACCCCCTTAAACCTAGTTTTTTAATATGATTAATCCTATTGAGATCAATCTATATAGAATTTATAGTAAAGTCAATGTAATAATATGTTAAAAATAATCAATCCCGACAAAAACCATGTGAAAAATAAAAATTGATTGACAAGAGATTCTTGCATGAATAATATGGAACTTAATCGTTAGACCAATTGGAATCGACTGGACAGCCGGAGATTCAACGAAAGACGCTTAGTTAGGCGTCTCGTTGAGTCTCTTTTTATTTTAGAGAAAGGAGAAATAAGGGGTTAAGGTACAACAATGGTAGTTAAGAAGCATGGATCTACTGGACAGCCAGAGATTCAACAGGTACGTATTACGTGCCGTGTTGGGTGTTATTTTAATTGAAAAGGATGATACACATATGAAAAAGCTTACGATATCTTTGGTTGCTGCTACTGTCGTCTTCTCCGCACTGACGTATGCCGCAGTATCCGCTAATAAAAAGACAGCAGAGGCAGCATCTATTGAAGCAAGCAGTAATACAGCAGTATCCGTTTCTGCAGCGGCTGCACCTGTAGCTACTGCAGCGGCCGCAGTCGTTGTTCAAGCAGAAGCCACATCGGCACCAGTTGTAGAAACGGTTCAGCCGGAATCTTCAGCTCCAGCAGTGGAGACTGTCTCGGCAGAAGCGACTGCTGCTCCAGATGCCACAGTAGATTCAAAGACTAAGACCGTTGACTCAGCTGCTCCTGTAGTGGGTGAAGCTGCACCTAAGGCGACCGCAGCTCCAGCGGCGGACACCGCTAAGGCTGCAACAACTACAACCACGGTTGCTGCTACTGTCAAAACACAAACCCAGACAGCAACACCGGCTCCAACCGCTGCGCCTACGACGGCTCCCAAAGCAATCGTAACCGCCAAAGCGGCTCAACCAACGTCTGCTCCTGTTGTATCTGCTCAGCCAAAGGCAACTTCGGCTCCTGCGGTAACGGCAACGGAAGCACCTTCAAAATCGAAATCCATTACCTTCTCTACAACTGAGGTGGTTAAAGCGACGGCCGCTCCAGTGGCTGAGGTAGCTCAGCCAAAGACCTCTACTAATGCACCATCATCCACCGTCAGCGCGCCAGCGCCAGCGGAACCGGCTCAAGCACCCGCACCTGCCGCTGAGGAAGAGGTTTGTCCTTGATGGGGCACGTGCTCATTCAGGATTCCTTTCAGCAAATTCATCACATAAATCGATATAAGGCGAGGTGCACATAAATGATAAAACCATTGCGATTCAAAAAAATTGTAACGCTGCTTCTAGCAGCTTCCCTGCTTGCCCTGCCTTTTCAAGCGGGCAGAGTTAATGCCGAAACGGATAAGGCAGAGGCACTAACCTCTTTAGCCTCAAATAGTGGTGTAAGCCACTTTGATTATTTCAGTCATGTTTATGACCGTTTGAATGATGCTAGCCATGTATTTAAAACGGCAACCTATGAGGATATCGTTCATCTTTTTGAGAGTGAAGGCACTTACGCTGTTCTGGTTGGCGGCGCTTGGAGCGAGAATACACAGGCCGATATCGGCTTTATCAATGAAGTAGCTAAAGAATATGGCATCTCTACGATTTATAACTTTGATACTAAGCTGGACGGTGACACGCTCCAGATTGCAGACAGCAATAATAAATTTGCTTACAAATACGTTGACCTGGTAAACAAATATTTAAAGAATTTGAATCTGTCCTCGAAGGACGTTCCAGAACGCAATGTTAGCTATACCAATAAAAACGGGGATGTCGTAACTGCTAATAAGATCGAATCTCCATTTCTCTTGGTATACAACAAGGATCACAAGGATGCACAAGGAAATATCGCTCCTGTTGTATCCTATCTGGATAAGAGCTACTCGTGGAATGAGTTCCTGACGAACGGAACACTTGATGCGACGAAGGTTAATGCGTATAAAGCATCAGTAAGAGAGGTACTTAGTGCCGCTTCTGGGTATAGCACGATCGATGAATCTGCTTATATCAAGGCCGCATTTAACAAGAACTATGAGGGCGAAAATGAGGGCAAACCTACGATCTTCAACGAATCGGACGGTACGCTCGTGTATGAACATGTGACCTATCATCAGCTGAAGCAAATTTTGGCGAGTGATGGCAACTATGCGATTTTGTTAGGCGGCTCATGGTGCCCCAACACACAAGCAGTTATCAAATATATTAACGAGTATGCCAAAAAACATAATATCGATAAGGTCTACTTCTTCGATACGAAGCTCGACTCTGGGGTGACGGTTGCTGAACCAAGCAACAACAGCGGCACTAAGGGCAACGCTAATCCGCATAATAATAATGAGCTTCAGATTAGAACAACCAATCATCCATATGCAAATTTGTATGTTGATCTGGTCCGTACTTATCTGACCAATATTAAGACCGAGAACAATACAGCAGCTAAACCATCTGTGATTAGTTATGTGAATGAGCTTGGAAATACTGTGATAGGAGATAGACTTCAGGTTCCATATCTGTTCACGTATAACAAGGACAACAAAGATGCAAGTGGTACTAATGCACCTATTCTAGGGCATATTGAGCTTATGTATAGCTGGACGAACATCCAACCGGATTACGTGCAGGCTAATTACCCAATTGGAGCCAGATACACTAACACTACAACAGCGCTGGATAAGCTATTCTCAAAACTTGAAGCTGTGCCTGCTGGACTTACAGGTGTAGCACCAACCGCAGCAGACAGTAAGGATGGGCAAATCTTGGGCACAAGTTCGGCCTTGGAATATAAGCTGGCTGGAGATACGGCATATACGCAAGTATCAGGTTCAGCGATTACAGGGCTTGCGCCTGGTGTTTATACAGTAAGATATGCGGCTACATCAGGATATCAAGGTCCAACGAACGCAGCGGGACCAACGATTATTCCTTATAATGCTGGAGAAGACGTAATTGTGGAGGTGCCTGCTTATATCCATCAACAAGCAGCTCCAACAGGTCTATTAGGGGTAGCTCCTACTTCTGAAGCTAACGATGATGGGCAAATTACGGGCTCAGTTGAGGGGCAGGAGTACAATGGTGCTGGAGAAACTGATTATAAGCCTGTAACAGGCGTAGTCATCTCAGGTCTTACTCCGGGCTTTTATAAGGTGAGATTTGCGGCAAAAGAAGGATACAGCGTAGGTAAAGATGCTACTGTTGAAGTTCCGGCCTATGGCGAGCAAGCAGCTCCTACAGGGCTAGTGGGCGTAGCGCCGACTACCGCAGCCAATAATGACGGTAAAATTACCGGGACTACGAAAGTTTTGGAATATAAGCTATCAACGGTAACCGATTATGTCTATGCAACAGAAGTAGAGATCGTTGGATTGGTACCGGGGATATATCAAGTAAGATATGCAGCCAAAGAGGGATTTAATGCGGGCAGAGCAGCAGAAGTGATTGTTCCAGTATTCACTGCAGAGCAAGCAGCGCCATCCGGTTTGCAGGGGGTAGCACCTACCTCTACAGCGAACAATGATGGGAAAATTACAGGAACCACAACAGCCTTAGAATATAAGCTGTCCAGTGTGACTAATTATGTGTATGCACCAGATAAAGAGATTACAGGTCTAATACCAGGTACGTATCAAGTGCGATACGCAGCGAAAGAAGGTTATAAGGCAAGTCCAGTGACCGCTATCGTTGTTCCTGCTTATGTATCTATTTCAGACCCAGGAACAAGCGGGCCTGGCGGCAGCAATCCTGCGCCGAGCACGGCTACACCAACACCAACAGCAAGCCCTCAACTGGTTGCTGCAACAACAACCGGTAATACTGTGAATTTATCATCAACAGCAGCAACCAAAACGGATAAAACCACAGGAGTAACCACAGCTACAATCACGCAAGAAGCGGCTATCGAGCTATTGAACCTTGCTAAAAAAGCAGAAGCGGATGGGAAGAAAGCTGTACTGGAAATTAAAGTAGCAGCTACTTCTGATACCAAAACTGCCGAGCTTACCCTATCGAGAAGCATAATTAATGAGTTAGTCTCTGGTACGAAGGCCGAGATTACCATTCAATATGAGAATGTAGGTACGATTACACTCGATGCCAAATCTTTGGCAAGTATCAGCGCAGCCTCGGATGCGGGGGATATTGTCATAACGATCGCTAAGGTTTCGTTAACGGCAGAAGGTAAGGCTGTTCTCGGCGACAGACCGGTTTATGATTTATCGGTAAAGGCGGGCCAAAGCACCCTTTCTACCTTTGGCGGGGGCAGTGTCCACATCAGTGTGCCCTATACGCTCCAAGCAGGAGAACAGAAAGATGCGGTCATCGTATACCATATTAATACCACTGGAAGCTTGGAGAATGTACGCGGGAATTATAATGCTGCCAAGGGAACTGTAGATTTTGTTACCACACATTTCTCCCAATATATTATCGGATATAACAAGGTGCGCTTTGCGGATGTTTCGGACACCTCATGGTATAGCAGTGCAGTAGGTTATCTTGCAGCACGCAGTATCACATCCGGTACAGATGCAGAGCATTACAGTCCGAATGCTGAAATAACTAGAGGGCAATTTATTGTCTTACTCTTGAATGCTTACGGCATCACACCGGACGCTACCGCAACGGATAATTTCACGGATGCGGGCAATACGTATTACACGAACTATCTCGCGACTGCTAAGCGCCTTGGGGTAGCCACAGGTTCGGGGGATAATCAATTCCAGCCAGAGATTCAGATCACTAGACAGGAGTTATTTACACTCTTGTACCGCTCGCTCGTAGCGCTAGGTGAACTGCCATCCGAGAAGAAGGCTGCAGCTCTTTCTGATTTTAGTGATGCAGGGGAGATTGCTGGCTATGCACAGGAAGCCCTTCAGGCGCTGGTAGAAAGAGGTGTAGTGACAGGAGCAAATAGTAAGCTGAGTCCTAAAGAAGTCACTACAAGAGCGCAAGCGGCACAGGTCATTTATAATTTGCTGTCGAGATAATTAAGCAGCAGCTGTATATTACATTGGAACCCCCTGCAAAAAAAAAGCAGGGGGTTTCTAATCTTAAAATTTAATGCAAATTTTTCCGAAGGTTGAACCCTTAGCTAAGTATTGCAATGCTTCAATAGAATGTTCAAATGGAAATACAGCATCAATGATCGGGCGAAGTCCATTTTGTTCGATCGCACGATTCATCGTCTCAAACATGTCACGGCTTCCAACATTGATGGCTTGAAGGCGCGCTTTTCTCAGAATTGCAGGGATAATTTCAAAGCCTTCCACCTGGAACCCTGACAGACCGCCTATCAGACTGACCCTTCCACCCACCCGCAGCGCCCCGATTGATTTATTTAATGTGGAAGATCCACCGAGATCAACAATATGGTCTGCTCCGCGTCCCCCTGTGAGCTCAAGTACAGCCTTATCCCATTCAGGGGTTGTTAAATAATTGACACCAAAATCTGCTCCCAATCCCTTGGCCCGCTGAAGCTTCTCATCGGTGCTAGATGTGATGATCACCTGTGCACCGTGAAGCTTGGCAAATTGAAGCGCGAATAGCGAAACTCCGCCTGTTCCTTGGATCACCACAGTCTCTCCGGCTTTCACCTTTCCTTCTTCAACAATAGCATGCCATGCTGTAACACCTGCACAAGGAAGTGTTGCCGCTTCTTCATCTGTCAAAAGATCTGGCACACGAACCAACCCCTTCTCGGGAAGTACAACATATTCTGCTAGCAGCCCATCAAGCGGACTTCCTAGCGAGCTCACCCAATTTTCTTGTGAAGGTTCTCCCGTAATCCAGCTTTGAGTAAAAATACCGCTTACCCGATCACCAATCTTGAATCTGGACGTATGCTCACCTAAGGCGACCACTTCACCCACACCGTCGGATACCGGGATTAAAGGTGAGCTCAAAATCGGGTTATAAAAGCCATCAATCACACCTAAATCCCTAGCGTTAAGGGAAACTGCCCGCATTTTTATCCGAACTTCACCAGGACCAGGATTAGGAATTGGACGTTCGGCTGTCTTCAGGTGATCTAGGCCAAATTCACTTTGAATTTCGTATAGTTTCATGAGCAATCTCTCCTTTTTGAAGTGCATAGACATACAATAATCCATAAACTACACTTAAGTAAGAAGGCACTTTATAGTGTCCAGGGAACCAAAAAGTGCATAGGAGGACTTCATATGAACCATCCATTTTCGACGAATGCCGTAGAGCCTGATATCTCGTTATCGATTTGTGGGTACAGTAAGGTCCTTGACATTATCTCTAATAAATGGACAGCTTTGGTCATCTATGCCATGGAAGATGGAATCATTCGTTACAGTGATATCAGAAGAAGAATTGAGGGCATCTCTAAAAAAATGCTAACTCAAACATTGCGGCAACTGGAACGAGATGGGCTGGTCCAGCGCGAGATCACACCATCCGTCCCGCCCATCGTAGAGTATTCTCTAACTCCTTTAGGGGAATCATTACTTGAACCTATGAGAGCGTTAAATCAGTGGACGAGTAAAAATTACGAATTGGTTCAACAGGCTAGAGCTTCATATGATCAAGTGGATCAAGCGGAATAATTCGCGGGGGATGATCGCTACACTTTAAGGGGGAACCAAGGGTTCTCCCTTTTGTGCTGAAAAGGGCATTAGCATTCATAGATATAAGATTAGTGAGTTAAATTATGGAGTGGGATTCAGTTGAATGATACAATTATTGTAATTTTATAAAATAGTAATTTTTAACATCGTCAATTAGTCGCTAGAGAGGGGATTAGGATATGGGTCTTGCTGATGATCCAGTCATTGCGATTTCTGGTTTATGGATGAACTACACTGATCGAATGGTGCTAAAGGGCATTGACCTTAAGGTATACAGAGGACAAATCATTGGCTATATCGGTCCTAACGGTGCAGGAAAGAGTACAACTGTTAAGATTATGCTCGGTCTGGTAGAAGGCTATAACGGCAAAGTAGAGATTTTCGGTAGGGATATTGCTGATGGAGATGTCTCTTATAAGAAAAGAATAGGTTATGTGCCGGAGGTAGCCGAATTATATGATAGCCTCACCGCTAGGGAGTATCTAACTTTTGTAGGTGAGTTGTATGGATTGAAGCGTAGTGATGTCGACTATAAAGCTGGAAAGCTAATGGCTTTGCTAGGTCTTGAGAAAGCCTATGATTCGAGGATCGCAACCTTCTCCAAAGGGATGAAACAAAAGGTACTGCTGATCTCCAGCATGCTTCATGATCCCGATATTTTATTCCTAGATGAACCGCTGAGCGGTCTGGATGCTAACAGTGTAATGGTAGTAAAGGAGATTTTTGCATCTTTGGCGGCAAGGGGGAAGACCATCTTCTATTCTTCACACATCATGGATGTGGTGGAGAAGATCAGTAGCCGGATTGTTTTGATCGATGGTGGAGATATCGTGGCGGATGGGAGTTTTTCGGAGCTTCAAGAGAAAGGCCGTGAAGGTTCGCTGGAGGATATTTTTAATCAATTAACTGGATTTGATAAATACCGTGATATTGCTGGGGAATTTGTTGCGGTTATGCAAGAGGTATCCTCTCATGACTGATTTCTATGTGCTGAAGCTTCTGGATAAGCTGCGGGGTGGGTTTAGCCGAATCGGTGTTGATTATGACGTGATGCGAAGTATTCTACAGGTCAAATTAACGATGGACGGCAGAAGAACACCGACAGTGCTTGGTGGAATGCAGAAAAAGGAGGAGAAGAAAGAGGGCTCCCCGCTGCGTGTGCAATGGATTTATTTACTTTTTGGCGTCATGTTAATTCCTCTTATGATGTTAACGGGGAACTATATGCTGCAGATGAGTCTAGTGTTTGGTGTAGTGATGTTTATGATTACGACCACACTGATCTCTGATTTCTCTTCCGTGATGCTTGATCTTCGGGATAAAAACATACTGGCTTCAAAGCCAGTGAACCGCCGTACCTTGAACATGGCGAAGAGCATCCACATTCTCATTTATTTATTTTCAGTGACGCTGACCTTGACCGGACCTTCGCTGATTTTGTGCCTGTTCAAACAGGGAGTACTATTTTTTCTAATATATGCTGTTGAGATCATTCTGATGGACTGCTTTATTCTCGTCATTACGGCGCTGCTGTATTTACTGATCATGAAGTTTTTCGACGGGGAGAAGCTCAAGGATATTATTAATTATGTACAGATCATTTTGACTATAGGGATTACAGTAGGGTATCAGCTCGTTGTTAGACTGTTCGATATTGCTGAATTGAGCCTCTCTTTTAAGCCGGCATGGTGGCAGTATTTGATTTCTCCGGTTTGGTTTGCAGCTCCATTTGAGATGCTGATTGGCGGAGCGAGAGACACACACTTCGTGGTGCTTTCGGCGTTAGCTTTAGTAATTCCGGTTCTGCTGATTGCGGCTTATATTAAGCTGATGCCTTTATTCGAAAAGAGCTTACAGAAGCTTTCAGAGCAAGGCAACGTTGGTAAAAGTAACGACCGAATGGTGGACTGGTTGTCGAAAGTAACTTGTAAGAACCCGGTAGAGGGCATGTTCTTTCGTTTTAGCTGGTCAATGATGAAGAATGAGCGTGACTTCAAGTTAAAGGTATATCCGGCAATCGGTTATTCCATTGTCTTCCCGTTCATTTTTATATTTGGGATCTTTTGGGATGGGAATGCATCGTCTATTAAGGATTCAAACACATATCTGATGATCTACTTCGGTGCGACGTTACTTCAGACGGTTGTTCTAATGCTAAGGTACTCTGCGGATTATAAAGGTTCTTGGATTTATAAGCTGATTCCTCTACCGAACACCGCACCTATATATCGTGGAATGCTTAAGGCAGCGATTGTTCGCTTACTAGTCCCTTTATTCGCTATAGAAGCGATAGTATATCTTTGGTTGTTTGGGTCGCGGATTGTGCCGGATTTAGTAGTAGTGCTGTTCGCAATGCTGATCTATGCGGTCATTTGCTTTCGTTCTTATCCCCCGGTATTACCTTTCTCAGAGCGTTATGAGGCAGCTAAACAGAAGGATTACACCGCAAACTCCTTTGGGTTGTTATTCTTGTTGATGGGGATGGCAGGTATACATTATGTTTTCACTTTGTTTACGGGTGGAGTTTATATTTACTTGTTAGTTCTGGTAGTTTTGAATCTATGGATATGGCGAATTACCTTTCCAAAAACCGTATCGCCAACAAGTCATAGTTCAAATTTTCCGGCCTGAGTGGTTGTGTCAAATATGGACATTTTTTGCGTAATAAAAAAGGGTATAAATTCCAGTATTTACTTAGACAATCTTCTGAATACAGAGTAGAATACATCTAAAGTTTCTTTTTTTGGGATCACCTATAATCTTTACGCACTCTTCCATATTTGATATTCGTGTACGGATTGTTTACTTGAGAAATACGCTGGGCGATTACGGGATTCAAAACCGGTGAAGAGGTTAACTAATGGATAAAATGGGAATCCACTTTAATGTTTGGGTTGTTTTACTATCATTGGCGTTAGTGGCGACAGCTGCTTATTCCGCACTGAATCTGATTGCGCAAGTTTCCGGTTCTAACGGCAAAGTTCGACGCTTATGGCTGATTTCGGGGGCTTTTGTGCTTGGTAGCGGTATTTGGGTGCTACATTATGTTGGGATCATGGCGAGCTATTTACCCTTTGAAGTTAATTACTATCCAGGTAGATCTATACTGTCGCTATTGGTTGGTGTGTTGTTCTGTTATTTGGCATTCCATATAACATCTGATACACGTTTGGGAGTATGGCGCTTAATAGTAGGCGGTATTCTTTTGGGTAGTGGAATTTCGGCTATGCATTATATCGGGTTGTTTTCTTTAAGGATCGGGACAAAGGTTTATTATGATGTGTGGACTCAGTGTGCTGCCGTAGCTCTTGTAGTAGTATCCGCTTATCTTGGATTATTGATGTTTTATAAGTTTAAGGCATGCGCGGGGAGAATGGACTATCAAGATTCATTAACAGAGCTGCCGAATCGACATGGATTGGAACACTATTTTAAAAATGAATTTTTCGGAAGTAGATCGGGTGCTGTTTTTTTTGTGGATCTGGATCGCTTTAAATCGATTAACGATACGCTTGGACATGATATAGGGGATATGCTACTGCAGGAGGTTGCTGTAAGATTAATTCGTTCTGTAAGAGATAAGGGGAAAGTCTTCCGTTTAGGCGGCGATGAATTCTTGATTGCTCTCCCAGATTGCACGCTGGAAAATGCGCAGTTAGAGGCAGAACGTATTATGCATGAACTTAAGAGATTCTATCGTATTCAGGGTAACGAGCTCTATGTTACTGCAAGCATTGGAATCAGTATGACACCATTGCATGGGACTGATCGCTCAACGCTAATGAAAGCTGCGGATACGGCTCTTTATACTTCTAAAGATTCGGGTAAGAACAAGTTCAGTGTGTTTGATCAGGAAGCTAATCGCCATCAGCTGCGACGGATGTCGCTAGAAAAAGATCTTCGTAAAGCGTTAGCTCGTTCTGAGTTTATGGTGGTGTATCAGCCCAAATGGGATTCCTATATAAATGTTACTGTAGGTCTTGAAGCATTGCTGCGCTGGAGACACCCAGAGCATGGGATCATTTCACCAGCTGAATTCATTCCTATTGCAGAGGAAACCGGACTAATCGTTCCGATTACCTATTGGATGCTGCATGATGTGTGCAGCCAGAACAAGTTCTGGCATAAGGAAGAGATAGCTAACGTACCGGTATCAATTAATATGTCCGCAAGGATGTTTGAGGATGGAAGTCTATACGATGTTGTAGCGGAAGCACTCACATGTTCAGAATTAGAACCACACTTCCTCGAACTGGAGATTACGGAGTCCATTGCGATGCATAACATGAAAGAGACGGTTGCGCAGTTGTCCAGACTTCGGATGCTTGGGGTAAGAGTATCGCTGGATGACTTTGGGACAGGCTTCTCCTCCCTTGGTAATTTGGATGAGATCCCAGTCAACACACTCAAGATTGACCAAGTATTTATTCGTAACAGCAAGATGCACTCCAAGAAAGCTATTATCAGCAATATTATTGCGATTGCGACCCATCTGAATATGGAAGTCGTGGCAGAAGGTGTGGAGACACCAGAGCAGATCGAATTGCTGAAATCACTGGGTTGTAGAGTCATGCAGGGTTATTATTACGGCCGGCCGATGCCTGTACATGAGCTGGGTGAGTGGTTTATAGCGAATACGGCAGCGTCGTAATCTCAATACATAGAAGAGGGGCTAGCGACCAAGTAGAATTTCTCTGCTTGGTCGCTAGCCCCTTTAAGGTTAAGAACTTACATGAATAAAGATTATACTTTGAAACGTTCGATAAGAATCTGCAGCTTCTCCGCTAACGAAGACAAGAAACCAGCAGCCGATTCCACTTCTTCCATTGCTGCGAGCTGCTCTTGTGAGGATGCGGATAAGGTTTCCGCACCGCTTGCTGTCTGATTAGCGACGTCTACAATATTCTGTAGAGTAGTAACGAGACCATCGGAGATGGAGGCTAGCTCGCGGACTGTTCCGGAGATCTGCTGACTTTGTGAAGCCATACCAGAGACAGACATCTCAATCTCGGAGAAGGATTGACCTGCTGTTACGATTAATTCCCGGCCTTGATCCATCTCTTCTGTAGAGCGCTTCATAGTTTCTCCTGCTTGGTCCATCTGATTTACGATGATGCTTACGAGTTGTCCGATTTGAGCAGCTGATTGGGCGGATCGCTCGGCAAGCTTGCGTACGGATTGTGCAACTACCGCAAAGCCTCTTCCCTCTTCTCCGGCTCTTGCAGCTTCAATGGCTGCATTCAGCGACAGCAGGTTGGTTTCTTCTGCGATGCTCGCAATCGTGCCCACAATATTCTCAATTTCCTTGGAGTAGCCGCCCAAGGTTTCAATAATGACAGCTAAATCAGTGATGCTGTCACTGACGATGCTCATCTGTTGTGTAGTAGAATCCATTGCTTCTCGACCTGTACGAGCCTTTTCGGCGTTACTGGTAGCATTATTCATTGCGTTATCAGCATTTCCTGCAATCTCTGTAATGAAGTGTGACAAGTCTTGTACAGACTTATATCCACCCTCCAAATTTTGCAATTGTGTATTAGCTCCATCGGCAAGTTCAATCGAAACGTTGACACTGTACTCACCAGCACGGTTAGTTTCCTGTGCACTGGCAGAGAGCTCTTCGGATGAAGACGCCACCTGCATGGAGGTTTCATTAACTTCGGTAATGAGCATGCGCAAGCTCTGCGTCATGCCGTTGAAATTTCGAGCTAGTGTACCAATCTCATCTTTGCTGTTGAATGAAATAGGATCATGAGTAAGATCACCCTGTGCAACAAGATTTACGCCTCTAGATAGCTTCGTTAGTGGACTTACCATTCGGCGGATTAAGAGATATGCTGCCACAATAGCAATAACTAGAATGGAAGTCCCGATAATAAAAGGCTGAACAATGATGTCTCGGGTCCGTTCTTGAATTAACGGGCCATCGAAGTTAATAGCCATTAGAGCGATTATAGGCTTGGAGGGGTCATGATCTTGATAGATGGGGCCGTAGCCCGTCTTGAGTGAGGTACCTTCGTATGTATAAACCTTGGAGTATGCGGAATGCTTAGACTTAGTAATCATTTGCTTCTCTTCATCTGAGAAATAAAACGTGTCGCCTGCTTTATAACCTCTTGCTTTGAAGCTTGAATCTGCGGCGAGGATCTTTCCATCTAGCGATAAAATGAACGCCTCTTTAAAAATAGCCTTATGTGCCACAATCCAACCGATCCTGTCCTCGACAGCCTCCAGTTTGCTTTGATCTCCTGCAATTAATGCGGTAATGTCTGATGGGTCTATCAGCCCGGTTGTAATATTGGCGCATCCTACCAATTCGATACCTGCAGCTTCGTCTACTTGCTTGTACGCAGTACGGTATCCGAAGAACCCGATGGATGATCCAACAAGAAGTAACACGATGAACATCATCCAAGTTAATTTAGTTGCCAATTTCATTCTTTGCACCAACCTTGACAAATTATGTTTTCGGTGACAATCGCTCTCACTGCTACGATTATAGCGTATCGTTAGGCCTAGAACCTTACATAGAATATAGTATTTTTGTGTCGGATATTGTAAATTGGTGGAAAAATTATGGAAATAAACGTGATTATGAAATCTTTAGTAGACAAAAGCATTGAATCCTAACCAGTTCTAGTGGTACGCTTGAGTTATTAAAAACGGATTGGGAGTTGAATTAAGGATGCCGCATCAATTAGATCCGTTAATAGAGCGTCTTGGATTATCCATGTGGAGAGTACAGCGTAAGATAATGTCTCAAATGTCATTGCATAAAGAACTTGGACTTACCGTACCTCAAATGGGTCTGTTAAATATAGTAGCGAAAGAGAAAAAGTCGCGGGTGGTACAACTGGCGGAGTCTATGGAGGTCAAATCCAGTGCCATTACTGTGATGCTCGATCGCCTGGAAGCGCTGGGTTTTATTAAGCGTGAGACGGATGGATCGGACCGGAGAGCGGTTGTGGTGACCATCACCGAGCAAGGTCAGCAAATACTTGAAGAAGGACATTTCCGTTCAAAGCAGTTGCTTGCTGAGCATTTATCTATACTGAAGCCGGAAGAGCTGCAAAAGTTTGCGGAATACTACCGTATGATCGAGGATCAGAAACGGTAAATCTCTGGCTCTATAGATACAGAAAGAAGGCCGCCTTCTCCGGAGAGAAGGTGGCCTTCTTCTGTAATACGTATCTTATGATGGCTTAGGGTTTAATTGGTTTGTCTGGCAGCTGCGTAATGTAGCTATGGGAAAGTTGTAGAAGTCTCAATGCTCGGTTGTATTCATCCTCAGTGGCAGTCGGTGCTTTTCCATTGTAAATAGGATATTGGGTATTATCTTCAAAGCTGTTACCCGGAATAAGTAGACCCGAGTTGGAGATGAAAGAACCAGAAGGTAAATAATATCGCTCTGGTAGCAAATTATAAGTCTGACTGAGTAGATCTTGACCGAAAACCAGGTTGTTCTCTAATGAAATTCCAAGAAGACCGGCAGCAGTTGGCATGATATCCACTTCGCCACCGACTTGTTCTAAGGTCTGTGGTGCTGTATTGTCTCCTGCATGAATGAGCAACGGAATGTTTAACATATCCGCATAGGTATATTCATGACCATAGATTTCAGTCATTAATTGTTTATCATCATGATCGAGAGAATAAATTGGTAATCCCATATGATCACCATAAATCATGATCACGCTGTTGTCCCATACGCCATTTGCTTCAAGCTTTTCTACGAAATGTCCAAAAGCATCATCTGCATAGTTCTGGGAACGGATATAATCACCTACAAAAGTGCCTTCATAACGCTCTGGTAGCTTCATGCGGTATTTTTCCTCAGGGATCGTGAATGGATGATGCGCTGACATCGAAATGATTTGAGCATAGAAAGGTTGACCCTCGCTATTCATGTCTTTTAGCTTGTCGGCTGTTTTACTATATAGCGTATCATCAGAAGCCCCAAAGAAGAAAACATCATCTTCACCGAAAAACTTACGATCATAATAATGGTCGAAGCCCAGCGAGTCATACAGCTCACCACGGTTCCAGAACTCTACGACATTGGTGTGGAAGGTTGCAGTCTGATAGCCATTCTCTTTAAGCAAGCGCGGCAGACTTGGAAGCACCTTATCCACATAAGACATGGTTGCCGCTCCACGTGGAGGGATGTAGGCGGAAGTGTTCACTACGAACTCCGCATCGGACGTATTCCCTTGACCAACCATTTGATAGAAATTAGGGAAGTAGAGACTATCCTTCATCACCTTGTTCAAGTTCGGTGTGATCTCTTGCCCGTCTAGCTTAAGGCCAAGCAAAAAGTTCTGAAAGGATTCCAATTGAATGATAATTAGATTCTTGCCTTTAGCGATGCCATGAAGTGGAGAACTAGCCGCAGTATCAATTCCCTTCACTTGATTGATGGCATCCTGTGTAATATCACTTGATTGCACAAGCTCCGGTTCTTCTTTCGCAAAAATCGTATAGGCTTCATAATTAAGAATACCCATCTCCTGAGCTTTCTTAATTTCGTTCATACTAGCCTTATTAGGCAAAATGTTGAACAAGCATATACCAAGTGAGACTGCGAATAGAACACTATATTTTATTTTTCCGTTACGACGGTTGATATTTTCTTTCTTATAGACCCGGCCTTTCTTATTAAAGAAGAAATAGCCTCCTAAGACAATGATATCTGTAAAAATCAGCAGGTAGTAAGGATCCATTAGTGAGAATACGCTGTTGCTGACGGCTGTGACTTGATTCACCTGCTCCGCCGCATGGTAAGTTACAATGACCCCATAATATTTGAAATACATGATAGCTGCGAAAAAGATAGCTGTTACTAATAAATTGACTGTCATGTAATATCCAAGCTTTCGTTTGGATGCGAACCGCTCAATAATACAGAAGAGCGCCCAGGCAAAAGGGATTTCTGTCAATAATGACTTCCAAGGCAGTACATCATCAAAAATGACGCCCCAAGCCAAAAATGCTTTTAGAATAAAAAGTATTGTGAAAAACACAAAAGGTTTAATGATCCAACGTTTAATATTAAAGGATGACACAGCTTCCCCCTCTTTCTACATGATAAAACGCCATTTCCCAAATAGGACGAAACAGCGTCAAGACAAAGTGACTCCATAGTAATAAAATTTATTATGCAGGGCTAGCTGGAGAAAGTCAAAAAACGAAAATATAAGTATAAGCTTTGTGGAGCGCGTAAACTTGAATAGACATGGGTGAAAGATCATGTTTATGCTATCACATGGAGTTTTATAACGATTAAAGGACCAAAATAGACATTGGCAATAAAAAGAATATATAGCTAATCAAGGGAGGTGAGGATTGATGGATCATACAGTCACTCTATCCGTTAGAACTCTCGTTGAGTATGTCTTCCGCAGCGGTAGCATTGAGTCTGGATTTCATGGCACTGCCTCTATGGTTGAAGGCACACGAATTCATCAGAAGATTCAAAAGCAATATAAAGAAGGCGACCGCAAGGAGGTCTATCTGAGAACAGAAATCCCTTATGGTAGCTTACTCTATATAGTAGATGGGCGCTGTGATGGTTTGCTTATTTCGGAGGATGGGAGCCTTACGGTAGAAGAAATCAAATCAACCTCCGGACTGCTGGATATGCTGGACGAAGGACATGAGGTACATTGGGCGCAGGCACTGATGTACGCATATATGGTGTCGCTGGAGCAGGAGCATTCCTCTATACAGGTAAAGCTTACCTATGTCCACCGGGCAACGGATGAGCAAAAAAGCTTGTACCGAACGTTGTCTTTAGAAGAACTGACCTCATTCGCTAATGACACTGTGGCCAGATATGCTCCATATGCCGAGATGATGGTTCGTCATGATACAAAAAAGGAGCAGAGCCTTCGTGAGTTGAGTTTTCCGTTTCCTTCCTATCGAAAGGGTCAACGGCATTTTGCCGGAGCGGTGTACAAATCCATTGTGGAAAAGGTCAGTCTGTTCGCTCAGGCGCCCACTGGTATCGGAAAAACTATGTCGACCTTATTCCCTGTCCTAAAAGCAATGGGCGAAGGACAAGCTAAAGGATTGTTCTATTTAACGGCTAAGACGGTTACCCGTTTTGCCGCGCAGGAAGCAATCTCGCTACTGCTGAAGCAGGGACTTCAGCTGCATGTCATCACACTTACCGCTAAGGAGAAGGCCTGTTTCCGAGAGGAAGGGATTTGCGGCAACGATTCCTGTCCGTATACGGATGGCTATTATGATCGGATTAACGATGCGGTAATGGATTTGCTAGAGCATGAGACATTGATGAGCAAAGACACCATAGCAATGTATGCTCACAAACATAAAGTGTGCCCGTTTGAGTTCTCGTTGGATGCAGCCTATGCCTGCGATGCGGTGATCTGTGATTACAATTATATATATGATCCTCGGATCAGCCTGAAACGGCTAACGGAGGAAAGAAAGAGAGAAACGGTGCTTCTAGTAGATGAAGCACATAATCTGGTAGACCGAGGAAGGGAGATGTTCTCCGCCTCTTTGCTGAAGGCGCCTTTTCTAGAGCTCCAGCGTCAGTACAAGGGTGTTAACGGAAATTTGAGTGCTGCAGCTAAATCGGTGAATGCCTTTTTCATCTCCCTTCGTAAAATATGTAATGATGAGGGGCAGGGACAATGGGCTGCGTTCCCGGAGGAGTTACCCGCTTTGCTTGAGACGTTCTCCTTGGAAGCGGAACAGGAGCTTATACATCCAAGCACCAGCATTGTTCCTCTGAATGGGGAAGCAGAAGGTGAGAATGTTCTCCTGGATACGTATTTTTCAGTGCAAGGGATGCTTCGCACCTTTAAAACTTACGATGAACGATACATAACCTATGCTGAGGTACGGCGCGGTGATGTGTATATCAAGTTATTCAATTTGGACCCTTCGCATTTGCTCCGGCAAATGTCCAAGAGCTTTCGAAGTCAGATTCTGTTCTCTGCTACGCTCTCTCCATTATCGTATTATCGGGATATGATTGGTGCAGTGGAGGAAGATTATAGTTTAACCGTCTCATCTCCTTTTCAGAAGGAGCAGTGGGAGGTGACTGTGCTGCCCGTCTCGACACGTTATCATGACCGGGAAGCGTCCCTCCTTCCGTTGACTCGGGCGTTGAACCAAATGGTTTCTAAGAAGGGCAATTATCTGGTGTTTTTTCCATCGTACCTTTATTTGCAAAATGTATATCAAGCCTTTACGGAGAATTACCCTGAAATACGGACTTTGATACAGGACACGGGCATGAGTGAGCAGGCTAGAGAAAGTTTTTTAGTTTCATTTCGTCCAGATAATGACGAGACACTGTTAGGATTTGCTGTACTAGGAGGGATTTTTTCAGAAGGTGTGGATCTGCCGGGAGACCGACTTAACGGGGTAATGGTTGTCGGTGTGGGTCTGCCACAGCTAGGTCTTGAGCGTAATCTCCTGCGTCAGTATTTTAATGGCAAAGGTAAGAATGGCTTTGATTATGCCTATGTCTACCCAGGAATGTGCAAGGTATTGCAAGCCGGAGGCAGGTTGATTCGCAGCGAGACGGACACAGGCATTATTGTGCTTGCAGATGATCGCTTTTTGCAAAGTCCTTATATGCATTTGCTTCCCGAAGAATGGAGAGATTATCTTATCCGCTCATAAGAGGGTATAATCTATGAAAAGGTATTCATAATCAATCGGCAGGAGGAAAAAGAATGACGTTAAAAGTGGGTATTGTGGGTACGGGCTGGTTCTCTAAGGTACATGCTGATTTGCTTGCAGAAATGGATGATGTCCGTTTGCAGGCGGTCTGCGGAAGCAGTAAGGCTAAAGGCGAAGATATGGCACGTCCATACGATGCTGCTGGATATGGTGATATTACGGAGATGCTGGATGCGGAGAAGCTCGATGCTGTTTATATTTGTGTGCCTCCACAATCTCATGGTGCGATCGAACGATCATTAATCAAGAGGGATATTCCCTTTTTTATAGAAAAACCGCTTAGTATGACTACTGAAATTCCCGCAAGCCTACTTCAGGATATCAAAGAACATAATTTGTTAACCTCGGTAGGCTATCATTTTCGCTATCAGGAGAACATTAAACGTCTGAAAGAAACTTTGCGTGGTGACAAGGTCGGTATGATTATGGGGCAATGGATGGGCGGCATGCCAGGTGTAGCTTGGTGGCGTGATCAGAAGCAATCCGGAGGACAATTCACAGAGCAGACTACACATATCGTCGATTTGGTGCGCTATCTAGCCGGAGAGGTAAAGGAAGTCTACGGCATGTTCGGAAACCGGATTATGCATGAGCAGCATGAAGGTGTGAGCGTGGCAGATGTAGGCACCGTATCCTTGAAGCTTGAAAATGGAATTATTGCTAATATTTCAAATACATGCGTTTTACCTGATGAGGTGGGAAGTGTAGGTCTTAGCTTCTATAATGATCGGGGACTTTTGGACTGGAACCCGGATCGTCTCTTGGAAGTGCGAAGCGGCAATAGTACCGAATTTGAGAATACAGGAAACCCATATTTAGTAGAAAGTGAAGCCTTCATACATGCTGTACGGACGGGCGATCGCTCGCGCATTTTATGCGACTATGAGGATGGATACAAAACCCTCAAAGTCACCTGTGCAGCCTACGATTCAGCGCAAAGCGGATTGCCTGTTAAGTTCTAAGGTTCAATTCATAGAAAAAGGACATGCTACTTTAGATGTACTAAAGAGACATGCCCTTGGCCCAAGCTGGGTTAGCCTAGTGGAGGAATATCGCGAGCAAAGCTGGCGCCACGCCGATAGATAACAGCGCAGACAGAATCATCGCAATACTGGAGATGGTTCCGGTCAGTGAACTAAGCTCGAAGGCTTTGGATGTTCCTGTACCATGTGCAGCGGTTCCCAGCGATACACCGCGCGCAATTTCATTCTCAATGCGGAAGATACGAAGTACAGTAGGGCCCATCATTGTGCCAAGTATCCCGGTAATAATGACGAAGACTGCCGTAATACTTGGTACACCGCCGATACTTTGCGAGATGCTCATAGCGATCGGTGTAGTTACCGAACGTGGTACCAGACTAGCTGCCAGATCGCCGCTAACATGCAGCCATTTGGCGAGCAGAATGGAAGAAATCACCGCAACTATCGTCCCTGATAGCACGCCTGCCGCAATTTCGGCGGCGTGCTTTTTGAGTACCTTGAAGTTCTTATGCAAAGGGATGGCAAAGGCCATGGTTGCCGGTTGCAGCAAATCCGTCAGCCATTTTCCTCCCGCATTGTAAGAGTCATAAGTAATACCGGTTATGAGCAGGATGACGATCATAATCACGGGTGTGATGATTAATGGAGAGGTATAGACTTTACCAGTAGAAGCATAGATACGTTTCGCGAGTAAATATACCGCGACCGTGAGACCAAAGAACAGCAGAGCGTTTAACATGATCCTTTCCGCTCCTTCGCTTTATAAATTCTACTGGTAAGTAATCCGGAACTGGCCATTACAACAAAAGTGCCCAAGACGACAACGGCAAGAATGCGTAATCCATCGGTTTCCAGAATATTAGCGTATTTCATTACACCTATAGCCGATGGAATGAAGAACAGTAGGAGCTCGGCGAGTAACCAAGAAGCGCCAACTTCTACCCAATTCAGACGAATAACACCGAACTCAAGCAGGAGAAACAATATAATCATTCCGAGTATGCTTCCGGGAATAGGGATATGCAATAATGGGGTCACAGCATTGATAAGTAAAGAGAATAATGTAAGTCCCGCTACCTGCAGCAAGCCTATAACAATCTTTTTCATAAGGCTTCGCTCCTTTCATGATAATGAAAGTTTACATCAATTGTTTTCATAGGTAAAATGAATAGATCGAATAAGTGACATTCCTTTTGTCTATGGATTAGGAGGCGAAATAATGGATATCCGGCAATTAGAATATTTCGTTCAAGCAGCAAGAATGAGAAGTTTCACCAGAGCTGCTGAATCACTATATATAACACAGCCTACGATCAGTAAAATGATCCGGAATATGGAGACCGAACTAGAGGCAGACTTGTTTTACCGAGAAGGAAAAAGTATAAGACTTACAGACGCGGGGGAAATTCTGTTCACCAAAGCGCAAAATATCGTGGAGTCTTTCGCTAGCTTATCTTCCGAACTGGATAACTTACGAAATCTGGAGCAGGGTCACATTCGCATAGGCTTACCTCCAATGGTAGGGGCGAGCTTTTTTCCATCGGTGATTGGTCAATTTCATAAACGTTATCCACAGGTTACGATTCGTCTCCATGAAGATGGGGCCAAAAAAGTGGAGGAAGATGTAGAAACGGGACTGCTGGACATTGGAATGGTCGTGTTGCCTGTGGATACAGCCAAACTTCATTGTTTCACCTTTGTTGAAGAGAAGCTGAATCTTATTTTGCCTATGGGACATCGGCTGGCCGAGGCGGAGCTTGTTCCGCTAAGTGAGCTGGCAGAAGAGGAGTTCGTGCTATTTCGAGAGGATTTCACGCTGCATGATCGGATTATTACGGAATGTGTGAAGGCTGGATTTCAGCCGAAGGTGATATATGAGAGTTCACAATGGGACTTAATCAGCAAGATGGTAGCCGCGGGAATGGGGATCGCATTATTACCGGAAACTATTTGCCGTGACATGGATCGTTCGCGATTGGTAGTCATTCCTTTGACAGATCCGGTAATTCCATGGCAGATTGCTATGGCATGGCGTAGAGACCGTTACTTATCTTTTGCAGCACGTGAATGGATTTCCTTTGCAAAGGGACTACTGAGAGAACAGTACCCGAATGAACTTCCCTAAGATTCAATGGATCACTCTGAATAAATAGCGATTTTAATTTTGTAGATACAATGCATTTTTTTCTTTTTTTTTGAAAATATGTTTTTTGGTATCATGGATTATGATAGGTGGAGAAGTTGATAGAGAGAAGGAGAGAGTTGTGACATTATATCAAGGTTCTTCCGAGAATATTTATAGAAGAGACTACAGAGAAGATGAACTGTTTGTGACTATAGAGAGCCTTAGATGTGAATTGCTGGAAGTTGCGGAGCAACGGAGTCTTAGTGACCATGCAGTATTAGAGCTAAGCGAGCGATTGGACAGCTATATTTTGCTGGCACAACATAAGATGATGGAGAATTTGCGTAGTCGCAAGTCAGGCGCAACGCCCTACGGCAGAAGCTCAAAAGCCGCTATTACAATAAGTTAAACTTCGATACATCCATAGAATTACACTATTACGAAGATCCAACCGATAAAGAGGAGAGAAATACGCTCCTCTTTTTGTCGTACAATCTATTGGTTGTACAATCCATAACTTTCACCTATAATGTCAATTAATAGAATCTTTTCAAGTCGAACTTTGGGGGTGCCGAGTGGAGGGAAAGTTAACAACTATACGCTCAGAAATTGAGAAAAATCTGTCCCGCTCCGGCCATAATCTCGCCTCATTCGCAAAAATTTGTGGCCTGAATCGTGGAAGTCTCAGCGCAATCCTGCATGGGAATCCACCGAAGCCTATGTCCCTGGGACAAATAGATGCAATCATTAAAGCCTTTGGTTTTCCGGATGGTTGGTTGTATCCACTGTACGTTGATGAATGCTTCAATGAGGAGAAGGTCTCACGCCGCAGGGTGGAGCCTTTTTTAATACGCTGCGCTGAATTGGGCAAGCAGCAATGCATAGATGAAACATTAAATAGGTTATTGGAATATCCGAAATCGCTGGATATTGTTTATTCAGTGGCTGATAAATTGTTTAATAAAGGAAAAGTGAATGAATCTATATTTTTCTATAAAGTTGTAGCAGAGAATGAGTCCGACAGTTACTCAGAGAGATTGGCGATCAGTCATTTTCGTATATTTAGATCGATGCAATCGATAGTTGATACAGATGAGAAATTACGAGCGGTGATCACCTTTGGACCATTTAGAGGCCGTCTTCCTGAGGATATGCAATTGGATGGTCTGCTTATGCTATCACAATTATGCTACGGTTTGCGTAGATGGGTAGATATGGAGAACTTTGCTGATGAACTGAGAACCCTGGCGAATGCCGTGTATCGTGATCAACTGCGAAAGAGTAAAGGCAGACGAGTTGAAGATCTTCGTACAGAACGTCCGCTCATTGTCTATTATGGTCATGGATATTTGCTTAAAGCGACTGCTCTAACCAAACAAGGTAAATATGAAGCAGCGAAAAAGTATACTGCAGGCTATGCTGATCTGAGCTGGTTTGAAATGATGAATGAGGAAGGCCGTGAAGCTGTAGAGCATTTCCGGTTGTTTGCAACTGCTAATAGCTTTACACTGGAGATGTTAGAGGGGAATGTGTCTGTTTTACCGGAATATACAGCTTTTTTGGCTGATCATCCTGGTGAAATTTTGGTAGGTCTTATTACTATTATGGATGCAGCTAATCGCCATGGGTTCTCTGCAGACAGTGTGCTTTCACGTTTTTCGCGCGAGATGTTGCGATTTGAGGAGTTTCAGGAGCCTAATAATGTGGATCGTGTATATCGGTTAAACTATCAAGTTGCGATGTATCTCATAACCCGAAAAAAGTACAGTACAGGCGTGGATTATATCATTCAGTGTTTGGAATTAGCTATTAAGCAGAACAACGGAAAAGATTTTATTAATTGTGTAACCTTATTTGAGACTAATAGGGATTATGCAACTACTGATCAGCAGACCAGATATAGAAATTTGATAAGGGAGGTGAGACAGCATGAAAAAATCACTATTGATGATGGCAAGTGTGTTAGCATTGTTTAGCTTCATCATTATCGGACCTGTAGGCTCTGGAAGCCAAGGCGGTATTACGACTTACGAGCACGGAGCTAATTGGTAGATTGAAACGATCTATTCAGTATTTTTATAATACAGAGTAATACATATACGAAACTGGACTCCCTTGCCCTTGAGCTTGGGAGTTTTCTTTTTCGTAATAATTGATAGCGTATTCAAAATTTGACAAAGCGTTGCACCGAAAATATAATTAGGTAGCCTAAATAATATAGTGTTTAATAATTAGTCGACCTAACTAAATTAGAGGTGAAGGAAATTGGGATAAACGGAGGAAATACAGAAGATACTGAAAATTCAGTCGCACACAAGCTTTTTGCGGCGATGAAAAGGCTGCATAAAGGCCAATGGCACAAGGGTGTTGAAGGCCATAAGCCGAGTGAGATGACTTTAATGATATGCATTGAAAAATGGAATCATTCTGATGATGAGGGTCTAAAGATATCTGAGATCAGCCGACTTCTCGGATTCACACCTCCAACTATTACGCAGTTGATTAATAGTCTTGAGGCGAAACAAATGGTGGAAAGACACGCAGATCCTTCGGACCGGAGAGTCGTACGCGTGAAATTGACGGAGAGCGGAAAAAAACTCACACGAAGAGCAGAGCAATATAGAGATGCAATGCTTGATGAGCTCGTACAGTACTTAGGTGAAAAAGAGACTAAGCAGCTCACAGAACTGTTGCTGAAAGTACATGCATTCGTTGAGGATAATCCGCCACCTAATTGGGATAGGCTACAAATGAACGGAGATGAGAAGCTTGATTAAATTATTTAAACAACTGAAGCCATTTCGAGTAGCTATTGGTGCTGTATTAATTCTTGTGTTCTTGCAGTCCATGGGCGACTTATACCTCCCTACGCTGATGTCCGACATCGTGGACAAAGGGATTGTTCAAGGGGACCGTACTTATATTTGGAAAATAGGTAGCTTCATGCTTCTAGTTGCAGGGGGCGGAGCGTTATGTTCAGTCATTGCCAGTTACTTATCGGCAAAAGTGGCAGCGGGGTTCGGTAAACTTACCCGTGCTCGTGTGTTTAACCATGTAGAGAATTTTACGCTGCATGAGTTCGATAAGCTCGGTACTGCATCCTTAATAACACGTACAACGAATGATATTACGCAGGTGCAGACTGTACTTACCATGATGCTGCGTATGATGATTGGTGCACCGATGATGATGATTGGTGGTATCATCATGGCGGTTTCTGAAGATGCGAAATTATCCTTGATCTTCGTAGTAGTAATTCCGGTACTGGTAGGCGCAATTTTCTTCATCGGGATGAAGGGATTACCGTTGTTTAAAGCGATACAGGTTAAGCTGGATAAATTAAATCTGGTGCTGCGTGAACATTTGACAGGTATCCGTGTTATCCGTTCATTTAACCGAATTGATCATGAGAATAAGCGCTTCTCCGAGGCTAACCGTGATCTGACAGACACAGCGATCAAAGTAAATAAAATTATGGCCGGTTTAATGCCGCTTATGATGATTATTATGAACTTTTCCATGATCGCAATTCTTTACTTTGGTGGAATCCGGATTGGCGACGGCGATTTACAAGTCGGCTCACTGATGGCATTTATTCAATATGCGATGCAAATTATGTTCTCCCTGATTATGGTATCGATGATGTTCGTGTTGATTCCTCGTGCTTCAGCTTCTGCCTTGCGTATCAATGAAGTGCTGGATATGCGGCCGGAGTTCACAGATCCTTCAGAGAGTGAACTGCAAACAACGGCTCAAGCAACTAAAAAAGACGGCCGTGATCATATGCGTGGTTTTGTTGAATTCGATAATGTCTCCTTTTCTTATCCTGGCGCGGAACAACCTGCACTTTCCAAAATTAGCTTCAGTGCTCGCCCAGGTGAAGTTACTGCGATTATCGGGGGTACTGGTTCAGGTAAATCTACGCTGCTTAGCTTGATTCCAAGGTTCTATGATGTTAACGAAGGTGCTGTACGTGTTAACGGAGTAGATGTGCGTGAGATGACTCAGGAAGAGCTACGTAGCAAAATTGGTTACATCCCTCAAAAAGCGGTATTGTTCTCAGGTACGATTAACGAAAACATTCGCTACGGTAAAGAGGATGCTACCGATGAAGAAATCATTCATGCAGCCAAGGTAGCTCAGGCCTACGATTTCGTGTCAGCAATGAAAGATGGATTTGATTCGGAAATTGCTCAAGGCGGCAGTAATGTCTCTGGTGGTCAGAAACAGCGGCTGTCCATTGCACGTGCGCTTGTGAGAAAACCTCAAGTTTATCTGTTCGACGACAGCTTCTCTGCCCTTGATTTCAAAACAGATGCTAAGCTTCGTGCGGCACTCAAAGATGAAACCACGGAATCCACTGTTCTAATCGTAGCTCAACGGGTTAGTACCGTTATGGATGCCGACCGGATTATTGTTATTGATGAGGGTGAAATCGCCGGAATGGGCACTCACCGTGAACTGCTCGCGAGCAGTGATGTGTACCGCGAGATCGTATCCTCGCAGCTGTCAGAGGAGGAAATAGCATGAGTGAACAAAACAATAGAGCTGCAGCTCCGCGCACCCATAAAGGTCCTGGACCTGGTGGCGGCCCTGGCATGCGGATGCCTGCAGAAAAGGCTAAAGACTTCAAGGGTACACTTCGTCGTCTGATTAAGTATTTAAGACCTCGTATGGTTCAATTGATTATCGTTCTTGTAATGGCAATTGCCAGTACTGTATTCAGTATTTTCAGCCCTAAAGTTATGGGTAAAGCAACAACTAAACTGTTCGAAGGTGCTTACGGCAAATTAATGGGTGTCGAGGGAGCCTCCATTGATTTTGGATACATTAATGATATCCTGATCATACTTGCCGGTCTGTATTTGCTTAGTGCTCTGTTCAGCTATATTCAGCAGTATGTAATGGCTGGTGTAGCTCAGAAGGTCGTCTACGACATGCGTGAGCAGATTAACAGTAAGCTGGAACGGTTGCCTTTGAAATATTTTGATTCCCGTACCCATGGGGAAATTCTAAGCCGTGCTACGAATGATGTGGATAACATCAGTACTACACTGCAACAGAGCTTAACTCAACTGATTACTTCTATTGTCACCATTATCGGTGTCATTATAATGATGCTTACCATCAGCCCATGGCTGACGTTGATTACAATTGTTACATTGCCACTTAGCTTCGTTGTGATTATGGCTATTTCCAAACGTTCGCAGACTTACTTTGTCGGACAGCAGAAATCGCTTGGTCAGTTGAACGGTCATGTAGAAGAAATGTATACAGGTCACCGGATTATCAAAGCATTTGGTCGTGAGCCGCAATCCCTTAAGGATTTCGATGAAATTAATGATAAGCTTTATGATTCAGGCTGGCGTGCCCAATTCATGTCCGGTATGATTATGCCGCTCATGATGTTTATTGGTAACTTGGGTTATGTAATGATTTGTGTAGTCGGCGGTATCTTTGTTACTAAAAAAATGATCGATGTCGGGGACATTCAAGCTTTTATTCAGTATTCCCGTCAGTTCACCCAGCCGATTGCACAAACGGCTAACATTGCGAATATTATTCAATCCACTATTGCTTCCGCAGAACGGGTATTTGAACTTCTGGATGAAGAAGAAGAAGTTAAGGAAGTTAATACTACGCTTGCGAAGCTTGATGAAGGTACTCCGGAAGGTTCCGTTGAGTTCCGTCATGTGAAGTTCGGATATAAAGAAGATGCGATTCTGATTGAGGACATGAATATTGAGGTTAGTCCAGGTCAGACCATAGCGATTGTCGGCCCTACTGGTGCGGGTAAAACCACTTTGATTAACCTGTTGATGCGCTTCTACGAGCTTAATGATGGGGAAATTATCATTGATGGTGTCAATATTACCAATATGAGACGGAGTGACCTGCGAAGCAAATTTGGTATGGTGCTTCAGGATACCTGGCTGTTCAATGGTACGATCCGCGATAACATTGCTTACGGACGTGAAGGTGCCTCAGAAGCTGATGTGGTGCGTGCGGCCAAGGCTGCTCATGCCGATCACTTTATTCGCACACTTCCGCTTGGCTACAATACGGTGTTAAATGAAGAAGCTTCTAACATTTCACAAGGGCAGAAGCAACTGATTACAATTGCTCGTGCGATTCTGGCCGATCCATCGATCCTTATCCTTGATGAAGCAACAAGCAGTGTCGATACACGGACAGAATTATTAATTCAAAAAGCAATGAAGGCATTGATGCAAAACAGAACCAGCTTCGTAATTGCTCACCGTCTTTCGACGATTCGAGATGCCGACCTGATCCTTGTTATGAATCAAGGTAGTGTAATCGAGAAGGGCAACCACGAGGAACTGCTTGCACAAGGCGGATTCTATGCTGATCTTTACAACAGTCAGTTCTCCGAAGGTGATTTGGACGCAGGCTAAATTGAAGTGAAGAAAAAATTATAGCAAACTATAAACCCCTCCTTTCACATTTTGCTGATTATTTATGTGAAGGAGGGGTATTTTATATGTGGTGGGATCTCTTAAGGCAGCGTTCATAATAAAAAAAGGTTTGATTAAAAATTTAAGGATAGGTATGATAGAATCAAAAATGACCCGCGGCTCATTTTTGAGGCTGCACGATAAAAGAGAGGATGAAGGGAATGTCAGGCTACGGTAAATGGGTGGCAGGAAAAAAGACGAAATGGATTACTCTTCTCGTATGGATAGTGCTAGTAGGTGCACTTACCCTATTATGGCCTGCAGTGAATTCTCAAGTTGCTAATAATGCGCCCAATCTCCCAGATGATGCACAATCAATACAGGCAACAGCCATTGCAGAACAAGAATTTCCAAGTGGAAGCGGAGTACCTGCATTGCTCGTATGGCATAGAGAAGGTGGGCTTTCGCAAGACGATTTAGTACATATCACTGCTGTATACAACAAGTTGGAGCAGCAACCGTTACCCCATCAGAACTTTGTTCCCCCACTAGGGAAGCTGCCGCCGCAGGCACTGCAAGCCTCATTATCTGAGGATCTTAGTACACTGGTAACCCCGGTGCTTTTTGATAAAACGGCAGATAGTGATCAGCTCGGTGAAGCTGTGACAGAAATGAAGAAGATCATAAACACAGAGACGGGTGGAGACCCCTCCGCAGCTAAGGTAGATGGAAAAGACCTGAGTTTACGTGTTACGGGTCCAGTGGGCATCTCTATAGATGCTTCAGGCCTGTTTCAGAACGCTGACGTTTCCTTGTTAATTGCTACGGTTATGCTTGTGCTGGTGTTCTTATTAGTGATTTATCGTTCGCCGATCTTGGCGTTTATTCCACTTATTGCAGTTGGATTCGCTTATGGTGTAACTAGTCCGATTCTTGGAAAAATGGCGCAAGAAGGCTGGATCACCGTAGATTCGCAGGCAGTCTCCATCATGACGGTTCTGTTGTTCGGTGCGGGTACGGATTATTGTTTATTCCTGATCTCGCGATTCCGTCAGCTTCTGAAGATAGAGCAAAGCAAAAGTCGTGCCCTACTTCGTTCCATTACCGATGCTTCAGGGGCTATCGCTATGAGTGGCTTCACTGTCGTGCTCGCGCTGTTTGCGTTATTGCTGGCTAAGTATGGAGCTTATCATCGCTTTGCAATACCGTTCAGCGTGTCGATTTTCATTATGGGGATTGCTAGCTTAACGCTTGTACCTGCACTGTTGGCAATCTTCGGGCGGACCTCGTTCTTCCCATTCATTCCGCGTACTCCGCAAATGGAGGTTGAACGGGCCAAGGCTAAAGGCAAACCTGCTCCAGAACCAAAAGTCTCCCATAAAAAAGGGATTGGCGGATTTGTAGTTTCCAGGCCTTGGGCTATCGTAGGCGTGACCGTTATCGGACTAGGGATTCTGGCTTCGTTCTCTAGTGGAATCAAATTCACGTATGATATCCTTTCTTCTTTTCCTAAAAATATGGAGTCCCGCGAAGGGTTTGATCTCATCGGTAAGCAGTTTTCCCCGGGAGAACTAGCTCCTGCTAAGCTGATTATTGATACTAAGGGGCAAGCAAGTGGAGAGGATCTCAAAGTCATTCTCGGAGGGCTCACCTATGTGGACACGGTTTCCGACGCTCAGCAGGGTGCTGTGAACAAGGATATTCTGGGTTTCGATCTCGAATTTAAGAACAATCCTTATTCACTTGAAGCGATGGGGCATATTCCAGCCCTTCTAGCAACGGCAGAGCAAGCGCTGATTGATGTAGGGGTTGAGAATCCTGCGGATCATGTTTGGGTAAGCGGTCAGACAGCAACTCAGTATGATACCAAAAAAATCGGAGATCGTGATACGGATCTGATTATCCCTGTGGTCATTGGGCTGATCACCTTGCTGTTATTGATATATCTGCGTTCCATAGTGGCAACCATTTATCTGGTTGGAACGGTCATTCTCTCCTTCTTCTCTGCACTTGGCTTAGGCTGGATTATTATTCACTATGTGATGGGGGCAGATGCCATTCAGGGAGCGATCCCGCTTTATTCTTTTGTATTCCTGGTGGCACTTGGAGAAGATTACAACATCTTTATGATCTCGAATATTTGGAAAAAGCGTAAAACCATGCCGCTTAAGCAGGCGATCGCAGAAGGTGTAAATGAGACTAGCTCGGTAATTACCTCGGCGGGCCTCATTCTGGCAGGTACTTTTGCTGTATTAGCTAGCTTACCGATTCAGGTGCTTGTGCAATTTGGTATCATTACCGCTCTAGGTATTCTGCTTGATACCTTCGTAGTTCGTCCGTTCCTTGTGCCAGCTATTACGACACTTTTTGGTCGATGGGCATTCTGGCCGGGGAAACATCAAGAGGTGGAGGAAGCTCTCCCTCGTGGTAGTGAGCAATAAGCAACACACTGTAAAAACAAACAGGGATGCCTCAAAGCCATATTGGCTCAGGGCATCCCTGTTTTTATTGTCGTGGCAGTCGAACTTATATTCATTGTACGATTCGGCCTACATCACTTAATTGCTGGTGCCGGGTGTTCGGCTGATCATCAGCTTATATTTGTCGATTGATGCTCCAAGAATGGCTTCATTTCCACCAGCACCACGGTGTGATTGACGGAAGGAGTCGCTGGAGGTCCAGTCTTTAAATGCTTCCTCGTTCTCCCACATGGTGCAGATCTTTAGTTCCTCAACACCTTCTTTGGCACTTCCTTGCCAAACCTCCATGCGTACGAAACCTGGCATATCCTGTACACCGTTATTTCCTCCGAAACGTTGAGCAATGGCTTCACCATGACCTTCTTTAACCTTAATGGTATTTGTTACTACCAGCATATTAGATAAACCTCCGTTCAGCAGTGTGATATACATATATAAACATTAGATTGAATATTTAATTGCACTTTATACACTTTAAAGTTCTGGTTCGTTAGAAATGAAGCGATAAGTGTATTCTATGCAACTAAATAAGATGAATCTGGGAAATGGTCGAGCATTATTTGCTTTTAGTTACACAGAGTGCAATTAAAGTGTAACGGATCCTTTAATTACGCTGAATAGATGTATATAGTGCAACTATTGTTATTCGAGCGCCAAGTAGTGTTCAGAGCCGAAGCGCCCAGCGTAACTACAAGCACACAACATTATTATTAGAACCAACGAATAAATAAGTACCTCTAAACTCCAGTTGCCCAATCTGGCGCTAAAGTAACCATCTCTTGCCCCAAAAATGGAGTTTGATTGCAGAATGTGCAACAGAACAGCCTGAAAACAGTCTACATTAGGCATTCTATCGCATTCTGTACAATAGAACTGTGGTTAAATCGCCTAAAGGGGGGGGATTCTCCAGTTTGATTGTACAAAGTGCAATCAAACCATATTTCAGCCGCTCCCAGAGGCATTCTATCGCACAAAGTGCAATCAGAGTATGGAGAAGAGCAGACCAAAGGGATTGACTGGCACAAGGACACCCAATCCGCTCTACTGCTCCTCTCCCATGAGCATTCTCCTGCAAAAAGCCGCAATCAGAGCCTGGTGCAAAACCAGCCAGTCCTTTTTATTGCGGGTTAGTGGTCCAGAGTCCTGCTGTTTTTAGGAAGACACGATCCGGCAGCTTCAAGGCTGTTAACGCCAATTCAGCTACATCCTCAGGCTGCATCATGCGATCTTCGTCACCGATTTTAAGTCCAGCGTTGGAAGCTAGTCCAGTGTTAACAGTACTTGGAGTCAAAGCTACGACGCGGATGTTGTGCTTACGCACCTCTTGCGCGAGGGCTTCGGTCATGCCCATCAGTGCAAACTTGGATGCGCAGTAAGCTGAGCCAGTCGCGAAGCCGCGCTCTCCGGCTGTAGACGAGATGTTGATGATATTCCCGCCATTTTTCTCAATCATAGCTGGCAGTGCAGCGCGAGTTACATAATAGGTGCCGTAAAGATTGACTTGGATATGACTTTCCCAATCGGCAGGGTCCATTTCTACCAAAGTACCGAATTTCGCAATTCCGGCATTATTGATTAATGCGTCAAATGTTCCTAGCTCATTTTGCAGGTAAGCAACTGCTCGTTCAGCTTCTTCGCGTACAGCGATATCCGCAACGGCAATACTAACTTTAACGTCGTATACTTCCGTTAGGGCTGATTTTAACGCTTCGAGATCGCCTGAAGTTCTGGAGATCAGGCCCAAGTTAGCACCTTCCTTAGCTAGTGCCATGGCTAAGGCTTTACCGATTCCTTTGCCTGCACCAGTAATCACAACACTCTTTCCTCTCAAATCCATCTCTAACGTCACGCTCCTTTAAACATTTTTGAAGCTTATGCTTCATTCATGTCCTATTATACCTGAATGCTATAGGGCATTTACAATCGTCCCAAGAAAACAAATTGAAAACTTTCATGTAAAGAGATGCGATTTTTCGTGATTGTACAGATTTTCCGTGAACATAGCATTTTCACGAACGAAGTGAATTTATTCGTAAAGCTTCGTCAGCGGAACCGATGCAGGTCCCTCTAAAACTTCTCCATCGAAGGAGAAGCGGGAACCGTGGCAAGGGCAATCCCAAGAACGGTCACCGTCGTTCCATTCGCATTCACAGCCCATGTGAGTGCAGGTTCTGTCCACCAGATGAAGTTTCCCCTCTGGATCTTTGTAGGCGCCGACTCGTTTGCCGTCGTGGAAGACAACAGCCCCTTCGTCTGCCTTCAAATCGCTTGTCTTTTTATGGACAATTTCAACTTTACCCGCTACTAGCTCCTTGGCCACATTAGCGTTTTGGACGATGAAGCTCTTTATGCTGGCGCCAGCTTTGAAGCGGGATGGATCGTACAACTCCGTATATGGATTATCTTTGCGCTGAATCTGATCCGAGATGATTTGAGCGGACAAGGTACCGCTTGTCATACCCCATTTTCCGAATCCGGTCGCGATATAAATCTCTTCGTTGTCCGAAATCTTGCCGATGTATGGGACTCTGTCCAGCGTGATTAAATCCTGTGCCGACCAGCGGTAAGGGATCGACTTGATGCCCAGCAAGTGGCCTGCGAACAATTCCAGATTCTCATAATGACCTATCGTGCAGATGCCTTGGCCTGTCTTATGATTCTCGCCTCCAACGATAACCAGATTTCGCCCTTCCCACTCCACAGCGCGCAGAGAACGGGTGGGTTCGCTAGCGCTTAAGTACATTCCGCCCTCATAATCCGTTTCGGGTTGGATCGCCAGACAGTAGGAACGCTCAGCATGCAGTCGCGAGAAATATAACGCACCTCCATCGTAGAAGGGGAAATGAGAAGCCGACACGGCGTAACGGCAGTTGATCCGATAGTCGTTCTTTTCCGTAAAAAGCGTAAGCTTATCGTGCTTCTCCACCTTGTCCGCCATCATCGTATGCTCATAGATCACGCCGCCTTTTTCCACTATAACCTTTAACAAGGCCTTCAAATATTGGAGGGGGTGAAAGCGGGCTTGTCCTGGTAATTTAATCGCACCACTGGCCATTAGGGGGATAGAAACGTTATCCAGCCATTCACCAGGCAGACCCAACTGTTCATAGGCTTTATACTCATCCTTCAGTTCTTTAAGCGTTTTATGATCTTCAGCATCTGCGTACAAATAAGCCGCTTCGCGTTTCAGACCGCAAGACACTTCAAGTTCTTCCGCCGTTTGTAAGATCCAGTTCATAGCCTCATGGTTAGATCGATAATAGAGGCGGGCCTTCTCTTCCCCGAAATGCTTGATCAAATGATGATAGATTAATCCGTGCTGAGCGGAGATTTTGGCGCTTGTAAAACCCGTAGTGCCACTGAGGATTTCCCCTGCCTCCAAGAGCGTGACTTTATACCCTGCTTTGCTTAAGAGATAGGCTGTTGTAATTCCTGTAATCCCACCGCCTACCACTGCGACATCTGTAGAAATATCTTCAGTCAGCTTTGGAAAAGCCGGCAAATCCGTAGTGTCTCTCCATAATGATTCTGGAAATTGCGGGAGACCTTGCGTTATTTTACGGTGCGAATCCATCTTAGTATCCCTCCATCTGTACAATCCTCATTTCATTTATTACCACAGTCCCGTTAAAAGAAACTCTGTATTCATATGTGCAGTGCATGAATTCAGAGAAATAGTGCCAAAATAAGGTGGAATCCGGGAAGCGCAGGATAAATAGGAGGGATGATCCATGTCAGTTCAACAGGATAAGCACAATGTTTCTCTGGAATGGATCAAGGGTGAGTTGGACGGATTTGCCGATTTAATTGATAGAACGCTCGTTGCACCTTTTGGGCAGATCAACTTAATTTATATTAAAAGCGTTACAGATTCGCAGACGCTCAGTCGCCATGTGATTACGCCGTTCTATGAGATGGGGGATACTAACGCTTACCTTGATTACATTACGACGTATCCGGGGACGGAAGAGGAGACTACTAAGGAAACAGCGATCGAGCTTTTGCTTAGCGGCTATGCTCTTCTTGGTATAAATGATGTGATTTGTCTTTTCGACGCGATGAGTACAGAGAGCAGCGGTGTTAGTGAAACGTCTGCAGAAAGCATTTCACAGGGACCTTCAGATGCACTAACAGAGGATATTGCGGTTAATCTGAACATGATTCGTCGACGCTATCAATCCGCTAATCTCAAAATGGAAACCATGGTCATCGGCGATGTCTCCAAAACAAAAGTGGCCATCCTATACGACATCAGTCGTGTTGATCATAATGTATTAGCGGAATTAAGGGAGAAGATGAATACCCTAAAGGTTGATATTTTACAGGCTACGGGAGAACTTGAGAAGTTTATAAGCAGTGATAAATTGAGAATACTCCCTAAGTCTATTATTACTGAAAGACCTGATAGAGTTGTGTTTAATTTGTCTGAAGGAAAAGTAGCGATAATCCTGGATACAACGGGATATGCGATAGTGTTGCCCTCCATATTTAACGATTTCTTTACATCCATGGATGATAAAATCCAATTTCCTATTGTGGGCCGTTTCTTAAAGCTACTGCGGATTATCGGTGTATGCATGACCCTTTGGTTGCCTGCTGTCTATGTAACACTAACCTCTTATAACCCAGAGATTGTTCGTGTGCAGGTTGCACTACTCATTTCGGGTAGTCGCGCGACCGTGCCTTATCCATCTTTTGTGGAAGTGCTCTTAATGCTTATGATGATGGAATTTCTGACCGAGGCGAGTTTACGTCTGCCCAAAGCGATTGGTCCAACGGCCACGACGGTCGGAGGTCTAATCTTAGGTCAGGCAGCTACGGCGGCAGGGCTTGTAGGTAATATTATGATTATATTGGTCTCAGCCGTTGCGATATCCAATTTTCTGATTCCTCTGAATATGATGAGCTTGTCGATACGCGTGCTGAAGTACATTTTTCTTATAGCTGCCGCTGTTCTAGGAATGGTTGGTGTAGTGGTCTGTGTTGTGGGATTTGCGATGTATTTATGCAATCAGCGTAGCTTTGGACAACCTTATTTCAGATTGTTTTTTCTTGATAACCTTGGTAAGAAGAAGGGCGGGGAACATTGATGGCCAAAAGCCGTTATTTCTACTGTCTTTTTCTGATGAACAGCCTGATCAACATCATTAATTTTGTTCCTAGGGAACTAATAGACAGACGCTTTGACGGTGCTTTGTTCTCCATACTAATTGCAACGGTCCTTGGCACATTGTTTGTCTATATATTTACTGTATTGATTGCTAAATTTCCTGGTAAGGGGTTTCCGGAAATATTTAACCCTCTTCTTCCTAAGCTGCTAGTCAAACCCTTACTTGTCTTTTTTGCGGGTTTATGGTGTGTGGCTGGGGGGGTTACCTTGCTTTCCTTTGTAGATATTACGCTGAGATATGTCAGTCCGAATTCAAGCCCATATACTGTCGTGATCGGCTTTCTGATATTGGTCTGCATCTGCTGTCGCTTTGATTCACTATCACTTTTGTATGGTCTTGAAATCATTCTTGTCGTTACATTACCGTTAATTATCTATGGCATTGTAAAGGCGCTGACCAATCCAGATTTCAATTGGGATTCTGTTCTGCAGATCACTACATACATCTGGCATAAGCCGGATCTGATGAGTCTTTCGGCAGCTACCTTTTCTTTTAGTGGTTATATTAATCTAGCCATCTTTAATCGGGTATTTCATGGGTTAAAGCTAAAGCATGTCTGGATTTTAGGGGTGGAAGGACTTCTCGTACTTCTCGTAACCTTTTTGGTCCCTATCGGTTATTTCGGTACTGTTGCGATTGAGAGACATGTATATACGTGGTTCTCGACGGCAGACAGTATCCGGATAGAATCTTTTATCATTGAACGGATGTTGTTTATTTTTTATTTTGCCTATATGACATTATCTCTGGTGAGTGTAATTGTTCATTGGCATGTAGGGTTAGGATTATTGAAAGGTGCTATTTCATCTACGAAAAAAAAATCTCAGAAGGCAGAGCAATGGAAAGAGTGGCTCATCCTGTGCTTATTTAGCGGAGTGGTCCTCTCCTTAATGTGGATGGATCAATATCAGCTCAACTTAATGGGCGCTTGGTTTCTACAAGTCCGCTGGTTTGGTGAGATGTTCTTAATCGCACTGCTGTTTTATTGTTATCGTAAAGTAAGGAGGCAGGGCATGTGAGAAAAGCACTTAGTGCAATAGGAATTGTGTTACTGCTACTCCTTGCCGGCTGTGACTTCAAAGAAATTGATTTAAGGATATTCGTACTGGCGATCGGTGTTGACCCTGGCGAAGAAGAAGGGACCTTCAAGATTAGTTTGAAGCTTGCCATCCCGCAGGGGGAAGTTACCAAGATTGATGAGAAGATGCAGATATTAACCGAAGAGTCCCCAAGTATTTCGGAAGCGCTCCGCAGAATGAAGTCAAAAGTGGAGAAGGAGCTTGATTATTCCCATTGTAAATCGATTATTTTGGGAGAAGGGATCGCACGTAAAGATATTCAGCATGTTATGGATTGGGCCGTGCGGCGCAGAAATGTCCAGCTTATTGTAAATTTTGCAGTCGGGCGTCCGGAGGCACTTCAAGTGCTGCAGGTACGACCCGAATCGGAGCGTATCCCATCGAATTCTCTTATTCTGGCGATGAGTGGTCAGGGAACGGAGTCTCCTTTTATTACTAGTGTGTATTCCTTTCAGCTGATGAGAAATATTTATGAGAAGGGTATTGATCCGATTTTGCCGATTATCGAGGCCAAAGGGAAGAGTCAGTTCTTAATTAACAAAATTGCTCTACTGGATAGCGAGAAAATCAAGATGGTGCTTTCACCGAACGAAACCCGGCTATACAATTTGCTGTCGCGCTCCAACTTACGGACCAATTTGCCAGCCCATACTGAGGGGGTCATGTATCAGTATTACACAGAGAGATCATCGTCGGACTACAAGATACTAAATACGGAGAGCGGAAAAGCTACTATTCGATACCATATTAAGATTAAAGGGATCCTAGAAGAGAGTAGCAGTCCGGACTTGGTGACACATAGCAAGTTGAAAAAAATTCAGACAGCTGGCGAGAAAGAATTGGAAGATGATATCTCAGCCTTACTGAAAAAAATTCATAAGAGCGGTTTGGATCCTTTTGGGTGGGGACTTCACTATGGAGCTAGGCATTTTAATAATGATACCGAAATGGAAGTGTGGAAGGACCTCTATGCTGGGCTTGATTTTCAGGTCGAGGCTGATGTAAACATCAAATATTCTGGATTGATCAAATAGCTTAGAAAGTAATGAGTGGATAAAAGTGGGATTGACGTACTTACACTCACGATTTATACTTGATCTAAAAACAAGTTAGAGGATGATAGTAATGAAAAGTCTAAATTTGACTTCCCAACGTCAAGCCGTTTACGATATCGTCCTTAATTCACATGACCATCCCACTGCTGCGGAAGTAATGAACCGGCTAGTAGAACAAGGTCATAGCTTAGCATACGGTACTGTATATAACTCTCTTCGTTATCTTTCAGATAAACAAATGATTCGTGAGCTTAAGCTTGGTGAGGCTGCCAGCAGATATGATGCCCGCATGGATGATCATCAGCATATCATTTGCGAGGTTTGCGGTGCGGTTGATGAGGTAATGAACCAAGTTCCACGAGACTGGATGAACACAGTGGCGAAGGATACAGGATATACAATTGGTCATGCTCATGTGGTATTCGGAGGCGTCTGCCCGAACTGCAAGAACAAGAACGTGAACTAAAATAGAAGAGGCTGATTCTTAAGTTTATGACCTAAGAATCAGCCTCTTTTAGTTAATTCTGCTCACGGTGGGTGATTCGTTTTTACCAAAGTAAAAGTAATCATCTACCTTTCTTAAATCAGCGTCTAAATAGCTTGGTATATTGGGGGGATATTTTTCTAGTAAAAAGAAAAATATTAAGCAGAGCAATGCAACCAAACACCATTCGAATTGGAACTTCGGGAATCCCTAAACCTGTTACAATCCCGTTGATATCTCCACCGCCGCCTATAAAAGAGGACAAAATGGATATGTAAATCGGATCGAGTAACAGGAAACAAGCTGTTATATAATACATCGATATGATAAAACCTTTAGTTCTAAGCTTAAGGATCTGAGGAGTTAGTACGTAAAGAAGATACCCGATTAAAATGGTAACAATACTACTGATCCCTGAGAAAATCGCAAGCCGATATCCCAATAATTCCCCGTCCGTTGTGACAATTTGAACACCCCATAATCCGACGATACGTATTCTTTCAAATACATCGTAGCAGAGAGCAAGAATCAGATGTGCACCTTCATGAATTACATAATAGACGATAATCGTTATAAATATTGCTATCCATTTCTTCAAATTAGAATTTGCCCGTTGTTTCATCGTCTACTCCTCCTCCCTTACTCGACTATAAATCTGGAAGAAAACTTTAATATGACTTTTGACTAATTCTAAAGCTTCGTCCGCCTTCTCTATCTGACCATCATAACGGAACAACAGCAGGAAGATTGGTGAGTAGAAGTGCAATGCCATAATGTCTGAATTGCTTTGGATCAGCGTCCCATCCAATTGCATTTGACGGAACACTTCCGACTGATAGCGTAAGGTCTTATCAATAAACATCTCCCGAAAGAGCTGGCTCATATTTGGATTTCTATATTGCTCGATCGTCATCATTTTACGGAATCGGGACATAATCTCATCATTTAAATAAAAAGAAAAGATGCTACTGTATACCTCCTGTAACTGATCACTCACACTCCAATTAATTTCTACATCATTACCTACATATGATTCCGATAAATTTTTCTGCAACTTCTGAATCCGTTCAGCAGCTACTTGAACTACTGTATCAAAAATATCCTGTTTATTTTTGTAATGCTTGTATAATGCACTTTCACGAATCCCTACAGCCCCAGCAATTTCACGTACAGATACAGAGCCGTATCCACGATTCGAAAATAACGCTAATGCTTCATATAGAATCTTTTCTTTAGTAGTCATTTAGAAATCCTCTCCCCTTAAAGCAAACTGGTGAACAGTTGTTAACCTAATTATAGTGAACGATCGTTCACCTGTCAAAAATAAAATGCTTCATATTTCGTACATCTTGACGGTGATTTATTGATTACTTTAAATAATCTTTTTTTTGTTGCGTTTATATGACAATTCATAAAAATAATGAGAAAAATGAAGAAAGATAGGAGGAAAATCGGTTCCAAAGTAGGATATATAATTATATATTTAGTCTGGTAAATAGGTCCTACTTTAAGACTCGAAGAGAGAGAGCGTGATGACATTTATGAACAAAAAAACAGGTATGAGTATCCGAGCCAAGTTAATTCTTACATACCTATTAGTTCTGCTGTTGCCCAGTATCATTATCGGCTGGCGAACCTATCAATCTGCTAGCCATGAAGTGGAAGATCAACTGGTGAGCAATGCTACCGAAAGTGTTGTAGCAGTAAATGAAATCATCAACTCGAATATTCAATCCAAAATAGATGCTGTCTCTTATTTTGCCGCTGAGTTCACAGATGAAGGGACCAATAGTGAGGTAACTGGGGGGGCAGCAGCTTCTATGAAGAACAGATTAAAGGAATACGCTGTGTTACATCCTGATGTGTTAGATATTTATGTTAGTACAAGCAAGGGGCAATCCATCCACGCTTCGGAAGCCAAACTGCCCGAAGGCTACGATCCCAGGCAGGAGAGTGCCTACATTAATTCTCTGAAGCACGGGAATGGTGTTGTGATTTCCCCGGCCTTTCAAACCGTAAATCAAGAAACAGCGATTGCGATCTCAACGGTTCTTAAGAGTGGTAACGGGGTGGTAACCTTGAATCTCAATCTATCTGCCTTAGGCGAATTGACTTCGACTAAGGTTGGCAAGGAAGGATACATTATTATCCTTGATAACAGCAAGAAATATCTTGTTCATCCAACAGAGGCGATTGGACAGGAATCATCCGATGATTTTATAAAGAGAATGTTTGAGGAAGATCAAGGTACTTTTGATTATGTCTATAAGGGTACACACAAAAAGATGATGTTTACGGTGAATGAGCTTACGGGCTGGAGAATCGGAGGTACGATAAGCGTAGATGAAGTGACATCGGCAACGAGCGGAATTCGCAATACAGCGCTGCTTGTTATTATAGTTTCCGTTTTGCTTGCGCTGATCATGATCTATTTTAATATTCAATCTATTCTGCGGCCGCTCCTCCGGCTGAGGAAAGCAACTGCAGTGATAGCGAAAGGTGATTTGTCCGAAGACATTAGGGGGTTCCGCAAAGATGAAATTGGCATGCTTGCCGAGAACTTTCAATTAATGGTGCTCAGCTTGCGGGAGATGATCATCGGCGTACAGGAGATGACGAGCAATGTATCCTCTTCAGCCGAAGAACTAACCGCTAGTGCAGAGCAGAATGCCCAAACGATTGAGTCGATGACGATAGCGATCCAGGAGGTAGCAGCAGGTACGGAACAGCAGGTGATCAGTGTACGAAAAGGAATGGAAAGTACAGCGGCGACGACAAGCGAAGTGGATCATATTTCCGTATATATGGAGCAGGTGTCTGCGATGATGGACAAGACTTCGCTCTCTGCTTCAGAAGGAAATGATTCGGTCATTAGCGTGGTGGATAAGATCAATGGTATTCATAGAACGGTGGGAGAGCTTGGCAGTGTAATCGACAGGCTGAATGAAAGAACGGATCAAATTGAGGGCATTGTCAGCGTCATCACAGGGATTGCCCGTCAGACCAACCTGTTAGCTCTCAATGCTTCCATTGAGGCGGCCAGAGCTGGAGAGCATGGCCGTGGATTTGCCGTTGTTGCTGCCGAGGTGCGTAAGCTGGCAGAGGAATCAGAGAGATCAGCGCATCTAATTGCAGAGCAGATTATTGCCATTAATAGTGAAATGAAGCTGGTGACCCATACAATGGAGGATACAAAGCAGCGCGTAACCGAAGGAATTGAGGCCGTAGATACTTCTGGACGTTCTTTCTCCCGTATCCGTAGAGCAGTCAAGAGTGCCGCGGAGAAGATTGAGTCGATGGGCGGTGCGGTACAGACCTTATTGGTGGAGTCAAATCATATGGAGAAGGCAATTGGAGAGATTCGCGGCATCTCTGAAGAGGCGGCTGTGAATACAGAGACCATCGCAACGGCAGCACAAGAGCAGCTTGCTTCTGTTGAAGAGATGGCGTCTTCGTCTACCGACCTTAGTCGTCTTGCGGAGGAACTGCAAAAGCTTGTGAGTACCTTTAAGATACACTCCTCCTAGTAAAAATATATATTTCGGATAGGATAACGATGGTTTTATCTTCCCTTTTGCAGTCCTTTCCAAGTATACTGATAAACAATAATGCTGGATTAGGCAACGGAGAGAGGAGAGATAATAGTACATGGCAGAGCAACTGAAAGGGTTCATTGTCGCCTTGGCGGGACCGCGTAAATCGGAAGAAATGGCCAAGCTGGTCCAAAATATGGGGGGGACGGCATTATACCGACCTGCCCAAGGTACTGTATTTCTTGATGATGAGGCATTGGAGGAAGGCTTGAATTCATGGATCAGCCATCCACCTTACTTGGTGATCCTTACTACAGGCATGGGACTGGACGCTCTCTTCGAAACGGCTGAACGCCTGAACATCGCCGATCGCTTTTTAGAAGTACTTTCTGGTTCTATTATTGCTGCACGGGGTTATAAGACAGTGAATGCTTTGAAAAAAAGAGGGCTTACGCCAGAGTTTCGCGACGACGACGGAAGTACGATCGGACTGATTTGTGGGCTTCAATCCCTGGATTTGCAGGGCAAGGAGGTCGTTCTGCAGCTGCATGGTGATCCAGCTCCTCGTATGCTCGCATGGCTGCAGGAGGCAGGGGCAAATACCAGTCAAGTGCTGCCGTATCGGCATACTCCACCAGAGCCGGGGGAGCTTGACAAGCTGCTTATTGAGATTATAGAAGGCAAGATTGATGCCGTGGCTTTTACGAGTGCGCCGCAGTTTCGTTTTCTCTCTCAATTTGCTCGGGAAGAGGGCAAGCTGGAAGAGATGCTGAAGTCTTTTGAGGATAAGGTACTTGCCGTTTCTGTAGGGCGTATTACCTCTGAAGCCCTTAAGGAAGAGGGCGTACAGCGTATCATTATGCCCGAGCATGAACGGATGGGGAGCATGATTGTAGAGCTGGGCAAATATGTGGCAGCGAATCGCTAGACCATTTTGTGCGGCAGCCTTACAAGATTGGTGTTACCACACAGAAGCATTCCCTCCGGGTTCACTGGGTGGGGATGCTTTTTTTCCCGGAAGATGATGTCTTAAGAGTAGTAAACCTGCCATCTGCATGGACATTCGCAGCAGTTTTCCTTAGAATATAGGCAACATGTGATGAATAATAACAATGAATAAGGAGGAGGATCCCCATGGACAAAAGAAAATGTCTATTACTTGGTGATTACACCCATCCCCGTTTCCATCCACTTCAAGGAGTGGACCAACAAATTAGTGAGATTTTAAATGATTTATTAACCGTTCAGTGTTCGGAGAATAAAAAATTGATGCGCATTGAGCATCTGGCAAGTTATGACTTATGTATAGCCTACAACGAATTGTGGAATGAAACTGTATCGCCTCAGCAAACCGCTGGCTTACTCAGCTATGTGAGCGGTGGTGGAGGACTGATTGTTCTTCATACAGGTGCTTCCTTGACGAAGCGTAACGAGCTGGCTCAGCTGATTGGCGGCCGCTTTAACGGCCACTCCGCTTACGAGCCGATGAATTTCAAGGTGCTGGAGCATGACATTACTGAGGGCGTTGAAGACTTCCAGCTGGATGAAGAGCCATATCATTTTGAACTTGACCCGTTTACGGAGCGGACCATTCTACTTCAATATGAATCAGAGGATGGATGGTTGCCGGCTGCATGGTGCCACAGCTATGGCTTAGGACGAGTAGTATTTCTTATGCCTGGTCACCATGAGCCATCCTTCCGTCACCCGGCATTACGAAAATTAATCTTGCAGGCGGCGACTTGGGCTGCCCGTATTCCGGTAAATAATTAAGACGATGTCCCGGCTTTTTGAAATATGCACACAGTGAGGTATACTTTAATCATCAACTCCGTTTGTAATGAAACGGAATCTTTGGGAGGAAAGTACTATGAGTGATTTGTTTAAAAAAGCGATCTCTTTAGGAGTGGGCCTCACCATTGTTAGCAAGGAAAAAGTAGAAAAGGTTGTTGAAGAACTAGTGAAGCGAGGGGAGCTTGCTCCTTCGGAGTCTAAGGCCCTCGTTGATCGGCTGATTGAACGCGGCGAGGAAGAGCGAGGCATGCTCAAGTCTGTTGTACAAGAGCAAGTACAACGCGTGTTGAAGGAAATGAAGGTTCCTGTACAAAGTGATATTGACGAGCTGGAAGGCCGAATTGCTGTATTGGAGCGTCGATTGGCCGAGCTAGAGGGGATTTCCCATCTAGAAGGAACATCGGCGGAAACGCGTACGGACTAAATGGCAGTACGTATTAGACATGCCGGACGATACCGGTCCATTGCCATGGCGCTTATGCACCATGGTTTTGGTTATATGGTGGAGGAGCTGGGGCTCTATCATTTATTATCCCTTCCACGCCGTCTTGTAACGCAAGAAGCACATACAAGTCTTACGCTCGGGGAGCGGATTAGGCTAGTACTGGAGGATTTGGGTCCAACCTTTATAAAGCTTGGACAACTTGCCAGTACCCGTTCAGATCTGCTGCCTGATTCTATTATTCAAGAATTGGTAAAACTACAGGATAATGTGCCTCCGTTCCCTGTGGAACGCGTGCGCACGATTGTGGAGCATGAGCTGGATCAACGGATGGATGAAATTTTTCATTCCTTTGAGGATACGCCTCTTGCGGCTGCGTCAATCGGTCAAGTGCATAGAGCTGTTCTTCACAGTGGGCAGGTCGTGGCTGTTAAGGTTCAGCGCCCTGGCATTCTGCGAACGATGAGCAGGGATTTGGAAATTCTCAAAGATCTAAGCGCGCTTGCTGAGAAGCAGTTAGGCTGGGCAAGGCAATATCAGTTATCCCGTATGGTAGAGGAGTTCTCGAAATCGCTTCTTGGCGAGCTGGATTATAGCCAAGAAGGGCGTAATGCAGAGAAAATTGCTCAACAGATGGATTATGATGGAGTGTACATCCCGGATATCTATTGGGATTATACGTCAACGCGAGTACTTACGATGGAATATGTAGTAGGGATTACGCTGAGTCGTCGTGATGAGCTGCTGAGTAACGGAGTTAAGCTTAAGGTTATCGCTCAGCAGCTCGTGGAAATGATGCTAAGACAAATCTTCATTCATGGTTTTTTCCATGCGGATCCTCATCCAGGAAATGTTATACGGATGGCGGATGGGAAGCTGGCTTTGATTGATTTTGGCATGATGGGGCGACTGAACGAAGAAATGAAAGAACAACTGTCTGCGCTTGTCATCGCACTGATGCGCAAGAATACGGACGCTATGGTCCGGGCAATCCTGCGTCTCGGAGTCATCCCTGAGGATGCTGATCGTGCGGCGCTCCATAATGATATGGATCGACTCCGCGATGAGTATTATGATGTTCCGTTCAGTAAGATGAGCATAGGTAAAGCGCTAAACGATCTGTTTGGCATCGCTCGCAAGCATCGATTAGTCCTTCCCCCGGATCTAACGATGCTCGGCAAGACGATGCTGACGCTTGAAGGTGTCATTAGCAACTTGGATCCAACGATTAGTATTCTAGAGATGGCAGAGCCTTTTGGACGGGAACTCGTGAAGCAGCGCTTCAGCGGTCCCCGATTGCAGCGCAAGCTCCTCGGAGGCGTAGCTGATTTAACGGAAAGTCTGCTGGAGCTTCCTGGGCAGGCTAAGCAGCTATCTGCTCTAATTACTAAGGGAAAGCTAAAGGTAGAGATTGTGGCACCTGAGCTCGAGCATTTGGAGCGAAAGCTGGACCGGGTCGGGAATCGCTTAGCATTTAGTATTGTGATGCTTGCGTTCAGTATCATCATGGTTGGACTCATTATTGGGACTGCGATGCGCGGTCAGCCTTCAGTGTTATGGAATTTCCCTACAGTGGAGATTGGCGGCGTAGTGGCGCTTCTGATGTTTTTATGGTTGATCTTTGCGATTTTTAAATCGGGAAGGTTCTAACCTGCAATTACAGGATAGAATAATTATTATTCTGCAGTTTCACACAAATGCCGTTCTATCAAGTACAATATAAAGGATAACTTTCTAAGCTTAACTTTACTTCTATTGTATAAAGTGGAATGGAACGCAAATGGAGTGCCGTCTAAACGTCCGGTGGATCGCTGCTGCCCAGAAACCGAACTTTGACCGCACTCTTTTAACGGGTCAAGGGATACATGGGACGGAAGAATGCCGGTGACGGGGTTCTTCCGCTTTTGTTTGAATATAGCTGAATCGGAAGCATACGCCCCCAAAAGGACAGTTGATAGGGGCTGCCTGAATAGGGCTTTGGAAGACGGAAGTTAAGTAAGAGATGTAATCAAATTTAACTGAGAAAATAGTGAGGTGGAGAATTTGCCGGGATTTAAAGAATTAGGAGTTTCAGAATTACTGTGTACATTGCTTCAAGGTCAAGGCATCGTAAAGCCTACGCCAGTGCAACAGGAAGCAATACCGCCATTGGTGCAGGGTCTGGATGTAATTGCAAGAGCGAAGACAGGTACAGGGAAGACATTGGCTTTCTTGCTGCCAATTATGGACAAGATCCACACGGAGCGAGCTTATCCGCAGGCGCTAATTATGGCTCCAACACGTGAGTTGGCTTTGCAGATTACAGAAGAGGCACGTAAGCTGGCACGTCATACGGATATCAAAATCTTGGCCGTTTACGGTGGTCAGGATGTTGAGAAGCAGCTGCGTAAGCTGGAAGGCGGAAGACATCTTATTATCGGTACACCGGGCAGACTGCTAGATCATATGCGCCGCGAGACGCTCGATCTTAGTGGTGTTAAGATGCTCGTTCTGGACGAAGCGGATCAAATGCTGCATATGGGATTCTTGGAGGATGTAGAGACCATTATTACGGCTGTTCCTTATCGTCGTCAAACGATGCTGTTCTCTGCGACGATGCCAGATCCGATTAAACGCCTCGCAGCTAATTACATGAAAGAGCCTCTGGATATCATTATTAAGAGTGGTTCTCCGATTCCGCTGGATAATATCAAACAGCAAGTCGTGGAAGTCTCGGATCGCAATAAAGAAGAGGCACTTATAGCTTTGATTGAACGAGATCGTCCTTACTTGGCTATTATTTTCTGCCGGACCAAACGTCGGGTGTCCAAGCTGAACGAAGCACTTCAAGCAGCCGGTTATGATTGTGATGAACTGCACGGCGATTTGTCTCAAGGTAAACGTGAAGGTGTAATGAAGAGATTCCGTGATGCGAAGCTGCAGCTTCTTGTAGCCACAGATGTAGCGGCTCGGGGGCTGGATGTCGAAGGTATCACGCATATCTTTAACTATGATATGCCACTTGATGTGGACAGCTATATCCACCGGATAGGTCGGACAGGCCGTGCCGGAGGTAAAGGGCTTGCAATTACGTTCACTTCTCCGCGTGAGCAAGATGGACTAGACATGATCGAGCACGGCATTTCGCAGCGCCTGGATCGTCGCCGTTACGACAAGGATGAATTCGGCGTTGGTGAATTCGTTGCAGTACAAGGCGGCGGACGCCACGGCGGTCGCCAAAGCGGCGGCGCTGAGGCAGCGCGCACGGGCCGCGGGCCGAAGACCGGCGGCTCTGGCCGCGGCGGTGCTCCGCGCGGCGAAGGCGGAGCGCGGCAAGGTGGCCGCGGCCGCGGTAAGGAAGCAGGCGGCTGGGGTGCGCCTGCAGAAGGTCGCCGCGGCGGTCGTTCCGATGCGGCGGCTGGCAAGCGCGGAGGCAGCGGCTATGACGCTGCCGCACCTAAGGGCGGCGGCAAGGCTGCCGGCGTAGTGAGAGTAGGCGGCGGCTACGGCGCCTTCGCCTCCAGAGGCGATGCGCCAGCTAGCGGTAACGCAGCAGCGCCTAGCGCCGGTTCGCGCGGTGCGAACCGTAAGGGCGGACCAAGCACAGGCTACAGTGAGAACGTAGCCAGAGGCGCAGACGGCGGTGCCTACGCTGGCGGCACACCACGAGGCGGCTTAGGCAGCGGCTACGGTGCAGGCCCGTCTAGAGGCGGCGGTAAAGGTGGTAAAGGTAGCAAAGGCGGCTATAGCGGTGCCAAAGGTGGCGCTGGTAAAGGCGGGCGCAACAGCGGAAACGCGGGTTCCTCACGCGGTGGACGTGGCAGCTCCGGCGGCTTTAAAAGCGGCGGCAGAGGCACATCCAGATAATGTGAGTGGAATTTCATAACTAAAACTTGTTACCATAGGAAAGTTAGCGGACAAGCTAATTACCTATGGTAACTTTATTTTGTGGGCAGATTCGTGCGATATTTGTCTAAAAAAGAATCTTAGTGTAACATTTTTGATGGAAAGCTTGTCTAATAGATAAATAGAGTGTTTCGACTTCGAGGAGGAAGAACTTGCAGATGTCTAAAAAATTGAAATTAGTGAGCTTGTTAATTGTCGTTATTGCAGTGGGTTGGGGAATCGGGAAGTATACGACAACTTCACCTTCTGCGTCGACCAATAGCGGGTCAAATATAAATGTACAAGATAATCTTCAAGCTAAGCCTGGTGAAGACGGCAATAGCGCCGAAGGGGGCATAACGGAACCCGTGGTAGCTAATCCATCTAATTCAACAGATCCCTCTGATCCATCCGAATCGGATAATGGCGGCAAGGGAAATAGCACGGATGATTCTTTTAAAGAGCCTGATAGCATAGCTGTGATGGTGAATAAGCAGTATGGACTGCCTGATAACTATAAACCCTCTGATCTTGTCTATCCGGATGTGCGGTTTACGTTTAAAGAGAAAATCGAAAAGCGTATGATGCGTAAGGAAGCTGCCGAAGCATTAGAAAAACTGTTCGCAGGCGCAGAGGAAGACGGGATTTACTTGGCTGGCGTTTCGGCCTACCGCTCTAAGGAGACCCAAACAAGACTGTTCAACCGATATGTTGAGAAAGATGGAGAGGAACTGGCCCGTACTTACAGTGCCGTGCCTGGCTATAGCGAGCATCAGACAGGGCTTGCTATCGATGTCTCAGGAAGTGACGGCAAATGTGCTGCGGAGAGCTGTTTCGGTGGAACGAAGGAAGCGGAGTGGCTAGCGCAGCATGCAGCGGAATATGGTTATATCATCCGTTTTCCAGAAGGTAAGCAGGACATTACAGGCTATAAATATGAGCCTTGGCATATCCGTTTTGTAGGTAAGGATATAGCTACTTATATAGCGGAAAAAGGGATTACGTTGGAAGAATATTATGATGTTGTACCCGTATCCAAATAACAGAGTTATAGAGAGCAGTCCTAAGAAATATATAGGGCTGCTTTTTTCTTAGTGATTACTGAAAGTGACGATAAGTTGCAATCTATTACAGTTCGGGTAAGATACGTAGTGTAGTCTAAGTACATGGAAGGAAGGGGAATAAGGATGTCGATCTACAATTTTTCCGGCGTTACACCTTCGGGTAAAGAAGTGTCATTTACGGAGTATGAAGGTAAGGTGCTGTTGATTGCCAATACGGCTAGCAAATGCGGACTTACACCGCAGTATGGGGATCTCCAGAAGCTATATGAGCAGTATAGGGATCAGGGACTTGTAGTATTAGGATTCCCCTGCAATCAATTTGCGGGTCAGGAGCCGGGTACAAGTGAAGAGGCAGAAGAATTCTGCCAGATTAATTATGGTGTTACCTTTCCCGTTTTTGCTAAAGTGGATGTGAATGGACCGGAAGCCAGTCCTCTTTTCAATTATTTAAAAGAGCAGCAGCCGGGTACTGGAGACAGCGGCGATATTAGCTGGAATTTCACAAAGTTCCTTATTGATCGTAGCGGCAATGTAGTGGCTCGGGTTGAGCCGAAGGAATCGCCAGAAACGATGACAGAACATATTGAATCCTTACTGTAGACCGCTTAAGGTCTGATAAATTGTTGTTTTAGAAGTGTCCTTTCGAACTCGGTCTTTGGCCGAGTCTCGACGGGATTCTTTTTTACATAGGAATAAGGAAATAGCTGCCTTGAATTTTATTGTGATAAATTATACTTGACGCTTTACAGAGACCATGTATCCTTTGAAGAGAATGTAATGTCTATGCAAGATATGCATAAAGCGTGGAATGCAGCAGGATAATAACGGCAGGAGGGTTTTATACAAGCATGAAGTTAATTACAGAGGTAGCGGCACAAGCGGGAATTGGCGAAGAGCATCTGGAACTATACGGAAAATATAAAAGTAAGCTTTCACCGTCCTTATGGGAGGAAAAGAAGAACAAGCCAGATGGCAAGCTGGTGCTGGTCACTGCGGTTAATCCCACCCCTGCCGGCGAAGGAAAGACCTTAACCACCATAGGGCTGGCACAGGCACTGAACGCAGCAGGTGTAAAGACCGTGGCTGCTTTACGCGAGCCATCCCTCGGACCATGCCTAGGAATGAAGGGTGGTGCCACTGGTGGCGGTAAGTCGCAGATCGTTCCGGCAGATGAGATTAATTTGCACTTTACAGGCGATATTCATGCGGTGACTTCTGCACATAATCTATTATCTGCGATGATTGACAATCATATCTTCCAAGGCAATGCACTGGGTCTTGATCCACAGCGCATCGTTTGGAAACGTGTGATGGATATGAACGATCGCAGTTTGCGGAATGTCGTGACAGGGCTCGGAGATGGAAATGGAGCCGTACGGGAAAGTGGATTCCAGATTACGACAGCTTCAGAGATTATGGCTGTATTATGCTTATGCGATAATCTGAGCGATCTTAAAAAGCGTCTAAACCGTATTTTGATTGGATATGACCAAGAGGGACAACCTGTAACGGCAGAGCAAATAGGGGCAGTTGAAGCGATGGCAGCCCTGCTGAAGGAAGCAGTTAAACCTAATCTGGTACAGACCTTGGAGGGCACCCCTGTTATTGTACACGGCGGTCCATTTGCAAATATCGCCCATGGCTGCAGCAGTGTTATCGGCACTCGTTACGCACTCAAGCTGGGAGATGTTGTTGTCACGGAAGCAGGCTTTGGAGCGGATCTTGGTGCAGAGAAATTCATGGATATCAAATGCCGGCAAGCCGATCTAACCCCTTCAGCGGCAGTGCTTGTGGTGACGGTGAAATCCTTGAAATATAACGGTGGTGTACCTAAGAATGAGCTTCAAACTGAGAACCGGACGGCGCTGCGATCTGGATTGTCTAATTTGGAGCGGCATGTAGAGAATCTCGGCAAATTTGGGGTACCTGTCCTTGTTGCCATTAATCATTTTGAAGGTGACAGCCCGGGAGAGATTAATGATGTTGTAGAGGCTTGTCGCCGATTGAACGTTCCTGCGGCAATATCCAAGGTGTGGGCAGAAGGTAGTGCAGGCGGACAAGAGTTGGCTTCAGAACTAAAGAAGCTTCTGGAGCATAGCGACACTGGGCGCTTTGCGCCTTTGTATGAGGATGAACTCGACATTCCTTCTAAAATCACTAAGATTGTGCGCGAAATTTACCGTGGTGCTGAGGTTAACTTTTCCCCTGCGGCTAAACGCAGCCTGGCGGTGATCGAGCGCCTTGGGTTAAATGATCTTCAAGTATGTATGGCGAAAACACCGTATTCCTTCTCGGACCAGCCAAGATTGCTTGGCGCGCCTGAAGGGTTCACCGTAGGTATCCGTGATATCACCCTTTCGCTCGGTGCAGGGTTTGCTGTTGTCATTACGGGGAATATCGTTACGATGCCAGGTCTACCGGCTAAACCTGCCGCTGAGGCACTATGGGTGGATGAGGACGGCGAGATTCACGGTTTGGTGTAAATTAGGTTTATGATCAGGCTTTTCCCTGTTGGATTAGGGGGAAGCCTTTTTTGTGCGCTATAAGAAAGTATATCCTGAGGGGTCTGAACATAATGTCTTACGCCCATGGCAAAGCTAACGAGGTCGCATCGGCAGCGGTGACGGAAAATGCTTAAAATTGTGAACAATCTGAGAATATAGGCGAAAAGACTTGTAATGTGATAAATATCACAATATAATCAGTTTATAAAGTGAAATAAATCACAATTAACTCATCGGTGATCAGATATCTAATTTGGTCAGTCAAGCAAGTCGAATATATAACCAGGTTGTCCATTTGAAGGAGGAAGAAAATGATGAAAATAGCTGTCATTGGATGTACCCATGCCGGAACTGCCGCAATTGTAAATACTGCCCAACTGTACCCAGAAGCTGAGATTACGGTATATGAGCGTAACGATAATATTTCCTTCTTATCCTGTGGCATTGCTTTATATGTAGGTGGAGTGGTCAAAGACCCGCACGGACTGTTCTATTCTTCCCCAGAGAAGCTTGCAGAGCTCGGAGTAAAGACGAACATGCGTCATGAAGTGACCGAAGTGGATACGAAGTCCAAAACACTGCGTGTTCGCAATTTGGCAACTGGACAGGAGTTTAATGATACCTACGATAAGCTGATTATGACTACTGGATCATGGCCGATTGTGCCGAAGCTCGAAGGGCTTGAGCTGGAAGGCGTCTTGCTTTGCAAGAATTATGAACATTCCAACACCATTATAGAAAAAGCTAAACATGCGAACAAAATCACAGTCGTAGGCGCTGGCTATATCGGCGTTGAATTGGTGGAAGCCTTCCAAATGAATGGGAAGCAAGTAACGCTGATTGATGGTGAAGACCGCATTCTGAATAAATATTTGGATCCAGAGTTTACTGCACCAATCGAACAATCCTTTAAGGATCACGGCATTAAATTGGCACTGAATGAGAAGGTCAGTTCTTTTGCTGGAGAGGGCGGTAAAGTTACCAAGGTTATCACAAGCGCAGGAGAGCATGAGACGGATCTTGTTATTCTCTGCATCGGCTTCCGTCCGAATACTGAACTCTTAAAAGGTCAGGTGGATATGCTGCCAAATGGTGCGATTTTGGTCAACGACTATATGCAGACTAGTTGCCCAGATGTGTATGCCGCTGGTGACAGCTGTGCGATTCATTACAACCCTACAGGGAAGCACGCTTATATTCCACTAGCAACCAACGCAGTACGGATGGGCACCTTGGTCGCACGTAACTTGATGACAGAGACGATTCCATATATGGGCACTCAAGGGACTTCGGGCATTAAGATTTATGAAGATAATATCGCTGCTACCGGTCTTACAGAAGAAGCGGCTAAGGCTGAAGGCATGGACGTAGAGACTACCACGATTATTGACAACTACCGTCCAGAATTTATGCCAACGTTCGAGCAGGTTCAATTAAAAGTTGTATTTGATCGTGCTACACGCCGCATTGTCGGAGCACAAATTATGTCCAAGATGGATTTGACGCAATCGATCAACACCGTATCTGTATGTATTCAAAATAAAATGACAATCGACCAGCTGGCCTTTATCGATTTCTTCTTCCAACCTCATTACAATAAGCCTTGGAACTTCCTGAACACCGTAGGAATTCAAGCGCTGCCGACATCAGTACCAAGTAAAGAGGCAGTAACCGTTTAACGTAATTGCATAAGAACATTATAGTCGGGTAGACCGGAGCCATTCATGGCTTCGGTTTTTTCATGTTTAATGCTGGTACTATTTACCTTTAAAATAATATGGAGCCTATTCTTACAATTGTAATTATGGATGCGCTTCGTTAAATTTGACATGTCAGTGAAAAGTTTCACTTAGTTTTTCATTAAGTGATAATTGTCACGTTATTGTGTTTTGTGACACGCTACAATGGTCGTAAAGGAACAAATTTTAAGTAAATAGATGAAGGGGATAGGAATCATGGCTTATAATAAACCGCAGCAGATTGCCGCAGTCACGGTCGAGAACGGCATAAAAAAGGCGCACAATCCTTTAAGCACCGTACTAATTCTGGGCTTTCTGGGAGGGGCGTTTATCGCGCTCGGATTTTTACTGGATATTCGCGTCATTGCTGGCGCACCGCATGAATGGGGATCTATCGCTAACTTTATTGGGGCAGCAGTCTTCCCTGTTGGATTGATTCTAGTATTGCTTGCAGGGGGAGAACTACTGACAGGCAATATGATGGCTGTGCCGCTTGCTTTTATGGCGAAGAAGATATCTTTCTGGGAAGTTATTAAGAATCTTGTATTGATTACCCTGAGCAATTTAGCGGGAGCTTTGTTTGTAGCTTACTTTTTTGGTCACGTGGTTGGTTTAACCTCTGACGGTGTGTATCTGGAAAAATTAGTAGAGATGGCAGGGCATAAGCTTGAGGCAGACTTCTTGCCGGCATTTGTTTCCGGTATCGGTTGTAACTGGCTCGTAGCTTTGGCGGTATGGCTCTCCTATGGAGCAGATAACTTCAGTGGTAAAATCCTCGGTATCTGGTTCCCGACGATGGCTTTTGTAGCTATCGGCTTCCAGCACGTTGTAGCTAACATGTTCTTAATTCCGGCGGCTATTTTTGAAGGCTATTTTTCATGGGGAGAGTACTTCAACAACTTTGTTCCGGTATGGCTAGGCAACTTGACTGGCGGTGCGATCTTTGTTGCGGCAGCTTATTGGATGGCTTACTTACGTAAAGAGCCAGCATCTATTCAATCCGTGGACAGCATGTCCGGCAGCGGTGTAAAGAAACACGCCTAAACCTATCTTATAGAGCACTCCTTAGCATAGTCGAGGGGTGCTTTTTGATGTTATAGACAAATAAAATCCGCCGTGATGTATCCGAGCTCGGGGGAACGATTCGGACGCACGGCGGATTTTAGAAGGGGGAGTGTTTCTAGGCTCTATTACCCCGACTTTGCAAGAACGAATCACATCGTTTTGTTTAGTCTGCTTTACGGACGACAGCAGCAACTATAAAATATAAATAGATGGGAACGGGTGCTACTTTTTTATCAGCTACGGTTGAAGTTAGTCCTAATTAAGAGGTAAAGTGTACTAAGACTTTATCACGATAGCACGTCAATGCGTCTGCTTGCCCTGAACCCTGTTTTGGGATAATACTGGATGGAATAATGACACATATATTACAGGGGATGTACACTACTTATGAAGTTTTTACAGAATTATCCTAAAGAAGTTAAGATATTTTTAATTGCTAGCCTTATTAATGCAACGGGTAGTGCACTGATGTGGCCACTGGTTACAATGTATGTTTTTGATGAGCTTGGACGCAGCATGTCGGATGCTGGATTAGTGATTCTTATTCAATCAGTTGGAGGGATTGTGGGTCAACTACTCGGGGGCTCACTCTATCATAAGGTAGGCGTTAACCGGCTGATTGTCGGAGCGCTGGGCATGAATGCACTTGCACTGTTCACTTTGCCGGCAGCAAGTAACAACTGGACGTTATTTATGGTCGCGATGGGACTGGTAGGACTCTTTAATTCATTGTCATTACCTGCGATTCAGGCATTTATCGGCTTTCGTTTTACGAAGCAGCGCGGAGAGCTGTTTAATGTTATTTATGTCGCTAATAATATTGGTGTAGCACTGGGTACGGCGTTAAGTGGTTTTTTGGCCGATATTTCTTATATGCTCAGCTTTGTAATGAACGGCATAACTTCAGCGGTATTTGCGGTATTCTTTTTTGTATATCTCAAGAAAGTCGGAGGAGATTCTTCACAGGAGGTCGCAGAACACCAGAAGGCTGGTCCTGACAAACAATCCACCTGGAAGCTAATGGGACATACACGGATTTATCTTTATATGGGTATTGCCTCGATGTTCCTACTGTTAGGGAACTCTATCTGGAATACAGGGGTATCTCCGTTCATTATTTCTGAGGGCTGGCCTAAGAAGACTTATGGTTTTCTCTGGACGCTCAACGGTATTCTTATTTTTGCGGCCCAGCCGCTCGTAACGGTGATTAAACGTTGGTTCGCGTCCACCTCAACAGCGCAAATGACTGTAAGTGCTCTATTTTATTTGGGTGGTTATGCTGTTCTTTTATGGATGCCGACTTATTCAGGTCTAGTGCTTGGGATGGTGCTCGCTACGCTTGGGGAAATGCTGATATCTCCGGCCATGCCTTCCTTTATTTCGGATCATGCAGGTCGAAGTGCTCCATTCTATTTAGGGCTTAGTGGAGGTATGGGGGCAGTCGGAAGGGTGATTGGGCCTTACTTAATGGGTAGATTGTATGATAGTGGAGGCTTAGCGCCTACCGCATGGTTGGCATGTGCGATGGCACTGCTATCCGTAGGATTCTTTATTGTTCATGCGTATATCAACCGCCGAGGAAATTCACTGGAGCGGTCAATTGGATAGTTGTGCATAGTGGATTCAGGTGATCTACTGTGATTCTATAGAGGTGCAAGGCAAGGGGTGTACATCTTATATGAAACTAAGCAATAAGGATAGGCTTATCATAAGGTTCTCAGAGATTAAAGACGTGCGGGAACTGATTCATCTGGATCATTTGATCTGGACGGAGCACACTAGCCCGGGGCCTTTAATGTGGCGTTCCCAAGAGGATTACCTATTGAATGCTCCTCCGGGTTCGCAACTTGTAGCGCTGAAGGATGACAAGCTTTGCGGATATGTTGGGTTTGGTTGTCCTAGTCGAATGGAGAGCAACAGGCATGTGTGCGAAGTCTATATTGCTGTCCATCCAGATTATCAACGCTTAGGTATTGGCCGACAGCTCATAGAGGCGATTAAGGAACATGCCGCAGAAAATGCTATTCGGAAGCTTCGTCTACGCGTATTATCCTGCAATGAGTCAGCGCTTTCTTTTTATCGTAAATGTGGATTTGTAGAAGAGGGACGTCTGCAGGAAGAGTTTTATCTTGGCGGTCGTTATGTGGATGAAATATTTATGTGCTGCATGCTGACAGGAGGAGAAGGATATGGAGATCATCTCGCTTAACGTGGGTCGGCCGGTAACAGTGGATTATCGGGGAAAACCTTTGGAGACTGGGATTTATAAAATGCCTGTAGAAGGAGCGGTTCAGTTACATACCAACGGTTTTGTCGGAGATGGTCAAGCGGATCTTAAACATCATGGAGGCCCTGATAAGGCGGTCTGTGCCTATCCGATTGAGCATTATTCCTACTGGGAGAAGCAGCTAGGGAAGAAGCTGGAATACTCTGTCTTCGGGGAAAATATAACAACTGCCGGCTTATTGGAGACAGACGTGTGCATAGGTGATGTGTACGAAATAGGCACCACTGTGCTGCAGGTCAGCCAGCCACGTTATCCTTGCTTCAAAATCTCGCAAAAGCATGGTCCGGCAGATCTCCCCGCTCAAGTGCTGGATACTAGATATAGCGGATTTTATTTGCGCGTGCTTCGTGAGGGGAAGATTTCAACCGGAGATGCCATTGTTAAAAAAGAAGCTGGTGCTGGCGGTGCGTCCGTAGCGCATGTTCTGCATTTAATGCAGGTGGGCCTGCAAGAGGAAGCTGCACTGGCTGAGCTTGCGGAGCTAGAAGCTCTCTCTGCTGTAGTTCGGAACAAGTTTCGAAAACAGCTGGGTCTGTCGGAAGATTAGCCTATATCTATTAGCCAAAATAAACCTGGAGGCATATGCCTGCCAGGTTTATTTTGTTTTGTGTGTTTAATTTACTTGCGTAACTTAGCCGAGCAATTGCCACTCGCTACGCAACAAACCGTATACGGCGTGGTTCACGTAGCCATCTGGCAATTTCTCTGCCTGTCTAATCACACCCTCAAGCACAAAACCAAGCCGTTCCGGAATCGCTCTACTGGAAACATTGCCGGTTGCGCAGCGGATTTCTACACGTTGCAGCTCCATTTCCAGAAGTGCATAGTCCACTAGAACACGACAGGCACTGGTCATATACCCTTTGCCTTCAAATCCTTCACCAAGCCAGTAGCCGATTCCAACGGATCGGTTATGCCAGTCAATCTGGTGATACCCAATCACACCGGCGAGCTCACCACGAACCCATAGTCCAGCGGTAAAAGCACCATTCTCGGTACTTTGTTTAATCGTATTTTTGATGAAATCTAGAGTGTGAGCCTGTTCCGTAACGGCATCCACCCAAGGGAGCCATTGTCTTAGTCGATCCCGTGAGTGCTCTACTAACGTGAACAAGTGCCGAGCGTGCTCCGGCATGAGCGGCTTTAACATCAGCTCTTCATCGATGACATAATTAAACAAGCGGTTGCCTCCTTTTTGGCACAAGGCCTTATGTATGATTATGGATTATTTCTTATGATTATCATGCTACTCTATCGCCCTGACAGAAGTCAAAAGGTCTAAAGATGCTAAAAAATGATCTATGCCTTATGCCCCCTTTTATTGAACAATCTAGAGTTAACGGGTATATTAGTAGGAAACATGTTTATACAAGAAGTAGTGTAACACTACAGAACGAAAGGTTGATAGCTGTGGAGAACCGTAGCACCCCCTCCAATTTTATTAAGAATGTTATTACCGAGGACCTCCGTACGGGTAAAGTAAAGGAAGTTATTACACGCTTTCCGCCGGAGCCGAACGGTTATTTACATATCGGACATGCCAAGGCGATCTGGATTAACTTTACACTGGCGGACGAGTTCGGTGGCAAGACGAACCTAAGATTTGACGACACGAATCCGGCTAAAGAGGATACGGAATATGTGAACTCGATTCAGGAAGATGTAAAGTGGCTCGGTTATGAATGGGAAGAGCTGCGTTTTGCATCTGATTATTTTGAGGAAATGTACAAACGTGCCGAATTATTAATTACAAAGGGCAAAGCTTATGTCGATGACCTCAGTGCGGATGAAATTCGTCAATTGCGGGGAACGCTGACGGAGCCAGGGAAGAACAGTCCGCATCGCGATCGTAGCATCGAAGAGAATTTGGACTTGTTCCGGCGTATGCGTGCAGGCGAATTCAAGGACGGCGAGAAGGTCCTTCGCGCCAAGATCGACATGGCATCACCGAACATTAACCTGCGTGATCCTGTAATTTATCGGATTACACATGCACATCACCATAACACAGGCGATAAATGGTGTATCTATCCAATGTATACCTTCGCTCATCCGTTAGAAGATGCTATTGAGGGAGTTACTCATTCCCTTTGCTCACTCGAATTCGAAGATCAACGTCCATTTTATGATTGGGTCGTAGCTGAATGTGAGATGCCGTCTGTTCCACATCAATATGAATTTGGTCGTCTGAATCTAGCTCAAACGATGACTAGTAAGCGTAAGTTGAAGCTGCTTGTAGACGAAGGACATGTGGATGGTTGGGATGATCCGCGGATGCCGACGATTTCTGGTCTACGCCGCAGAGGATATACGCCGGAAGCGATTCGTAAATTCGTGTATGAAGCAGGTATCTCTAAGAGTCAGGGCCTGGTGGACCTGCAAATGCTGGAACACTTTATCCGTGAGGATCTTAAGCTAACTGTACCGCGTACAATGGCTGTGCTGCGACCGCTTAAGGTTGTTATCACCAATTATCCGGAAGGTCAAACAGAATGGCTTGAAGCGGAGAATAATACAGAGAATGAGGAAATGGGTGTACGCCAAATTCCGTTCTCACGTGAAATTTATGTTGAGCGTGATGACTTTATGGAGAATCCGCCGAACAAATATTTCCGGTTGTTCCCTGGCAATGAAGTACGTCTGAAGCACGCTTATTTCATCAAATGTAATGAGGTTATTAAGGATGAGAATGGCGAGGTAGTGGAGCTGCATTGTACGTATGATCCAGAAACGAAGAGTGGCAGCGGATTTACAGGCCGTAAGGTAAAAGGGACGTTGCACTGGGTGGAAGCTAGCCAAGCGGTTCCTGCTGAATTCCGTTTATACGAGCCTTTGATTTCTGCTGAAGAAGCGGATGAGGCTGTGGAAGTAGAAGGTTTGGATTCCTCGGTAGAGAAATCGGAGCCTAGCTTCTTAGATCAGCTTAATCCTAAGTCCATTGAAATCTTACAAGGGTTTGTTGAACCAGCGCTTAAGGATAGCGTGGCTCAGGATAAATTCCAGTTCTTCCGTCATGGCTATTTTAATGTGGATAGCAAATATTCGGCACCTGGACATCTCGTATTCAACCTTATCGTTTCACTGAAGAGTTCATTTCAACCTCCTAAACAAGGCTAATATTTAACTCGATCAAGTTGATTATATTGAAAGAGGCTCAAGCGTCCCGTGCGGGTACGCCTGAGCCTCTTTTTTATTTTCGTGTCTATAAAATTTCAATCTCGGATAGCTCTTCTTCTTCCTCTGTAGGGGGACGATAACCTCCACGACTAACAAAGAGCCACATAAAGCCAAAACCGAGCGTTCCAAACAGCGTCAAGAATACACCCGTCTGATACATGCTCTGCGCACCCAGATATTGATACATCCAACCTCCGAGAATGCCTCCAATGAAACCGGATATCCCACTCCAGCTTAGGGTGTAGAGCGCTTGTCCGGAAGAGCGATAAGGCCGTGGAATCAGGAGCATCGTCAATTGGGTCCCTACATAGAAGAAGCCGCCGAACGTTATGCAGTGCAAAATCTGAATAAACACTACTTGAATGGCAGTGGTCGCATCAGCCATAAACCACCAACGCAGAACGAACAAACCACTGACCAATGCAAGCCAGCCGAGCAGAACAGAAATTTTTCGTTTTAGGAATCGGTCACAGAGAACGAATACGCCTATCTCCAAAATGGAGGAGAGAAACACGGCAAGACCAATCATTTTTTTAGAACCGCCCAGATCCGTAATATACAAAGAGATGAATGTAGTGTTCATCGTGTTTGGTATGGAAACCAGAATGCCAAATAACAAAAACAACAGGAAAAAGGGATTGAAAATCACTTTACTTAGGCCTTTAAACGGCATCGGAGCTCTCATAATAGTATGGTTAATTTTGGGTAATACAAGAACGGATAGAATTGATGCACCTAGTAATGCTGTAAGCAGATAGGTCAAGATGGATACGCCAGCCCAATCAAGGATAAAACCGGCGACAATCGCAAGCAGTGCCCACCCTATTGAGCCCCAAAGCCGGAAAGAACGGAAGCGCTGATTAGTTCCCTCAATATAGCTAAGAATCATCGAGTTGCTTTGAGCAAATAATGGCCCTTGGAAGAAATAAAATAAAATAATGGCGTTGTAGATCATCTCATATGTATTTGCTCGAAACATAAACTGTGAGACCACTAGCGTTCCGAATAACATAAGCAAAACGATACGCCGTATATTCTGAGAACGGTCTGTTAAGAACGCCCAGAATGGATTTGCAAATATGGATACCAGCGCTCCCATAGAGAATAAGACACCAATCTCTAATTTGTTCATCCCTACATCCAGCAAGTATAGTTGAAAGAAGCTGGTGAAGAGGACCATGGTTCCATATACAAAAAAATTGAACCATTTTAAAGACGTGATAGAAGATGGAATAGCGCCTTTTCGCAAATGGTTCACTCCTTTCTCACTAAATATCTTGCATGGAGTAGAATGACCAATAGTAGGCCCTTCTATCACTGTAACACGTGTTGAAAAGGGATACAAACACCCTTTTTTACTTTTTTACATTATTTTGGTGTTTATTTAGGTTTGAGACGATAAGCGACAAAAAACGCATAAAACGTGGTACAAAAGGTGAAGAAGACGCAAAATGGCTAATCGGCGGGTTTAACTTCAGTTTACAATTTGCAGATAGGATAATTGAAAGACGAGAAAGATATTACTATGCTTTTCTCGTAGAGGTACCAAGAAAAGGGGAGTTATTGTTATGAAGAAATCCGAATCCAAGCGCAAGATGGCGCTGAAGCCGTTCTTGATGCTACTAAGAGAAACCAAGCCTTCATACGGCTTATTGGCTATAGCCATTGCACTAAGCATGATATCGACATTAGTCAGTCTGGTAATTCCGATGTTCACTAAGAATTTAGTGGATGGCTTCTCACTAGCCTCCGTTAGTAAGCTTCAGATTGCGGGTATAGCAGCCGCGTTTATCGCGCAGACCATTGCGGGAGGGATCTCCATCTATCTGCTTAATTATGTGGGTCAGAAGATGGTTGCAGGTCTGCGGGATCGCCTGTGGCGTAAGTTTTTAGTTCTGCCTGTGGCTTACTACAACGACAATCGAACGGGAGAAAGCGTCAGCCGCATGACGAATGACACAGGGATCATCAAAACACTGATTTCTGAACATTTAGCTAGTTTATTTACCGGAGTGATCTCTATTGTGGGCTCTATTTCAGTGTTATTATTTCTCAATTGGAAAATGACGCTGGTTCTCTTTACAGTGCTTCCGCTTTCTGCGCTGATTCTAGTGCCGCTTGGACGGCAGATGTATAAAATCTCCAAGGGGATGCAAGACGAGACAGCCTCGTTTACCGCTACATTAAGTGGTGTATTGTCAGAGATCCGTCTGGTGAAATCCTCGGGTGCAGAGAAGAAAGAGTACGAAGCAGGCAAAACCGGAATTATGAATCTGCTTTCCTTTGGTATTCGTGAAGGTAAGATTAGCGCCATGATCAGTCCGCTAGTTTCCTTTGTGTTTATGATGTTGCTCGTCGTCATTATCGGCTACGGTGGAATGCAGGTATCTTCCGGTGTCCTTACCGCTGGTGAACTAGTCGCCTTTATTCTTTATCTTATTCAGATAATTATGCCACTTACTCAATTGACTACGTTCTTCACACAGATTCAGAAGGCTAAGGGTGCCTCAGAGCGTATTATTGATACCTTGGCAGCAGAAGAGGAAGTATACGAGGGACAGGAAGAGGCAACCGGTGCTGAAGGTCCAATCTCGGTAGAGGGTCTAAGCTTTGGATATAAAAAAGGTGAGAATGTGTTGACCGATGTAAGCTTCCGTATGCTTCCGGGTCAGGTGACGGCTATTGTTGGTCCGAGCGGGGGCGGTAAGACCACGTTGTTCTCGTTACTCGAACGTTTTTATAAACCTCAGTCAGGTCAGATTAAGCTTGGCGACATGCCAGTGTCGACCTTCTCACTGCGCTCGTGGCGGAAGCTGATCGGGTACGTCTCACAAGAAAGCCCACTGTTAGCCGGTACGATTGCTGAGAATTTAACCTACGGATTGGATCGGGACGTTAGCAGTGAGGAGATGCGCACAGCAGCAGCCATGGCTTATGCAGATGGATTTATTGATGCCCTTCCTGAAGGATATAATACGGATGTCGGCGAAAGAGGCGTGAAGCTGTCTGGTGGACAACGGCAACGGATTGCCATTGCCAGAGCATTGCTGCGGAATCCGAAGATTCTTATGCTTGATGAAGCGACCTCCAGTCTCGATAGTCAATCAGAAGCGGTAGTGCAGAAGGCGCTGTCCAATTTAATGAAGGGTCGTACCACGGTTGTTATTGCCCACCGTTTGGCTACGGTTGTAAATGCAGATCAGATTATTTTTATGGAAAAGGGTCAGATTACCGGAATGGGAAGACATGAAGAGTTACTGGACAATCATGAGCTATACCGGGAATTTGCCACTCAACAGCTACAAATGAATACCATTGAGATTAAGGACACAGAAGAGGAAGAGGAAGAGGAGGCTCCAGTGACACATGACAAAAATACTAGTAGCGGACGACGATCCGCACATCCGCGAATTGGTAGAAGTATTTCTGAGAGCTGAGGGAATGGATGAGATCTATGGAGCTTCCGATGGACTGGAGGCTCTTCAGATACTGGAAAGCAATAATATAGATTTAGCTATTATTGATGTGATGATGCCCAATTTGGACGGCTGGGAGCTATGCCGGCGGATGCGCCAGAACTATGATTTTCCGATTTTAATGCTGACGGCTAAAGGGGAAACCTCACAAATTGTAAAAGGTTTTGAGCTGGGTAGTGATGACTATCTCGTTAAGCCTTTTGAGCCAGTGGTGCTTATTGCACGAGTAAAGGCGCTGCTCAAGCGTTATCAAATTTCTGCTGCACAAAGAGTGACCGTTGGTCGGTTGCGAATGAACCGTAAAACGTATGAGGTCTCCTCAGAGTATGGAGAAATCACTTTGCCGCTTAAGGAATTTGAGCTGTTGTTTAAGCTAGGCAGCTATCCAGGTCAGACATTGACTAGAGACAGACTGATCGAAGAGATTTGGGGTTATGATTTTGAGGGGAATGAACGAACACTAGATGTGCATATCAATCGTTTGCGTGAAAGATTTAATCAGGATAACTATGGGTTCGTTATTCGTACCATTCGGGGGTTAGGCTATCGGTTGGAGGCTGAGGCATGAATCGATTTAAAGAAATTGTTAAGCGAATCGGGATGATTTTAGTTTATTTCGGAGGCGTTGCGATTAGCTGGAGTGCAGCTTATTTCCTGATGAACTGGATATATAGCAGGGTTGGGCGTCCCTCTTCGGAGTATGTAGTCCAATTAATCAGCGTGATGGCCGGTATTATAATCTTGTTCATGATGGCATTAGTATCCTCCAAGTTATTCCGGGGCTGGGAACGTGTTTTTTATAAATCGATCATCGAAGGCTTGGGGCGTATTGCTAAAGGTGATTTCAATGTAGTACTGGATAATACTAAGGATTATGGTGAATTCGGTGAGATTGTAGAGAGTATCAACGTCATGGCCAGTGAACTGAGCCAGATGGAGACCATGCGCCAGGATTTTATCTCCAATGTATCGCATGAAATTCAATCTCCACTAACCTCGATTCGGGGGTTTGCTCTTGCGCTGCAGGATGAGACTCTGAGTGTGGAGAGTAGGAGGCACTACCTTAATATTATCGTGGCTGAGAGTACCCGCGTATCTGGGCTCAGTGATAATTTATTGAAGCTGTCCGCGCTTGAATCGGGCAACTTTCCGTTTGAAAATCAGGCTTACCGTCTGGATAAGCAGCTTAGAGATACGATTCTGGCTTCTGAACCACAGTGGCTGGAGAAAAATATAGAGGTAGAGGCTGAATTGGAAGAATTGAATGTAACTGCGGTAAAAGATTTGATGACTCAGGTCTGGACCAATCTTCTTCATAACAGCATTAAATTCACTCCCCAGAATGGATGTATTCATATCAAGCTTCGATCAGTAGATGAGCGCATAGAGGTGGAGATTCAAGATAGCGGGATTGGCATCTCTGACGAAGATTTACCTCGCATCTTTGATCGCTTCTATAAGGCAGACAAAGCTAGAACCGCGAGCGGGGGTGGCAGTGGTCTAGGCCTATCACTGGTTAAGAAAATCGTTGAGCTGCATAAAGGTAAAGTAACCGTAGCTAGCCGACCCGGTGAAGGAACAGCGTTTATAGTGAGCTTGCCAATGCAAGTAAAATAAATCGGTAATGTTAATATAAAAATGAATATTTACATAAACATGCAACAAAATCCGACATGACTTTACAATTTTCTACTATTCTAAATATAGAATCTACGAAAATCAAAAAGTCATCGGAGGATTAAATATTTTGAAGAAGAGCAAAATTCGCGTTTTTCTGACCAGTTCGCTTGCCGTATTATTGTTAGCACCCAACTTTTCATTACAGACAGTTTACAGTGCTTCAGGTGAATCAACGCCTGATTTCACAGCTACAACTTCAGAACATTCAGGGAAATGGATGACAGGTGAATACCATGCACATACTTATGAATCGAATGATGCTCAGGAATCTTTGAAAAGTGTGCTAGATGCTGCATTTGAACAAAATGGTTTTGACTGGATGGCACTGGCTGACCATCTTCGGGTATCTGACCGGGATGACGAAGGGGTGAATATCCCTGGCGGTTCTATTCCGATGTCTCAAGGCATTGTGGATTATCAAAATGAGAAAATTAAGAAATTACAGGCAGAAGGCAAATACGCTGGGAAAATCATTTTTTCCGGCTTTGAGTGGGATATGCCTCAATATGATCATGCAGCGGTTGGCATTGTTACAGATCAACCAGGGTCCGCAGAAGCTTTGAAGGCTATTAATCAATTTGAATATTTATTTACTAATCGGGATGTAAGTATGTTCGATCCGACAGATGTGGCTGAGTGGAGTGCGGCGGATACTAGATCTTTTTCTACAAAAGAAGATACACGCACAGCTATGAAATGGCTAAGCAGTCATTATCCAGATAGTTATGTACTGATCAATCATCCCTCCAGAAAAAATGGTACAAGCTCGGAGCTTAAAATAGAGGATATCCGGGACTTTAATGATATCGATCCAAATCTTGTCTTCGGCTTTGAAGGTATGCTGGGCAATCAGATGTCGAGTGATCGAGGAGAGACGCCTGAGACTTACGGGGGTACAGATGTCAAGGTTGCTCAGCTTGGAGGAATGTGGGATGCTCTGCTTGGTGAGGGCCGCAGGTTCTGGAATTTTGCTAACTCGGATTTTCATTTCAAAACAAAAAATGATCAATTCTCTAGCGGTTACTGGCCTGGTGAGTATTCCAAGAACTACACCTGGGTGGATGGCTCCGATATTAATGCTGTCGTAGACGGCATGCGGTCAGGGAAATCCTTCTCTGTCTTTGGAGATCTCATCAACGCCTTAGAGTTTAATGTATCAGGAGATGGGCAAGAGGAAGAAATGGGCGGCGAACTGGACGTAAAACAAGGCGACGACCTAGAGCTTACGATCCGTTTCAAAAGTCCACAGCAAAATAACAATGGCGATGCCGTTAAAGTGGACCATGTAGATTTGATCTCCGGTGAAGTCAACGGCAAGGTTGATCCTGGGTCGCCTGAGTACACCAAAGCAACTAACGATACAACAAAAGTACTGAAACGTTTCACAAGCGAGGACTGGACTACAGATGCCGAAGGCTACAATGTTATTAAGTATCAGGTAGGGGCAGCGGACAAGGATCGTTATTTCCGTTTAAGAGGAACTAATCTTGGAACTGACGTTGCTGGAGAAACCGTAAACGGCGAACCGCAGATTGATCCTAAAAATAATACTGTCGATAACCTGACTCGTTTCGAAGAAATCAATGCCCGTAATTATAGTGATATGTGGTTTTATTCCAATCCGATTTTTGTTGATGTGGAGTCGTACAGCGATCAGCAGGCCGTTAACGATACTATGACTGAGTTAGATCTAGGAGACACAAGCGCAGTAACTTCTGATCTAACGTTGCCTACCGAAGGCAAACACGGAACAAGTATTGTTTGGAACAGCTCTAATCCGGTTCTGATGACGAATGAAGGTAAACTCATCTACCAACCTAAAAAGGATACGAAGCTAACCTTAACAGCTACGATTCAGCGGGGATTGGCTACGGAAACGAAGGCTTTTGAAGTAACGCTTAGCGGAGATGATAGCATTACTCCATTGGCGCTTCATAGCACATTAAAGACTGAGAACGGACAAACGTATTTAAGCGGTAGCTGGACGAATCAGAGTGTTTCCGTAAGTGTATATGCCAGCGTATATATTCCTGGGTCAGATGTATCTATTCAATTAGCGAATGATGTGAACGGAGATTTCCTACCCTATGAAAGCGGGAAAGTAGTTGAGATTTCGGAAGAAGGGCAACATCAACTGCAATTTGAGGCTACGGATTCTTTAGAAAATAAGACAACATTGCCGATTGCTGTGAATATCGATCGTACTGCACCTGTGATTACCTTGAAGGGGGAGAGCAATCTTAGTCTGACTCAAGGCGATGACTTCAAGGACCCGGGCGCAGACGTTACTGATAGGGTTGGGGTTAGAGGCTCTATCCTGGTGACAGGAACAGTGGATGTTCAGACTCCAGGAACCTATACACTGAAGTACAATGCCACAGATTTGGCTGGTAATGCGGCTACTGAGGTTGTACGCACCGTAGTTGTAAATGCGGGCAACAGCAGTGGAGGGGGCAGCGGTCCAGTTGCAACTCCAGCTCCTACCGCGACGCCATCTCCTCGTGTGGAATTGGATGTAAAAGCACAGCAGGGAGGAACAGGCACACTTAAAGACATGGGCAGCTTTACAATTCCGGCTGGAGCATTGTCTGCAGACAGTGAAATTGTCTTTACGGTTGTTGCCACCGGTGAGACACCAGTGATGGGTGATCTTCAGGCTGTGAGTGCAGCATTAGAGCTTACTAGCGACAAGATTGGAATGCTTAATAAACCCGTAGAACTATCTCTGAATTACGATGCGGGTCAGATTACACCAGGGCATAAAGCAGCTATTTACTATTACAATGAACAGCTTAATAAGTGGGTATATGTAGGTGGAAGCATCCAATCGGATGGGACTATAACTGCAAGTGTAAATCAATTTGCCAAATATGCTGTGTTTAATTATAAGGCCCCATCGCCTACTGATTTGAATAATCATTGGTCCACAGAATTTACAGACCGTCTAATTGGCATGGGCATCATGAAAGGGTACGAGGATCATACCTTCCGCCCGAATGAGGATGTTACCCGGGCGCAGTTCGCTTCTATGATTGTAAGGGCGCTTGGTTTGCAAACTACAGGCAGCACAGTGAAATTCGAGGATCAAAGTGCGATTCCAGCTTGGGCTGCAGGTGATGTAGCAGCGGCGGTAGATGCCGGAATCCTTCGTGGATATGATGTAAACGGTAAAAAGTTCTTCGAGCCTTCTGAGAAGATTACACGTGCTGAAATGTCAGTTATGCTCGCTAATGCTTTGAAGGTCAATGCCCATAAGCAAACGGATAATGAGGGGAACTTTGTGGATCTTGCTTCCATTCCACAATGGGCACAGTCATCTGTGCAAGCAGGTGTTGAAGCTGGTATTTTGGGTGGATTTGAGGATCATACGTTCCGACCTGAGAATAATGCTACAAGAGCGGAGGCAGCAACGACGCTTTACAAGCTGCTCGAGGCTCTATATCTATAATAGTGGATGGCGAAGGCTATCCTTTAATCTCTAAATGAAACGCCGCTTTTCCCAGATGACTTGGGGAAAGCGGCGTTTTTAATGAGACGGACTAGCCTCCAATTTGAGACATACGCCGAGCCGTCGGCGTGTGGCTTTGTGCTTTTTTCTCCAAGGCTAATGCCATTTCGTGGTTATGTGGCTTGTTACCCAGAGCTTTGCGGAATAAGGCTTGCACTGCTGCGGGATCGCTTATTAGGGGGCGGACATTGTACTCATCTTCCCAATATAGACAAGCTTTGATATGGCCATCTGCAGTTAGTCTTAGACGATTGCAGTTATCGCAAAAGTGATCGCTTACTGGATGGATTAGACCGAACGTTCCTTGCGCTCCAATAACCCGCCGATTCTGGGAAGGGCCATTACCAGATGGCATCTCTGCCTCCTCGGTCTCCCAGCCGGCCGCAGTACAAGCTTCTATAACCGTTTCCAGCGGCAGATAGGATTGGCGCCAAGAATCAGTAGCACTTCCGATGGGCATATATTCAATAAAGCGTACATTTAGTGGACTGTTCAACGTAAGGGAGATGAAGTCTTTGATCTCGTCATCATTAATCCCCTTCATTAATACAACGTTAAGCTTGATTGGCTCCAGTCCAGCAGCTTGTGCTGCCTCGATTCCCTTTAGTACCTTGGAGACTTCACCGCCGCGTGTAATCATAGAGAAGCGATCTTGCCGTAAAGAGTCCAGACTGATATTCACTCGTGACAGCCCGGCTTCTTTTAGCAGCGCTGCTTTCGCTGGAAGCATTAATCCGTTCGTAGTCAGTGAAATATCGTCAATCCCCGGAATGGCGGATATCATAGTCACTAGCTTCTCCAGGTCTTTGCGTACAAGAGGTTCTCCTCCTGTTAGCCGTACCTTACGCAATCCAAGGGGGGCTAGCGATTCCACAATTGCGGTGATTTCCTCATAGCTTAGAATCTCGTCCTGCGGCTGGAATTCCATCCCTTCTGCTGGCATACAATAAATGCAACGCAGGTTGCAGCGGTCGGTAACCGAAATGCGGATGTAATCGTGTAAACGTCCAAAAGGGTCCGTCAGCGGCTCCATGGCGTTGCTCCCTTCATTTGTTGGTGTTTTGAGTGCTTCTCTCCTTAAGAGGAGGCGAAGGCGGTTATACTTGTTTAGAATTTTAAAGATCGCTCGGAGGTACGTCAATGAGCAAAGTGTTGGATGGGTCGAACACTCCCTTTTTGAAGAAGTCGGCATATGATTTTTTTGCATAATAATGGACAAACTAAATAAAATAACGAAGCCGAAATAGACTTGCGAAAATGTGACAAAAGTACGACAAATGAAGTGATTAGTCATAGAATGCTCACGGAAAGCGTTTTAAATATCCGATATAATCTAGGTGCGGATTACTTTTACGTTCACTTTTGCGAAAACAGAAAGGATACCGGAAAATGCATATCGTAATGTGACGATGCGTGACCGGGAAACCCATTGAGGAGGATTTGCAAAATGACTATGCAAACTGTTCCATCGCTCGCCGTGCCGGAGGCATTTAGCCATTGGTTGGAAAGTCGGGGATTAATATATCAGCTTTTAGTGGATTTTTTGGGTAGAAAACCATCACTCTCGCTTGTGGCTCAGTGGAGCCGCAATCGCAAGATGAGTGTTGCAGCAGAGATGACGGAAGGTGGACGGGAACTGAAACGATATTTGAGTCAGGAACCGAATAAGCTACCTTATATATGCGAGAAAGAGAGCCAAGAGTATAAACGGCTTATACATGAACAAACAGTAAGCTCTTTTAAATTACGTGAAGCTGCTATTCTAGGGCGTTCTGAAGATTTCTGCAACGTGCTTGCTGATGTGTATACTTCCGCGGGAATCGTATTTAACAAATGTAATGGTGAGGCTGATGATCATATTGCTATTGAGCTGGAATTTATGGCAGTAATGCATGAGCGGATGTTGTACAATAGCTTCTCAATTAGAAGTGCTATGGATCTACTTGATATTCAGGTAGCCTTTTTGGAGGATCATTTACTGCAATGGACTCCACAGTTCTGTGAGAAATTAAATGCGGCAACGGATAGTACGTTGTATTTGGGACTTTCCCATATGCTCGCTGAGTTTCTACCCCTTGATTTGCAAATGCTGCGTTCCTGGAGAGCTTCGCTGGAGAGCAGTGCAACAGCAATGGTATAAGAACACTATAATACAGAGCCCGGCCTATAAATTAGGCCGGGTTTTTCGTGCTGAAGAGGTGTGAATTATGCTGGAAAATGAAGCGTCGAATGGTGAACGAAGCGGTGATCCAAGCGGTGATCCAAGTGAAGTAGGTAAATGATGATCTGAGTGAAGTCTCAAATTCCGATCCGAGTGAAGCTCTAGAATAATAATTAGGGAATTTCTCCCTAAAAGTCTGGGGTTAATGCTCACAAGACATGTAATTAGGGAAAAAATCCCTATAATTCACCTGACTGGGCAATAAATCAGGCGAATTAGCTGATTTTCAGGGAGAAATTCCCTAATTTCATTAATTTTGAGTGATTATTGGCTTTTTTTAGGGAGCTTTTCCCTAATTATTTTTAGAACCACTGTCCGTTACATAGTAGCCTATTGCGAATCACTCGCCGCCACCGTATAAAAGCCCCATTACACAACCCAAAAAAATAATGGATAAGTAGCGCCCGTTACTTTGCCCATTCCATAAAAAAGAAGCTGTCCCATAAGTAGCATTCACTACTTTTGAGACAGCTTCTTCATCTAGCGTGTTTACTTGATTCGCATCAAGTGTTTTAGTCAATTACCTTTTTGCTGCGGAATTTCATCAGGAACTCATACACAACTGGTACTACTACAAGTGTCAGCAGTGTGGAGCTGATCAAACCGCCGATAACGGTAACGCCTAGTCCTTTGGAGATGATCCCCGCACTGTTTTCAAGTCCTGTAACCAGTGGCAGCAATGCACCAATTGTTGCAAGTGCAGTCATCAAGATTGGACGTAAACGTGTGCCGCCTGCTTCAAGCAAGGCTTGACGTGTGGTCATTCCTTCTTTTTCCTTATGAATAACGCGGTCGATGAGGACAATCGCATTCGTAACTACGATACCAATCAACATCAGCGCACCCATGAGGGAGGAGACGTTTAAGGTTTCCCCAGCAATCAGAAGGGCTACGAGTACCCCGATGATGGTGAAAGGAAGTGAGAACAGGATAGCAAATGGAGCTAATCCACCGCCAAATGTAACCACAAGCACGAAGTATACGATGGCAATAGCAGCCGCCATAGCAATACCTAATTGACCAAACGTATCATTGATCTGCTCAGTTACACCACCGAAGCTAACCGTTACGCCATCAGGTAATTCCATAGCATCAACTTTTTCCTTCACGATATTTGAAGCACTATTGACGTCACTAGAAATAATCTCAGCAGTGACATCTACCTTCATTTTACCGTCCATCCGAGTAATCGAGTCAGGGGAAGAGCCGTTTTCAATTTTAGCGACTTGCCCGATTGGCACGGAAATGCCTAGTGGTGAAGTCAATGTAGCCTCTTCCATTTCTTTAATACTCTTATACGTTTCTTTATCAGTTTCGATATAGACTTTGTAGTTCTTGCCGTCCATTTCTACTTCTGTGAGTACTGGACGTGTGCCGGCAGGAGCAAGCTTCATCGCAATTTGTCCCGCTGTAAGTCCAAGGGAGCTAAGCTTTTCTTGATCCGCTACAATCGTATATTGATCGTAAGCTTCTTTGAGGCTTGTTTCTCCATCTTTGAAATTAGCGGTGTCAGCTTGTACGATCTTGGCGATGTCATCCGCTACCGGCTTAATTTGATCTAGTTCATCTCCGAATACATTTACGGTTAACGTGCTTCCACCCATACCTCCGCTCATCATGGCGGACATATCGCCCCATACACCATCTGGAACTTCTGCGGCTAAGCCTTCGATCAACTTCTCTTTTACGTTTTCGAAATCAGGAGTATCGCTATCATAAACGATGAAAAAGAGTCCTGAGTTGCTGGATCCGCCCATACCCATTGGGCCGCCGCCACCGATGGAATATTGCATTTTATCCACATGCTGCTGCGCTAAAATATATTTCTCAGCTTTCAGACCTTGCTCTTGAACTTCTTCAGTTCTTTGTCCAGCCTTTGGTGAGTATGTTAACATTACCGTTTTATCCTCTTGAGAAGGCATAAAGCTAACGCCGATAGGCTTGATCAGGAACAAGCTGCCCGCAAGGAGGAGAACTGCAACTCCGAACGTAACCAGCTTATGAGAAAGACACCAGTTCAGAATTTTTTGATAACCGGCAGACAGTCTGTCTGGTTTCTCACTATGCGTTTTCTTACCTTTCAATCCGTTGCGGAACAGCGAGTGAGCCATTGCAGGCACTAGGGTAATCGCAACTACCAATGAAGCGAGCAGGGCGAAGACCATGGTTAAAGCGAAAGGCAAGAACAGCTCGCCAACCATACCACTTACGAGAGCAAGCGGTAAGAACACCGCGATGGTTACAATCGTTGAGGACATGATGGGTACGAACATTTCACGGGTCGCTGCACTGATTAATTCCCGACCTTTTAGCTTCTCACCAGATAAGGAGAGCCGCCGGTATATGTTCTCTATGACGACAATCGAGTCATCGACTACCCGTCCGATGGCAACGGTCATCGCTCCAAGGGTCATCATATTAAGCGTGATATCCATTTGACGCAGACATAACACTGCGATCAGTAGTGATAATGGAATTGAGATGATAGAAATGATCGTCGAACGGATATTCCGCAGGAAGACCAAAATGATGATTACTGCGAAAAGTGCACCAAATACTGCCTTGGACAGCATTGTATTTACGGAGTCCTCAATCGGCTTACCTTGGTCAAGCAGAACTGTTAGATCGATGCCTTTATATTGTGCTTTTAATTCTTCAGTTTTGTCTTTAACACCATTTACGACATCAACAGTGTTGGCATCATTGGCTTTGACAATCTGGATACCGATCGATTCTTTACCATTCGTACGGGAGATAGATTCAGAATTTCCAACAACCTCAATCGTGGCAAGCTCTCCCAGCTTCACAGTTGGCAGTCCCATATTTGCAGCTCCGCCTACAGCGCCAGCACCAGCCGCACTTCCGGCACCTGCTCCGGCAGCCCCACCAGCCTCAGCTCCAGGAGAACCAGTGCCAACAGCACCGGCAGCCCCAGTTGGCATCACTGGAATGGCCACATTTTTAAGATCATCAACAGTAGTGATGTTGCCATCTATTACTACTGCCTTTTGGGCTTTGTCCATCTCGAACAGTCCTAGTGGAACACGGAGGGAAGAGCCTTGAATAATACCTTTAACTGTATCTTCGGTTAATCCGTATTGGCTCAGCTTGTCTTGATTGAACTTAAGCGAAACTTCTTTAACATATTGTCCAGAGATTTGTATAGAAGCGACACCCTCAACATCCTCAAGGGCAGGGCGAATGTCGTTCTCGGCAATACGGGTTAGTTCCTCAAGATCCTCTGAATCCCCATTGGATAGACTGAGGGAAACGACAGGCATTGAGCTAAGGCTAAAGCGAGAAATGGAAGGCTTCTGCGCATTGTCTGGCAGTGAGACTTCATTTAGCGATTCGCGAACTGCTGCTGTCGCATTATCCAGATTCGTACCATAATCGAACTCAATTTGGATACTGGAGGCATTCTCCAGAGAAGTAGAGGTGATCGTTTTTACACCATCCACATTGCGTAGCTTTTGCTCCAAGGGTTTGCTGACATCATTTACGACACCTTCTGGTGCAGCACCCGGATAAATGGTTGTTACGCTAAGATAGGGTATACTAATATTAGGTAAGGTTTCTTGCTTCATTGTCAGTCCGCTATATAAACCGGCAAATACAATGATTATCGTCAGAAGCCAAATGGCAAATTTGTTCCTGAGCGAGAAATTAATTAAGCTTTTCATAAGTTTCGTTTCTGCTCCTCTCGGGCCTTTTCTTTACGAAATAGGCGCCATTTTGAAAATTTATAATACTCGCTATCCATGTTCTTCTCTCTCACGAACTCTTTATAGAGCAATTAACGAAATACGCATGAATGATTTGAAAAAGAGGTAACCAGCTTCCTCAATTCTTCCAATGGTGTAGTGAGCTCTGAGCAGGATTGGAGGTTGGACAACATCCCCTGTATGATTGCTTTGCGTGGGTGTGGTAAGAGAACTTCGCCTTCTAGAATGTTGAGTGATTCCAGCAAATCGGCTGACTCTTCGGGTTCTATACTATCTAATTTACTGACCACAGTCTTCATGTCCTTAATGATCTGAAGTGGATTCTTGCGCTTACTCTCCTCATTCTCCTCCATCCAGCTTGCTAGAATAGTAGAGTTGATGAGAGGCGCCTGCTTACTTGTAAGAAGACCAGCTACAATAATATCTAGTAGATTCATTAGATGATCAGCCATAACGGCAAGGGACAAATGGGTATCCTGACGAAAAATAACCGCAATATATGACTTGATTAGTCCATGACCTACAATACATAAATCTCCGGTATAGGGAACGATGTCTTTTCCATAAAGGGTCTCCATCTTCACCTGAAACCAGCGCAAGAAGGAAGCATTGTTTCTACGTAGCCATTCCGGTACTTCAGTATCAAATCCTTTTCCGGCAACTTCCTGAATTTGACGCTGTAAGAACTCCCGTAATTCGTATACATGGCTCAGTAGAATTTCTATTTGATTCCTAAGCTTTTCACGCGGTGTTCTTTGGGTTTCTTGTTCTTCACGTAATAAGGGATCACGAATCATTCGGTAACAGTAGAGAAAAATACTGCGTTCCAGTTCTTCTTTGGATTTGAATACTAGATACAAGCTTCCCTTCGAAATTCCGCATAATTCGGCGATCTCTTGCATGGACGTGGAAGAAGAGCCTTTCACAGCGAATAACTGCATGGCGATCTTAATAATCTGTTCCTGCTTGTCCACAGTTTTATCGCTCATTGGGGGATAACCTCCTTTCTGACTACCCAGTTCTATAATTGACTAATCGGTCAAAATAATTATATTCGATCCATCCTGTCATTACAAATTTCAGATCAGAAGGGTTACAGTTTTGTTGTAAATAGATTTTTACACAGTAATTGTCTAGGAAGATATAGGTTCTTCATGTAATATATAAATGTGTCATTTTGGTGTTGCTTGTATGAATAAGAAGGTAGGTACAATATGAGAAGAGGACTTCAATCTATAATTATTATTGGGGCTTTCATAGCATTTTATTATTTTGGTTTTGGTATTTTTGGGAGTACTGCTGGAACGATTATTAGTATTTTCTCCACACTGACCGTCATTTCGATTAGTTTGGCTATTTTTATGGAGAACCGTAATCCTTCTACGACAATGTCTTGGATTCTGTTGCTTGCGTTGATCCCGGTGCTAGGTCTAGTCTTCTATTTTTTATTCGGACAGAACGTGTTTAAACGCCGTAAATATGATAAAAAAGCACAACGAGATCTTATGGCCTATGAGCGGATTGAGAATGACGCCTTACGCACGCATCAAGATTGGTCGGTCTTTGATCCCTCTCGCCAAAAACTACTGCTATTATCCAAGACCTTAGCGCGCACTCCGATTTCCTTTGCTTCAGAGACGCGTATACTCACCAATGGTGAAGAGACGTTTGGGACATTACTGTTAGAGTTGCGACAAGCTAAACACCATATACATATGGAGTATTACATCTTCCGTGCGGATCATATTGGAACGCGTATTCAACAGATTTTGATCGCGAAGGCACGCGCGGGTGTGTCAGTTCGATTCATGTATGATGCAGTAGGTAGCTTTCAGCTTTCCAGAGCCTTTTTGAAAGAGATGGTTGATGCTGGGGTACAGGTGGCTTCATATGGTAATTCCACCTCCTTTTTCTCTAGCCGGGTGAATTACCGGAATCACCGAAAAATTGTCGTCATCGATGGCGATGTCGGGTTCATGGGTGGACTCAATGTGGGGGATGAATACTTAAGCCGCAGCAAAACTTATGGATTCTGGCGCGACACCCATATGTTGATTAGAGGCGAAGCGGTACGGACGATGCAAATCATTTTCTTGCAAGATTGGATGCATACTACAGGTGAAAAAATACTGGAGCAGGATTATCTCACACCACAGCTACACTTCATGACAGGGGACGGAGCAGTACAGATTATTGCGAGTGGACCGGACAATGAACGCCGTGCACTCAAAAATATATTCTTCTCCATGATCACTTCTGCTGAGAAATCAGTATGGATTGCCAGCCCTTATTTCATTCCGGACGAGGATATCCTAACTGCGATCCGTGTAGCAGCCATATCCGGTCTAGATGTTCGCTTGTTATTCCCTGCTAAGCCGGATAAATGGATTCCGTTTCTGGCTTCGCACTCCTATTTCCCGGCATTGCTGGAGGCTGGAGTGAAGATTTATGAATACGAAAAGGGCTTTATACACTCTAAGCTTTTAATCGTGGATGGTGAAATAGCGACTATTGGTACGGCAAATATGGACATGCGGAGCTTCCATCTTAACTTTGAGGTTAACGCATTACTGCTTCAGACAGAGAGTGTTACACGAATCGTTGCTGATTTTGAACGGGATTTACTGTCTACCACTCAGATTGTGCATGAGACCTTTATGAATAAACGCATGGTGGTACGTATACTGGAATCTGCCGCCAGATTAATGTCCCCCCTGCTATAACTTCATTACAAGCTAAACCACCGCAGAGAGTGTTGCCTTCTCAACGGTGGTTTTTTTATTTTTTTCGCTTAAAAGGTAGTAAAGCCCAGGTTAGTCTGCAGCCGGAACAGGATGTACTTGAACCAGGTCACATCGCTCTGATAGGCTTCAAAAGGCAAAGTGAATGCATGCCCCTCGTTATTCCACAATCGATTGAAGTAGGCTTCCATTTCTGTGAACAGCGGCTGATCCCGCTTCATAGAAATCCACAGATCATTCTCCAGATTGTAGTCATCTAGATTGCGTGTGGTGAAATTGGTAGAACCGCCAAGAACGATGGAGCTCTCGGTTTGTTTGGCAATAAAGAGCAGCTTCGGATGATATTGCTCTTTGGTTGTATTGTACCAACGAATAGAAATTTCACCGTTCGTGCGTTTGTTCAGATCCATGGCAACCGGACGGTTGGGGATCCCGATTTTATCACGCCCGAAGGCGTTCTGATTTGGATCCAGGATTAGGTTTACCTTAGCGCCGCGTGATGTAGCCTCAACCAACGCATCCAGAATGGCATCGTCAGCAAGATAGAACATCCCCATCCATACGGTATCCCCCTTCCGGGCGGATCTAATGCCTTGCAGCGCATATTTGTATACCTTTCCTTCTGTTAAATAGCGAACTTCTAGAGCTTCCGCTGAGGGTAGGTTTTTTTCTTGGGTGAAATTGGGCTTATGAAGTAGCAATGGCCCTGCATCTGAAAGATTGGCTGCTGCCTGCTCGGTCTGGAGAATATCAGCAATAATTGGACCCTGTACCTCCAGAGCAATATTGGAGTGGTAGGCGCTGGCATCGTGAACATTTCCAGAGGAAATTAGTGCGGTGTTCTCACTAACAATCACTTTACGATGGTTCGCCTTTACATTGAGCAGCTTCAGATAAGATCGAGCGGTAATATCCGGTCCACCACTGGCCATAAGATTAGGGATAAAGCCTTTACCGGATTGTCCGAACCATTGGATGAAGGTGCGCCAGAAGGCTGAATATGCAGGTGTAGAATCTCGCAGCGCATTAACATCGGTCATGATGACTCGAATCCCTACGGCCTTCATTTCTTCTAAAAGATGATTGGGCGCTGAGTTGTAGTTAGTATTGACCTCATCGGTGATGAAGACAATCTCCATTTCCGGATAGGTTTGCTTTTGTGAGATTAACTTATCAGTCAGCATTCGACTGACTGGAGGAAATGACTGATCCTTATGGGTATAATCATTGAACAGAAACAGGTCAATGACTAAGAACTCCCTTGACTCCTCGACGATCTGTAGAATTCTCGGAAGAATTTCACTCTCCTGCTTACCTGTGTCCGTCCCGTCTGGATAAGTTAGATCATGCCAGAAGGATACATTATTCACTTTGTATAGGGGACTTTCATAGGAAATCCCTGCGGGAAGAGGTTTATGTGTCTGATATATCATTACGCCGATTAACCAGAGAATTAGAATGATGCAAGTCCATATCACTCGTTTGCGGCGTCGTGAAGAGGTGCGCTTTTTTTGATCTAAAGCATGGGTTATATTTTGAATCGTTTGGGGCTGAACGGGTTGTTCACGATCTGATGTCATCGGAAGTTCCTCCTGAAAGTATTGCAGAGCACTTCCTATAAACTTAATATGCTCCGGCATGTACCAACCTATTAACACCTAGTGGGGAGAAATGAAGCAGTTTCCGTATCATAACGTCTAATGACATAACACATTGGCTTATGTATAATGAGTGTGAAAGATTTGTATAATGTTTATGATTGCGAATTTGGGCAGTTGCATTAGGGAAAGTGAGTGAGTTCTATCATGTATTCCATCAAACAGGTTGTTGAAATGCTGGATATTCCTTCCGTGACGCTCAGAGCTTGGGAGAATCGGTACCAGGCGGTTACACCTGAACGTACCGAATCCGGGTACAGACTGTATAGCCATGAGAATGTCGAGGATCTGCGCTGGCTGAAGGAACAGACCGAGCAACAAGGGGTAAGCATATCGCATGCTGTTCGAATGCTGAAGGCTCGTAAAGAAAAACAACTGGATGATACGCTTTCAGTCGCAAGCGGAAATACTCAGGATGCTTTTGAGAAAATGAAAGAACAAATATACAATGCACTACATGACTTTCAGGGAGAGCGAGCTAATGCCTTAATTGATTTTGGTTTATCTCTTTATGGTTATGAAGCAATGTTCCATCAGGTACTTGTGCCAATCTTGATACAAGTAGGCGATGCCTGGGAAGCTGGCATAGCAACGGTAGCGCAAGAACATTACACCACGCATATGATCTCCAACCGGTTCTATCAAATATTCCACGTATTCCCCGTTTACTCCCATTTGCCGAAAGTGCTGGCTTTCTGCCCTGCAGGAGAGCATCATCAAGTCGGGCTGTTGTTATTCGCCTTGTTTTTGCGCAAAAACGGAATGGAGGTTATCTACTTAGGAGCAAACACGCCTGAGGAAGGGATCATCTCGATGCTGGAACAACAAAGTCGGGTAGGCTTGATTTGTCTGTCGATTACGGATAAAGATTTGATACCCTTTAGTGAGGAGCTTATAGAGCGGCTAAGAAAGGTATGTCCAGGGGCTAAATTCCTCGTAGGTGGCAAGGGCTATGAAAGAGACCCTTCTTTATCTAAAGCGGATTATGTAATGACAGAACCTGCGGAACACTGGCAAGCGTGGTTTGATCATGTGTTTACAAGTATAAAGATCAAGTAATCCTTCTGATCAAGAAAATAGATATATAAATAGGAGTCTGTAATATCACTTTCGGGTGATATGGCAGGCTCTTTTTTTATTGAAAAAGGAGGGATCCTACAGAGTTATTTACATAGCTGTATAAACACTGTATGATATTTGTATAGTGTTTGTATGATTTTTGTATAATGTTTAATTAACATATAATGCTGTGAAGGAGGGAACGTATGAGCAGAAGAAACACAGCTAGGGTTGCGGTGGTTGGAGGAGGTCCGGGAGGGCTTGCTGCTGCTATGCTCCTAGCTGCTGACGGCTATGATGTCGCAGTTTATGAGAAGCAGGAGGTTGTTGGAGGTCGTTCAGGTGAACTTCGTCTAGGTGATTACCGATTTGATCGTGGAGCTACATTTTTAATGATGCCGCATTTGCTGGAAGAGTTATTTGCCTCCGCTGGTCGATCCCTGAAAGATTATGTGAATTTGAAAGAGCTTGACCCGCTTTATTCGCTTCATTTTGGAGAGACCGTATTTACCCCTTCTACGGATCAAGAGTGGACCGCTGAAGAGATAGAGAAGTTGTTCCCCGGAAACGGTAGTGGATATAAACGATTCATGGCTGAGGAACAAGATAAGCTGGACCGGGTAATTCCGCTGCTGCAACGGCCTTTTCAATCTGTAGGGGACTATGTCAAAAAGGATGTCCTACATGCACTGCCCAAACTGCATGCAACCGACACTGTATATAACAGACTTTCCAAATATTTTGATGATGAACGTCTGAGGTTTGCTTTTGCATTTCAGGCTAAATATTTGGGGATGTCGCCGTGGGAATGTCCGGGTACCTTTACGATTCTTTCTTTTATGGAGCACCGATATGGACTGTATCATCCCATTGGTGGAATTAACCGTGTGCTAACGGCAATGGCAAAGATTATTTCGGAGTACAGTGGAATTGTACATACTTCTTGCGGAGTAAAGCGAGTCTTGGTACAGAACGGGCAGGCGTGTGGTTTATTGCTGGAGAATGGAGAGAAAGTAGAGGCCGATTATGTGGTGCTGGGAGCTGATTTTGGTTCAGCTATGACACAGTTATTCGAGCCTGGTATTCTAAAGCGTTATTCACCAGATAAAATATCGCGTAAGCGGTACTCCTGTTCTACAGCCATGCTCTATTTGGGAGTAGACGGAGCTGTTGAATTGGCTCATCACTCCGTTCATTTCGCTGACGATTATCGGCTCAATGTAGATGAGCTCACACGGCTTGGCAAGCTTTCCGCGGACGCATCGATATACGTTCATAATCCCTCGGTGCTAGATCCCACGTTGGCCCCAGCAGGCAAATCTTCTCTTTACGTGCTGATGCCAGTGCCCAACCTGACGGCTGATATTAATTGGGAGCAGGAGGGTGAACTGGTCAAGCAAGATATGATGGAGCGTCTGCAGCGTATTCCAGGTCTAGAGAATTTGCCTCAGAGAATAGAGGAGAGTTTGTTCTTCTCGCCACTGGATTGGCGGAACAAGCTGGATGTATATAACGGTGCAACGTTTAATTTGGCTCATAATCTCGGGCAGATGATGTATATGCGGCCTCATAACACCTTTGAAGAGGTGAAGGGAATTTGGTTGGTTGGCGGAGGAACTCATCCCGGAAGTGGTCTTCCGACGATATTTGAATCGGCGAAAATTAGTGTGGCTCTGCTGAAGGAGCAAGACCGTGCAGCTAGATCTAAGGTCGTATCCACAGGATTCGCCGGAACGGGAGCTTCATTATGAGTCGGGTTGCTATTGTGGGCAGCGGCATAGGCGGTCTTACAGCAGCACTTCTGCTAAGCAAGCGTGGGCAGGAGGTTACGATGTATGAACGTGCACCTCGGGTTGGTGGACGTGTGGCTTTTGAAGAGAATGGCCGTTACCGGATCGATCAAGGACCAACAATTGTACTACTACCGGAGATGCTGCTGAGCATTCTGGAAGAGGGCGGCCTACCACCGGAGAGTCTGGAGTTGCTACGGTGCGATCCTCTCTACCGTGTTCATTTTAAGAGTGGACGTACCTTGACCAAAGTGAATGGAATAGAGGCGCAGGCAGCTGAGATCGAGAGGTGTTTTCCCGGTGAAGGGCAAGGATTCATTAGATTTATGAAAGAGATGTCGGGTCTGTATCCCTTAGGGAAAGCTTCTTTTCTGGAACGGGGCTTCAAGACTCGCAGGGATTTCTTCAGCGTAAAGAATTTGAGGCTAATGGTTCGTTTACGCGCCTATAAGAATCTTAGGGCCGCAGTTGGGCAGTATTTTCGCAGTGATGAGTTGAAGGATGCCTTCTCACTACAGAGTCTATACATTGGTGGAGCGCCTTTCCGCACTCCGGGTCTTTATACAATGCTTCCTTATGCAGAGCATGCCTTTGGAGTCTGGATGCTGAAGGGAGGATATGGGGAGCTGCCTCGAATCATTGCACGAGAGCTAGAAAGACGCGGAGTGTGCATGCACACAGGTACGGAAGTAGAGTCACTGCTGGTGGATGGTGGCAGATGCCACGGAGTTGTTGTTCGTGGACAAGAGATAGCTTACGATGCTGTGCTCTATAACGGTGATTTTCCACACTTGTCCAATCTTTTACCTGAAGTTAAAGGGAGAGAGTACCGTAAAGATTTCATGCCTTCATCAGGTTGTCTGCTCATCTATGTAGGAGTCTCCAAGCAATGGGAGGAGTCGCTGACACACCAGTTTTTTCTTCCTGATTCCTTGAATAAGAGCTTGCGTGATTTATTTAATCGCAAGAGCATCCCTGATAAACCTTCCTATTATGTGTTCAATCCGGTGATGCTCGATGATACGGCGGCCCCTGAAGGAGAAAGTGTACTTTATTTTCTCGTCCCAGTACCTGCCGGTGAAGAGATAGATTGGAATACGGCTGCAGAGCCCTTGGCTTCACAAGTCCTGGCAGACGCCGAAGAGCGCGGTTTTCCTGGGCTTACTGCTCATACGGTCTGGCGAAAAATTCGTACACCGGCTGATGCTGCCAAGGAAGGTTTGTTCGGCGGTGGAAGCTTTGGGATCGCACCCGTGCTGACACAATCCGGTGTGTTTCGACCTCAGTCTAAGCCCTATAAAATTGAAGGTTTATATGCTGCTGGTGCATCTGTGCATCCTGGCGGCGGCGTTCCTATTGTTATGCAGGGCGCAAAATTGGCAGTTCATGAACTGATGAAGGAGATGAACATACATGAATGAACAAGTATTACAGAAATGTGAGGAAATGATCAGAAAGGGTTCTTCTTCGTTTTACAGGGCATTTGATGGCTTGCCTAGTCCGCGACGAGAGGCGGTGCATGTAATCTATGCCTTTTGCCGCCTAATAGACGACAGTGTAGATGAGCCGGAGAAATCACCTTATACGATTCATGAGCTCCGAAATCATTTCCGAAACTTAGAGCAAGCAGAGGGGCATTTCATCTGGCCTGCACTACGTTGGTTACTGCATCATTTTCCTCATTTGGATAAACAGCCGTTTCTGCTACAAATGGAAGGTCAGGTAAGCGATCTTTCCTTCACTCATTATGAGACACTGGAAGAGCTTCTATCTTATTGTTATCTCGTAGCAGGTACCGTAGGAGAGATGCTGCTCCCTGTATTGAGAGAGGACAGAGGCGATGAAGCGCAGGAAGCAGGGATCGCTCTTGGTATTGGTATGCAGATCGTAAATATTATCCGTGATGTGGGTGAAGATCTGGAGCGTGGAAGAAGGTATATACCTTTGGAAATCATGAGAAAGAACGGGTACAGCCAGCAAGAGCTGGAAGACGGAGTGGTTAATGAGTGTTTTGTAGCTGTATTGCAGGATCTTAGAAGAGAGGCACTGCTGTGGTTTGAGAAGGGGCTTAATAATGTGGATACTTATCCCCCGGAGAGTGGGATGGCAGTAGAATTGGCCGCCGCCTTTTATGCAGGTATTCTCGATGATGTAGCCGCAGGCAATTACGATGTATTTCGCAGGCGTGCCTATGTGAGTGATGAGGCTAAGCTTCGGATGTTCCATCGTACTGCTATGCGTTATGCCCCAAGTTTGGGAGGCAAGGGCAGAACGGCGGTGTACTAAATGATCCGAATACTATTCTGGGTATGGTATTTTATTGGAGCACTGTTGTTAATATGGCTTGGCATTCCTGAAAGTTTACAATTTTCGAATGGTCTATTTCTTATTTTTTATGCTGCTTATGCTGCAGATTTAATTTACAAGGGGTTGAAGCAGCCAATAATGTCTGACCAGTCAGTCATAAGAAAGTGCAAGCCTACTATATGGGTCTCGGCTATTCTTATCTGGACCTTAGGTATGTCCGTTGAGTGGATTGGCGTTCATTCTGGAAAGCTGTTTGGTACTTATGATTACTCTGATATTTTAGGTCCGCTGCTATATGGGGTACCTATTACCTTAGGCTTTGCTTGGATTGCCGTGATATACAATGCTACTTTAATTAGTTACGATTTCGGACTTAGGGGATTACAATTACGGCTGGCAAAAGCACTTCAGATTGGGTTTTGGACTGTACTGCTGGACTTCGTATTGGACCCCGTTGCTCATGCTAGAGGCTTCTGGCATTGGGGTAGCAGTGGAGGATTCTATGGTGTGCCTTGGAGCAATTTCGTCGGATGGTTCATCGTAGGGATGATCTTATCCCTAACGCTAAATAATGTTAAGAGTACTAGTTTGTCTGCTCGTAACGGGACTCGTTTATATCAAGCCATATTAGTTTTATTTGGAACCATTGGTCTGCGTGAAGGCTTGCTGCTCTGTGGAGTTATTGCTGTGCTAGGGGCGTTACTTGCTGAAGGGAGCTTGCGTTATGTTGGAAGCCGTCAAACACAAAGGGTTTGATAAGCTGTTCTATCATTACAATCGGCTTTATTTGATTCAGAGACATTTCCGTTATGTTGGGGTCGCTGGACAATTGCAGCCAAAATCTGCGGGAGACAGACCTATTCTATATATTATGAATCATAGTTCTTGGTGGGATGGATTACTGGCTTACCACGCAGCGAGAACCATGACTAGTGGAGAGCACTTTTTCATGATGGAGGAAGAGCAGCTGCGGAAATACGCTTTCTTTCGCAAGCTCGGTGCCTATTCCATTAATCGGCATAACACCAGTGATATCAGTGCTTCGCTCCGTTATACGGCTAGGTTACTACATAAACGAGGGAATATATGGATATATCCAGAAGGGGAAATTCGGCCGCTGGAGCACCGTCCATTAAAGTTGCAGGCAGGGGTAGGGCTAGTACTTCGATTATGTCCAGAAGCACTTGTTGTACCTGTCACGCTTTATCATGGCTTGTTCCGGCATTCCAAACCGGAGGCGACGTTGTTGGCGGGCAATGCTATATCTCATCCGTGGCCTGCTATGGATCGCAACTGTATCACAAAGGAGCTGCAGGACGTGCTTAGAGAGCAATTGGATCATCACCGTTTGATGATGGTTAATAACGGGGGTTATATTCAGGGGGCCTTTACTCCACTCATGAAGCAAGGTAGATCTATTAATGAATGGTTTGATGTTGTGCGACTGCGGGGTAGAGGATGATTGTCTTTCTGCAGATCATTATTGGATGCCTCCTTCTTCAATATTTGTTTGCACTGTGGAATACAGCCCAGCTACCGAAGCTTGGAATATCGAAGTCGAAACATATCACTAAGGGGAGTAAGATTTCTTCTACGGAAGAATGTAATCGATGTGTGTCTGTACTGATACCGGCCCGTGACGAGGCTGACAATATAGGAGATTGCCTTGCTTCCGTGTTGGCCTGCAGAATTACGGGTTGGGACTTGGAAATTATTGTTCTGGATGATCGATCAAGTGACGAAACAGGCAGGATTGCCAGAGCTACAGGAGATGAGCGTGTTAAGGTTATGGCCGGAAGAGAGTTGCCAATTGGCTGGTTAGGCAAGTCTTATGCCTGCAATCAGTTAATGAAGGCAGCCTCTGGTGAGTGGCTGCTGTATCTTGATGCAGATATTCGGCTGAAGCCTGAAGCTTTGGAGAACGCTCTTGCCATGGCTGATGCTCAAGAAGAGGGTCTCATCACGGGATTTGCTTATCAGCAAACAGGTACTTGGCTAGAAAAGCTTGTGGTACCTTTAATGACCTTCACGATCATTTGTCATTTGCCAATACTCCTTGTCCGCACATCCCGCGATCCACGATTCGTAGCAGCGCATGGAGGATTCATGCTAGTTCACAGGAATAGTTATATACGCTGTGGTGGACATGCGGCGATTCGATCTGATCTCGTAGATGATATGGCCTTAGCCCGTGCAGTCAAGAAGGCTGGAGATCAGGTTACACTCGCCGATATTACGGACTATGCAGAAATGAGAATGTATCATAATGCCAGCGAGGTATGGAATGGCTACCGTAAAAATATTTATGCTGGATTGGGTCGCCGCTCTGTTATTCTACTGGGAATGTTAAGTTTGTATACGTTGTTATATGTATTTCCTTTAGCGGCGTTTATTTTCTTCAGTGTGACAGGTCAGGCTGCTGAGGCATCATGGGCGTTGTCGGCTAGTCTGTTAGGCATTGCTATTAAGCGGATTAGTGATGCGTCTGCCAGACAATCAGTATGGTTATGCTTGCTGATTTCTGTAAGTATCCTCTGCTTGGCAGTCATTGCAATTAGTTCTTGGTGGGGCAGTCGTTCGGGTCAAGGCTATGAATGGAAAGGAAGACGTTACTTATGAAATCAAAGGCAGTAATCATCGGTGCGGGATTCGGTGGACTGTCCTGTGCTGTAACCTTAGCCTCAAAAGGCTGGGATGTGACGGTGCTGGAACGCCAACAGAACCCTGGTGGTAAGCTGCAGCGGATTCAGATTGAAGGCTATACCTTTGACAGAGGCCCGAGCACGATAACAATGCCTCATGTATTCCGCTCACTTTATGAGCTTGCTGGTGCCTCCATGGAGGATTATGTTGAAATTTATGAGCTGGAGCCACGTACACGCAATATTTTTGCTGATGGAACTATAGTGGATTTCTCGCGCGACCAAGCGTTTATGAAGGCTCAGATTGCTAAATACAGTTCAAGTGATGCGCTTCGTTATGATGATTTTATGGCTGAAGCTGCTGTGCTCTACCATCTTAGTGAAAAGCAGTTCCTAAATAAATTGCTATTGTCTTGGCGAGATAAAATGTCACTTCCTCTCTTACGGGATTTGCTTCGGGTAAGGCCTTTTTTAAGTCTGCAATCATTGCTGCTGAAATACTTTAGCCATCCTCATACCTTAGCAATGTTAGGTCGTTATGCTACCTACGTCGGATCTTCCCCGTTTCGTTCCCCAGCTATTTTCGCCATGCTTGGATATGTGGAAAGTGTAGAAGGAGTTTATGGTGTGCGGGGCGGAACTTACAAGCTGGTCGAAGGTCTTACTGCACTGGCAGAAGGCTTAGGCGTTCGCATCATGAATGGGATTGAGGTTACGAATATTTCCGTGGTAAATGGAGTAGCCAAAGGTGTGGATACAACACACGGCTTCTATCCGGCAAAGACGGTCATTGCCGGAGGCGATGTGCTCAGTGTTAACCGTATGCTTGTCGAGGAGAACAGCCGTCCTTCCATGAGTGATCGCAAAATTGCTGCTTATGAGCCCTCCTTATCGGGTTATGTAACACTTGCAGGCGTTCCCCGTAAATATGAAGCTTTATTACATCACACGGTATTTTTCCCTGAGCAGTATGAGACAGAATTCATAGATATTTTTGAACGCAAAATCCCTCCCAAGCAGCCAGCTGTTTATGTGTGCCATTCTGGATATTCAGAGTCAGGTATGGCTCCTGAAGGAGGCAGTAATCTGTTTATTTTGGCTAATGCACCTTATATGAATGAGGCCTGTGATTGGCGGACAGAGACTGCTTCCTATGGTAAAAGAGTACTCTCGGTGCTTGAGGGCCATGGAATTACAGGTTTGGATCAGGGAGCTGTGCTCCAGCATTATACACCACAAAATATCGCAGAGGACACACTGGCGCATAAGGGTGCGATCTATGGGATTTCCTCGAACTCGGTAGAACAGACCTTCTTCAGACCAAGCAACCGTTCAAGCGATGTTAAGGGTCTCTGGTATGTAGGGGGAACCACGCACCCAGGCGGTGGCACACCGATCGTTTCGTTATCGGGAAGGTTAGTCGGTGAGCATATTGCAAATCATGCGTAGAAGCTGATTTGTAGAATAATAGAGATGTGAATTCTAATCGCTAACCTCATATTGTAAATTCAACTGAAGGGATATGTTATAATAAATGCAGTTTAGGATTAGGAGGAACGGAGCATGAATCATACGCCAGAAGAGGCCGTACCATATGATGCGAATAGGCAGTCTGGCGCGGATCATGGCAATGACCTACCGACTGTAGAAGGTTCAGACAAGTCTTTAATGCCTGCATCAAGGACAGGTGAACGCAAAATAGAACATGTACGTCTTTGTCTAAATGAAGAAGTCGGTGGCGTCGGTGTGACTACGGGGTTTGAACATTTCCGATTTCGGCATAATGCTCTTCCAGAGCTGAATTTCGATGATATATCATTGCAGACTACGTTCCTGGAACGTGAGCTGCGAACACCGCTGTTGATCAGCTCGATGACAGGTGGCAGTAAAGCAACTGGAGCTATTAATGCTCGGCTGGCAGAGGCAGCGCAGCGTCGCGGGTGGGCGCTGGGTGTTGGTTCTGTGCGAGCAGCGGTGGAGCGCTCTGAGCTAACCGAAACCTTTTATGTACGGGACAAAGCGCCTGATATTCCAGTTATTGCTAATATTGGCGCTGTACAGTTATCTTATGGCTTCGGAGTGGAGGAATGTCGCCGAGCTGTGGATATTGCCGGTGCGGATTTTCTTGTTTTGCATCTTAATGGTCTTCAAGAGGTCTTCCAACCGGAAGGGAATACTGGTTTTGCGTCCTTGTTATCTCAGATAGAAAAAGTATGTCGTGCACTTGAGGTTCCTGTAGGTGTAAAAGAAGTCGGCTGGGGTATTGACGGTGATACAGCAGGGCGTCTTTATAATGCAGGGGTAGCCTTTGTTGATGTGGCGGGTGCAGGCGGAACATCCTGGAGTCAAGTGGAGAAGTTCCGCAGTGTAGATCCTATACGGCGCGCAGCGGCTGAAGCCTTCGCGGACTGGGGTACTCCAACCGCAGATTGCATTGCAGAGGTACGTGCTGTCTCCCCGAAGGGGGCTTTGATTGGCAGCGGCGGCTTGAAGCATGGAGTGGATGCGGCGAAGGCATTAGCCCTCGGTGCTGATTTAGCAGGCTTTGGACGTAATCTGTTAGGACCGGCAGTAGATTCTGAAGAGGCGCTCGAAGCTGCACTAGCTCAAGTGGAGCTGGAACTTAAGATAGCGATGTTCGGCATCGGTGCTCCCGATTTAGCAACTTTACGTGGGACTTCCCGTTTAATACGTAAATAGAAGGATGTAATAAATATAGAAGTGAGGAAGTGAAAAAGATAATGATTAAACTGGTCCATATGGATGAATCCGCTTTTCAATTTTTCTTAGGTCAAGCTACTCGTGACTATGCGGAAGATAAGATTAAAGCCGGTGCTTGGGATCCTGAAATCGCGATGAAGCTATCTGAGGAAGCCATTTCACAGTCTCTGCCCAAAGGGTTGAACACAGATGGTGCTTATCTATATTCTATAGTAGAGATAAGTAGTGATACTCAGGTTGGATATATTTGGTTTAATGTAAGCGAAGGCCGCGGTGGTCGAGAGGCTTTCATTTATGATTTCTACATTTTTGAACCGTATCAGAGCAAAGGTTATGGCAAGCAGGCTATGATCGCACTTGATGAGGAAGCCCGTGAGATGAACGTCACCAAAATCGGGTTACATGTCTTCGGTCAGAACAATCGTGCATTTGAGCTGTACAAAAAAATGGGATATACCGTAACCGACATTACGATGTCTAAAGATCTATAATGTTATTCATGGAGACCTCGAAGGAGGTCTTTTTTTGTTGCCCTAAAATTTGATGTAAATAATTGTGATAAATATATTTGAATTAGGATTAATAGAAAAATATGATTATTAAATAAATTCCTGAAAATGGATTATAGAAGAGTGTTAGAAGGGGGATTAAGGTGAGACCAAGGTTTGTATTACCAGCGGCTTTTTCTGTAGCTGCAATACTGTTACTGGTTAGTTGCAACCGTGGGGATTTGCCAGGGAAAAAGCAATTGGAGTCGGAGCAAGTTCAGGCAAGTCCGGTTGCGCCGGTAGTCTCTTCAAAGGTAGTGGAAGAACTGCCAGAAGCAGCGGTGTCTCCATTGACAGTGGAACAAAGATTAGAGGATTTTGATTATATGTGGAAGATTATTGAGGAGAACTACCCATTCCTAGAGGTAAATAAGCGTCTATACGGCGAGGATTGGCTTGCGAACAAAGAGGAGTACCGCAATAAAGTTGCAGCAGTGAAGACAGATGATGAGTTTTTTAGACGAATGAGATTCGTACTTAGCGGGTTAAATAATGGGCATACGAATTTTTTATCTAAGGAAGAATATCCATGGTTTCTAGAAAGTTATATTCGAGCAGGATTAGGTTCAGAGCCTTGGGTTAACGTGTTTCAGCAGTCTAACGTATTGGTCCGTTACAACCAGAAGCCTTTAACGGAACAACAGCAAAGCCCTAAAGAAAGCAATAACAATGTGAATAGTGGTGAGGCGGGAAGTAAGACAGGAATGACTTCCGGAAATGTTAAGAAAGTCATTATAGAGCCAGATCAAATAGCGTATCTAGGTACGCGAAGCTTTGCTGGCAATCTCATGGAGATGGATAGTTCTGAGATACGTGATTTTTTGATAGAAGTTAAAGATTATAAGACACTAATTCTAGATATCCGCGGAAATGGCGGAGGAAACAGTAGTTACTGGCGCAATAATATGGTTCCTCTACTGATTAATAAACCTATTACTTATAATACATATTCTCTTTATAGAGGAGGCGATTATTCCGAGGCCTTTATGCAGGCACGCCGGCTGACAGAAGGGTTACTACCTATTGCCAATATTAAAGACGAACAGATGCCAAATATACCGCCAGAAGCGACAACAATGTTTAGGAACTATAACAAAAATGTTGATATTGTAACCCCTTATCAATCTGTGGGATTCAAGGGGGAAATCTATTTGCTGGTAGATAGCTCTGTATATTCGTCCGCGGAAGGATTCGCCGCATTCGCCAAAGGTACCGGATTTGCTATGGTTGTAGGCGGAAAAACAGGGGGTGACGGTCTGGGGACAGATCCGCTAGTAGCTGCATTGCCGAATAGTGGTTATGTATTTAGGTTTTCCCTCCAGATGGGCCTTAACTCTGATGGAAGCTGCAACGAGGAAGTGAAGACGGTCCCTGATGTAGAGGTTGATCCCGATACCTCTAAACCTCTATTGGATCAGCCGGCGATTAAAAAGGTATTGGAACTTGCGGCTTCCCAATGAATGGGTGCGCTTGGATAAGGCTGGATTGACACATCTGCAAGACATCCGGTGTTGCTGGAGAATATGTTCTAATATATAATGGTTTAGATCGTATTACTTATTCGGATGATCAATTTAGCTGAAAATAGGAGTTGTCATATAAATGGCTTTGAAAGCGGGAATCGTCGGTCTTCCTAACGTAGGAAAATCCACATTGTTTAATGCAATAACGCAAGCGGGAGCAGAATCCGCAAACTACCCTTTTTGCACGATTGACCCTAACGTTGGTGTCGTTGAAGTTCCGGACGAACGTCTTGATAAACTGACTGAGCTGGTACAACCTAACAAGACTGTACCTACTGCTTTTGAATTTGTTGATATCGCTGGTCTTGTGCGCGGTGCGAGTAAAGGTGAAGGACTAGGCAACAAGTTCCTAGCTCATATCCGCGAAGTAGACGCTATCGTTCATGTCGTTCGTTGTTTTGAAGATGAGAACGTTACCCACGTGGATGGAAAAGTAAATCCGATCAGCGACATTCAGACCATTAATTTGGAGCTGATCCTTGCTGACATTGAGAGCATTGAGAAGCGGATTGAGCGTTCCCGTAAGAACATCAAAGGCGGCGACAAGAAATACGCCCAAGAAGTTGAACTGCTTGAACGCGTCAAAGAAGTGCTCTACGAAGATAAACCTGCACGTAGTATAGAATTGTCCGATGACGAGAAGCTTATTATCCGTGATCTTCATTTGTTAACATTGAAGCCAGTGCTGTATGCAGCGAATGTAAGTGAAGAAGAAGTAGCAAGTGCAGAGGATAATCCTTATGTGCAGCAAGTGCGTGAATTTGCAGCAACTGAAGGTGCTGAAGTTGTTCCGATCAGTGCTAAAGTAGAAGCTGAAATTGCCGAGCTTGAGGGCGAAGATAAAGCGATGTTCCTAGAAGAACTTGGGCTAGAAGAATCTGGTTTGAACCGTTTGATCAAAGCGGCTTACAAGCTGCTAGGCTTGTATACGTATTTCACAGCAGGCGTTCAGGAAGTTCGTGCATGGACCATTCGTAAGGGAACTAAAGCGCCCGGCGCTGCTGGTGTAATTCACACAGATTTTGAACGTGGATTTATCCGTGCTGAGGTAGTGGCTTACGCAGATCTTGTGGCAGCAGGCTCTATGAATGGTGCGAAAGAACGTGGTCAATTGCGTCTTGAAGGTAAAGAATATTTGGTGCAAGACGGCGACGTTATGCATTTCCGTTTCAACGTTTAAGAGGACTGAAGCGTACTAAGGATATGAGGGTCATCTCAGTCGGTAGGGGTATCTACTGCTGAGATGGTCCTTTTTTTAAAATATAAGTCATTTATTATGGCATTTACGCATACAGAACTGTAGCCATTTCACAATATCTTTGGTATAATATAAAGTCGTATATCTATTTTTATGACATATGTTTTAATCGCTTTATTTGCGAATTTGAAATTGAACTAGGAGAGGTGAATTCCCTTGTTGGACCGATTGCAATCCCTGGCGGACCGCTATGAGAAGCTCAGTGAACTGCTTTGTGATCCGGATGTTGCAAACGACAGTAAGAAACTGAGGGATTATTCCAAAGAACAATCAGACCTACAGCCTGCTTTTGAGGCGTATACTGAATATAAGAACGTAATGGAAGAGCTTGAAGCCGCTAAACAAATGCAAGGCGAAAAGCTTGATGATGAGATGAAGGAAATGGTCAAGATGGAAATTGACGACCTTTCCAAACGTCAGGTAGAGCTGGAAGAGCAAATCCGTGTATTGCTGCTGCCTAAAGACCCGAATGATGATAAGAACGTAATCGTCGAAATTCGTGGTGCAGCGGGTGGAGATGAAGCGGCATTATTCGCTTCCGACCTTTACCGGATGTACACCCGGTTTGCAGATTCACAAGGCTGGCGTGTGGAGCTAATGGATGTCAACGCGAGTGACCTTGGTGGATTTAAAGAGGTCATCTTCCTTATTAACGGCCGTGGTGCATACAGCAAGCTGAAATACGAAAGTGGTGCGCATCGCGTACAGCGTATCCCAGCAACTGAATCCGGTGGACGTATTCATACCTCTACTTCTACAGTATCGGTGATGCCGGAAGCTGAAGCATTTGAAATTGAAATCCATGATAAAGACATTCGTGTGGATACCTTCTGTTCAAGTGGTGCAGGCGGACAGTCTGTAAATACGACCAAGTCTGCAGTACGTGTAACTCATGTACCTACGGGCATTGTTGCTACTTGTCAGGATGGTAAGTCACAGAACTCCAATAAGGAAAAAGCGCTACAAGTGCTTCGTGCCCGTATCTCTGATATGAAACGGCAGGAAGAAGAAGCGAAGTATGCTGGTGAACGGAAGAGCAAAGTAGGTACGGGTGATCGAAGTGAGCGTATCCGGACGTATAACTTCCCGCAGAGCCGGGTTACAGATCATCGCATTGGCTTGACACTGCACCGTTTGGAGCAGGTTATGAACGGAGAAATCACTGAAATTATTTCGGCTCTTTCAATTGCTGAACAAGCTGATTTGATGGATAGTATGGACAATGGATAATAATGCTTTGAACGATGGCGTATTTGTCATGTCGGAAGTGAAAAGCATCCGGGAAGCCTTTGCGGAGGCTTCTTCTTTTTTGAGCCAGAGCGGTTGTAATGAACCGCAGCGCAGTGCGCAATTGCTACTTGAGCATGTGCTTGGTTTGTCCGGAGCAGCGTATTACATGGTGCTTTCGGATCCTTTTCCAGCTGCGGTTAAAGAAGCGTGGGAGACGGGAGTTACCCGCCGGAGTATGGGGGAGCCGGTGCAGTATATTATCGGCGAGCAAGAGTTTTACGGGCGTCCCTTTGAAGTGACGCCTGATGTTCTGATCCCGCGGCCAGAGACGGAGTTACTGGTCGAGGCGATTTTGCGGTACGGCGCGGAGCTGTGGCCGGATGGTATGGTTGCGCTGGGTGAAGCGACGCAAGAAGAAGGCGCTGCTTCGTTAACGGCAGCGCAAGATCGTGCGGGCGACGCGGAAAGTGGACGCGCTCTACGTCCGCTGACCGCCGTCGACATCGGCGCCGGCAGCGGAGCGATCTCCGTCACGCTGGCGGCGGAAGCGCCGGCGTGGCGGGTCTGCGCCGGCGATATTTCGCCGGCGGCCCTAGCTGTGGCGAAGCGCAATGCGATGCGCTCCGGCACAGCCGTGGACTTTCGGCTCGGCGATCTGCTCGAGCCGTTCGCGGGGATGGAGACGGATATTCTCGTCTCCAACCCGCCGTACATTCCCGGCGAGGATATCGCCGGGTTGCAGCGTGAGGTGCGCGACCATGAGCCGCGCACTGCGCTGGATGGCGGGGCGGACGGGCTGGACCCGTACCGCCGGATGATGGAGCAGCTGGCGCTGCTCCCGGCACCGCCGCGCCTGATTGGCTTTGAACTCGGCTTCGGACAAGCCGAGCAAGTGGCCGAACTGCTTGTCGCGGCCGGCCATTGGAAAGAGATCATCACCATTAATGATCTGGCTGGAATTCCGCGTCATGTGCTTGGTATAGCACGATAATTCTGCATGCTATGCAGGGGAGTTCTGGTGCTCGGGTAGTGAAATTGTATTTTTAATCCGACTTCCTTTACAATAGAATTTAACCGGACTTCTTAGAGAACTATAAAAGAAAGCCCAGATTTAGAGTAGGGAGGCAGAACGTGCTTCAGAAGATTAAGAAGATTGATGGTGCTATCGTAGTCGTTCTGTTATTGCTCATGACTGTCAGCATCTTCGCCATATATAGTGTGACACATGGAAGAGAAAAGCTGGACGGACATCATATCCGTATGATGATGTATTATGCAATTGGCTTTATTGCTTTTATTGGAATGACCTTTTTAGATTACAGAATTTTAGTGAAATACGCGTTATATATTTATTTGTTTGGGATAGGTATTCTGGTCCTCGTAAGCTTTTTGGGAGAGACCAAGAATAATGCCCAAGGCTGGTTGTCCCTCCCTGGTGGACTGAGTCTTCAACCTGCCGAGCTATTTAAGCTGATATTAATTCTATTCCTGGCAGCTATGCTCGTCCGAAAGAATAAGAGTAAGCTCTTATTTTGGCGGGATGTTGTGCCGCTGGGTCTATTGACCTTATTTCCGTTCCTTATTGTCCTTACACAGAATGACCTTGGGAATGCCTTGTCTTACATTGTGATTCTTGCAGGTCTGTTATGGATTGGTAACATTAAGTACACTCATGCCTTAATCGGGCTAGTAATTGTAGCGAGTTCTGCGATTGCCGGAATTATGAGTTACATCCATTATCATGATGAAATTAAAACGTTCCTCACAGATATTGGCCGCTCACACTGGATCGAACGTTTCGACCCCTGGCTTGTTCCGGACAAAGCAACAGCGAAAGCTCTTTATCATACTAAAAACGCCAAACTGGCGATTGCCTCAGGTGGGATGAGTGGCGAGGGCTATATGAACGGCAGTTCTGTTCAGACGGATCGAGTGCCTTATACGTATTCGGACTCCATCTTTGTGCAGATTGCCGAGGAATTTGGATTCGTAGGTTCTGCATTTGTGCTGCTACTATATTTTATCCTGATACACCGAATGATTCTGATTGCGCTGGAATCAAGAGATCGAGCGGGTCCGTTTCTGATCGTCGGCATTGTCGCGATGATGCTGTATCAGATTTTTGAGAATATCGGCGCGTTTATTGGCTTGATGCCGTTGACAGGTATCACGTTGCCGTTCATTAGCTTTGGGGGTACATCCCTGCTTATCAACATGGCCAGCATTGGACTGGTAATGAGTGTACGTCTGCATGGTCAGGATGTAGAGGAAGATTTGCCTAAGCCTACTCCTTATGCAGCTGCCAAACAGGTATAAACACGTAATCAAAAAACCGTCAGAACCTTATCTCTTATGGATAGGATCTGACGGTTTTTTTTATAAATGAGAATGTCCTTCCACAGATCCGAAAGATGAATCTCTTAATTCGGGTGTATTACATAAATTTGGAATTGTAACCTCAAATGCTCTACAATAGAAAGGAGCGACCTTCCTCGGGTGAGGACGGTTGGAACCTTAATAGAGTAAGGGGTTTACGTATGCTTGAAAAGCTCAAGAAAATCGATAGTGTGATCCTTATTGTTCTAGTTATGCTGATGGTCATTAGTATTTTTTCCATATATAGCGTGACTAATGGTAGATTAGTTCAGAAACTAGATGGCTTCCATTTACAAATGCTGAAATACTATATTGTAGGGTTTGTAGCTTTCTTTGTGCTTACTTTTGTGGATTACAGGATATTTGTGAAATATGCTCTTTATATTTATATTTTGGGTATAGGTCTGCTGGTGTCAGTAAGTTTTTTTGGTAAGGTGAAGAACGGTGCACAACTGGGGCTGGAGATAGGCGGTCTTAGCTTTCAACCTGCGGAGCTTTTTAAGTTGATATTGATTCTTTTACTCGCGTCCATTCTGGTCCGTAAACAAGGGGCTATGCTAACCTTCTGGAAGGGAGTCGTCCCGCTGGCGCTTCTTACATTGCTCCCTTTTGTTATAGTGATTGTACAGAATGATCTGGGGAATGCGCTAAGCTACATCGTTATATTGATCGGACTTCTGTGGATCGGGAATATCAAAATTTCACATGCGCTCATCGGGCTAATTATAGTTGGCGGATTGGGTCTTGCAGGAATTCTGAGCTATATACACTATCATGATGAAGCGGTTCATTTTTTTGAGGAGACCCTTGGCAGGAAGCATTTAGTAGATCGTTTTGATCCATGGCTCGTACCTGATTTGGCGTCAGATGATGCAAGCTATCACACGAAAAATGCTAAAGTGGCTATTGCCTCCGGAGGGATGAGCGGCGAGGGGTACATGCAAGGAAGCTCTGTGCAGAGTAACCGTGTTCCTTATACCTATTCGGATGCTATATTCGTACAGATTGCGGAGGAGTTTGGGTTCGTGGGTTCAGCGCTGCTGCTGTTACTATTCTTTATTCTTCTTCATCGGATGATATTGATTGCCCTAGAGAGTAGGGAGCGCAGCGGCCCATTTTTGATTATTGGAATTACGGCCATGCTGCTATATCAAATCTTAGAAAATATTGGAGCTTTTATCGGTCTAATGCCGCTTACGGGAATTACACTTCCATTTATCAGCTATGGAGGCACGTCACTTTTAATCAATATGGCCTGTATGGGGGTTGTAATGAGTGTGCATCTTTATGGGCGGGATGTTGAGGAAGATTTGCAGCTGCCTAAGGCGCTTGCATTAAAGTTATAGATTTAATAGATTCATAGGTTTGCAGTCTCTCATCTCTGGACATACTACTAGCATGAGTGTTAAGAGGAGAGGGGCTGCAACAAATGAACGATAAATATATGGATAAAAGAGATTCCTTACGTGTAACTTTTAAGTATACTGCCATTTTAATTTGTTTTTTTATGATTGTTATCATGGCCTGGGAGGGTCAAAAAACCGATGCGGCAGTAGCCGAAGTAACCATTCCACAGGATTCTATCCGGCTGCGTATTTTGGCGAATTCGGACGGAACACAAGATCAGCTTGTGAAACGGCAAATTCGTGATACCATCGTGGAGCAAATGAACCAGTGGGTTACTGCACTGGAGGATCCGCAGAGTTTAGAACAGGCACGCGCTTTAATTAGAACCCATCTGCCAGAGCTTAATGCACTGGTTGGCTCGGAGCTGGAGAAACGTGGTATTCAATACTCCTATAAAGTGGAGCTCGGAGTGGTTCCTTTTCCGACTAAATTATACGGCGGCACAGTTTATCCGGCTGGAGAGTACGAGGCTGTACGGGTTACGTTAGGTGAGGGGAAGGGTCAGAACTGGTGGTGTGTACTGTTTCCACCGCTGTGCTTTATCGATGCAGGCTCCGGAGATGCGGCAGCACCTGCTGCTAACAAAGGGGCGAAGACTGTCTCGGCTGCTGGGACAGATAGCGGAGTTAAGGTGCAACCAGCAGTAGGAACAGCTGTACAAGCAGATTCTTCGGCAAAGGATGCAGCGGCAGCGGATTCTGCAGAGCCAGAGGTGCGGTTCTTCGTTTGGGAGCTGCTGCAAAATCTTTGGAACTGGATTTCGGGATTATGGTCGTAATTGCTGAAGCTAGCTCTTTGGTTTTGGCGGAAATGGTCTATAGTTTTGAACCTAGATATGTTACTATTTCATAAGTAGATCGACTGCGGCTCCTTCATTGGGGCCGCTTTTTGGTAAGATTAGAAGGAATGGATATTCTGAGTATTTATTCTAAGTTTGCTAGAAAAGCTAGTGTTCAATATATATCCTGTAGAAAGCCTGTGATGAGAATGAATGAACCAAACGATCCTTTATTCGCTGTTCAGCGGAGGAGTGAAAATAGGGATGAGACTGTTTATTGGGAGCTGGATTTGTTGGAACATACAGCTCCGGATTCAGATGTGCTTCAGCCAAGCGAACAGAATAAGCTAGCTATAGTGAAGGCGGCAGCCATGCTTCGCGAAGGAGGAACGGTTGCTTTTCCAACCGAAACGGTCTACGGACTCGGAGCAGATGCACGGAATACAGCAGCGGTTGAGGCTGTTTTTGCGGCAAAAGGGCGACCGTCTGACAATCCCTTAATCGTGCACATTGCCGATTCAGGTGCTTTGGAAGAGTTGGTTACAGAAGTGCATCCTACGGCTGCAGCGTTGATGGATGCATATTGGCCTGGACCGCTGACAGTTGTGCTTCCTGTTCGTGCGGGTGTTTTGTCGCCTTGTGTGACGGCAGGCTTGGACACGGTGGGTGTACGTATGCCTGACCATCCGGTAGCTTTGGCGCTGATCAGTGCAGCGGGCTGTCCTGTTGCGGCACCAAGCGCTAACCGTTCGGGTCGTCCGAGTCCGACCTTAGCTTCGCATGTGATGGAAGATTTGTCCGGATATATCGATGGTGTTCTTGATGGCGGCGCCGCGGGAGTTGGACTGGAGTCAACCGTAGTGCAGGTGCAGCCGGATGGAAGGGTTGCCGTGCTGCGCCCCGGCGGAATTACTTCAGAGCAGTTGGCTGCTGTAGTAGGGGCAGAAGCAATTGCTGCTGAGCCAGCTGCGGTTAAGGAATTTGGAACTTCCGAAGCGGTGGAAGTTCCAGAGGGCACTGCACCGAAGGAACATTCCGGTGCAGAAGCTGCCGACAGCTCGGCGCCGCGCGCGCCGGGCATGAAGTACACGCACTACGCGCCGCGCGGCTGGCTCGGTGTAGTACGCGGATCTTCCCCGCAACGTGTTGCGGAAGAAGCCGCGAGTCTACTTCGGGCGGCGCAACTGAGCGGCGAAATAACGGGCTTGCTCCTCTTCGAGGAGCATAAGCCTCTCTATCCCGCCGATCCTGCCGCCTTTGTTCTCTCCCTCGGCTCGTTATCCTCGCCGGAGGAAGGTGCACGCTCCCTATATGCCGCGCTGCGGCGCTTTGATGAAGCGGGAGCGACTTACATCTTGGCCGAGGCTTGTCCGTATACGGGCCTCGGCGCTGCCATTATGAACCGGCTTATGAAAGCCGCCGGTGGTTCCGTGATTGACGCCGGATAGTTACGGCGCCTAGTCTACCCAGCGTAGCACCGCTTATTCTAAGCTGAAATCTCCTATGAAGTCATGATTACCTCCTTGTCCGCATATCGTTGTTGTACAAGATATTTCGGACTTGGGGGGTTAAGCATGGGCATAGGAGATGTATATGCCGGTTGGGGGCAGACGGTTACCATTGCCATAATGGCGATTGCATTAGGAATGGATGCTTTTTCGCTCGGTGTAGGTATCGGGATGAAGGGGATTCGTCTGTTGCATGTTCTGCAAATGAGTGTGCTCATTGCTTTTTTTCATATGCTGATGCCTCTTCTGGGTTTATTAACGGGAAGTTATGTCGGGCAGTTGCTAGGTCAAGTAACGACTTATGCCGCCGGAGGACTTCTTGTGCTGTTAGGTGGACATATGGTGTATAACTCCTTTCGTCCGGAAGTGGTAGGTACGCGAGCTATGAATCACCGAACCTTATGGGGAATGCTGCTTCTTTCACTCAGTGTGAGTGTGGACTCTTTTTCTGTTGGGGTATCCTTAGGAATGTTTGTAAATGGTGTCCTTCTGACCATACTAGCTTTCGGTGTCTGTGGAGGTCTGATGTCGATTGTAGGCTTACTTCTTGGGCGGCATGTCAGTCGTGGGCTTGGGGATTATGGGGAAGCGCTGGGCGGGGCTATTTTATTGGGGTTTGGCTTGCTATTCATCTTTTGATACAATAACGGCATTACAATATTTTATTTTCATGGGGGTGCAAAAGCATGCTGCATATTTTATTCGTCTGCACCGGTAATACATGCCGTAGTCCTATGGCTGAGGGGCTTTTACGAAAGCTCGCGAAGGAACGTGGAATCGACCTGGAAGTGCGGTCTGCAGGTGTATCCGCCATTTCCGGCACTTCTATATCGAGACATGCTGCAGCTATTTTGCAGGAAGAAGGCATTCATGATCATTTGGAGTCGTCGCAATTAACAGGGCAATCCGTTGCTTGGGCCGATCTTGTGCTGACCCTGACCAGTGGACATAAGCAGCATTTGCTACAGTATTTTCCGGATGCCGTAACTAAAACATATACATTGAAGGAATATGTGCATAACGAAGAAGCTGTAACTGAGGATATTAAGGAATTGGACAGCCTATATGCAGATGCTGAGTTGAGTATTGCTCTAGGCGGTGAACCCAACGCAACGGATCTGCAGCGAATGATTGAAATCCGCCAACGGATTCCGAGCTTTGATATTTCCGATCCTTTTGGGGGTACGCGTGAGGATTATGAGCTTACTGCTGCTGAAATTCGCACTGCGCTGTTTAGTTTGCTAGATAAACTGGAATCTTTACGCCATATGTAAATGGTTGATTTTCGGTCTGCTTTGCTTTAAGATGAAAATACAACTAATCGGTTCCGATGTAACTGGCGACAAATGTGGATCAAACCACGATGGAGCATCGGAATAAACGGCCGGTCGCCTGGGCAAAAGAGCAAATCCGCAGCTACCTGCGGACTGCTCTTTTTTGTTTAAATAAAGCTTGTTTGAAGCTTGAGGAGGTTGAGTGATGGACGAAGTTGTGGATCTATCTTTAACTGAAGCCACCGTCACTGTGTTAAAGGAGTTGGCGGAAGCTGGTAACCTTGGATCAGGTAAAGTTGTTGTCGTTGGAGTTAGCACAAGTGAGGTCGCTGGTGTCCGAATTGGAACTGGTGGTGCGCTTGAAGTCGCACAGCAATTGCTCGAAGGGGTCCGTTTGGTCGCAGCGGAAAAAGGATTTCATCCCGTTTATCAGTGCTGCGAGCATCTGAATCGTGCGCTTGTAATGGAACGCTCTTTGTTAGAGTCGCTTGGGTTAAAAGAAGTTTCAGCTGTACCCATACCGGGGGCTGGAGGTTCGATGGCGGCTGCTGCCTATCGCTCTATGAAAGATCCTGTTTTGGCGGAAACAATAGAAGCGCACGCGGGTTTAGACATTGGTGAGACGCTTATAGGGATGCATTTACGCCGGGTAGCGGTTCCATTTCGACCGACCTTACGCTACATTGGAGCAGCTAGGGTGAATGCAGCCTGGACCAGACCCCCGCTTATTGGCGGCGAGCGTGCTGTTTATCGAGCTCCAGAGCAGAGTGGTTTACAGAGTTGTGATTAATAATTTAGTTTTATATTTTTTGCAGAAACGCAGACCTAAAGCCTTATTATGGCGGGCAAATCGTTTCTACTTAAATACAACATATCTACACACACTAGGGAGGAAATAGGAACATGGAACAATTACGTAAGAGTGACCCGGCAGTACTGGAAGCGATGGAACTGGAACTGAAACGTCAACGTGCCAACATTGAGCTTATTGCCTCAGAGAATATCGTTAGCGAAGCCGTAATGGAAGCTATGGGCTCGGTGCTTACGAATAAATATGCAGAGGGCTATCCAGGCAAACGTTATTATGGCGGCTGTGAAGATGTAGATATCGTTGAGAATTTAGCTCGTGATCGTGCAAAAGAATTGTTCGGTGCGGAGCATGTTAACGTACAACCGCACTCCGGAGCACAAGCGAACATGGCTGTTTATTTGGCGGCGCTAAACCCGGGTGACACTGTTCTTGGTATGAACTTGGCGCATGGCGGACATTTAACGCACGGTAGTCCAGTAAATGCTTCCGGATTGCTGTATAACTTTGTTGCCTATGGTGTGCAAGAAGATACTTTCCTGATTGATTATGATGAAGTACGCAAAGCAGCCTTTAAGCACCGTCCTAAATTGATTGTTGCTGGTGCAAGTGCGTATCCACGGATTATTGATTTCGAAAAACTTGGTGCTATTGCCAATGATGTCGGCGCTCTGTTTATGGTAGACATGGCCCATATCGCAGGTCTTGTTGCTGCTGGCCTTCATCCAAGCCCGGTACCTCATGCTCATTTTGTTACAACTACTACACACAAGACTTTACGCGGTCCTCGCGGAGGTATGATTATGTGCAGACAGCCATGGGCTGCTGCGATCGATAAAGCTGTATTCCCTGGTTCCCAAGGCGGACCGCTGATGCATGTCATTGCGTCAAAAGCAGTTGCGTTTGGTGAAGCTTTGCAGCCTTCCTTTAAGACTTATGCTGAGAATGTAGTGAAGAATGCAAATGTTCTTGCGGAGACGCTGATTAGCGAAGGGGTTAACATTGTATCCGGTGGTACGGATAACCACTTGATGTTACTTGATACCCGTAACCTGAACATTACCGGAAAAGATGCGGAAAAAGTACTAGATTCCATCGGAATCACCGTGAATAAAAACGCAATTCCATTTGATCCTACGAGTCCTTTTGTAACTAGTGGTATTCGTATTGGTACACCTGCAGTCACTTCCCGTGGTATGGACGAGCAAGCAATGGTAGTTATTGGCCGTATTATTGCTAATGTTCTTAAGAATCCTAAGGACGAAGCGAAATTGGCAGAGGCAGCTCGTCAAGTTGCTGATTTGACAGATCAGTACCCACTTTATCCGGAATTGAAATACTAGTTCTTATTTGTATTCATTAATGAGTTCACCTCCATCAAGTCCTGATTTTAGGATTTGGTGGAGGTTTTTTGTTGTTTATTGTTCACAATATTACATAGGGAATGGATGGGAAACCGATGAAATTGTTTATGAAAGTTCATGGAACTTTCATAAACAATAGTGAAAAAAATGTGAATAGTATGAAAAAGTAAAACTTGCACAACATAATCTAGGTTTTATAAGTGAAAGGTTGAATGTTTCAACCAATCATTACCTTTCAGGTCAAGGATATACAATAGGAATGTGTTCAATATGGATACAAGTGCCTTTCTAGGTGAAATGAAGCGAAGGGAATGCTATAATAGACAGGATTTAGCCACTGAGAAGCAAAAGCGCTTTCTGAGGTTATAGACAAGACTTACAATTACCGGAGGGACATTAAAATGGGAAAATTGGTGATTTGCGATCATCCTTTAATTCAACACAAACTAACATTTATTCGCGATGTAAGAACAAACACAAAGGATTTTAGAGAGCATGTTGATGAAGTTGCCACATTGATGGCTTATGAGATTACACGTGATATTCCTCTAGAGACCATTACGGTACAGACACCGGTCACTGAAACGGAAAGTAAAGTGATTTCGGGAAGAATGCTTGGGCTTATTCCTATTCTTCGTGCGGGCCTAGGGATGCTTGAGGGCGTTCTGAAGCTTCTCCCTGCTGCTAAAGTAGGACATGTTGGCTTGTTCCGTGATCCGGACACACTTCAACCGGTTGAGTATTACATTAAGCTTCCTACAGACGTACAGGAACGCGAGCTAATCGTAATCGATCCAATGCTGGCTACAGGGGGATCTGCGATTGCTGCTATTACCTCGTTGAAGAAGCGTGGCTGTACACAAATTAAAATGATGAACTTGATTGCGGCTCCAGAAGGTGTTGCTGCAGTTCAAGAAGCTCATCCAGATGTAGATATTTACGTAGCTGCGCTTGATGATCATTTGAATGAACATGGATATATCGTTCCGGGACTTGGCGATGCGGGAGACCGTTTGTACGGAACTAAGTAAATAGCAATTCGTGATTAGGGATATGAAATATTTGAATTTTTTGATGAGAGGGTAGGGGTTATGTCCAAAATTAAAGTGATGACTGTTTTCGGAGTGCGCCCCGAGGCGATCAAGATGGCTCCTCTAGTTCTTGAACTAGAGAAGCATCCTGAACATATCGAATCAATTGTTTGTGTAACAGCACAGCATAGAGAACTCCTTGATCAAGTGTTGGAAGTGTTTAAGATCACTCCTGATTACGACCTGGATGTGATGAAAGACCGTCAGACGCTGAATGAGATTACTATTCGTGTGCTTGAAGGTTTGGAGCCTGTACTGAAAGAGGTTAAGCCTGATATCGTACTGGTGCATGGGGACACATTAACAACGTTCCTTGCGAGCTATGCCTCCTTCCTGCAGCAAATTCAGGTTGGGCACGTAGAAGCAGGACTTCGGACATGGAACAAACTATCTCCTTATCCTGAGGAAATGAACCGTCAACTAACAGGTGTATTGGCCGATCTGCATTTTGCTCCGACCGATTGGTCAGCTAGCAATTTGAAACACGAGAACAAAAAAGAATCAAGTATTTATATCACAGGCAACACCGTAACCGATGTGTTTCAATATACCGTACAGCCGGATTATCGGCATCCTGTTTTGGATTTTGCTTCAGGAAAAAGACTTATTTTGATGACTGCTCACCGCAGAGAATCGCAAGGTGAACCGCATCGTAATATCTTCCGAGCTGTTAAAAGAATCGCTGATGAATTCGAAGATGTTGCCATTGTTTATCCTGTGCATCCGAGTCCTGCTGTTAAGGAACCTGCACATGAAATTCTGGGTGGACATCCAAGAATTAAGCTGATTGATCCGCTGGATGTCGTGGATTTGCATAATTTTTATCCGCATACCCACTTGATTTTAACCGATTCCGGCGGTTTGCAAGAGGAAGCTCCTTCATATGGAGTTCCCGTCCTTGTGCTTCGTGATACGACGGAGCGTCCTGAAGGGATAGATGCTGGAACGCTGGAGCTTGTGGGCACGGACGAGGAGAAGGTGTATGAACGGACACATGCTCTTTTGACTGATAATGAGCTCTATCAGTCGATGAGTCGGGCCGCCAACCCGTACGGAGATGGCAAAGCCTCCCAACGAATTGTCAATGCGATTTTGCACCATTTCGGTGTAAATAAGGAACGTCCTGAAGAGTTTCACAGAATGTTCACAAAAAATAAATAATTTCATTTAAAGTAATATCTGAGCTGATTAAAAACACCATACAGTCAAACTGTACGGTTTATATGGTTTTGGAACATTTTGCTGTGATTATTTTCATGTTTTCAAGGGTTTTTAGGCAATGTTCAATGAATTGACAAAGTCTCCAGAAATTCAGTAAAATTAGTTGGGATTGTAGCCAATGAAAGAACAAAATAGCAGGGACAGCTTGTTACAGACCGCGCTTATCATTGGAAGTGCAGGCACTATACTCGCCGCTTACATTGTTATTGGTTTTTTTGCGGCAAGGTGGCTGAAAGACCTGATGGAGGGTCCGAAATATTGGCTCGCCATTGGCACAATAACCGGAATGATTCTGGGGATTATGAACGTCGTCCTGTTAATTAAAAAATTTTTGGGGGAGCAGAATGGATAATATGACTCCCATGATCAATACCGTCACTAGAGTTACGCTCGTCCTTATGGCAGGACTCTTAATGGGCTGGGCGCTTCATCATGAGACCAGGGAGACTACGCTGGGCATGACTCTGGGTCTGGTGGCGGGATTGGTAAACTTTCGTTATCTGGCCGTCAAGGTTCGACGGGTAACGCAGTCGATTGCGAGCAACGAAGGGAATGCCTTCAGCCTCGGTTTTGTTACACGGATTAGCTTTGCAATTTTGGTCACTATGTTCGCGGTCAAGATTGAGCATTTCTCCCTGGTAGCAACTGTTTCGGGCGTATTCATTCCTCAGCTTCTCGCCATTCCTGCGGGGATATATCTGAGTGTGAAGAACAAACTTTAACCAGATTAAAGAGAAAGGGGGATGATACTATGCATGAGATGCCGAAAATCTTTGTCGGGGGAATACCGATAGATATATCAGCCGTATTGATGCTTCTGATCAGTTGTACAGTAGTATTTGTACTGGTGATGCTGTCGGTTCGTAAGCTTTCGGTTGAGAATCCATCTAAGCTTCAGAATTTTATGGAATGGGTTGTTGAATTTGTAGAGGGTGTCATTAGCAGTGCCATGGACCTGAAGAAAGGAAAACCTTACATATCTTTGGGGCTAACGTTGATTCTGTTTATCTTTGTTTCCAACCTTCTTGGATTGCCTTTCTCAGTTGTAACTGAAGCACATGGACCTGTAACCGTGTTTGGCCATGTGATTGAAGCAACCAAGAACTTGGCGCATGGTGATCATGTTGAGATCTTATGGTACAAGTCGCCGACTGCTGACATTAATATCACTGCAGGATTGGCAATTATTGTGTTTATACTGATGAACTTCCTGGGCATTAAGCTCAATGGAAAGCATTATTTCAAACACTATATTGAGCCGTTTCCAATCTTTTTGCCACTGAACATTATCGAGAACTTGGCAAAACCAGTAGCTTTGGCTATTCGTCTATTTGCTAACATTTTTGCCGGAGAAGTACTGATTACAGTCATTTTGAAACTGGGGATTCTCAGTATTCCGTTCCTGGCTGTATGGCAAGGCTTCAGTATTTTCGTCGGGGCACTACAGGCGTTTATCTTTACGATTCTGACGATGGTTTATATCGCACAGATGACGATTCACGAAGAAGAAGCACATTAATGAACTGCTGCGAAGAGAACGGCTATCGTCTGATTTTCTTTCGCGGGAGATATCTTATATCATTAAACACAATATGAACCGAAATTAAAGGAGGATATTTACAAATGGAATTTTTAGCAGCAGCAATAGCGGTTGGATTGGGTGCACTTGGCGCAGGTCTTGGTAACGGTATGATCGTTAGTAGAACAGTTGAGTCCATCGCTCGTCAGCCAGAAGCTCGTAATGCCCTACAAACAACAATGTTTATCGGTGTAGGTATCGTCGAAGTTATTCCGTTGGCAGCAACAGTTATCGCATTCCTGATCATGTTTTCTTAATAAACCGTATTTACGGTTTGGCGGGGACGGCCAGTGCCATCCGCGCCTTACTTTTGTATACGTCCGCATGACGCGGTAACGGAAGGGAGTGACCTCAGTGGAAATTGTTTGGACAAACATCGTATTTTCAATTGTAGCCTTTGGGATTCTATATTTCTTGCTCAGTAAGTATGCGTTCAGCAAATTGTTCGCAGTGATGGAGAAGCGCCGTGAGCTGGTAATGCAGCAAATGGATGAAGCTGCGAAGACTAGAGAGCAAGCGGTCGCGTATGTGGAAGAGCAGAAGCAAGCGCTGAACAGTGCACGCCAGGAAGCTCAACAGATTATTCAACAATCGCAAATTACTAGTAATCAACAGGTAGAACAAGCTTTGGCGCAAGCTAAAGTTGAAGCTGCACGCGTCAAAGAAGAGGCCGTGCGCGATATCGAGAACGAGAAGAATAAAGCAGTGGAAGAGTTGCGCAGCGAAATTGGAACGGCATCTGTTCGTATTGCTTCTAAACTTCTTAAGAAAGAAGTTAGTGCTAGCAGTGAGCAGGAGCAGCTTGTGAACCAATACCTCAATGAGGTAGGAGGCCGATCATGAGCCGCGATACGGTAGTTGCCAAGCGCTACGCTAAAGCATTGTACAGTGCAGCGGTAGAGAAGGGGATTACCCTTGAAGTAGAAGAACAGCTCAAGGCAGTGGTCGAAGTATTACATTCAGACCTAGAGGTACAGCGGTTTATTCTTGCACCACGTATCTCGGAGTCCGACAAGCTGAAAGTGCTGCGCACAGCACTTCAAGATAAGCTCTCACCTATCGTGATGAACATTGTAGAACTGTTAGTAGAGCGGGGCAGAACCGATATTTTTGCCGAACTGCTGGATACGTATATCAAGATTGAAGGAGACGCTCTTGGCATTGGTGATGCTAAGGTATACTCCGTTTATTCTTTAAGTGAAGAAGAACAAGCGGCTGTAGCTGCAGAATTTGGCCAGCTCGTAAACCGTAAAATCCGGGTTACGAATGTGGTAGATCCAAGCCTGCTGGGAGGACTGAAAGTTTATATCGGCGATACGCTGTATGACGGCAGTCTGTCTAGTAAATTGGAACGTCTCGAGAAATCCTTTAATGATAAGCATAGAAGATAGGGGTGAGGATATTGGGCATCAGACCTGAAGAGATCAGCACTTTGATCAAAAGTCAAATTGAGCAATATAAAGCCGATATCGAAGTTGCCGAAGTGGGCACCGTCATTCAAGTCGGAGACGGTATCGCTCGTGTCTACGGTCTGGAAAACGCAATGGCAGGCGAGTTGCTAGAGTTCTCCAACGGAGTAGTGGGCATGGCGCTCAATCTGGAAGAAAGCAACGTCGGTGTTGTTATTCTGGGTGAGTACAAGGAAATTCGTGAAGGCGATCAAGTAAAACGTACTGGACAAATCATGCAAGTTCCAGTGGGAGAGGCCCTTTTGGGTCGTGTAGTTAATGCACTCGGTATGCCGCTTGACGGTAAAGGCCCAATTCAAACGACGGAGTTCCGTCCGGTTGAGAATAACGCTCCTGGTGTTATTGACCGTAAATCGGTTCATGAGCCAATGCAAACTGGCCTTAAAGCGATTGATGCGATGGTACCAATTGGTCGTGGACAACGCGAACTTATCATTGGTGACCGTCAAACTGGTAAGACTGCAATCGCAATCGATGCCATTATCAACCAAAAAGGCAACGGCATGAAATGTATTTATGTTGCCATTGGACAAAAACAATCTACAGTAGCACAGGTTGTAGAAACTCTTCGCCGTCATGGCGCGTTGGAATATACAATCGTTGTAACTGCTTCGGCTTCCGAGCCATCCCCACTGTTGTATATTGCTCCATACGCAGGTTGCGCAATGGGCGAATACTTCATGTACAAGGGCGAACACGTACTGATCATCTATGATGACCTTTCAAAACAAGCTTCGGCTTATCGCGAATTGTCCTTGCTGCTTCGTCGTCCACCGGGTCGTGAAGCATTCCCTGGTGACGTGTTCTACTTGCACTCCCGTCTTTTGGAGCGTGCGGCTAAGCTTAGTGATGAGCTTGGTGGTGGTTCATTAACCGCGCTTCCGTTCATCGAAACACAAGCATCTGACGTATCGGCTTACATTCCTACGAACGTAATCTCGATTACAGATGGTCAAATCTTCCTTGAGTCTGATCTGTTCTACTCTGGACAACGTCCGGCAATCAATGTCGGTATCTCCGTTTCCCGTGTAGGGGGTTCCGCTCAGATTAAAGCGATGAAAAAGGTAGCAGGCTCGCTTCGTTTGGATCTTGCTCAATATCGTGAACTTCAAGCATTCTCACAGTTTGGCTCAGATCTTGATAAATCCACGCTTGCTCGTCTGAATCGCGGAGCGCGTATGATGGAAGTTCTGAAACAAGGTGTAAATCAGCCGTTGTCTGTTGAGCATCAAGTGCTTAGCTTGTACACAGCTGTAAAAGGGTATTTGGATGATATTCCTGTTAAGGACGTAAAACGTTTTGAAAAGGAATTCCTTGCTTACATGGATAGCAGTGCTGCTGAAGTTGCTCAATCCATCAGAGATACCAAGGATTTGACAGCCGATAACGAAGCCGCTCTTAAAGCTGCAATTGATAAATTTAAAAGAGGCTTTGCTACTAGCTAATATAGATCGCGCGTAAACAAATCTTATTAAGTGAGCTTTGGCACTGCCGAAGCTCAGGCTATTACTTATAAAGTTAGCTTTGAATTCGTCAAAGCTAAGAAGATGCTTACGAAGTTAGCTTTGACTCCGTCAAAGCTCTAAGGTGGTGAAATCATGGCAAGAAGCATGCGTGATATTAAACGTCAAATTAAGAGTGTTCAAAACACAAGACAGATCACAAAAGCGATGGAAATGGTAGCTGCCTCCAAGCTGAGAAAAGCTCAGGAGAAGGCGATTGCCGCCCGTCCTTATGCAGAGAAGCTGAAAGAGGTTGTATCGAGCATTGCTGCCGGTACAGAAGGCGTTCAGCATCCTATGCTGGTCAGTCGGCCTGTGAAAAAAACTGGTTATCTTATCGTGACCTCTGATAGAGGGCTTGCGGGTGGATACAACGCTAATATTTTACGTAAGGTGACGATGCTCATCGCGGAACGCCATAAATCCAAAGATGAGTACGCCTTGTTCGTTATCGGTCGTAAAGGCCGTGACTTCTTACGCCGCCGTGAATATCCGATTGTACAGGAGGTTACTGAGCTATCGGATGCGCCGAAGTTTGCTGACATCAAGTCTATCGCTAATTCGGCAGTACAACAGTTTGTAGATGGTACGTATGATGAGCTGTACGTTTGTTATAACCAATTCGTCAATGCGATTACCCAGATTCCAACTGTTGATCGATTGTTGCCTATGGAAGGCGTAGGAAATCATGAGCATCATGAAGCGACTGCAAATTACGAATATGAACCTTCACCAGAAGGCGTACTCGAAGTGCTACTTCCGAAATACGCTGAAACTTTAATTTATAGCGCAATTCTGGATGGCAAGGCCAGTGAGCTGGGTGCGAAAATGACAGCGATGGGCAGTGCAACAAAGAACGCGTCGAAAATGATCGGAGAACTTACCCTTACGTACAACCGTGCCCGTCAGGCGGCAATTACGCAGGAAATTACCGAGATCGTGGCCGGAGCGAACGCTCAGTCTTAAAAATACAAGAACAGTTAAGCACTGTGCTTGACTTGCCTTGTATTTTACGAGAAACAGTGCCGCATGGAGCGATACAGAGTATCGCCCGCTTCTGGAGTATGGCTCCTTAAGAACGGCACTGCAGTTCTTCTTAAAATATAAGAAAGTATAGGTTTTTCACTATACAAAATGCTTATATTTCTACGAGAAACGGTTGTCATCTTTATATGACGACAACGTCGTTTCTTCTTGACGTAACAGCTTTCGAGGAGGGAAATGAAGATGAACAAAGGACGCGTTGTAAGCATTATGGGTCCGGTTGTCGATATTGAATTTGAACGCGGCCAGTTGCCCGAGATATTCAACGCTATCAAAATTGAAACCGTCTTGGACAATGGTCGCCAGATTAACCTAACACTTGAGGTTTCCAATCACTTGGGAGACAATTTGGTACGTTGTATCGCGATGTCTTCTACAGATGGTCTGGTTCGTGGACTGGATGCAATTGACCAAGGTGGTCCTATTTCGGTTCCTGTAGGGGAAGCGACATTAGGCCGGGTATTTAACGTACTTGGAAATCCAATTGATAACGCTGGTGAAGTTGTTTCCGAAATAAAGAACCCGATTCACCGTTTGGCTCCGACATTTGATGAATTGTCAACACAAGCCGAAATTTTGGAAACGGGTATTAAAGTTATCGACTTGCTCGCACCTTACGCTAAAGGCGGTAAAGTTGGTCTGTTCGGCGGTGCCGGTGTAGGTAAAACGGTTACGATTCAAGAATTGATTAATAACATTGCCCAAGAACACGGCGGTATTTCCGTATTCGCGGGTGTGGGTGAACGTACTCGTGAAGGTAATGACCTTTATCACGAAATGACGGACTCCGGCGTTATTAAGAAAACAGCAATGGTGTTCGGACAAATGAATGAGCCCCCAGGCGCGCGTCTGCGCGTAGCTTTGACCGGTCTTACTATGGCGGAATATTTCCGTGATGTAGAAGGCCGCGATACGCTGCTCTTTATCGATAATATATTCCGCTTTACCCAAGCGGGTTCCGAAGTATCCGCTCTTCTCGGACGTATGCCGTCCGCGGTAGGTTACCAACCAACCCTGGCTACTGAAATGGGTCAGTTGCAAGAGCGTATCACTTCTACCAAAAAAGGCTCCGTTACTTCCATTCAAGCCATCTACGTACCAGCGGATGACTACACTGACCCTGCTCCGGCAACGGCGTTTGCTCACTTGGATGCAACAACTAACCTTGAGCGTAAGATTTCCGAGAAGGGGATTTTCCCAGCGGTTGATCCACTGGCTTCCAGCTCGCGTTTGCTAGCTCCGGAAATTGTTGGTGAAGAGCACTATAATGTGGCACAAGGTGTTAAACAATTGCTGCAACGTTATACCGAACTTCAGGACATCATTGCCATCTTGGGTATGGATGAATTGAGTGAGGATGATAAGGTTATCGTAGCCCGTGCTCGTAAAGTTGAGCGGTTCCTGTCGCAGCCTTTCCACGTAGCTGAACAGTTTACCGGCTTCAAGGGTAAATACGTGCCAATCAAAGAAACTGTACGTAGCTTTAAGGAGATTCTGGATGGTAAGCATGATGATCTTCCAGAAGCAGCGTTCCTTTTCGTAGGTACAATCGAAGAAGCGGTTGAAAAAGCGAAATCGATGTAACACTGAGCTAAGTGAAATGCTTTCGAAGCGAGCTTTACTTTGTAAAGCTAAGTGTATGCTTTCGATGAGAGCTTTACTTCGTAAAGCTTTAAGGAGGAATGGAAGTGAATACCTTTTTGTTGGAAATTGTCACGCCGGAGCATCTCGTCTATTCTAAACAAGTGAATAGCTTGACAGTACGGGGAGTCGAAGGCGAGTTGGGTATTTTGCCTGGACACATTCCGCTTGTGACTCCACTTCAGGTTGCTCCGTTATCCGTCAAATCGGACGGTGTTACGATTTCCATCGCCGTTCATGGCGGGTTCGTTGAAGTGCATAAGGACAAGGTAACAGTGCTGGCCGAAAGTGCCGAGCTGCCAACAGATATTGATGTTGAGCGCGCCGAAGCCGCTAGAGAACGGGCTCAACGCCGTCTCCAGACTCGTAGCAAACAAGATGATATCGATCACCGCCGTGCGGAGTTGGCGCTGCAACGCGCTGTTACACGGATTAAAGTGTCCACTGGTAAAGGACAACAGTAGGTTATTAGCGGTCAAGCTCTAAGCTTGACTGCTTTTTTTATTATAGTAATCTATATATTTAAGGTTAAGATTTCTTCATTTTCTTGGATATTGGCATTGAATTGTTTAAAAATTTGTAAAAGTACTGGATTCTTTTGCCCTGCACAAGTATGATATAAGAGTCGATTTCCGAGTAATACGAACACGGAGGGTTAGCATGGGGGATATATTGTCCAATGGATGGTCTAGTGCAGCTGGAACCAGCAGCATGATCTCAATGATTGTTTCTTTGCTCAGTGTTGTATTATCTTGGTGGGCATTGCAGAACCTTAAGCTGGATTTGGTCATAAGATATCCCAAGAGTCCTCAGGGAAGGCTGCTGCACTTGCTTCTGGCCATTGTACTTGGTCGTTTAGTTGCAGGATTCTTTCTGGATTACCTTAGCTGGAGTGGGATGATCCGCTATATGTTTTAGGAATATGGAGTTTGGTTATAAGTGTCATAGGTCGCAGTGGTCAAAAAGTGTCGAATAATAAGGTTTTATTATGTCAACACTGAACTTTAAGGAACATGCCCGGCTAAAAGGGCATATTGATGGAGTATGCGAATTTTTTTGCAATTACTTTTAATCTAAAAAATAATTTAAGAAATAATGGACGCGGAGGGAAACCGAAAATGAGCAAATTTATCGTCCGCGGTGGCAACAGATTGACCGGGAGCGTGAAAGTTAGCGGCGCAAAAAATTCCGTATTACCGATCATAGCCGCCTCTCTATTGGCAGAAGAAGGAGTAAGCGTCATTGTGGACGCACCTCCGCTTGATGATGTAATGACGATCTCAAAAATGCTGGAATCTTTGGGTGCAGGGGTTACATATCAAAACGATATTATCCAGGTGGATGCTACAAACATCACTTCCTGTGAAGCACCTTATGAATGGGTACGAAAAATGCGGGCGTCTTTTTTAGTCATGGGACCTCTGTTATCTCGGCTTGGTCAGACAAGAATTTCTTTGCCTGGCGGCTGCGCCATTGGCACACGACCGATAGATCAACATTTGAAAGGATTTGAAGCGCTTGGTGCGGAGATTAGTCTCGGCCAGGGCTACATTGAAGCGAAAAGTAACGGCCGCCTGCGCGGAGCCAAAGTGTATTTGGATGTAGCTAGCGTGGGTGCGACCGAAAATATAATGATGGCAGCAACACTAGCCGAAGGTGTGACCGTGATTGAGAATGCGGCCAAAGAACCTGAAATTGTAGACCTAGCCAACTATTTGAACGGCATGGGTGGAATCGTGCGCGGTGCAGGAACAGGTGTTATCCGTATTGAAGGTGTTGAACGTCTGCATGGCGTTAAGCATCATGTGATTCCTGACCGTATTGAAGCCGGCACTTATATGGCTGCTGCAGCAATTACAGGTGGCGATGTATATGTGGAAGGCGCAATCGCTGATCACTTGGGACCTGTCATTGCTAAAATGGAAGAGATGGGCGTAACCATTATTCCTGATGAGAACGGGGTTCGTGTAATTAGTGACAAACCTCTTAAAGCTGTTGATTTGAAGACTTTGCCGTATCCAGGCTTTCCAACGGATATGCAGTCACAAATGATGGCATTATTGCTGCGCTCTGAAGGTACTAGTGTCGTTACGGAAACTGTATTCGAGAACCGATTCATGCATGTGGACGAATTCCATAACATGAATGCTGAGATTAAGATCGAAGGTCGCTCAGCAATCGTTACAGGTAATGCACAATTGGTCGGAGCCAAAGTATGTGCTACGGATCTACGTGCGGGAGCTGCGCTTATTTTGGCAGGTCTGGTTGCTGAAGGTACTACTGAGGTAAGTGGAACTCATCATATTGACCGTGGATACGTACATTTGGCTGAGAAGCTGTCTGGACTAGGTGCGGAAATTTGGCGTATTTCCATGGAAGACACAGCTGTACAAACAGTGAAGGATGAAACTCTTAAACCAGAAGTTGCCAAGAGTGAATCGAATAAAAGCGAAGAAGTTAAACCTCGCTTTCAGGTTCAAGCAACTTGGGTATAATATCAGTCATTAGGTGAGATCAGGCTGCAGTGATGCGGCCTGGTCTTTTTTATTGTTAAGAATGTATCTCTAAATCCTCATCTAATGGGGATTTTTTTCGTTTGTATTTCTCAAACACGGGGCATAGTGGTAGATACGAGAATGCTACTCTCTTTCTCTCAAATGTTGTTCTAGTAGTTGCTGAAAATTCATATCTATAAGAATCAACAGTGACTCACGGAAGGAGCCATAGAGATGAAAGATTTCCACTACTTGCGACGTAACAAGTCAACGCGCTGGCACTCGCGTCCCCTTGGTCCCCGGCTCAGGCGACTTGGTCCCGTCGCCTGGTTCGCAGCGCCTATCCTGGCGGCGCTGCTGATTCCACTGGTGGTTGTCCCGCTGCACCGGGGACAACCGACGCCTCCGGCTCTGCCGGCGGTTACGGCCGCACCGGCCGCACCCGCAGGGCCGGAGGCGGCTGCGCAGGAAGCGCCGCAGCCGAAGGTCTCCGTCTATTTGTCGCGTAGCGGACAAATAGAGACATTGCCGCTGGAGGACTACGTCAGCGGCGTGCTTGCGGCCGAGATGCCGGCCAGCTTTGAGCTTGAAGCGCTCAAAGCGCAGGCCGTAGCGGCCCGCACCTTTATCCTTCGCCGCCTGCTGGCTGGCGACAGGAGCGGCGTCCCCGTTCCGGGGGCGGATGTAACCGATACGGTAAGCCATCAGGCTTACGTATCTAAGGACACGCTGGAACGGGAGTGGAAGCTCGGCGGAAGAAGCGCCGATCTCGCTAAGCTTCAGCGCGCGGTCCTTGAGACGCGCGGTGTCATTATGACCTATAAAGGGCAGCCGATTACGGCCTCCTTTTTCGCCTCCAGTGGAGGATATACAGAGAACTCGGAAGAATACTGGAATGCGGCAATTCCCTATCTGCGCAGTGTGACGAGTCCTTGGGAGAAGGAGATTACGCCAAACTATGCGGTGACAACGACCTTCACCATTTCGGAAATACTTACTAGACTTGGGTTAAACGACAGCGTAATCCCTGCTTCCAAAGAAATGACCCATTCAGTCCCAACTAAGAAGATATCTACTTCTTCTGAATTGCCGGTAGAAGTGTTGTCTCTTACCACTGGACATCGGGTTAAAGAAATCTCTATCGGCGGTACTATTTTTACTGGAAGAGAAGTAAGAGAGAAGCTAGGGTTACGTTCCAGCCAATTCAGTTGGGGTCGAAAAGGGAACAAAATCTTTATAACTACCTTCGGAAATGGGCATGGTGTGGGAATGAGTCAGTGGGGAGCAAATGGAATGGCAAAGGAAGGCGGAACGGCTACTCAAATTCTCAAACACTATTACAGTGGTATCTCTTTTACGCAAATCTCAACTCTTCTGAAAAAATAACTTGAAAGATACGTATAAAAGATAGAAGCCCGGTAACACTGGTTACTGAGGTGATAACCATATGAATGAACAAGACAAAAACAAAACAAACCATGATGAATCTCTCAAAAAATCGCAGGGAGATTCAGGTGCTAAACCTTCTTCATGGAGCAAGATGTTATCTAAACGTTGGGTGTTCCCAGCAGTCTACACGGCGGCAGCGGCAATTATACTAACCTTGGTGTGGGTCTATCAGGATGCCGGCCAAAAGCCGCTGGACACCGCCGCCACAACACAGCAAGTAGGAGCTTCGACTAACGAAGCTGGTACTGCTAACAGTAATCCAGATGCCCTTGAAGTTCTTGCTTCAGCGGAAAGCTTGGCTTGGCCAGTAGCCAATCCAGGGGAAGTAGAAGTGGTCAAGCCGTACTATGATGAGAATGGTACAGAGGACAATCACGTTGCCGCCATGGTGCAGTATAACGACAAATTTATTCCTAATGTCGGTATTGATCTTGCCCGTGAAGACAACAACACATTCGACGTTAAAGCAGCGCTTAGCGGTGAAGTAACTAGAGTGGAAGATGTTGCGGTATTAGGTAAGGTAATTGAGATTACTCATCAAGGTAACATGAAGACCGTGTACCAAAGTCTTGGCGACACGAAAGTTAAAAAAGGCGATGTTGTGAAACAAGGGGATACTCTTGCAACAGCAGGTCGCAGTGAACTCGAGAAGGACCTCGGTAATCATGTACACTTTGAAGTGTATAAGGATGGTAGCGTAGTTAATCCATCTGAGTTATTGCCAGGGCGATAAGAATAGCTATAGCGGGGGGCGAAAGCCCCCTATTTTTTTGTGAACAAGGCTCTTCTTAAGCTGCATGCTTATAAAGAGCCTTATTTTCTGCGAGAAACGGCTGCATGTTCTAAAGGACTAATAACGTTCCGGCTTGCGAATAACAAGGCTTCTTAGGTTGTCCATTAAATAAAATGAGCCCTCCCAGGCTTGTCATGTCTTGAAAGCGCGAATATATAAGCCCGCCCCTCATATAATGTACCAAACTATCCACAGTTGGGAGGCGGGAGCGTGCACGATTACATCAAGGAACGTACGATCAAAATCGGACGCTGCATCGTGGAAACCAGGCATACGGTCCGGACCATAGCCAAGGAATTTGGCGTTTCAAAGAGCACGGTGCACAAAGACTTGACTGAGCGTCTGCCAGAGATCAACCCTGATCTGGCTGATCAGGTGAAGCACATTCTTGAATATCACAAATCCATCCGACATCTTCGGGGGGGAGAAGCCACAAAAATTAAATATAAAAAAACGACGGGGAAAAAACGTGAGGTTGCTGTAGCATCAAAGCCATGAGATTTTCGGAAATTTAAGGAAATATTCAGCTTTAAAACATTGTGTACTTCCCCTAAAGTATGTTATTTTTAAATTTAGTACTAACTGCTGTTTTTTCAATTAAAATAACACTTTGGGGGCTCTTTCATTATGTTTAGCAAGGATATCGGAATCGACCTCGGCACGGCCAATGTGCTCATACATGTTAAGGGAAGGGGAGTCGTTCTGGATGAACCTTCCGTGGTCACACTTGAAAGTGATACGAAGAGAGTCCTTGCGGTGGGAGAACAGGCACGTCGCATGGTTGGACGTACACCTGGAAATATAACAACTATCCGTCCTTTACGGGATGGTGTCATTGCGGATTTTGAAATCACGGAAATGATGCTGAAGTATTTTATTGACCGTGTTGGCGGTCGTACCTGGTACTCACGGCCTCGCATTCTGATATGCGCCCCTACAAATATTACATCTGTGGAACAGAAGTCCATAAGGGAAGCGGCAGAACGTAGCGGGGCTAAGGAAGTGTTTATGGAAGAAGAGCCAAAGGCCGCTGCGATTGGAGCGGGAATGGACATTTATCAACCAAGTGGAAATATGGTCGTCGATATCGGTGGCGGAACGACGGATGTAGCCGTACTTTCTATGGGCGACGTCGTTACCGCTTCTTCGATTAAAGTCGCTGGAGACAAGTTCGACGAGGCCATTTTAAGATATATTAAACAAAAGTATAAATTGTTGATCGGTGAACGGACAGCAGAGGATATTAAGGTTACTATTGGTACGGTTCGACCTGGTTTGATGAAGTCCGAAATGGATATTCGCGGCCGGGACATGGTAAGTGGACTTCCCCAGACGCTCACTATTACGGCTGGTGAGGTAAAGGAAGCATTGTGGGACCCGGTTTCTTCTATTGTGGCTGCAGCTAAATCGGTACTGGAGCGTACACCACCAGAATTGTCTGCGGACATCATTGACCGGGGTGTTGTTCTTACTGGTGGAGGTGCTTTGCTTAACGGATTGGACGAGCTGCTCTCAGAAGAATTACATGTACCTGTCTGGGTTGCGGAAGACCCTATGCATTGTGTAGTAAAGGGAACAGGGATTATGCTGGACAATTTGGACAAGGTCGTTAAGAAAAAGTTCTAAGCAGCCGATATAAAAGGTAGCATTAGATTCGGAAGGAGACTACCTTCATGATAAGAGGATTATATACGGCCGCTGCAGGTATGGTTGCGCAGCAACGTAGACACGATACGGCAACACAGAACATTGCTAACTTAAATACAACGGGATATAAGCAGGTTGATAGTGTTAATCATGCTTTTCCGGATGTCTTGATCTCGGCTATGGGTAATGGCAATACCACGCCGGTTGGGCGCCTTAACACGGGGGTTTTTGCAGAACAGTCGATATCCCAATACTTACAGGGTGATTTAAGAGAGAGCGGCAAGTCTATGGATTTTGCTTTATCTACGGATTTGCAAGTCACGGACCCTGTGACGGGTCAGAATATATCTTTTGATGGTTCGGGGAAATATGTAAGCCCTGATGGTGAGGTTATTTACCGTCCACAGGCTTTCTTTACAGTACAGGATGCTGAAGGCAATAACTTATTTACCCGAAATGGAAGTTTCTCAGTAAATGCAGCTACGGGAGAAGTTTTGAGCAGTGGAGGTTTCAAGGTTCTTGATTCCACTGGCAAGCCTCTTGTCTTGACAGGAAATCAGGACACCCTTAAAGTGGACGGGCAGGGGAATGTACTAAATCCAGAAACAGGACTTCCGACAGGGACCAAAATTGGTGTGAGTGTAGTTACAAAGCCGCAGGAGCTTGTGCGTGATGGTAAAGGTGTGTTTCACGCTGTTGATATAGCGGCGGCGGACATTCGTTACTCCAATGCAACTGATAACTTGCAGGTGCGTCAAGGATACTTAGAGGGCTCTAATGTTGACCCTACCCAGGTTACTGTAGATTTGAATGCTGCATACCGGGCTTATGAAGCAAACCAAAAGATCGTTCAATATTATGATAGCAGCTTGCAAAAGGCTGTAACTGAAGTCGGCAGGGTATAGGCACTACTTATGAACTGAGCTTTACAGGTAAAGCTTATAGGAGGTTTGATCTATGAACAACTCAACGATTAGTGCAGCAGTCTCCATGTCCAGCCTTCAGAAGCGGCTTGATATTATAGCGGATAATCTAGCCAATATGGATACAAATGGCTATAAGCGCAAGCAAGGCTCCTTTGAGGATGTGCTGACTCGTGTACAGCAGCAATCAGATGACTATGATCAGCCGGGCCGCGCTACACCGCTGGGTTTTAATATCGGTTTTGGGACTTATGTGCCTTCGATTACGACCAATTGGGAAGAAGGACCTCTTAAAGAAACCGGTAATCCAACCGATTTGGCGATTCAAGGTAATGGGCTTTTTGGAGTTCAGGTCAATGGAACTACAGCTTATACACGACAAGGTGACTTTCACTTTACTCCGGACACCACCGATGCAACGAAGATGGTCCTTGTAGATAATACGGGGAATCCGGTACTGAATACAGCAGGTAATCCTTTAACGGTTCCTGTGGGCGTGAATGCGGCTATCGATGAATCTGGTCGTGTATTAACGAAACAGACTGAGAATGGACCTGTTCAGGTAGCGGGTACTATAATGATTGTAGAACCTAAGACACAGAATGCTTTAAAGGCAGTGGACGGAAATTTCTATATGCTTGCCGATGGAGTAACAGCACAGCAGGCTTTTGTTCAAAGAGCGGCAGGTGAGGCATCTGGAATTGGAGTGCGCTCAGGGTGGCTGGAGCAGTCGAATGTCGACATGACCACAGAAATGACAGAAATGATGCAGATTCAACGTACGTATCAACTCGCAGCTCGGGCGCTTTCTTCCAGTGATCAGATGCTAGGTCTGGCCAATAACATGCGCGGGTAGAGGTGAAGGAATGGAACGTAAGAAAAAGGTGAAGTCGGAAGACAAACCCGAAGACAAGAAAGAGACGAAGCAGCGAGGATTATCAAAATGGACACTCATCCAGTGGATTCTTATTCCTTTGCTTCTCGTAGCTGCACTTGGAGGCGGGCTGGTCGTCGGTTACGTCGTCCTTGGCAAAAAAGAGTTTAGCGATGTTCTACAATGGAGCACATGGAGACATGTATATGATTTGGTTTTTGCTCCATAATTAAAGAGGATAATGACTCCCTTGTTGTATAAGGGAGTTTTCTTTTTTATACGGATAAATGTATAATGGTGGGGGGCCACGGGCAGCAAAAAGGGCCCTCTCCGCCATGCTGTCGCATCCGGTGGAGAAAGCCCCTTATCTTAACCTCCACTTCTGCAGGTGGTGAAGGATAGTTATAGTTTTTACCGAAGCTGCCTAAATTTATGCAGTTCGGCGAAGAATAAATGAAGTAACATCCGAAAGGAGTTTTGTTATAATGCTGGATATTAACCAAATTCAAGAAATCATCCCCCATCGGCCTCCATTTCTGCTGGTGGACAAAATCACAGAGATTGAAATGGGTAAACGAGCTGTAGGCATCAAAAATGTAACGATCAATGAACCTTTCTTCGCAGGTCATTTTCCAGGTTATCCGGTAATGCCGGGTGTATTGATTACAGAAGCGCTTGCCCAAGTTGGTGCTGTTGCTATTCTGGGGGTAGAAGCGAATCGCGGCCGAATTGGATTTTTAGCTGGGCTGGATGGATTCCGTTTCCGTGGTCAAGTTGTACCGGGAGATACGCTCACTCTTGAAGTGGAGATTACCCGCCTTAAGGGCAGTATTGGAAAAGGACAAGCTACTGCATCGGTTGATGGAAAAGTTGTTGCCTCTGGGGAAATTATGTTTGCTCTGAGCTAATATTAATTAGCAAAAATATATTATACATGGAGAAGGAGAGATTCTAAATGACTCAATTAAGCCCAAAAGCGGCAGAAACCTTATCTCGCTGGCTGGAGAACGCCTCTGTCGATGAGTCTACGAAGGCGGAGCTGCGTGCGCTGGAGAACGAACCACAGGAGCTTGAGGAACGATTTTATAGAGATCTAGAATTTGGTACAGGTGGTCTACGCGGTGTAATTGGTGCGGGTAGTAATCGTATCAATCGTTATACGGTAGGCAGAGCTACACAAGGTTTCGCTAATTATATTCTGGAAAAGCATACTGGAGAGGGAAGACCTTCTGTTGTTATCGCTCATGACTCCCGTCGATTCTCGCCAGAATTTACGCTTGAGGCTGCTCTAGTATTGGCTGCTAATGGCATTGAGGCTCATTTATTCACTTCTCTGCGTTCAACACCGCAACTCTCGTTCAGCGTACGTCATTTGAAGGCAACGGGTGGTATTGTTATTACTGCAAGTCATAATCCGCCAGAATATAACGGGTATAAAGTTTATAATTCTGAAGGGGGACAGCTTGTTCCTGACGAAGCCGAAAAGGTCATTTCTTACATATTAGGGGTTGACACTTTTGATGGTGTGAAACGGATTTCCCAAGAAGAAGCGGAGCGCCAAGGTTTGCTGCACTGGCTTGGTGAGAAGGATGACGAAGCGTTTACCGATACTGTCGCTGCGGTTAGTCTTGCAAGTGAAGAGATTGCCTCTACGCTTGGTAAAGACTTCAAAATCGTATACACCCCGCTACATGGTACTGGTAATCTGCCAGTTCGTCGTGTGCTTGAGAAAATTGGGTTCACACAGGTGCATGTAGTACCTGAGCAAGAGCAACCAGATTCCGAATTTTCTACTGTGAAATCGCCGAACCCAGAGGAGCGCGAAGCATTTACACTAGCTATGAAGCTGGGTGAAGAGTTGAATGCGGATCTCTTAATTGGTACGGATCCCGATGCAGACCGTATGGGGGCAGTGGTTCGCGACAATGAAGGTAAATTTGTTGTTTTGTCGGGCAATCAATCTGGAGCTCTGATGATTCATTATTATTTGAGCCGTTTACAGGAACAAGGTAAGTTGCCTAGCAATGGTGCAGTTGTGAAGACTATCGTGACGAGCGAGATGGGGGCTGCTGTAGCTTCTCATTATGGTGCAACTGTATTTAATACGCTAACGGGCTTCAAATATATTGGCGAAAAAATGACTCAATTCGAACAATCCGGAGATTACACATATCTTTTCGGTTATGAAGAAAGCTATGGTTATCTTGCAGGTAACTATGCTCGTGATAAGGACGCCGTTCTTGCGGCTATGTTGATCGCTGAAGCAGGTGCTTATTACAAAGCTCAAGGCAAAACACTATATGATGTTCTTCAGGAATTGTATGAGCAGTTCGGATACTTCTTGGAAAGCCTGGAGTCCCGTACCTTAAAGGGCAAGGATGGCGTTGCGCAAATTCAAGGTATTATGAATGATTGGCGTACGAATGCACCACAAGAAATTGCCGGATCTGCCGTTACAGAGGTGCTGGATTATTCACTAGGCTTGAATGGTCTGCCGAAGGAAAATGTATTGAAATATTTGCTCGCTGACGGTTCATGGTTCTGCTTGCGTCCTTCCGGTACCGAACCAAAGATTAAAGTTTATTTTGCGGTTGTGGGTGAATCCTTGCAGAATGCTAAAGACAAGGTAGCTACACTATCCAAACAGGTTATGGCCCGTGTTGACGGGGAACAATAAAATAAGAATATAGAGCGCATTCTATATTGTGAAATTATATTTTTAAAATATAAGAAAGTATAAGTTTCACGCCATACTTTATATCTTATATTTCTCGCATAAACGCTTACCGTCCTTGGAAGGACGCCGAAGGCGTTTGAGCTTGCATAGAAACGGGTACCGTCTCTAAAAGGATGACGATCCGTTTCTACTTTTGTAAAAAGAGTTTTAAAGTGAAAGAGGAGGTACTTTTGGTGCAGCAAAAATGGCAACGTTGGAATATTTCTTCCCGAAAGTGGCTGTGGATTATAGTTGTGGTTGGCGTTTTAGCTGCCCTGCCTGTTGTCTATGACCGTCTGCAGACGGAGAAGTCTTCCAAGACAGTGGAATTTGTATTTGATTATCGTGATTTAGTTGAAGTCGCCAGCTATCGTGCAAATCCGCAGAATTATATTTCTGAACAATTAGATCGCCTAAAAGATGCTGGTGTTCAGAGCATGGCGATTTACGAAAGCACGCTGGAAGATTATCGTAAGGCGCGTCGTCTAATGATGTGGGGTGCGGCTGATATCGCTAATCTTACGGATACAATCATTCCGGAGAATGAGAATTATACTTATGTTCTTTTTACTAATCCTGATTACTACCAGGCTCTGGCGCCTGTTATTAAAGAGGCATTCGGTAATCTTGGGATTACTTCAAAGGAATGGAGTTTCCGCGGACAACAAGGTCTTATTATTGAGACTCCAATAGAAGATGCTACACTGAAGCCACTTCAGCCAGATCCATTTACACTGGAGATGCTGCATGACAAAGGGTTCACCATTGTACCGCGTCTTGTGGATTCTTTGACTTATAATAAAGCAACGGTTGAGAAGCTGTTGGATCGTTATGAAGAATTGGGTGTAAAACGAATCCTATTCGAAGGAGAGTCCGTTAAAGGGTTTAATGATGATGCCGATACTGGCAGTATCACTGACTTTGCAAACCTCCTTAAAGAACGTGGAATCGGAATTGCAGCGATTGAAAATATTAAGAAACAGCAGAAGGGCTTTAACAAGCTTGCTTATTTGCTGGACTATAACGTAACACGGTTATATTCCCTTAGTGAAGGTGATTCTGCCTTAGATCCAAAAGTGATCTCGGATCGTTTCGCTTTGGCAACAAAGGATCGTAATATCCGCATGATTTATTTAAATACGATTCCTTCACGGAATACAGCTAAGGCACAGATAACAGATACGCTGGACAACCTTGTCACGAGTCTTAGTGATCCTGGTGGTGCCGTTGAGCAGATCAAAGACAATGGGTTTAAGTTAGGACAAGCTACGGCTTTTGAGGTTGTAGATTCGTCTTATCAGCGTTACTTCAAGCTAGTTGCAGTAGTTGGCGCAGTCTCGTTAGTGGCGCTGCTGATTTCTTACTTTATTCCTTGGCTTACGATCCCAGCATGGGTGCTAGGATTACTGGGAAGTGCAGGCCTGCTGGTATTGAAACCAGAGCTGTTTGAGCAGGCACTGGCGCTAGCGGCCGCGATAAGTGCACCAACTCTTGCGGTTGTACTTGCCATTCGTAAGGTCAATGAAATGGGGCCTCCTTTACGGGGCAATAACCTTACCTATAAGGCTATGAGCCCGCAACGTCGGTTCACACATAGCCTGGTGCTTTATCTGAAGACCTCATTAATTTCTTTGAGTGCTGTGCCATTCGTGATCGCACTGCTCAACAACATAACCTACAGTTTAGTGCTGGACCAGTTCCGTGGTGTTAGTCTACTGCACATGGCACCTATCGGCCTTGTGGCACTATATGTACTTTTATACCGTGGAGAGTTTGTTTTCAACAAAACAGGCAAGCTGCTTCGGACACCTATTACACTGGCTTGGGTTATTGCCGCTGCGGTTCTTGGGGTAGTGGGGATGTATTATTTGAGCCGAACTGGAAATGGTGGCAACGTAACACCTTTAGAAATGGCCTTCCGTACATTCCTAGAGAATACGGTCGGTGTCCGGCCACGTAACAAAGAATTTTTACTGGCTCACCCACTCTTAATTTTGGGTGCATTCCTAGCCTTTAGATACCGGAGTGCAGCATTTATTATGATTATTGCCGTAATCGGTCAGCTCTCCATGGTGGATACCTTTGCACATATTCATTCACCTGTTCTGATCTCGCTGGTTCGCGGATTGCTCGGTCTTGGTCTCGGACTGATCATTGGTATAATTGCCGTAATCGTATGGCAGATTGCAGAAGGGTGTTGGAAACGATGGTCGCCACTCCTAAAAAGATAGTTATCTCTGGTTACTATGGTTTTCGTAACAGTGGAGATGAGGCGGTATTGCAGTCTATACTAATTGCACTGCAGAAACAGTCTCAAGCTTTGGGTATATCCATTGAGCCTATCGTGCTATCCATTGATCCTGAGTGGACAAGCGCCACATATGGAGTGAAATCCGTACACCGGATGAAGCTTGTTGAAGTCCGCCAAGCTATTTATGAGAGCGCTGGTCTGATCAGTGGCGGGGGCAGCTTGCTGCAGGATGTAACAGGCAGTAAGAGTATTCCTTACTATTTAGGTATTATTAAGCTTGCGCAGTGGATGGGTAGACCAACTTTTATCTATGCTCAAGGTATCGGACCTGTGAATCGCAAACTTTTTCACCCGTTAATCAAATCCGTGTTTCTTAAATGTAACTATATATCTGTGCGGGATGAACAATCCCGCGAACTTCTCCTATCTATGGGACTAGAGCAGAAGAACGTAGAAGTTGTTCCCGATCCGGTAATGGGCTTGTCTTTGCCAGAGGACACGGATGTTGCTACACGATCTTTAGAATTATCTGATTCACTTCCGGTGATTGGGATATCGGTACGTTTTTGGGAGCAAGACCGCAGAGAACTGGAGGCTCTTGCACAAGGCTTGATTAAGGCCAACCGTGAGGTTCCGTTACATTTGCGATTCCTCCCTTTTCACACCCCATCGGACAATGAGGCTTCACGTTATCTGATGGATAAGCTGAAGGGAAGTATAACCGAACATGGTGGGCAGGTCAGTATTTGTGAGGATGCTATTCACCCACAACAGATGCTACGGGAAGTGGGAGAATGCGATGTTCTGATCGGTATGCGACTTCATAGCTTGATATACGCGGCTGGAAGACGTGTTCCACTGATAGGTATTTCTTATGATCCGAAGATCGATCATTTTCTGGAAAGAATCCAGTGCCATCCTGTTGGAGCAACAAACGCACTTGATGCTGAACATGTTGCTGCCGAGATTGTCCATCTTTTGAACACAGGTCAGGAATGGAAAACAGAACGGAAAGATGTCATTTCCAAGTTGATTCAAGAAGCAGGGGCACCAGCTCGGCAAATTGTAGAATATTTTCACCATAAAGGATGATCTAAAGTGAAAGCAGAAAGCGCGGTACCTACAGTTCCTATTTTTGGGATTAGAGTCTCGAAAGTTGATATGGCAGCAACAGTTGCCTATTTGACGGAGGCTGTTCATACCCGTATCCCGCATCAAGTGATTACAGCAAATCCGATTATGGTTATGGCTGCACTGGAAGATCCAGCTTATATGGATATTATGAAATCGGCTGAATTGGTTGTCCCCGATGGGACGGGCGTTGTTTGGGCTGCTAATTATTGTAATGAGCCGGTATCAGAACGGGTAGCAGGTTATGATCTGTTACATGAATTGATGCGACAGGGTGAAAGATATAGTTGGAAGGTATATCTCCTTGGTTCTACGCCTGAAGTGATTCGGGAAACCGCTGAAAGGTTACAATTGCAATATCCGGGTGTTATTATTGCAGGATATCACGACGGATATTTTGGTCCGGAAGCAGATGAAGAAATTGTTGCTGGAATTGTTAAGGTTAATCCTGACTTACTATTTGTTGCCAGAGGTGCGGATAGTCAGGAACCATGGATTGCTAAATATAAATCCAAACTGGGTGTTCCTATCATGATGGGGGTCGGCGGCAGCTTTGACGTGATTTCTGGAAAGAGTAAAAGGGCACCAAAAGCCTTCCAAAAAATGAGAATAGAATGGTTGTACCGCCTCCTAAAAGAGCCTACTCGGTACAAACGAATGCTTGCACTGCCGAAATTCGCATTAAAAGTGGTGCGTGAGAAAGATAAAGTAACAAAAGTCTAGTAAAATGCCGATATTCACCTAGAAAATCAGATAAATAGCCTAAATAAAGGATTGGAATTTGTTTTTGTAACAGCGTATAATTCAATGCGGTAGAGAAATGGGGGTCGACTGATCAAATGTTAATCATATACATCGCTGGATTTATCGTATGCATGGGACTCGCACTTGGCCTCACACCTTTGGTGAAGAAATTCGCCATTAAGATTGGTGCAACAGATGTGCCGAATGCTCGTAAAGTGCACACGAAAATAATGCCCCGCCTTGGCGGATTAGCTATTTTTCTAGCGTTTGTGTTAGGCCTGCTTGCCGTATTGCCGATTATTCCATACGAGTTCACTCCGCGGGAGGTCAACTTCATTAAAGCGCTGCTGTGTGGCGGCGGACTGATTGTACTTATCGGGGCACTTGATGACCGATTTGAATTATCAGCAAAAGTGAAGCTACTGGGCCAAATTATCGCAGCATGTATCGTTGTTTTCGGCTTTGGTATTACTGTAGATTTTGTGAATATTCCATTTAACAATACGTATTCCTCACTGGAGAGCTGGATTGCTATCCCGCTTACGATTTTCTGGATTGTCGGTGTTACCAATGCCGTTAATCTGATTGACGGGCTGGACGGGCTTGCGGCTGGTGTATCAGGAATTGCTATTGCTACGATTGCGGCAATGGCTTTCGTAATGGGAAACACCATGGTTGCAATGTTGTGTCTGTTGCTTCTGGGTAGCATTATTGGATTCCTGTTCTTTAACTTCCATCCCGCTAAGATTTTCATGGGAGATACGGGTTCGCTTTTCTTAGGCTTTTGCTTAGCTTTACTAGCCTTGCTAGGATTTAAACAGATTGCTGTAGTTTCATTTATTACACCTTTGCTTATTATCGGTGTACCTTTGTCGGACACGTTCTTTGCGATCGTGCGACGTAAGCTGCAGAAGAAACCAATCTTCGCGCCAGATAAAGGGCATTTGCATCACTGTCTTCGCGAGCTTGGCTTCAGCCACCGTCAGACTGTACTTATTATTTATGGTATTGCTGCATTTTTCGGTATCCTAGCTGTCATTCAATCATCAGCAGCTCTATATGAAGCGAACTGGGTTACGTTCGTGGTCATCTGCATCATGCTATTCTTCCTGCAGATTGGTGCCGAAATCACAGGTTTGATCGGCAAGACTAAACGTCCGCTGATTGATTTCTTTCTAAGAATGCGTATGAAGGCTGATCCGGAAAGAGGCTCTAAGTCCTAAGCGACTAAGCAATTATTCTAAAATTTTCTATATCTAACAAAACTCATTCGATTTCGGATGAGTTTTTTGTTATTTTCCCTAAAAATATCACTACTTATGACCGATAAAGAACAAAGTGAAGGTTTACGAGAACTTATACTCAAAGGAGAGATATAACACATGCAACGCTTTAAGAGACCGTTCGTTTGGCTGATGCTGGCGGCTTTGATCGTTTCTATGTTCCCAGGTAAATACACGCCGATAGCGGCAGCGGCTACCACGAGCTCTACGACTTTCTTCAGTCCGGATGATCTCACATTACGTAATACCGTTTTGTTGAAGCAAGATGTGGTGCCAACAACAGCAACTCCAAATCCAGAGGGGCTAATTAGTCGTTCTAGTGTTTACAAAATAAGCAATCCTACCTTTTCAATTACAGGAACTTACTCACAGGTAACTTCATCAACAATGAAGGTTACTGTTGAGCAGCTTACTCAGGATAGCTCAAGCAAAAAATGGGTAACGGATTCGACTCGCTTGACTACAGGAACAGTTACAACAGATAACAATAGTCCGGACAATCGCTTTGTAGCGTCTGGTCTTGTTTTGTATACAGGCTTTAATAAGATTACTTTCTCTGGTATGCAAGGTAATCTTCAACGTTCAGAATCCTTCTATGTGCTATATGATCAAGTGCCTTATGTAACAGAATTAAAAGTATTGGGTGGACCTTCTGCGCTTAATTTAAACGAAGGAACACAGGTTGTTGTGCCGGTATCTACAGTTACTCTTCAAGGTAAAGTAGCCAATGCAACGAAGGTTAGTGTCTCCGTGAATGGCGGGACTGCATTACAGACCTCCTTATTGGAAGATGGGACGTTTTTTACACCTGCTTTGAATTTGAATCCGGGTTTAAGCACTCTTAAAATTGTAATTCAAAATGCTTCGGATTCTATAACCATAGACAGATCTGTTTATTTCTTTGATAAGGATCAGCCGTTTGCTTCTTTGAATATTAATCATAATTCAGTTGATTATAATATTCTAAATGATAAAGTACCTACATTAACTGCTGATCTCAATCCTAGTGTTGCAGGGTTTACAGGACAGGTATTGGTACCTTATAACGTAGCTCCATTCCAAACAAGTGCCGTGCTGACTCTTAATAAAGGTACTGGTTCTGAGAAAGTGGTTACGATAAAAAGCGTGGGAGAGGAATTAACCATTCCTGGCCCTGATGGCGTTACCCCAACGTATAAGTTGGTTAAATTTACAACTGATACAAATCTGGAAATTCTTCCTGGTGTAAATGACTTTAAGCTGAGTTTGGATTATGGCACTCACAGTAGTTCTCATATCTACTCTTATAAATTCTTAAAAGATGAGACTGTCATAACAGACATGTACTTTCTCTCCGGGTATACCGGTTCTGGAGATCTTACCAATATCTCTAAACTGCCTTTAAATGGACAACAGGTGGAGACAGATACCTTCTATGTTATGGCGAAAACCAATAAATCAACTTCGGCTGTTTTAACTGCTAACTATTTACCTTTAAGTAATAAGCCGTTAAGTATAACCGCTGTTACTGTTTCAAATCTTGGTGCAAACGAATACGTATATAAAATAACCGGGTTCTCGAATGGGCAACAGAAAGTACAGTTCCGATATACAGGCTCGGAGTCTTATTATAATGCAGATATTTCATATGTATCTAAGAACTATATTTACGTAAGCAACCTGCAGGATGGACAAACTTATGAATTCGATTCAAGTGCCGTAAATAATTTAACGGTAGTCGGCGAATATATTGGATTCGAAAATATCGCAGGCGCACAAGTGCAAATTAATGGTATTGATAGTAATTCGTTAACAGATAAACCATTTAAGCTTGAGGTAGAAAAAAATTCAACCGTAAACAAGACAACTTTCAATTTCACATTGAAAATTAGTCAGACAGGACCCCTTGTGTATGGTGAGAACAAAATTGTATTTACAGGAGTCTCCATTGATAATGCAGGCAATCAACGGATTATCAAAAAGGAACTAAAACTCTATATCATTGATACTAATATTTCTGGTGTGAAACAATTCCACCCTTCTTTGGGAGAGAATCGCTTACCTTTTACAAGAACAACACTTTCTAATGAAGTTGAGCGTAACGCTATTCTGGCCTTGCCAGCAGAAATTGTATACAAGGATGAAAAGTATACAACAAGCAAAGATAAATTTGATTTGGTGCTACAAGGTAGTGGTGCTACGACCTTGAATCTGTATCAAGGTTCTACATTGGTTTTTTCTTCGACAGGTCAAGATAGACTACTCATAGATACAGAACAGGAACCTATTGGTCCAAAACGTTACCCTGATGAGTTGGCTGCAGATGGCTTGTACTATGAGTACATCGGTAGCGCTAAAAACTTTATTTTACGTTTGCGTGATATCAAGTTTGATACTCCAGGAAGCCAAGTTTATACCCTTGAGTTAATTAACAAAACAGGAGCAAGAACTACTCAACGTCTTGAGGTAGTAAGAGAGCTAGCCCCATATCGTCTTCTCTCGCCTGTACCAACCGTAGGGAAACAAATCGTTGTTAATAAAAACTTTGTTCGTTTTGATATTGAAGCTGAAGGGGCAACAAAAGTCATAATTGGAAAAGATGAAGCTAAAAAACGTACGGATATTCTAAATTCAGATCGTTTTACCTATGACTATGTAGGTTTGAAGGCAGACAAATCTACGCCAATTAAGATACAAATCGTCCGTTCTAACTCTACAATAAACGATACAATAGATGTCTACTATGCTAGTGCGGTACAAATTGATACGCAGTACATGGCAGAGAAGGTAGCTACGAAATACAGTGTTTTCAATAAGACTCTGGAATTGAATTTCCCTAAAGGCACAATTATGAAGGGATTTACGAGTTCTGGTGCTGCAAAATATTATCCGAATACAAAACTCCTGTTTGGTATTGCGGATCCCGCTGATGGGGTAGTTGAACGTAAGAATGACTACGGAAATATTATTAACGTCACTGGTAGCGATGACAGAACAGAAGGCGGGGGAGGTCAACTTGTAATCCCTCAGGATCTTGCGCTGCGTTTCACATCAACCGTCTCCACGAATAACTTTTCTAGAGTATCCGATATCTACTGGCTTAGTGGTGGTCTAGGAGAAGACGGAGTTAATGTTGAGACCAATGGGGTTACTCCGCATTTTGTAGATGGTAGCGGAAAGACAGGTTATTTTACACAGTACAGTCAGACTCGAAAAATCGTACCTTCTCAACGCGGGGAGTTGACACTTACGTTTAACTCCAGCATCGTAGATGAAGTGGGATCAACAATTACAGTATTCCGGTATACTGATTCAGGAAAATGGGAAAACGTAGGTGGTATAGTCGATACTAAGAAACATACCATTACCGTTCCGTTTGATGAGTTTGGTTATTATACGGTTATGAAACTGCGTCGTGGATTTGTTGATATTACGAATCACCCATGGGGTAGGAATATTATGAATGGGCTGTACTCTAAAGGATTCATGACGAATCTTCGTGCAGATGCATTCGGTGCAGATGATTTAACAACACGTGGTGAATTCGCCACATTGCTGGTGAAATCATTGAGTATTCCTTTGAACTATGATGCTAATAAGCAAACATTCTTCGATATTGTGCCACAAGCGGTTTCAGCCACTTGGGATTTCAAGCATATCGAGACTGCCGCTAGGGCCGGTATTGTTACAGGACTAAGTGACGGCTTCTTTGGGCCTGACCAAGCCTTAACACGTGAACAAGCGGCAGTAATGATCGCTAGGGCACTGAAGCTGAAGATGTCTTTGAATGACAATAAGCTCTTGGCAAACCTAAGTAAATCATTTGTGGACACCAGCAGTATGGATTTCTATTCACGCCCTGCAATTGAGGCTGTATCTAAGGCTAAGATTATGGAAGGAAGCGCCGTGACGGTTACAGGACAGAAGAAACCCGTATATAACTTTAATCCAAAGGGTAAATTGACTAGAGCGGAGGCTGGAAAGATTACAGTTGCGCTCTTGCAAAAGAGTACAAGCATCTTCCCGAAGAACTTTAACTAAAGCAAAAAAATGTTCACCGGCCTGCGAAAAAATATTCGCAGACCGGTGTTTTAATGTAATGAGAGCAATTACCAAAGACATATATTTTGTATTCTTCTTAGATTTACGATACAATAACGTAGAAAATATTATTTTCTGAAAGGTGAAAGCCAACCATGAAACCGATTTTAGCAAAAGCACAGTTGGATTACATGAAAGCCAAGAATATGTTTGAGAATAGAGCAAAAGTGTTAGAAAAGGAAATTGCGGCTAAGCGGGCACTACAGGAGATTACACAGGAGGTTATGGAGGAACTTGTGCAAGCTACAGGATTCCATGATTCTTACAATGAGCTTGTCGTTGCTGAGAACGCTCTGATCGAATGGTCTCATACTACAATTAAGCATGAAAAGAGCTACCGCGAGAATCGCGCAGCTATTGATGCAATGTACGACAATGTAAACTCAAGTCCTGAAAAGCGTCAGGAATTGATCCAGTTATCTATGAAGATTCGTTAGACCCTACTGTAATAGAAGCAAGCGCCGGCAACGGCGCTTTTTTGTTGCGTTCATCATGATGCTATCTATAGGGCGGATCTCCGAGTGGTGAGGTAAGTAGTAGCCATCAGCTTACGAATCATCAAAGCAATGAACCAGGAGGCGAACCAAGAAAGGACATGTTTGATCGAACCTATAAGCGAAGGTTTTTAGGTTGTAGCTTTAAGAGCTGAAGCTCAGAAGGGGAGTTGCCATATAAACAGCCTACGGTGAATGTGAGTAATCAGGTCTTTTCGCCCCTTTATACTCAAATTTTGTAGGAATGTTTAAATAAATGGCACTAGTGTTAATGATACTTAGTAAATATTGCATAATGACGTTTAGAAAACGACTATGGTATACTATTTTCCGTGGCAACCCATGATTAACAATAGTTAGTAGAACATACATATGTATCTTCTATTGGGATTGTACCGGAAAACAAAAAAAGAAAATAATTTTTTTGAGAAACCGCAACTTTTCCAAATCTTCTGCGTTTAAGGTGTAGAGTCATTTACACAGGCAGTTGAAATTAACCGGTGGTAAAGCCAATTTAACAAAATGGAAAAATTAGCTTTACGTGACTTGAGGCACATTGTATAATACTTAGGTATAATTAGGAATCTAGTATTGTCATGTCCTGATCATTGTTTACCAGTTTCTGTGATACCCGTCACAGACATTATTTATACTTAATTTGCTCAACTCTGGAAAGGGGGTGCATCGGCTAATGAGTGACACGAGCTACTCAACTAAAGAAAAATCTCAGTTTATGAACGTCCAAGGAGGAGAAAAAAAGGTTATGAAGAAAATTTTATCCGTAGCATTATCTACAGCAATGGCATTCTCGATGTTTGCCTCTGTAGCGTTTGGTGACGCAGCTGCAACTCCGCAACAAAAATTTGACGCTTTGGCAGCAAAAGGTATTCTCAATGGGTACCCAGATGGTCAAGCTCACCTTGAAAAAGATCTTACTCGCGCTGAATTCGCGAAGATCGTTACTAAATTGTTCGATCTTACTGAAGTAACTAACAAATTGTCTTACAAAGACAAAGGTTACAACGCTAGTAACTGGGCAGTTCCTTACATCGAAGCTGTTACTGCAGCTAACTTGATGCAAGGTAAAGATACTGTTAAAGGTATCTTCGACTACAACGGTAAAGTAACTGTTGAAGAAGTAGCGGCTGTATTGTTCCGCGCTTTGAAACTTGAAGCACCAGCAACAAGCGACAACAGTGCATCTGCATGGGCTAAAGGTTATGCTCAAGCAGTAATCGATGCTGGTCTGATTGCTAAAGACACTAACTTCAAAGCTAACGCTAGCCGTTCTTTGGTAGTTGAAACAGCATATGCAGTTGATCAATTGAAAGCAGCTCCTACTGTAGCTTCTGCAGAAGCAGTAAGCCCAACTAGCGTAGTTGTAACTTTCTCTGACAAAACTACTACTACTGTAACTTTGACTACAGCACTTGTAGAAGGCGTTGAAACTTCAATTTCCTTCAAACACAACAACCACGACTACACAACTAAAGTAACTTTGGCAGCTCCTAAGGTTCTTTCCGTAGAAGCTCCAAACGCTAAACAAGTGGTTGTTAAATTCAACCGTGTAATTAGCGCTGATTCTGTGATTGAAGATGGTAAATTGCTTGCTGACACTGTTAAGGTAGTACCTGTAAGCGGAACTGCTGTAACTGTTGTTGGTTCAGCTGCAAGCTTGAATGAAGCTGGCACCGAGTTGACAATCACTCTTGACAAAGTTGATACTGACTACTTGAAGGGTCAATACACAGTAGTAGTAAGTGACAGCGTTCTGACATCAGCTGGAACTAAAGTTGCTACTTACACTACATTGTTGACAGTTGCTGATACAGTAGCTCCTACAGTTAAGGCTATTAATGCCGTAGCTAAAGAATCTACTAAAGAAGTATTCGTACAATTCAGCGAGCCAGTAAAACAATATAGCTTTACTGCTACTATTAACGGTGTTTCTGTAGCTGTATCGAAGGAATCCGCTGATACATTTAAATTGACTACAAATACTGCACTGAAAACTGGTACAGCTAATGATGTAGTACTTAACAAAGTTACTGACTTTGCTGGCAACGTTGCAAGCACACTTAAAACAAGTGTAACTGTAGTTGCTGATACAGCTGCTCCAACGATCGTTAGCGTTACTCCTGAGAGTGACAACTATGTAAAAGTTAAATTCAACAAAAAAGTTAACGCTGCATCCTTCAAGGGTAATGTTTCCTTGCTGAAAGCTGACGGCGACAAAGTTGGTAACATGAATGTTATTACAACTGACGATAGCGACACAATTAAATTGCAAGTACCTAGTGCCTTCAACTTCCCAGCATCCGGAACTTTCACTGGTACACTGTCATTCGCAGCATCTGTTCGTGATACACTGGGTAACACACTTGGAGCCACTGTGACTCAAGCAGTTACTTTTGTTAAAGACACTACTGCTCCAACTGTAGTATCTGCTACTTACGGTTCTAGTGGTCTTGTATTGACTTTCAGTGAAGATGTTGTACTTGCAACTGGTACTGTTAGCATCATTGATGAATCCACAGGTACTGTTGTTGGTTCACCAATTACTCAAGCTGACATGACTGTAAAAGGTGCGAAAGTAACTGTTAAGACTAGCACTACTTTGGGTGGAGACTACACAGTTCGCATTACTGCTGGCTTGGTGAAGGATAAAGCAAGAACTCCTAATACTTCTAGCGCAGCAACAGTTGCTCTTACAGCTGAAAAAATCAATGCCAACGATGACAAGAGACCTACTGTTACTTCTGTAGTGTACACAGCTGCTTCTTCAGAAGCTGGATACCACCAATTTACAGTAACAGCTACTGATAACATTGGTTTGAATGTAGCTTCGCTTCGTGATTCTAGCAGCTATGTCCTGAACGGTGCTGCTCTACCTTCTGGTTCTTACGCAGTTATTGATCCAACTACGGTTGTAGGTACTGCTACTAAACCAACTTCTGCTCAAGTGAAAGTATTCATTCCAGTAGGCGGAATTACAGAAACTAAAGATTACACATTCAAAGTTGTTGGTATCTCTGATGCAGCTGGCAACGGAATGGAAAATACTGCTTCTGCTTCGGTAGTTCATGAGCTTAAGAACACAACTGCTCCTAAATTGACTGAAGCAGCTATTAACAGTAATGTTGCATACCTGACATTGACATTCTCAAATAAAATTACAAGTGTTGATCCTTCAGACTTTGTTGTCGTTGCAGGATTGAATGGTTCTGAGCCATCATCAGCAAATGTAGTTGTAAAAGCGACTGTTGGTTCTGGTAGCGAAGAAGGTAAAGTATTGTTGCAAATCAAAGTTGACGGTAAAGACATCACTGATTTGAACACTCTTGATTCCCTTACTGTTGAAGTTAAGGAAAATGCTAAATCTGCTGACAAAGATGGTCTTACAATTGTTAAAGGTAACAAACAAACTGTAAGATAATTAGCTTCCTTTACGAAGCAAGAATAGCCTCTTCGGAGGCTATTCTTTTTTTATAGGCATTTATCCCCACTCATGAGGAGGAACTTCATTGAAATCGGTTTGGAAAGTAACAACAGCTGCTGTATTACTGGCTGGTGGTGTATGGGCTGGATCACTGTTGAATGTTACTGCTGAAGGTGCAGGTGTTGGTTCACAGCCTGGCACAGCAGATGATCCAGTAGTTACCAAAAGCTATGTAGATCAGCAAATTCAGAAAGCACTTACAGGTGGTACAGGTACAGCTCCAGTAGCTACAGCTACTCCGAGTCCTAGCTCAGTTCCAACAGCAACAACAGCTCCAACTACTAGTGGCAATGAATCTGTAATTGTCGATGTAAAGCCAGGTCAAACTCTAATTGCTTCCGCAGGTGCTGAATTTATTGTTCGTGCAGGTAAAGCGGTTATCTACTCTCAAGATGCAAACGGTGTGGCTGATTTAACAGATGGTAAAGATCTTGCAAATGGAGTAGCTGCGCCATCTAACCATTTATTATCCTTCCCTCGCGATGGTCGTGGTATTACTGTCCAAACAGGACAAACCCTTGGCCTTGTTGTCATGGTTCGCGGTGGTTATACACTGAAATAATTTGTAATTATATATTCATAATGCCCTTAAAAGTACTTGATCATACCTTCAAACTGATTTCCAAAGTTACAAATCATTGGCGCGATTGAAGAGTAGATATTGGACGCACAATATTCCTGTAATCTTACAAATTCACAGGAGGTGCTGTAACATGGCACGTAACAATCGTACAGTGGTACCGGAAAGTCGGGCAATGTTGAAGCAAATGCAATATGAGATTGCAGCTGAGTTTGGTTTATATGGAGCGCATTATGGAGGCGGAGCAGACACTGAGTTTGCTTCTGAATTAGGGGCAATCGGAGGTAGTGGTTCTGGCCGTAGCCAGTATCTTGGACATCTTAGTTCAAGAGATAATGGCTCTGTTGGCGGAGAAATCACGAAGAGACTCATTAAGCAAGCCGAACAGTCTCTTTTTCAATAATATCAGGGTATAGGGACTCTTATATATCCTATCTGATATTGCTTTTTCATACGGCGAAATCAATATTTATACTGTGTTGGAGGGGTTTCGGAGTAATTGACACCACCTCCCAAATAAGATAATATGACTTTTGAGGAAAGCCTTAGACCTTTTCCATATGGGAAAGGTTCATTTTTTGAAGAGTTTAGTGAATATAAACATGAAATACTGCAATCATCCTTCATAAAAAGAAACAGGCTTCTGAGTTGTTTTGTTTTATAGTTTTTTTATTTGGCCTGTGTGATTATAAAGGAACTCCTTATACAGTGTCAGACTAACCATAAGGGAGGTTGTTATACTTGTCTATTAAAGGGCGTCATTTGTTTACTTCTGAGTCCGTGACGGAGGGGCATCCGGATAAAATCTGTGACCAGATTTCCGATGCGGTATTGGATGCATTTTTAGCTAATGATCCAAATGCACGTGTAGCCTGCGAAGTAGCAGTAGCAACTGGTCTTGTTTTGGTGATCGGGGAAATCAGTACCAAATCTGAGTATGTAGATATTCCTGCCATCGTACGCAACACCATTAAAGAAATTGGCTACACACGTGCAAAATATGGTTTCGATTATAATACTTGTGCAGTGTTGAGCTCACTTAATGAGCAGTCAGCTGATATTGCTCAGGGTGTAAACTCTGCACTAGAGCACCGTGATCCAGCACAAGTGGCTGAAGAAACGGCAAATATTGGCGCGGGTGATCAAGGTTTGATGTTCGGTTTTGCTACGAATGAGACACCAGAACTGATGCCGCTACCGATCGCTTTATCTCACCGTATTGCTCGTCGCTTGTCTGAGGTTCGTAAGAACGGAACTTTGGAATATCTGCGTCCTGACGGAAAGACTCAAGTTACGATTGAATATCAAGATGAGAAGCCTGTACGCGTGGACGCTATCGTAGTATCCACACAACATGCGGAGGAAATCTCTCTTGAACAAATTCAGGCTGATATTAAAGAACATGTAATTATGCCGGTTGTTCCTGCGGAACTACTCGATTCCGAAACCAAGTACTTTATTAACCCAACCGGACGTTTTGTTATTGGTGGTCCTCAAGGGGATGCCGGTCTGACTGGACGGAAGATTATCGTTGATACGTATGGCGGATATGCTCGTCATGGCGGTGGTGCATTCTCTGGTAAGGATCCAACTAAAGTGGACCGTTCCGCTGCCTATGCAGCTCGCTATGTAGCGAAGAATCTAGTGGCTGCAGGTCTGGCTGATAAATGTGAGATTCAGCTTGCTTATGCCATTGGTGTGGCTACTCCTGTCTCGATTAATGTGGATACATACGGAACAGGTAAAATCAGTGAAGAAAAGATGGTTCAACTGATCAGCAACAACTTTGACCTTCGCCCTGCGGGGATCATCTCCATGCTTGATTTGCGTAAGCCAATCTATAGACAGACTGCAGCATACGGCCATTTTGGACGTACAGATGTAGATCTTCCATGGGAACGCGTAGATAAAGCGGAATTACTCAGAGATCAGGCTGGATTGTAGTTAATCATACGTTCTTATAATACGTTAGGCCCGCAAGTTGGCACTTAGTGTCGACTGTGCGGGCTATTTTTATGTAATGAACAGAATTAGGGTTGATTCTAATCATAGAGAAGTAGACTACTAAACTTTGTAAGCCCTTTAACCGAAATATAAGAATATACATAAAGACGTTAGTATGGTTTGAGAGGAGTCTATCACGGCATGAAAAGAAAAATTTCAATATGGACGGCGCTTTTTCTAGCGGGAGAACTGGTACTTGGAACAGGGTATCCTTCTATTGGAATCGGAATATCGGCAGTGCATGCTGCAGCGGAATTTGGCATAAGCGTGTCACCAGCACCTGGAGCAACCTATGTAAATATAGGATCATCTCTTAAACTAAGCTTTGACCGTCAAGTCAACCCACAGGCTGGAGAAATTACCATCACGGGACAGGGGGATAGTGCACCTTTTGTAACGATTCCTATTGGTAGCTATGGTTTAATTGGTAGTTCAAAAGACTACGAGCTTAAGTTAGGTCCAAACCAACAATTTACTCCGAATAAGGCATACACGGTTACAATTCCCAAAGGATTGTTCAAAGATAATGAGGGGAATGAATCAGGGCTTACTTCATGGGCATTTACCACTGCTCCTGAGAGTAATACGGCTATTACCGCAGGTAACTTCACACCGGCTAGTAATGCAAGAGTAGATGCCGGGAGTTTAAAGGAACTTAGTCTGACACTAAATAAGCAGCTGTTAAAAGGTGGAGGCTCTATCCGAGTCCTGTCCTCAGCAGATAATACAACAGTGCAAGAGTTCAGAATTAAGGATGATGACACCAGAGTTAACGTTCAAACTGATGCTAGCTCTACAACAGTTAAATTATCGTTGGATAAAGCCTTGGGAGCCGGAGGGAATTATTATGTTCTCATTGATTCCTACGCTTTTAAAGATGTAGATAATCGAACATTTTCTGGTATTTCTAGCGGGAATGTATGGAGTTTTTCTACAAAAGGTGTAGCTGAGATTCCGATGACTCCATCACCGGCTAATGGTACAGGTGGTGTATCTACCACAGGAGCGCTACAGCTTACTTTTGACCGTCCTATGATGCCTGCATCAGGTGTGATTACGGTGTCCCCAGGGGCTGCTAACGATGCTAGAACGAGATGGCTTAATGTGAACTCGCCAGCGGTTACTGGAGGAAGCAGTAGAACCATAACATTGAATCCGGCATCAGCAGCCTCACCTCTGCTAAATGGCACGCAATATACAGTTACCATCCCCCAAGGTGCTTTTTATGACCAAGATGGAAATGTATTTCCTGCCTCGGGCGCTTACACTTGGACCTTCACAACGGTATCTTTGACTGGACTTGGCGTAAGTGCATTGAATCCATCTGATCGAAGTGAATCTATAGCGAATAACAGATCCTTTTCGATCGCGTTTAATCGGGATGTGAATTACAACAGCGCTGTGGCTAGTGGTGTGGCTCTATATAAAAGTGGGGGATCTCAGGTGCCGGTTAACGTTACTCGGAGTACCAGCACAGCTAAAGAATATATCATCACACCTTCCGTAGCGTTAGATAGTGATTCAACGTATTACATTGACATTGCCAAAGGGGCTTTTGTAGATGCAAGTGATGCTAACGTTCTATATGAAGGATTAAGCGGTAAAAATTCATGGAGCTTCAAGACCTTGTCTCTGGACAAAACAGCTCCACAGCTCACATCTGCACAGCTTGAGAATAACCGAACCATTCGTCTGAAATATAATGAGACGCTCAATTCATCCATAGCGCTGCTGACTTCAAGCTTTGGAGTTACGGTCAATGACGAGAATCGAGCGATTGAAAGTGTCTATATTCAAGGAGACAGCGCTTATCTGGTATTGAGTACAGGAGTAGCTGTTGGGCAGATTGTGAAGGTCAGCTATAATGGCGGACTGCGGACAATTCAAGACCCAAGCGGAAATGCAGCGAGCACTTTTAGCTCTAAACAGATTACGAACTCTATCGAGTCCTCCATGCCGACACCTAAAGACGGGAGAATCACGGGTAGATCCGTAGTGTTGAATTTTAATGATACATTAAAACCGGCTTCCTATTACGCACATAACCAGTTCTCAGTGATTGCAGATGGAAGCTCACTTGGAGTCAACTCGATAAGTTCCAGCGGCAGTACAGTATACTTAACATTGAGTAGTGAAGCATCAAATGGACAGAACGTCCGGGTGTCCTATTATGCAGGTTCGTATCCTTTGCAGAATTCTTATGGACAAAATATTGCGGACTTTACTGATTTTAATATCCGTAACAGCAACGATACCATTCCGCCAGTGTTCCAAAGTGCAACCGGAGGCGGCACTAAGATCGTTCTGAATTATAATGAAGGCTTGTCTACAACCAGTCTCCCGCTGAATAGTCAGTTCTCTGTGTTAGTGGGCAGCACGCCTAATTATGTGACTAATGTATCGGTTAGCGGCACTCAGGTTACTTTAACGCTTCAGACTGCGCTGACAGTTAATCAGAATGTGACCATATCTTATGTGCCTGGTTCTGCCGGGATAAGCGATTTGAATGGCAATCGGGCAGCATATATTAACCTACAGCCTGTATCCATCTCAGAAAACAGCGGTACTACCATACCGGAGATTAACTCAGCGACCGTTTCAGGAGACGAGCTAACTGTTACTTTTGCAAAGAATATGCAAGCATCCGGTTCCCTCTACGCCAATCAGTTTGGAGTTAGAGCAGATGGCAGCAGCTTGGGTGTGCAATCCTACTATATCTCCGGCAATATTCTAAAAATAACGTTATCCTCTGTTGTAAAGACCGGCCAAACAGTGGACTTATCCTATATGTCTGGTGCCGGTACGATTAAGGATTTCAGTGGTAATGTACTGTCGTCATTCTCTGCACTGTCAGTTCAGAATCTGACAGGCGTGACAACCGGATCTGGAAATCGTCCATCCTATCTAGGAACACTTGCAACGAGTGAGTTTGGTAAAGAGTATGCACTACTAAAGAGTGATTCTTCGCAAATTGTGGATGACCGCTCTTTATATAATCAGTCTCTAAAAAGATATACTTTAAATGCAGATCGAATAGCTGCCAGTTATGAATATCTGTCTAAGATGAATAATGATATTTTGGCATTTGAGGTTCCTTCCACGGAACAAGCAGCTTTTGTGACCGTTCCGCTAAAACCATTGCTCGACGCGGTGAACCGTAATAAAAATACAAAGTTTATGATTCGACATGGAGATAACCTATTTAGTGTGGGACTCAATGATATTGATATGAGCGGACTTGCAAGTAGCTTGATCTCAGATAGTAAAAATATTTCACTTGTGTTCCGCTTGGATAAAGTTCCAGCAGGCACATTTACACCTTTTGAGCAAAAGCTACAAACGATGGGGATGCGAACCATTACAAGTCTTATGGATGTCCGGGTGACAGCAATAATTAGTGATAATTATGCGAATGCCAAGGCACTGACAGTACCAGGAGAATATACCGTACGTACTACTTCTTCATTAAATAGTGCGCAAACATCTGCGGCCAGATTAGACCTCTCCTATTACGATGCGGCTTATCTACCTACAAAAGTCAGTACGGTCGGCAACTATACGGTTATCCGTGCTCGTACCGCTGGTAATCAGATATTAGGGACCTTTTTGTCCACCCGAACCTTTACGGATATGGGTAAGCATTGGAGCAATGCGATTGTTGCTGAACTTACCGCTAAGAATATTATAGATAGCAGCTACGGTAGTGCATTTAATCCAGAGAAAAAAATTACCCGTGCTGAGTTTGCTGTTATGCTTAGTCGCGGTTTAGGTTTGCTGGGAGATCGTGAGACCGCGCAACGCTTCCGGGATGTGCAGCCTTCCACACAAACTGGAGACTACATTGGTGCAGCGGCTAAAGCAGGAGTTATTACAGGGAATACGGACGGGACCTTCCGTCCGAATGATAATATAACACGCGAGCAGATGGCGATTATGATGATCCGTGCGATGGAATATACCAATCATCCTATTACGCTAAGCGGTACTTCTGCCTCAACGCTTGCAAAATTCAAGGATAAGTCGAAGATTCAGAATCAAAGCGCTGAGTTCGTCGCCAAGGCAGTGCAATCAGGGATAATTTTGGGCATGACAGCAAGTGAGTTCCAGCCTCAGGGCAATGCCACCCGTGCTCAAGCTGCCGTGATGCTGCAGCGGATGCTGAAACAGGCAGATTACCTGTAAACAACTCTTGTAACCAAAGAATCAATTGGTAAAGTCCGGCAATTATGCCGGGCTTTTTTTTTGTCGTCTAATTATGACAATTTCGACTCTATAAAGCTTGAAATCTCTCAATTTCGCAACTTTTTGGCTTATTTTCAGTCTATTAAAAGAGTACTAGAAAAATAGGAACCAGTTTCCAGACATTGATATGGACTGATAGAGTACAAAAGAGATGGGAGAGTTACGTTGAAATGAATGAAGTTTTCATGGAGAAGAAGAGTAGCGATGTTGTACGGGGAATAAGATTATCTTCCACTAAAAAGTGGATTGCTGCTTCATTGGCTGGTGTGTTATGGATTATGCCGGTAATCGGCAGTGAAGGTATGATGCTGTTTGGTCAGGGGTCTGCACCAATCGCAGCTGCAGCCACAGCTCCTTTTAAAGTAAGTAAGCTGGGAGAAGAAGTGATTACTTCGGGCGCCATTATGATGAAATATAAATATACTACTACACGTTCTGGAGCGAGTGCTTCTGGGCTTGCGGATGTTATTCGAGTAGATCTTAACAACCCATATGTTTCTTTAGATGTGATGACGGGTAAAGGCGGAAACCTGACTACACGGCAAAGTACTGGTGGAATGGCTAAGGAAACTGGAGCCGTAGCTGCTGTAAATGGAGATTATTTTAATACAGGCGGTGAGGGTGCTCCAATCGGTGGACAAGTATCAGGTGGAGTACTGGTGTCTACCCCTTCACAATTGAATGGAATGTATGCCTTTGCAGTGACAAAAGATCGTAAACCTATTATTGACGAGTACAGCTTCGAGGGGATGGTAACCGCACCAGATGGCGCACAGTTTGAGATCTCCGGTATCAATAAAGGTGCTTATAGCCCTGAAGGCGGAAGCTCGACTTATAGTCATGCTAATGCTATGTATATCTACACAGATGTATGGACTGCTCTTGATCGTCCTAAAAATAGCTCTACCACTCCAACTGAGGTACTTGTTGAGAATGGTGTAGTTACTCAAATCTCAGAGAATGCTGCACTTCCTACGGCGGTTCCTAAGGGAGCTTATATTTTACGGGCACATGGCTTAGCCGCACGATATGTTACTGCGCATTTGGCAGTAGGACAACCTGTTACCAGCGAGTATTCTTTGAAATCCAAGACTACTCAGCAATCGCTCGATCCTGCGAATCTGCAAACGATGATCGGCGGACATACAATTCTAGTAAATAACGGGAAAGCAGCAACGTTTTCGCGATCAACTAGCAGCATTGGGGGCTATCGTGCACGTACGGCTTTAGGTTACTCACAGGATGGACGTTATGTATATATCATAGCGGCTGAAAAAAACGGCAATAGTTCAGGAATGTCTTTAACCGAACTGCAATCATTTATGACGAATATTGGAGTCTGGAAGGGTCTTAATCTCGATGGAGGCGGCTCTACAACGATGGTAGACCGGCCCCTCGGCGAAACCTCGACTACACTCACGTTTAATACAGAGTATGGCACAGAGCAACGTAGCATCGTTAATGCGCTTGGTGTCTATACTAACGCACCTCAAGGTGAAGTGAAGGGAATCAAGATTAGTGGAAGTTCCGCATTGCTAGTTGGCCAAAAGGCTACGTATTCTTTAAAAGGGTATGACACTTACTACAACCCTATTGATGTAGCGGCAGGTAATCCTACTTGGGTATCTAGTGGAGGAAGCGCAACTGTAAATGCAGGAGAAGTTACGGCAGTGAAGCCAGGTACCGTCACCTTAACAGCTAAAAGTGGCTCGGCAAGCGCCTCTACAACCGTTACAGTTCTGGGTGGCAATGATCTGTCCAGTATGAGTGTAGGTACAGCTACAGCACCGCTGACAGCCGGAACCACTGTGTCTGTGCCTGTTACGGCAGCTACGAAGAGTGGAGCAACTATTAATGTTCCAGATTCAGCCCTGAAGTGGGAGTTTGTAGGGTTTAAGGGAGCCGTGAAAGATGGCAAGCTTACTGTAAACTCTGTAGATGCAGGGGTAACTACAGGTTATGCTATTGCTCGTTATGATGGATTTAGTGCAGTGGTTGTATTATCGACAGCAGCGGCTACAACATGGGAAGATTTTGAGAAGGTAAGCTATCCAATCAACTTTACGACTAATGTTCCAGCGGTACAGGGTACTGCAGCAATAGTTGATGGAACAGCCGAAAGAGTAGGCTCTAAGGTACTGTCACTCAGTTATGATATGACGGCTGGAAGCGGAAAAATGTATGCTTATGCCCAGCTTAATGGTACAAGTGGAAAAACAGTTCCAGCGCTTGCAACCTCGATGTCGGTTGATGTGATGGGAGATATGAGCTTGAATTGGCTGCGTGCTGAGTTTGTAGACAACAGCGGAGCTACAGCTTATGTAGATCTTGCAAAGATTATCGATTGGAACGGTTGGAAGAACATTAACATCGACTTGTCAGGCTCAGGTATTAAATTCCCAGCTACGCTGAAGAGACTTTATGTAGTCAATGTAGAGGAAGGTCAAGATGAACGGGCGAAGACAGGTACAGTTGCCTTTGATAATATCACCTTTACAATGCCTTCACTTTCCAGTGATGCGGGCTTACCAAAAGGTACGGCTTCTATGAGCATTGGCTCGAAAGCAATGACTGTAAATGGAAATAAGAAAGCTATTGATGTAGCTCCAATTGTAAAAGACGGCAGTACCTATGTGCCAATTCGGTATGTACTAGATGCTTTCGGAGGCAGCGCTACTTGGGATCAGGTGAATAAGAAGATCATGGTATTACGCGGAGCCAAGGCACTGGATCTTACCGTAAATAAAAAAGAATATCTGCTGAATGGTAAACGTCAGAGTGCTGAAGTAGCACCTATCATTTTGCAAGGTAGGACTTTAGTACCGTTAAGACTAGTTTCTGAACAGCTAGGATTAACTGTAAAATGGGAACAGAAAACGAAGACCGTAACTATCGAATCGTGATATGTTAATATAAAGGAAAACCTTTAAAACGATTCGATAGAAAAGGGGCAAGCATCCGTGGAATTTCAAGCCGATGCGATTGATCGCGTCATTAAAAATACCATCGACGTGATGGAGAGCAGCAAGTATCAGATTTTTGAAATATTGCAGGTTGCGCGTGATGAACTTGCTGCACTCAACAAAGAACTGCAGCGGGTCATGGACGAAACGGATGAGACATTGAAAAAGGTAGACAAACTAGAGCTGCAGTATCACCGCTCCAGAATCCGGCTGACAGAGGTCAGCCGGGACTTTGTCCGCTACTCAGAGAAGGATATTCGTATAGCCTATGAGAAGGCTACGGAGCTACAGCTCGAACTCATGATGACGCGTGAGAGAGAGGTCTATCTTCGATCAAGACGTGATGAATTACAAATGCGAGTGCGCAGTGTCGAAAATTCTGTAGAACGTGCAGAGTCAATTGGTTCGCAAATGAGCGTAGTGCTCGAATATTTGTCGGGAGAACTAGGTCAGGTGACGAGAATTGTCGAATCTGCGAAGAACAGACAGATGATAGGACTCAAGATAATCCTGGCTCAAGAGGAAGAACGGAAGAGAATTGCCCGGGAAATTCATGATGGTCCTGCTCAAATGCTGGCGAATCTAGTCCTTAGGACGGAAATTGTAGAAAGAATGCTGGTAAAGCAGGAATTTGGGTTGGTGCAGGACGAAGTAATAGATTTGAAAGGACAGGTTCGATACAGCCTGGAAGAAATGCGTAAGGTCATCTTTAATTTACGACCGATGGCTCTCGATGATTTGGGATTAATTCCGACTTTGCGGAAATATGTGCATGATTTTGAGGAGAAGACGAAGCTGAGGACGACCTTGGAAACCAGAGGTCAGGAACATCGACTATCTTCAGCCATGGAGGCAGCGGTATACCGATTGGTCCAGGAAGCTTTGTCTAATGCAGCTAAACATGCCTACCCGAGTTTCGTATTGGTAGAGATTACTTACCAAGCGCAGTTAATTAAGATTGTGATTAAGGATAATGGATTAGGTTTTAATGTGCAGAAATTAAAGAATCCGCAGGGCAATCGTGAAAGCTTCGGGCTAGTTGGTATGCGGGAACGTGTAGAGCTGCTTGAAGGCAGAATGGAAATCATATCAGCCGAGAATCAGGGGACAACAATCGTGATCCACATTCCGACGAACGTGGAGAAAGGGAAGGAGTAATGTGATGGAGAACTTAAACTCTACTAAGACGCCCATTAAAGTTCTTTTGGCGGATGATCATCAGCTTTTTCGTGAAGGGCTGAAACGTATTTTGAATATGGAGGAGGATATCGAAGTCATCGGTGAATGTGGTGACGGTATCCAGGTATTGGAGTTCTGTAACGGAACTAAACCAGACATCGTACTGATGGATATTAATATGCCTATTGAGAATGGCGTGGAGGCTACTCAAAAACTGCGGGAAATGTTCCCGGAGGTTAAGGTTATTATTTTATCGATTCATGATGATGAGAGTTATGTGTTTGAAACCCTTCGTAAAGGGGCCAATGGTTATTTACTGAAGGATATGGAGGCCGAATCCCTTATTAATGCGATCCGTTCGGTCTGTGAGGGGCACGCCTTTATCCATCCAAAGGTTACCGGAAAGCTAATCAATCAATTGCGGCGCATGACTTACCTTAATGAGACTGGAGTAGCTGCGGATACAGTAGTGAAGGAAGCCGGTGTTAAATTTGTAGCCGGTGACAACAATCCTCTAACACGTCGTGAAGCGGAAGTTCTGCGCCTAATGGCGGAAGGTAAGAGTAATAAAATGATCGGTGAGTATTTATTTATTAGTGAAAAAACGGTCAAAAATCATGTGAGTAGCATTTTGCAAAAAATGGAAGTAGATGATCGTACGCAAGCTGTAATTAACTCGATCAAATATGGTTGGGTAACTTTATAAAAATATCTACAGATTTACGTTACATATAGGAATCAAATCAAGGAGAGCACAGCTTGTTTCTATAAAATATAAGAAAGTATAAGTTTCACACCATACTTTATGTCTTATATTTCTCGCTTAAACGCTTACCGTCCTTTCAAGGACGCCGAAGGCGTTTATGCTTGATAGGAACTCTGGGCAGTCACCGACCTTTTAAAGCCGGCATATAGTGTTGGTATACAGAGGAGGTGCATCTCCATGGTAGCCCAGTTGATATGGATTGCGGTTGTTTATGTATCCGCTGCAGTGATTATTCATATGCTGCATAATCGGCAGAAGGTGCGGCAGACACCGCAGTCCGTGAAATGGATTCATTATATTTTCATTACCCGCAATCATGCATCTGTTGTGGAATGGTACATTCGAGCGCTGACATTTCAAGCTTTTTTAACCGGAAAACGATTTCGAGTAACGTTCATGGATGATGGCTCAAGCGATGGAACCCTTGGAATTGTTTCCAGGATGGCTGATAGTGGCTGCTCTATCGATCTTGCAACATCTATGTACACTTTTCAGGTGAGTGAAGAAGAGTTGCTGCAACAAGGGATTGTGGTAGACTTGCGGTTGTCAGGGCAGTCTGGCTCGTTGCCTTTTATGGGGATGGCAGGAAGTAGGGGATGCGAATCAAAGCGCGACAGATCTTAAGTAAATATGTAAGTTACGGGTGAAGCACACTCTCCAAGAAATGGGGGAGTGTGCTTTTTGCGTTTACGGTAAGGGAAGTGGTGTAAGCAAGAGTGATTAATGGTGAGAGTTAAGGAGGCGGGTTTTATGCGAGCTGCTGTATATGCCTTGGAATGTAGGGGCACCTGGAGTGTATGGATTTCTTTAGACCTTACAGTAGATATATGGTGGTGGTCCAGCGCTAGCTCGTTGAGCCAAGGTAGGGGCTTAGTAACGGTGGACAAGCTGGTCTTATTATCTCCTGCGCTACCGCTGGGGTGGGCGGTGAAGCTACGCGATTCCTTCAAACAAAGAGGGGGGATGAGGAGCTGGGGGACTAAGGAATGGGGGCAATATGTGAGTAATGTCCTTGAGCCTGAGTTGAAAGAGGAAAGGGAGGTAGGAGGAATTGCGAAGGAAGAATTGCTTTATGATGGGATTTCATTTTGGCGGCTTTCTGAGCAAAGAGAGGTATGTATAGAACAGGATAAGAAGAACAATGATTGCAGAGGAAATGATCTCGATTATGCTTTGCTTGAATCGGAGGCAGAACAACTATCGTGGGCGGTGGCTGGGCGCTCACTATTGCAACCGGAAATAGAAGCGCTGCTGGCAGAGGGATTGCCAGCGCTGACAGGTCGTTGGCGCCAGGCGGCACAACTGGCGCATTTGCAGGGGCGGCTGCAGCTGACAGCCGCCGTGGGTAGTCACGCCCCGGCTGCGCACGGGGCGCGGGCCCGCCAGCTCCCTGCGGGTGCTGGCGCTCTGGCGCGTGCGGCGGCTAGGCTGCCGCACGTGTGGTCGCGCGGCGCTGTCGCCCGCCGCGCGGTTTCGCGCTGCCTGCGCTGCGGCAGCGCCCCGACCGGCCGCACGGCATGCGCCGCGTGCGGCCTTATGGGCTGCGCCTATTGCGAGGCCTGCCTCGCACTTGGGCGCAGCCGGGCTTGCGCGCTGCTGCTGCGCAGCGCAGCGCTTCCGGCCGTGCGCAGCACGGCCGTCCTTGACCCCACCGCGGCCGCAGGCCGGTGGGGGTTAAGCCCAGCGCAGGCGGGATCCGCTGGCGCTGCGCTGGGTTTTCTGGCGGAGCGGCGTGAACGCTCCGCCAAAGCGTGCCCAGAGCGGTTCCTGCTCTGGGCGGTGACGGGAGCCGGGAAGACAGAGATGATCTTCCCGCTCCTAGAGGCTGTGCTCGCCGCTGGTGGGCGGGCGCTCGTAGCGACGCCGCGGCGCGACGTCGTACTCGAGCTCGCTCCGCGACTCGCCAAAGCTTTCCCGGCGGAGACTCTCGCCGTGCTTTACGGCGGCAGCGCAGAACGCTGGGTGGGTGGTCGCTTAACTCTCGCGACTACCCACCAGCTGCTGCGCTTCCATCGAGGTTTTGATCTCGTAATCATTGACGAGCTGGATGCATACCCCTATCACAATGATCCTATGTTGGCTTATGCTGCCGAACAAGCCTGTAAGGCAAACGGATCTTTTATCTACTTATCAGCCACACCACCACAAGAAATGCAGCGGTTGGTTCGGTCAGGCAGACTTCCACATGCTAGAGTACCTGTCCGTTTCCATGGTCATCCTTTGCCTGTGCCGCAGCATCTGACCATGACATCCGTTCAAACATGCCTAAAGCGTGGGATGGTACCTAGATCTCTCATACATACGCTTCGTAAGTCGCTCGAGCGAGAGGCGCAAATCTTTTGTTTTGTGTCGCGTATTGCACATATTGAAGGATTACTGGTTCTGCTTCGTCGGAGCTTTCCCGGCGTAGTCATCGAAGGTACTTCCTCCAAAGATCCCTTCCGGACAGAGAAGGTAACTGCTTTCCGTAGCCGCGCGATCTCCTTATTAGTAACGACTACGATTCTGGAACGAGGAGTTACAGTGCCTCGCAGCGATGTATTTATTTTGGATGCGGACAGCGATCTTTTTGACGAAGCCTCCTTGGTTCAGATGGCGGGGCGTGCCGGGAGATCTAAAGATGATCCTGCTGGGCGTGTTGTATTTGCCTCTCCACAATGGACCCGATCCCAACGTGGAGCAATCTCCCAGATCCGAACTATGAACATTATCGCTCGCCGCAAAGGATATATCAGTAAGGATGTGTCGAGATGAATTCTCTGTTCTCATGGTTAACTAAATCTCAGGCATTCTTATCCCCTTCAGTAACACCATGCTTAACTTGCGGCAAGCGCAACCCTGGGTCCTCACAATTTCCTGGAGTTTGCAGAACTTGCGTAGAATCCATTCCTTGGATACGTTCCCCTCGTTGCCTGAAATGTGGTCGGCATGTCGGTTGTCCTGACTGTTCCCGTAGTAATGAACCGTCACCGATTATTTGTAACCGGAGTGCAGTGGCCTACACAAGCGTTATGAGGGAATGGTTGGGTCAGTATAAATATCGAGGCAATGAACGATACGCCCTTTTACTTGGTCTCATGCTGGACAGAGCGTATCTAACCTTGAAAGAAGAGAAACAGAGTGTTTTTTTAACTCAGAAATCATCTATCATTCATTGCTTCAAAAATAAAAAAGATATACAACACGGCTCTTGGTCTGCTGATTTGTTAGTGCCAGTGCCTGTCAGTGATTCTCGGCTAATGGAACGGGGGTTTAATCAAGCGGAGAGACTGGCTGATGTCTTGTCTAGACGTAGGAAGGTTCCCCAGTTTCCGCTGCTGATCCGCACACACCATACCGGAAAACAAAGCTTTAAGAGCCGAGCGGAACGCCTGACCGATATGAAACACGCTTTTGCAGAGAATCCGGCAGTAACAGCACAATTTGCAGATTGGCTGAAAAGGGAGGCACCTCTAAATCGTTCTGTTCGGATTATTATTGTTGATGATATTTATACGACGGGCAGTACCATTCGTGCGTGCGCTGAGATCATACAACAAATGGGTTCAGATTATGGTTATACGGTTGAGGTCTATAGCTTAACTTGGGCACGTTCCTAAGGAGAGAGAAATGCATGATTGTGAACACCTCTATTCATTATTTAAGGAGATTCATACGCTTAATAGCGTTTCTTCCGTCCCATAGACGAATTCTCTGCAATCATGTAATCTAGGAGCATGAGGATATTATGCATTGTACAGAATGTACGGAGAGGAGCGGCTGCTTGTTATGAATCTAGACAATTGTCCAAGGTGCGGCCGGTTGTTTGTCAAGAATCTTATGGGTTTGTGCCAGCCCTGCATCAAAGATCTGGAGCATGAATATGAGATCTGCGTGAATTATTTGCGGGAGAACAAAGGAACCAACATCCAAGAACTGTCCGATGCTACGGGAATTTCGATTAAGGAGATCACCCGCTTTATTCGAGAGGGCCGGATATCTATAGCTAATGCTCCTAATATGATGTATCCTTGCGAGGTGTGTGGAACACTGATTCGCGATGGGCATATGTGCGACAGCTGCCGTAGTCGGCTAAGGAAGGATCTTTCCAGTGCCGCCAAGGAAAGTGATGCTGAGGATACTACCAAAAAGACAACAGACGGCGCATATCGCGCCATAGATAAGCTGCGTGGCCTATAAATTCTGCAAAAAAACGTTTGCAGCTATAAAGAATGTTTCAGTCTACGCCGATAAACTTAGTAAAGATTATCGGCTTTTTTATATTAGAAGGAAGGTGAAGTTATGAAAATTAACGAGACCGGACGAATTAACGCGATTAATCCGTATCAACGCAGCGCCGACGCGCAAAGGCAGGAACAAATGAAGAAAAGTTCACGCAAGGATGAGGTTTCGATCTCTGATGAAGCAATTCAGCTCTTGCAAGCACAGAATTCTGGTAATGATGCTGAACGTGCACTTAAGATCGACAGTTTGAAGCAACAGGTCTCCGCAGGTACCTATCAAGTAGATGCAGCTAAGCTAGCAGAGAAACTCGCCCCTTACTTTAAGCAATCCTCCGAGAATTAGGTGAAACCATCCATGGCATTGACAACATTAATAGAACTATTGGAGCGGCTGGACGAAGTACATAACCAAATGCTGGAGCTGGCCGCTGAGAAAAAACAGACGATTATGGACAACAAGGTGGATGCATTAATCGACATCCTGAACCGTGAGTCCAAGTTAATGAAACTGATTGGACAGCTCGAGGAACAGCGAATCGCGGCAGCATATACCGTTCTGCAAGGCGTGGGTATTCGTTCCAACCTGAACCTGAACCTAACTGAGCTGTCCAGACTTATATTTGACCCTGAAGACAAGGCACGACTGCTGCATATTCAGCAGAAGCTTTCTGGCACTTTACACCGCTTGAAAGAAGCAAATGAGCTTAATCAGAAGCTGATAGAGCAGTCGCTTACTTTTATAGATTATTCTTTGGATCTGCTGGTCGGAAGACCGAATCAGGATATCACATATCATCGTCCGTCCGATAAGGGAAATAACGTAAATCGGTCGGGGATTTTTGATGCACGAGGCTAGAATTGTACTGATGAAGTGTTCTGCTGGAGCAGAACATAAGGAGGAGTAAGAAGCATGACATCCACATTTCACTCGATAGAGACCGCGAGACGCAGCCTTTTTACTCAGACCGCAGCTCTTAATACAACTGGACATAATATCGCTAATGCGAATACCGAGGGTTATACCCGTCAACGTGTTAATATGAAGGCCGCTTTACCTATTGAAGCGTACGGATTTAATAAATCTACTGTTCCTGGTCAAATGGGTACTGGGGTGGAATTCTCGTCTATCGATCGGATTCGGGAAATGTTTCTGGATGATCAGTACCGTGGTGAGAATTCTGCATTTGGAAACTGGAAACTTCAAGCAGATACCCTCTCTAAACTAGAAGCGATTGTTAATGAACCATCGGATACAGGTATTCGTACGGTACTGGATAACTTCTGGAAATCCTGGTCTGACCTTAGTAAAAACCCTGAAGATCCTACTGCTCGTAAGATTGTAGTACAAACTGCACAATCTTTGACTGATGCTATGAATTATATGAGCACGCAATTAGATAATCTCGATCGGGATCTAGCTACTAATATTGACGTTAAAGCAAAAGAGGCTCAGGGTTACCTGACCGCTATCGCAGACTTGAATAAATCGATCTATAAGATCGAAGGTATGGGCGATCAGGCAAATGATTTACGCGATCAACGCGATCTGATGGCGGACAAGCTATCCAAGATTGCTAATATTACCGTTGTGGAGACGGAAGCTGGTTATAACGTATCTCTGGGTGGACAGCCACTGGTAGAGGGCGGAGAAGTTACTGCGAACGTAGATAGCGCATTTCTTAATAATGCTTACGCCGCCGGCACTTTGAAGGGCGGAGAGGCTTACGGAATGATTTTCTCCAAAAATACTTATGTTACCGACTACAAGAAACAACTCAACGATATGGCTAGTACGATTGCTACTGGTGATGTTGAAATTACAATACCGGCAGGTTCAAATCTTCCTGAAGGTACGGTGTTGACTACTGATACTAAGATTACACAAGCAGATGGCACCGTAGTTACATTGGCTGCAGGTCAGGCTATGCCTAAGGGAGCAACAATGTATGAGGACGCCAAGACCATTGTTAAAGGCTTGAACGGACTTCACAAGTTAGGTTATGCAATGGATGGAAGCTCCGGCCGTGACTTCTTTGTAACCTCTGGTGAGGCTGGAACGATCAAGTTGAATCCGGAAATTGCTGCGGATGTTAGTTTATTCGCAACCTCACTGCGTACTACTGTAGATGCAGCTGGCAATACGCAGGTCGTTAAAGGAAATAACACCTTGGCTCTTTTATTGACGAACCTCAAGGATAGTAAATTCACTACGCCGGATGGTAGCATTAGCAATACTGTTGGTGGGCTTCTTGGCTCCATGGTGGGTCAGCTAGGTATTCAATCACAAGAGGCTGCACGTCAGACTGATAACTCAGATTATCTGGTAGAGCAGGTAAACTCCCGTCGCCAATCTGTCAGCGGAGTATCACTGGATGAAGAAATGTCGAATATGCTCGTATTCCAGCATGCTTATAGTGCCGCTGCGCGTTTTATGACTACTTTTGATGAACTGCTCGACAAATTGATTAATTCCACCGGCACAGTCGGCAGATAAAAGGAGATATAGCGTATGTTGAGAGTAACCTCTAACATGATGAATTCACAGCTTCTGCTCAACCTAAACCGTAATGCACGTACGATGAACGACACACAATTACAGCTTTCAAGCGGCCGCAAAATCAACAAGCCTTCCGATGATCCGGTAGGAATTACGTATTCCCTGCGCTATCGCGCGGAGCTTTCATCTAACGAGCAATATACTAAGAATGTAGATAGCGCTCTTTCATGGCTAGATTATAATGATACAGTTCTAGGGCAGGCCGGAGATGTTGTACAGAAGATTCGTGAACTGTCCGTACAGGCTGCGACAGGTAGTAATCCACAGTCTGCTCTAGATAGTATCAATGCAGAGGTTATGCAGCTGAAAGAACAGCTGGTGGATATTTCTAACAGTACACTGAACGGAAAGTATATTTTTAATGGTGAGCAATACAATACGAAGCCTTATGATTTTGCTAAAGGTGCGGATGGTACATACGATGTATCTAAGCCGATTACTACGGATACAGGGCAGATTCAGTTTATCGTAGGTGAAGACGTGCGTATGCCTATTAGTACGACAGGTAATGACGTATTCGGTAATACTGGGGATGCTGACAATATGTTTGCAATCATTAATCAATTATCAGTTGCCTTGAAATCCGGTGATTCCAAAGGAATATCGGCACAACTTGGTTTAATTGATACAAGGATGGAAAAAATTCTGACGGCGCGTTCTGAAATAGGGGCCAAAACCAACCGTGTGGAATTAATGCAGGATCGGCTTAGTGATTTGAATATTAACTTAACGGATTTACAGGCTAAGACTGAAGATGCCGACTATGAGGGTTTGATTATGAACTCTAAGATTCAAGAGAATATCTATAATGCCTCCTTGTCTGTTGGTGCAAAGATTATTTCCACAACTCTCGTGGACTTTATCAGATAACGGAGGTGGTTCTCTTTGCTGCAGCCGATATTGCAAATTCGTCAGACGCCTGCTCTAATGGGTATTGATGCTGACCCGGGCTCTTATTCGATCAGTCAGCCTAAGGCTGAGATTAGTGTAACAACCACTCCTTTTGAACTAACAGTTCAATCCACTAGGCCTGAGCTGACAATAGATCAGTCTAGTGCTTGGGAGGCTTATAACGGTGGAAGGATGCTGGATATGAACAAACGGATTTATTCTGGCATTCAACAGTTATACCTTCAGGGAATTGCCCGAAAGGTTGAGCAAGGGAATCGGATGGCTCAGTTTTTTAAACCTGGCAATACGATTGCAGAAGTATACGGATCAGACACTGAACCACAATCCTTTCCGGAGATACGTGGTCCAGCATCGTATGCTAATGTGGAGATTCACTTTGAGACGAGAGCCCCACAAATCGAATTTAGAGCCTCAAAAATTGATATTCAGGTTGAACGGCGTAATCCTGAAATTGAGTATACCCGTGGAAAGTTAAATATATATATGCAGCAATACGCTTCTGTTCAGTTTATTCCACCAGAATTGAATGTTCAATTGTAGCTTCTTAAGCTATAGATGTGCCGGAAAGCGCCTCTATGGCTTTTGTTCTATATATAATGTATTAGGATGTCGTAATAAGCTAGTTTTGCGCTGCAAAACTTTTGAGGAGTGAATAACTTGATTATAGAAACACTATCTTGGGGAAAACTGGAAGTAGATGAAGAACAAATATATTATTTTCCCAAAGGACTACCTGGCTTTGATGAAGAAACCGACTTTGCTTTAATCGCGATGGAGCAGACACCTTTTTGGTATCTACAATCTGTTAGAAGCATGGGGTTATCCTTTCTGTTAGGAGATCCATTTGTTTTTTATCCGTCCTATGAGTTTGAGTTGCCGGATGATGAAGCTGAAGAATTAAGTATAAAAGATGGGATTGTCGTTCGTTGTGTTATCACGCTGAAGGAACAAACTGAACATTCGACGATTAATCTTCTAGCTCCTATTGTATTGAATCCTACAGCTCGTTTAGCTAAACAGATCGTTCTTCATAAAGCACCTTATCACACGAAGCATTCCTTACTGCAGGAAAAGTCAGTTATCGATGGAAAGGATGGTGGATGATATGCTCGTGCTTTCCCGCAAAAAAGGAGAGTCCATCGTCATCCAAGATCAGATAGAACTGACGATCTTAAGCGTGGATGGCGACACGGTAAAGGTTGGTATCACTGCACCTAAGCATGTGGATATTTTTCGTAAAGAGGTTTACCTTTCAATTCAGGAGGCCAATCGTGAGTCTGTTGCTCCACAGCAGACTGATCTGAATGCATTGATCCATCGGCTTCGTGATGTGAATAAGAATGAATGATTGACATATAGCACGCTCAAATCCAGAACCTGGGACTGTTTGAACGCAGACTCGGGTTTTTTATTTTATTTTGGAGAATTTACCCAAGAAATTTCAAAAAAACTTCGAATTGCTCTAAACAGTTGGGTGCTTGCCGTCGATATATGTATTAGACGCTGATCCGGCAGGGCGGCCGACCTTAATGGATCGGCGTTTACCACATGGATGTGGAACTAACTTAATTTCAGGGAGGAAATATCAAATGATTATTAACCATAATATCGCAGCTTTGAACACTCACCGTCAATTGGGTGCAAACACTGCAGCAACTAGCAAAAACATCGAAAAATTGTCTTCAGGTCTTCGCATCAACCGTGCCGGTGACGACGCAGCAGGTCTGGCAATCTCCGAAAAAATGCGCGGTCAAATTCGCGGTTTGGATCAAGCATCCCGTAACTCGCAAGATGGTATCTCTTTGATTCAAACAGCTGAAGGTGCTTTGAACGAAACTCACAGTATCCTTCAACGTATGCGTGAACTTGCAGTACAATCTGGTAACGATACAAACACATTAGATGACAGAAAAGAAATTCAAAAAGAAGTTGAACAGTTGAAATCTGAAATCAATCGTATTTCTAATACAACGGAGTTCAACACTCAAAAACTTTTGAATGGTAGCCTAGGGGTTACAGGAACTACCACTGATAAAACTAAAGTAGACATTACATCTGCTACTGGTTTAGCAAAAGGTGATTATACTGTTACTATTGATACAGCAGCTACTAAAGCAAGTGCAGCAGCTGGTGCAACTGACTTTACTACTGCTACTGATGTTTCAGCAAAAGAGCTAGTTATTAATGGAACTAAAATCGATTTTTCAGGAATGAAAACTGCAACGCAAGCTGACATTGTAGCTAAGATTAATGAGTACAAAGATGTTACTGGAGTTTCAGCAACTGCAGGTGCTTCCGGTGTTGTTAAACTTGATCAATCAGAATTCGGCTCTACATCAAAGATCGCCTTAGGTGGAGCTGATGCTGCTGAATTTGGTCAAGCTATTACAGCAGGTGTAGATGCTGTTGCTACAGTAGTTGGTCCAAACGGAGCTTCTGAGCAGGTAAAAGGAATAGGTCAATCAGTAGGTTTCCACGGGGCTGAATTTGTTGCTAAAGGTGCAGCTAATGATGCTGCAACCATTACGGTTGCTGGCGGCGGAGCAACGCTTCAAATCGGTGCGAATAAAGACCAAAGTATGACAATTGATGTTAACGAAGTTAGTTCTAATACACTTGGTGATAAAGCAAATAATAATTTGGTAAAAGACGTAAGCCTATTAACACAGTCAGGTTCAAACGATGCTCTTAAAGTTCTAGACGAAGCTATGAAACAAGTTTCTGGTGAGCGTTCTAAACTGGGTGCTTTCCAAAACCGTTTGGAGCATACGATCAACAACTTGGGTGCTTCTTCTGAGAACCTGACTGCAGCTGAATCCCGTGTTCGCGATGTGGATATGGCTAAAGAAATGATGAACCAAACGAAGAACAACATCCTTGCTCAAGCTGCACAAGCTATGTTGGCTCAAGCTAACCAACAACCACAAGGTGTACTTCAATTGCTTCGTTAATCTTAACGAGTTACAAGGAGATCCTAGACTATCTAGGGTCTCTTTTTTTAGCAGAACTAAAGGAAATTGAAATCATAAATCATATTTATCGAAAAGACGTATTTTGTTAGTCAACATTTAGGGTTTCTCTCGGGGAAGCCTTATTTTTTTTTCTGACAAAAGGATGGTGAGGCAATAGCGGATTTCAACCCTAGAAAGGAGTCTACTTGGGATTGGGGATAGCCTAATGAGGGAATTTTGTTGGCGGGAGTATGTGGGTGGGTCTAATTAGGCGATCTTGAGATGTACTGAATGTATGTGATAGATGCGGGGAACAATGGCATCTTGTATTCTTTAATTGCATGACACTTGACGAAGCTGCAATCAATAAGATAATAACTCACTGTAAGGTTATTTAGCCAATTTAGGCAAGTTTCGATCGAAAGTAGAGGATGCTAGTCAGAATATGGTGGACACTCTTATGGAGGATCAGACCATTAATGTATTTCAATTAATTGAGAAAATACTTTTAAGTGTAACGAACTGCTTATCTACTACTTCTCTTCACAGGTTTAAATCCTAATGATAACTGTACTTCTAGTTAGCAACAAAGTGATTACTTTACGAGAGGATACATTAGGTTGGTATGAATTTTTTTGTTTTTTAGTCGACATTGTATTTGCTTACTTAATGATAAGGTTCGGACATTGTTCGTTCTTCACTGTAGTATATCTAAGGATAATTTTACCTCTCGTATTAATCAAATGTATAGAAAAACCGATAGATATAATATAAATGAAAAGTTAACGTGGGGGGTTCCAGTATGGATGTTCGTCTTTCGAATTCTGTAAGTTATACTAAAAAATTGATGGAAACGGGGGGGACACCATCTGTTACTCCTATAAATGAACAAAAAGAAGAAACTATCAAGTTAGGACAACTACGCAGCAATGTTGAATTAAAGAAGTTGGAACGAGAAGGTATAGCGGTTTCTATGGGAGAGGAACAGGTTGTTAAAGCGCTAGATCGGGCGCTAAAAGCCTTACAGGGGCCTACGACTACATTTGAAGTTAGCGTACATAAAGAGACCAAAGCCATTATGGTAAAAGTACTCAATAAGGAAACTGGGGAGTTAATTAGAGAAATCCCTCCTGAGAAGACACTAGACCTCGTGGCAAACATGATTGAAATTGCCGGTATTATGATTGACGAAAAAATATAGATAGGAGATGATACTATGGTGACTCGGATCAGTGGGATGGTTTCTGGTCTAGATGTGGACACTCTCGTAAAGCAGATGATAACTGCTAAGCGTGTACCATTAGATAAATTAAATCAACAAAAGCAGATACTTCAATGGCAACGGGACAACTATCGTGAGATCAATAGTAAGCTTGTAGATTTTCAAAATTCTAAGTTAAAGAATTATGACAAGTCGACGGCATTAAATACCCAGACTGCAGTTGTAACTGGGAATACGACAGCATTGAAGGCCGAAGCAACAGCCGATGCTAACGGTATACCTATGAAAATGGAGATTACTGAATTAGCAAAACCGAGGTCTTGGGAGACAGTAGTTCCTAAAAAAGATGGATCAATACCTTCGTCTGCAACTAAGCTATCTGCGATTGCGGATTCTGCCTCTACAACACAAACATATAATATTGTTATCAATGGTAGTAGCATTAATTTTGATAAGGAATTGAGTATATCAGGGGTAATTGCGAAAATAAACTCAGATAGTAAAGCTAATGTAACGGCTAAATATGATGAGGTTACAGGTAAGTTTTCCTTGGCTTCAAAAACCTATGGGGATGAAGGTAAGGTTGATCTCACAGGTACAAACAGTTTATTGACCTTATTTGGATCAAGTGATCCTGCTTTCAAGGTTACAATTCCTCCAGAGAAGGCACAGATTACTGTAAATGGTTCACCAATGAGTTTTGATAGTAATAATTTCAAAATAAATGGTGTGAGTTTTACACTTTTGTCTAAAACGGATGGGGTAGCTACTACAATTAATACGCAAACAGACTCGGCGAAAGCTTTGGAAACTATTACGAGTTTTGTGAAGGATTATAATGAACTGTTAAGTGTGTTAAACAGTAAAGTTGATGAAGAGAAATATAAGGATTTCACACCACTTTCGGACGAGCAAAAGAAAGAAATGACGGATAATGATATTGAACTATGGGAGAAAAAGGCTAAGAGTGGATTGTTGAGGAACGATGAAATTCTGAAATCTACTATTGCTTCTATGCGATTTGAACTATCAAATAGGATGGGCGAACTTAGTTCGATCGGTATAACTGCAGGTCAATATTATGAGAATGGGAAGTTATATATTGATGAGGCGAAATTAAAGCAAGCCTTAGCAGATAATCCTCAAAAGATTATGACTTTGTTTCAAGGTGGTTCAGGATCTGATGGCGTATTCGATAAATTAACTACCACCGTAGGTAATACCTTGGATAAATTTGTTACTAAGGTAGGGACATCAAAGTTTTCGTCAGATTTAACCATTGCCTTTAAGTCAGATAGCTTAATGGGCAAGCGATTGACAGATTATAATACTAGGATTAAAACACTTCAGACTCGTCTCACTACTCTGGAGACAAACTACTACAAACAGTTTACGGCAATGGAAACTGCTATGAATAAATATAACTCTCAGTCTTCTGCATTATCTAGTTATATGGCAAATTAACCGATAGAGGTGACATTACATGATGACTTCTCCATATGATAAATACCGTCAGTCGTCTGTTCAAACATCAACTCCTGCGCAGTTGGTAATCATGTTGTATGATGGAGCCATTCGTTTTGCGAGAACAGCAATGGATGGACTAAGCAAACAGGACTATGAGAAGACCAGTCTGAATTTTGGCAAAGCTCAAACGATTATTAGTGAATTAATGAGTACATTGGACTACTCCTATGAGGTATCTAATAATCTTTATTCACTTTATGAATATACGAATTTCTTGTTAGTGGAAGCTAACATCCGCAAGAGCCCAGAAAAAGCGGAAGAGGCTATCGGCTACCTTACAGAACTTCGGGAAACTTGGCTACAAGCATCCAAAATCGCTGCAGGCCAGGGACAGGCTGAAAGTGCTCATGGATGAGTTAATTCAGAGCCTGAAGGAACTGACCTTAGGCATCACGGACAGACTTGATGAGACTACCTATGAGGAACTGGAGTTTTTTGTCGAGGATCGTCAGGAGCTTGTCGACGCTATTGCAGAACAAGCCGGAATTTGTAAGTCTACAACCGCACAAAAACAAGAAATTAATCGAATTTTGGGATACGACAATGTAATCTTAGACAGAATGAATGCTCTTCGTTTGGAAGCCCAAGACTGGTTGCAGAAGCGTAATCAGGCCAAGGTACAACGCAGCGCCTACGAGGCTGCTTATACCCCAGATAGTTTTTTAATGGATCGCAGAAAATAAATGATTTCAGTGTTTCACTATAGGAGTAGACGGGTATTAAATACCGTCTGCTTTTTATTTTATCGTTATACCAAATCTATTTCTTAATTAAGGAGAGATAAATGTCATATTTTACGTGGTAAATTATTGCATGTAAACATTTACTTTTCCAATTGACAATAAAGAAGTTGCGGTGGTATAGTCGATTTGTGAGCAAGACTCACGTTCATCTGATGACGAAGGGAATGTTTAATCAATGGAAGGTAAAGTAAAATGGTTTAACGCAGAAAAAGGTTATGGTTTTATTGAAACTGCAGACGGTGGCGACGTATTCGTACACTTTTCCGCGATTCAAACTGATGGTTTCAAGACTTTGGATGAAGGCCAATCCGTAGAGTTCGATATCGTTGAAGGTGCACGCGGACCACAAGCAGCTAACGTAATCAAATTATAATCATACGGCTAAGCCGACCTACATATAAGTAGATGGTTAGCAATTTAGACAGCGCTAGCAAGGATCTTGGGAACTCTCCCAAGGTCCTTTTTTTGTGTTTGGGGCCCCCGCAAAGTACCTGAGTATGCATCGAAGTAAAGCTCCACTTTGTGGGGATATTTTGTGCTCTCATAAACCTCTATTAAGGCTGTTAAATGCTAGAAAATAGCGTGCTTTGTAAATTCATATTATGGAAAATGTTAGAACTCTTCGAAATGTGGGTAATAGTTGTACGTTGAGCTGTTTATCTTACCTCGACGCACACTATGTTAGCCTAGGTCAATACATCTAAGAAAAGATTCATATAGCCTATGCTATCAAAACTTTTAGGAGGATGATTAGCAGGATGAAAAAGAAGTTGCGCGGTCTTATGACCGGAGTTTTAGGAGTTAGTATGTTATTAGGATCTCTTGGCAGCGTATCTGCCGCCTCCGTACCTAAGGATATTCAAGGTCACTGGGCCCAAGGTCAGCTACAGGAATGGCTAGATAGAGGATACCTTGGAGGATACCCAGACGGTACTGTTAAACCAAATAAGGCAATTACACGTGGAGAGTATGTGACTCTGGTAAATCGCCTGTTCGGTTTTACAGAAAAAGCAACTGTAAGCTTTAAAGATATGAAAAGTACAAACTGGAACTACAGTGAAGTGGCTAAAGCCGTGGAAGCTGGTTATATCGGAGGATACGAGGACAATACGTTCCGTCCTAATAGTCCGCTCACAAGACAAGAGGCAGCTGTAATGGCTGCAAAATTACTTAAATTGAGCACCAATACCACTACTAGCAAATTTAAAGACAATGCACAAATTGCAGCATGGGCAAAAGGTGCAGTAGCCGCTGCAGCGGATAAGAAGATTATTAACGGTTATCCGGACGGAACCTTCGGTCCTAAGAGATCGTTAACACGTGCAGAGGCTGTAGGTATCATCAATACCTCAGTCATCTATTACCCAGGTAGCGGCACAGGTGGTGGAGTAGTACCTACCCCAACGCCAACAGCTACTCCGACACCAACAGCTACACCAACCCCAACAGCTACTCCTGGCGGTAGTACTGGTGGAGGCAGCGGTGGTGGATCTGGCGGCGGTAACGGTGGTGGAGATGTCACAACTCCAACCGTAAGTGGGGCAACCTATGGTAACGTTGGTTCGGTAACAGCCGATGTATACCTGACATCTTCCGTAACAGGCTCAGTGTACTATGTTGTAGCTCCTTATACTGCTAACGTAACTGCACCGAGTGCATTACAGGTGGAAAAAGGACAAATCAGCAATGGAACTGCAAGCGAAATTCACGGAAGTGTTGCAGCTGTAGCCAAAACAAATGTTACATTCTCGGTTTACGGATTGAATCCTGGGACAGAATACGCAACATATATCGTAGCAGCGGATGCATCTGGCAATCTGTCTACTGTGACAACCGTTCGATTAACTACTGCTCAGGTAACTACAAACTCGTTTACGCTTTTTGAACCAGGACAAGTAGGTACTGTTACAGCAGATGTATATGTTAAATATGGTGTGACAGGTGCCGCTCCAACCCCAGTAAGATATGTAGTATTGCCTGCTAATGAAAAAGCACCTAGTGCAACACAAATTTCTTTAGGCCAGAATAGTACTGGTACAGCATTGACTGCTCCATGGACGGACACGCTTACGTTCGCTCCTGGTGTAAAACATACGCATACATTGACTGGATTGACAGCCAATACTGCCTATAAGGTATACGTTATTACAGGATCAGGTACGCAATTGTCACCTGTAGAAATCATTCAAATTCATACCAAGTAACTTAATCTTATACTGTCTCAGTTTGGGAATATAAGAATGGAATTCGTACTATAATAACGACAGGTTTACTCTTGGTCCGGTGAGGCGAATAGTTGCTCTTGCCGGACTTGTTTTATTTGTGAACACTACGACAATAATTGTTATCTAATTGTAAGGGCTGTAAGGAATTACTTTTTACTTAGCCTTAACAATTTGGTATAATGAAGGTGTAACTAAAGGAGGAGTGGCCATGCAATTCACCATTCGAGGTCAACAAATTGACGTGACCGACGCTTTGAGAGAGTATGTTGATAAGAAGCTCAGCAAACTTGAGAAGTATTTCGAAGCACCCCCTACCTCTGAAGGGTCTGTGACGCTTGGCGTAGTTCGCGGCCTTCATACGGTGGAAGTAACCATTCCGCTTGCTGGCGTGACGCTTCGTGCGGAAGATCGCAGCGATGACATGTATGCTTCCATAGATGCCGTTGTGGACAAGCTGGAACGTCAAATTCGCAAACACAAAACGAAGATCAATCGTAAGTTCCGTCAAGAGGGACTCAAGACGCTGTTTGTGGACGGAGCAAGTACCGCTGTTGCTGTAGAAGAACAAGATTATGATGATTTAGAAGTTGTGCGGAACAAGCGCTTTACGATGAAGCCGATGGATGTTGAAGAAGCGATTCTTCAAATGAATATGGTTGGACATAATTTCTTTGTGTTTTCCAATATCGACACCTCGGAAGTAAGCGTAGTTTACAAACGTGATGATGGTAAATATGGACTGATTGAACAGGGCTAAGATCCAATGATGCCAGTTATGCTCAAAGTATAAAGGGCTTCGACAGTTAGTCAGAACCTAAGAAATTTAAACCGAGCCCCTATTCGCTGCATGCGAATAGGGCTCTTGTGCGTATAAGCGGATAGATTTGAAAAATGTGGCTGATACACCTTGTATTGCGGCATCTCTTACAAACTGTTACAATTTATGAAGCAGCGGAATCGAATTTATAAATGGCCCTTTCAATTTTGTGAGGATGGGCTCGGTTCCACCATCTGTGTTGCATGAAAGGGGTTAACCATGCTAGGACTTGTAAAGAAAATATTCGGAGACACCAACGATCGTGACGTTAAACGTCTCATGAAGACAGTCGATGTAATTAATGGATTGGAACCGGAATTTGTAAAGCTGTCTGATGAACAGTTACAAGCTAAGACAGCAGAATTCCGTGCCCGTATTGAAAAAGGCGAAACTTTGGAAGAAATTCTTCCCGAGGCATTTGCAACCGTGCGTGAAGCTTCCAAGCGGACACTTGGTATGCGGCATTTTGATGTGCAGCTGATTGGTGGTATGGCTCTGCATGAAGGCCGAATCTCCGAGATGAAGACTGGTGAAGGTAAGACGCTAGTAGGTACATTGCCAGTGTATTTGAATGCTTTGCTAGGTAAAGGTGTACACGTAGTAACGGTCAATGACTATTTGGCTCAGCGCGATAGCGCACAAATGGCACAAATTTATAACTTCCTGGGCATGACGGTTGGGGTTAACCTGAGCGGTATGGACCATGCTGATAAACAAGCTGCTTATGCCTGCGATATTACGTACGGCACGAACAACGAATTTGGTTTTGATTATTTGCGTGACAACATGGTGCTCTATAAAGAGCAAATGGTTCAACGCCCTCTGTATTTCTGTATTATTGATGAAGTGGACTCTATTCTTATTGATGAAGCACGTACACCTCTTATCATTTCCGGACAAGCTGAGAAGTCTACAGAATTGTACTTTTCAGCAGACCGTTTCGTGAAAAAGCTTAAAGCTGAGGAAGACTACACAGTTGATATTAAAGTGAAGTCTGTAGCCTTGACTGAAAAAGGTGTAGCTACTGCTGAGCGCGCTTTTGGTATTGAGAACTTGTATGACCACAGTCATGTGACCTTGAATCACCATATCGTCCAAGCCCTGAAAGCAAACGTAATTATGCGTCGTGACGTAGATTACGTTGTAAACGAGGGTGAGGTCGTTATTGTCGATGAATTTACAGGACGTCTAATGTCAGGACGTCGCTATAGCGATGGATTGCACCAAGCGATTGAAGCGAAGGAAGAAATTGAAGTACAGAATGAAAGTATGACTCTTGCAACGATCACATTCCAGAACTACTTCCGTATGTATCGCAAACTGGGCGGTATGACAGGTACAGCGAAGACTGAGGAAGAGGAATTTAAGAAGATTTATGGTCTTGAAGTTCTTCAAGTCCCTACGAACAAACCGAATCAACGTGTAGATATGCCGGATGTTGTCTACAAGAGTGAGAACGGTAAGTTCAAAGCTGTTGTGGAAGAAATTGTAGAGCGTCACAAAAAGAACCAGCCTGTACTGGTTGGTACAGTGTCAATCGAGAATTCAGAGCTCGTATCTGAAATGCTGAAGCGTAAAGGTGTTAGACACCAAGTGCTTAACGCGAAGCATCACGCTGAAGAAGCGGAAATCATTACACATGCAGGTCAACCGGGTACAGTTACGATTGCTACCAACATGGCTGGACGTGGTACGGACATCGTTCTAGGTGAAGGTGTGACAGATCTTGGAGGTCTGCATATTATTGGTACAGAACGTCATGAATCGCGTCGGATTGATAACCAGCTGCGCGGTCGTGCGGGTCGTCAAGGTGACCCTGGTTCTACACAATTCTACTTGTCGCTTGGCGATGAGCTTATGAAGCGTTTTGGTGCTGACAACGTTCTAACTATGATGGATCGTCTCGGATTTGAGGAAGATCAGCCGATTGAGAGCCGCATGATCACACGTGCTGTAGAATCTGCTCAGAAACGTGTTGAAGGCAATAACTTTGATATCCGTAAAGTCGTATTGCAATACGATGACGTGATGAATCAGCAGCGTGAAATTATTTATAAACAACGCCGTGAGATTCTGGAGTCTGATAATATTAAAGATATCGTGCTTGAAATGATCAAACCAGTAATTGAGCGTATCGTTCTTGCACACTGTAGCGATGATATTCCTGAGAACTGGGAACTGCAAGAAGTTGCTGATTACGTGAACAGCAAGCTGCTTGAAGAAGGTGCTTTGACCCGTGATATTCTATGGGGTAAGGAAGCAGAGGAGATCATCGAGTTTATTTTCGAACGTGTGCTTGAGAAATATGCTGCACGTGAAGAACGTCTGGGTTCAGAACTCGTACGTGAATTCGAGAAGGTAATCGTACTTCGTTCCGTAGATAGCAAATGGATGGATCATATCGATGCAATGGATCAATTGCGTCAAGGGATTCACTTGCGTGCTTACGGGGGTACGGATCCACTTCGCGAGTATCAATTCGAAGGTTTTGAGATGTTTAATACTATGACTGCTACGATTCAAGAAGAAGTAGCTACTTATATTATGAAGGCTCACATCGAAGCGAATCAGGAACGTCAATCCGTTATTGATGAAGACAAGATTTCTACAAACGGAGAGCCTGTTGAGAAACGTCCGGTTCATGTTGAGGCTGTAACTGGCCGTAACGATCTTTGCCCTTGCGGAAGCGGCAAGAAGTACAAGAATTGCCACGGTCAAAACGCATAAGATAAACGTTCAGTAGCACTCATAATCAGGAGTAAGATGTAAGTCTGTATCCCTGATATCTATGGGTATACTAACCATAAAGAGCGGCTGGGCCCGGGGGTATCCCCCGTTTACGGCCCAGTCGCTTTTTTGGATGTTTAGTATTCGAGTGAATGAGGAATGGAGAGAAGGTTTGGAACTGGAGAAGCGTAGCGCTCGCCTTTATCTTCAGATTCCAACCGCAAGTGCGGTTATCTAATCAAGGAATCTGAGGATAACAGCGATCGGAAGTCCAATCCTTCTCGGAATGGCTAATCATTCACTCACGCACTAACTATCCATTAGAGCGAAGACCGTAACAACCTATTTTGAAAGGTGAAGTGACCTATGATAGAAGCGAATGTAAAGCAAGATCTGCGTGAAATAGGCAAGAAACTAACTGACCTTAGGGGGTCTCTTTGACTTAGATCTTAAGCAAGAGATGATTTCTAACTTTGAAGAAAAAATGGCTGCTCCAGGCTTCTGGGATAATCCAGAGCAAGCACAGAGTGTGATCGGCGAGATGAATGCCGTGAAATCTTCCGTGGATCAATATGAGAAGCTGCAACAAGAATACGACGATGCTGCGATGATGGCAGAGCTTGCGGACGAAGAAGGCGATGAAGATCTTGCGGCAGAGATTGGGGAGACAATCAGCAGCTTAGGCAGAAAAGTGGATGAATTCGAGCTGCAATTGCTACTTAACCAGCCGTATGACAAGCTGAATGCAATCCTTGAGCTCCATCCGGGTGCGGGCGGTACGGAATCCCAGGACTGGGGACAAATGCTGCTGCGGATGTATACCCGTTGGGCTGAAAAACGTGGATTCAAGGTTGAGGTTTTGGATTATTTGCCGGGTGATGAAGCAGGAATCAAGAGTGTCACACTGCTCATCAAAGGCTTCAATGTATATGGATATCTGAAAGCTGAAAAGGGTGTACATCGATTGGTGCGGATTTCTCCGTTTGACTCTTCTGGTAGACGCCATACCTCTTTTGTATCCTGTGACGTAGTTCCGGAAATTACGGATGACGTAGAAGTTGAGATCCGTACCGAGGATCTTAAGATCGATACGTATCGTGCGAGCGGTGCCGGTGGTCAGCATATCAATACCACAGACTCTGCGGTACGGATTACTCACTTACCTTCGGGTGTGGTGGTAACCTGCCAGAATGAACGTTCACAGATCAAGAACCGGGAACAAGCAATGAAGATGCTACGTTCTAAACTATATGAGCGCAAACTGCAAGAACAGCAGCAGCAATTGGATGAGATTCGCGGTGAGCAATCCGATATCGCTTGGGGCAGTCAGATCCGTTCTTATGTATTCCATCCATATAACATGGTCAAGGATCACCGTACTTCCGTAGAAACGGGTAATGTGGGTGCGGTAATGGACGGAGATCTGGATGCGTTCATCGATGGTTACTTGCGTAGCCAGATCAAGGTTGAGGCGGACTAAGGGATTTTTTCGGGAATATAGGAGAGTATAAAGTTACTCCATACTTTATCTATATATTTATTTTTCGGGGAAACGGATACCATTCTTTGATCTGAATGGGGTAGCCGTTTCTTCTTACGTAGAGCAAGATGACACTTTAAGGAGCGCCATGAAATGCAAAAAATCAATTCTCGTAATAAACCCCCGCTGATTCCACTGAATGGACCCGTCCGTCATGTGGTGGATACAACGCTTATTCTGATTGGTTCGCTAATCACGGCACTGGGTTTTAATCTTTTTTTTCTGCCTAATCATATAGCTTCTGGCGGTGTATCGGGTCTTTCTGTATTGGCTGAAGCTTGGTTTGGGGCTGAACCGGCATTTACGCAATGGGCACTTAATATCCCGTTGTTTGTGCTCGGAGTAATCTTCCTTGGTAAACAATACGGCGTTCGCTCCTTGCTTGGGAGCTTTGTGCTGCCGCTATTTATCTTGTTGACAAAAGATTTACCTACACCTACAACAAATCCACTTCTAGCCTCCATTTATGGCGGTATCTGTGTGGGAGTGGGGCTTGGCGTCGTGTTCCGCGGACGGGGCTCGACAGGTGGTCTTACGATTTTGGCGCAAATCATTCAAAAGATATCGGGTCTCAGCTTCTCGGTTTCCGTTGTGTTGCTGGATGGGACAGTTATTGTACTGGCTGCGTTTATTCTCGGTATGGAGCAAGCGCTGTATGCATTGATTGGATTGTTTGTGACAGGTAAGGCCATTAATGCGATAGAAGTAGGCTTCCGCTATACGAAGGTTGCATATATTATCTCGGACAAGACAGATGAAATATCTGCGGCGATATTAAATGATCTGGATCGTGGACTGACAAAGCTGGACGCACATGGCGGGTATACTGGCGATGCACGTACCGTTCTGATGGTTGTGGTAGGTCAGAATGAAGTATCAAGACTGAAAGCGATTGTCCAATCTGTAGATACAAGTGCATTTGTTATTATTACCGAAGCACATGAAGTGTTAGGCGAAGGATTTAAAAGAGAAGCGTAATCTCTCCTACGGGGGAGGCGACGCTTCTCTTTTTTTCTAAATGAGGTTATATTTAGGATGAATAAAGTTCACATATTGTGTTGTATTTATATTAATAGGGATGTATAATAATACATATTTCTAAGACGGTATGCATTATATTAAATAATATATTCATGATAAGCAGGAAGTGGGGATGACAGTGGAAGGCAAGCTGAGGGCGGCGATTGTTGGATCAACGGGTTATGGAGGCGTAGAGCTGATTCGGCTACTACAAAGTCATCCTAAAGTAGAGATTACTTCGGTAATTTCCTCATCTAGTGCAGGGGATGCGATAGAGGAAGGGTTTCCTCATTTGACGGGCATTATTGACCGAAGGCTGGATGGCGTTGATCCGGTGCAGATGGCTGAGCGGGCGGATGTGGTTTTTACGGCTACGCCGTCGGGTGTAAGTGCAAAGCTGGTCCCGCAGCTGCTGGAAGTTGGACTTAAGGTCGTAGATCTATCCGGCGATTTCCGATTGAAGGATGGCGCAGAGTATGAGCACTGGTACAAACATACGGCTCCTGCTGATGAATACCTAGAACAGGCTGTATACGGACTTTGCGAGGTGTTCGGAGAGCGTGTGGCTGGGGTTGATTTTATATCTAATCCAGGCTGTTATCCTACTGCTACACTTCTTGGACTAATTCCTGCGATTCAGGCAGGCTGGATTAAGCATGACAGTATTATTATTGATGCGAAATCGGGGGTTACCGGAGCAGGACGCGGAACGAGTCTGATGGTGCATTATGCAGAGATAAACGAGAACTTAAAAACTTATAAATTAAATAAACATCAGCATATACCGGAAATCGAGCAGACACTCACGGAGATTGCTGGAGAAAAGGTAACCGTAACGTTTACCACACATCTCGTGCCGATGAGCCGAGGGATTATGAGTACGATGTATGCAGGAATGAAGGGCAATTATACGGAGCAGGATTTTGTGGATTTATATCGTGAATATTATGCGGGCAGACCTTATGTGCGAGTGCGCGATGTAGGTGTGATTCCGGCAACAAAAGAAGTTAGCGGCTCTAATTATTGTGATATCGGATTTGCGACAGATGCTCGTACAGGGCGGGTGACTATAGTCTCCGTCATTGATAACGTTGTAAAAGGTGCGGCAGGTCAGGCAATACAGAACCTTAATTTGATGATGGGATGGGAGGAAACCCTTGGCCTCGGCTACACACCTGTGTATCCATAAGGATCAGCGGTACAAATAACATGAGCGAGATTGAATTATTTACTACCTTGGAAGGTGGAAGCATTACTTCACCTAAGGGATTTAAGTCCGGAGGACTGCACTGTGGATTGAAAAAAACAGACCGCAACGATCTCGGAGTGATTCTTTGTGAGGTTCCAGCTACGGCTGCCGCCGTGTATACGACGAATGTTTTTCAGGCGGCTCCGCTGAAGGTGACGCGGGAAAGCCTTGTGAACGGAACGTTGCAGGCGGTGGTCGTGAACAGCGGGAATGCTAATGCCTGCACTGGTGAACAAGGTGAAGCCGATGCTTATGAGATGCGCGCTGCTGCGGCCCAGCATTTGGGCGTGAACGTTAACGATGTTGCTGTCGCTTCAACTGGAGTTATTGGTGAATTACTGAAAATGGACTGCGTACGTAGCGGTATTGCTGCAATACCAGAGAAGCTGGACGGTGGGGCTGCTGGAGCGGAGGAATTCTGTCAGGCCATACTTACAACTGATTTAGTTAAAAAAGAGGTTGCCGTGAAGGTGCTTGTTGGCGGTGTAGAAGTTATTATTGCTGGAGCCGCGAAGGGCTCCGGGATGATTCATCCTAACATGGCTACCATGCTCGGTTTTATGACTACAGATGCTGATATTTCAGCGGAAGATTTACACAGTTTGCTTCGTTCTGCTACGAACGTTACTTTTAATATGATTACAGTCGATGGAGATACTAGTACCAATGATATGTTAGTGTCGATGGCGAGTGGGCTTGCAGGGAATGATAAGCTGACTCAACAGCATCCGGATTGGGACGCTTTTGCCGCAGGATTCACGTATGTCTGCCAGACGCTTGCCAAAGCGATTGCTCGTGATGGAGAAGGTGCGACTCACCTGATTGAGGTTCAAGTGAATGGTGCAGTTCATGACGAAGCTGCCGCAGCGATTGCCAAGACAGTGGTAGGTTCTAGTCTAGTGAAATCTGCTATTTTTGGAGCGGATGCGAACTGGGGACGAATTATTGCAGCGGTTGGACGCGCGGGTGTTCCGGTATCGCCGGAGCGCGTAAACATTTCTTTAGGTGATATTGAGGTGCTACTGCAATCGAAGCCGGTTGTTTTTGATGAAGAGAAGGCTTTGGCTTATTTGCAAAAAAGTGAAACGGTGCTGATCACTGTAGATTTGCATGATGGAACCGGAAAGGCTACAGCTTGGGGCTGTGACTTAACTTACGATTATGTGCGTATTAACGCTGCATACCGTACCTAATTTGTGGCGGCTTAAGCCCACAAGGGAAGGATACCGAACATATGACGCTAAATAGCGAGCTTGAACTTATAGATGCATTAGATGGTAGTGGATTGTTTGTGATGAAATGCGGCGGCAGTACGCTGGCTGCTCTTCCTGATTCTTTTTTCGAAGATTTACGAGATTTGCAGCAGGAAGGCACTCAGCCTGTAATAGTTCATGGCGGAGGGCCGGCCATTTCAGAGAATCTAGCAAAGCTGGGCATTGAAAGCAGCTTCGTGAACGGTCTGCGGGTAACCACCGAGGCAGTACTAGATGTCGTAGAGATGACGCTGGCAGGGAGTATCAACAAGGCGATTGTAAGGCGAATTCAAGGAAGTGGCGGTCTAGCTTTAGGGCTATCCGGCATCGATGGAAATATGATTACTGCTAGACCCGTAGCTAATAGCGCTGAAGTAGGTTTGGTAGGAGAAGTAACGGAAGTAAAAGCTGAGATCGTAACTGGTATTGTTGGGATGGGCTATATTCCTGTCATTGCACCTATCGGTGTAGATGCTGCAGGTCAGCGCTACAATATTAACGCAGACACAGCAGCAGGAGCAGTCGCTTCTTATGTAGAGTCTCCCCAAATGATCGTGGTCACAGATGTGCCTGGCATTATGAGTACCGTGGAGGGTCAGAAAACTGTACTTCCATCCGTTACCGTACAGGAAATCGAAGCTTTAATTGAAAGTGGAGAAATCTACGGCGGCATGATCCCGAAAGTACGGGCAGCGATCGATTGCATTCAAGGCAGCGTTTCAGAGGTTATTATTGTGGATGGAAAAGAACCGCGGGTGCTTAGCCGAGTACTACAAGGTGAAGCGATAGGCACACGTATTATTCGTTCGTAGAATCATAGATGAATATCATTTAGAGGTGCAGCCTGGTACACAGGAGCAGCCGATGGGAGAGTGACTTAGAATGAGCAAGCTTACACAAGCTGAATTGGATTCGCAAGCAGGGGCACAGCAGACCGATACATTAGGATCAGCTACACCGGATGTTGCAGCAGGCAAGCTGAGCGCGGTATTCCCTTCTTACGCCAGATATGATCTTAGCTTAGTTAAAGGCAAGGGGACCTGGGTATGGGATGATAAGGGCAATAAGTATCTTGATTTCACAAGTGGATTGGCTGTGACCAGTCTAGGTCATGCTCCTGAAAAAGTCGGTGCGAAGCTGAAGGATCAGATTGATACGCTCTGGCATGTCTCGAACCTGTTCCATATTCCTGGACAGGACAAAGTTGCAAATCTTTTGACAGAGAATAGCTGCGCTGATCAAGTGTTTTTCTGTAATAGTGGGGCAGAAGCGAATGAGGCTGCTATTAAGCTGGCTCGTCGTTACCACCAGAAGGTAAAAGGTGTTGATCGTTATGAGGTCATCACATTTGAACAATCCTTCCATGGACGTACATTAGCCACACTGACAGCAACAGGTCAGCAAAAGGTAAAAGAAGGCTTCCTGCCGCTTCCAGCAGGCTTCAAAACTGTACCCTTGCATGATCTCCCTGCGTTAGAGGCTGCTATCGGTGATCATACAGCTGCTATCATGCTGGAGATGGTACTTGCAGAGGGTGGCGTGCTAGAGGTAGAACCAGAGTTCTTGAACGCTGTAGTGGCACTGTGTAAGAAACACGGATTGCTTCTGATTGTAGATGAGGTACAGACAGGTATGGGACGCACAGGCAAGCTGTTTGCTCATCAGCATTATGGAATTGAACCAGATATTTTCACTTTGGCTAAAGGGATTGCTAGTGGGTTCCCAGCGGGCTTAATGCTTGGCAAAGGATATTTGCGTGATGCTTTCTCACCAGGCAGCCATGCGTCCACCTTCGGGGGAACACCACTCGCAACAGCGGTTATGGCAGCGACAATTGAAACGATGCTGGAGGATGAGCTTCCACAACGCGCTGAAGAAATGGGTAAGTACCTGACAGGTCTTTTGAAAGAGAAGCTGGCGGACTGTTCTTTTGTGAAGGATATCCGTGGTAAAGGTCTGTTGATCGGGATTGAATGTCAATCACCAGTGGGCGATATTGTTTTGGCTGGACAAAAGAAAGGCCTGTTGTTCGTGACAGCGGGTCCTAATGTCCTTCGCTTGCTGCCTAATCTATATGTAAGTAAAGAGGAGATCGACCAAGCGGTGGACATCGTCTCCGAACTCATTCATACTTATGCTAAACAAGCAAACGGGGAGGTAAGCTCATGAGTCAGGGCGTACAGAGTAACAAGCACACCATTGCACAGCAACTGAAAGGCCGTGATTTACTGGAGCTGAACGATTACAGCCCGGAAGAAATTACGTATCTGATTGATTCAGCGATTGAGCTGAAGAAGAAGCAGAAAAATGGCGAAGAATTTCAGCCGCTGAAGGGAAAGACGATTGGTCTTATTTTTGAAAAATCCTCTACTCGTACGCGCGTGTCGTTTGAAGTTGGAATGTATCAGCTGGGAGGGCATGCCCTTTTCTTGAGCAAAAATGACATTCAGCTTGGACGCGGTGAAACGGTTGGCGATACAGCACAAGTAATGTCACGTTACCTCGACGGAATTATGATCCGTACCTTCGGTCATGACAAAGTAGAGGATCTGGCTCGGTATGCTTCTATTCCAGTAATCAACGGCCTGAGCGACCTGGCACATCCTTGCCAAGTGCTGGCGGATTACCAAACGATTTATGAGCACAAAGGAAAGCTCAAAGGCCTGAAGCTGGCTTACATCGGCGATGGCAACAATATGGCGCATTCTCTGATGATTGGCGGAGCTAAGCTGGGCGTGGACGTATTTATTGCCGGACCGGAAGGTTATGAGCCGGATGCAGCGGTTGTAGCAGAAGCCCGTGAGATCGCTAAAGAAACCGGAGCGAAGATTGTGGTTACTCACAGCCCGCAAGAAGCTGTACAAGACGCTGACGTCATCTACACCGATGTGTGGGCGAGTATGGGCTTCGAAGAGGAGCAAAAGGCGCGTGAAGCGGCATTCAAGGACTATCAGGTCAATGAGGAGCTTGTAAAAGGTGCGAAGAGCGATTATCTCTTCCTACACTGCCTGCCGGCCCACCGTGAGGAAGAGGTCAGCACAGGCGTGATTGACGGCCCTAACTCGGTCATCTTTGATCAGGCTGAGAACCGTCTGCATGCGCAAAAGGCTTTAATGGCTGCTCTGATGAGTTAAGGAATTTAAATAATATAAAATATAAATCACTATATAAATTGAATTAATGTTGAGCGAAGTTAGGTTTTGGACGATAGAGTAATGGAGCGGAATTTTTGGAACTGTAGGAGCGTAGCGTTCGCCTTTATCATCAGATTTCATCCGCATAATGCGGTTTGAAATAAAAAAAATCTGATGATAACAGCGACCGGAAGTCCAAACATTCAGCGTAGTTGCGATTAATCGTTAAAGTGCTAGCGAGAGCACGGTTATTTTAATTTATATCCCCCACACGAAAGGAAGTTGCCACACCATGGCTAAAGAAAAAATTGTACTCGCCTATTCCGGCGGACTAGATACATCCGTTATTTTGAAATGGCTTAAAGAAACCTATGACGCGGAGATCATCGCCTTCACAGCCGATATCGGCCAAAAAGAAGAGCTCGACGGTTTGGAAGAAAAAGCACTAGCAACCGGTGCATCGAAAGTATACATCGACGATCTGCGCGATGAGTTCGCTAGCGACTTCATCTACCCTATGTTCCAATCCGGCGCGCTTTACGAAGGCCAATACTTGCTCGGAACTAGTATTGCTCGTCCACTGATCGCTAAGCGTATGGTGGATATCGCCATCGCTGAAGGTGCTACGGCTATCGCGCACGGCGCGACTGGTAAAGGTAACGATCAAGTGCGTTTTGAGCTTGGCGTAGCTGCACTAGCACCAAACATTAAAGTAATTGCGCCTTGGCGTTTGGAAGAGTTCCGCAATCAATTCCCGGGTCGTGCGGAAATGATCGCTTATGCGGAAGCTAATGATATTCCGGTACAAGCATCTGCGGCGAAGCCGTATTCGATGGACCGTAACCTGCTGCACATCAGCTATGAGAGCGGCGTATTGGAAGATCCTTGGTTCGATCCAAGTGCACCTGAGAACAAAGGAATGTTCCTACTGAGCAACGCTCCAGAGGATGCTCCGGATGAAGCGGAATATTTGGAACTCGATTTCGTTAAGGGAGACTGCGTAGCGCTGAATGGTGAGTCTTTAAACCCACTTCAAGTGATGGAGAAATTGAACGAGCTGGGCGGTAAACACGGTATCGGACGTGTGGATATGGTTGAGAACCGTTTTGTCGGCATGAAGAGCCGTGGTGTGTATGAGACTCCGGGTGGAACAATCCTGTTCGTCGCTCATCGCAAAATGGAGTCCATCACGATGGACCGTGAAGTGATGAACCTGCGTGACAGCCTGATCACTCGTTACAGCACTTTGGTGTATAACGGTTTCTGGTTCGCACCAGAGCGTATTGCACTGCAAGCTCTTGTAACACAGAGCCAGCAAAATGTAACAGGTACTGTTCGTCTTAAACTGTACAAAGGCAACATCATCGGCGCTGGAGTGAAGAGCCCAGTCAGCCTGTACAACCCTGAAATTGCAACGATGGAAGCTGATCCTACACAAGCTTATGATCAAGGGGATGCAACTGGTTTTATCCACTTGAACGCATTGCGCCTTAAGGTTTCTACAGGTGTAAATGGAGCTTCGAAATAGAACGATAACATAAACTTAAACGGGCAACCCCGAAGGCCGTTCCTCCCGTCAGGATAGGAGCGGCCCTCTGGCGTCCAAGAGGAGGAAACTACAGGTGAGCAAGCTTTGGGGCGGACGGTTTACTAAAGGAACAAACAAGCTGGTGGAGGAATATACGGCTTCCATTGGATTTGATAAGGCTTTGGCCAAAGAAGATGTACAAGGCAGTCTGGCGCATGTCACAATGTTGGGCAAATGCGGAATCCTTCCACAAGAAGATGTGGAGACGATTAAGCAAGGTCTGAACAAAGTATTGGACAAGGTTAACGCTGGAGAGGTTGTTTTCTCCGTAGCGGATGAAGACATCCATATGAATATTGAAAAACATCTGATCGAGGAAATCGGTCCGGTCGGTGGTAAACTGCACACTGGACGTAGCCGTAACGATCAGGTGGCAACGGATATGCACCTTTACCTACGGGGCCGTGTAGTTGAGCTAGTTAGCTTGCTGCATGAATTACAGGAAGCCCTGATTGAACAAGCCAAAGATAATGTAGAGACGATCATCCCTGGTTACACGCATTTGCAGCGGGCACAACCGATCCTGTTTGCTCACCACTTGTTGGCTTACGTCTCGATGTTCCGCCGCGATGCAGAACGTCTGACAGACAGCTACAAACGGATCAACGTGCTGCCACTCGGAGCAGGCGCACTTGCTGGTACAACCTTCCCGATCGATCGCCACTTTGTTGCGGAACAGCTGGGCTTTGACAGTGTGTACGAGAACAGTCTGGATGCTGTCAGCGACCGCGATTTCATCGTCGAGTTCTTAGCAAATGCTGCGCTTGTAATGACTCACCTATCCAGACTCAGCGAGGAACTGGTGTTGTGGAGCAGCACGGAGTTCAGCTTTGTGGAACTGGATGACGCTTTCTGCACAGGCAGCAGCATTATGCCTCAGAAGAAGAACCCGGACGTACCAGAACTGGTACGGGGCAAAACAGGCCGCGTTTACGGCAATCTGATTGGCTTGCTGACCGTACTGAAATCACTGCCACTGGCGTACAACAAGGATATGCAGGAAGACAAAGAAGGCATGTTTGATACCGTTACTACGCTGACTGGTGCGCTACAATTGTTCGCGCCGATGATCTCCACCATGAAGGTGAACAAGGAGCGTATGCGTGAAGCCGTGAACACAGACTTCTCGAATGCTACGGATATCGCCGACTTCTTGGTCGGCAAAGGCCTTCCTTTCCGCCAAGCACATGAAGTAATCGGGAAAACAGTGCTCTACTGCATAAACGAAGGCAAGTTCCTGCTGGATCTGACGCTGGAAGAGTTCAAGCAATTCTCGCCACTCTTCGACGAGAATATCTATGCTGTTCTACAGCCGGAAGCTGTAGTTAACGCCCGCAACGTTTATGGCGGCACAGCCACCGTTCAGGTGAAGGCTGCAATCGAACGCGCGGAGCAGGCGCTGCAGGAAGCTAATGAATGGGTAGTAAAACACGGTGACGCTATTTTGTAAACCGTATCAATACCAAATCTCGCCTCAGACTTTTATAGGTCGCAGGCGAGATTTTTTTTATCTAAAGGGGCTTTAAGTACAACACAACTGGATTCACAGTGCTCTTTACGGTTATCCTTAAATTAGGGATAGGAGGGTTCGTAAGTATGAGTAGAGAGCAGATCCTAGACGAGCTTAGATCGCAATTAAAACTGGGCAATCATATTATCGGAGTAGCCACAGGTGCTGGAATAACGGCAAAGTATGCGAAGCAGGGTGGCGCTGATTTTCTTCTGATGTTAAATTCGGGTAAATTCCGCCAGATGGGGAGGAGTTCTCTCGCTGGGATTTTGCCGTTTTGCAATAGCAATGATATGGTGATGGACTTTGCGTCTAGGGAAATCATCCCTCTGGTAAGAGATATTCCTATTATTTTTGGGCTCAATGCAACCGATCCGACAAAAGATATGGAGAGCTATATCAGTGAAATAAAGAATAAGGGATTTTCCGGAATTAATAATTACCCCACGGTCGGATTAATAGATGGTCAATTTGGAGAAGCACTCGAAGAAGAGGGGAATGGTTATCTACTCGAAGTAGAAGCTATAAGGATCGCCCATGAAAAAGATTTGTTTACCATAGCCTTTGTATTTGACGAAATTCAAGCTGCTCAGATGATCGAGGCGGGAGCAGATATTATTTGTGCACATTTAGGCTTAACCGAAGGGGGATTATTAGGAGCCAAAAAAGTATTCTCTCTGGAAGCTGCCAAGGCTAAGGCTGACAAGATTTTTAATACATGCAATGCGTTAAAGCCAGATTTAATTAAATTGGTGTATGGTGGTCCCGTGAAAACGCCGATTGATGTGCAGTATATGTACAGTAATAATCAAAACCTGATGGGGTACATCGGGGGCTCTGCTTTTGAAAGAATTCCATCGGAGAAGTCCATCACGAATATAACCAAAGCTTTTAAAGTGTCGGGGACGCTGGATGAAGATGATTTTATGGTGAAAATGTTAAACGGCATCACAAAGCACTATGATTATGTTGAATTTGTAAAAGAATACGTGGCCCAAAATTATATGAATGAGATTTTGTTTGCAGATTTAGCTAAGGTGGCGCATGTATCCCGAAGTTACTTAAGTAGTTTGTTTACCAAAAAAGTAGGCTGCAGCTTTCAAACGTATCTCGTACAATTTCGAATGGATAAGGCAGCGGAAATATTACATAGAGACCCTATCCAGTTATCTGAGCTAGCGCCATTAGTTGGATATCAAGATTATGCGCAGTTTAGCAAAATGTTTAAGAAGTACAAAGGGTTCTCTCCAAAACAATATAAATCTAACATAAACACAAAAACATAAGACATAAAAGCGTTTTCATTCATAATTCAAAGAAGTATGATTAACTCATAAGTTGATCATGCTTTTTTGTTGTAGATATTTGAAGAGGAGGTTGAAGAAATGAAGACGATTGCCATTGCCGGAACTTTTGACACCAAGGGTGAAGAATATCTCTACATTAAAAATTTGCTGGAAAGCTTGGAGTTAGGTACGTTTACGATTCATACGGGTGTGTTTGAACCCACTTTTACACCGGATATCTCTAACCGAGAAGTAGCAGCAGCCGCGGGTGTAAGTATAGATGAGCTCGTTGCCAAGAAGGATAGAGCATTAGCGACAGAATTATTAGCCAAAGGTATGGAAAAATTAGTACCTGAATTATATAAGCAAGGCAAATTTGATGGCATTATCTCCTTTGGGGGCACTGGAGGGACTTCACTTGTAACCCCTGGTATGCGGGCATTGCCTATTGGCGTACCAAAAGTGATGGTTTCGACCGTAGCTTCTGGGAATACTGCCCCATATGTAGGCACTAGTGATATTGTCATGATGCCATCCGTAGTAGACGTTGCAGGACTGAACTCCATTTCAACAAAGATTTTTACCAATGCAGCCTTCGCCATCGCCGGTATGCTTAAATTTGAGAATAAACAAGTGATAGAGAAAAAACCTTTAGTAGCTACAACAATGTTTGGGGTAACAACTCCCTGTGTGACGGCAGCCCGTAACTATCTTGAAGCTAGAGGATATGAGGTGCTTGTATTCCATGCAACAGGTGTAGGTGGCCAGTCCATGGAAGCGCTAATCGAGGCTGGTTTTATTGAAGGTGTATTGGATCTGACCACAACAGAATGGGCGGACGAAATTATTGGTGGTGTGCTAAATGCCGGACCTCATCGGTTAGAAGCTGCTGGTAAACATCATATTCCACAGGTTGTGTCGGTAGGTGCCCTTGATATGTGTAACTTTGGCCCTTATGATACGGTACCCGAGAAATTTGCTGGACATAAGTTCTATAAGCATAACCCTACAGTTACTTTGATGAGAACAACAGTAGAAGAGAATGAAGCTATCGGCAAAAAGCTTGTCGAGAAATTAAATATGGCCAAAGAGAAAACGGTGTTAATGTTGCCGCTTAAAGGGATATCGGGCATTGATGTTGCAGGGGAAGCTTTTTACGGTGTAGAGGAAGATCAAATGTTATTTGATACCTTGAGAAATGGTGTGAACAGAAATGTTGTCGAGGTTATCGAAATGGATTGTGCCATTAATGATGTAGAGTTTGCAGAAGCAGCAGCGCAGAAGCTAATAAATCTCATGAGCAAATAACACTAACACAGAACATTTAAATAATGATGGAGGCGTTACACATGAACAAAAATACAAGAACTGAAATCATGGCGAAGTTTAGAGAAGAAGTAGCAAATGGAAAGATTCTTTTAGGCGTGGGAGCCGGTACAGGGATTACTGCAAAAAGCAGTGAAGCTGGCGGAGCGGATATGCTGATTGTTTATAATTCAGGAAGATACAGAATGGCAGGTCGTGGATCATTGGCAGGGCTACTATCTTATGGAGATGCCAACCAAATTGTAGTCGAAATGGGCTCTGAAGTATTACCTGTTGTGAAAAATACTCCCGTACTAGCAGGCGTATGTGGAACAGATCCTTTTAGAGTGATGGAGGTATATTTGAAACAGCTTAAGGATCAAGGTTTTAGCGGCGTGCAAAACTTCCCAACCGTTGGTTTGATCGATGGCGTATTCAGACAGAACCTTGAAGAGACCGGGATGGGATATGGTTTAGAAGTAGATATGATTAGAGCAGCGCATGAATTGGATATGCTCACAACTCCTTACGTATTTGATCCTGATCAAGCAAAAGCGATGGCAGAAGCAGGCGCAGATATTTTGGTGGCGCATATGGGCTTGACTACCAAAGGTACAATTGGAGCTAAGACCGCTCTGACATTGGATGATTGTGTAGAAAGAATTGAAGCGATTATTAAAGCAGGGAAAGCAGTAAATCCAGAAATTATGGTGATTTGTCACGGTGGACCAATTGCTGAACCAGAAGATGCTGCGTACGTAATTGAACGGACAGAAGGTATAGACGGATTCTTTGGTGCCTCGAGTATTGAAAGATTTGCTGCTGAAAAAGGGATTAAAGATCAGACAGTCCTATTTAAAAATATCACCAAACAAGCATAATTGCCTTCGGCATCCCTATAAGGACGGTAAGCCATTAAGCGAGAAATAAAAGAACCCTCCGGAGAGGGCAATCTGAGTAGTATAGAATTAAGGTGTAGCTTATAGCTGCACCTTTTTTGTTGTCTATTAGAAGAAGCTAATTATTACTCAACGGCAGCCAAGCCAATATATCGCGTATTTTGGCATCCCAATAGCCCCATTCATGTGTGCCTGGACCTTCTTCATAGGTTAAAGAAAGTGAGGTTGCTCGGCACGCATCGCGGAATTTCAAGTTATCTGTGTACAGGAAATCTTCTGTGCCACAGCATTGATACAGCGCTGGTTTCGGTCCCGTGGAGCGGTTCACTTCCTCAAGCAGCCATAGAAGGTCTTCGGGCGTACCGGCGATATCTTCCGTTCCGAAGATCATTTCGTATTCTTTGCTTTTGACGGTAGGATCCTCAAAGTTTATAAAATTATGCGCCATATCAAGTGCGCCCGACAGACTAGCTGCAGCCGCAAAAGCTTCCGGTTTCCGTAGTCCCAGCTTGATCGCTCCGTAACCACCCATCGACAAACCGGCTACAAAGTTATCCTCGCGTTTATCTGACAATGGGAAGAATGAGCGCGCAAGCATAGGCAACTCCTCACTAATAAAGGTCCAATAACGACCGCCAACCGCCATATCCGTGTAGAAACTGCGATGTACATTCGGCATAACTACAGCTATTCCCATCTCTGCTACATATCGTTCTATCGAAGTCCGGCGAAGCCAGATCGAATCATCGTCGGACAAACCATGCAGCAAATACAATGTAGGATGTAGTTCTCCCCTTGTTACGTTGCTCATACCGATTTGTGTGGTTGTTTTTTGCGGCAAAATTACAGTCATTGAGGTATTCAATCCTAGTACTTCTGAATAAAATTTACACTCTATTAAAGCCATTTCATCCATCCCCTCTCTCTCCAAATGATAGCACACAGAAAAAGTGAGAGATATTGTAGAAATATCTGAATTATAAGGATTTTGAGGATTGCTGTACCTAGATATGAGAGAATATAATGGAAGTAGAAAAATAAGGAAGAAACGTGCAAATGCGAAATTATTTTCATAGGCGGGAGGCAAAAAGTAGGATGAAATCGGGCCTAAAGCAGGAAAAAGGTTTTACTTTGATCGAAGTGCTGGCCGCTATTGTGATTTTGTCGATAGTATCACTGGTGCTTACGTCTTACTTTACAAACGCCATGAGTTACTCTAAATCGAACCAGAACAAGACGATTATGGTCAATCTGGCGAGGAACGCTCTGTTTTATGTGGAGAAGCAGAATTTTAACAAGATGAGGGATTATTTCAATGAGCCAAATAACAATGCGATAGAGGCATCTAAATGCCAAAAGAGTACAGAGGATACTCTGAAATGTGATGCTTACAAAGCGCTTGTTCAGGATACAGAAACCTTAAGCCAAGTCTTAAACCCTGCTATCAATGGGGTGAACTATCAAGTAGAGATTGAATATCAGCGTGATCTACATAAACAAAGCGATCCGGAGAAACAAAAGATGGCAGCCTATCTATTGCCGGTATTGGTAAAAGTCAGCAGAATGGATTCTTCTAGTGGACCTCAGACCCAATCTGTTGTGGAGGGATATATTACCGATGAGAAAATTCGTTAATCTTCTCCGCAGGGAGGGTGGATTTACTTTAGTGGAGCTAATTGTTGCGTTATCGCTGTTTACAGTTGCCGCAGGAATTATTTCAGGGATCACGATGTTAGGCTTACGCAGTTATCATAAAATATCGATTGAAAACTCTTTGCGGGATGAAGGGGATTTGTTAATGTCCGCAATAATTACGGAGCTGTATACCTTTGCACCTGATAAGGTTACCCCAACGCTGATCCAAAATACTGATAAGACCCAGATTATTGATAGCTTCATTACGTTAGAGCGCCAGGACGGCACCAAATCGCGGATTCGTATTGCTAATGGCATTCTTACGATAGCTCCACCCGATGTGATAGATCCTCCAGCGGACACAAGAACTAACATAGTTTCTAGGCTGGCACAGGGATCAGCAATCACTTTAGAGTGTCAGAACGCCGTTCCGTGTGACAGTGGTCTGATATCGATAGATTTATCACTAGTTCAGAGCTACAACGGAAGGGACTACCCATTGGAGTTGAAAAGCAAATTCGGATTCTAGGAGGAGTAGGAGGGATGAGGAATAACGAAAAAGGATCAGCTCTAGTACTAGTTATGTTTGTTGCTCTTCTACTTACAATACTCGGACTAGCTGTGCTCGGGGCGACGGTGGGCGGGGCACAACGAACGGAGACCAGAGAGAATGATGTGCAAAGTTTACACCTGGCGCAGAAGGGGCTGGATGAAGCGGTCGCTTACATACAGACGAAGCTGGATGGACGAAAGGATATTGATCCTGATCATATGGAGGATGAGATTAAAAATATTGTTAATGAGGTGAGCACCAAGATTGTTGGCGTCAGCAATGACGTAAGTACAGAGTTATCTGGAGCTGGCGGTACGATCAAAAGCATCACCTATGAGAAGCAGGATAAGCAAAAATACTATGTCAATATTGAAGCACAAGCCACAGTTAATGGCGTCATCAGACAACTGAGACAAAAGATTGTCATTGATACCTATCCTGATTTTCTTAAATATGCTTTTGGATCGGAAAAAGTATTAACATTAAACGGAGCGCCTGGTCTCCATGGCAATATATATGCGGGTAAAGAATTACACATCAGTGATACGGCCGTATATACATACAAGGGAGTGAAAGGTCTAAAAGAAAGGACTCAATATCCTAGAGTGGAATTATTGAAAGACCAAACTATAGCCACTTCTACCGAGCCTCAACCTGAAGTGCATGTGCAATCTCTTGAAAGTATCAAATATTCTGGAAATGGAGTTATTGATGCAGCTGTGAATAAGAATAATGCCTCAAGCATTCTTCCTACTATTTTGGGTATTCATGAAGAACAGGTGTTTATCAAACCGCAGAAAAAGTTCATTCAGATCAATGTGTTGGGATCCTTTCTTGATAAAGTGGAGGAAGCGACAGGGTTGACTGGGAAAAAGTCTGAACTTGAGCAAGCTATTAAGGATAATCAACTGGGGAATTATTTAAGCACAACAAAATTAGATAGACTACCCGATGAGAATCCACCCTACACTGAGCCAGTACTTAAAGATAATCCAACAGAAGAAGAAAAGGATAATTACAAACTAGAGTACAGCGAATACTTAGAACAATTGAGAATGTATCAGAACTCCTTGTTGGATAAGGATTTGAATAATTCTACGATTTATAACGGTAATCTGCTTATCGATGGAATTGATTACAAACAGTTGAAGTTTAGTGATGAAGCTAAAACAGGTAATCCTTCCAACAAGCCCAAATGGCTTATTGTTAATGGTGATCTGGAGGTAAATAACTATAGCCCAGATATAACTAAATTTTTGGAGATTCAAGCTAATATTCTAGTTACAGGTAATGTTACTATTAAAGGCCAGGTGAAATTCAACTCTACTATGTTTGTTTTAGGGGAAACGAAAGTCGAGGACGCCGTGATCCAAGGCTTAAGTAGTAAGGAGTTAGTCCTTATATCTCAAGGAGATGTGCTCATTAATCGAATTGACACTTTTACGAATCCACCTAAGAAAAAGGATGAGCAGGATTCATTTTATATGAAAGCTTTTTTTTACACGGATAGTGATGCTAACTTGTACGGAGTGGGGTCAATCTTTTGGTTAAACGGAGGTTTTTTCGCTAAAGGGGATCTTACAGTAAACGCAGTACTAGGAGGCGTGACTGAGCCCTTAGATCCGGCACTCGGCTTTACTTTCGAAAATCAGGATACGGATCGATATAATTCGGGTCACCGTTTTAAGATTCAATATAATCAGGATGTTTTTACTCACCAGCAGTCTAGCCTCCCGCGTGTACAGCAGGTGAATGTAACCGTGGGGCCTCTGGAACTTGTAAGTCATTAAGACTAGTTGAAAAAAGGGTATCCTTAAGCGTTTGCTTAGGGATACCCTTTTTTTGTTGGATGTTTCTTGTTGTTTAAATGTACAGTTTAGTAACGATCGTCATTCTGAGGTGCCACAACCTTAACCGTAATATCTGCTTTTACTGTTGTACCTGTGCTTCCGGTATAAGTCACTGTGATGAGTGTGGATCCCTTTTTAACGCCTGTAACAGTTCCCCTGGTATTAATATTGGTTCCATTATTGACGCTGGCAATTGCAGAATTGTCGCTTACCCAACTCAAGTTATCTTTGATTTGATCTATTGAGATGGAGGTTGGGAATGCCCATAAAATATCGGTTAACTGGAAAGTATGGCCTACCTCTAAAGTAATGGACTGATCCCGGAATCTTAATCCAGTTAAATCAACGATATTAACCATGTGTGTTGAAGTGATTTTTTGGAATGAAACCTTAATCAGTAGTCCTTCTTTAGCGGTATTACCAGCCGTCAATTTAGCGGTTGACCCGTCACTAGAAGGCGTAAGTGTAGCCATCTTGTTATCCGTTGATTGCACGAAATCCCAGATTAGCGTTGATGGATCGGAATCAGCAGGATTCCTAATTGCTTTTAGATCAATTTGCCCCCCTACCATTACCGTTATTGGACCTTCAATCGACAGTGACTTTAGCGGGTTAGTGATTACGATTGTCTTATCTGCAGTGATTGGATCACGATTACTAGAATTTACAGTGAGTAACACCAAGTAAGTTCCTGACTGTGTAGCACTGAATACCTTTTTGGTATCATCACTTGGGTAGTCTGGATTGGTATTAATGACAGCATTGCTTGCTCCAGAGGTGACATTGGTGACCGACCAGGTATAGGTAATATTGGCCTCTGGTCCTTGATTATTTAGGTTGCCTTGCACATAGATAGCACTTAAAGGAATAGAATCGTTAATTTCACCAGTCCCATCTCCATCAATCGTTAAAGATCGTGGAGTTCGCTCAGCTACCGTTATGGTTGCTGTAGCCTGTTTGCCGCTACCGTCTAGTGCAGCCACATGGACAGTTGCTGTGCCTTTGGCGAGACCTGTGATGTAACCACTGCTTGAATCCAACTGTACATAATTAGTATCAGTAGTTGTCCACAAAAACGCCTGATCAGGGACATCTGATGGCACGACTGTTGGAATTAAACGCATTCCTTCTCCGACATAGATGGTTCTGCTTTCTAATTGCAGAGCTTTAATCTTATATTCGGCTGTAATGGTTAAGGTCTCAAACGAAAGCGTAGTCCGTGCTAGATTAGCCGATGATGGATCTGTTGGTATTGGAACAGGTAGCGGATAGATCTCCGCTGGTAGGTTACCGGTAAAAGGAACATGAAATAAAGTTGCTGAACTCATAGTCATTGAAGCTCCAATGATTGTTCCATACACCTGACCTCCATCGAATGTTATGGCAGACCGTGGTGCTAGAATGGTTCCGTATACATTGGCTTGGGATATCCGCACAGGCTTGGTGCCAGAGAAATTGAATAGCACACGGCTGCCGTCACTTCCCAGCGGGAAATGTAAGAATGGTTCACTGGTACCGTCCTGCTGTACATTAACAATTACGGTTGATCCTTGCGGAACCTTAAGCTCGGAGCTGTCAAGCGTATTTAACACTGAAGTAGACATATTAACAATATTGATAGATGAGCTGCCTGTTACCGTAAGTCTTCCATATTCATGAGTTGTTGAAGTATTGGAAGGCAGTTTAGCAATCGCATCAGAGAGTCCAAGGAGATAGCTCTCATGCTTGTTGAAATTGAGAAGTTCACCGTATTTAATAATACCATTTTGGATAGAACCAGGTCGTTGGTCTGTAACGGCGCCTTTAACCATTATGTTTCCGTAAACCGTACCTTCAGGAAGAGAAACATTTCCACCCGTGACAATACCATATGGAACATTACCTTTAAATTGTTCATTTACTGTAATTCCAGCGTTGTTAAAGTTGACTGTGCCCCCGGAAGCTAGTGGACCCTTAATAGTTCCTCCACGAAGTGAGGTTGTCTGAAGTATAAATGCGTTGTATTCCCCTGTAATTCCCAGTGGTGGCAATGCAGCATGAATATCAACATAAGTAAGCTTGGAATCATTTAAAGTATAAGTCTGGGTCTGAGTCGGAGTAACCGTGATTTGGAACGTGATAGGTTGCTCAGAATCAGGTTTATAAATCTGTTTGCCATTCTCCGTCTTTAATGAATAGGTGATGTTGCTTAGATTTCGTGTCAATCTATACCCGCTTGCCGTATTCCCCGTGACGATCGTACCGGCAGGTAACTCTCCTGAAATCTCCAGGTTAGGTGGAAGATTCTCGGTAAATACAATATCCGTTATTAATTGTGTGTTAGAGGTCTGGTTGACCGTGCCTACTTTATCAAAAGGTACAGATTTTGGGGTGATGGAATAACTAAGAGTGACCGGTTCTCCCTTTTCTACTTTACCATTCACAACATTCTGAGAGAGAGAGCGTGTTACACTCAAATTGGTGTTCGACGGCAGGACATTTACTCTGATAGTTTTACTTGAGAGAGCTCCATTTTGGTCCCATGCGTTAATTTCGATATCGAGTGCGCCCCCATTTGGAAGCGGATTTTTAACCGTTCTATATATACTTTGCCCTGATTTAATGCTCGTTTTACTCATTTCAATGTCGGTAAAATACGTGCTCCCATTTTTAAAGCGAATTTCAGTTGTCAGATCACGATCGTTAAAGTCCAGATCAGTGACTGTATAGTCGACAAGTATTGTGTTTTGATAAGAAGGAACCGATGAGCCATTAGTCGGTGTATGCACCGTAATCTCAGGAGCATGATTCGCACCAATAAAAGCACGATACATAGTATTAACGAACAATTTTTGTTCCCAAACTGGGAAATTTCTTAGATTGGCGGGAATATCACTTACTCCAAAAAAATGACCTGTACCTGAGTAGGTAATATTGCCTTTGGAATATGTGTAATATTGATTCCAACTATCCTCGGTATCACGTTGGTATTGATTATATTCACCATTTGGTTTTATCTTCGTACCTGACGCTTCACTTTGAATGTTATACCATGATACTACTTCGGGATCTTCCAGATTAAGTGTGAAGTACTGGTTATGTGTTGGTGCAATTTGTGGTGTGGAGATATCGATTTGCTGGTTGCTGTCGTCCCGCTTACTTAAATAAAAAGGATATTGCATCAAGAGCCCGTCATTCACCGGCTTAACCTTGGTGGAAAGATTGATGGCATTATGGCCTAAGTTGGTCTCCGGATTCATCTGACCGGTAATCGCCATGAAATTATTGATCCAGTTCTTTTTATTTGCATCTAAATTAATGATGGTATCGTGAGTGAACAAGGCACTTTGCTTGAAGGTACCAGTGAATTGTGTAATCGCGTTGGTTGCATTAGTGTTTAAGTTGGATTTCTTATAGTATTCGTCGACAAAACCAAAGATGAGCATGTCATAGGTGCCGTTTAATCCGTAACTTTTTGTTGCAGCATATTTTTCATTCACATATGTGTTAAATTGGGTCATAGTTTTGACCGCTATATTAAGTTGATAATCGGTTGTATTCAAAAACAGAGGATCCATATTACTAGTGTTCAGGAGGCTGCTTTCTGTTAGAGTGTCAGGCATAACCTGAAGAATATTTACGATGGTCTTCTCTCCGCGATAACGAATTACCCCGCTGTCAAAATCCTTTAATTGCGATTTATGATAATCATTGATTTCTAGCTTCCAATAGAGTAAGCCGGAGTATGTTTTTGGCAAAGTGTATTCGATAGTTCCGCTGGATGTATTAAGCTCTGTTTCAGCAACGACCTGCTTTTCTCCCATTTTGATGGACTTATCAAGACCGATATATAGTTTGACTGAGAGCGGAGAGCTTTGTAAATTAGGTGCGTTAGTGATATTGAAATTAAAAGAAAGCTTCTCCCCAGGAACATAGATTTTGCTGTTAGTTGCATTAGGGTCATAGTTGGGAATTCTGTTCGTAATTTGAAGGCGGGGACGTTGCTTTAGATCATTTATGTACGTAGAGTTTTGTCTTTTTAAATCGGTAAAGATATTTGCGAGTCCAGCATCATCCACAAATTTAACTTTTGGGTTGGATGAGGAAAGACGGTAACTGTTAAAAGAGCTGTACAGTATACCTTGTTCTGCTTGTGGTTTTTTATCTTTGTCATTAAAGGGTTGGCTATGAAAGAAAACATATAATCCTTTATTAATAAATTCCTTCGTAATTTGATCTGCCTTCAGATGAGTGATATCGTTTTTCATATTTTTGGTGTCCAGTGCCTTAGCTCTATTTTCCTCCGAGGCCGGTTGCTGATTACTCACTTGTGCAGGATTGTAAGTCCCCTTCCCGATATAAATCGCATCGTATCTTCCATCCAGATCATCCCGCAGCGCCACAAAGCGCTTCATACTCATCGTATCAATGGTAAGGCCAGATATTCCCGTTTTTAGAGACGCAAGCTCACTAACTCCATTCTCCGTAACCTCAAGCATACGAATCTGATAATCATTTGAACTAGCTTCGACATTCGTGAAGTGATTTTTGAGTGGCAGAACAAGCAGAAGGAGAAGCAAGATCGTTACTGTAAAAAGATAGATCCTTTTGTTACTTGCAAATTTCATGTTCATCTCTCCCTGATTGTTAACTATTGGTAGATATGGTCGAATTGTATGTTGTATATGCTAGTTTCCGACAGCTTTTTCAGCTGAATTCGTTGTAAAATTATCCAATCTATGTTATATACATTCTAGGACATTCAGCATTGATAGACAACATAAATCTATTGAAATATACCTATAAATTTATTACTAAAGTCCCAAGTATATTGAAAAATACGCTAGTTTGACAAAATTGATGAATCCGTAATTATGGAAAAAATCATTTTCATATTTTGCAGAAATGTAACTGGTAATTTATCCTCCGTTTATTCCAAGTATTATCCATTATCTAGTAGGCATAAAGGTATAACCAATAACGGCATATGGAGCTGAACGGACATGGCCATCGCAAAAAAGAGACTTGGGGATTTGCTGGTAGAAAATAATATTATTTCGCAGGAACAGCTGCTTGAAGCACTTGCAGAACAGCGTAAAAGCAAGCGTAAGCTTGGCGATCTGCTAATCTCTCAAGGCTATATCACGGAGCAGCAGCTGATTGAAGTGCTTGAATTCCAGCTCGGCATTCCGCATGTCAGTTTATTTAAATACCAGATTGATCCTGCCATAACGCAGATTATTCCTGAAAGTATGGCTAAGCGTTATCAGGTGCTTCCCTTCTTGAAAGAAGGAGGTAAGCTGATGGTTGCGATGGCCGATCCGCTGGATTATTTTGCGATAGAAGATTTGCGAATGAGTACTGGCTTCCGGATCGAACCTGCTATTTCTACTAGAGATGAGCTACAGCGGGCGATTGCGCGTCATTATGGGATGCGTGATTCTATGAATCAGATGCTAGTAGAGCTCCCTACACAAGAAGAAATAGAAGAAACGGAGATTACAGACGAGGACTCTCCAATCGTGCGTTTGGTCAACCAGATGATTCAGCAGGCTGTTGCTCTGCGGGCGTCTGATATACATATGGATCCAGGTGAGAATAATCTAACGATCCGCTATCGGATTGACGGAACCTTACGGACGGAGCGGATTATCCCTAAGCAGATGCAGGGCTTTATCACCGCTCGTCTGAAAATAATGGCCCGACTGAATATCGCAGAACGGCGTTTGCCACAAGACGGGCGAATCAAAATGCAGTTTGATTACAAAATGGTAGATATTCGTGTATCCTCATTGCCTACGATGCACGGAGAGAAGATTGTGCTGCGGTTGCTAGATTTGAGTACTGGGGTTAAATCTGTAGATGCTTTGGGATTCAGTGAGGGGAATGCGGAAGCTTTTAAAGAAATGATCGCTCGTCCTTATGGAATCTTGCTAATTACAGGACCTACAGGTAGTGGGAAAACAACAACTTTATATTCAGCACTGAATCAACTCAATGTAGAAAGTGCAAATATTATCACGGTTGAGGATCCAGTGGAATATCAGCTTGAGGGTGTAAACCAGGTGCACGTAAATTCGGCTATTGGGTTAACCTTTGCGGCGGGACTACGTTCGATTCTCCGACAAGATCCGAATATTGTAATGGTCGGTGAAATACGGGATGCGGAAACTGCAGAAATTGCAGTTCGTGCCTCATTAACAGGTCATCTAGTGTTGTCTACTTTACATACAAACGATGCGATTAGCTCCGTCTCTCGCTTGCGAGATATGGGGGTGGAGCCTTACTTGATTGCCTCTTCACTAATAGGTGTGGTAGCGCAGCGGCTCGTTCGTAAAATCTGCACCGACTGCAAAGAAACCTACAAACCGTCTGAGCAGGAAGCGATTATGTTACGTAGCTTAGGGCTGCCAGCAGATGAGTTACATCGCGGTCGAGGCTGCGGTAGCTGTAGCAGTTCCGGTTATCGTGGCCGAATAGCGATTCATGAGGTACTCAGTATTGACGATCATTTGCGGCAGCTCATTACGAACACCGCTTCGGTAGAAGAACTGCGTGTCGCAGGAAAAGCGCGTGGACTTGTTCAACTGATGGATGACGGACTACTCAAAGTTAGTCAGGGAATCACGACGTTACAAGAGGTCATGCGTGAGACGGTCTCACATTAGGATCTATAAGGTGAATCGCATTTTAATCTAGGGGGAGCAGCGGATGCCAACGTATACGCGGGATATAAGACAGCTTTTGCAGACAGCTTACTCCTCCAAAGCTTCCGACTTACATATCTCTGTAGGCTCGCCTCCAGTTATACGTATGGATGGAACGCTTTACCCACTTGAGGGTGTACCAGTAACAGCCGATGAAGCTGCTGAAATGGCAGAAGCGCTGCTTGGCAGTGAACGAAACGAAGTATTTCGGAGCGCAGGTGAGGTCGATTTTTCTTATCCGCTGGATAGCGGTGTGAGATTTCGGGTGAACGTTTATCGTCAGCGGGGTGAGATTAGTATTGCTGCCCGAGCAATTCCTGCGGAGATTCCGAGTCTAGAACAGCTGTCGATGCCTCCAATTTTGTCCACTTTATCACTCAAACCACAAGGCTTGATTCTAGTTACAGGCCCTACGGGCAGCGGTAAATCCTCTACGTTAGCAGCTATGCTGAATTACATTAACAAGACCGAAAGCAAACATATTGTGACACTTGAAGATCCTATAGAGTTTCTGCATAGTCATGGAACCTGTTTAGTGGATCAACGTGAAGTGGGTAATGACACAGCTAGCTTTGCGAGCGGACTACGTGCCGCATTACGTCAGGATCCGGATGTTATTCTCGTTGGAGAGATGCGGGATTTGGAGACCATTACAGCAGCAGTTACTGCCGCGGAAACAGGTCATCTAGTGATGGCAACCTTACATACAACAGACGCACCACAGACGATTGATCGAATTATTGACGCTTTTCCGGGTCATCAGCAGGGGCAGATTCGTTCACAGCTAGCCTCAGTATTACTGGCAGTTGTCAGTCAGCGGTTGTTTCCAAGGGCAGGAGGACGCGGGCGGATATGTGCAACAGAAATCTTAGTGAATACACCTGCCGTAGCAAACCTCATTCGTACCGAAAAGACACATCAGATTAAAAATGTAATGCAAACTGGACGCTCGCAAGGCATGCATACGTTGGACATGAGTATCCGTGAGTATCTATCTCAGGATCTCATTCATCCGGCTGCAGCTAAGGCGTTTATGGCGGAGGTGAGTAGCTGATGCCTCTTTTTGAATATCAAGTGAAGACAACCGCAGGTAAATCCATTAAAGGAAAGCTGACCGCAACAGATAAGCCTACGGCAATGGAAGAGCTACGCAAGCGGGGACTTACGGTGTTCTCGCTGATCGAACGCAAAACAACGATTCTATCGATGGATATTTATATTGGTAATCCAGTCAAACCGCTTCATTTCATTATTTATTGTAGGCAGTTTGCCACGCTTATGCGTGCTGGAGTTTCGATTGTGGATGCAACACGTATTTTGGCTGAACAGACGGAGAGCAAACCACTACGTAAAGCACTAGTAGATGTGAACTCAAGCCTGATGCGCGGGATATCGTTCTCACAAGCCGTTCAGGATCATAAAAAAATCTTCCCACAGCTATTCGTTAGCATGATCCGTGCCGGTGAAGAATCCGGAGATATTGAAGGGACGCTCGACAGATTAGCGATGTTTTTTGAGAAGCAGCACTCGACGACAGAGAAGATTAAATCTGCGCTCACTTATCCGATTACGGTCGGGGTGATGGCGATTGGAGCGGTTATATACCTGCTCTGGGCGATAGTTCCACAGTTTGTAACGATGTTCGAATCGATGAATGCAGAGCTTCCGGCGATTACAAAGATGGTGTTGGCCCTTAGCAAAAGCATTCAAGGTCAATGGTATTTCTGGATACTCGGAGTTCTCCTCCTAGTGATAGCTTTTCAGATTACAAAACGCACAGAAAAGGGTGCGTACGCACTTGATTATGCCAAGCTGAAGATTCCGGTGTTTGGCAAGCTGAATCAAAAAGGCTCGATTGCTCAGTTTACGCGTACTTTTTCATCTCTATATGCCAGTTCAGTTCCGATCCTGCAATCCTTGGTGATTGTAGAAGAGGTAGCAGGAAATAAGGTTATTGGAGGTTTTATCCGTAGTGCAGGAGATTCGCTGAGACAAGGAAATCCACTATCTGAACCGTTGAAAAAAGCATGGGTCTTCCCGCCGTTAGTTACACAGATGATTGCGATTGGCGAAGAGACAGGGGCGCTCGACACGATGCTGTCTAAAGTAGCTGATTTCTATGAGATGGACGTAGAAAATACCGTTGATCGTCTGAAGTCACTGCTTGAACCGTTGCTGATTGCTTTTTTGGCCGGTGTTGTAGGTGTGATCGTGGCCGCTATTATGCTGCCGATGTTCAGTCTGTACGGTAATATGTGAACCTTGTGGTTCCTTGAAGATATTGAGAGGGGTGACGCCCGAGGGAGCGGGGCAGGGTTGCAGATCCTTTGCTGGCGCTGGACAAGGAAGGATCATTAGTGTAGCTGGATTCACTGAAACAAAAAAATATAGGCCTTATTATCACACAACACTTAGAGGGGGAAATAAAATGTTAGCACAAGCCATTAAGAGAAGATTGAGCAAAGAGGAAAGTCAAAAGGGGTTTACGCTGATTGAGTTACTGGCGGTTATCGTTATTTTGGGGATTATTGCGGTTATTGCATTTCCTATGATATCAAATTTAATTACGAAAACAGGAAAATCAGCTGATACGGCAACGGCACGTCAAATATATGATGCTGCAAGATTATATATAAGTTCTGAAAAAGAGGGAGTTTTTGATTCTGATACGAGTACTGCTAATAACGGTACTGTTGACAAATTGCTTATCACAGAATTGCAAACAAATGGGTACTTAGATGCTGAGTTGTATTTACCGAGTACCAAGGCAAAGATAACAGGTGGAGAAGTCAAGTTTACTGATGGAAAATTAACAGGTTCTGATGCTGTAGTCATAAATACTGGTACTGCTAGTGCAAATCCTCAAACTTATAACTTCGAGGCTTCCAAAGTATTGAAGTCTAGTGATAAATAAAATATCATATCTTGATCTCCAAGGAATCGGACTTCCCGATTCCTTTTTTAAAATCCAAACAACAGAGGACATCCATGACAATATTCATCGCAAGTTACATCACATTACTAGGCCTGATTCTAGGCTCCTTCTATAACGTAGTGGCGCTGCGGGTACCGGCCAAAGAATCCTTGCTGAACCCACCGTCACACTGCCCGAACTGCAATACGCGGCTAAAGGTGCGGGATTTGTTTCCGGTGATAAGCTACCTGCTGTCAGGAGGCAAGTGTCGTTATTGCGGCACAAGGGTGTCGCCTTTATATCCACTAGGAGAAGCTGTAACGGGTTTGCTTTTTCTATGGGTGTACTTGCAGTTTGGGCTGACAGGTAAGGGAGTCGTCGGATTTGTGCTTGTGAGTCTGACGGTTATTGTGACAGTTTCTGACTTGAAGTACATGCTGATTCCGAACAAGGTGTTGCTGTTCTTTTTGCCGCTGCTGCTCATTCTTGTATTGTTCTTTCCGGAGGGGCCGTTATGGCATCACTTGTTAGGAGCTATCCTTGGAGGAGGTATCCTAATTCCCTTTGTGTTGTTAGGCGGGATGGGGGCCGGGGATGTGAAGTTATTTGCGCTACTGGGCTTGGTCATCGGATTTCCGAATGTTATTTTGGCCTTTCTGCTGGCCTGTCTGCTTGGAAGTGTGGTCGGAGGACTGCTAATGCTGCTTGGTATCATCAAACGCAAACAACCGGTTCCTTTTGGTCCATGGTTAGCAATAGGTGCATTAATTAGTTTCGGGTATGGTTCACACATCATTGGCGCGTATCTCTCGCTCATCGGATAGGAGGAAACCGATCATATGCTTGGATTAGGCCCTAAAGTCGCCGGGATTTCAATTGAGGCTACCGGTATTCGTTATATTAGTTTTAAGAATAAACAGTCATGGGAAGTCCGCAAAAAACGGTATCTTCCGCTCCTTCCAGGCATGATCATTGAGAATCAGGTGGCGGATAGTGAGGCGCTTTATGATCGGGTCAGGCAGTGGGTGAAGAAAGAAGGGTTAAGGGGCAGTAAGGTTTCCTTGTCTATTCCACCTTCGCAGATCATCATCCGCAAAATGAGCATCCCAAGTACCAACGACAAACAGGTAGAGCAGCTCGTAAAGCTCGAAGTAGAGACGGGGCTGCATTTGCCATTTGAAAATCCTGTTTACGACTACGTGACGCTCGAAGTGGATGAGGAACATAGTCATTTGCTCGTATTTGCTGCTCCGCGGAAATCGATACAGGATTATGTAGACATTCTGGAGCGTGCAGGTCTCCGAATAAGCAGTGTTGAAATTTCGGCAACGGCCCTGGCGCGAAGTATAGCAACTGGACATGGGGAAAGCTTTGCGGAAACGATGCTCATTAATCTAGAGCCTTCGGTCATGGACATTTATATGTTCAGAAACGGGAATCCGGTATTCATTCGTACGATTAACTTGCTTGATCTGCATAAGGGAAGAAACGTTGCGGCGACGGCAATGGAATTCATGGCAGACAGTGAGGTCTTGGCAGAAACAGCAGTAGCTGTAGAAGAGCAATTATCACCGGAGCAAATGGTGGAGATCACTGCGGAAATCTCGCGGATGCTTAGCTTCTACCAGTACAGCCTACACGATGGTTCAACACGTATCAAAAACCTAGTCATAACAGGTACCCCCTCCATTCGTAAACAGCTAGACCTAGAGCTTCAGCAGTCGCTGGCAGAACTCGACATTACACCGATAAGCCTAGATCAGATGGGGAAAAATGCTGTATCTGATCTCGAGCTAAATGATTATCGAGTAGCCGCAGGAACGGCTCTAAAAAACATCATCAGCGTGGATACGATTGACTTACTGCCGAGAGAAGACCGAGAGACGTTATTATTCCCCTATGTGACCATGGGTCTTGTGGCGATCTGGCTGGTGGGAACGATTGGGACAGGGATTTATTTTTCAGCTAATAAGGGTCAAATCTCTAATGGTAAAGAGGAGTTACAGGGCTTGCAGGATCGCAGTTTAATGCTACAGGTAGAGCTTGGTAAACTTAAGAACAGCGGACCTGGGCAGTTAGATCGGAAGGTAGCTATCGAGAAGATTCAGAACAGTAAGGTGATTGCTGTTCCTATTCTAGATGAATTAGTTGAAGGGTTGCCACAGGGTGCTGTGATCCTTGATATTAACTACACCTACCGCACTGCTATTGACTTGACTGTAAATGTACCTGCTATGGTGGATGCTTCTAATTATTTAAGACAACTTCGCCAAATGTCTTTTACAGTGGACGCCTCAATTTCGAAGCTGACTGAAGGAACGGCCGTTCAGAATGCTGGAACAAATTCTTTGAATATGTATACAGCGATTTATAAAGTAAACTTATTATCTAATAATCAACAGGCCAATGGAACGGATGTAAGCCAAGAGGAGGTGAATAGCGATGGAACAGTTCAATAAGTATCGCTCTCCAATCGTACTAGGTGTATTGATTCTGTTCTTGATACTTTTTGCCTTTTATATGCTGGGCGTTCAACCGACCAATAAAGAAATTACCGCACAGAACGCTGAGATCAGCCAGTTTGAAAAAGAAGCAGAGATTCTCCAAGCTAAAATTAATGAACTGAAAAGCAATGCTTCTTCTGTGGATTCAGAACAACAGGAACTTCTAGCAGCACTCCCGAAAGGCGATGAAAGCGAAGGTTTGATCGTTGATTTGCGGGGAGTAAGCACTTCCTCAGAAGCGCGGCTAAGAGACGTTAGCTTTATTTTGGATGAGGCTAATCCGATTCAGCAAATGACAGGCTCAGCAGAAGTATTGTTCCCTACCGTCAAACAGATCAAAATGACCGCAGTCATAGAAGGTACGTATACGGGAATACGACAATGGATGGAGGAGTTGCAGAAGCTGCCGCGTATCGTGAATGTTGACTCGTTTAATTTCCAACAGTCCTATGAAGAGCGTTCTGAGAACACTCCAGAAAGTATCTTGACTGCTAACGTAGCTTTCACAGCTTTTTACGAGGCCGTTACTCCAACATCGAATTAGAAATCTCACTAATGCAATAAAACAATTGCACCATTATCCTACTCCACTTTTCCTGTAAAACAGGAGGGTGGTTTTTTTTCGTTACCGAAAATATATAAATGCGTTTTCATTCCCCTGTTTATTGGGTATTTTAGCTTGCGGGGTGCATAAGCTGGAACAGTGGCTATCGCCTGTATTTTTCAGATGACAAAGGAGGAATTCCGAATGAACAAAAAGTGGATGATTGGTTCGTTGGCCCTTTCCATAGGCCTGATCTCAGCAAGTGGGGGAGCTATGGCAGCTTCACCGTCAGCAGGAAGTACGGAAATCAAGAAGGTAGCTGTGTCTGCGCCTGGGAAAGAGGGCCCTGCTACCATCAATAATTTGACGGTCAAAAGTATCATTCCGCTCGTAGTCCATGCAAGAGCTCTTTATTTCTATAGTAATCGAGGCGGCAATATCTTCCCGATAGAAACCTTCACATATAAAGCGCAGGAGTACCGTTATCTTTCCAGTGATCTTGGCACCAAGACGAAACTAATGAATTACATAAAAAAAGCGTACACTCACAACGCTGCGGCTTATTATGTACAGACACAGTTTTTAGAGCATAACGGAAGAATGTCGCAGGTTAATGCAGATGTGGGCAATCTATTAATGTATGAAAAAGCCACCGCCCGCATGCTCTCCAAGACTGCGACAACCGCTGAATTTGAACTGACCGTTCCTTATCCAGAAGCGCAGGGAAGCAGTGAGTCGGTGTATGTGAAGCTGAAGAAAGTGGAGGGATACTGGAGAATCGACATGTCGCCGGATATTCTTTTCTGAGGAAAGGGAAAGGTATTAGAGGAAAGAGGATAGTAGGGGTTATGAACTAACAGCGCTTAAGATCAGAGGTATAAACAACGCCTGCGAATTTGCCTTTGCGGGTAATAATGACACAATCATTCTTCATAGGATCTGGGCGGTTCATAGCAGTAGCGAATACGACATCAAGTGGAGTGGAGATATCATAGACTAGCGGTGTTTTGCTCATAAGCTTCATGGCAGGTTCTTTGTAGAACATATCCACCCCTGATCTTCCTGTAGCTTTTAAAAAGAAACGTTCGCTCATTAATAATCCAAGTGGTTCATTCATAGCATTACAGACGACAATACATTTCGATTCTGGATGCTGGAACATTACGCGAAGGGCTTCTCTACAAGTACGTGAGGCGAAAATAGCAGGTGCACTGCGGACAATATTAGAAAGATCATTTACAAGAGCTGTTGACATGTTGTTCATCCTTTCTGATTATAGGTCTATTTCTAATGTACCCCCGAATCGTAAATTTTAAAGGCGAGAAAGGTCATCTACAGGTAAAATAGATTCACAAGCAATAACGGTCAGAACCTCACGAGGTCTGGCCGTTTTTTTGTAAGTACTCTATTCACTTCGAACGCCGTCCTCTACCAACTGCTTTCTAGGTGCTTCTGGAATAACGGATTTGCTCACGCCTCCACGATTGATGGCGATTAAGCGTTTTTGTGCGTAATACACATCGCGGGACAGCTTTTTTACCTCAGTGGATTTACCGTCAACTAACCGGGTGCTGTAGGTTTCAACAACATAGCCAGTTTTCCCGTTTTGAATAACACGTGTACCTCCGCGAGGGAGGGAAGGGTCGTTTACGTACTTGTCGACTGGAGGCAGCACCTCTACGATTTGTGAATGGACTTTATAAGTAACATTTTGCGGAAAGGTACCGAAAAGCTTGATCGTTAGTGAGCGGCCTTGCACAGCTGCTTTAATGACAAGATATTTGCCAGTCGTATTGCGAAAACGGAAGTTAATATAGCCTTCAGCAAACGTCGCATCCTGGCCCTTGGGTAAATAGTTGACCGGCAAGGAGTGATTGCGGCGCTCCACAATCTCTAGTCCAGTACGAAGAGCGGCGTTGTACAGTGTACTGGACACTTGGCAGATTCCGCCGCCGACACCGGCTTGTAGCTTACCGTTCACAATGACTGGCGCTTCGCGGAAGCCATATTCTATTTTTGCTTTTTCAATAGCTTTGCCATAATCAAAGACCGCTCCGGGTGGGAGCACCGTTCCGTTCACAGCTTTGGCCGCTGATTCAACGTTGTAGATTCGTCCAGGTCCACTGGCGCCGAGTGAGGTGCTGAATTGCATGATTTTTCGCTCAATGCCTTGCTCTTTTAATGCGTTTAGGGTGATATCCGGCTGTAATATAGTTAATGGAACTTCCAGAGTAATCCCCTTCTCCTGGAGCGTAATCAGACGATTAAACCGAGTGGGAGCGGCAGCCGACAGTGAGGTGACCATTCCTGTCCAGTCTACCTCAAGAGAAGTCTTCTCGGGCGTATATACTACACGATCATCCCCCGTAATTCGCCGCGTAGCATCGACCGGATCTCCAAAGGATTCTCTCTCCCAAGCGGGACTTAGGATGGTCTTTAATTGAGCGATATTCAGATGGGCTTCAAGACTCCAATTCTGGGGGAAGCTGTAACGGGCTTTTACCCGATTCCATAGACTGCCTTCTGTGAGATCCTGTAGTCCTTGCTCAAAAGCCGCGGCCGCATAGGTCATTCCGGCTTGTTTAAGATTGAGGGTAAGCTCAGAATTCCCTTCTACCTGCAGAACGAGAGGGACAGATTCAAGGGCATGGAGCTTCTCCTCCAGTTCGGAACGAACCTCAGTGATGTTTAGCCCGCCCACCTCCCATCCGGCAAGGGTTGTACCTTTTGGAAGCGCGTTATTGTGGCTATATAGATGAAGTCCCCCATATATTAATGAGCCGATAAGAATGAGTGCAGTGACTACTATGAGGGCTAGATGAATTTTTTTCATGATTAATCCCCTTCCTGGATGGCATCTGCGAGCAGGCACCGTAGGTGCTTTTTTCTATTTATATGTACAGACACTACAAAACTTTCGAATAGTGGAGCAGTTACGGGGTACTCAATCGGTTACAGATTTGTTACAATAGATACATTGCGGAAATATTGAAGTTTATGGAAACTTAAGCTGGACCCTGTCGATTCAAACAAGTGGAAAATGTCATAATTGGGAAGTGAGAAAATGATTGAAATGCAAGATGTATGGAAGACCTACCCTAACGGAACTCACGCACTGCAAGGAGTTTCAGTAAAAATTGACCGCAATGAATTCGTGTATGTTGTCGGTCCATCCGGCGCGGGTAAATCTACTTTTATGAAATTGATTTATAGAGAAGAAGTGCCAACTAAGGGTCAAATTTCTGTGGGAGGCTTTAACATAGGGAAGCTTAAACAACGTAAAATCCCATATGTGCGCCGTAATATCGGCGTTGTATTTCAAGACTTTCGGCTATTGCCAAGGATGACGGCTTATGAGAATGTCGCTTTTGCCATGGAGGTTATTGAAGCGCCGAAGAAGGTCATCAAGAAACGTGTGAATGAAGTTCTCGATCTGGTTGGACTCAAAAATAAAGCGAATCGTGAGCCCTCACAGCTCTCTGGCGGCGAGCAGCAGCGGATTGCAATTGCAAGGGCTATCGTTAACAACCCTTCTGTTATTATTGCGGACGAGCCTACAGGCAACTTGGACCCTGAGACTTCATGGGGCATAATGCAACTGCTGGACGAAATTAATTTTCGTGGAACAACGATTGTAATGGCTACCCATAATAAAGATATCGTGAACAAAATGCGCAAACGGGTGCTTGCGATTGAGAACGGAAATATTGTTAGAGACCAAGCGAGAGGGGAATATGGATATGAGTTTTAAAACCTTCTTGCGACATGTGCGGGAAGGCTTCAAAAGCGTATTCCGTAATGGCTGGATGTCGATTGCTTCGATCACTTCCATCGTCGTCTCTCTTTTTGTCCTAGGTGTATTTATTCTTCTTGTTCTTAATGTGAATGCTGTAGCGGATGAGGCAGACAGTCAGGTACAGATTAATGTGCATTTGGCACTGAATGTAGACCAGAAAATGCGTGAGACTTTGCAGACTGAAATTGGCAATATGCCGGAGGTCAGCAAGATTACGTTCATCTCCAAGGACCAAGGACTTAAAGATCTCCGTGCAGACATGGGTGAGGACGCAGCGGAGCTTCTGGAAGGGTTCGATGAAGACAATAACCCTCTCCCGGATACGCTTAAGGTAGAAGTTGTTGAACCTACTACAGTAGCCTTTGTGGCAGAAAAGATTGAAGCACTCAACAAGACACATACCGAGGAGCCTATTTACAAAGTGAAATATGGCAAGGGCTCGATAGAAACCTTGTTCAAAATAACGCGCGCTGTACGTAATATTGGTTTTATTTTTGTTGCAGGTCTTGCACTCATGTCTATGTTCCTCATCTCCAATACGATTCGGGTTACGATTCTTGCCCGTCGTAAGGAAATTGGTATTATGAAGCTGGTTGGCGCGACAAATTATTTTATTCGCTGGCCTTTCTTTATAGAAGGGGCACTGATCGGATTGATCGGATCACTTGTCACCTCTGGTATCTTATATTTGGGCTACAGCGGGTTGGAGTCCTCCGTACAGGGAGATCCAATGCTCCAATTGCAGCTGATTCCATTCGGAGATATTTGGATGCAAATCGTCGGTGTGTTAGTTGGGCTAGGCGTGCTGATCGGCGTCTGGGGAAGTACGGTTTCTATTCGAAAGTTCTTAAAAGTTTAATATTAAAAAGTGAAGGATGGGGAGTGCGAGTTGAAGAAGATTGCCGCCGGACTAGCCGTAATGTTACTAGCTGTCACTATATTCCAGCCCTCTGATGGATATGCCAAAAAAACAAGTGTTGCCGAAATCGATAAGCAGTTAAAGCAGCTGCAAAAAGAGGTGCAGGAAGCTAAGGCGCAGCAGGAGAAAGCGGCGTCCCAAACGCAGGAAGCACAGCATTATAAGAATAAGACGAATCTCAATCTGCAGTATGTACTGCAGCAGGTAGATCAAGTTAAGGGTAAAATGACCGAAATCTCAACCAAAATTTCCGATACAGAGCAATCTTTGAATGCTACAGCAACGGAGTTGGATAAAGCAGAGGCGCGGGTCGCTTCAAGAGAGGAAGTCTTGGGGTCCCGTGTTCGGCTAATGTATACCGATGGAGCGGTTTCTTACTTGGATGTTTTACTCTCTTCGACAAGCTTTGCTGATTTCCTAGACCGTGCAGATTCACTTAAGATGATCGTGGATCAGGATCAGGAGCTGCTGGTGCAACATAAGCTGGACAAGCAGACAGTGATAGAAAAGAAACAGGAGCTTGAAGGGCAATATGCTCAAGCTAAGCAGTTGTACACTTCTTTGGAGCAACAGAGAAGTCTGCTCAAGGAAAAAGAAGCGGAGAAGCAAGAGCTTATCGCATTCTATGACAAGCAAATTCAAGAAAGCGATGATTTGAGTGAGGAGCAGAATGAGAAGCTGGTCAAATTGGCAAGCGAACGTTCTGCACTGGAAACGCAAAAGGATAAGATCAAGGCTGAGGAAGCTGCTCGTAAAGCAGCAGCAGCTAAGGCGGAAGCAGCTCGTCGAGCTGCGGAGGCTGCCAAGAAGGCTGCTGCCAGCAAGAGAAGCAGCAGTTCAAGCTCCAGCTCGAATGAAACGGCTTATGCAGGTGGAGACGGACCGTTTCTACTTCCTGTAGGGTCGGCAAGAATCTCGTCCTCCTTTGGACCACGGACACATCCGATCACAGGTGAGAAAGGCAAAGTGCACACTGGCGTCGACTTTGCGGTTCCGCAAGGAACCAGTATTCATGCAGCGGATTCCGGAACGGTTATTTTAGCTGAATGGTGGAGTGGTTACGGCTATTGTGTAATTATTGACCATGGAGGCGGAGTTTGGACCCTCTACGGACATATACGTAAAGGCGGTATTAGGGTTAGTTCTGGGGATAAAGTTAATCGTGGAGATGTAATCGCTGAATCTGGTTCCACAGGTAATTCAACGGGTCCTCACCTTCACTTCGAAGTGCGGATTGATGGTAAGACAGTAAATCCTATGCCATATCTCTAACTTTTAAGGAACTCATAACTCATATTATTTGATTGTACGGTATATACTGGAATGGATACCGTACCTTTCAGGACGGACATAGGTGTTGTTTACGAGATGGACAAGAAGGGACGGTGGGAAAATCATGTTGAAAAAAAGCACAGCGGCGTTTATGATTGTCGCCGCCTTGCTATGTGGTAGTTTAGTAACCTTGGGCGTGACGGGTTATACTCATGTCTTTGGACAAGCTGCAGGACAAGGACTGGCCTCGGCGTTGCAGGTGACAGGTCTACAACAAAAGGAATCTCAGAAGCTTGGGACTGCGCTCAGTCTGATTGAGAGTAATTACTACGAGACAGTAGATCGGGAGAAGCTGATAGACGGTGCTGTCAACGGTATGATGGAAGCGCTAGGCGATCCTTATTCCAATTATATGGCTAAAGAAACAGCCGAAAAGTTTGAAGAAAGCATTGAAGGTTCCTTTTCAGGCATCGGTGCGGAAGTCTCTTCAGATAACGGCAAGGTAGTCGTGGTCTCCCCGATTAAGGGTTCACCTGCTGAAAAAGCAGGAATTCAGGCCAAAGATATCATTCTGTCCGTTAACGGAGAATCGCTGGAAGGCATGGATCTAAATGCTGCTGTTGCGAAGATACGTGGACCTAAGGGTAGTAAGGCTACTTTGAAAATACAACGTTCCGGCTCTGCAGAGCCTCTGGAGTTCGCACTTACCCGGGATGATGTGAAGCTTGAGACGGTCTACTCGACCATGGAAAAAGACGGAGTAGGGGTAATCGAGGTTACTCAGTTCTCCCTAAATACCGCAGAACGATTCAAGGAAGAGCTTGGAAAGCTAGAGAAGCAAGGTATGAAGGGACTGGTCATTGACGTCCGTAATGATCCGGGCGGTGTTCTCCCGATTGTTATTGAAATGGCTGAAGAGTTCGTTCCAGCCGGCAAAAACATAGTTCAAATAGAATACAAAGATAAAAAACGCGAAGTTAGTACCTCCAAGGGCTCGAGCAAGGCTTATCCTGTGGTAGTGCTGATGAATAAAGGTAGCGCGAGCGCTTCAGAAATATTGGCGGGTGCCTTGCAGCAGTCAGCAGGAGCTAAGCTAATTGGTGATAATTCATTTGGTAAGGGCACGGTGCAGACGAGCTTTGATAAACAGCTAGGAGACGGAAGCTTACTGAAGGTTACCATTGCTAAATGGCTTACACCGGACGGCACGTGGATTCATGGCAAGGGGATTAAACCGGATATCGCAGTAGCACAGCCGGATTACTTCTCAGTGGCTCCGATTAACAAGAGTGTGACGCTGCAATATAACATGAACAATGCTGATGTGAAGAGTGCACAGACGATGCTGGACGGCTTAGGCTACAAGCCGGGTCGCAAAGATGGCTATTTCGATGCTGGCACTAAGAATGCAGTGAAGAAATTCCAAAGTGAAGCGAAACTTCAAGTCACAGGCATGATTGATGTCAAGACGGCGGAGGCGCTGGAGGTGGCACTGATCAAAGTGATTCAGGATCCTGCCAACGACAACCAACGGAATAGAGGGATTACTGAAATTCAGAAGGAAATTAAGGCGGCAGCGTCGAAAAAGTAAGAAGGCTGAATTCAGCCTTCTTTTTTTTATAATTGTAAGAATCGATCAAGGGTATAAGCGTACACACGGTGTAGCTCAATGCTGATGGTTGGCTAATCAGTAGCGGAGCCTTCGAGCCATAGGTGAGGTTATTCCTGTATATTTGCAGTATTCGCGTATAATGAAGAGGATATCTGTACAAAATGCTGCACTTTACAGGTATGAATAAGAGGGCTGAACATTTATTCTGGTATGTGAACAAGGGTTCATGAAAGTTTTCTTGTAGATAAGGAAGGAGTGTGACGAACAGTTTGAATGTGATTCAGGAACTGTTAGGAAGCTTGGGCACTGCGTTCTTACACTTGCTGATCCAGCCATATTATTATATTGCTATTATATTTATTGCATTGTATTACCGTCGGCAGGTGGCATTAGAACGCAAGCTGATTCATGTGAAGTTACATAGCTGGGGTCAAGAAACGTGGCGAACGGTGTGGAGCGGGCTGGTGATGGGACTAGTGGTTTCTATTGCAGCCATATTGTTAGGGGTTTCCTTATCAGGTACAGCTGTAGCCTGCATTTGGGTAGTTAGTGTGCTGTTATCGCTATTGCGTGTGAGGTATTTGTGTTTTGCTTATTCTATAGGTCTACTGGGCGTGATTCAATTTGTACTGTCTTTCTTTCCAGATGCCTTACATAGCGGAACGGTCGGGAACATTACAACAGCCATACGGGAGATGGATATTCCAGCCTTGCTAGTGCTAGCTGCGCTGCTGCATATGGCGGAGGCGCTGCTGGCCCGCTGGCAAGGGGCGAAGCTTGCGACGCCCCTCTTCTTGAAGGGCAAGCGCGGCATGGTTGTCGGCGGCTATCAGCTGCAGGCTTTTTGGCCGCTGCCGCTGTTCCTGCTGATCCCTTCGGGTGCAGGAACGGATCTGCCATGGCAGCCGCTGCTGGGCGGCGGGCTTGGCATTGTCTCTTTGCCCGTCATCATCGGCTTCAGCGAGATGACGCAGGGCATGCTGCCCGGGCGCAAGGCGGCCCGCACTTCAGGACGGCTGCTGATCTACAGCATCGTCCTGCTCGGCTTAAGCCTGCTTGCCGCTTGGTGGAGCCCGCTGACCCTGCTCGCGGCGCTCGCAGCAATGGTGCTGCACGAAGGGTTAAGCTGGTACAGCGCTCTGGAAGAGCGCAGCATCAGCCCCATCTTCGTGCATCCACCGCGCGGCCGCAAGGTGCTGGCCGTGCTGCCGGGCAGTCCCGGGCAGGAGCTGGGCATCCTGCCCGGCGAGATCTTACTGAAGGTCAACGGGGTCCTGTTGACCGATGCCGCGCAGCTACATGAGGCGCTGCGCATGAATCCAGCGTTCTGCAAGCTGGAGGTGCAGAACCGTGAAGGGGAGAGCAAATACCTTCAGAGCCCTATCTACGACGGGGACCATCATCAGCTCGGGATCATTCTGGTACCGGAGACAGATGGAGCGGTTACTGCGGAGGCGAAGCCTTCTAGCATCTTCAGTATCATCGCGATGAAGACAGGTACTCGCAGCCGCAATCTTCCGAACGGCCGACTCAAACGGAACAAAGCCGCTAAAGCCAAGAAGGAATCAGCGGAAGGATAGCTAAAGTTAAGCCCGGACTCTGGAAATAGAGTCCGGGCTTTTTTTGTAGTATGGCGATTGTGGAGGTATGCATCAACTAACTTTAATATCAGGACAATTGTCAAAAGAAGAATTGACCAAGACTGAAAATGAAGCTTTATTAGTCAGCTCTGTGAAACAGGAAGCTTTGTTTTCTTGAAAGAAAACAAAAATAGAAGATTTTAAAATCAACTTGAACAAACCGCCTACTTCACCCCCGCCCACCTCTTAAATAGAAAATCGCAATTTGCGTTCGATCTCGCAGCTGTAATTTGCTTAGAATATCCGTTATGTAATTTTTGACCGTACCCTCGCTTAGGAACAGATGTCCGGCGATTTCTTTGTTGGTATGCCCCTCAGCGATAGAGGCGACGACAGCCAATTCCATTTTAGTCAGTCCGAAGGACTCCAGCGGCTGTGCCTGTGGAGATTCAGGACGGGATGCAGGCTGTAGGAAGGTTGCCAGTTTGCGCGCGATATCGGGATGAATTAGCATATTACCTTCATTGACCGTTTTGATGCCTTGTATGATACGGTCTGGCGGTATGTTTTTGAGCAAGTATCCACTGGCTCCGTTACGTAGCGCTTCAATGATATACTCATCGTCATCGAAAGTAGTTAGCATCAGTATCGAAACCTGAGGAAAAGCCTGCTTAATTTTCTCTGTTCCTTCAACACCATCACAGCCCGGCATCCGTATATCCATCAGAACCACATCAGCTACATCTCCAGTCTGGAGTAAGCTCAAGGCCTCGTTTCCATCACTCGCAGCTCCGACCACTTTAAGCTCCGAGTCCAATTCTAGTAGTAGCTTTAGACTTTGGCGAATAAAAGGGTCGTCATCTACAATCATCACTTTAATCATTAGCAAGTCTCCTTGATCGAATTTAGTTTTCTATATAACCATGGGTACTATCTTCCCTATACAATCTCTCCCTGCTTATAAATGGGCAATCGTGTAACAACTGTGAATTGAGACTCCTGCCGCAGTTCCAAGGTTCCGCCGATCAAATGCGTTCGTTCTAACATTCCTTTCATTCCGACACCACCACTTCCCGGCAATGTAGTTAGCTTATTCTCTTCGGAAAGTGTTCCATTGTTGCTAACTTCCATCGTAATTCCAGTATGACTGAAGTCGACCGTAATCCAGATTGCTGTTGCTTTTCCATGACGCAGAGCATTGGTTATGGCCTCACGGGCGTTCTTATACAAGATCACCTGGATACTAGGATATAGCGGATAAGGTATCCCAAGTACTTGGTATGAGGTCTCGATTCCCGTATCGCGTCCTGTCTCCTCAAGCAGACGATCTAACGCGTAAGCACCCTCTAGTTGTGGCGTATAGTTGATACGCTTCACTGCGGAGCGCATATCGTCCATGCTAGCTGACAGCTGATCTCGAATGAGCTCCATCATTTGCATTCCGCTCTCAGGCGAGGTGGGTAAGGTGTGCAGCGCGGCTTCCATCATCATTTTAATACGAATCAGGCGGTGACCGATATCGTCATGGAGCTGGCGTGAGATGCGGACCCGTTCTTTGGACTGGGCTGCATCTTCTATTTGGGTGTTAAACTCCAGCAGTCGGTTGCGGGCTTCATCCAGCTCGAAATGCTTTTTCCGGAGCTCATCGTATAGATGGAGAGTATTCTCACGGCCCCGACCAGCCCGCTGTAATAATTCGTTGAGATAGGCGATGAGCAGAAAAGTAATGTTGATGAACGTAATGATGAGCTGTGGAGAATCCCGAAGCGCTATGTTCAGGGTAATCAGATGCACAACCGTAAACACGAGCGGCACGGCTTGGGGCTTAAGTCTAGAATAATAAAGTAAGGCCGAGATCGCTGGAAAAATCATTATACTGCCGTATTGGTAGCATAACCAGGCGGTGAATAGTACTTCAATGATGCTTATCAAGGGATGAAGGGATTGGGGCAGCTTTGGTACCATGACCACAAGGAATAGAAGCATCAGAATATGCAGTGTGAAGATTCCATAATCGGCATATGGATAGATGTAAATGCTAATACAAGCTGGAATTATAATGAGTAAGTAACGCAATAGATTCAGCTCTCTAGTCACGCCTAAGACATCCTTTACAGGGTTTCTTCTAATCTTAGCATATTAGCCTACTACTTCAGGAGATGACTTTAGTCACCTTCAAAAGATGACCTTTCGTACCTCCTGTAGAATGAAATGTAGTATAAAATTGGAAATATAGAAGCGCAAATGACAGGAGAGATGATCGAATGGCAATCGCCGTATTAACCGATGTGGTGAAACGATATGAAGGTAAATTAACAGTGGACCATGTGAATATGACGATAGAAGAAGGGGAAATCTTTGGCTTGCTTGGCCCGAACGGAGCGGGTAAAAGTACAACGATCAGTATGATCTGTGGCTTACTTAAAATTGACGGAGGAGACATTGTCATCGACAGTCTACCTGTGTCTTCGAAATCACTTGAGGTGAAGAAAAGAATTGGTTTGGTTCCACAGGAGTTGGCCGTATACGACACGATGTCAGCGGCGGATAATGTTACCTTTTTCGGAAGATTATATGGCTTGCGCGGCAAGCTTTTGAAGGAACGGGTTGAAGAGGCTCTTGCTTTCACAGGTCTTAGCGATCGTGCTAAAGAGAAGCCCTCAACATTCTCCGGGGGAATGAAAAGACGTCTGAATATTGCCTGCGCCATCATGCATCGTCCAAAGTTGATTATTATGGATGAACCTACGGTGGGGATCGATCCACAATCTCGCAATCATATCCTTGAATCGGTCAAGGAGCTGAATCGGCTCGGCTCAACTATTATTTATACCAGTCACTATATGGAGGAGGTTGCAGCCATTTGTGATCGGGTAGCCATCATGGATAAAGGACATATCATTGCTTGTGGTACAGAGAAGGAACTGCGGGAACGCGTTGCCAAGGAAGAAAAAATCGTCATTAAAGCTGCTAATATCACACCGGAGCTTATCCAAGAGCTGGCGCTTCACCCTAGAATTAGACGCGTAGAAGCAAAGGAAGAAGTAGTCGAGCTGTACTTGCCCTCTTCACAAGGGGAACTGCAGGATATCCTTTTTATTTTTGCCAAACATAAGGGGATTATCGGCTCGCTAAATATTGAAGAACCTGATCTGGAGACTTTGTTTCTAAGCTTGACCGGACGTACCTTACGAGACTAAAAAGGGGGGATTATTTTGATGAATACTTGGACGATTATGATCTATGAGCTGCGAAGATTATTTAGCTCACGCTCTATGATATTAAATATGTTTTTACTGCCCCTGTTATTGATCTTTCTCTTAGGTGCTTCGCTCTCCGGTGTCGTTGGTGATAAAGGAGGCTCCTCTAATATCGATATTGTGCGAGTGGCTGTTGTTAATCTTTCTGGCGAAGGCTATGAGAGCTCAACGATGATGGACAGCTTTTTGAAATCAACATCACTTAAGGATATTATTACCCCGATTATAGTAAATAGTCGAGAGGCAGCAGAAAGCGGTCTACGAACAGGAAAATATGGCTATGCGGTTGTTGTCCCTCCAGGCTTTGATAGTAAGGTTCAGAATGGTGAAGCCGCACAGCTGGAGTTTATACTTGGCAAAAAAAGTACAGACAATAGAGTGGCAGGAACGGTATTCGATAACTTTTTAAAGACTCTTAATTATAAACAGTCTGTAGCTTTGACACTGGGTCCGGCAGCATTAAACGTTATGGCACCTAATTCCACCAGTAATCAGCCTTCCGTAAAACTTGGAGAATTGAGCGAGGGAGGGTATTCATATACTTCTTCACAGTTCTATGCAGTATCTATGATGCTGATGTTCCTGCTATATAGCGGCTTGACGGTTTGTACTTCTCTTTTTAATGAAAAAGAAAATCATACCCTCTTCCGGATAAATTCAATGCCCGTTAAAGGATCTGAGCTATTCATTGGTAAAATGCTTGGTGTAGGTGTCGTAAGTATAGTGCAGTGCGCAGCGATTATTATTCTAACGAATGTGCTCTTCGGTGTAAATTGGGGAAATCGGCCGGGCTTGTTACTCCTATTTTGCCTACTGATGATTGTGGCTTCGATGACATTATCTATCGTTATTTCTATGTTCAGTAAGACTGGAGCAAGCGCAAGAAATATCGTTACACTGCTTACAGTAAGTATGACCTTCATTAGTGGAGGGATGGCTCCACTTCCAGAATCGTGGGTGAACTCTGCAGGGGCTTTTACAATTAACCATTGGGCAATGCAGGCGATTTTGAAAATGATGTTACATGCTGATGTATCACAAATCATGCCGAATTTGGGAGTTTTATCGCTGATCTGTCTAGTGTTGTTCAGTGCAGCAGCAATCTCGTACCGGAAGGTGGGTTATCATGGATAAAATCTTAACGATTGGCTGGAACATGGTGAAACGAACCATTGGTACTAGGAAGGGTGTGCTTATATATATTCTGCTTCCTTGTATTGTACTTGCAGGTATTGTCTCCGTTACTGGAACGATGGGGGAGAACCCAGCGGTTGTATTGTATTCCAATATGGATAACGGGGCTGCAGGTAAGCACTTGCTCACTGAACTAAAAAATTCCGGTGAATATAAATTTGTAGAAAAGAATGACGAGATTGCTTTAAGAGAAGGTGTTGTAGATCAGAATGGAGAAGCGGGGATTCTGATTCCAGCAGGGTTCACTTCAGCTCTACTTGCCGGGGAAGAACCACAAATTAGTGTATATGAGCTTAAGACGAATGAAACTTCTGTTATGATCAAATTAAAAGCAAGTGCGATCGCTGATGAGATGCGGAGTACCGCCGCGAATATTGGAGCAGCAAATGAAGGATCTAGTGATGTTGACGCACAGTTCACTACTGTTATGCAAAGAGCGGAACAGCATAGTATAGGTAGCATCCGAACCGATTATAATTTGTATCCTCGGGAGGGACTAGGAGTTGTTACAGGTTTAACACTAATGTTCCTCATGAGCCTAGTCACGAGTTCTGTATCGTTGATTATGGATGATCGAAAAGGACGAACCATGATGCGGATGTTCAGTGCTCCGGTTCGTTCTTACGAAATTGCGATTGGTAATTTTCTGGGCAGCTTCATGGTCGGGATGATTCAGATCGTCGTAGTGCTGGCTTTAGGTCGCTGGGTGCTGCACTATGATTATGAAGTTCCAATCTATCTATATTTCCTTGTTCTTGCGGCATTTATGCTGGTGTCCATGGGAATCGCGAGTACAGTGGCGGGGTTAATTCGTAATCCTAATAATGCAGGTATGCTGAATTCCCTTATTATCACACCCACTTGTATGCTTGGAGGCTGCTTCTGGCCCTTATCCATTATGCCGGACTATATGCAAAAGGCTGCTAATTTTGTTCCGCAAAAATGGGCCATCCAAGCCGTTGATATCGCTGCAACCGGTGGGGGCTGGAATGAGTTATGGTTACCTTTTGCCATCTTAGGACTTATGGCCGCTGTGCTGCTGGCAATTGGTTCTGCCATTCTCCGTCCAAGCCAAGCAGGAATCAACGCTTAGGTATTTTGAAATGGAATGTTAGATATTCATAGCCTGACCTGTTTCCTTCAGGTACAATAATAGGTATCAAATGTATTTGATTCTTATTATGTACAATAGAGGGCATTTCTAGGAGGATGAACAGATGAGCAGCAATAAATTGGCTTGGACATGGCGGGTGAAGGAAGAATGTCTGGAAGAGTATGTAGCCATGCATTTAAATCCTTGGCCAGAAGTTTTGGAGGAGCACAGTAAGGCTGGTATTTCTAACTATTCTATCTTTCAGAATGGCAATCAGTTTTTTTATTGCTTTGAATGTGAGGATACTGAAGCGGCTTTCGATTACATTGCTAAAAGTGACGCCTGCAACCGATGGAATGCCATTACTTCAAAGATGGTTGAAGGCTCATTTGATTTCAATGATGAGGTGCCGATGCAGCCCTTAAACGAAGTGTTCTATCTAAAATAGTGAGCTGATTCTTTATTAACTAAAATTTGCATATTGTATATTATCGGCGTATCTTGTTTACAGTCTTTTATATTACGGTTATAATATATTTAATAATGTTAAATTGAATAATTTTTTGTTTTTTGGAGGAGCCTGTCAACAAGGGCTCCTCTTTGTCTTTTTTTGGCTTGGGATGTCCCTGGTTGGCAGTTCTTATATACAACAAGGGAGTGGATGAAACATGGAGTTTGTGCTATATCTTATGCTGATTATACTATTCACCAAGCTAGCTGGTGATTTATCTGTGCGACTGGGACAACCGTCGGTACTGGGTAAGTTAATTGTCGGTATTATACTGGGCCCTGCCGTACTGGGATGGATTCAGAATGGAGAGTTTATTCATTATTTTTCGGAGATCGGTGTTCTATTATTAATGTTTATCGCTGGGCTTGAGACGGATCTGGATCAACTGCGCAAAAACTGGAAATCAGCTTTCGCAGTAGCCGTCGGAGGTATTATTTTACCTTTTCTAGGTGGATTCGCCATTGGAGAAATGTTTGGTTTTGCTTATCATAATGCTATGTTTATGGGCGTCATTCTTAGTGCAACATCGGTCAGCATATCGGTTCAGGTACTGAAGGATATGAATAAGTTGAATACACGTGAAGGTTCTACCATTCTGGGAGCCGCTGTAGTCGATGATATTCTGGTTGTTATTTTGCTCGCTGTATTAATGAGCTTTTTCGGCACAGGAGAATCAGTGTCCATTGGTCTTTTGATTACGAAAAAAGTATTGTTCTTCGCTGTAGCGCTTGTTGTGGGTTGGTTCGTTGTGCCTCGGGTTATGAAATGGATGGCTCCGCTAAAGGTGACGGAGGCTGTTATCGCAGCGGCGCTAATGATTTGCTTTGCGTTCGCGTATTTTGCTGAAATTATGGGGATGGCAGGCATCATCGGTGCTTTTGCGGCTGGGATTGCTATATCTCAAACCTCTTTTAAACATACGGTGGAAACCAAGCTTGAGCCTATAGCGTACTCGATTTTTGTTCCGGTCTTTTTTGTAAGTATCGGACTTAATGTTTCCTTTGAAGGGGTTGGCAGTCAAATCGGGTTCGTGCTCTTGCTGGCTGTTGTCGCCATTCTGACCAAGTTGTTTGGTGGCGGTCTGGGTGCGCGTCTTACAGGCTTTAATAACCATTCGTCGCTTATTATTGGTTCAGGGATGATTTCGCGGGGTGAGGTTGCGTTGATCATCGCGGCAACAGGTCTGCAAAGCGGCTTGTTACAGCAGCAGTATTTTACTTCCGTAATTATTGTTGTCATTGTAACTACACTTGTAACACCGCCGCTCTTAAAATATATGTTCCGTGATCCAGTAAGCGCGGGAGAAAAATAAAAATCATAGCAAAAGGGTGTCCCGAAGCCATTTACATGGCTCATGGGGCACCCTTTTTTTTTTGCAACTCTAACGTCCTGTACTTCGGAAGGAGAAGGTCCCCGCCTTAAGACGGAGTATAAAACCAGCCGTAGGGCTGTTTTGACTTCGGCCAAAAATGTCTAAACTAAATCTCGGGATGGAAAATAATACATAATGAGGCAGTCATAAGAGGAGTACCAGAAATATATGGGGTGGAAGGGGAAACGAAAATGAAATGGTTAACCAAATGGTCGTTCGGTAACAAGGCTGCGGTGGGGCTTTTAGTGGTCATGGCTCTTGTAGTGGGAGGGATGAGCTATACTTCGCTACCGATGGAATTTATGCCGGAGGCAGATAATCCTCAAGTGACTGTTACGGTGCTTGGGCCGGGTCAGGATGCCCATGCGATGGAGACGAAGGTTACGAAGCCGATTGAGGCTGGGGCCGCTTTTGTTAAGGGGAAGAAAGAAATACTGTCCACTTCCGGAGACGGATACGCACAGGTGAATATTTTTTATGATTCAAAAACAAATATGAAGGATGCTGCTGGGGAGGTCCAAAAGGTTGTAGATTCGTTGCAGTTCCCTGAAGGGGTAATGGCGCCTTTTGTACTTCAATTGAATACTTCCATGATTCCAGTGTCACAGGTTACTCTTTCGTTTGACGAAGGTCTGACCAAAGAAAACCTTAAGCTTGCGGAAGAAACGATCATACCGGAAATGCAAAAAGCAGAAGGTGTAGCTAACGTCGCCTTATATGGTAAAGTTACTCCGCAAGTGCGAGTGAAGCTAGATCCAAAATTAATGGCTGAGAAGGGAATTACAACACCTCAAGTCCTAGGGTTACTTCAAGGACGTAATGTCTCAGCATCTCTTGGGGAGCAGACGATTGGTGGCCAGACAGGTAACGTTAACGTGGTTTCGACGATAGATAGTATCGATACGTTAAAAAAACTCCCTGTTTCTGCGGGCGTTAAGCTACAGGATATCGCTGCCGTTGAATTAAAGCAAGATCAAGAAAGCGTTAGCCGCTCGAATGGGAAAGATGTTCTTTTCGCCATAGTGACCAAAGAAGCAAATGCGAATGCAGTGAGTGTTGGAGATCATATTCAGGATACCATAGCTCATATTAACAAAACCATTCCAAACGCGGAAGCAGCGGTGGTATTCAGCACATCAGATATGGTGGTTACTTCAGTGAACAGTATGATGCGTGAAGTATTACTCGGCGCGTTGTTCGCTACGATCGTGATTCTGTTGTTCTTGCGCAACCTGCGGGCAACACTGATTACGGCGGTTTCTATCCCGCTTTCTTTAGCAGTTACCCTATATCTGCTTGATATATCCGGCATAAGTCTGAATATCATTACACTCGGAGGTGTAGCTGTTGCGGTCGGTCGCTTGGTGGATGATAGTATCGTAGTGATCGAGAACATTTACCGTAGGCTGCAAAAAGAACCCTTCTCCCGTGAAATGATTATAAGCGCAACCGGGGAAGTGGCTAGAGCGATTACTTCATCGACGATTGCAACGGTAGCGGTATTTCTGCCGATGGGTCTTCTGCGTGGTAGTTTGCAGGCTTTTCTACTGCCGTTTGCCTTAACGGTCACGTATTCATTGCTAACCTCACTCGTTGTAGCTTTGACGGTGGTTCCGCTGTTAGGCTCATGGCTGCTGAGAAGAACTTCAATGAAAGAGCACGAGCCATCTAAATGGTTCACCCGATTCCTAGATTGGAATCTGCGCCGGAAATGGATCACTTTATCACTAGGTCTTCTTCTTCTGATTGGCTCAATCGCAGCTTATGTAACTATGCCAAAAGGTGCGCTTGATGCTTCAGATGCCAGCTATGTCTCTGTTCAATTAAATTATCCTAAGGATGTCCCTGTTAAAGAGATCTTGGAAAAAGGAAAACAGTTAGAGCAAGATTTGATGAAACAGCCACAAGCGGAAACGGTGATCATGCAGTCAGGGAACAGTGCGGATGCGGCCCAGTGGGGAACTGTCAGCTCGGAAACCTTGGTGGATTATACCGTTGTTATGAAAAAAGGTGCGGATGCTGAGGCGTTCATCAATTATGTTCGTGATGTGAAGGATTCCTACGCTGGAGCAACACTCGTTGCCAACGAGATGAGTATGATGGGTTCAAGCTCTACCAGCGAGTATATTGATATCGTGGGTGATAATCTTACAGATATTACTGCTGTTGCAGCTGAAGTTACGAATAAGTTGAAAACTGTGGAGGGTATTCAGAAGGTCAGCAGCAATATGGAGGATACCAAACCAGTATTTTCATTTAAGGTAGATCCGGCTCAGACAAATGCACAAGAAATTACCATGCAATTGTCGGCTATGCTGAATCCGATCCCTATGGGGCAGATCGAGCTGGACGGTACTCCTGCAGGAGTAGTGTTGGATCCTATGGCTGAGCCGAAGTCGGAGCAGGATTTAAAGGCAATGACGCTTATGACTGCTGAAGGTCCAAAGCCACTGTCCCAACTCGCAACCTATGAGGTTCGGAATGAACCAGCCTTATTGTTCCATAAAGATGGAAAGCCATATGCGAGAATAACAGCGGAAGTTGATCCGAAGAAAGTGTCTGAAATCGGGGCGAGTATTAAAAAGGAAACCGATAGTCTTACCCTTCCAAAGGGTGTGACTCTGTTTGCAGGCGGAGCCTCGGTTGATCAGTCAGAGGATTTCGCTGACCTTGGTATGACAGCGCTGATCTCCATCGGGTTGGTGTATCTGATCATGGTCCTCACCTTCAAAACCCTTCGTGCTCCGCTGGCAATCATGTTCTCCTTGCCGCTAGCTGCGATTGGTGCGATTGTTGGACTGATTGTATCTGGTGTAACGCCTGACTTTACCGCTTTATTCGGAGCGTTAATGTTGATTGGTATCGTCGTCACGAATGCGATTGTGCTTATCGACCGTATTAAGCAGAATGAAGCGCATATGAGTATTCGCGAAGCGATTTTGGAAGCGGCCGGAACACGGATGCGTCCGATTCTGATGACAGCTATCGCCACCATTTGCGCCATGACTCCGCTGCTGTTCGGCCATGCCGAGATGGGCAGCATCGTCTCACAAAGCTTGGCGATTGTAGTCATCGGCGGTTTAACTGCGGCAACACTGCTTACGCTGGTTGTAGTTCCAGCGATTTACGAACTGTTCTACTTCCGTAAATCTGCTAAGGAGCGCAAAGGCGTGGTGAAAGCTGAAACTCCGACGCATGGTGCGTAATATCGATTAGAGGAATAGGGTGTCCCAACGGCTATGATAATGCTGTTGGGATGTTCCTGTTTATGAACTCTTCTCGGAACGAAGTGTGAATCATGGCTCTTTTTGTTGCTCCAATGATGCATCGGACTCAGGAGTCCGATAGTAACTCAATAAGCCAGTAAATGGACGAATAGCATCTGCTGGGTCCTAAAGGCACTTCAGGTAAATCTGATCCACGCCGTTGTTCCTTACTATTAGGACAAGAATGCTATCTGATAAAAGATAAACAAGGCTGAAGCCAGGTGTTAAACACCAGGCTTCAGCCTTGTTTATTGTTACTTGTTAATATAGAGAACTTAACCGCAAGAACAATTTAATACCGGTTTACGAGCTGCCTGTGTCTCATCCAATCGGCTGATCTCTGTGGTATGCGGTGCGTTGATTACGATTTCCGGTGTCTCCTGCGCTTCTTTCACGATCTGGATCATCGTATCGATGAAGCCATCGAGCGTTTCTTTGCTTTCGGTTTCCGTCGGTTCGATCATCATGCATTCCTCTACCGTCAATGGGAAGTACACGGTTGGCGGGTGGTAGCCGAAGTCGAGTAATCGTTTGGCAACATCCAAGGTGCGAACGCCATATTGCTTGAGATTTTTGCCGGACATTACGAATTCATGCTTACATACACCCGGATATGGGATTTCAAAATATGGCGCCAGGCGATGCATCATATAGTTCGCATTCAACACAGCATTTTCCGATACCTCACGCAGTCCGTCTGGACCATAGGTACGGATATAGGCGTAGGCACGAACGAGAATACCAAAGTTTCCGTAAAAAGCTTTCACGCGTCCAATGGATTCAGGTCCGCCGAAGTCGAGCGAGAAGCTGCTATCTTCGTTTTTCACCACAGTTGGTTGTGGTAGGAACGGAATCAGAATGGATTTTACACCTACAGGTCCGGCTCCAGGGCCGCCGCCGCCATGCGGGGTACTCATTGTCTTATGCAAATTCAAATGCACAACGTCAAAGCCCATGTCACCTGGACGGGTGATGCCCATAATAGCATTGGAGTTGGCTCCATCGTAATAGAGTAAGCCGCCTGCTTCATGCACGATCTCAGCGATCTCGACGATTTGGGTCTCGAACAAGCCGAGTGTGCTTGGGTTAGTCAGCATCAGTGCGGCTGTGTCGCTGCCGACCGCTGCTTTCAGTGCTTCAAGATCAACCATCCCTTTATCCGTGGAAGGGATCGTAATCGTTTCAAGTCCTGCTGCTGAAGCACTAGCAGGATTGGTGCCATGCGAGGAATCCGGCACAATAACCTTCGTGCGGGTCTCGCCGCGACTTTCATGGTAGGCGCGGATCATCATGAGACCGGTCCATTCACCATGCGCACCTGCGGCTGGCTGTAAAGATACAGCATCCATGCCGGTTAATGCGGACAAGTCATTTTGCAGGGTATACATTAATTCCAGTGCGCCCTGAATACTTTCTTCCGGTTGATACGGGTGGATTTTAGCTAGGCCTACGATGCGTGCAACATCTTCGTTAATCTTCGGGTTGTATTTCATCGTACACGAACCTAGCGGATAGAAGCCATTGTCTACACCGAAGTTACGGCGTGAAAGCGAAGTGTAGTGGCGAATGACATCCACTTCCGATACTTCTGGGAGTACGACGGGTTCACTACGTAGCAGGTTTTGCGGAATGAGCGTTTCAATACTCTCTTCCTGCGGCACATCGCAAAGTGGCAAGGAATAGGCCGAACGGCCGGGACGACTTAATTCAAAAATTAGACTTTGCTCCGGTTTCATAAACAGCCCTCCAGTGCGCTAGCGAATTGATCGATTTCGTTTTTGCTTCTTTTTTCCGTAACGGCTATCAGCATTTGTCCAGAAAGTTCAGGATAATCACGGCCCAGATCATAACCGCCGAGATAACCTTCCTTCAGCAGCTTGGAATTAATTGCGCTCACGCTGCTTCCTTCAGGAAGCTTCACGACAAACTCGTTAAAGAATGGGGAGGAGAAGGTAAGCTCAGTACCTGTTAGTCCGCTAAGTTTATTAGCGGCGTAATGGCTTTTGCGAATGTTCAACTCACCAACTTCACGCATACCTTCTTTGCCCATAACGGACAAATAGACGGATGCGCAAAGAGCTAGCAGCGCCTGATTGGAGCAAATGTTCGATGTCGCTTTTTCACGGCGAATATGCTGTTCGCGAGCTTGAAGTGTCAGAACGAAGCCGCGTTTACCGTTACGGTCAACGGTTTGACCGACGATACGGCCCGGCATACGGCGCATCAAATGTTCCGCTACGGCGAAGAATCCACAAGTTGGACCACCGAGGGAGGCTGGAATACCGAGTGGCTGAGCATCACCGACTACGATGTCGGCTCCAAGCTTACCCGGTGTTTCAAGTACGCCAAGAGCAATCGGATTTGCACTGACGACGAACAATCCTTTAACCGCATGGATTAGCGGCTCAACGGAGCTTAGGTCTTCGATGCAGCCAAAGAAGTTAGGCGATTGCATCAGTACTGCTGCGGTATCTCCATCAATGGCTTCAGCAAGCATCGCCTGATCGGTAACTCCGTCTTTATAGTCAATCTCCACCACTTCAAGACCCCAGGCATTAGCTGATGTGCGTAGCACTTGACGTGCTTCAGGATGAACGGTGCGGGAGACGATTATTTTTTTGCGTTTGGTAGCACCAGCTGCGAGGACTGCTGCTTCGGATAATGCGGTTGCGCCATCATACATACTGGCATTAGCTACTTTCATACCGGTTAGTTCACAAATATAGGATTGGAATTCGAAGATCGCTTGCAGCTCACCTTGGCTGATCTCCGGTTGATAAGGAGTGTAGGCAGTGTAGAATTCAGAACGGGAAACGACATGGTTGATCACCACAGGGATGTGATGGTCATATAATCCGGCGCCGAGGAAGCTGGCGTGAGAATCAAAGTCGGCATTTTGGTCAGCCAGACCTTTCATGTGACGAAGCAGGGCGTATTCATCGAGTGGTTCAGACATCGGCATAGTGCCTTGATAACGGACGGCTTCAGGAATATCGGAGAACAGCTCATCTATGGACTGAATCCCGACGGCTTCCATCATCTCTTCGCGGTCCTGTGCAGTCATGGGCAGATAACGGTGCTTCATTAAGGTTTCACTCCTTGGCTTTTTTTAAAATATAAGAAAGTACAATTTTCAGGCTATACTTTATCCTTCTATTTCTCGCTTAAAAGCTCACCGTCCTTATATGGACGCTAAAGACGTTTATACTTGTAAAAAGGGGCCTTAATCACGACAGCCTTAAGCTGTTTGCCGCGGATCTCTACGTAAACCTCTGTGCCTATTTCACTATAAGCTGTATCAAGCAGAGCCAATCCCAAGTTACGCTTCAACGTTGGCGATTGTGTTCCGGTTGTGACCTCTCCGATTTTAACGCCGTCTGCATAGACGGGGTAATGGGAGCGCGGAATACCTCGATCAATCATTTCCAGGCCGACAAGGCGGCGGGGAAGACCGGCTTCTTTTTGCTGCACTAACGCATCACGACCGATGAAGTCTGCTTTGTCTAGTTTCACGAAGAACTGCAATCCTGCTTCAAGCGGCGTGATATCAGCTGACAGTTCTTGACCGTACAGCGGCAATTTCGCTTCAAAACGCAGGGTATCCCGTGCGCCCAGGCCAGCAGGTGTTAATCCATGAGGAGCACCCGCAGCAAGAAGCCCGTTCCATAATGCTCCTGCACCATCCAGCGAAGCGTAGATTTCGAAGCCATCTTCACCGGTATAACCTGTACGGGAGATCAATACTTCTACACCGCAGACGGTAGCGTGTTCGATGAAGTGGAAAGGCTTGAGGGCTGAGATAGGAGCATCAGTAACTTTCGCGAGTATAGTCTCTGCCAGCGGACCTTGCAAGGCAAGTAAAAGCGTCTCGTCGGAGACATTAGTGAGTGTGACTTCACCGAATTCAGAGGTCAGATGCTCCTGTAGCCACTGAAAGTCCTTATCGATGTTGGAGGCATTAACGACGAGCATATAACGACCCTCGCTTAGTCGATACACGAGTAAATCGTCTACAACTCCGCCGTTTGGATAACAGAGCAGCGTATATTGTGCCGCACCATCGGTGAGGCGGCTGATATCGTTAGTCGTCATCTTTTGCAAAAAGGCTTCTGCACCGCTCCCGATCACCATGAATTCACCCATATGCGATACATCGAACAGTCCAGCCTGCTGGCGAACGGCTTCATGCTCCTTCACGATACCTGTAAATTGTACTGGCAGCTCCCAGCCGCCAAAATCAATGCATCTGGACTCCGCATAAGCGGAATAGAGATCATAAAAAGGCGTTCTTTTCAAAGCATCCATGTCGTCACTCCCCTTGATCTGATTACATACGAAAAAAGGACAGGCAGAAGCAATCATGCATAAATGCACTAATCGCTTTCTGCTCTGTCCTTTGTACCTGAGAGTTACCCTGCGTAACTAACCTGCAAGTTTCCCCGTTGGTGACCTGACGCACCTTCGCCCTGCGTCTGATGCTCTCCAGAGATACGTCCGACAAAGGTCCTTTTGCCTGAGAGATTCACCCTGTTAGGGTTTACTCCTTCGGCGCCGTCTTCAAGTGAGACAGTCTCTCCCTATGCCATCATCCGCAACTGTATTTGTTTCAAATATAAGAAAGTATATGTTTCACATTATACATTATCCTTATATTTCTTCGAGAAACGGTTATCGTCTATAAAAAGACGACAACGTCGTTTCTTCTTGTATGTCTCCATTAAACGGGTATAGGAGGGCGCTGTCAACAAGAAAAAGTCAAAAAAACGACAAATTTATTTTACTGTTAGTAATATTGACATTATGCTCTGGGATCACTTAGGCTATAACTAAATTTAGAATTCCAATTTGGAAATGAGGCGGCTTGAAATGAGTGAAGTTTTAGATAACCTTCTTTACAGCGAAGAGCATGAGTGGGCACAGCAAGTGGAAGGACGCGTAGTACGTGTTGGGATTACGGATCATGCTCAGCATTTGTTAGGCGATATCGTATTTGTGGAATTTCCAGAAGTTGGCTCGGCCATTTCAGCCGGTGACAGCGTAGGTAGTATCGAATCCGTTAAGACTGTATCGGAATTGTATTCACCCGTCTCTGGGACGGTTACCAAGATTAATGACGGATTAGAAGCAAGTCCAGAGCTAATCAATGATAAGCCGTATGGCGAAGGTTGGATCTTTGAAATTGAAGTAGACGGAGAGTATGCTGATGCTGTAAAAGGTCTGCTTGATGCAGCCGGATACCGAGCATTGGTGGGAGAGTAATTAGCGTTTTTCACTGTATATTAATTTCATCGCGTGTGATTTTTGTAGCAGCAAGTTTCTGTGATTTGGGGACTTGCTGTTTGGTGTTTCTTATGGGAGCATCGGATAACTTTGCGTTAGATCGTCGATTCTGTTGAAAATTGTGGGACTTTTCTTGGAATCAAATTTACTGATATGAAATGAGGGAAAACCTCCCTGATTTTAGACGTTTTTAGCACGGAAATATGATTTTTAGGGAATTCCTCCTTGAAAATCTCGGTAAAACCACTATTTCCGACGAAAAAGAGTAATAATCGGGGAGGAATTCCCTAATTACGCGCCTGAATAAGATAATAAGTAAATAATTAGGGAGGTTTTCCGTAATTAGTGTGGCAGTTCTATTATGGTAGTGTTTTTAAGCAGTTTCTGAATTGTTATTATGCTGCAATTTTTAACGCTTAATTATCAATAATTGAGTAGTTCTAAACTTACTCACCTTCTTGAAGCTGCCGCAGCACAATGATCTCTACACGGCGGTTCTTTTGCTTACCTGCTGCTGATATGTTTTCCGCTGTGGGCTGGGTATCAGCATAACCCGCGTATTGAAAATTGTCGGGATTCAACCCTTCATGATCTAAGAAAAAGCGCAGCACTGACAGCGCACGAGCACCTGATAGCTCCCAGTTGTCGTTATAGTGCGAAGCCGAAGATACTGGCGTATTATCGGTATGTCCCTCAATGCTAATCTTTGCGCCGATGTCTTTGAATAAACCAGACAACTGCTGAAGGGCAGGAAAGGCTGGAGATTTCAAATTAGCTTTACCCGCATCAAAGAGAAAACGGTCACTGAGGGTGATTTCTATCCCTTGTGGTTTGTCAGCAACAAATATTTGTTCTCCGAGATTATTTGCCTCGACATATTGGGTGATCACACCCATTAATTCAGCAAGCTTTGCCTCTTGTTCTCGAAATGCCAGCTCACGTGCCGAAGGTGCTTCGTTCTCCGTTTGTTCAGCAGATCCATCATTCGGTCTCGCAGTTGCAGCTGCGTTCCCACCATTCCCGTCCACACTGTTCTGTCTGCTCTCAGTTGTCTTCCCAGCATCTAAAATGCCATTCCCACCGTCAAGAACAGTGCTTCCAGACTTGAAGGTCTCGGATAACGAGCCCGTCACAATATTATATTTGTCCGTGTCCAGGCTGCTCATCGCATACAATATAACGAAAAATATAAGCAAAAGTGTAATTAGATCAGCATAAGTAATCATCCAGCGGTCGCGGCTTTCCCGAGTCTCTACACGCCGCTTTCGCCGGTATCTTTGTCTCATAGAAGACCTCTAGTTTCTGCGCGGTCATTCGTGTCCGTGTCTGAGATGAATGAGTTTAATTTTTTACGAACGAGCAAGGGGTGATCTCCGTTCTGCAAAGAAAGAATGCCGACAAGCAGCATTTCCATACTATGTAACTCACTTTGACTGCGGGATTTAATTTTGGAAGCGATGGGTAAAAATATTAAATTAGCGATAGCGACACCGTACAGTGTTGCGGTAAATGCAACTGCGATAGAAGTGCCCAGATTTGAAGGGTCTGTAAGGTTGCCTAGCACACGAATGAGACCCATCACCGTCCCGATAATTCCCATTGTAGGAGCATACCCACCAGCGGCTTCAAAAATTTTGGCGTAGCTCTCATGCTTCAGTTCCTTAGCGTCCATTTCCAGTTCAAGAATTTGCCTAACCTGTTCTGGGTCAGTGCCGTCGACAATCAGAAGTAGACCTTCGCGTGTAAAAGGATCTGGATGTATTTCTGCTTGTTTTTCTAACATTAACACACCGCCGCGACGCGCCACGGTTGCCATTGAAATGAGTTCTTCTGCTTTTTCTACATCACGATCAGGGTTGCTGCCGAAGGCCATGCGCAGTGCTGTTGGGATGGAGCGTAGCTTAGATGCCGGGAAACTGATCATAACGGCGGCAAATGTACCTCCGAAGACAATCAAAGCTGCATTAAGCTGCAGCAGTCCTGAGAGGCTTCCGCCTTCCCAGAGATAGCCGCCGATTAACGCAGCCAGTCCAGCCAATAGGCCGATTATTGAGGTGATATCCATGCTTTAAGCTCCTAACATTTCTATGTATTATGGTTTGCATCGATTTCATCAACACTGTATAATGAACGGGAACACATATTCTTATCTTCCATATTTTTTAATTATAAGGAAGTATAAGTTTCACGTTATACTTTAACCCTTATAATTCTCGCACAAACGCTTAACGTCTTTTAGAGACGCCAAAGGCGGTTTAGCTTGCCATCGTATGGAGAGAGAACATTCAGACAACAATTATAATATATTAATCTAGTTTAGACGATAGAGGGGAGACGGGCAAATGAGTGATATTGTCGTCAGTACAAAGACTTTTGAATTGGAGTCCGAGTACACACCCCAGGGCGATCAGCCTCATGCCATAGAGGAACTATTACAAGGCATCCGGCAGGGCAAGAAGCACCAGACGCTGCTGGGCGCAACGGGTACAGGTAAGACGTTTACCGTTGCACAAGTCATTTCCAAATTAAACCGCCCAACGCTAGTTATTGCGCACAACAAGACTTTGGCTGCCCAACTGGCGAGTGAGTTTAAGGAGTTTTTTCCGCATAATTCGGTAGACTATTTCGTCAGCTACTACGACTATTACCAACCAGAGGCGTATATTCCCTCCTCCGATACTTATATCGAGAAAGACTCCAGTATTAATGAAGAGATTGATAAATTGCGTCACTCCGCAACGAGCTCCTTGTTTGAACGGCGTGACGTTATTATTGTGGCGAGTGTGTCTTGTATTTACGGCCTCGGTTCGCCGATGGAATACGGAAGCTTGCTTTTGTCGTTGCGGGTAGGGATGGAGAAGCCTCGAAATGAGATTTTGAGCAGACTAGTGGATATCCAGTACCAGCGTAATGATATCAATTTTGTACGCGGAACCTTCCGTGTACGCGGTGATGTGGTTGAGATTTTCCCGGCATCTCAGGGTGAGCATGCCATTCGGGTCGAATTGTTCGGTGATGAAATTGAGCGAATCACTGAGATTGATGTGCTGACGGGTGAACTGATTGGGGAACGCGATCATGTCGCTATTTTTCCGGCGTCTCACTTTGTTACCAAGGAAGAAACGATGCGAGTGGCACTGGTTAACATTGAGAAGGAGCTGGAAGATCGCTTAACGGTCCTTCGTGACGCAGGTAAACTTCTGGAAGCTCAACGTCTGGAGCAGCGAACACGTTATGATATTGAGATGATGAAGGAAGTGGGCTTCTGTTCGGGGATCGAGAACTATTCCGGACCGCTGACCTTCCGTGAGCCTGGGGCAACTCCGTATACATTAATGGATTATTTTCCGGATGATATGCTGATCATTATTGATGAGTCCCATGTAACGCTTCCGCAGATTCGGGCGATGTATAACGGTGACCGTGCGCGCAAGACGGTGCTGGTAGAGCATGGTTTCCGTTTGCCGTCTGCGCTGGATAACCGTCCACTTCAATTCGAAGAATTCGAAGAAAAGGTGAAGCAAATTATATACGTCTCTGCGACTCCTGGACCCTATGAAATGGAACACTGTGATACTATGGTGCAGCAGATTATCCGGCCAACGGGTCTTTTAGATCCGATCATTGAGGTTCGTCCTACAGAGGGGCAGATCGATGATTTGATCAGTGAAATTCGCGAACGGGTGGAACGGGATGAACGTGTACTCGTCACCACGTTGACGAAGAAGATGTCGGAGGATCTGACGGATTACTTTAAGGAAATAGGAATTAAGGTTCGTTACATGCACTCTGATATCAAAACGCTGGAGCGGATGGCGATCTTACGTGATCTTCGTCTCGGTACATTCCATGTTTTAGTAGGGATTAACCTGCTAAGAGAAGGTCTTGACCTACCAGAAGTATCACTGGTTGCCATTCTCGATGCTGATAAAGAGGGCTTCCTTCGTTCCGAACGCTCGCTGATTCAGACGATTGGTCGTGCGGCCCGGAACTCCGAGGGTCGTGTAATCATGTACGGTGATCGAATCACTGATTCGATGGAGAAAGCGATGAGCGAAACATCGCGTCGTCGCGCCATCCAGATCGCTCATAATGAAAAACACGGTATTACCCCAACCACCATTAATAAAAAGGTACGTGACATCATTGAGGCAACCAAGGTTGCCGAGTCTAAAGCGGATTACCTTACGGGTGTTGGTGGCAAGATGAATAAGAAAGAGAAACAAAGTCTGATTCAGCGTCTGGAAGCTGAGATGAAGGACGCAGCGAAGAACCTGCAATTCGAACGCGCAGCAGAGCTGCGTGACGCATTGCTGGAGCTTCGGGCCGAGTAACAAACGATAAACGCATCACCGATATTTAAAATATGTAATGAACGGTGCTGTCCAGGCCGTTCTTTTTGAATAAATAGATGGATGCGCAGCCCAGTGCCCTGTGTAGTTAGCGCATCCCGCAGGGACAGCGTTCCACAGCGCTTCTGGCACTTACGCGCATCCCGTAGGGACAGCGTTCCGCAACGTTATAGCAGTTGCGGTAATCTCGCACTTTCCGCTTTTAGCTAGTGTGCGCCTAACGTCCAAGCGGTCCTGTAGGGATAAGCGATCTGAACGCCGTAGTCACTAAGTCCCGTCCCACCAACCTCCTTCACCAAAAAATGCGGGTGTCCAGAGGGTGCAACCCTTGGGGCCCTCCCTTGGAAGGGAGGGTTTGGGAGGGATCGAAAACGCTTTTGATAAAGCTTTGATATTAGATTCATTAAGGAGAGGTTCCGTTGGCGAACGATAATATTGTAATTAAAGGCGCGAGGGCGCACAATCTCAAAAACATCGATGTGACGATTCCACGTGACCGTTTCGTCGTGCTGACGGGACTGAGCGGATCAGGTAAGTCGTCGCTTGCATTTGACACCATTTATGCCGAAGGACAACGGCGTTATGTTGAATCTTTGTCCGCTTATGCTCGTCAGTTCCTGGGTCAAATGGAGAAACCCGATGTAGATTCCATAGACGGTTTGTCCCCGGCGATCTCTATTGACCAGAAGACAACAAGTCGTAACCCGCGATCTACAGTAGGTACGGTAACTGAGATTTATGACTATTTGCGGTTGCTTTTCGCGCGGATCGGTCACCCTCATTGTCCAGAGCATGGAATTGAGATTACTTCGCAGACCGTTGAACAAATGGTAGACCGGATTATGCAGTATCCAGAGAAGACACGTTTGCAGATCCTGGCGCCTATCATTTCAGGACGTAAAGGGGAACATAAGGGGCTCTTCACAGATATCTCCAAGCAAGGCTTCGTACGTGTACGTGTGGATGGAGAACTGCGAGATCTGTCTGAAGATATCGAGTTGGAGAAGAATAAGAAACACACTATCGAAGTTGTTGTAGACCGGATTGTCGTTAAAGATGATATGGAGACACGTCTTACAGATTCATTGGAGACGGCCCTAAAGCTTTCGGGTGGTAAAATCCTTGTGGATATTATCGGGCAGGAAGAGCTTCTCTTCAGCTCTAACTTTGCTTGTCCGGTGTGTGGATTCAGTATTGAAGAATTAGCACCTCGTATGTTCTCTTTCAACAGTCCATTCGGAGCCTGCACGGAGTGCGATGGTCTTGGTATGAAAATGGTGGTCGATCCAGATCTGCTTATTCCTGATGCTGAGAAATCCATTGAAGAGGGTGCTTTTTTAGCTTGGACTGGAAGTACTTCTAATTACTATCCGCAATTTCTAAAGTCCGTGTGCGAGCATTTTAATATTCCACAGAACGTTCCAGTGAGCAGTTTAACACCTGATCATATGAATAAACTACTGCATGGTACAGGTAGTGAGAAGGTTCGCTTCAAATATGAGAATGATTTTGGACAAAAGAAAGATGCGATGGTTGCTTTTGAAGGGATTATTCCGAATCTAGAGCGTCGTTACCGGGAGACCGCATCTGACGGTATTCGTGAATTTATCGAAGGATTTATGAGTGCTAAGCCTTGTCATGTCTGTAAGGGTAAACGTCTGAAGAAAGAAATTTTGGCGGTGACGATCAACGAACAAAATATCTCGGATATTACTGATCTCTCGATTGGTGACTGTCAGCATTGGTTTGAAGATATAAAACTAAGTGAGAAAGAGACAGCTATCGCCAATCTCATTCTTAAGGAAATCTGCAATCGTCTGGGGTTCCTGGTGAATGTCGGATTGGACTATTTGACACTTAGCCGCGCAGCAGGCTCACTGTCTGGTGGTGAAGCGCAGCGTATTCGTTTGGCCACTCAGATCGGTTCCAGTTTGATGGGTGTACTGTACATTCTGGATGAGCCAAGTATTGGTCTGCATCAACGGGATAATGATCGCCTGATCTCTACGCTTGCTCATATGCGTGACCTAGGCAATACGTTGATTGTTGTAGAGCATGACGAAGATACGATGATGGCAGCGGACTATATTATTGATATCGGACCGGGTGCGGGTATTCATGGTGGACAAGTTATGGCGCAAGGAACACCGGAAGAGATTATGAAAGATCCGAATTCCTTAACCGGTGAATATTTAAGCGGTCGTAAGTTTATTCCAGTTACCGCTAAGCGTCGTGCTACCGATGATCGTTGGATAGAAATTCGTGGCGCTAAAGAGAATAACCTGAAAAATGTGAATGTGAAGATTCCATTGGGTGTATTTACGGCGGTGACTGGTGTGTCGGGCTCCGGTAAATCTTCACTTATTAACGAAATTCTGTACAAGAGCTTGGCACGGCAGCTAAATAAGGCTGTGAAGGTGCGTCCGGGTCAGCACAAAGAAATTCGCGGCTTGGAAAATCTCGATAAAGTTATTGAAATCGATCAATCACCAATTGGGCGTACACCACGTTCTAACCCAGCAACCTATACGGGTGTATTTGACGATATTCGTGATCTGTTCTCGAAGACAAATGAAGCTAAAGTGCGCGGGTTCCAAAAAGGACGGTTTAGCTTTAACGTAAAAGGTGGACGCTGTGAAGCCTGCCGTGGAGACGGAATTATCAAGATTGAGATGCACTTCTTGCCGGACGTCTATGTTCCTTGCGAAGTATGTAAGGGCAAGCGTTATAACCGGGAAACACTAGAAGTGAAGTATAAAGGGAAGAATATTTCTGATGTGTTGGAGATGACGGTAGAGGATGCTACAGAATTCTTCGTGAATATTCCTCGTATTCATCGTAAAATGCAAACACTGATGGATGTTGGTCTTGGTTACATTAAGATTGGTCAGCCAGGTACTACTTTATCCGGTGGTGAAGCGCAGCGCGTGAAGTTGGCTTCCGAGCTATACCGTCGTAGTACCGGAAAAACACTCTATATTTTGGATGAGCCTACAACAGGTCTGCATGTGGATGACATTGGTCGTTTACTAGAAGTATTACATCGCTTGGTGGATTCCGGAGAATCGGTACTTGTCATTGAACATAATCTGGACGTTATTAAGACCGCAGACTATCTCATTGATATGGGTCCTGAAGGCGGCAGTGGCGGCGGAACTGTGCTGGCAACAGGAACACCAGAGAAGCTTATTACCGTTGCGGAGTCTTACACAGGTAAGTATCTGAAGCCGGTTCTGATTCGTGATACAGAGCGTACCAAAGCTCTTATGCTTGAGACGGCGGAAACCACTTAAGCCATAAACAACTGTATGGTATAACTACCAAATAATAAAGGTCACGGCATTTCGCCGTGGCCTTATTGTTTGTTGTCCAAGATCATTATTTTGGGAAAACAATTGCCAGGTAAAATTACTTCAAGCTCAAAAACAACTTATCTGAAGTGAGTTTTCTAGTAAATGTTGTACGACTCCTATAAAAAGAAAACTAAATAATAGACGAGATAGGCATATGTAGAGCATGTCCGTCGTAAGATTTAGTGAGGAGCATGCTGTTGCTGTAAGTATACTTAATGGGTAATAGAATAACAGCAGGTCCAACGGTTCTTTGAAAAAATTATACAATTAGCTCTATCAAAAGCTCCGGTTACTAGATTGAGGAAAACCTCCCTAAAAACCTGATGTTTTGCAGCTTTTAAGCTCAAATCAGGGAAAAAAATCCCTCTAATTATCGGGAGGATTTGTTCAATAAGATAGTATTCTCATGATTTTCAGGGAGCAATTCCCTAATCCACAAAAGCTCCAAGCTCTGAACGCTAAGATTGAAGTTCAAATTAATAATCTTTAACTCATTTCTATGCTGTTAAATCATTTCAAAGACACTAACCAACTTCATTAAATTGCCTTCATAGAGCAGAACACAATCTGTCCAGTCTGCGTTGTCCTCACAATAAAACGCCAAACGTCAATGAACAAAATCATTAATTTATCCAATTTTACAGTAATAAAAGATATTTTTTGCGACAAATACATAATTTTTCTACAAAACCTATTGCATCGCCCAAATGGTAGCGATAACATAGAAGAGGATATGGGGAATACTGGATCTTGCTTGACAACATTTTTGAGGAGGTAAGGTAATGCTACTTGCAGAAGTTGCCGCGCAAGGACCGTCTAAATTTCATACCTTTGATGTTTTTATGATTTTATTCACCATCCTAATTTTGGTCGGAGTCATTCGGTTGCTGAGAGCTCCGCAGAAGAACAAGTTCGCCATTGGTTTCGGAGCGGTTAGTTTGCTGGTTTTTATAATCTCTGACTATGCCATGGTGATGCATTGGTTAAGTTAACGAAAGAACTAAACTGAACAGCTTTGCACCAAAAGACTCCTTTAACGCCGTGGGCGCATTGAAGGCGTCTTTTTTCAAATTATATATTGTAAAATTTATCCATGTGCAGAGAGGGTCTGGTGAAGGTCGATGAGGATTGGGGAGAAGCTGGTGAAGAAAGGATTGAGCCTGCTGCTGTGCGGTGTGTTGCTGTCAGGAGTATGGAGTGAGTCGGTTTATGCGTTTGGTAGTGCGGCAAAGACGGTTAGCACGGCGTCGACAGCCCAGAGAAGCAAAATTAAAAATTCGACAGCAGCAGAAGACCTCATACCAGGGATTATTAAAAATGTTACCCCTTCCGTAGTGGGCATTATCGGCAAAGACGATAGTGCTGGGAATAGCGGACCGGATGATCGGTACAATCTGACGCATGGTTCTGGCATTATTGTGAAATCGAACGGCTGGATTGTAACTAATGCACATGTCATCAAGGATCTGCAGAACGCCGTGGTAGTGACGTCGGATTCCAAAACCTACAGCATTAAAGAAACGTATCTTGATGAAGTTAGTGATCTAGCGCTGATCAAAATCAATGCAGCCTCCCTTAAACCTGCAAAGTTTATTCCATCGACAGGCAATACAGTAGTTGGTGAGAAGGTAGTTGCCATCGGCACACCGATCAGTTTTTCACTAAGGAATTCTGCGACTGTAGGGGTAATAAGTGGTCTTAACCGTGAAGTAGATGCGGCTTATCGTCTGATTCAGAGTGACACAGCGATTAATCCCGGAAATAGCGGAGGTCCGCTAGTGAATATGAAGGGTGAGGTGCTCGGAATAAACAGCTTGAAATACTCAGCGGTGGGTGTGGAGAATATGGGCTTCTCTATTCCGGCAGACACCGTGCAGTATATTATGAACCAGCTTTTTAAGTACGGTGAAGTAAAACACCCGAGTCTTGGACTGGAGTTAGAAGCGAGTTGGTCCTCCATTGTGGGCTTGCCAACGTTTGATCCACTGACCGTAACCAAGGTGGTATCTCCTGAAGCACTTAAGGCGGGTGTTGCCGAAGACGATGTCTTGTACAGCATTGACGGTCACCGTGTGGTCTCACTAGTGGATATTAATGAATTGTTCAAAAGCTATTCTCCAGGTATGACGGTACGACTGGTTATGCAAAGTGAAGGGGATATCATTATCCGTAAGCTCGTGCTCACTCAGGGTGATCCCCTGTTAAATGAAGAAGGTTCAGGAACAGATGGGGACGAGCATACGGAAGAATAATCAGGGAAACTCGTGAGGGGGACGGTAAATGGGCTTTAAAGTGTTAAAACAAGGATTGTGTGTGATACTGGCCTTACTATTATTATTTTCTATATTACCCATACAAACAGCACGGGCAGCAGAAGCAAAGAAACTACAGCTGAGCCTTAAAGTTGGTAGTACATCAGCTACGGTGAATGGAAAAAAGGTGGCTATTGAGCGACCTTTTATAGAGAATGGAACGGTTATGGTTCCGCTTGGGGTTTTTAAAAAGACATTTGGCAGTACGGTTTCCTTAGAGGGAAATGATGTAGTGAAAGTAACGTACGGCTCTCATACAGGGTTGATGACAATGGGTAGTACTAGCGCCTGGAAGGATGAGACTAAAGTTAAACTCACCTCCGCGCCTCGGATGGTTTCAGGTGTGCTAATGGTGCCGCTGCGTTTTGTGGCGAATGTACTGGGTGCAACTCTCTCCCAAGGGAAAGGCGGTGAGCTAATAATTACCCTAGTTCCTGCAGACAATGAAGGAGATGTACCAGTGGATAGGGGTATTGATAGTGATGTGGGGAAGACGCGAATTGGGAACAGCTATTTTCAATGGACATTAAATTATCCGTCTGGACTGATTACTGGAAATAGCGGTGGAGATGAGAGCGTGGCTACCTTTTCGAGCGCTGACAATCTTTATTATTTGGTGATTCATGCAAGTGATCAGGCGGTTTCGCTGGATGCAGATGGGCTTCTGGAACAACTAGTTCGGGAAGTCGAGGAAGGTGGGGAATTGATATTAGATCGGGAGTCGTTCCCCAAGGCCTCTGTGCCCTATGCGCGATTGGTCAGTAAAGATTCCAGCGGAGCACTCTGGGAAAGCAGGTTGATCTATGCAGAAGGTAGACTTTATGAGATTTATTTGACGGATGAAAAAGCAGTTAATTATAAAGACTTAGCTAAGTATTCGGGTTTGCTGAGCTCCTTTCGACCTTCTTTTGACACCAAGGATAACAAGATCCGTGATCTATCTACTGTAAAAAACGGCCTGAGCGAAGCCTACAATGAGGACTACGGCATTTCACTACAGGTTCCTGTTGCTTGGACTAAGGATGACCAGCATTTTTATTATGAAAGCAAACAAGGAAGTCATTTGAGTGTGGCGATTACATCGGCACCTGCTGGTTCTACACTGGAGAGCTGGGCTGAAGAGTTGAAGACAAAAACGCAGGAGAACTTTGTAGCGGATGCTTATGTTTTTAAGGATAGTAAAAAGTCTGAAATCTCCGGTGTACCTGCACAAATAAGTGAGACACAGCTGAATTTCGGCAACGGGTGGACGACAGAATATCAGGTAATCGTGCTCAAGAATGGGTTCCGATACTATTTTGAATATGTGACACCTCCTGGACAAGAAGACGATAAGACCAAATTTAAAGCCATTATAGCCTCAATTGATATTGATTTTGATCACATGAAGGAGAACTTCGGGCGACTCGCTAGCGATGATTATAAGACACTCAAGAATAAAACGATAACCAAAGTATCCAAAAGATACGGGTATGCCATCGATATTCCACGCTTGTGGACGCCTAATCAAGATGTAATCGAGACACAGTCAGTGGAGTATCGGTTCATCGGAGGACGCTTCCAGATCAGTTCAAAACCTGAGGGCTCCGTGGATTATACGGTTAATGTACTCAAGGATTCTTATCAGAATAAAAATAATGATCCTAAAGGCCCCCGCATTGAAAGTATAGTGGAATCTACCTTTGCAGGTGTTCCTGCTACGATCCTTACTGTGAATCAAATCAAGAATGGTGTTCCTCTCCGAAGTAAGCAAGTTGTTTTTGGCAAAAATGAGGTGGTCTATACGATTACTGTTGTGCTAAATGATGCCAATGCTACTACAGAACAGCAAGCGCTGCTGGATGAAACACTGCAATCGTTTCGGTTTACGGGGAATGAATAGTTTAGAGGTGATTGGAGTTCATGACTAACTGATAGTAGAGTGTAATTTAATTAGGTGAGAACGTCCTTATAGCCAAAATGGCGTGGGACGTTCTTTTCTTTATATAAATGTTGGTAAACACATGGCGCTGTGATGTGATATTTGATACAATTATCAAGTTAATCAACTAGAAATGACCCGCCACCTGGCGGTTTGGGAGGATATAAATGAAAGAGCAACAAATACGCAGAGAAGACGTGGAGCTATTGGCACCTGCAGGTGACTGGGACTGCATGCGTGCGGCGGTAGCGAACGGAGCCGATGCTATCTTTTTTGGCGTAGAGAAGTTTAATGCACGGGCGAGAGCGAACAACTTTCGCATGGACGAGCTGACGGAAATTATGGCGTTTTTGCATAGCTATGGTGTGAAGGGTTTCCTGACCTTTAATATACTGGTTTTTGAAAATGAATTGTCTGATGCGAAAGAACTGATTGACGCTTGTGTAGATGCTGGCGTGGACGCGGTGATTGTACAGGATTTAGGTTTGGTCAAAATGATCCGTGAAATCTCACTGGATTTCCCGATTCATGGTTCGACACAAATGACGATTACTTCACCGGAAGCGGTTGAGTTTACTAAGCCTTTCAGTTTGGAACGCGTGGTACTCGGTCGTGAGAACAATCTGAAGCAAATTAAGACGATTGGGGAACAAGCCCGTCTGCCGATGGAAGTATTCGTGCACGGAGCCTTATGTGTCTCTTATTCGGGTCAATGTCTAACTTCAGAAATGTGGGGTGGACGTTCCGCCAACCGTGGAGAATGTGCTCAAGCTTGCCGTCTGCCTTATGATCTGATGGTGGATGGAGAAGTTAAACCAATGGGTGATGTGACTTATTTGCTCTCCCCTAAGGATTTGGCAGCAATTGATCTTATGCCTGAGCTGATCGAGGCGGGTGTAACTTCTTTCAAAATCGAAGGCCGCCTCAAGAGTCCGGAATACGTTGCGAATGTAGTTAGTAAGTACCGTAAGGCAATTGATCGGTATTTTGATGGCGATCTGTCTAAACCATCGAAGGAAGAAGTTCGTGAACTGCAACAGAGCTTCTCCCGCGGTTTCACACATGGTTTCCTTGACGGAACAAACAATAAGAAGCTCGTAGACGGCACTTTCCCGAAAAGCCGTGGTGTATATCTTGGAACGGTTGAACAAATTCTTCGTGATGGCGTTGTCTGCCGTATTCATGCACCGCTGAAGCGTGGCGATGGCATCGTGTTTGATGCAGGGGATCCGACGAAAAAAGAAGAAGGTGGACGCGTATACGATCTTCGTCGTAAAGGCGTGAAACTCGAAGGCGAAGCCGGGGAAGGCTGGATCGTCGACATCGTAGCCGGTCGTAACGATGTGGACCTGCGTCGTCTAAATGTCGGTGACCGCATTTGGAAAACGAATGACCCTGCGCTAGACAAGGCGCTGCGTCAGACTTATGAAACCGAGAAGCCATACCGGGTATTCCCGGTACATGTGCGAGTGCAGGGCTGCGTAGGAGAGAAGCTGACCACATGGTGGACGGATGTTCAGAAGAACGTTACCGTCCGTGTGGACTCGGAGCTCGCGTTGGAAGCGGCGCAAAAGCGTCCGATGGATGCCGCGCTGCTGGAAGAACAATTCGGCCGTCTGGGCGGGACCGTGTTCCAGCTTGACGCGCTAGAGTCGCATCTGCAAGGCGACGTGATCGTCCCTATGCGCGAGCTGAACAGCATCCGCCGCCAAGCGGTGGAGCTGCTTGCGGGCGAGCGCCCGAAACCGCCCGTGTACGTGAAACGGGCGATCGAGGTCTATGGCGACGCTACCCGCAGGGGCGTCGCTCCGCAGCGCGCTGGTGAAGCGGAGCTCACCGCGCTGTGCCGCAGCCTGCCGCAGGTGCAGGCTGCGCTCGAGGCCGGCGTGAGAAACATCTACGCCGACTTCGAGTTTATTAAGCAGTTCCCGGCAGCGGTAGATGCTGTACGGGCTGCAGGGGCCAGCATCGCGCTGGCCACGCCGCGCATTCATATGCCGGGCGAGAACGGCTACCACGCCAATATCCTGCGCTTGCAGCCGGATGCCGTGTTAGTACGCAACACAGGCGCGCTGTATTATTACCTGCGCCGCCGCCAGGAACAACCGGATGCTGTGCATCCTCGCTTGATTGGCGATTTCTCACTGAATATCGCCAATCATAAGGCAGTGGATCTGTTCCTTGAGGCAGGTTGTGATATGGTAACACCATCCTATGACTTGAACATTCAACAGATGGTCGATCTGCTTGAGCACAGCGACACTTCTCGTATGGAGATTGTAATCCATCAGCATTTGCCGATGTTCCACACAGAGCACTGTGTATACTGTACCTTCATGAGTGAAGGCACAGACTTTACGAACTGTGGCCGTCCATGTGAAGAGCATCGTGCTTCCCTGCAAGACCGTATTGGAATGTCTCACCCAGTTCGTGTGGATGAAGGCTGCCGCAATACCGTCTACAATGCAGTTGAGCAGTCCGGTGCGGAGTATTTGAACAATTTCCGTGATCTAGGTGTATCCTCATACCGTGTAGAGTTCCTGGAAGAGACACCAGAGCAAGTGGCTGAGGTAATTAGCCTCTATAGCCGCGCACTGCGTGGTGAGATCTCTGGTACGCAGGTATGGAAGAGCTTGAAGGCTACCAACCAGCTCGGGGTTACTCGGGGGCAATTGGTTAACGCGAAGTAATAAAGGTTAAAGGAATAGGGCTAGGTGACTACCAGGAGATACTGGTGTTGCTTGGCCCTTTTGTAAATTGACTAAAAAGCGCGCCTAGACTGCTGGTTAGCAGCACAGGACGCGCTTGATTTATTAATAGATGAAATTATGTTGGGAATCCTTCAATAGAGGGGCCTTTTCATCCTTTGCAGAAAGAACCGGTTGTATATGCATTGGCCACTCAACGCCAATCTCTGGATCATTCCAGAGAATTCCGCCATCGCAATCCGGTGCGTATAGTTCATCACATTTGTATTGAACCTCTACGTCATCGGTTAAGGTCATAAATCCATGGGCGAAGCCCTTTGGAATCAGTAATTGTTTCTTGTTATCAGCGGTCAGCTCAATACCCAACCATTGGCCATACGTAGGACTACCGCGACGAATATCTACGGCAACGTCGAAGATTGATCCTTTAGTACAGCGAACAAGTTTGGTTTGTGCTTTGGGGTTAATTTGATAATGAAGTCCGCGCAGCGTACCCTTTGTAGCAGAAAAGGATTGATTATCTTGCACAAATTGCAGGTGCAGCCCTTGTTCCTGAAACTTGGACTCACTGTAGGTCTCCATAAACCACCCCCGGTGATCCCCAAAGACAGCCGGTTCTACAATAAGAACGCCTTCTAATTTCGTTTCGGTAAATTTCATCAAATTCACACGCCTTGTATTTTAGTATTGTATTTTACCAGTAGCGACCTTGATCAGATATTGTCCATATCCAGTCTTACTAAGCTTTTGCCCGCACTCCAGTAAGTGTTCTCTGGTAATCCATCCATTAATATATGCAATTTCTTCCGGTGCGGAAATCTTTATGCCTTGATGATCCTCAATTGTTCTGACAAAATTGGTCGCATCGACCAGACTCTGATGTGTACCGGTATCGAGCCAAGTAAAGCCACGGCCTAGTAAGGCAACGTCCAATTCTCCCATTTTCAAGTAAGCCTCGTTAATCGAGGTGATTTCTAGCTCGCCTCTGTGGGAAGGTTTAACCTCTTTGGCGATAGAAACAACTCTATTGTCGTAGAAATACAAACCTGTAATCGCATAATTTGATTTCGGATGCTCTGGCTTTTCTTCCACGCTGAGTACTTTACCAGTGCTATCAAATTCAACTACGCCAAATCGTTCTGGATCAAGAACATGGTATCCAAACACGGTTGCACCGTGTTCTTTTTTAGCAGCCTGCTTTAGAAGCTTGGTCATTCCGTTACCATAATAAATATTATCCCCAAGGACCATAGCAACGGAGTCATCACCGATAAAGTTCTCTCCTAAAATAAATGCCTGTGCCAATCCGTCTGGGCTTGGTTGAACAATGTACTGCAGTGAAATTCCAAATTGAGAACCGTCACCGAGCAAGTTCTCAAAACGAGGGGTATCCTCAACTGTGGAGATAATTAGAATGTCCCTAATGCCAGCAAGCATTAGCGTGGACAAGGGGTAGTAGATCATCGGTTTATCATAGATTGGCAGTAGCTGTTTGCTGGTTACCATAGTGAGGGGATAGAGGCGTGTTCCGCTTCCTCCCGCAAGAATGATGCCTTTCATAAGCGAATTCAGCTCTCCTTAAATACATATAGATTTTGGGAATGATGTGAACATTTACGTGACTGCTATATTCTAATATATTTTACGCTTAATAGCCTCGTTTTGTCTATTTAAAGTGGGAAGGGAACCATAACCAATGTTTTAAAAATAGAAAGGGAAATGAATTTCTAATGCTCACTATAGTGTCGACAGTTTGCTGTTTTTTTTGCTAACCACGCAACACCAGAGGGTACTCTGGTGTTGCGTAGCCCCTTTTTTATAGAAACCGTCTCGCCCTCTTCGTAATTTGCATATACTAGATATTATATACTTGAGAGTTAGCTAGGATTAATCCTATGTAAAACTATAATAATCCATCCCACTCATGTTTGATTGGAATTGATATACAAATATAACAAACTCTCTGACATTAGTCTGGTATAACTGCTATAATTGAAGGAAATATGCCATTTTACTATACAGATTTTTAAAATGGAAGAGTAACCGACAGAAGGAGTTAATGTGATGAAGATCCGTAAAGCCATTATCCCAGCTGCAGGTCTTGGTACCCGCTTTTTGCCTGCAACCAAAGCAATGCCTAAAGAAATGTTACCAATAGTAGATAAACCGACGATCCAATATATTGTCGAAGAAGCAGTTGCTTCTGGAATCGAGGATATTATTATCGTGACGGGTAAAGGTAAACGTGCGATTGAAGACCACTTTGATAATTCTTTTGAACTGGAATTTAACTTAGCGGAGAAACAGAAGTGGGAACTTCTTGAATCCGTTCGTAAATCCTCTGAGATGGCTGATATCCATTACATTCGCCAAAAAGAACCGAGAGGGCTCGGTCACGCGATTTGGTGTGCGCGTAAATTTATTGGAAACGAGCCGTTTGCAGTACTTCTGGGTGATGATATTGTTGAAGCAAACAAACCGTGTCTTAAACAGATGATAGATGTTTATGATGAATATAAATCTTCCATCGTCGGTGTACAACCTGTCCCTTGGGAAGAAGTGTCACGGTATGGTGTTGTAGACGCTTCACCTTTGGCAGAACGTGTCTACAAAGCTAACCGCCTAGTAGAGAAACCAAAGAGAGAAGACGCACCATCTAACCTGGCTATCCTAGGTCGTTATATTCTGACTCCGCGTATCTTTGATATGCTTGGTGAACAACAGGTGGGTGTAGGCGGAGAGATTCAGCTGACTGATGCCATTTCTCGCTTAAGTGAAGTGGAGCGGATTATTGCTTATGACTTTGAAGGTAAACGCCATGACGTAGGTGAGAAGATGGGCTTCATTCAGACCACCATTCATTATGCACTTCAGCATGAAGAGCTAAAGGATGATTTACTTCGTTATATGAAAGAGCTTGTAGATAATGAAGTTGCTAAAGCTAAATTATAAGTAGAACTCGTAACGTCAAAAAGCGTAACACTGTGATTGTAGTGTTACGCTTTTTATTTTATTTTTTCAAAATTGTGAGTTTGCGATGGTCTCAATTTGTGCTGCTTCCCCAGGATCTGCTGCAATCAGTTTATCGTAGATCGCTTGATCCTCATTGTTAGCTTTTTTCAATGTAGCAAGGTACCAACGGGCAATTTCACGATTCGTTGCGTTAGTATAATCGTCGCTTAGGCCAAGCTTCAAAGTGCTGATAGCATTTTGCAACTGCCCAGACATTAACTGAATTCTACCCGCATTCAGGGCAATACTTGGTGTAGGAGTTGCAAGTTCACTAATCACTTGGTCATAAGCTTGAAGCCCAATCTTGAGATTAAGCAGCTTACTATCATCATCTTGAACGGCACGAGCTTGTTCAGTCAACTCGTAAGAGCGGCTGATGAGCGCATCATACCAGTTCATATCCCAGAGCGTTCCGGTATTAATTATATCAGCGTAATTCTCATTAAAACCAAGCTTCAAGGTTGCAGTGGCAGCTTCTGCTTGTCCAGAAATCTGCTGAATTTTGGCGATGTTTAATGCAATCGTTGGAGTTACCGAGAACGGACGTCCTTGCAATTGCTCAGGTGGAAGAGTCTTTAAGTGCTCTACACCAGCAAGAACGTGCTCATAGGCTTCAAGTGCTGCATCGAAATATTCCTGTTTCTTAACTTCATCCTTTTGATTTAGTGCTTGCTGACCTAATGCAAAGGAACGACTGATGAGAGTTTCGTACCAATCAATATCCCAGTTGAACTTATCAGCATTGTCACGGTAAACACCGTATGCAAGGTCACTTTGGCCGTTTAAGTCATAATAGCTTACTAACTGAGTTAAAATATTTTTATTGTATGGCTCATCCTCTAGTGCTCGAGTCAGTACACTATAAGCTTCATTTAGAAATTGTTCATCCTGATTCTGCTTAAAAACCTGTAGATCTAACGAGGATAGGTATAAGACGGATTCTGGATGACCGGGACGTGTTTTTAAAGCCTCAGTTAATGGTTTCTTAATTTCCTCGTAAGAGGTACTAACCCCGATTAAATTCTTACCTTTTAGAGATGCATTACTGGAACCAATATAGCTAATCGAGAGGAATAACAAGAATATAGTACCTATTGTGAGAACAACGGAATATCCAAGCCGCAAACTAGTTTTATTCCAACTTTTACGTAGCTGTTTGCTATCCATGACAACTGCCATGCCTGCCAGTCCAAGGAAGACGAGTATTCCCATAAAGGCATAACTCATATTGAAATCTAGTAGACTGTGCACAAGAATAGATAGAGCAATAATGAGATAGAAGAAGCCATTCTCAAAATCATTTTTATCCCGTTTCACATACCCACGAATGTATTTATAGAAAATATACAAAATGAATCCCATAAATACGATAAAACCAAGGATCCCAACCTCAATCAAGTATTGTAAAAAGAAGTTATGCACTTGGCGGCTGGTGTAAGGGTTGTTCTGATAGTGCTCATATAATGAAGACCATCCACCACCACCAGCACCAAGAATCGGGTAATCCTTAACTACCTTCATGGCATCTTTATAAAAAGTAATCCGTTCAAGTACGCTATGTTGCTGGAAATTGATGTTCTCAAGACGAGTTGCCATATTGCTAGGTAAGATATTTTTTACGCTTGTACCTATTAGTAGGAAAGCTACAATTCCGACGAGTGCAACAGAACCAAGTGGAATCCATAAACCTGTTAGTTTACGTGACGACCAATTACTGAGTTTTTTCTCCAGCCAAGGGGCGAAAAAACGCTGAATGACCCAAGATAGGCCTGCCACAACTACTGAAGCTCCAATTAGGTATCCCCAGCCCTTCCAGGCGCCGGAAGAAGTGAAATTTGTATTTAGCTCTAGTCCTAGGTTAGTCACTGGAGTCGTAATGACCAACGAAGCAATACCAGCAACGCCAAGATGAAGAATCCAAAGGATTTGCTGTGCAGGTTTCAGGAATAGCAGCAGCAATATAAATACGACAGGTAGCAATACAAGACCACCACGAGATAATGTTAATAAAATTGATACAATGATAGGAACTAACATAAAGCTGTGTGTTAACGTTCCGTACCATTTTTTAGAGCGAACAAGAGCGAATATAGCTACAAATAGAAAGGCCATCAAGAATGCTGCGTAGGTATTTGCATATTGAAAGATCGAAGTCAGACGAAGTCCGTTAGAGTCCGTCATTACTGCATCTAAGTAGATATTATTTCTTACGGTGTTTGAGAACCAACCCACTAGAGCTCCCGCTAGCTTGTTACTCCCCAACCAATTTAGTAGTCCAAACCCTACTATGAAATAAGCAATTGCTAGAATGGCATTTTGAATGACAACATTTACTTGCTTTTGCTTCAAGAGATAAAAGGCTATAATGAAGACTGCAACATACATGCTCTGAATAAACAACATATTCATCGCCATATAATGCGAAACTGCGACAAACAATGAAAGAGCATAAGTCAGAGGCAGTAATATTGAAGCTGAAGCTACTAAGTCCCTCTGTTCATCTAGTTTGAATTTTTTGTAGTATAAGCCAACGCAGACTAGCAGTAAAAGTCCACTTACTAGTGCTGACACATATATAGGCTTCTCGAAGTCTAACTGCTGTCCGTTAAATAATCCCACTTGAAATGGGGCCCAACATAAAAATAAAATGAAAGCAATAACCAATGCCCAAATCGGACTTGCTATCTTCTCAACATTTCTCGACTGAGCTGCGTTTTTACCGTATACTGGTTTCGACACGTTATAATCTCCTTTTCCTGTAGGTACGACAATATTTTAGCATAAATAATCAGTCTCGGAAAATGAAAGGAATTGGTGACTCTAAATTTCTATCGCATCAACAACTGGAGATCTACTAGTATAACATAAGAGGGTTGACGAAGTGAGGCGGAGTCCAAAACGTAAAAATACTAAGGTATCGAGATTTCCTTTCATATGTTTTAGTTCTCTTACGACTTGATTCATCCACTCCCCTTTTCATATGCACACGTATAAAGCTTCAAGTGAATATGTTGGTTTCTTGTTTTCTCCAATCAATTTGAGCGGTTTATATTATACAAAGAAGAACTATTTTAGAAAGTGAGAGGGTATCTTTGATAAGTTATTTGAAAAATATTATATTTTATAAGGATTTATTAGGGAATTTGACTTCGAATGAAATGAAGCTAAAATACAAAAACTCTATACTGGGTATATTATGGTCCTACATATACCCTTTAATGATGATCGTTATTTATAATTTTGCATTTAAAATAATTTTGAGGATGACAATAGACAACTTTGCATTGTTTGTTTTTATTGGTTTAATACCCTGGAATTTTGTACAAGCAAGCATTTCACAGAGTACAAACAGTATCATTAATAATCAAAATCTTGTTAAGAAAATTTATTTTCCTCGGGCGATAATTCCCTTGTCAGTAATAAATGCGAATTTTCTAACCATGATAATAAGCCATATAATCCTGTTTGGTGCAATGCTTGTGTATCATGTAGAATTTACAGCATCACTTATTATTTTGCCAATTCTATGGATTATCTTGTATTTAGTTGTTGCTGGTATTAGTTTGGTCCTTTCATCTATTACTGTTAAGTATCGGGATGTTTCGCACATTGTTGATGTTGTTTTTATGGCTTGGTTCTATCTAACACCTGTAATATATTCGCTTTCAATGGTACCCGAGCCATTCAATAAGATAATTCAATTAAATCCAATTACAAATTTGATTGAATTATTCAGAGAGGTTCTTTTGGAAGGGAAATTCCCTGATTTAGTAAATATTCTGATTACCTTTGGATATGCATTGGTTTTATTTGCAGTAGGGCTATTTATATTTTATAAAAGAGAAAAAAACTTTGGAGAAGAACTATGACAATGACAACTGAGAAAGTTATTGATTTTGAAAATGTAACTAAAGTATACAAAATTTATAAGAACAAACCAACAACACTTAAAGAGAAAGTGATTAATTTTTTATTGAGAAGAAATAAATTAGAAACCATTGAGATTAACGTGTTGAAAGATGTTAGTTATTCTATATATAAGGGAGAAACTGTTGGGATTATAGGAAGAAATGGGGCAGGAAAGAGTACATCACTAAAGCTGATTGCGAAAATAATAAATCCAGATAATGGGAAAATAACTGTAAAGGGGAGTGTTTCTTCTTTATTGGAAATTGGTGCGGGTTTTCAGCCCGATTTAACAGGTAAAGAAAATGTATACCTTTATGGATCGATTTTGGGCCTCCCGAAAAAGTACATTAGGGATCATTATGAGGAAATTGTTGAATTCTCAGAATTAAGTGATTTTATGAACACGCCGGTAAAAAATTATTCTTCAGGAATGTACATGCGTCTCGCCTTTTCTGTAGCAATTCACGTTGATCCAGATATCCTTCTCTTAGATGAAGTTCTGGCAGTTGGTGATGCCAATTTTCAAAAAAAATGCATGAATAAGTTGAAAGAAATCCAATCAAAAGGTAAAACAATCGTGTTTGTTTCACATGATATGTCTAGCGTCAAAAATCTTTGCGATAGAATTATTTATATCGGTGACGATGGTGAGATTGAATTTGGCGAACCGGATTTCTTGATAAATAGATACTACGCACATTTATATGGGAGTCACGCTAGTACTGTCATACAAAATCATTCGGTAAATAGTTATGACTCTGATTCGATGTATATAGCTCACACTAGCTCACATTATAATGTAAAAGAATCTATTTGGGGAAATAGAGAGGTCAGTCTTAATAGATTTTATTTCTCAAACGCTGAAGGATATGCATCGAATATATTTCAACATAAACAGGATATTGTAATGAATATTGAACTGAAGGCGGAACGCTTACTCCGAAAATTAGTGATTGGAATAGCATTATATGATGAAAATAATAATCTATTAAGTGGGCCAAACTCGAAAAATGATGGCATAGTTTTAGATGAAATAGAACACTCAAGGTTCATTAAGGTATTAATTAAAGAACCACCCTTATTGAGCGGTAAGTTCTATGTGACACTTGCTATTTATGACTATGACTGCATTGAACCCTTCATTCATCTGGAAAAGTGTTTTGAATTAATGGTTGTAAATGAGAGAAATGAATTAGGTATTATAGGGTTGGAATGCGACTGGCTTGTATAGATTAAGGAGGTCTTAATATTGATAGACAAATTTACCATGCCCTTTGATCAATATCAAAGATATGAAATATGCAAACGAATTATTTCTGACTTTAAGGAGAAAAAGCAAAGAAGACTGAAAATTCTAGACGTCGGGGGACATTTTAAAACAAAAGAGGGAGTAGACTGGCTGCCAGCAGTTGAATTTTTTGGGGAAAATGATATTTTGGTTGTGGATACGACTCAGGCATCCATAGAAAATTATGAAGTGAGTGACGGTAGAGATCTCCCATTCGAAGATAATTCATTTGATGTGGTGGTATCTAATGATGTTCTTGAACATGTTCCACCACAAGGACGCTATGCTTTTATTAAAGAATTAACTAGAGTGTCCAAAGAAGTGATTATTATTAACTTTCCATACTACACAGCTAAAAAAGCTTTGGCAGAAAAAATACTTTATGAGTATATCGTAAATTCTTCTAACGGTGAAAATCGTATGCTTGAAGAACATTTGATAAATGGGTTACCCAGAGTACAAGATGTTATTGATGAATTAAATGAACTATCAATGCCTCATTCTTTTTACTATTCTGGAGATGCTGATAATTGGCTTAAATTAATGGCTGTTAATTATGAATTGTCAAGAATCGGACAAGCTAATTTACAGGAAATAATAGATGAATATGTGAATAAATATCATTTCTTGGCGGAAATGAATTTGGATGAAGGTTACAGGGTAACTTTTGTAATTGATAAGAATGAATATATGGTTAAAAATAATTTTTTTGAATGTGTGGAAAAGGAAAAAGTCAATAAGTTATCTTTACCTACCGAAGCAGTTTTATCATACTTTACAATGAAAAAGGAAAATGAGAACAGAAGTGTATTTAATAGTAATCATTATGACTCGGATAAAGTATTAAGCAGAATGACATTTCAAGATACTATTCGGCAGACATTTGGTTGCCAATCCCCCAACTTATTTCGTCTCTCATTCTTGGTAGCTACCTACAAAGAAAACTTACAAGGTGAACTTAAGCTTTCCTTATTAGATAGTAGTACTGCTGAGTGTGTATTAGAAACAATTATTGACTATAGTACTCTAAGAGACAACGAGTGGTTCAATGTGGATTTCACTCCGCTTATGCATTCTCAAGACAAAGAATATGTAATAGAAATGAAGCAATTATCTACTGGATTAGGCCCGAGTTTATATTGTTCTGAAAATAATCGTTATGGTGTCAGCCAATTTAATGGAGAAGATACAAACGGAAATCTTGCGATGAAAACTTACTGTAGAAAGACGAACGCTGCTGAACACTATTTTTTAATTGATCAAAAGAATAATGATTTGAAGCGTGAGAATAGCAGGATCCGTCAAAAGGAACATGAATATAAAGAGGAAATTCTAAGGCTTAGAACCGAATCTGATAAGAAAGAAAACGAATTAAGAATTTTGTCTAATCAGCTTGATGATAGTCGTGAGAAGTTGGAGTTAATGAGTGCTAAGTACAGTGATTCAATTAGGAAATATAATGACTTGATAAAAATTCTCAAGGAAATATGAGGTGTGAATTTTGAAGAAAGTTTTATTTATAAGTGGATGTTTTGGGGATACCCAAAGATATAGAGTATTTAACCAAATGGAGCAGCTAAAACATCTAGAGATACATGTTATAGAAAGATACTTTGCGGATTACGATATTATTTCTGCCTTAGATCAGGGTGTTGATGTAGTAATTATGCATAGAGTTCCACATACAATGGGGGTTGAGTATCTTATTGAAAGTGCGACTAAAAAGAAGATACCTGTAATCTTTGATGTGGATGATTTGGTTTATGAAAAAGAATATGCTAAATATTCTGATGGTATCAATTACTTAGAGGAAGAAGAAAAAAAATTATTCTTTGAAGGTATTGAACGCTACAAGAAAACAATAAGTCTCTGTGATGGTGCAATAGTAACCACTGAGTTTTTAGCAGAGACTATATCTAAGTATAACGATAATGTTTATATCAACAGGAATGCTATAAGCTTGGAATTGGAAGAAATTTGTGAATCCTTAAGAAAAGAATCTCCTCTGTCTGAGGAAAGAGTTCGAATTGGTTACTTCAGTGGTAGCAAGACGCATAACAAAGACTTCTTGGAAGTAAAAGAGGGTCTTTTGAAAATACTTAAAACTTATAGTAATACCGACCTTGTTATTGGTGGATTATTAGATCTAAGTAAAGAATTTGATGCCTTTAATGATAGGATAATTCGACTACCATTAGTGGGGTGGCGTGAACTTCCTAAATCTATTCATTCAATAGATATAAACTTAGCTCCATTAGAAATGAATAACCCCTTTTGTAGAGCTAAAAGCGAATTGAAGTATTTTGAGGCTGGTATATTGGGAATTCCTACAGTAGCCTCGAAAATTGATGCGTTTGAATATGCTATAGAAGATGGACGTAATGGATTCATAGCAAGTAATTCGTCCGAGTGGTTTGATAAATTAGAACAATTGGTAACACAAACAGAACTGAGACTAGGAATGGGTAGAAATGCATATGAGCATGTGAAGAATAATTATACCGTACAAAGTAGAGCTCATGATTACAAGCATGTGCTTTCTCAAATCGTTGAAAAAAGTAATACTAAGAGAGTGAATAGTAAAGTAAAATTAACAGTGAATTTTTTAATTCCTCAACCTTTTATTGGATCTGGCGGGCATACTACGATCCTCAGGATGGCAAGATATTTATGTGAAAATGGAAATGAAGTTAATATTTATGTGCAAAATGGGGACAATTTTGATGCTCGTAACGAAAAGGTTATCTCTGATTTTATTGATAATCACTTCTTCGTTACAGGTGCTAAGTATTATAAAGAAGATGCAAAATTTAAAGATTCAGATGTCTTTATTGCTACTTCGTGGCCTACAGCCTACATGGTTAATTCAATTACTAACAGTAAGAGCAAGTTTTATTTTATTCAAGATTATGAACCTTTTTTCTATCCAATGTCTAGTGAATATAAACTAGCCGAAAACTCGTACAAACTAGACCTGAAGGGAATAACGATTGGTAAATGGTTGACTAAGAAAGTTAAGTATGAGTTTGGAATGGATTGCGACTATATTGATTTTTCCACTGATAATCGGATTTATTTGCGGAATGAACCGAAAGTTGCAAATGGCAAAACGAAAATTATTTTTTATGCACGCAATACTACTCCGCGAAGAGGTGTAGAGTTAGGTCTTCAAGCCTTAGAATTAGTAGAGAAAAGATTTAAAGGAAGCGTTGAAATAGTATTGTTTGGTGGAGATAAGAATCTTAAGACTAATTTCGCTCATACAAATCTTGGTGTTTTGAACACTGGGGAACTAGCTGATTTGTATAAGAACGCTGATTTAGCTTTAGTAGTGTCTCTGACGAATGCAAGTTTATTACCCTTAGAATTAATGGCATCTCGGTGTGCTGTTATTGATATAGATGAGGCCACCATAGAGGGTGTTGTTAGAAATGGATTCAATGGCTTACTTGCCAAGGCAGATCCCCTGGATATAGCAAATAAAATAAGTATGCTGGTAGAAAATGTTGAATTGAGGAATCAATTACAACAAAATAGTTACGACTTTACAAAGGATTTGACATGGGATACAAGCGGTCAGCAATTTGAAAGAATCATCATTTCGAAAACACTTTTCTCGGAAAACTCTCAAAGAATAAGGGAATTAAAAAATAGTAGCAATGAGAGAATCGTTAGTCCAATGCCTCCTTTGACGTATGGGGTTTCTTATGGAAGTGTTGTTCGAATAAAAGAAAATAATTTCTCAAGAGTGGATATTTATTTCGGTAACTATAACAGAGTTAATCATGGTAACCTGATTTTTCATTTGAAAAAGCATCCGAGTTCAATAAATGATATTTACACAGTGAAAGTTGATTTGAAGAAAATTAAGGATAATAGCTGGAATAGCTTTGAGTTTGATCCCATTATCAACTCGAAAGATCAAGATTACTATTTTTATCTCGAAAGTGATGCTAATGAAGCGAATGCAGTAACTATATACGCAAACGAACAAGGCAGCAATACTTATGTAAATCATCATAAGAATCAAGGGAGCCTTTGTTTTATAACGTATTGTACTACTTACGGACATTTCATATATAACACGACTACGGATAAAGAAGTTAGCGATAATAAATCCATCATTAATGAAGAAGGCGAAGTTAATGAGATTGCATTTATATTAAAGCAGAAAATTGCAAATGCAGGAGCAAATAATTACGCAGTTAAGGAACTACAGAACAAAGTGACTGAATTAGAAATGAAATTAATAAGAATCACTGATTCTGCGCCAATAGCACTATATAAAAAAATGAAAACAGTATTAGGTAGAAAATGGATTAAAAAATTATTAGGACGTTAATTGAGGTGAACTAACCTGAGAAAGAAGACCCTTATTATATCATCTGATATAATTGATGCTAAAATGGCAGGTCCTGGTATAAGGTATTGGAATTTTGCTAAGGAGCTATCTAAACACACTGATGTGACCTTGCTATGTCCAAATGAATGTGTACTAGAGGCTAAATTCAAAATTAAGCAAATAAGCTCTCCCATCTTGAAGGAAGAACTGACAAGAGCAGATAGTGTGATTCTTCAAGGAGTCACATTATGGCAATATCCTTTTATAAAAAAATCAAAAGTTCCAATAGTAGTGGATTTATATGATCCCTTTATGTTTGAAAATTTTGAAGTTGAAAAGCATAGTGCAAATGCTAATCAACTTCACTTATCTTCATTAACGATTATTCTTGATCAACTGGCCGCGGGAGATTATTTTATATGTGCCTCTGAGAAACAAAGGGATTTGTGGATTGGGATGCTAACCGCAATAAACAGAATTAATGCAAAGGAGTATAAGATTAATTCTGGATTAGAACATCTTATAGGTGTTGTTCCTTTTGGAATACCTATGGATGAGCCGGTTCATAACACGAATGTATTAAAGGGAGTTTTTCCTGGCATAAATCAAGATGATAAGGTTTTGTTATGGGGGGGAGGTATATGGGATTGGCTTGATCCTATAACTGCAATAAAAGCCTTACATATTTTAAGTTTAAAAAGAAATGATATAAAGCTGTTTTTTATGGGTATAAAGCATCCCAATTCCCAAGTGCCAGTATCGAAAAAAACTCTTGAGAGTATTGCTCTGTCGGATTCTTTGGACCTCACCAATAAATTCGTGTTTTTTAATGACTGGGTAGAATATGATTTACGACAAAATTATCTACTTGAGGCAGATATTGGCCTCAATGTGCATAAAAATCATATTGAGACAAGATATTCTTTTAGAACCCGCATTTTGGATTACATGTGGTGTGAGTTGCCCATTGTAACAAATGATGGAGATGTGATGAGTGAACTGGTTGAGAAGCACGGGATTGGGGAAGTTATTCACTTTAATAATGAAAATAATTTAGCTGTGACACTGGAATCAATGCTAGATGCTAATGTATTACAGAATTATAAAAATGGGTTTGAAGAAATAAAAAAAATTTACTTATGGGAAAATTGTATTTCTCCACTTAAGGATTTTTGTTTAAACCCTGTTAAATCTAATGGGATATCAGAGATGTTGAAAGTTAAAGGGTTGTATAATATTAATAATATAAGAATTCAAAAACTATATAAATATATTTTAAAAGGCGATTTTAAGATTATTTTGAAGAAGCTTTTTAGGAATAAAACAACTTAAGATGGTTAGGGGATTATTACTGAATGAGAAACTTCCTTGCTAAGGATAAAAGCACTTGGGTTGTTTTTATATTTGGATTTTTATTGATAATTTTATATTCAAGATATTTTAGTTTTATGGATGAAGCGGATAATATGCTTGGTGCTATTTCTGTCTCTCAAGGTGGAGATATATATAAAAGTTTCTTTTCGCAACATACTCCATTTGTATATTATTTTATGTCCATTTTTGCATTGATTGGTGTGAGAGATTACGAAACTTTTAGGCTTTGTATGGGACTAGTAATTTTTTGCTTGTGGATATTTATGTATATTCGATATATACGTTATTTTGATTCAAAAGTTTTTAAGATATTTGTACTTTTATATGCTCTCACTATTAACATCACTTGGGCAAATATGGTTTTGAGTGATGTTTTTTACGGGTTCTCAATTTTATTTTTGCTTTTAGAATCATTGATTTATATAAGAACCGGCGTTTTATCGAAAAAAAGTATGGTGGTGGTTTCCGCCTCTGTATTTATTTCGGTTATGTCTGCTTTTGTCAGCGTTTATTCAGTAGCTATTTTATTATTTCTGCTGTTTACTTATAACATTTATAATAAACGGACTAAGGAAAATATACCGAATTATATAAAACTAGCCATAATTATGGCCATACCTTTTTTGATTTTGATTCTTTGGTATTGGTTAACAGGGAACATATATAATTTTTATTTTCAAGCATACAAGCTAAATAGAGTTTACTATAGTAATTATAATGGACTTAATAATAGCTCTATTGGGTTGATCAAACAAATAATTACTTCATGGATTAATCATATAGCATATCATGCAACGACATTTTCAAAAGAAAGTATCTTTAGTGGCGTATTGTTATTTCTAAACCTAGTATTTTGTTATTACCAATATAAAAGAGATCGAGCACTAGGAATTTTAATCTTTATATTTTTAGCCTTTACAGGTGTCAGAGGATTTGAAGGTTTCCATGCGATCCCGTATTATATTGTTTCGTTTTTTAATAGTTCTTTTATAATAAACCAATATATATATAAGGAAGAAAATAATTGTAAGGAATATAAAAAGAATGTGATTAAGATATGCTTTTTTTTATTGTTGATTTTATCTTTGAATAATTATGTTCCAAATGCAGGAGCTAACTTCAACAAACCTAATGGAATAATCGCACAATCTCCTTACGATAAATATATCCATAAATTAACGGATCCTAACGAAAAGATATGGATTACTAGTTTATCTCCTCAAACCTATATAAACACCAATAGGGATCCAGCAATGCGTGCTTATATTGTAGTACCTTGGTTTATAGACGCGTTTAAGAATGAAATAATGGAGGATCTAAATATCTCAAGGCCAAAATTGATTATATTTGAAAAGGATAGCGATGTCTGGGGATACAAATATTCTGACTTTGCTAAAGATATTTTGGATTTTCTGAATGCTGAATATAGACCATTGAATCCAGAAGTTGATTTTGAAAAAAATATATATATTAGAAAGGATTATTTTGAAGAAGCTAACAACAAATTAAGTTCCAATGTGGAGAATATAGAGAATGGGATGTTGGTGACTAACGGAGTGAATGTATATCTAATTGAGAACAATAAAAAAAGATATATAACTAACCCTGAAGTTTTTGAAAGATTAGGGTATGATTGGAAGGATGTTATATCTATTGACGCTGACAAGTTGGAAGATGTAAGAACAGGTACGCCAATTGATTAAAACTATTATGGATGTGCATAAACTGATGAACAAGCAGTCATTAAGATTTATTATTGTAGGCATTCTTAATACTATAGTAGGCTTTACAGTGTACGCACTTTATTTGAAATATATAAATAACAATTATCTACAAGCATTGATACTATCCAATATTATAGGCATAATTCATAGTTACATTTGGAATAACAATTGGACATTTACTGTGAAAAAATTCAGTATGAAGAGTGCTATGAAATTTACTTCGATTTATTTGTTCTCTTTTCTAATTAATCTTCTCTTTTTGCGAATTTTAGTAGATCATATGGGAATGGATAAATTATTGGCCCAAGGTATTTCGCTTTTTTTCACAACTTTAATCAGTTTTTTTGGTCATAAATACTGGAGCTTTGCCAAACAAAGATAATCATAGGGAGTGTAGTATTTTGAAAAATGGGAATGTTGTAAAAAATAAAATGAATAATCAATTTTATTTGTTATACGATGGAAATAATGGATTTCTGCAAGGGTTTTCTTTATTAACTGAGTCCTCAGGTGATTTCTCTGAGAAATATTGTTTGAAAATAAAACTGGACAATATTTCATTACCGCTATTTGTGGATATTCGTTCTAAAATAACTTTACGAGATGATGAAATAGAATTTATCGGTGAAATTGATGCGGCAACTTTAGAAAAAGTAACAAGATTAGAAATCCTGTCTAAAGTAGAAAACTATTACGAACTTTTTCACTCCGAAAGAAATAAGGACTTTGATCCCGAAGCAACCCAAGTATCATATGGAGGTCGTGTATACGACGAGAAAGAAATGAGAAGTTTGGTAGATTCCTCACTTGACTTTTGGTTAACTGCCGGACGTTATAATAAACAGTTTGAAAAAGAATATGCAGAGTTTCTAGGAGTAAGGTATGCGCTTCTTACTAACTCGGGTTCTTCTGCTAACCTATTGGCTTTTTCTGCATTAACCTCTCCTAAGCTGAAGGATCGCCAAATCAAGCCAGGCGATGAAGTAATTACTGTAGCAGCTGGTTTCCCAACAACTGTAACACCTATCGTACAGAACGGTGCTGTTCCCGTTTTTATAGACGTAGAATTGGGCACTTACAACATCATTGTGGATCGTATTGAAGAAGCAATCACACCAAAGACCAAAGCAATTATGGTAGCACACACAATGGGAAATCCATTCGAATTGGACAAGGTTATGGAGATCGCTGCGAAGTATAATTTATGGGTAGTTGAAGATAACTGCGATGCGTTAGGCTCTACATTTAATGGAAAATTGACCGGTACTCATGGACATATCGGTACATCAAGCTTCTATCCTCCGCACCACATGACTATGGGTGAAGGCGGAGCAGTATACACCAATAATGCTTTGTTAAAATCAATCATAGAATCTTTTAGAGATTGGGGAAGAGATTGTTGGTGCCCGTCAGGTTGTGATAATACTTGTAACAAGCGGTTTGGCTGGGAATTGGGATCATTACCATATGGATATGACCATAAATATACATATTCTCATATCGGATATAATCTACGGGTTACTGAGATGCAAGCGGCTATTGGAGTGGAACAGCTTAAAAAGGTTCCAACATTCACTCAAGCACGTAAAGATAATTTCAATCGGTTATATGAGGGCTTAAAGGACTTAGGAGAGTACTTCATTCTTCCTAGGGCTACCAAAAACTCTGATCCTAGTTGGTTTGGCTTCATGTTAACTGTACAAGACGGTGTTAGTTTTACTAAGAATGAGATTGTTGAATACTTGGAAGCAAATCGTATTCAAACACGAATGTTATTTGCCGGTAATCTAACTCGTCAACCTGCATTCCATAATGTGAATTATCGTATTAGTGGAGATCTTAAAAACACGGATAAAATCATGAATGATACTTTCTTGGTGGGTGTCTATCCAGGATTAACAAAAGAAAAAATCGACTATGTAGTGAGTAAGATCAGAACTTTTGTGCTAGATAAAAAATAGATTCGGGGGGCTATTGATATGAAGGTAGTTATTCTTGCAGGTGGTTATGGCACACGAATTAGCGAAGAATCTCATCTTAGACCGAAGCCGATGATTGAAATTGGGCAAAAGCCGATTTTATGGCACATCATGAAATTATACTCACATTATGGTTTTAATGATTTTGTTATTTGTTTGGGTTATAAGGGTTTCTATATCAAAGAGTATTTTGCACACTATTTTTTACATGAATCTGATGTTACATTCGATTTCACTAGTGAAAATCAGTTAGTAACACATACCCATACAGCGGAGCCATGGAAAGTGACTCTTGTAAATACAGGAGTTGATACTATGACTGGTGGAAGAGTTAAAAGAATACAAAAATATGTTGGAGATGAACCATTTATGTTAACTTACGGCGATGGCGTCTCTGATGTGAATATATCTGAACTGGTTAACCAACACAAATTACATGGACGTTTGGCAACAGTAACTACTGTACAACCTAGCGGTCGTTTTGGCGCATTGGATATCGCTGCAAATAATGAGGTTAAAGGTTTTCAAGAGAAGCCTAAGGGTGATGGCTCTTGGATTAATGCAGGATTTTTTGTACTGCAACCGGAAGTGTTTAATTACATTAATGGCGACGAAACCTTTTTTGAAAAGGAGCCTTTAGAAGGGTTAGCAAGTGATGGTGAACTTTTTGGATTTAAACATGAAGGCTTCTGGCAGCCAATGGATACGTTGCGTGATAAAAATTACTTGGAAGATCTTTGGGGCAGTGGAAAGGCACCATGGAAAACTTGGGAGACAAAGTCGGTGAATGTATAATGGTTAATCCAACTTTTTGGAATGGAAAGAAAGTATTTGTGACTGGTCATACAGGTTTCAAAGGTTCCTGGTTATGTTTATGGCTAAGCTCGATGGGGGCCGAGGTTACAGGATATTCATTAGAACCTTCGACAACTCCTAGCTTGTTTGATTTGTGTGATATTAAGGAACTTCTAAAAAGTAATGTGATCTCTGATATAAGAGATAGCCAGCGACTGAATGCTGCTATGCAGGAAGCGCAGCCTGAAATAGTAATTCATATGGCAGCACAACCATTGGTAAGGGAATCATATAAGAATCCCGTTGAAACATATGAAGTCAATGTGATGGGGACAATTAATCTCTTAGAAGCGGTTAGAAATTGTGCAAGTGTAGTGTCAGTTGTTAATGTAACAACTGACAAATGCTACGATAATAAAGAATGGCATTGGGGATATAGAGAAAATGAACCTTTGGGTGGTTATGACCCATATTCAAGTAGTAAGGCTTGTTCCGAGTTAGTTACTAGTTCTTACCGGAACTCATTTTTGAATAATCAGGTTGGGGATAGAAAGATTGCTGTAGCATCTGCAAGAGCCGGAAATGTCATAGGCGGTGGGGATTGGGCAGCAGATAGGTTAGTGCCGGATAGTATCAGGTCTATTCTAAACGATCAAAAGATTGTTATACGAAACCCATCCTCTATCAGACCGTGGCAGCATGTTCTTGAACCATTAAGTGGCTACCTAATGCTGGCAGAAAAGCTTTTTCAAGAAGGAGAGCAATATGCTAGTGCTTGGAATTTTGGTCCTTCAGACTCTGATGCTAGGCCAGTGGAATGGATTGTACAAGAGATTTGCCGGAAGTGGGATGGGGCAAGCTACGAAGTAGATAACAGTGCACATCCACATGAGGCACACTATCTAAAGTTAGATTGTTCTAAAGCCGCAAGTGATTTGAATTGGCATCCCCGTTGGAACCTGGGACAGGCAATTGATAAAATTATTGAGTTTACTGTTGCTTATCAAAAAGGAGAAAGTTTAATAAATGTCTGTATGAGACAGATACAGGATTACAACGGTCTAAATAAGGAGTGAGCACACTTGAAGCTATCGGATTACGTTATAGACTGCATAAAACAACAGGGCGTATCACATGTTTTCGAATTTATTGGTGGCGCTATCGTCCACTTATTAGATTCGGTTTCGTTTAGAGATGATATAGATTGTATTTCTGTACGTCATGAACAGGCAGGTGCTTTTGCTGCTGAAGCTTACGCAAGAATGAATGGGAAACTTGGGGTCGCTATGGCAACGAGTGGACCTGGGGCATTGAATTTGCTAACCGGAATAGGGAGCTGTTATTTCGATTCAGTTCCTTGTTTATTTATCACAGGACAGGTAAATACTTATGAATACAAGTTTGAAAGACCTGTGAGACAGATTGGGTTTCAAGAAACAGATATTGTTAGTGTAGCGAAACCATTAACTAAGTATGCTGCCATGGTTACTGAGCCAGATCAAATTAGATATGAATTAGAAAAAGCAATATATCTGGCTCAAAATGGTCGTCCTGGTCCAGTATTGTTGGATATTCCAATGAATCTTCAAAGAGCACAAATTGAACCTGAAACTTTAGTTAGTTTCTTTGATAGTGAAGAATATAAAGAACTCTCCAAAGATTCAGAATTAAATGAACCTGTTATATCTAAAATTATTAGTATGTTAGGCGAAGCGAAGAGACCGCTGATTCTAGCAGGTGGCGGTGTAAGGGTCAGCAATTCAACAGAACAACTCTCCCAATTCATAGGGAAAACTGGAATTCCAATGGTCAGTTCATTAATGGGACTCGATGTGATTTCACATGATAATCCTCTGTATTCAGGTTTAATTGGATCATATGGTAACAGATACAGTAACCTGATTCTTGCTAATTGTGACTTATTGCTTATATTAGGTTCAAGACTGGATAGCAGGCAAACTGGAACCCGACCGGATACTTTTGGTCGTGGAGCTCAAAAGATACATGTTGATATTGATTATAACGAGCTTAATAGTAAGGTTGAAGCAACTCTTGCTGTAAAAGCGAATTTAAGTGAATTCTTGGAAAAAATGAACTATGAGTTAGAAAGATCTGAATTCAATAGACCTGATATTAATGAGTGGTTAGAATTAATTGAAAGATTAAAGGCCCTTTACCCAACTTATTCGTTTAAACCCGAAGGAAATGAAATTGAGCCAAATCGCTTTATGGAATTACTATCATCTAAGTCCGAGCAATTTGGTGCAATTTGTCTTGATGTTGGACAACATCAAATGTGGGCATCCCAATCCTTCAAATTATCAAAGCACCAGAGACTGCTGAATTCCGGTGGGATGGGAGCTATGGGATTTGCTCTACCTGCAGCAATAGGTGCCTCATTATCAAACGGAGATGAGACTCTTGTCATTGCAGGAGATGGCGGTTTTCAATTGAATATCCAAGAATTAGATACTATTGTAAGATTGAATCTACCGATTAAAATTGTAGTTATGAACAATAGTTCATTGGGTATGGTAAGGCAATTTCAAGATCTGTATTTCGAAGGCAGACAACAATCAACTGTGAATCCTAATCCTTCATTCATAGATATAGTTAAAGCATATGCAATTCCAGCTTTTCAAATGAACACGATGGACGAAGTTCACCAGCTTGAACAGTTCTTGAATACTGTAGGACCGGCATTCATCGAAGTGAAGTTGGAGAAGAAAACTGAGGTGCATCCTAAGTTAGTTGTCAATAGACCTATTGAGGATATGTACCCTTATTTGGATAGGGAAGAATTGAAAAAAATAATGTTAATTGATCTTGTGGACGAAATGGATATTCCCACCTAAAGGGGTTCTAGAAAATTGTTGAATGATACTTGCGTGAATATAGCTATACTGGGAGCTACAGGTCATATCGCTAAAAATTTAATTAAAGGCCTTTCCGCTACGAAGCACTATCAATTGAATTTATTCGCTCGTTCTACGGAAAGACTTAGTGCCTTTCTTAAAGAAAATAATATTTCAGAACAAATCCATATTTGTGATTATGAACAATTCCAACAAGAAGCTACTTATGATGTCATCATTAATTGTATAGGTGTAGGCAATCCACAAGATTTAGTACAAAATCCATTTAGTGTATTTCAAATTACTGAGCAATACGATAATTTAATTTTGCAATATATACAAAAGAAACCTGCAACAGTTTATATTAATCTTAGTAGTGGAGCAGCATACGGATCAGATTTCGAAGCACCTGCGACAAGAGATAAAATTTTGAACTTGAATGTTAATAATCTAACTGTTAAGGATTATTACGGGATAGCTAAGCTTAATATGGAGGCAAAACATAGAAGTCTTCATAACCTGAAAATTGTAGACCTTCGTGTGTTTGGTTTTTTTAGCTCTTACATTGATTTGGAGTCTAAGTTTCTAATAACTGAAATAATTGATCATGTACAGACTGGAGAAATACTATATACCTCATCAGAAGATATTAAAAGAGACTATGTACATCCTGAAGATTTCCTTCAGCTTGTTGAGCTTTGTTTTAATAAGAACATAAAAAATGATGTTTATGATGTGTATTCGCGTAATCCATTATCTAAGTTTGAAATGTTAAACTATTTTGCAGATGAGCATGGTTTGAAGTTCGAAATAAAGGTAGAGACTGCATACGCCTCAATAACAGGTTCAAAAACTAATTATTATTCAAATAATGATAATGCAATGGGAATCGGCTATCAACCTCGCTACACTTCTTTACAAAGTGTTAGAGACGGTTATCAACAATTCAGAATGAGGAATAATGATGAAAACAATTAGTATAGTAACACCTTGCTATAATGAGGAAGAGAACGTTCGGGAGCTATATAATCAAGTGAAGGCAGTTTTTGCAGAAATGCCCGATTATGTTTATGAGCATATTTTTATTGATAATGCTTCTAAAGATAAAACAGTGGCTATTTTAAAAGAAATTGCTAAAGATGACCATAATGCTAAAATTATTGTTAATTCCCGCAACTTTGGGCATATCCGTTCTCCATATCATGCTCTACTGCAAGCCGAGGGTGACGCTGTAATATTATTGGTAGCAGATCTACAGGACCCACCGGGAATGATTAAAGATTTAGTGGCTAAATGGGAGGAAGGCTATAAAGTTGTTTTAGGTGTAAAGACCCAAAGTCATGAGAGCAAAGCAATGTTTGCAATACGAAAGATGTATTATAATTTCATAAACCGTGTCTCTGAGATAGAATTGACAAAAAATAATACGGGTTTTGGGTTATATGATAAACAAATTATCCGTATTTTAAAAGAAATTGATGATCCATATCCGTACTTCAGAGGATTAATTTCTGATATTGGTTTTGAAAGCTATAAAATTGAATATGTTCAGCCTGTTAGAAAACGTGGAATAACTAAAAATAATTTCTATACCTTATATGATATTGCAATGTTGGGTATTACTAACCACTCAAAGATACCATTAAGATTGGCAGCTATACTTGGATTTACTATGTCTGCTTTGAGTATGCTTGTAGCTTTGGGATATTTATTTGCAAAACTGATTTTTTGGAATTATTTTTCGTTAGGTACTGCTCCACTTATTATTGGACTATTTTTGTTCTCTTCTGTTCAATTATTTTTTATAGGTATCATTGGAGAGTATATAGGATCCATTCATACTCAGGTGCTGAAAAGGCCGCTGGTTGTTGAGAAAGAAAGAATTAATTTTTAGATGATCAATAAGGAGGGCTACAGGTGAAAGGTATTATCCCAGCTGGAGGCATGGGCTCTCATCTATACCCTCTCACTAAAGTCACCAACAAATATTTTCTCCCTGTAGGCAAAATCCCATGATTTTTCACGTAATCTATATATTCAAACAAGCTGGTATTTTCTACAGATGCTGGGACACAATCTTCGCTAGCCAGAGCAAATGAATTGGCTAAGAATGTTCTGTTTGATGAATAGTTTGATAAAATAAAATTATAGAATAGATATTTCGCAAACCTTATCGAACCGGTTGTCCATGGTGACAAACGGGGTGTTTTTATGGAAAGATATAACGCATAAGTTCAGCGTTAACTATCAGTCTATCCAAGACAACCAATCCATCTCTTGGGGTTGTCATTAGTGAATATAACAAACGCCAATTGCTTGTACCAAAAGGCTTCGCGCATGGATTCTGCACATTGGTTCCTAACACCCAAGTGTTATATAAGGTGGACGAATATTATTCCCCCGAAAATGATCGCGGCATATTATGGAATGATCCAGCCTTAGGTATTGATTGGCCGACTTCTAGTCCGATATTATCGGATAAAGATCAACGCCACCCTCTACTTAAGGACGCCGAACTGAATTTTCAAATATAAACATTATCTCAATGAAATAAAGGTGGTCTACACATGAAACTCCTAGTTACCGGCGGAGCCGGATTTATCGGCAGCAACTTTGTATTATACATGCTGCAACAACATCCTGATTACCAAATCGTTAACGTAGATGCGTTGACGTACGCAGGTAATCTGGAGAATTTGAAGTCAATCGAGAATCACCCTAATTACACATTTGCTAAGGCTGATATTACAGATGTACAGGCAATGGATGCTTTGTTTAGCCAAGGTGTGGATGTAGTGGTGAATTTTGCTGCTGAATCGCATGTGGATCGGAGTATTTTGGAGCCGGAAGTGTTTGTGAAGACGAATGTGCTTGGAACACAAGTGCTTTTGGATGCGGCGAAAAAATATAGTGTTACTAAGTTCGTTCAAGTTTCTACGGATGAGGTGTACGGATCACTTGGAGCAACTGGGTTGTTTACTGAAGAAACCCCTTTGACTCCGAACAGTCCTTATTCTGCAAGTAAAGCAGGTGGAGATTTACTTGTTCGTGCATACCATGAAACATTTGGTCTGCCAGTGAACATTACCCGCTGCTCGAACAATTATGGTCCGTATCAATTCCCTGAAAAACTAATTCCGTTGATGATCTCTCGTGCACTTGCGGACCAAGCGTTGCCTGTTTATGGCGATGGGATGAATATCCGCGACTGGTTGTATGTTGAGGATCATTGCAGCGCGATTGATTTAGTCATTCATGAGGGTGTGAATGGCGAAGTTTACAACATTGGTGGTAATAACGAGCGTACGAATGTGCATATTGTAAACACGGTATTGCAGGAACTAGGCAAACCTGATTCACTGATTACTTATGTTCAAGACCGTCCTGGTCATGATCGCCGCTATGGTATAGATCCAACTAAGATTATGAACGAACTGGGATGGAAGCCGAAACATACGTTTGAAACAGGTATTAAAGAAACCATCCAATGGTATCTCAATAACCGGGAATGGTGGACTCGCATTCAATCTGGGGAATACCAGAAGTACGCTGAATTACAATATGGCGATCGTTTGGGAGAATCTCTATAATGGCTCGACTGAAGGTACTTGTTACAGGCGCAGCTGGACAACTGGGTCAGGATGTGGTTTTACTACTCCAGCAACAAGGTCACCAAGTGATGGGCTGCGACCGCCAAGAGATGGATATTACTGATCTCGATCAGTGTGTCCAGGTTATTGGTGAGTTTGGACCGGATGCTGTCATTCACTGTGCTGCACACACGGCTGTGGACGCGGCAGAAAGTGATATTGATGCTGCTTATTTAATTAATGCCACTGGAAGTCGAAACGTAGCGATAGCTTCAGAAAAAGCTGGGGCTAAGCTGGTATATATCAGTACAGATTATGTATTTGATGGTTTAGGATCACAGCCTTACCATGAGTATGATAATACAGATCCTAAGAGTATATACGGTAAATCGAAACGTGCGGGTGAAGTGCTCGTTCAATCTCTTTCCTCTAAGTATTTTATCGTACGCACATCATGGGTGTATGGTAAATACGGAAAAAATTTTGTCAAAACAATGCTAAAGCTTGGCCAAGAAAAGCCAATGCTTCAAGTTGTAGATGACCAAAAAGGTTCGCCTACCTATACAGTCGATTTAGCTCGATTCTTGCTTGAACTTATTCAAACTGAGAAGTATGGTGTATACCATGCTTCAAATAGCGACTCTTGCACTTGGTTTGAATTTACACAGGCGATCTTTGCGGAGGCTGAGGATATTCTGGGCCTGAAATTTACTGCCAAGCTTGAACCATGTGCTACAGAACAGTTCCCACGCCCTGCACCACGTCCTCGTAATTCGGTAATGGAGCATTTATCGATACGTACGAACGGTTTTCGGGATATTCGACCTTGGCGTGAGGGACTAAGAGATTTCCTTCTGGAGCTAAAAGAATAGCATAACTACAATGGAGACTCCCAAATCGTTCATAACGATGCGGGAGTTTTTTTGTTGAATACAAGAATTTATAAGTTTCACTAATATCCTTATATTTCTAAGAGAAATGTTTATCGTTTTTAAAAGACGACAACATCGTTTCTTCTTGATTCTTTCGCTATAATAAGAAGGGAGTAATTAGTTAATAAGAAATTACGAAGTCGAGGATACTCATGAATAACAAAACAGTAAGTGTACATATCGTCACCTACAACAGCGCGGATGACATTATAGATTGCTTAGAGGCAGTAATGGCACAGAATTATCCTATTGAGAAAATTGTCGTTGTAGACAATGCCTCTTCTGATGGTTGTGCTGGTAGAGTGAGCACTTTTCGCAACACAATCCCTAAAGCTTCTCTAACTCATTCACTTGAGGGTATTGATCTGCCAAATATACCAAAGAACGAGGAAATACCCACCAACTTAGTACTCATCCAAAACCAAAACAACTCAGGCTTCGCCCCAGCCCATAATCAGGCCATTGCCGCGACTGATACGGATTACGTGCTCGTTCTTAACCCTGACCTAACCCTGGCTCCTGACTATGTTTCTAGACTCATTGCACACATGGAAGCCAACCCGCAGATCGGCAGTGCGACAGGCAAGCTTTTGCTTAAGGGTGATCATAGGCTGGTAGACAGCACAGGTCTCCGTATGAACAGAGCACGCCGTGCGTTTGATCGCGGTGCAGGCGAGCCAGCTGATCAATGGACACAGTCGGGTCCGGTATTCGGTGTATCTGGAGCGGCTGCGATGTACTCTCGGCGGATGATCGATGATATTAGTGTTGATGGTGAATTTTTTGATGCTGACTTTTTCGCGTATAAGGAAGATGTGGATGTGGCTTGGAGAGGCCAGTTATTCGGCTGGCAGGGATATTATGATGCTGAAGCGATCGGATATCACGAACGTGGTTGGAAAACATCTGGTCGTAACACCAAGCCGATGTTTATCCGACGAATATCTTACATTAACCGCTACAAAATGATCTACAAGAATGAACCAGCTCGAACTATGCTGAAAACAATCTTCATTTCTCTTCCCTATGAAATTGCAGCTCAAGGCTATATGCTGCTTAGAGAGCCACAGTTAATTACAGCATGGAAGTCCTTTTTCTCTCAGCGCCCTGCATTAAAAAAGAAGCGGGAGTATATACAAGCCGCGATAAAAGAGAGAAAACAACACAAAAACTAAACCGAAACTGGAAAAACCTCCCTGAAACGTCACCTCCTCTCAGGGAGGTTTTATGTTATAATAATTGTCGGTAGATTACTATATTTGTCAGGAGCGTTACGTAGTGAATGTAGATGTAAGCATACTTATTGTCAATTACAACACTTGTCGCCTGACGATGGACTGTCTCAGGTCGGTGTATGACTCAGAAACGAACTATTCCTATGAGATTATTTTGATAGACAACAATTCCCGTGATGAATCAGTAGAGAAGATTAGTAGAGAGTTTCCAGGTGTAATGTTGATCGCCAATAACGACAATGTTGGTTTTGCCCGTGCTAATAATCAGGGGATGGAAGCTTCATCCGGACGGTATGTGCTTCTGCTCAACTCAGATACGGTAGTACGTAAGGATACGCTGGAGACAATGATCTCCTTTATGGACAGTCGACCCGATGTTGGGGCGTCAGGATGTAAGATTATTTTACCGGATGGTTCGCTGGATAAAGCGTGTAAGCGTGGATTCCCTACACCGTCAGCTTCCTTCTATTATGCTTTTGGATTTAGCAAACTATTTCCAGACCGCCCGAGGTTTAACGGTTACCAATTAGGTTATCTGGACCCGGATCTTGATTACCCGATAGATTGTCTGGTGGGTGCGTTTATGCTGCTGCGGCGGGAGACGATTGATCAGGTGGGCGGATTAGATGAAGAATTCTTTATGTACGGTGAGGATTTAGACTGGTGCTATCGAATTAAAGAGGCTGGTTGGGGGATTTATTATTATCCGAAGACCTCTATCGTACATCTTAAAGGCGGCAGCGCTAGACGTAGGCCGTTCAAGATCGTCTATGAATTCCACAGGGCGATGATTTTATTTCATCGTAAGCATTATAGTAAGAAGTACAACAGTATGATAAATGGAACAGTATATGCCGGCGTAGGTGTGAAGTTCGCACTTTCGCTTTTGCGGAATGCCTTAACCTCTCCTAGAACGGTCACATCACCTGCTCAGAGTCTTAACTCCACTAATGAAACAGGTGTACGTAACGAAAAGAATACTGAGGTGAATTTATGATTCGGCGTAATCAGAAATTTTTGACACAGCTCTATATGGTTGCTGACTTTATTGTCATCCAGCTGTCCTTTTTAGCGGCTTGGTGGCTTAAATTTAAAAGTGGATGGATGGAGTTTGAAAATCCGCTGCCTGTAGAGTCGTACGCTTACTGGAGTATGATTTATGGCGGAATTGCAGTGTTAATCGGTATATTATTGTCACTGTATTTGCCTAAGCGGAAGAAACGTTTTGTCGATGAATTTATTAAGATCTTCCAAGTGCACATCATGAGCATTTTCATCTTGCTCGGTCTGATGTTTTTTGTGAAAGAAATCGATATCTCTCGTACCTACCTTGCTATTTATATGGGATTTAATGTTCTTTCTATTATGCTGTACCGTTATGTGCTGAAGAAGATGCTTAAATCTTTTCGCGAAAAAGGCTTCAACCGACAGTTCGTTCTTATCATCGGCGCAGGTACATTAGGCAAAAGATTTTACAACAATTTGGAGCAATACCCCGAGCTCGGTTATGAAGCGATTGGTTTCTTGGATGACTATCACACTTGGGATGGAATTGAAGAACAACGCTATAAGCCGATCCTGGGAACAGTTGACCAGTTGTCCGGTATGCTAGAGATGCTGCCTGTGGATGAAGTTATACTAGCATTGCCGCTCGATGCGCATTCGAAGTATCCTTCAATTATTGCAGCCTGTGAAAAAGCAGGTGTGCGCACATTAATTATCCCTGACTTTTTTGACTACTTACCAGCGCGGCCGTACTTTGATAACTTTGCAGGCATGCCAATGATTAATGTTCGTGATATTCCACTAGATATGACGGGTAATAAGATGGCAAAACGATTGTTTGATATTGTGTTCTCCTTGTTCGCAATCATTATGATATCTCCTGTAATGCTCATCGTAGCCCTTGGTGTCCGACTTACTTCTCCGGGACCGATTATATTCCGGCAGGAACGTGTGGGACTGAACCGTCGTAATTTCATGATGTATAAGTTCCGCTCGATGAAGATGCAGCAGGACGGCGAAGAGGATACAGGCTGGAGTACACCAGAAGATCCTCGTAGAACTAAATTTGGGACCTTTATCCGTAAGACAAGTCTGGATGAGCTTCCGCAATTTTTTAATGTGTTGCTGGGACATATGAGCGTGGTTGGACCTCGACCAGAACGCCCGTATTATGTGGAACAGTTCCGTGACGAAATTCCAAAGTATATGGTAAAACACCATGTACGCCCTGGAATCACAGGCTGGGCACAGAGCAATGGACTCCGCGGTGACACTTCCATCGAGGAGCGGATCAAACACGATATTTTCTACATTGAGAACTGGTCTTTACTGTTCGATATTCGAATTATTTTCAAAACGATTCGCAACGGCTTCGTCAACAAAAATGCTTATTGATTCCTGCACTGATTCAGATTTGCTAAAACTTTAATTGGATCCCCGTTTCTACCTATGGTAGAGCGGGGTATTGTTTTTCTATTGGTTTTATAATCTAAACTTCGCAAAGGAAACTCTCAACTATGGATAAAAAAAGGATTGTTGCAACCGTAATTGTAATTGGGGCTCTTATAACTCTACTTGTAATCGCTTTTAGTAATGAAGACGAGCAGCCTGTAAGCGGCTTTGAAGCTCACAAGGTCGTGGCACATGCCATGGGTGGCATTAACGGTCATACATACACCAATGCTTTTGAAGCGTTTGTAGCTAATTATGCACAAGGAACTCGCGTATTTGAAGTAGACTTGTTATTATCGGCTGATGATCAGCTAGTTGGTCGGCATGAGTGGTCAGGGAATATGAGTAAGCTCTTAGGACAGTTGGATGTGCTTCCTGCTAATAAACAAGGGGTTGTACTAGATTATAAAGAATTCATGGATAGTCCAATTCTGAATATCTACTCCCCAATCGATGTTGAGAGGTTGCTTGATCTGATGCAGCATTATCCAGATGCCTATATCGTGACGGATACGAAAGAGATCAAATCTGAACTTATAAATAAACAATTTACATTGTTGGTAGAAGCGGCGCAGCGCCGGGATCCAGCCATATTAGATCGAATTATTCCACAAATATACAATCAGACGATGCTTGATGATATCAATAAGGTTTATTCTTTTCCGGAAGTGCTTTACACCCTGTACCAGTCCAAGGATACGGATGAACAAGTTATTGAGTTTGTTAATAAAACAGGTGTGGATATTACCATGCCGGTTAGCCGGGCCAACAAAAGCTTTGTTAAAAAGCTGAAGAAGGCTGGCGCACGTGTATATGTTCATACTGTGAATGAAGAAGATGAAATTCGGGAGTTATCCCGTATGGGCGTGGATGGTTTTTACACTGATTTTGTGCCGGAAGAGGATTTGATTAACATCTCAGGTGTACGTTGAAATCTTTGACTACTTATTACCATTAATATATCTCTAAAAAGTGGTGCTTTCCATAGATGTGTATTCAGGTGCTTTGCGGGAGTTCCAAAATTTATATACGAAAAAATGTTCGCATTTTTGTTCGCTTTAAATTGACACACCTGCTGTGCTGGCATAGACTAGATCTATATCTTTTGCGGCGGCAGGAGTGTCTTTGTCTTGCCCAAATGACTATTAAGGATGATTCTCATGAAAGCAGTGCAGCAAATGATCAAACCTTGGCGGCATGTGTTTAAGCTAGACCCTGACCGGATGATTTCGGATGAGGATTTGGAGGCTGTTTGCTTATCAGGCACGGATGCCATACTGATAGGGGGCTCTACAGGAGTAACCTATGAGAATACAGTGGATCTCTTATCAAAAGTGAGGCATTTTGAGTTACCCTGTGCACTCGAGGTATCCGAACTTGAAGCTGCTGTACCCGGATTTGATCTTTATATGATTCCTATGGTGCTTAATACGCCTGATACAGCCTGGATTGTAGGCCATCATCGCCGAGCTATTGAACGCTATGGATTTATGATTCCATGGGATTCGCTTCTAACGGAAGGTTATATTGTGTTGAATAGTGACTCTTCAGTTGCACGGATAACAGGGGCTGAGACGGCCATTGATGCTGAAGAAGCGGCTGCATATGCCCAGGTTGCGGACAGGCTGATGTCACTGCCGATTGTTTATCTTGAATACAGCGGTAGGTTCGGGGATATGGAGACCGTGCGGACGGTGCGTGAAATGGTGGAGCAGGCTCAGCTTTTTTATGGAGGGGGCATTACTTGTGAGGCAGAGGCCGAGCAAGCAGCAGCTCTATGTGATACAGTAGTGGTCGGCAATATTATTTATAGCGATGTACAGCAGGCACTGCTAACAGTTGCGGCTGTGAAGAAGACAGTACAAGAACAATTTGATTAAAATATAAGAAAGTATAAGTTTCACGTTATACATTATCTTTATATTTTTCGTATAAACACTTACCGTCCTTATAAGGACGTCGAAGGTGATTATGCTTAGTGGTTATTTTTAGGACTACTTTTGATTTGTGATTTTATATTTAGAAAGGAGCATGTTACACATGCAACTTATTAGCATACAAGACGCAGTAAGTCGACTGAATCCTCCACAAAGACAGGCTGTCGAAACTACTGAAGGACCACTTTTGATTATGGCTGGTGCGGGCAGTGGGAAGACGAGAGTGTTGACTCACAGAATTGCCTGGCTGATTGCCAATCGAAAGGCGCCGCCTTGGGCGATTTTGGCGATTACGTTTACGAATAAAGCTGCGCGGGAAATGCAGGAACGTGTATCTAAGCTTGTCGGACCTGAGGGAAGAGATATCTGGGTATCCACCTTTCACTCTATGTGTGTTCGGATTTTGCGGAAGGATATCGAGCGGATTGGTTTTACCTCCAACTTCTCCATTCTGGACTCTACAGATCAGCTATCCGTAATACGTAACTGTATGAAGGAACTGAATATTGATACGAAGAAATTCGAACCAAAAGCTGTGCAGGCCATCATTAGCGCATCGAAGAATGAGCTGATCACTCCGGCGCAGTATGAGCAGAAGGTTGGCGATTATTTTGAAGGCTTAGTTGCAAAGGTATATAAGATGTATCAAAGGCGTCTAAGAAGCAATAACTCGCTTGATTTTGATGATTTAATTATGAAGACCATTGAACTGTTTAAGGAAGTTCCCGAGGTCCTTGATTTCTACCAAAAGAAATTCAAATACATCCACGTGGATGAGTATCAGGATACGAACAGAGCACAGTATATGTTGTGCCGTATGCTCGCTGACAGCCACCACCGGATTTGTGTGGTAGGGGATAGTGATCAGTCGATTTATCGCTGGCGCGGAGCGGATATTACAAACATTCTTAATTTTGAAGAGGACTATCCAGAAGCGAAGACCATTCTTCTTGAGCAGAACTACCGTTCAACTGCTAATATCCTGAATGCAGCCAATGGTGTGATCGCACTCAATAGTGGACGTAAGCCGAAGAAGCTGTGGACCGATTCCGAGGAAGGCGCCAAGATTAAGGTGTACCGGGCGGACTCCGAGCATGATGAAGGTTACTTTGTAACCGGAGAAATCAGCAAAAATGTGAAACAGGGTCAGGCCTATCAGAATCATGCGATACTGTATCGTACAAATGCCCAGTCACGGGTAATCGAGGAAATTCTAATTAAATCTGATATTCCATATCAAATCGTAGGCGGGATTAAGTTCTATGATCGTAAAGAAATCAAGGATCTGCTCGCTTATTTACGCCTGCTGTCAAATCCTGATGATGATATCAGCCTGACGCGTATTATTAATGTACCTAAGCGGGGATTAGGGGATACAACGGTTGGCAAGCTGGCAGCTGCGGCTGCTGAGCGTGGTGTTTCTATTTTCCGCGTACTGCAAACTGTAGATGATTTGGGCTTTGCTGGGCGGACGCGGAATATGCTAGTAGAGTTCTACGATATGATTGAAGCTCTGCATCGTATGGTGGAGTTCTTGTCCGTAACCGAACTGACGGAAAAAATACTAGAGATGTCGCAGTATCGTTTGGAGCTGCAAAATGAAAACACACTCGAATCTCGCTCGCGACTAGAGAACATCGATGAGTTCCTGTCGGTGACGATGGAGTTTGAAAAGAATAACGAGGACAAGTCGCTTGTCTCCTTCCTCACGGATCTCGCGCTTATCGCAGATATTGATAGTGTAAATGATGATGAAGAGGACCGTAGTGACGCTGTAGTCCTGATGACGATGCACAGCGCCAAAGGTCTGGAGTTCCCAACGGTGTTTATTGTCGGGATGGAAGAAGGCGTGTTCCCGCACAGCCGTGCTTTCCAAGATAACGACGAGCTTGAAGAGGAACGCCGCCTTGCGTATGTAGGAATCACCCGCGCCGAGAAACAATTGTTTCTCTCTTGCGCGCGGATGCGTACGCTCTTTGGGCGGACGACGGCGAATCAGCCGTCCCGCTTCATTGAAGAGATTCCGGAGGAACTGAAGGAAGATACTGCTAAGACGCAGGACCGTTTCCAACGTGGAGGCTCGGAGGTAGGCGGTGCTTACGGCGGACGCGGCTTCAGTGGTGGCAGTCGTGGGAACTTCGGCGGCCGAAGTGGAGCCGCTGGTGCGGCACCGATTGGCAGCGGAAGCACAGCGTCCGCAGCGACAAGCAAAAGCAGCGTGACCGTAACCTCAGGAGGCGCTCAGCGCGCTACTGGATCAGGGGCTGCAGCAGCTGGCGAATACAAAGCCGGTGATAAGGTTTCGCACGGCAAATGGGGCACCGGTACCGTTGTGGCTGTTAAGGGCACCGGAAATGACACGGAGCTGCAGATTGCCTTCCCGGCACCAGTGGGTGTAAAACGACTGCTTGCAGGGTTTGCACCGATTACCAGAGTGGAATAGTAGTAGGAAACGATTAACGAACGGATATTTAGACCACGCTAACCATTAGGAAACTTATTGACGGAGGGATGTACCTGCATGGATGCTATGCATGTGATGGAAGAGCTTGTTGCGGAGTTAAATAATTATAATTACCACTACTACACGCTGGATGCTCCGCTAGTCAGTGATAAGGAATACGATGTTTTATACGACAAGCTTGTAGCACTGGAGGCTGAGAGTGGCTTCGTACTACCGGATTCACCTACACAACGTGTAGGTGGAGAGCTGCTTAAGGGCTTCACGCCGCATCGGCATCTGGCTCCGCTTTGGAGTCTCGATAAAGCACAGAATATTGAACAGCTGCGGAGCTGGAATACGCGGGTACTCCGGTTAGTGAATGAGTACAATCTTAAGAATCCAGACAACCCTCTTCCTGATCCTTGTTATGCAGTAGAGCTGAAGTTCGATGGCTTAACGCTGAATTTAACCTATCGAAATGGCGTTCTTGAACAGGCATCGACGCGTGGTAATGGTGTCATTGGTGAAGGAATCCTTGCGCAGGTGAAGACCATTAAGTCTGTTCCATTAACGATTCCTTTTAAAGAAGGGGTCATTGAGGTTCAAGGTGAAGGGATTATGAATCTGTCTGTGCTAGCTGATTATAATACACGGGCTGCAGAGCCGCTGAAGAATGCGCGTAATGCAGCAGCAGGTGCACTGCGCAATCTAAATCCGAAGACTACTGCAGAACGTCGTTTAAATGCATATTTCTATAATGTGGGTTTTGCAGAAGGTGTAGAATTCGCCGATCATCAGGAGATGATGGATTTTCTGCGGAATAACAAATTCAAAGTAAATCCTTATTTGACTTACTGTAATGATTTCGATGATGTGACCGAACAGCTTGCTGGAATCGAGGAGAGTCGTTCGAGTCTTGATTACCTCATTGATGGAGCTGTAATCAAGGTGACTGATTTCCGTATTCGAGAAGTTCTTGGTTACACTGACAAGTTCCCCCGCTGGGCAGTGGCTTATAAATTTGAGGCTGAAGAAACAACGACCGTGCTTGAGTCTGTTAGCTGGAATGTAGGACGTACCGGCAAAGTGACTCCGCTGGCTCGTGTTGAAGCCGTAGAACTTGCTGGAGTTACTGTACAGAATTGCACATTAAATAATGTAGGCGATATTGAGCGCAAAAACTTGAAATTCGCCTTAGGCGCTCGAGTGTTTATTCGGCGTTCTAATGATGTTATCCCGGAAATTCTCGGTAAGGTAACAGAGGAGAATGACGGAGGAGAAATTATTTTTCCTGAGGACTGCCCGGCTTGCGGATATCCGCTAGAAATGCGCGGTGCGCATCTTTTCTGTAATAATAAGCTGAACTGTAGACCGCAAATTATTAGTCGGATCACCCATTTCGCTTCGCGTGATGCGATGGATATTGAGACGTTTAGTGAGAAGACGGCAGGTCAGCTCTACGACGAGCTTAATGTACATGACTCTGCGGATCTGTATGAATTGTCTTTTGAACAGCTTGTACAGTTGAACCGTTTTGGGGAGAAAAAAGCGCAGAATTTGCTGCAAGCGTTAGAGGATAGTAAAGGGCGCGATCTCGCGTCATTCTTATTTGCGTTAGGAATCCCTAACACAGGTAAAGCAACAACCAAGATGCTGGCTGATCATTTCCGCGATCTGGATGCTGTAATGCAGGCTAAAGCGGAGGAACTCGCCGAGTTACCGGATATTGGTGGGATTGTCGCCGAGAGTATTGTTAATTTCTTCGCAGATCCTGTTGTGGTGGCAAATGTTGCTCGCTTGCGAGCTTTGGGTGTTGAAGCAAAGGCCCCTGAAGCACCGCGTCCTGTTAATACCGATTCCTTCTTTAGTGGAAAAACGGTAGTGTTGACCGGTTCATTACAAAAGCTTACACGTGACGAAGCGGCTGAGCGCTTAGAAGCGCTTGGAGCAAAGGTATCCGGAAGTGTATCCAAGAAGACCGATTTGGTTATTGCCGGAGAGAAGGCAGGCAGTAAACTGGCCAAGGCACAGCAGTTAGGCATTCAAGTCATTGAAGATGAAGATGAGCTGATTCGATTGCTAGAGATGTAAGCATATTTTCAATAGATCCTAAAAGGGTACCTGCTCCATTTCGTTTAAGTACGAGAGGAGCGGGTGCCCTTTTTTGCGTAACCTACTTTATTGTCATGCGATTGTAAGTACATGTTTCTATTTTCGAGGAAAATCATTCGATTGATCTGCTAATATAGAAGCTATAGATATTATTACTATAATTGAAAGGAAACCCCTTCCGTGAAGAGAGAGACGATATTGTTAGTAGATGATGAGAAGGAAATAGTCGAGCTATTATCGATATACCTCTGTAATGAGGGCTATCGGCTGCTTAAAGCCTATGATGGAATGGAAGCGCTAGCGTGTCTGCAGAAGGAAGAAGTAGATTTAATCATTCTTGATGTCATGATGCCTAGGATGGATGGACTAGTTGCGTGTATGAAGATCCGTGAAGAGCGGAAGATGCCGATTATCATTCTTTCAGCCAAAAATACCGATATGGATAAAATCTCAGGACTCAGCATAGGAGCGGACGACTACGTGGGCAAGCCGTTTAATCCTTTGGAGATTGTAGCTAGGGTGAAGTCACAGCTGCGTCGTTACCACGCCTTCAATAAAGAAAGTAATAGCTTGGGAACTGACAACAAACTGAGCTTTGAAGATTTAACTATAGATACTTCTAAGCATGAGGTACATATAGACCAGCAGAAGATTAAGCTGACTCCCCGGGAATTTTCTATTTTAGAGCTTTTGGCAAGGCACCAAGGTCAAGTGCTCAGCTTAGAGCAGATATACGATAAGGTGTGGAACGAACCATTTTTAGATGGGGGTAACACTGTTATGGTACATATTCGTAACCTCCGCGACAAAATCGAAGTGGATTCGAAGCGCCCGCGTTATATACAAACCGTCTGGGGAGTTGGGTATAAATTAGATGGACCTTCCTGAAAGGATTAGGTGAGGCTTCTTGAATTCTAAATATATAACTACGATTCGATGGAAGTTTATATACGCCTTTTTACTTAGTGTGCTTTCCGGTGGATTACTGCTGTTTGCAGGTTACCAGCTCGTTAATTTCATGATCTATTTGAATCCAGCGTCAGAGTCGGCTCCCTATTCACGTATCTTACGCTGGATCATTAATCATATTGGTTCTATGCCACTGCTGACTGCCGCTGGTATTATCAGCTTTTTGCTATTCTTTTTTATCTATACTCGTAAAGTAGTACTTTATCTGGAGGAGATCACCAAAGGGATTCGGGAAATCACAAGCTCTGGGATGTCGCACCGAATTGAAGTTAGAACCACGGACGAGCTGGGAGTGCTGGCTGAGAATATTAATGAAATGGCTGAACGTTTGCAGCACTCCGTGGAGGAGGAACGTAAAGCTGTGAACGCGAAAAATGATTTGATCACTGGTGTTTCACATGATTTAAGGACCCCGCTTACCTCTGTCCTCGGTTTTCTGGAGTATATCGAGCAGGATCGATGTCAGGAAGAAGTAGAAATACGTTATTACGTGAGTATAGCCTACAACAAATCGCTTGTGCTGCGTAAACTGATCGACGATCTTTTTGAATATACACGTGTTAACAGTGGAGAATACCCTCTGGTTCTGGAGAGATTAGATTTAAAAGCCTTTATACGGCAGTTAGCGGAGGAATCCGTTCCCGAACTAACAAAGGCTGAAATGACCTATGAGATCGATGACCAAGCTGATGAGTTGTGGATAGAAGCTTCCCCTAAAGAGTTAGTTCGTGCTTATGAGAATTTGATTACGAACGCGATCCGTTACGGTAGAAGCGGCGGAAAAGTGGAGATTGGTTTCAGTAAAAAGGGGAATGAAGCGGTTGTCCGCATTAGTAACTTTGGAGAGATGATTGCTGAGAGTGATATCCCTTTTATTTTTGAACGATTCTATCGGGCAGAGAAGTCCCGTTCACAGCATACAGGTGGTTCGGGCCTAGGTCTTGCCATTTCAAAAAGTATCATTGAACGTCATAATGGCGTTATTTATGTAGAAAGCTCCCCCCTTCGAACGGATTTTATTACCCATTTCCCATTCTTCAGAGAATCTTAAGAAAACTCTTGGCGGGTTCTTAAGATTTGGAAGATATCCTTGTGAGCACAAGGAGGGATTACTATGCACAAACTTCAGACGATTCGTATCCACTATCTTTATATTTTTATAGGGAGTGCTCTTTTGAGTGCTGCCTTTCTTTTTGTTGTCCAGCGGGGTGTTGCTTTGCTGTACGCTCATTATTCGGGGCAATCAGATGCTTTTTTTATCCGTCTTACCCACTGGGTTATCAATCATATTGGAAAAATCCCCTGTGCTGTTATTCTATTTGTTCTGCTCTTCAGCGGTCTGTTTATTCTACGTTCACAGAAAATTTCCGATGATTTGTACACCGTATTGGTTGGGACCTCAGAGATGGCAGACAAGGGAGCAACAAAAGAAATTAAGGTCCTCTCTGGAGGAGAATTAGGCCAAATCGCCGCTAACCTGAATCGTATGCAAAGAATTGAAGTTCCGAATAGAGGTTTAGCACCAGAAACGATGCAAGATACACCAGCTGTAGCTTTATTGATTAGAACTCGGGCAATTCTCCGTACTCTCCGTGAGGTAAAAGAGGCTGACATTACAGATGATGGGGCGGAAGTACACGCACTTCTTGAAGCGGCAAATGTTGAAGCCCGAAGTATGGAGTGGTTCCTAGAGAACCTGATTATAGAATCATGAGTGCCGTTACCGAAAAAAAACTAAGTGAAGTCCATTCAGACAAAGATGGCAGATGGATCGTGCGTACTCGGATACTCCGTCTAGGATATTTATTTTTTGATGCGAGTGTCATTGGAATAATAATAGCGCTTGTGGGTTTGCTTTACGTATTTCAATACGGCGGACAAGTGGTTAAACAACAAGAAGATAAACTTCAACTGCCGGAATCGAGCATCATTAAGACCTCGGATGGGACGACATTACGGATGATCCCTTTACCGGGTTCTGGGTATAGACATCTAGCAGAGCTGGAGGAGATGCCTGCATTATTGATAAATACATTTTTAGCAGTGGAGGACCGTCGTTTCTATAGCCATCAGGGAATAGATTACAAAGGGATATCTCGCGCCTTTTTGAATAATGTTGTGGATATGGATCTCTCCGAGGGCGGAAGCAGCATCACTCAGCAGCTTGCTCGCAATCTTTATTTGAACAGGAACAAGAATGTGATACGCAAGCTAAACGAAGCTTCCATTGCGCTTGCTTTGGAGCGGCGGCTATCTAAACGTGAAATTCTGGGACTTTATCTCAATCAAATCTATATGGGACGAGGACAGTATGGAGTGAAAGCAGCTGCCGAGCGTTACTTCGGTGTATCTGATTTGAAAAAACTAGAAATATGGCAAATAGCGACCCTAGCGGGAATTCCTAAAGGACCGTCTATTTATAATCCGGTAGACAATAGTACATTATCCAAAACAAGAAGGGATCTCGTTCTACAGATCATGCTAGATCAAGGACTGATCACTAATAAACAAATGCTTGAGGCTAGAGATAAACAGTATCACCCTCCCGCCGCAAACAAAGAAGAAGTCATTGGTGTGCATTATGTGGACGCTACGCTTAAGGAAGCGGCTCAGATCACTGGGAAGTCTGTGGAGGAGCTTCGAACGGGAGGCTACACTATCGTTACAGGGTTGAATATTAAAGCGCAGCAGGCGCTTGAACAGGCTTTTCTTAAGGCGTCTTCTTTCCCGCCCGATGGAAAAGATCAACAGGTGGAAGCAGCTATGACCATCATTGATCATCGTACAGGTGAAGTGGTGGCACTTATTGGTGGGCGTGAGCAAAACGAGGGGAGCTTGAACAGAGCTACAATTGATGCGCGGCAGCCAGGCTCCAGCTTCAAGCCGATCATTGATTATGGACCCGCGCTAGAGAGCGGGAAGTATAGCCCAAATAGTATACTGTCTGATCATAAATATGCTTATGGCAACTATGTACCTGAGAATTTGAATGGTGTGTATCAAGGTCAAATTACAATGAGTAGAGCGCTGCAAAAATCCGTGAATGCGCCAGCCGTTTGGCTTTTGAAGCAGGTTGGAATCTCTTCTGCACGGCAATTTGCCGCGAAATTAGGAATAGTACTGACGGAAGAGGACAACCATTTATCAATAGCTTTAGGAGGGCTTCATAAAGGGGTATCTCCACTTAAAATGACACAGGCCTACGGTGTCTTTGCTAATGGAGGTAAATTCAATGAGGCTCATATGGTGCGCTCGATAACTAATGCAGGAGGGAAAGTCGTATATACACATCCCACTGTATCACGTCAGGTAATATCGCAACGAACAGCAGATGCAATGACGAATATGCTGCGTAGTGTTGTCAATGAAGGAACCGGCAAAAAGGCACAAATGAACAGACCCGTAGCAGGGAAAACCGGAACAACTCAATTGGACCTGCCAGGTGTGAGCAAGAAAGCAAATCGGGATCTATGGTTTGTTGGTTATACTTCGGAATGGACAGCTGCAGTGTGGATGGGGTTTGATCGTACAAATAAGGATAATTATATGACAGAGGGCAGCGGGAAGGCTGCCGCTCTATTTTCTACAGTGATGAGTAAAGCGCTAAGTAATTATTGATTCTATGATGTTATTGATGTTTATTGAGCGGCCCATTCTTCTAGTTTCTCATCTCTAGGAAGCAGGAGAGCGAGGAAACCGAGAAGAGGCAGGAAGCCACAAGCTATAAACACTTTTGAAATCCCAATGCTGTCAATCAGATTGCCGAGTACCAAGGAGCCAATTCCCCCGAGACCAAAAGCAAGACCGGTGATTAACCCTGAGACTGTTCCGATATTCCCTGGATAAAGCATCTGAGCATAGATTACAGTAACAGAGAAGCTGGACAAAAGGATGAAACCGCCAATCAGTAGGAGTATAGCGGCCCACATTTGGTTCACAAAGGGGAGAGCCAGCGCGAAGGGTACTGTTCCGACCATAGAGAGAAGAATGAGATTACGCCGTCCGAAGCGGTCCGCCAAGGGGCCTCCAAAGAATGTACCAATGGCACCAGCCGCTAAATACATGAAAATGTAGATTTGGGCTTTATCAAGTGTCATTTGGTATTTGTCCATTAAATAGAAAGCGTAGTAACTGCCGATAGAAGCGCCGTACCATGACCTTACAAAGACTAGGAAGACAAGGATAATTGTTGCTGTTCGAATACTTTTGCGGCGGGCAGGATCGATTGCACGAGCTGTTGACTTCTTATGAAACGTATATCCTGCATCCAGCATCTCTCGATACCAGCGAGCGACATAGGTCTGGACGGCGATTCCGGCAGCCGCAACGATAGTGAAGCCAAGAGCGCCGATCTGCCCAAAGGGAATGAATATCCATTTCGTGAGCATTGGACCTAAAGATTGCCCAGCATTACCGCCGACTTGAAAAATGGATTGCGAAAGGCCTTTCCGCTGCCCGGCAGCCATATGAGCTACACGCATGCCTTCCGGATGAAAAGTAGCTGAGCCAAAGCCGATTAGCATGACGGAAAACAATACAAGGATATAGTTGTTGGCAAAAGCCAATAAAAGTACGCCTAAAAATGTGCTGCACATGCCTAGTGGTAATAATATAGGACGAGGCTTGCGGTCAGCAGCATACCCGATGACTGGTTGGATAACTGAGGACGTCATATTTAGGGCAAAGGAGATCCATCCGATCTGAGCAAAGGAGAGCAATAAGTTATCTTTGAGAATAGGGAAGATTGCAGGGATAACTGCCTGAATAGAATCATTAAATAAATGAACAAAGCTGACTGCCAGCAAAATCTTATAGATTGTTGCTTGCTGCAGATTACGCTGCTCCTTGTCCTTAGTGTTTGTTGGGGTCGCAGCACTAGATGGTTGGTTTTTCATTTAGACTCCTCTCTGTACGTATCATTCGAAGTTAATATATGGGATTGCGATAAGTTCTATTTAGCCACAGATAACGGATGATTGGAATCAATTTGTGTTGGTTTGTGCTGGTTTGAAAGTATTTATGCGTCGATAATTTTTTATTTCAAAAAAAGCTTGCAAACATAAGAACCGCATGGTATATTATCTCTTGTGCTTATGACGCATCGAACAAATGAAACACAAACGATGAAAAAATAAGTTGACAAGAAATACGAAAACATGATATACTCAAATTCCTGTGCAAGAGACATTGAATGTCGAAATGCTGGGAGCAAGTTCTTTGAAAACTGAACAAATGGAACGCGTTAATTTTTAAAAGATTCATTTAATGAATCGTCAGTTTCAAAATGAGCATATCGCTCTTTTCAATACTAATTGGAGAGTTTGATCCTGGCTCAGGACGAACGCTGGCGGCGTGCCTAATACATGCAAGTCGAGCGGAGTCATTTTGAAAGCTTGCTTTCAAAATGACTTAGCGGCGGACGGGTGAGTAACACGTAGGCAACCTGCCCCTTAGACTGGGATAACTACCGGAAACGGTAGCTAATACCGGATAATTTCTTTTTTCTCCTGAAGGAAGAATGAAAGACGGAGCAATCTGTCACTGAGGGATGGGCCTGCGGCGCATTAGCTAGTTGGTGGGGTAACGGCCCACCAAGGCGACGATGCGTAGCCGACCTGAGAGGGTGAACGGCCACACTGGGACTGAGACACGGCCCAGACTCCTACGGGAGGCAGCAGTAGGGAATCTTCCGCAATGGACGAAAGTCTGACGGAGCAACGCCGCGTGAGTGATGAAGGTTTTCGGATCGTAAAGCTCTGTTGCCAGGGAAGAACGTCCGGTAGAGTAACTGCTATCGGAGTGACGGTACCTGAGAAGAAAGCCCCGGCTAACTACGTGCCAGCAGCCGCGGTAATACGTAGGGGGCAAGCGTTGTCCGGAATTATTGGGCGTAAAGCGCGCGCAGGCGGTCATTTAAGTCTGGTGTTTAAACCTTGGGCTCAACCTAAGGTCGCACTGGAAACTGGGTGACTTGAGTACAGAAGAGGAAAGTGGAATTCCACGTGTAGCGGTGAAATGCGTAGATATGTGGAGGAACACCAGTGGCGAAGGCGACTTTCTGGGCTGTAACTGACGCTGAGGCGCGAAAGCGTGGGGAGCAAACAGGATTAGATACCCTGGTAGTCCACGCCGTAAACGATGAGTGCTAGGTGTTAGGGGTTTCGATACCCTTGGTGCCGAAGTTAACACAGTAAGCACTCCGCCTGGGGAGTACGGTCGCAAGACTGAAACTCAAAGGAATTGACGGGGACCCGCACAAGCAGTGGAGTATGTGGTTTAATTCGAAGCAACGCGAAGAACCTTACCAGGTCTTGACATCCCTCTGAATCCACTAGAGATAGTGGCGGCCTTCGGGACAGAGGAGACAGGTGGTGCATGGTTGTCGTCAGCTCGTGTCGTGAGATGTTGGGTTAAGTCCCGCAACGAGCGCAACCCTTAACTTTAGTTGCCAGCAAGTAATGTTGGGCACTCTAGAGTGACTGCCGGTGACAAACCGGAGGAAGGTGGGGATGACGTCAAATCATCATGCCCCTTATGACCTGGGCTACACACGTACTACAATGGCCGGTACAACGGGAAGCGAAGCCGCGAGGTGGAGCCAATCCCATCAAAGCCGGTCTCAGTTCGGATTGCAGGCTGCAACTCGCCTGCATGAAGTCGGAATTGCTAGTAATCGCGGATCAGCATGCCGCGGTGAATACGTTCCCGGGTCTTGTACACACCGCCCGTCACACCACGAGAGTTTACAACACCCGAAGTCGGTGGGGTAACCCGCAAGGGAGCCAGCCGCCGAAGGTGGGGTAGATGATTGGGGTGAAGTCGTAACAAGGTAGCCGTATCGGAAGGTGCGGCTGGATCACCTCCTTTCTATGGAGAATCGTCTTCTGCAATGAAGACATTCAAATCGGAAGTTAAACTTCCAAAATTATTTAACGCGTATCCATTTGTTCGGTTTTGATGGAATTTGCGGGGCCATAGCTCAGCTGGGAGAGCGCCTGCCTTGCAAGCAGGAGGTCAGCGGTTCGATCCCGCTTGGCTCCACCAACAAACTTCATCTATTTGTTATGTCTAGAATAGTTTTATCTTGATCCTTGAAAACTGGATACCGAAACGAATTTGCGTTTTAGAACATCTTTTAGCAACTTGTGCAAACAAGTAAATGTTATTAGTGAGATTTTTCTTAGGAAAAATCAAGGTTAAGCTAATAAGAGCACACGGAGGATGCCTAGGCGCCAGGAGCCGACGAAGGACGTGGCGAACAACGAAACTGCCTCGGGGAGCTGTAAGCAAGCTTTGATCCGGGGGTGTCCGAATGGGGAAACCCAGCTGTGGTAATTCGCAGTTACTCATACCTGAATACATAGGGTATGTAGAGGCAGACCAGGGGAACTGAAACATCTAAGTACCCTGAGGAAGAGAAAACAATAGTGATTCCGTCAGTAGCGGCGAGCGAACGCGGAACAGCCTAAACCTAAGAGCTTGCTCTTAGGGGTTGTGGGACGTCTCACATGGAGTTACAAAGGAATATGGTAGGTGAAGAGGTCTGGAAAGGCCCGCGATAGAGGTAAAAGCCCTGTAACCTAAACTGTGTTCTCTCCGAGACGGATCCCGAGTAGTGCGGGGCACGTGAAACCCCGTATGAATCCAGCAGGACCATCTGCTAAGGCTAAATACTACCTGGCGACCGATAGTGAAACAGTACCGTGAGGGAAAGGTGAAAAGCACCCCGGAAGGGGAGTGAAATAGAACCTGAAACCGTGTGCTTACAAAAAGTCAGAGCCCTATTAATGGGTGATGGCGTGCCTTTTGTAGAATGAACCGGCGAGTTACGTTTAACATGCAAGGTTAAGTCGAGAAGACGGAGCCGCAGCGAAAGCGAGTCTGAATAGGGCGATTTAGTATGTGGACGTAGACCCGAAACCGTGTGATCTACCCCTGTCCAGGGTGAAGGTGCGGTAACACGCACTGGAGGCCCGAACCCACGCACGTTGAAAAGTGCGGGGATGAGGTGGGGGTAGCGGAGAAATTCCAATCGAACTCGGAGATAGCTGGTTCTCCCCGAAATAGCTTTAGGGCTAGCCTCGGTATAAGAGTAGTGGAGGTAGAGCACTGATTGGGTGCGGGGTCCGCAAGGATTACCAAGCTCAGTCAAACTCCGAATGCCATATACTTATTGCCGGGAGTCAGACAGTGAGTGCTAAGATCCATTGTCAAAAGGGAAACAGCCCAGACCATCAGCTAAGGTCCCCAAGTGTGTGTTAAGTGGGAAAGGATGTGGAGTTGCACAGACAACCAGGATGTTGGCTTAGAAGCAGCCACCATTGAAAGAGTGCGTAATAGCTCACTGGTCGAGTGACTCTGCGCCGAAAATGTAACGGGGCTAAACACACCACCGAAGCTATGGCTAGATATGTATGTATCTGGGGTAGGGGAGCGTTGTATGTGGGTTGAAGGTGTACCGTAAGGAGCGCTGGACAGCATACAAGTGAGAATGCCGGTATGAGTAACGAAAAGATCAGTGAGAATCTGATCCGCCGAAAGCCCAAGGTTTCCTGAGGAAGGCTCGTCCGCTCAGGGTAAGTCGGGACCTAAGGCGAGGCCGAAAGGCGTAGTCGAAGGACAACAGTTTGAAATTACTGTACCACCGTAATCCGCTATGAGCGATGGGGTGACGCAGGAGGGTAGTGACGCGGACTGATGGATATGTCCGTCTAAGCAGTGAGGCTGATGTGTAGGCAAATCCGCACATCGTTAAGGCTGGGCTGTGATGGGGAGCGAAAATTGTAGTAGCGAAGGTCATGATCTCACACTGCCAAGAAAAGCCTCTAGCCAGGAGAAGGTGCCCGTACCGCAAACCGACACAGGTAGGCGAGAAGAGAATTCTAAGGCGCGCGGAAGAACTCTCGTTAAGGAACTCGGCAAAATGACCCCGTAACTTCGGGAGAAGGGGTGCCCCGGTAGTGTGAATAGCACGAGGGGGCCGCAGTGAAAAGGCCCAAGCGACTGTTTAGCAAAAACACAGGTCTGTGCGAAGCCGCAAGGCGAAGTATACGGGCTGACGCCTGCCCGGTGCTGGAAGGTTAAGGGGAGTGGTTAGGGGTAACCCGAAGCTATGAACCGAAGCCCCAGTAAACGGCGGCCGTAACTATAACGGTCCTAAGGTAGCGAAATTCCTTGTCAGGTAAATTCTGACCCGCACGAATGGCGTAACGACTTGGGCGCTGTCTCAACGAGAGATCCGGTGAAATTTTAATACCTGTGAAGATGCAGGTTACCCGCGACAAGACGGAAAGACCCCATGGAGCTTTACTGCAGCTTGATATTGAATTTGGGTACGATCTGTACAGGATAGGTGGGAGCCGTAGAAATCGGAGCGCAAGCTTCGGTGGAGGCGCCGTTGGGATACCACCCTGATCGTATCTAGGTTCTAACCTAGTGCCCTAATCGGGTACGGGGACCGTGTCAGGCGGGCAGTTTGACTGGGGCGGTCGCCTCCTAAAGAGTAACGGAGGCGTTCCAAGGTTCCCTCAGAATGGTTGGAAATCATTCGAAGAGTGCAAAGGCATAAGGGAGCTTGACTGCGAGACCTACAAGTCGAGCAGGGACGAAAGTCGGACTTAGTGATCCGGTGGTACCGCATGGAAGGGCCATCGCTCAACGGATAAAAGCTACCCTGGGGATAACAGGCTTATCTCCCCCAAGAGTCCACATCGACGGGGAGGTTTGGCACCTCGATGTCGGCTCATCGCATCCTGGGGCTGAAGTAGGTCCCAAGGGTTGGGCTGTTCGCCCATTAAAGCGGTACGCGAGCTGGGTTCAGAACGTCGTGAGACAGTTCGGTCCCTATCTGTCGTGGGCGCAGGAAATTTGAGAGGAGCTGTCCTTAGTACGAGAGGACCGGGATGGACGTACCGCTGGTGCACCAGTTGTTCCGCCAGGAGCATGGCTGGGTAGCTACGTACGGACGGGATAAGCGCTGAAAGCATCTAAGCGTGAAGCCCCCCTCAAGATGAGATTTCCCAATTAGTAAGACCCCTTGAAGACGACGAGGTAGATAGGTTGGAGGTGGAAGTGCAGTAATGCATGGAGCTGACCAATACTAATCGGTCGAGGGCTTATCCTATACTTAAAACGCAAATTCAATTCGGATTCAGTTTTCAGGCATCAAGCCTGTAACCAATAAGCTGCATGTCCTTTATAAGGGCTGATATTTTCTCGCAGCGATTTCGAGAAGCGAAAGCTTCGAAAAATCATGTTTGGTGGCGATAGCGGAGGGGTTCCACGCGTACCCATCCCGAACACGACCGTTAAGCCCTCCAGCGCCGATGGTACTTGGACCGAAGGGTCCTGGGAGAGTAGGACGTTGCCAAGCACAATTAGACCACTGTTGAGTCATCGACAGTGGCTTTTTTGCGTTTATTATAGACTGTGGAAAACTTGTGGATAATATTTTGAATTTGCAGAAAAGTTACGCACATGTGGATAGATGATTGAAAGAGAAATAATCCCTAAATAGTGTGGATTAAATACATATTTATATGGATCTGTCAACAGAAAACCTAAGTAGTACACGGGTTGCTGTGGATATAGCCGGGATTATGTGGATAGAGCTATTGATAAGTGGATAACTATTTTAACTTGGATGTGACAAGATTTCAAGACTATTTTTAAAACTGCATAGAGCTGTGGATAACTAAAATAAAGTTATAAATAATGCAATAGATTAGCGCACAATTGATGCTCTTGTTATACTTATCCTAAAAGTAATTTTATAAAGGATGAGGTGAGTTTGTGGTAATAAGACAGTTACGCCCAGATGAGTTCGATGCAAGCATGAACTTGTCAGAATATGCTTTTCAATACAAGTTACCTAGCGACAAACGGGAAAGTGCTCAAAAAAGTTTCAAGCCGGAACGGGTATGGGGTGCCTTTGAAGACGGGACACTCGAAGCAAAATTGACGCTTCTGCCATTCCAAGTGTACATACAAGGGAAAGTGGTGCCTATGGGTGGTATCGCTGGAGTAGCAACATGGCCAGAGAACCGCAGACAAGGGCATGTGGCAAAGCTTTTAACACATGCACTGCAAACGATGAATGAAGCGGGTCAAAGGCTCTCTTTTCTGCATCCGTTCCTGATTCCCTTTTATCGTAAATTTGGTTGGGAAGTTTATTGTGAATATAAGAAATACTCCATTCCTGTAGCGAAGTTTCCCAAGAAGGTTGAAGTTGAGGGCAAAGTTAAACGGGACATTAAAGATATCGAAGTATTGGATGGCTTATACAATCAATTCGCTGTCAGATATAACGGGACACTTAAGCGTGATTTGGACTGGTGGGAGAATTCTGTTTTAGATGACGAAGGAAAAAGTGCAGTGTTTTACTCTAAAAGTGGTGAACCAGAGGGATACGTGCTGTATAAGGTAGAGAACAGAGAACTGGTCATTGATGAATTTGTTTTTTTGAATGAACAAGCTCGGCAGGGGCTGTGGACATTTCTTGCGAACCATGATTCGATGGTGACCGGTGCATCGTTGAAGCTGGTGCCTTCGGACGACATGTTACCCTTCTTGCTGCCAGATCCGCGTATAGAACAGGAGAATTATCCTTATTTTATGGGTCGTATTGTGAATGCTAAGACATTCATTGAAGGTTATACCTTCAGAGGAAACAGCAGCCAAAAGAAACAGCTTATTTATATAGAAGATAAATACGCACCTTGGAATGATGGATTGTGGGAATGGAATATTTCTAATGAGGGATCGGCAACTTTTACACGCGGGGAAGGGAAACCGGCAGAAGCAGACTTAAACTGTGATATCGGCACATTGACGGCATTAATGCTTGGATATAAACGTCCGGCAGAGTTAGCTCGTTATGGACGCATCTCAGGTCATTCAGCTGCACTGGAATGGTTTGAAGAAATCTTACCGCAAGCAGAAACTGCATTATTTGATCATTTTTAAAATAAAAATTCGGGCTCTCCCCTTCGAAAGATGTTGGGAGGGCTCTTTATTTCCGAATACATTCGCTGAAAAAAGTGAAAAATAAGAGAATCCACTTGGAATTAGCACAGAATATGTTATAATATTAAAAAGTCAAAGAAAGTCAAAGTCAACGAAACTTAATGACATTGATCCGATTCTCTGAACACGTGGAATTATCCACAAATGTTTAAGTTCAATTAAAGACCATTGTCATTAGGAATGCAAGTTGCAATCGGTATTATAAAGATTTAAGCACTGGAGGATGAGTGATGCGCAATATCTCTGATATTATCGAACAATATCTGAAGAATATTTTGCATGAAAGTCCCGAAGGTACGGTGGAAATCCAGCGAAATGACCTGGCGGACCAGTTCTCATGCGTACCGTCACAGATCAATTATGTCATCAGTACACGCTTTACTTTGGAAAAAGGTTATGTGGTGGAAAGTAAGCGTGGTGGCGGGGGATATATTCGTATTCAACGTTTTGAATTGCCACCAAACGTGGCACTGCATGCCCATTTAAACCATACTATAGGTGGCGGGATTGATCAGAACGCTGCTGAAGGGCTGATTTATCAGCTGGAGGAAGCCGGTTTTCTAAGTAAGCGTGAAGCGTGCCTTATGCGCGCTGCTGTTTCTCGGGAATGCCTAACGGTTAAGATTCCATACCGGGATGAGATTCGTGCCAAGATTATGAAGGCGATGTTAATCTCTTTGTTAGGCAAATAATTGTCAACCATAAGGGAGGGGCTTTCGCTTATGCAATGCCAGGAATGTGGCGTCAAGCCGGCAACACTCCACTTCACTAAGATCGTGAATGGAGAGAAGACGGAGTTTCATATCTGCGAGAGCTGTGCACGGGAGAAGGGGGAACTCATTCCCGGAACGGCTGGAGGGTTCTCGATCCACAGTCTGCTGTCAGGTCTGCTTGATCTAGAGGGTGCCGGCAAGGAGAAGTCGGCTGCAACGAAGACAACGCAGAGTCTGCAATGTGAGAATTGTGGGATGACGTACTCCCAGTTTAGCAAGTTAGGCCGTTTTGGCTGTAGCTCCTGCTATAAATATTTTAACAGCGCACTCGACCCGCTTTTTAAGCGAGTGCATGGTAGTACTTCACATGTAGGTAAGATTCCGAAACGTGCAGGAGCTCAGATTGTATTTAGACGCCAAATTGATGAACTCAAGCAGGAATTACAGCAGAGTATTACACAAGAAGAATTCGAGAAAGCAGCGGAGCTGCGGGATCAGATTCGTAAACTTGAAAAAGAAATAGCACAAGAGTAAAGTCTTTGATATATAGGGGGGATATGACATGTCAAGTCTCCGATTTACTGAACAAGCGCTTAGTGATTGGATGCGCTCTGGAGGTAGTCACTCCGAGATTGTAATTAGCAGTCGTATGCGTATTGCCCGTAATCTAGAGCATCTTCCGTTTCCAATGCTGGCTTCCTTAGAGCAATCGGAAGAAGTGTTAGAGCTGTTGGCTCCTGTGTTTCATGAGGAAGCAGCTGCAGATTTCGGATCTTTTCAACTCCTAAAGCTTGATGAAGTGAATGAACTGGACAAAAAGGTACTGGTTGAGAAACACCTAATCAGTCCTAACTTGGCTAATGATTCGCGCAGCGCGGCTGTCTTGTTAAATGAAGATGAGTCGGTCAGCATCATGATTAACGAAGAGGACCATCTGCGAATCCAATGTCTGTTTCCTGGTCTTCAGGTTAGAGAAGCATGGGAACGTGCGACGGCGATCGATGATATATTTGAAGCAGCTGTCAATTACGCTTTTGATGATAAAAGAGGATACTTGACCAGTTGCCCCACTAATGTGGGTACAGGGCTTCGTGCCTCAGTAATGCTGCATCTGCCAGCACTTGTAATGACGCATCAGATCAATCGCATATTGTCTGCAGTGAACCAAGTAGGATTGACTGTAAGAGGAATTTACGGTGAGGGCAGCGAAGCAGTAGGGAACATCTTTCAAATTTCCAATCAGATCACCCTCGGTCAAACGGAGAGTGAAATTATTGAGAATCTTCACAGTGTAGTTACGCAGATCATAGAGCATGAGCGAAATGCACGTGAACGGTTGCTTGTTGATTCCGCACTGAGAATAACCGACCGAGTGAAGCGTTCTTATGGGATTTTATGTTATGCAGCTCTTATGGAGCTTAAAGAATCTGCACAACGACTGTCTGATGTGAGACTTGGGGTTGATCTTGGCATTCTGGAAGGTCTTTCGATTTCAGTGCTAAATGAACTTAACGTTAAGACACAGCCAGGATTTCTGCAAAAGATGTTCGGCGATGAGTTAAACGCCACTGAACGAGATATGTATCGGGCAAAACTGCTCCGAGAGACACTGGGAACACAACATTAATATAGATATTTACTATTCATGGAGGTGCAGGAGATATGATGTTTGGAAGATTTACGGAACGCGCACAAAAAGTGCTAGCGCTGGCGCAGGAAGAAGCTGTTCGTTTAGGACACAACAATATTGGCACAGAACATATTTTGCTCGGACTTATTCGTGAAGGAGACGGCATTGCTGCTAAGGCATTAATTGCTTTAGGGCTAGGTCTTGAAAAAATCCAGGACGAAGTGGAGACACTGATTGGCAGAGGTCAAGAACAGCCTACGAACATTGCTTATACTCCTCGCGCTAAAAAAGTGATTGAGTTGTCGATGGATGAAGCCCGTAAGCTGGGACATACGTATGTCGGCACTGAGCATATTTTGCTTGGACTTATCCGTGAAGGGGAAGGTGTCGCGGCACGTGTGCTTAATAACCTCGGCATCAGCTTGAATAAAGCTCGTCAGCAAGTGCTGCAGCTCCTGGGAAGCAGCGAGGCTGCCTCTAGTCATAGTGGAACTCCGGCTAATGTCAGCACACCGACTCTAGATGGTCTTGCGCGCGATTTGACCGCCTATGCTAAGGAGGGCAATCTAGACCCGGTTATCGGCCGTAGCAAGGAGATTGAACGTGTTATTCAGGTACTGAGTCGCCGGACTAAGAATAACCCGGTACTGATCGGTGAACCTGGTGTTGGTAAGACAGCTATCGCTGAAGGACTTGCACAAAAGATTATCAACAATGAAATCCCAGAAACACTTCGCGACAAACGCGTCATGACGCTCGACATGGGCTCAGTAGTGGCAGGGACAAAATATCGCGGTGAATTTGAAGACCGCCTCAAGAAAATCATGGATGAGATTCGCCAAGCAGGTAATATCGTGCTCTTTATCGATGAGCTTCATACGCTGATCGGTGCTGGCGGCGCTGAAGGTGCGATAGACGCATCTAACATTCTTAAGCCGGCTTTGGCCCGTGGAGAACTTCAGTGCATAGGCGCTACTACGCTTGACGAATATCGTAAATATATTGAAAAAGATGCAGCGCTCGAAAGACGTTTCCAACCGATTACGGTGGATCAGCCTTCTCCAGAGGAAGCGGTCCAAATTCTGTTCGGACTTCGCGATCGTTATGAAGCACATCACCGTGTGAAGATTACGGATGAAGCTATTGTGGAAGCAGTGAAGTTGTCCGATCGTTACATTCCGGACCGTTTCCTGCCAGATAAAGCGATTGACCTTATCGATGAAGCAGGATCTAAAGTAAGGCTTCACTCTTACACCATCCCGCCAAATCTGAAGGAACTTGAAATGCGCTTGGATGATATCCGCAAGGAGAAAGATTCCGCAGTGCAGAGTCAAGAGTTTGAAAAAGCGGCTGCCTTGCGTGATACAGAGCAAAAGATCCGTGAAGAGCTTGATACCACTAAGAACCAATGGAAAGAAAAACAAGGTCGCACGGATTCAGAGGTTACACCTGAAGATATCGCACAGGTTGTAGCTAGCTGGACGGGGATTCCTGTAAGCAAGCTGAAGGAAGAGGAGACCGACCGTCTGCTTAACATGGAGGCTTTACTGCATGAACGAGTGATCGGTCAGGATGAAGCCGTTAAGGCAGTTAGCCGGGCACTACGCCGTGCGCGTGCAGGTCTTAAAGATCCGAAACGTCCAATGGGTTCCTTTATCTTCCTCGGTCCTACAGGTGTAGGTAAAACGGAGTTGGCTCGTGCATTGGCTGAGGCTATGTTCGGCGATGAGAATGCGGTCATCCGTATTGATATGTCGGAATATATGGAGAAGCACTCCACGTCCCGTTTAGTCGGAGCCCCTCCTGGATATGTTGGCTATGAAGAAGGCGGCCAATTAACCGAGAAGGTACGCCGTAAGCCTTATTCTGTAGTGCTGCTTGATGAAATTGAAAAAGCGCACCCAGAAGTATTCAACATTCTGCTGCAGGTTCTTGAAGACGGTCGTTTGACTGACTCTAAAGGACGGGTAGTCGATTTCCGTAATACATTAATTATTCTGACTTCTAACGTAGGCGCACAAGCGATCAAGAAGAATTCGACACTTGGATTCACAGCTGTGCAAGATGCTGGAGCAGAATACGGTAATATGAAGGGCAAGGTTATGGAAGAGCTTAAGAAGAGCTTCCGTCCTGAGTTCTTGAACCGGATTGACGAAATCATCGTCTTCCATTCCCTCGATGAGAAGCATATTGCTGAAATCGTTACGTTGATGTCTGATGAACTGCGCAAGCGACTGCGTGAATATGATGTTGATTTCGTACTCACGGATGCGGCGAAGGCTTTCCTGGCTAAGGAAGGCTACGACCCAGCCTTTGGTGCACGTCCATTGCGTCGTGCGATTCAGAAGCATATTGAAGACCGTCTTTCCGAGGAATTGCTCCGAGGAAATATCCAAAAGGGTGATTCGCTCAACATTGATGAAGTTGGCGGAGAACTTGTAGTGAATAAAGTGGATGCTCCTGTAGCGCCATTGCTTGAAAAAGAAGTAGAATCCGAATAAAAAAACGGAATAAAAAAAGCTTCCGCTCCTCAGTTTATAGAGGGGCGGAAGCTTTTTTAATATAAATTTATCACTTGAAAATATACATTTAGTACAAATTCCGAATGACCTTTCGTTAAAGGGGCAGAAATGGTAAACTTTCATTAGAAGAAAATATCCGCAATTTAAAAGTTCGGACCGTAAGGAGAACAAATGGCTAAACCAAAAACTAAATTTTTTTGCACTGATTGTGGATACGAATCGCCAAAATGGTTCGGTAAATGTCCCGGGTGCCAAGCTTGGAACTCCATGGTGGAGGAAACGGAAAGCGTAGTCAAAACACAGGGAATGAATGCCCCTATTTTTCATAGTAAAGAAAAAGCACAATCGATCATAAGTATAGAAAGTGACAAGGAACCGCGCATACTGACAGGTATAGGTGAGCTTAACCGTGTTCTCGGTGGGGGGATCGTGCCAGGATCGCTGGTATTAGTAGGGGGAGACCCAGGAATCGGTAAATCTACGCTCTTATTACAGACATCGCATGCTCTAACAACTCAGGGATTGCGAGTGCTGTACATCTCGGGCGAAGAATCGGTAAGGCAAACTAAGCTACGTGCGGATCGCCTCGGTGCGTTGTCAGCTGAGCTATATGTACTATGTGAGACGAATATGGAAAGCATAGAAGAAGCGATTGAACAAATTCAGCCGCAATTTCTTGTGATCGATTCGATTCAGACTGTATTTATGCCAGAAGTGACGAGTGCGCCAGGCAGTGTGACTCAGGTTCGAGAATGTACGACAAGATTTATGCGTATCGCTAAGATTCGGGGAATTGCAACAGTTCTCGTTGGGCATGTCACCAAGGAAGGCGCTATTGCAGGCCCACGGATGCTTGAACATATGGTGGATTGTGTGCTGTATTTTGAGGGAGAGCGGCATCATACGTATAGACTTCTACGGGCTGTAAAGAACCGCTTCGGTTCAACGAATGAAATCGGCATTTTCGAAATGGGTGAAGTGGGCTTAACAGAAGTAGAAAATCCGTCTGAGCTCTTCTTGTCGGAACGTCCACTCGGTGTAGCCGGATCCACCGTCGTGGCCAGTATGGAAGGGACTAGACCGGTGCTTGTTGAGCTTCAGGCTCTTGTCGCTGCTACTCATTTCCCCTCCCCGCGCCGGGTGTGCACAGGTATGGATCATCAACGGATGGCACTCATTATCGCTGTACTGGAGAAGCGAATGGGCATGTTCCTACAGAATCAGGATGCATACCTTAACGTGGCTGGAGGAGTAAAGTTGGATGAACCGGCGATTGACTTAGCAGTAGCTATTAGTATCGCTTCCAGCTTTCGTGATATTTCAACAAAACCTTACGATGTTTTCTTCGGTGAAGTAGGACTTACAGGTGAAGTAAGAGGTGTTTCACGCGCGGAAATGCGTGTGAAGGAAGCCGCGAAGCTAGGCTTCCGGCGGGTGATTATGCCAGAGAAAAGTTTGAAGGGCTGGAAGCACCCGCAAGATATCCAGATTATAGGCGTCAGTACCGTAGCAGATGCACTATCGGTCGCGTTAGATTAGGGGGCACAGGGATTATGAAAGAATATAACCAATTAGAGAATATGAATGATCTGCTCAGACTGGCGGCACCGGGAACACCTTTTCGGGAAGGTCTGGAGAATGTGCTGCGCGCAAAGACGGGAGCACTAATCGTCGTTGGCTATAGTCCCGAGGTGATGGAAGTAGTAGACGGAGGATTCTCCATTAACTGCGATTTTTCACCCAATTATTTATATGAGCTCGCCAAAATGGACGGTGCCATTATTCTTAGTGAAGACTTAAAGCGGATTTTGTATGCAAATACACAATTAATTCCGGATTCGTCTATTTCATCAATCGAGACAGGCATTCGTCACCGGACCGCCGAGCGTGTAGCGAAGCAAACAGGCAAACTGGTGGTTTCCATTTCACAGCGCCGTAATATCATTACTCTGTATCAAGGCTCCATTCGATACGCACTAAAAGAAATCGGAGCTATTTTGGCTAAAGCTAATCAAGCGATTCAGACCCTCGAAAAGTACAAAGCGGTTCTTACACAAGGACTGACGAATTTGTCTGCTTCAGAGTATGAGGGAATCGTAACCGTGGCCGAAGTGGTCGGAGTGATTCAGCGGGTAGAGATGGTTCTACGCATAAAAATGGAGATCAAACGATATATAAATGAATTAGGCAACGAAGGACGCTTAATCAGCATGCAGATGGAAGAACTGGTTGGAAATACAGAGGAAGAAGCATGGCTCCTATACAGAGACTATGCTAAGGAAGAGCAAGAAGATAAAATTCGTGAAATTATTGCCGGTCTCAAACGTATTAGTGATGATGACCTAATGGATGATAACCATATTGCTCGATTGCTGGGCTACTCTTCAACGGCAATTTCATCCGAAGAAGTGGTTACACCACGTGGGTATCGTCTGCTTAACAAAATTCCGCGGCTTCCAAATGTGATCATTCATAATCTGGTGGAGCGGTTTGAAATGCTGCCTAATTTGATGTCTGCAAGCATAGCCGAACTGGATGAAGTGGACGGAATTGGGGAGGTGCGAGCTCGTAATATTCAGGATGGGCTCAAACGTTTACAGAAGCAAGTTCTTATTGACAGGCAAATGTAAATAACATACAATCACGTAATATTGGAGCTATTTAAGGCCAATGTGAGAAAATTGAGGTGAAGAAATGATACAAAAATCAATTCCGAGTCTTTTTACCATAGGTAACTTGATGCTCGGAATGTTTGGTATCATGATGGCGTTTGACGGTAAAGTTAGCATGGCCGCTATCATGGTTATTATTGCTATGCTGTTAGACGGATTGGATGGCCGAGTTGCTCGTGCACTTAAATGTGAGAGTGAATTTGGTAAGGAACTGGACTCTTTGTCTGATGTCGTTTCCTTTGGAGTAGCGCCGGCTGTTATTATGTACGTTTCAAGCCTGCATGATTTGAATTCTGCATTAGCCTGGACAGTAACTGCAATTTTCCCGGTGTTTGGGGCATTGCGCCTTGCTCGCTTTAATGTTCAACCAGGGGTTCCTGGTTATTTCATCGGTTTGCCAATTCCTGCTGCTGGTGGTGTACTTGCCACATTAGCTCTTTTTAATAAAGATGTTTCCGCTCCGTTTATGATCGTGGCTACACTGCTCTTATCGTATTTGATGGTCAGCACTGTTAAATATCCTAATTTTAAGAAGGTCGGCTTGCCTAAAAAAGTGGTTGTCGGTGCGCCAGTAGTCATTATTGTTGCTGTGGCAGTTGCCGTTGTATTCCCAGAGGAAATTGCTAAGCTAATCTTCGTCTTACTGGGGATTTACGCGTTATATGGTTTTAAACAAAACATCGATCGATTGACAGCAAGACGCCGTCACCGTCGTAGAAGACGTTCCGAAGATAAAGTGTATCACTCAAAGAACGGTTAAAGCATTCACTCGTAGTAAGGATAAATTCATACATTTATTACTAAAGGCTTTGTCTTCCCTAGGGATGGCAGAGCCTTTTTGCAATTACAGCGCTACTCCAAGTTTATCGTCTTGAAAATTGGAACATACTGGTGAGGTATAGATCATTCAAGGATGAATAAAAAGGAGGTGCGTTAGGTTATGTGGAAAAAAGTGATATTGTCTTTTGCTTTAATATGTGGAGCTTGGTCTGGTTTTTCGCTATACCATGCGCTTGAAAGAGGATTCCCCAAGGGGATGGAAAAGCTGAGTGAAAGTTTACCTGTAGAGGGAAGCATTTTATTTACGGTGCTGGGTGCCATTATTTTTTTGTTTGCGGGGTCTTTATGCGCGGAATGGGGAGGTTCAAAACTGCGGGAGGCGGTTCTGTACTGTTCGCGTATACCAATGAATGAATTGGCTGCAGGTGCAGCTGGGCTTACAGGGGGGCTGCTGCTGTCTCTTCTGTTATACCCTGCGATGATTTGGCTTGGAAAAGCTGGACAGCTGCTGCAGGTACCCGTTACGTTAGCTTTTGGATATATGGGGCTGCGGATCGGGCTGGAGAAAAAAGAGGAACTAGCTGCGCTTTGGACAACTGGACGCTGGGGACAAGCGGCTGAGCCGGAAGGTCGTGGGCTGGAGGAGCATAAAATCCTCGATACTAGCGTGATTATTGATGGACGGATTGCTGACATTTGTAAAACTGGTTTTATTGAAGGAACGATTGTTATTCCGGAATTTGTACTTGAGGAGCTCCAGCATATTGCAGATTCTTCCGATCTACTGAAACGGAATCGCGGACGGCGGGGACTTGATATTCTCAATAAGATTCAAAAAGAGCTTGATGTGAAGGTGTTAATCTATGAGGGAGATTTTGAAGAAATCTCTGAGGTGGATAGTAAGCTGGTGAAGTTAGCGAAGGTACTGCGAGGTAAAGTAGTTACAAATGACTTCAACTTGAATAAGGTATGCGAATTGCAGGGAGTTTCAGTTCTGAACATTAATGATCTTGCTAATGCCGTGAAGCCCGTAGTGTTGCCCGGTGAGGAAATCGTGGTACAGGTCATTAAGGATGGCAAAGAGCATGGACAAGGCGTAGCCTATTTAGATGATGGAACGATGATCGTTGTGGAAGGCGGACGTGAATATATCGGGACTACGATGGAGGTACTTGTCACTAGTGTGCTTCAGACTTCAGCTGGACGGATGATATTTGCGAAGCCGAAGCTCTTGGAAAAAGCACAATAAGTGAAGATAAAGTGTACGGTAACTGTCCTATGGGTTGGAAATGCCCGCCAAACACGTTATGATGGGAATATACGTGAAAGACAGGAGCCTGAGTAATGTCAAACAGTGTGGGCGTCGTCATTGTGGCGGCAGGCAGAGGAACGCGAATGGGGACTGTAGAGAGCAAGCAATATCTGTTATTGCAGGGTAAACCAATTATCGTTCATACGCTGGAAGTATTTCAGCAGCACGAATTGATTTCCGAAATCGTGCTTGTAACCGGTAAAGAAGATATTGAACGCTGCCGGGAATGGATACAGCTCTATAAGCTGGACAAGGTTAAGGCTATCGTGCCTGGTGGATCTGAGCGTCAGCATTCTGTACATAAAGGATTGTTGAAACTTACGACACAGTGGGTAATGGTGCATGATGGGGTTCGCCCGTTTGTACAGCCGATTGAAATTGAGGCATGTTACAAGCGAGCGAAGCAGATCGGTGCTTCAGTTCTTGCTGTACCAGTCAAAGATACGATCAAACAGGTAGATAACGAAGGCAAAGTACTTTCTACGCCGGATCGGCGAAGTCTGTGGGCGATTCAAACCCCGCAGACTTTTCGTCTTTCTGAATTGCTGGATGCTTATGCGGTAGCGGAGCGGGATGGTTTTTTAGGTACAGATGATTCCAGTTTAGCGGAGCGTGCCGGCATTCCGGTTTCTGTGGTAGAGGGAAGCTACAGAAATATTAAGATTACGACGCCTGATGATTTAGATTTTGCAGAATTCACAGAAAGAAACAGGGGAGAGGGACAATCATGATCGCTGTAGGACAAGGATTTGATGTACATCAACTGGTAGAGGGAAGGCCTTGTATTATTGGAGGAGTAACGATTCCATATGAAAAAGGACTACTGGGACATTCCGATGCAGATGTGCTGCTGCACGCAGTAAGTGACGCTATTCTAGGCGCGCTTGGACTAGGTGATATTGGCAGACATTTTCCGGACACAGATCCGGCGTTTAAGGACGCGGATAGCTTGAAATTATTAGAACAAGTATGGGCGCTTGCTAGCGAGCGTGGTTATAAGCTTGGAAATATCGATTCAACGATTATTGCCCAGAAACCAAAGATGGCGCCTTACATTCCTCAAATGACGGAGATCATTGCTCGTGCGCTTCATGCAGACCCGTCCAAGGTGAATGTTAAAGCCACCACTACCGAGCAGCTTGGTTTTGCCGGTCGTGGCGAAGGAATCGCCGCACAATCTATTGTCTGTCTACTCCAAGATGTGATATCATCTTGAGATGGTCTAAGTAGTAAATTCTAAGTTTTAACCATATGAAGCGGAGGGAATATAATGACGGATCAAGTCCGGGTGCGTTACGCACCGAGCCCTACGGGACATTTACATATAGGTAACGCCAGAACGGCGCTGTTTAACTATCTGTTCGCCCGTAATAAAGGCGGTAAATTCATTATCAGAATTGAAGATACAGACGTGAAGCGCAATGTCGCAGGCGGCGAAGAGAGCCAGCTTAAATATTTGAAATGGCTAGGTATGGATTGGGATGAGAGCGTTGATGTTGGCGGAGAGTATGGACCTTACCGCCAGACTGAACGTCTGGATCTTTATCGCGTATATTGGCAGGATTTGCTGGATAGAGGTTTGGCTTACCGTTGCTATTGCACAGAGGAAGAACTGGAAGCGGAACGTGAAGAACAGACTGCTCGTGGAGAAACTCCTCGTTATTCCGGTAAACACCGTGATTTGACGGAAGAGCAACGCCTTGCTTTTGAAGCTGAAGGACGGGTGGCTAGTATTCGCTTCCGCGTACCAGAAGATCGTACGTATGCGTTCGATGATATCGTAAAGGGCAACATTTCTTTTGACACGAAGGAAATGGGTGACTTTGTTATTGTAAAGAAGGACGGAATTCCGACCTACAACTTTGCGGTAGCTGTTGATGATCATCTGATGGCTATTACCCATGTATTGCGTGGAGAAGATCATATTTCCAATACCCCGCGTCAACTTATGATCTTTGAAGCACTTGGCTGGGAACCGCCTTTGTTTGGTCATATGACCCTTATTGTTGGCGACAACCACAAGAAGCTCAGCAAACGGGATGAATCCGTTATTCAATTTATCGAGCAGTATGACGAATTGGGTTATTTGCCTGAAGCTTTGGTTAATTTCATTTCTCTCCTGGGCTGGTCGCCAGAAGGTGAAGAAGAAATTTTCAGTAAAGAAGAACTTATTTCTATTTTTGATGCGGACCGATTGTCCAAAAGTCCGGCTGTATTCGATAAGAATAAGCTGGCGCATCTAAATAATCACTATATTAAGCATGCTGATCCTAAACGGATCTCGGCATTAGCGATTCCACATCTACAAAAAGCGGGGAAAATACCGGCTGAGCTGAATGATGAGCAGCAGGCATGGGCAGAAAGCCTAGTAGCACTGTATCAAGAGCAGATGACCTCTGCCTCCGATATCGTAGAGCTATCTGAACTATTCTTCCGTAGCCATCTGGAGTTAGAAACAGAAGCGGCGCAAGTTCTAGCTGAAAGCCAAGTGCCTGAGGTCTTGTCTGCTTTCCTGGCTAAGGTTGAAGCCTGTCAGGATTTCAGTGCTAGTAATATGGCTGTACTGATCAAGGAAGTGCAGAAAGAAACAGGTCACAAGGGTAAAGCGTTATTTATGCCGATTCGCGTAGCTCTGACCGGACAAACACACGGACGTGATCTCAATATAACGATTGCTTTGCTCGGCCAAAACCGAGTTATCGAACGTTTGAAATCACAAATTAAGGGAGCTTAAAGCAGGATTACTTATCACTAAGCCTCTTGTCAGTCCCTTAGCTTTTGCGCTAAGATAGTACCATATGATAATAGCTGTGATCAGGAGAAGTACGTCCATTAAGGCAATTACCAGAGAGAATAACCGAGAAAGGGATACCTTTCGGGCTGGGAGTTATTCATTTGTCCGGGGCAGAACATGCGCCTGTGAGCTGCACGGTTGAACGATCCTTAAGGTTCGTTAGATCGTGCCGGGTACATCGCCGTTAATGATGCCAAGTGGAACGAAGGAACTCTGCCGATGGTAACAACGCAGACTGTTTGATTCGTTCAAGCAGAGTGGAACCGCGGTTAAACGTCTCTGCAGCTTTATGCTGCAGGGGCTTTTTTTGTTTCGAGGTATCTTTTTTTATATAACAAACCAAGCAAACACCCACAGCATATGTATGATAAGAATGATGAATGGGAGACAATACCTCCCTTGTGTACCTGTAAACAGGAGATGGGGGAGTCAAGAAGAGAGGAACCGTGATGTTTAAGCATATTAAGTCGGACATTCGGGCGGTATTCGATAACGATCCCGCTGCCCGCAGCTGGTTCGAGGTTGTCTTCACATATGCAGGGTTGCACGCCATTTGGGGTCATCGAATTGCTCATTCTTTTTTCAAACGCCGCTGGTATACAATGGCCCGTTTGGTCTCACAGTTTAGTAGATTTATGACCGGTGTTGAGATCCATCCCGGAGCCGTCATCGGAAATAGGCTGTTTATCGACCATGGTATGGGGATTGTTATTGGAGAAACCTGTGAAATCGGTGATGATGTTATTATCTATCAAGGGGTTACACTCGGGGGAACAGGGAAAGAAAAAGGTAAACGTCATCCCACAGTTGGCAACAATGTAGTTATTGGTTCTGGTGCGAAGGTATTAGGATCGTTTCGTATCGGCGACAATTCAAATATAGGTTCTAATGCAGTTGTGTTGCGTGAAGTGCCAAATAACAGTACGGTAGTAGGGAACCCGGGCCGTGTAGTAAAACGAAACGGTGAACGTGTATCCGATCGTTTGGATCATACCAAGATGCCAGACCCGCTTGTAGATTCACTTCGTTTTTTGCAAAAAGAAATCGAAGAAATCAGAGAGAAGCTTGGCGAAGAAGATAAGCAAAAGACCGCACAGCGACTGGCTGAAACTCAGCAGTATATTGGTGATTACGAAATTTAAGCATATCCGGTACTAAGGAATCGGGACAACAGAAAGGGTTGGAATAGGATGGCTTTACAAATTTACAACACAATGACACGCAGCAAGGAGCAGTTTGTGCCCCAGGAATCGGGCAAAGTGAAAATGTACGTATGTGGTCCAACCGTTTATGGATATATGCATATCGGAAATGCTAGACCTATTATTGTCTTTGATATGGTCCGGAATTATTTGGAACAACTTGGCAATGAGGTACGGTATGTTACGAATTTCACGGATGTGGATGATAAACTGATACGTAAAGCAGAGGAAATGAATACAACAGTAGCGGAGGTTGCTGAGATTTTTATCGCTGCCTATCTTGAGGATCTCGAAGGACTTGGAGTGAAGCCGGCGACATTGAATCCGCGGGTTACAGAAAGCATGAATCTGATCACTCAATTCATTAAAGACCTTGAGGAAAAAGGGTACGCATATGAGAGCGGCGGCGATGTATTCTATCGCACTTCCAAATTTGAAGACTATGGTAAGCTGTCTCGTCAGAATCTAGATGAATTACAGTTTGGTATTCGTGTAGAGGTTGATTCACGTAAAGAGAAGCCTGAGGATTTTGTACTATGGAAAGCGGCGAAGCCAGGTGAAGTGTATTGGGAAAGCCCTTGGGGGAATGGACGTCCAGGCTGGCATATTGAATGCTCGGCCATGGCAAGAGAGTTCTTAGGAGATACAATCGATATCCACGGTGGCGGACAAGATCTGCAGTTCCCGCATCATGAATGCGAATGCGCTCAGACAGAAGCTCTGACAGGTAAACCACTCTCTAATTACTGGATGCATAATGGATTTCTCAATATCGGGGACGAGAAAATGTCCAAATCCCTTGGTAATGGTTGGCTTGTAAAAGATATCCGTGGGCAATTTAAAGCTGGAACTATCCGCTACTTCATGCTCTCGACACATTACCGTAATCCTTTGAACTTTTCTGTTGATTCGTTGACTTCAGCCGAAAAGAGCGTAGAGCGTATCTCTCTCGCTGAGAGCAATGTTAAGCATCGTCTTGAGCTTGCTGCAGGAGTTGCCCAAGGTGAAGTGAGCTTAGAGATTAACGATAAGTTATCTGCTATAGTGGCCAATTTTCATGCTAAAATGCAGGATGACTTTAATACCCCTGATGCGATTACCGCTATGTTTGATTGGGTGAGTCTTGCAAACCATACCCTTGCGAATAGTGAAGCAGCCCCTGCTGATTTTGCTGCGTTGCTGCAAGCTTTTGAGGAAATGAATGCTGTGCTGCGTTTGACACCTGAGCATGAGGAAGAAGAGATCGCGAGTGAAGAAGTTGAACGATTGATCGCGGAGCGGGTTGAAGCGCGTGAGAATAAGAATTGGAGCCGGTCCGATGAGATTCGTGATGAATTAGGCCGCTTGGGCATATTGCTTGAGGATACTCCGCAAGGAATGCGGTGGCGGCGTAAATGAGTGAGGAACGCAAGTTTCAGAACGGGTGGTTTCCTTACGAGCCTTCCAAACCTGCGCGACTCCTCTCACCAATCGTACTTGCCTATGTAGGAGATGCTATTTACGAGGTGTCAGTTCGTCAGTATTTAGTATCTCTTCCGAATTTGCGCCCAAACCATTTGCATCGCTCTGCTACAGGACTTGTATCCGCTAAGGCGCAGAGTGCCATTCTTGGATTTTTGGAGCCGAATCTCACAGAAGAGGAAAAGGATGTCGCCCGTCAGGGGAGAAACGCTAAGTCGGGAAGTATTCCTAAGAATGCAGATGTGCTTGAATATCGTCATGCTACTGCTTTTGAGTGTCTGATTGGTTACTTATACTACACAGGTCAACAAGAGCGAATACAAGAAATTGTACAGAGTGGTATACAGTTTATGTTGAATCAGCCGTGATAGGCTTTTGTGAAATAGAGAATAGGAGAAGTGGACATGGAAGAAGATTTGAAGACAGAAGAGGAAATATTAGCTGGGAAGCATTCAGTGCTTGAAGCACTTCGTGCGGGTCGTACTTTAAACAAAATATGGATCGCAGAAACGGCTCAGAAGCATCTGACTGCACCAATCGTCGCTGAAGCACGCAAAGCGGGGATTGTCATTCAACATGTGGACAAGCGTAAGCTGGATCAACTCGCTCCAGGAGTTCAACATCAAGGGGTAGTTGCTCAAGCGGCACCTTTTGCCTATGTCGAGGTAGATGATTTGCTTGCTGCAGCAGAAGCTAAAGGAGAGCCTGCATTCCTAATTTTGCTGGATGAGATCGAAGATCCACATAACCTGGGATCCATTCTGCGGACAGCAGATTGTACTGGAGTGCATGGAGTAATTGTACCTAAACGTCGTTCGGCTCAGATTACTGCTACCGTTTCCAAAACATCGGCGGGTGCCGTTGAATATGTTCCGGTTGCGCGGGTGACTAACCTAGGTCAGACCATTGATCGTCTGAAAGAGCAGGGAGTCTGGGTAGTAGGTACAGATGTGGATACAGATCAGAATCTGTTTGGATCCAATATTTTCACAGGACCGGTAGCTGTTGTAATCGGTAATGAGAATAAAGGGATGGGACGCCTGATTCGTGAGAAATGTGATGTATTACTTAAACTGCCGATGGCCGGAAAGATCAATTCATTAAATGCCTCTGTCGCCGCAGGAGTCATTATGTATGAAGTGGTACGCCTTCGGCAACAGCAGGGATAACTATGGCCGACTGGCGTGATGTGCTGCTTGTGGACGGATATAATATGATCGGTGGCTGGCCGGAACTTGCGGCACTGTCCCAGATTGGTATGCAGGAAGCACGCGACCGCTTGATGGATTTGCTGGCTGATTACCAGGCTTACTCAGGACGAAGGGTTATTGCTGTGTTTGATGCATACCGCGTTCCAGGATTGGGACGGTCATTTGTCCAAGGCAAAGTCCAGGTGTTTTTCACCAAGGAAAAAGAAACCGCAGACGAGTGCATCGAGCGACTGGTTGGGGAATTTAGCAACCGACGTCGCCAAATCTATGTTGCAACGAGTGACTTAGTGGAGCAGCATATTATTTTTGCTCAAGGTGCACTGCGGATTTCTGCAAGAGAATTACATCTAGAGATTGAAGAGAATCAGAAACAAGTGAAAAAGGCTATCGAACCGGGAAGTATCAGTTCTACACGTCATTCTTTAGGAGACAAACTGCCACCTGATGTGCGGAGTAAACTGGAAAATTGGCGTAGACAGTGATAGTTGGGAAGATTTAGGTAATATTTTTATTCCATTATATGCTATTCCAGATTGTTTTTGGACAAATCCGGTTGACGGTGTAAGGTAACATAATATATACTGATCCTATATTTCGCGAAGTAACGATGTGTCTTGCGTTGCAGCCGGGGGGATTCTTGGTGAGTGTCGACCTCAAGGAAATAATGCTGTCTGAGTATGATTTCATAAGTGATGAAGATATTGTCGAGGCTTTCCGTGGTGGCGACAGTGGCGCATTGGAACACTTAATTAATAAATACCGTAATTTTGTACGTGCTAAAGCCCGCTCTTATTTCTTGATCGGGGCAGACCGTGAAGATATTGTTCAAGAAGGAATGATTGGTCTATATAAGGCTATTCGTGACTTTAAAGGTGACAAACTCTCTTCATTTAAAGCTTTTGCTGAGCTCTGCATTACACGTCAAATTATAACCGCTATTAAGACGGCCACTCGTCAGAAGCATATTCCGCTCAATTCTTATGTTTCTTTGGACAAGCCCATTTATGATGAAGATTCTGACCGAACGCTTATGGATGTCATTTGTGGAACTCAGGTTCTAGATCCAGAAGAACTAATTATTAATCAAGAAGAATTCATTGGACTTGAAGATAAGATGGCAGAGATTTTAAGTGACCTAGAGCGTAAGGTTCTAATGCTGTACTTAGACGGAAGATCTTATCAGGAAATTGCTGAAGATCTAAAGAGGCATGTGAAATCTATTGACAACGCTTTACAACGTGTAAAGCGGAAATTAGAAAGATATCTAGAAGTGCGCGACAATTAATGATATAATGAACACAAGAGGGCTCGTACATCGAGTTCTTTTTTTTAGTCTCATGAAATTGCTCGGATAGAATTAGGGTCTAATACCATAAATTCCTATTTGAGTCGATTTTAGTCGTTGCCGTTGAGGGTAGGTTTATACACAGTCGGAATACCCCATAATGATAAGGAAGACAGCGAAGTGTGAGGAAGAGATAGACCCAAAGACAGGGTACGGCCATATGACTATAACACCCGAAATTACCCAGTGCAGAACGGAATTCTTTCGTTGACACAGACCTTGACATTATGCTAAAGTGTTTTAGGTAGGCCTAAATTCGCGGCTTTTTTTAGGATCAATATTTACGTCTTCTAATTGTATAGTTAGAAGGACGTCTCGGGAGGTGCACATCATGCGGGTAATTATCACTTTGGCTTGTACAAGTTGCAAACAAAGAAACTATGCGACTACCAAAAACAAGCGAAATCACCCCGACCGCATGGAGATGAAGAAATTTTGCAAGTATTGTAACTCGCAAACTCCTCATCGCGAAACCAGATAGTCTGTGGAGGTGTAGTCGGCATGAAACGTAGTTTCAAGTCTATGTTTTCCTTTTTCACTGAGAGCTGGAGTGAACTCAAAAAGGTTCGCTGGCCAAGTCGTAAAGAATTGACCAACTATACATTGATCGTTCTCGGTACAATTGTAGTTGTCGCTATTTACTTCTGGGTTCTGGACATCGGTATTTCCGCTGTGATTGAAGCGATTATTTAGAGAGGTCCCAGGTGGCTTGATATGGAAAAAAGATGGTATGTCGTTCATACCTATTCTGGGTATGAGAATAAGGTCAAAGCCAATTTGGAAAAGCGCGTTGAGTCCATGGGCATGGAAGACAAAATATTCCGCGTTCTTGTTCCTATGGAAGAAGAAATCGTAAACAAAGACGGTAAGAAAAAAACCGTCATGCGTAAAGTTTACCCGGGTTATGTTTTGGTGGAAATGGTTCAGACTGATGATTCCTGGTATGTTGTCCGCAATACTCCGGGCGTTACTGGATTTGTTGGTTCGACAGGCTCAGGGTCTAAACCGACAGCTTTGCTTCCGGAAGAGGTAGAACAAATTCTGAAGCATATGGGCATGGTTGAACCTAAAGCGAAGATTGATTTCGAAATCAAGGAATCCGTACGTATTATGGTTGGTCCGTTTGCGAATTTTGTGGGTTCCGTGGAAGAAATTTTGGCTGACAAGAGCAAGATTAAAGTGCATGTTAACATGTTTGGACGGGAAACCCCGCTAGAGTTGGATTTCACTCAAGTGGAGAAAATATAACATAAGCTAAGGGTTTCTTGTGGGAGAGCGCTAATGGCGTTCGAAGACCACTATTTTTGCAAGGAGGTGTCACTCATGGCTAAAAAAGTTATTAAAATGGTGAAACTGCAGATTCCTGCAGGGAAAGCGAATCCAGCGCCTCCAGTAGGTCCGGCGTTAGGTCAAGCAGGTGTCAACATCATGGCATTCTGTAAGGAATTTAATGCTCGTACTGCCGACCAGGCTGGCTTGATCATTCCGGTTGAAATTACAGTATTTGAAGACCGTTCCTTTACGTTCATCACTAAAACTCCTCCGGCTGCTGTTCTGCTTCGCATCGCTGCTAAAGTAGAAAAAGGATCCGGCGAACCAAACAAGAAAAAAGTAGCAAAAATCGGCCGCGCAGCGGTTCGTGAAATTGCTGAAACAAAAATGCCCGACCTTAACGCTGCATCTGTAGAAGCTGCAATGCGTATGGTTGAAGGTACTGCTCGCAGTATGGGTATCACAATCGAAGACTAGTAGTTTTCGAAGAATCGGTCATTCGTGACCCGCAAGTATGTGGGAGGAATTTCCGCTAACACCACAAAGGAGGAACATTTTCATGGCTAAACATGGTAAGAAATACCAAGAAGCTGCTAAGCTGATCAACAGCGAAGCAACTTACGAGCCTTCAGAAGCTGTAGAGCTTGTGAAAAAGGCAGCGACTGCAAAATTCGACGAAACCGTTGAAGCAGCAGTTCGTCTGGGTGTAGACCCGCGTAAACAAGACCAAGCAGTTCGTGGTGTTGTTGTCCTGCCTCACGGCACTGGTAAAACACAACGCGTGCTTGTATTTGCAAAAGGTGAAAAAGCGAAAGAGGCAGAAGCTGCTGGCGCGGATTTTGTTGGTGATCAAGACATGATCAACAAAATTCAACAAGGCTGGTTTGAATTTGATGTCTGTGTAGCTACACCTGACATGATGAGTGAAGTCGGTAAACTAGGTCGTCTGCTTGGTGGTAAAGGTCTTATGCCTAACCCTAAAGCCGGCACAGTTACATTCGATGTTTCCAAGGCTGTGCAAGAAATCAAAGCCGGTAAAATCGAATACCGTCTCGACAAAGCAGGTCAAATTCACGCGCCAATCGGCAAAGTGTCCTTTGATGCTGCACAATTGAACGATAACCTTAAAGCTCTTATCGACGCTTTGAACCGTGCGAAACCAGCTGCTGCTAAAGGTGTATACCTTAAAGGCATCTCGATTTCTTCCACAATGGGTCCTAGCGCTCGTGTGAACACAACCGTCTTCAGATAAATAAGGGTTGACTCTTTGAGTCAATTTTGATAATCTATAACAGTTGTGAAACTTAAGGTATCAATCTTAACCTTGAATATGCTTACCGTAGACAGTAGGTGCCTTAGTGCTTAATTCCCTACCGAGGTGTTGTGATAGAAACAAGAAGTAACGAGCTCGCTCGTATAACTTTCGTTTTATCAAGCCTTCGTGATTCTGCGGAGGCTTTTCTAATGCCTGCGTAGGAGCGGTGATGCTTTCCTTGGAAAGGACGCCGACACATAAATTTTCAGGAGGTGTATACATTGGCAAATGCAAAAGTAATTCAAGCAAAACAGGATGCGGTTGACGTTGTTACTGCGAAACTGCAAAACAGTCTTTCGACTGTTGTAGCGGACTATCGTGGATTGAACGTTTCCCAAGTGACTGAACTGCGTAAGCAACTTCGTGAAGCTGGCGTTGAGTTTCAAGTCCTGAAGAACACATTGCTACGTCGCGCAACTGCTGCGGCTGAGTTGACTGAGTTGGATGAAGTTTTGACTGGTCCAACAGCTATCGCATTCAGCGCAACTGATGCAGTAGCTCCAGCTAAAATTTTGAACGATTTCGCCAAGAAAAACGACGCTTTGAAATTGAAAGGCGGCGTAGTAGAAGGACGTGTCATCGACGCGGACCAACTGAAAGCACTGGCTGAGCTTCCATCCCGCGATGGTTTGCTGTCCATGCTGCTTAGCGTACTTCAAGCTCCAATGCGCAACTTCGCGCTTGCAGTTAAAGCTGTTGCTGAAAAAGAAGAACAAAGCGCGTAAGCCTTTGACTCTTGCAGCATAAATCATTACCACAAACAAATTTAAATTATAAATGGAGGTTCAATCATGAGTAAAGAAGCAATCTTGGAAGCAATTAAAGGCATGAGCGTATTGGAACTGAACGACCTGGTTAAAGCAATTGAAGAAGAATTCGGCGTAACTGCAGCAGCTCCAGTAGCAGCTGGCGGTGCGGTAGCAGCAGTTGCTGAAGAGCAATCCGAATTTGACGTAATTTTGACAGGCGCTGGCGCTTCCAAAATCAACGTTATCAAAATCGTTCGCGAAATCACAGGCCTTGGCTTGAAAGAAGCTAAAGACCTTGTAGACAACGCACCAAAAGCAATCAAAGAAAAAGTAAGCAAAGAAGAAGCCGAAGCTACTAAAGCAAAATTGGAAGAAGCAGGCGCAGCTGTAGAAGTGAAGTAATTCCTTCTATACTGAAAACCCCTTGAACTTGTTCAAGGGGTTTATTTTATAAATAGAGTTAGTAGGGTTTTGTAAATACAAACTATTAACATAAAGGAAAGGGAGGATAGAGATGTCGCAACATTATTATTCGCAGCAACCGGAAGTGCGTCATGACAGACGTACCATCGACACCGTTCTAAGAGGCAAAAGCTTTCGTTTTACGAGCGATGCGGGTGTTTTCTCTAAAGGAGATATCGATTACGGTAGCCGAGTTCTTATTGAAGCTATGATCATTCCGGACGGTTCGGCAGTGCTTGATGTGGGTTGCGGATATGGACCGATAGGCATAAGTGCAGCATACCTAGCCCCCAAAGGGCAAGTGACGATGATTGATATTAACAGTCGTGCGGTAGAACTTGCGCGTGAGAATGCTCAGCACAATGGAATCCGGAATGTTACGGTAATGGAAAGCGATGTACTCGGCGCATTGAATGAACAACAAAAGTTCGATGTGATTCTTACCAATCCTCCGATACGTGCAGGAAAAGCTGTAGTGCATCAGATTTTTGAAGAAGCTTATGATCATTTGAATGAGGGTGGCTTTCTGTGGATTGTTATTCAGAAGAAGCAGGGTGCTCCGTCAGCGGTAGCTAAACTTGAAAGCTTGTTCTCGAATGTGGAAGAAGTGGGGAAAGATAAAGGTTATCGTATTATTAAAGCTCAGAAATAAAAATCAATAGGTTATTGACATGTGATAGTGATAATGGTATTATTATAAAATGTCAGTATTAAGATAGGCTCCATGTCTTTAGTTTGCTGAAAATGTCAAGCGATATATTGTCGCCGGCTAGCGCAAGCCGTACGGCAAGTTTTGTGCGAATTGGTTCTCTATGCTCTGGCGTAGCGAGTGTTACGCGGTAATAGATAATAGCGCATAAACTGTTGCTTGGTGACGTATAATATGTACGTTTTGGGCAAATCTACTGGATAAGGAGTATTTTGGTCATGGATAAGTGCGCTCTTTTTTCGAAGATTTCGATAAGGGCTTTTCTTTTATTTATGACTGAATCCTTGTAGTATGGTTCCATTATACGGTTCCAAACAAGGGTTCGCAATCAATTTTTAAGTGAGTAGACATGAGGGGTGAGTAAAGTTGGCAGGACATCTTGTTCAGTATGGTCGACGCACTCGGCGGAGCTATGCGAGAATTAACGAGGTACTCGAGGTCCCGAACCTGATCGAGATCCAACAAAAATCGTATGATTGGTTTTTGGAGGAAGGATTGCGGGAAATGTTTCAGGACATCTCGCCGATCCAGGATTTCACAGGTAATTTGGTACTAGAGTTCATTGATTACAGCCTGGGTGAACCAAAATATACGGTTGACGACGCTAAAGAGCGGGACGTGACGTATGCGGCTCCTCTGCGTGTAAAGGTGCGGCTCATTAATAAGGAGACCGGTGAGGTCAAAGAGCAGGAAGTGTTCATGGGAGATTTCCCGCTGATGACGGAGACCGGCACTTTTATTATTAACGGTGCGGAACGGGTTATTGTCAGCCAGTTGGTTCGCTCTCCAAGCGTCTATTTCAGCACAAAAGTGGATAAGAACGGCAAAAAAACCTACACCGCCACAGTAATCCCGAACCGCGGAGCCTGGTTGGAACTTGAGACCGACGCTAAGGATATTATGTATGTTCGTATCGATCGGACTCGTAAAATTCCTGTTACCGTACTTTTGCGTGCTCTCGGTTTCGGTAGTGATGCCGAAATTCTGGAATTGCTTGGCAATGATGAATATATTCGCAATACGCTGGATAAAGACAACACGGACTCCACGGAGAAGGCGCTTATTGAAATTTACGAGCGTTTGCGTCCGGGCGAACCGCCGACACTAGACAATGCCAAAAGTTTGCTGGTCGCGCGTTTCTTTGATCCAAAACGCTACGACCTAGCCAATGTAGGCCGTTACAAAATCAATAAAAAGCTACACATTAAGAACCGTCTTTTCAATCAACGTCTTGCTCAGCCTTTGGTTGACGAAGCTACAGGAGAAATCCTGGCAGAGTCCGGCCAAATGGTCGATCGCAGACTGCTTGATGAATTGATCCCATATTTCGAAAAGAATGTTGCCTTTAAAAACTACCGTGTTACTGGTGGGGTTATGGACAGCGAAGATATTCCTCTTCAGACGATTGACGTATTCTCGCCAATTGAAGAAGGTCGGGTTATTAAGCTGATCGCTAACGGCAACATCGACAAGTCTGTTAAGCACATTACTCAAGCTGATATTATATCCTCGATCAGCTACTTTATTAATTTGCTTCACGGAATTGGTAATACCGATGATATTGACCATTTGGGTAACCGTCGTCTGCGTTCTGTGGGTGAACTTCTTCAGAATCAGTTCCGTATCGGTTTGTCCCGTATGGAGCGCGTTGTGCGTGAAAGAATGTCGATTCAGGATGCTAATGCAATTACGCCTCAAGCTCTGATCAATATTCGTCCGGTTATCGCGTCCATTAAAGAGTTCTTCGGTAGCTCTCAGTTGTCTCAATTTATGGATCAGACGAACCCGCTTGCGGAACTTACGCATAAACGTCGTCTATCTGCACTCGGACCCGGTGGTTTGACACGTGAGCGCGCGGGCTTTGAAGTTCGTGACGTCCATCACAGTCACTACGGTCGGATGTGTCCAATTGAAACACCGGAAGGTCCGAACATTGGATTGATCAACTCCTTGTCTACCTTTGCTCGTATCAACGAATACGGCTTTATTGAAGCTCCATATCGTTGGGTAGATCCAAAGACAGGTAAGGTAACTGAACAAATCGATTATCTGACTGCTGATGAGGAAGATAATTATGTAGTTGCTCAGGCTAATGTATTGATCGACGAAGATGGCTCCTTTAAGGAAGACATGGTAATCGTTCGTTACAATAAAGACTCTGACAACATTACAACGATGCCAAGTAATCGTGTAGATTACATGGACGTTTCGCCTAAACAGGTCGTATCCGTCGCTACGGCGCTCATTCCGTTCCTTGAGAACGATGACTCCAACCGCGCACTGATGGGATCTAACATGCAGCGTCAAGCCGTTCCACTTCTAATTCCTAAAGCTCCGCTGGTCGGAACAGGGATGGAGCATAAATCCGCTAAGGATTCTGGCGTATGTGTTGTTTCTAAGTATGACGGTATTATCGAACGTTCTTCAGCTAATGAAATTTGGCTGCGCCGGGTTGAAACAGTCGAAGGCAAAGAAGTTAAAGGCGATATCGTTAAATATAAATTACACAAATTTATGCGTTCTAACCAAGGTACCTGTATTAACCAACGTCCTCTTGCTAAAAGAGGGGACATTGTTAAGAAAGGTGATATCCTGGCAGATGGTCCTTCCACAGAAATGGGCGAACTTGCTCTTGGCCGCAACGTTGTCGTTGCGTTCATGACTTGGGAAGGTTACAACTACGAGGATGCGATCCTGTTAAGTGAGAAACTAGTTAAGGAAGATGTATACACTTCGATCCATATCGAAGAATACGAATCTGAAGCTCGTGACACTAAACTGGGACCTGAAGAAATTACTCGTGATATTCCAAACGTGGGTGAAGAAGCTCTGCGCAATCTTGATGAGCGTGGAATCATCCGTATCGGTGCGGAAATCAGCGCTGGTGACATTCTGGTTGGTAAGGTTACTCCGAAGGGTGTAACTGAACTGACAGCAGAAGAACGTCTCCTGCACGCTATCTTTGGTGAGAAGGCTCGTGAAGTACGGGATACCTCTTTACGCGTTCCTCACGGTAGTGATGGTATTATCGTGGACGTTAAAGTATTTACACGTGAGAACGGTGATGAACTGCCTCCTGGTGTAAATCAATTGGTTCGTGTCTATATCGCTCAGAAACGTAAGATCTCTGAGGGTGACAAAATGGCCGGACGTCACGGTAACAAGGGTGTCGTTGCCCGTATCCTGCCAGAAGAAGATATGCCGTTCCTTCCGGACGGTACGCCAGTACAGGTTGTACTTAACCCTCTAGGCGTTCCTTCTCGTATGAACATCGGACAGGTGCTCGAGGTCCATATTGGTATGGCCGCATTGCGTCTGGGTATTCACATTGCAACGCCGGTATTTGACGGAGCGCGTGAGTACGACGTGTTTGATACGATGGAAGAAGCAGGTATGCAGCGTAATGGTAAGACTGTATTGTACGATGGTCGGACAGGTGAACGCTTCGAACGTGAAGTTACTGTCGGCGTCATGCATATGATTAAACTGGCGCACATGGTTGATGATAAGATTCACGCCCGTTCAACAGGTCCTTACTCATTAGTTACGCAACAGCCGCTGGGTGGTAAAGCTCAGTTTGGTGGACAGCGTTTCGGGGAGATGGAAGTGTGGGCGCTTGAAGCTTATGGTGCTGCATATACATTGCAAGAAATTTTGACCGTGAAATCCGATGACGTGGTTGGTCGCGTGAAAACGTACGAATCCATCGTCAAAGGTGAAAATGTACCGGAACCAGGTGTTCCTGAATCGTTCAAAGTATTGATCAAAGAACTGCAGTCCCTGGGTATGGATGTTAAGATTCTTAGCGGTGACGAGCAGGAAATTGAAATGAGAGAATTGGACGATGAGGACGAGACGTCAGGCGACAAGCTAAGCCTCAATTTAGAAGGCGCAGAAGTCGGAGTAGAATAATCACGCTAGGAGCTTTAGAGTTCCATTTTATAAAGGACCGCGCCCTCTTTTGATGTAACAGTCAGAGGAGGGCAAAGCGGTACTAAATCAGGATTAGGTTAAGGAGGGTTGCTCCTTGTTGGACGTTAACAATTTTGAATTTATGAAAATCGGACTCGCTTCTCCGGAGAAGATTCGTTCATGGTCCCGCGGAGAAGTTAAGAAACCGGAAACCATTAACTATCGTACATTGAAACCGGAAAAAGAGGGTCTTTTCTGCGAGCGTATCTTTGGACCGCAAAAAGACTGGGAATGTCATTGCGGTAAATACAAACGTGTCCGTTATAAGGGCGTAGTCTGCGACCGTTGTGGCGTTGAAGTTACTCGTGCTAAAGTTCGTCGTGAACGTATGGGTCACATTGAATTGGCTGCTCCGGTATCTCATATCTGGTACTTCAAAGGTATCCCAAGCCGTATGGGCTTGGCACTAGATATGTCTCCAAGATCTCTTGAAGAGATTATCTACTTCGCTTCTTATGTTGTAACTGATCCAGGTGAAACACCATTGGAAAAGAAACAACTTTTGTCCGAAAAAGAATATCGTAGCTACCGTGAAAAATACGGTTACGGTTTCCAAGCCGGCATGGGTGCTGAAGCTGTTAAGAAGCTTCTTCAAGACATCGACATTGAGAAAGAACTGGAATTCCTCAAAGAAGAACTGCGTACGGCTCAAGGCCAACGTCGTAACCGGGCGATCAAACGTCTGGAAGTTATTGAAGCATTCCGTAACTCAGGCAACAAACCTGATTGGATGATCATGGATGTACTACCGGTTATTCCTCCGGAACTTCGTCCGATGGTTCAATTGGATGGTGGCCGTTTTGCTACGTCTGATTTGAACGATCTGTATCGTCGTGTTATTAACCGGAACAACCGTCTGAAAAGACTGCTTGATCTTGGTGCTCCTGACATTATCGTGCAGAACGAGAAACGGATGCTACAGGAAGCTGTCGATGCTCTCATCGATAACGGCCGTAGAGGACGTCCTGTAACGGGTCCTGGTAACCGTCCACTTAAATCACTCAGCCATATGCTGAAGGGTAAACAAGGACGTTTCCGTCAGAACTTGCTCGGTAAACGGGTTGACTACTCCGGACGTTCCGTTATCGTTGTAGGACCGTACCTGAAGATGTATCAGTGCGGACTTCCTAAGAAAATGGCGCTAGAATTGTTCAAGCCTTTCGTTATGAAAGAATTGGTTAACAAGGGCCTAGCCCACAACATAAAGAGCGCGAAACGTAAAGTTGAGCGTGTAAGTCCTGAAGTATGGGATGTACTTGAAGAAGTAATCAGAGAGCACCCAGTACTTCTAAACCGCGCACCAACACTTCACCGTCTCGGTATTCAAGCTTTTGAACCGATTTTGGTGGAAGGTCATGCTATTCGTCTTCACCCACTCGTATGTACGGCTTACAACGCCGACTTTGACGGTGACCAAATGGCGGTGCACGTTCCTCTGTCAGCAGAAGCTCAAGCGGAAGCACGTATTCTCATGCTTGCATCCGGTAATATCTTGAACCCTAAAGACGGAAAACCAGTTGTAACACCTTCCCAGGATATGGTCCTTGGTACTTTCTACCTGACCATGGACAACAAGGAAGAAAAGGGTTCAGGTATGATTCTGCGTACCGTAAATGAAGCTGTATCAGCTTACCAACGCGGAACTGCAGGTCTCCATGCTCGTGTAGCTATTCCAGTTAAGGCACTAGGCAAAACTTGCTTTACGGAAAAACAACAAGGTGCAATGTTGATTACTACGATCGGTAAGATTATCTTTAACGAAATTTACCCAAGTAGTTTCCCTTATATCAATGAGGCGACAAAGACTAACTTGCTGCAAGGCACGCCAGAAAAATACTTCATCTACGAAAAAGGCGCAGACATTCGCGAGTTGATTGAATCCGCTCCTGAAGCTAGCGCTGTAGGTAAAGAATATCTGGGTCTGATTATCGCTCGTTGTTTTGAAACTTATCATACAACCAAAACCTCTATGATTTTGGATAAAATTAAACAACTCGGCTTCACTTACTCCACACGTTCTGGTGTTACAGTTGCCGTGTCGGATGTTATCGTGCCTGAGGAAAAAGTTACTATCTTGAAAGAGTCCGAAGCTAAGGTTGATGTGGTAGCAAACCAATATCGCCGTGGTCTGATCACCAATGACGAACGGTACGACCGTGTTATTGAGATCTGGTCGAAGACGAAGGATGATCTTACGAACATCCTGCTTAAATCGATGGACCGTTTCAACTCTATCATGCTCATGGTTGACTCCAAAGCGCGGGGTAACAAATCGCAGATTACCCAGCTGGGTGGTATGCGTGGTCTGATGGCAACACCTTCGGGTCGGATTTTCGAATTACCAATTAAAGCGAACTTCCGTGAAGGTCTTACGGTCTTGGAGTACTTTATCTCCACTCACGGAGCGCGTAAAGGTCTTGCCGATACCGCACTTCGTACTGCTGACTCCGGTTACTTGACTCGTCGTCTCGTTGACGTAGCTCAGGACGTTATCGTCCGTGAGGAAGATTGTGGAACGGACAAAGGATTTACAGTTAGTCGAATTCAGGATGGTAAAGAGGTTATTGAGGATCTGTATGACCGTATTGAAGGTCGCTACTGCTTCGAGACTGTTCGTCATCCAGAAACAGGCGAAATCATTGTTCACCGCAACGATTTGATTGACTCCGATAAAGCGGAAGCAATCGTAGACGCTGGTGTAACTAAGCTACAAATCCGCTCTGTACTAAGCTGCCGTGCTCGTCATGGTGTTTGTAAGAAATGTTACGGTCGTAACTTGGCAACTGGTAAACACGTTGAGATCGGTGAAGCGGTTGGTATTATCGCTGCACAATCTATCGGTGAACCAGGAACCCAGCTTACCATGCGTACGTTCCATACCGGCGGTGTTGCCGGTGATGACATCACGCAAGGTTTGCCGCGTATTCAAGAGTTGTTTGAAGCCCGTAACCCTAAAGGTCAGGCTACAATCAGTGAGATCGATGGTGTAATCAAGGAAATCCGTGAAACTAAGGATCGTCGTGAAATCGAAGTTCAAGGTGAAGCAGAATCCAAGACTTATTCCATTACTTATGGATCACGTCTACGTGTCAGCGAAGGCCAAGAAATTGAAGCCGGCGATGAGTTGACAGATGGTTCGATTGACCCTAAAGAAATGCTGCGAATCAAAGGGATCCGTGGGGTACAAAACTACATTCTGCAAGAAGTTCAGCGTGTATATCGTAACCAGGGCGTTGAGATCAATGATAAGCACATTGAAGTTATGATCAAACAAATGCTTCGGAAGATCCGTATCATTGATGCAGGTGACACAAGTCTGTTACCAGGCGCGTTTGCGGATATTCATGAATATGAAGGTGCTAACAAGGAAGCCATCTTGTCTGGTAAAGAGCCTGCAGTTGCTAAACCAGTCTTGCTCGGTATAACCAAGGCGTCTCTTGAGACAGATTCCTTCTTGTCAGCAGCGTCTTTCCAAGAAACTACTCGCGTCTTAACAGATGCTGCTATCAAAGGCAAAGTAGATAAGTTGCTTGGACTCAAAGAAAATGTTATTATCGGTAAGTTGATTCCTGCCGGTACTGGTATGAATCGTTACCGTAATGTTAAACTAAGTGATCCAAATGCAGAAAGCGCGCTTGAATCTTTAGAGACGGTTCCTGCTGAATAAATTAACAACCATGGTAGTGTACTCGTGTCATACCTATTCATAGGTGTGACACGAATATCTGCTGTGTACAATATTTATAAAAATTATTGCTGAATTTCTTGACACCATCTATTGATAATGCTAAAATGTCTAAGGTGCGTGAGTAGCCATGTTATCCTTGTTCATTGGAGGTAATGATTATGACTGATGATAGAGGACTACAGGATGCTCAGGTCAAGATCGGTACCAAACAAACCGTCAAGGCGGTAGAGTTGGGCCAAGCCGCAGAAGTCTATGTGGCAGAGGACGGAGATCAAAGGCTTACTTCCAGGATAGTTATGCTTTGTAACAAACAAGGTGTTAAGATCACATATGTGGATACGATGCTGAATTTGGGCAAGGCCTGCGGAATAGAAGTTGGCGCTGCGATGGCAGCCGTCTTAAAACAATAGCTACGGAAATGTTTTTGTACTGGAGTAAACTCCAGCGGCAAGAACTTTTCATTTGTCTTTTTATGAACCGCCTGGGTCTGTGGGCTTAGAGTTCTTAAATCGGCTATCATTTCAGGAAGGGGGTGGCAACAACATGCCAACAATTAACCAATTGGTTCGTAAAGGCCGTCAAGCCAAAATCGAAAAATCTAAATCTCCCGCTCTTCAAAAAGGGTATAACGCCCTCAAGCGTGAGGCTACAAATTTGAGCGCTCCGCAAAAACGCGGTGTGTGCACTCGTGTTGGTACAATGACTCCACGTAAACCAAACTCAGCGCTTCGTAAATATGCCCGTGTTCGTTTGACGAACCGTCTCGAGGTAACAGCTTATATCCCGGGTATCGGACATAACTTACAAGAGCACAGTGTTGTATTACTTCGCGGAGGTAAAGTAAAGGACCTTGCAGGGGTTCGTTACCATATCGTTCGTGGTGCATTGGATACAGCAGGTGTAGCTAACCGGATGCAAGCTCGTTCTAAGTACGGTGCTAAACGTCCTAAGGCTAAGAAATAAGAAAAAGTACTAGAATAATAAACATTTAAGAAAGGGGGATATCCATGCCACGCAAAGGTCCAGTTACTAAGAGAGACGTATTGCCAGATCCGTTGTATAATAGCAAGTTGGTTACTCGTTTGATTAACCGCATTATGCTGGGTGGTAAAAGAGGTGTCGCTCAAAGCATTCTGTACAATTCATTCAAGTTGATTGAAGAACGTACGGGTAAAGATCCGATGGAAGTTTTCGAAGCTGCCATCAAGAATATCATGCCGGTTTTGGAAGTCAAAGCTCGTCGTGTCGGTGGTGCTAACTATCAAGTACCTATCGAGGTTAAACCAGAGAGACGTACTGCTCTGGGATTACGTTGGCTCGTAAACTACTCTCGCAACCGCGGTGAGAAAACGATGGAAGAGCGTTTGGCGGCTGAGATCATCGACGCTTCCAACAACACAGGCGCTTCTGTTAAGAAACGCGAAGATACACACAAAATGGCTGAAGCAAACAAAGCGTTCGCTCACTACCGTTGGTAGGATTAAGGTCATTCAAATAACTTATATTTTGAAGGGAGATCCATTTCATGGCTAGAGAGTTCTCCTTAAAAAATACACGTAACATCGGGATCATGGCGCATATTGATGCTGGTAAAACAACTACCACAGAGCGGATTCTTTTCTATACAGGCCGTACGCACAAAATCGGTGAAGTTCACGAGGGTGCTGCTACAATGGACTGGATGGAGCAAGAACAAGAGCGCGGAATCACGATTACGTCCGCTGCTACCACTGCTGCGTGGAAAGGTCACCGCATCAATATCATTGATACCCCAGGACACGTTGACTTCACTGTTGAAGTTGAACGTTCCCTGCGTGTATTGGATGGGGCAGTAGGTGTATTTAGTGCAAAAGAGGGCGTTGAACCTCAGTCTGAAACCGTATGGAGACAGGCTGACCGTTATAACGTTCCACGTATTGCATATGTGAACAAAATGGACATTATCGGTGCGGATTTCCTTAACGTAATCGAAACTATGCGTGATCGTCTTCAAGCCAATGCAGTTGCTATTCAATTGCCAATTGGTGCTGAAAGTGATTTCACTGGTATTATCGACCTTGTTGAGCAAAAAGCACACATGTTTAGAGATGATCTAGGCCAAAACATCGAAGTAACGGATATTCCGGAAGAATATTTGGCCAAAGTTGAGGAGCTGCGTCTCGAGTTGATCGAGAAAGTTGCTGAACTTGATGAAGATCTGACTATGAAGTACCTGGAAGGCGAAGAAATTACAGTTCCGGAAATTAAAGCTGCACTGCGCAAAGGCGTAGTTGAAGTTAAATTGTTCCCTGTAATTGTTGGATCCTCCTACCGTAACAAAGGAATTCAGCTTATGCTGGATGCAGTTGTTGATTACTTGCCATCTCCTCTTGACGTTCCAGCTATCACTGGACATCTTGATGATGGAACTGAAGCAGTTCGTCATTCTTCGGATGAAGAACCGTTTGCAGCTTTGGCATTTAAAATCATGACTGACCCTTATGTAGGTAAACTTACGTTCTTCCGTGTATACTCTGGTATTCTAGAGTCCGGATCTTACGTAGTTAACGCTACTAAGAACAAGCGTGAACGTATTGGTCGTATTCTTCAAATGCATGCTAACAGCCGTCAAGAGATTTCCATCGTGTATTCTGGCGACATCGCTGCAGCAGTTGGTTTGAAAGACACCAGTACAGGTGATACACTGTGTGATGAGAAGCATCCAGTAATTCTGGAATCAATGAACTTCCCTGATCCGGTTATCGAAATCGCTGTTGAACCAAAAACAAAAGCTGACCAAGATAAATTGGGCGTTGCTCTCGGTAAATTGACTGAAGAGGATCCAACTCTTCGTGCTCATACTGATGAAGAAACAGGCCAAACTATCCTGGCTGGTATGGGTGAACTTCACTTGGACATCATCATCGACCGTATGCGTCGTGAGTTCAAAGTAGAAACCAATGTGGGTAAACCACAGGTTGCTTACCGCGAAACGTTCAAGGCACCTGCTCGCGTCGAAGGTAAATTTGTACGCCAATCTGGTGGTCGTGGTCAATACGGTCACGTATGGGTTGAATTTGAACCCCTCGAGCCAGGTACTGGTAGCAAATTCGAAAGTAAGGTTGTTGGTGGCTCGGTTCCTAGAGAGTACATCGCTCCTGCACTTGCGGGTATCGAAGAACAAATGAAAAACGGCGTACTTGCAGGCTTCCCGCTTGTAGACGTTAAAGCTACCATCGTTGATGGTTCTTACCATGATGTCGATTCCAACGAAATGGCATTTAAAATTGCCGGCTCGATGGCACTTAAAGCAGCTAAAGACAAGTGTAAACCTGTCCTGCTTGAGCCAATCATGAAAGTAGAAGTAACTGTTCCTGAGGAATATATGGGTGATGTTATGGGTATGCTGAACTCCCGCCGTGGCCGTATCGAAGGTATGGATTCCCGTGGTGGAGCGCAAATTATCCGTGCTAAGGTGCCTCTTTCCGAAATGTTCGGATACTCTACAACTCTACGTTCTGGTACTCAAGGACGTGGCGTATTCTCAATGGAGCTTTCTCACTATGAAGAAGTTCCTAAATCCATTGCGGAAGAGATCGCTGCTAAGAACAAAGGCGTAGAATAATTACTAGTTTTAACTTGCCGTCCGGGTATAAACACTCAGTCATCTAAGATAAACATATAGGCGGACGGCTCAAATATAAGGAACCCCACATTAAGGAGGAACTGTTCAAATGGCAAAGGCAAAGTTTGAACGTAACAAACCGCACGTTAACATCGGTACTATTGGTCACGTCGACCATGGTAAAACGACTCTGACTGCTGCAATCACTACTGTATTGTCCAAAACTTACGGTGGCGCAGCTATCGCATTCGATCAAATCGACAAAGCTCCTGAAGAGCGCGAACGTGGTATCACAATCTCCACTTCCCACGTTGAATATGAAACTCCTAACCGTCACTACGCTCACGTAGACTGCCCTGGTCACGCCGACTATGTTAAAAACATGATCACTGGCGCAGCGCAAATGGACGGAGCTATCCTGGTTGTATCCGCAGCTGATGGCCCTATGCCACAAACTCGCGAGCACATCCTGTTGTCCCGTCAAGTAGGTGTTCCATACATCGTTGTTTTCTTGAACAAATGCGACATGGTTGAAGACGAAGAGTTGTTGGAATTGGTTGAAATGGAAGTTCGTGACTTGCTGAGCGAGTATGACTTCCCAGGCGACGACACTCCAATCATTCGTGGTTCTGCTCGTGAAGCTCTTCAAAACCCAGATGGTGAATATGCTAAGAAGATTGTTGAAATGTTCGAAACAATCGACGAGTACATTCCACTTCCAGAGCGTCAAACTGACAAACCATTCTTGATGCCTGTCGAAGATGTATTCTCCATCACTGGCCGCGGTACTGTGGCAACTGGTCGCGTAGAACGCGGAACAGTTAAAGTCGGAGAAGAAATCGAAATCGTTGGTATTCACGAAGAAACTAAGAAATCCGTAGTTACGGGCGTAGAAATGTTCCGTAAATTGCTGGATTCCGCTCAAGCGGGCGACAACATCGGAGCTTTGCTTCGTGGTGTAGACCGTACTATGATCGAGCGTGGCCAAGTATTGGCTAAACCGAACTCTGTTAAACCACACACTGAGTTCACTGCTCAAATCTACGTTTTGACTAAAGAAGAAGGCGGACGTCACAAACCATTCTTCACTGGTTACCGTCCACAGTTCTACTTCCGTACAACTGACGTAACTGGCATCATCAACTTGCCAGAAGGTACTGAAATGGTTATGCCTGGTGATAACATCACTGTAACTGTTGCTTTGATCTCCCCTATCGCTATTGAAGAAGGTACTAAATTCTCCATTCGCGAAGGTGGCCGTACAGTTGGAGCAGGTAGCGTAGCTTCCATCCAAAAATAAATTAGATTCTATCTGCGGGTAGACTCTGAATCATAGTGCCCCGGATTCTTCTTGCGGAGAATCCGGGGCTTTTTGTGTTCAGAAAATCATAATTTATTTTTCGACATTTAATGATAAATAAAACGTATTAATATGAGTTGTTTCTACATAATTCGTCAAAATACATCAATCAATTGTTTACAATTATACTAATCATAGAGTAAAATGAAGGAGGATTAATAATGTAAAAATATAGGAATTAAGGGAGAGTGGTAATATGGGGAAATGTCCTTTTTCCTTCATGCATGCGCTAACTGCACGTAATAACAATGTGGATTCTCCTGCCTCTCATTCCTTAGATATCAAGGATCAGAGCAAGCCTACTGAGTTTTTATTTCATACTATTGAAGGTCATGGCGAGCTCAATGAACAAATGAAGATGATTGATCTAACTGAATCAGATTTGAATTTATTGCGTAGGGTGAAGCCTATTGTTGAACAGAATATAGACTACATTACTGATCAATTTTACAATTCGGTGTTAGGTGTTAATAAGCTTGAGGCCATAATTTTGAAGCATAGCAGCATCGAGAGATTGAAAACAACGCTCCGAGAGCATATCATTGAAATTTTTGATGGCAAAGTTGATGATGAATACATAGCAAAGCGCTTGAAGATTGCTAATATTCATAAAAGGGTCGGACTTGAGCCGAAATGGTACTTATCCGCTTTTCAAAATCTTCAGAACGTATTTATACAAGTTATCTATAAAGAAACCAATGATGACAAAGCACGCCTACAAGTAGTTCAGACTGTGACTAAGCTGCTAAACCTCGAGCAACAACTTGTTTTAGAGGAATACGAGAAAGAGAACGTCAAAGAAAAAGAACAACAGTACTTATTGGTTAAAAATGAATTAAAGCAGAAAATTGCTGAATTTAGCAGCGAATTAATAGATTTTAGCATCGATACAAATGCCGCTGTGAAGCAGCTGGTAGCCAGTAGTAATGAAGTAAGTAGAACATTCCAACGTACAGCTAGATCCTCTGTAGAGTCACAGGGGCTGGCTACAGATGGACATGAACATTTGGATAGCTTAACAGGACAGATTAACCTTATTTATCAAAGCACTAGTGAGATGGAACACTCCATTTATGAATTAAGCAATTCCTCTAAACAAATACAAAAAATCGTAAACTCAGTGAAAGATATAGCTGATCAAACTAAAATCCTTTCTCTTAATGCAACAATAGAAGCTGCTAGAGCCGGAGAGCACGGTAGAGGGTTTAGTGTAGTTGCCCAAGAAGTTAGTCGGTTGGCAGAAGATACGAAGAATACTGTAATTCAGATCGTGGAGCTAACTAATAAATCGGGCAGTCTCACACAACAGGTTGTTGATGAGATACGTAAGGTGCAAGAGCTAACCAAAAGTGGAAAGCATCAATCTCTTGAGACTAGTCTTTTGTTTTCCGATATTGTAGAGGCGATGAGTAGTAGCACACAGGAGATAGTTGTAGTAGAAGAAGAAATAAGGACATTGATTCAGACTATAGAAGGAATTGGTTCAGCAACAGCGCAAACAGCGGAGTCAGCTGAGTTTTTCAAGTCTGTAACTGAGAATCTCTAACCTATATAATAGAAACAAAACAACATATGAAAAAAATATGCGTTGTTTTGTTATTTTAGCTTGCAATACTGCCGCCTATTATATATAATAATAAATGTTGTTCTGAGACGTTGCGATGATGTGAGAGGTTACTGACACACCCGGCCCCTTTGCCATGGGGACGAGGTCAGAAAATTTTCACGGAGTATGTCCGATACCAAATTGGGCGATAGAAGGAGGGACTAAAATGGCAAAGCAAAAAATTCGTATTCGCTTGAAAGCATACGACCACAGAATTCTTGATCAATCCGCTGAGAAGATTGTTGAAACAGCAAAACGTTCGGGTGCAGGTGTATCCGGGCCGATTCCGTTACCAACTGAGAAGCAAATCATTACTATTCTCCGTGCGGTACACAAGTACAAGGATTCCCGTGAACAGTTTGAGCAACGGACTCACAAACGTTTGATCGATATTGTGAACCCAACACCACAAACTGTGGATGCCTTGATGCGCTTGGATCTACCGTCCGGTGTAGATATCGAAATCAAATTGTAATTCATTTTTAGCAACTTAGGAAAAGAAAAGAGGTGTCAACATTGAAAGGTATCTTAGGAAAAAAACTCGGTATGACTCAAGTGTTTACTCCAGAAGGTAACGTAATTCCTGTTACTGTTATCGAAGCAGGACCTTGTGTAGTACTGCAAAAGAAAGACCTGAATATCGACGGATATGAAGCAGTGCAATTGGGCTTTTCTGATAAAAAAGAAAAACGCTCCAATAAGCCTGAACAGGGTCACGCCAAAAAGGCAAATGCAACACCTAAGCGCTACGTTCGTGAAATTCGCGGTGTTGACCTCGGGTCTCTCGAGGTTGGACAAGAACTGAAAGCTGATATTTTTGCTGAGGGCGAATTTGTTGACGTAACTGGCACATCTAAAGGTAAAGGTTTCCAAGGTAACATCAAACGTTGGGGACAAAGCCGCGGACCAATGGCACACGGATCGCGTTACCACAGAAGACCAGGTTCCATGGGTTCTATCCAAGCTAACCGTGTTCCTAAGGGCAAACGCCTTCCAGGACATATGGGTCACACGACTATTACGGTTCAAAAGCTTGAAATTATCAAGGTTGATGTTGAACGTAACGTATTGCTGGTAAAAGGCGCTATCCCAGGTCCTAAAAACAGCTTCGTGAAAGTTAAACAAACCGTTAAGAAATAATTACTGAAGAAAGGAGGAACATGAAATGCCAAAAGTAACACTTTTTAATATTAGTGGCAACGAAGTTGGTGAAGTGGAACTGAGCGATACAGTATTCGGTATTGAACCGAATGAGCACGTTCTACATGAAGCTGCGCTTATGCAAAGAGCTTCCCTGCGTCGTGGTACACACAAAGTAAAAGGACGTTCTGAAGTTCGTGGCGGTGGACGTAAACCTTGGAAACAAAAAGGTACAGGTCGCGCTCGTCAAGGCTCCATTCGTTCTCCACAATGGAAAGGCGGCGGCGTTGTCTTCGGACCAACACCACGTAGCTATTCCTGGAAACTGCCTAAGAAGGTTCGTCGTTTGGCCATCAAATCCGCTTTGTCCTCGAAAGTACTCGAGAATGACATTATCGTATTGGATAGCTTGACAATGAATGCTCCGAAGACGAAAGAATTCGCAGCAATCTTGAACAACCTGAAAGTAGATCGTAAAGCGTTGATCGTAGCAACTAGCTATGATGATAACGTAGCGCTTTCCGCTCGTAACATCCCTGGGGTGAAATTCGTAGCGGCTGACGGCATTAATGTTCTTGACGTACTAACGTACGACAAACTGATCATCACTAAAGAAGCAGTTCTGAAGGTAGAGGAGGTGTTCGCGTAATGAAAGATCCTCGTGATATTATCAAACGTCCGGTGATTACGGAACGTACTTCCGACTACATGAGCGAAATGAAATACGCTTTTGAAGTGGATATCCGTGCTAACAAAACCGAAATCAAAAAAGCTGTCGAGGCTATTTTCAAAGTAAAAGTAACTAATGTGAACACAATGCGCGTACCTGGCAAATTGAAACGTTATGGTAAATATTCTGGTTACACTCCAGAGTGGAAAAAAGCCATCGTTAAGCTTAGCCCGGACAGCAAACCGCTTGAATTCTTTGAAGCGGTAGAATAATACTCTTAAAGTAAGGAGGAAACTATAGTGCCAATCAAAAAGTACAAACCGACCTCTCCGGCAAGACGACACATGTCTGTGTCTACGTTTGAAGAAATCACAACAAACCAGCCAGAGAAATCGTTGCTTTCTCCGCTGTTCAAACATGCGGGACGCAACAACCAAGGTAAAATTACGGTTCGTCACCATGGCGGCGGACACAAACGTAAATACCGTATTATTGACTTCAAACGTACTAAAGACGGCATACCAGGTAGCGTTGCTACAATCGAGTATGACCCGAACCGTACATCTAATATTGCTTTGATCCACTATGCTGATGGAGAGAAACGTTATATCATCGCTCCTAAAGGCCTAAAAGTTGGGGATAAAGTAGAGTCCGGCCCAACAGCCGACATCAAAATTGGTAACACACTTGCACTGGAAAACATTCCAGTGGGTACAGTTATCCACAACATCGAGTTGAAACCAGGTAAAGGCGGACAATTGGTTCGTGCTGCTGGTACAGAAGCTCAATTGCTTGGTAAAGAAGAAAAATACTGTTCCGTTCGTTTGTCATCCGGTGAGGTTCGCAAGATCCTTAGCGTATGCCGTGCAACTATCGGTTCCGTAGGTAACGAAGATCACGAATTGATCAAAATCGGTAAAGCTGGACGTAGTCGCTGGCTGGGCCGTCGCCCTGAAGTTCGCGGTGTAGTAATGAACCCTAACGATCACCCACACGGTGGTGGTGAAGGCCGCGCTCCAATCGGACGTAAATCGCCTATGTCTCCATGGGGCAAACCAACCCTTGGTTACAAAACGCGTAAGAAAAACAAGGCATCTGATAAATATATCGTTCGCCGCCGCACTAAATAAGACGCTTCTGGCAAGTTAATAAAGCGCGAAGCGTCGATTCGCGGTTTGAAGAACCGGATGAAGGGAGGATTCACACATGGGTCGCAGTTTAAAGAAGGGGCCGTTTATCGATGGCTACCTGCTTAAAAAAGTTGAGGAACTGAACGAGGCTGAGAAAAAGGTTGTAGTTAAAACTTGGTCCCGTCGCTCAACCATTTTCCCTCAGTTTATCGGACATACGTTTGGTGTATATGACGGCCGTAAACACGTGCCTGTATACGTAACAGAAGATATGGTAGGTCACAAGTTGGGCGAGTTCGCGCCAACACGTACTTACAAAGGCCACGCGGGTGACGATAAGAAAACAAGAAGATAATAATAAGGTCTCTGTTTGAAAGGAGGTTAAACAATGGAAGCAAAAGCACATGCAAGATCGGTGCGGATTTCCGCTCGTAAAGCGAAACTGGTTGTTGACTTGATTCGTGGTAAGCAAGTGGGGGAAGCAATTGCAATTCTTCGCCACACTCCGAAATCCGCTTCTCCGGTCGTTGAGAAGTTGCTTAATTCGGCAATTGCGAATGCTGAGCATAACTATTCTTTGGACGTGAACAGTTTGTTCGTTAGCGAGGTTTTCGTTAACCAAGGACCTACTATGAAACGTTTCCGTCCGCGCGCCATGGGCCGCGCAAGTCGGATCAATAAACGCACGAGCCACATTACACTGGTGGTATCTGAGAAATAAGGAGGGATAACACGTGGGTCAAAAGGTAAATCCAATCGGACTCCGAATCGGTATTATTCGCGATTGGGAATCTAAATGGTATGCAGGAAAAGATTTCGGTACTCTTCTGATGGAAGACGTCAAAATCCGGGAATACCTTAAAGGTAAGTTGAAGGATTCCGCTGTTTCCCATATCGAGATCGAAAGAGCGGCTAGCCGAGTGAACGTTACAATTCATACTGCTAAACCAGGTATGGTTATTGGTAAGGGCGGAGCAGAAGTAGAAGTACTTCGCAGCGCAGTTACAGCAATCGCTGGTGGCAAAAAAGTACACATCAATATCAATGAAATCAAGCACCCTGAATTGGATGCAATTCTTGTAGCTGAGAGCATTGCTCAACAATTGGAACGTCGTGTATCGTTCCGTCGTGCACTCAAACAAGCGATTCAAAGAACTATGCGTTCTGGCGCAAAAGGGATTAAAACTCAAGTAGGCGGACGTCTTGGCGGAGCCGAGATCGCTCGTTCAGAAGGTTATAGCGAAGGAACAGTTCCACTTCATACGCTTCGTGCCGATATCGATTACGGAACGGCTGAAGCACATACAACTTACGGTCTTATCGGCGTAAAAGTATGGATCTACCGTGGAGAAGTTCTTCCCCCAGCTAAGAAACAAGCTGCTCAGGAAGGAGGCAACTAATCATGTTGGTACCAAAACGCGTAAAACACCGCAAGCAACAACGCGGACACATGAAGGGTATGGCAAAAGGCGGTACTGAATTGAACTTCGGCGAATTCGGCCTAGTTGCAATGGAACCGTCTTGGATCACTAACCGTCAGATCGAAGCTGCTCGTATCGCGATGACACGTTATATCAAACGTGGCGGTCAAGTTTGGATCAAGATTTTCCCAGATAAGCCTATTACTCAAAAGCCTCTCGAGGTTCGTATGGGTAGTGGTAAAGGTAACGTTGAGAAATGGGTAGCCGTAGTTAAACCGGGCAAGATTATGTTCGAACTCGGAGGCGTGTCGGAAGAAATCGCTCGTGAAGCGATGCGTCTTGCCGCTCACAAGCTGCCTGTTAAGACTAAGTTTGTGAAACGTGAAGAATTGGGTGGTGAAGCAAATGAAAGCTAATGAACTTCGCAACTTAACCACTGCTGAGATTGAACAAAAGATCGCTGGATTCAAAGAGGAACTTTTTAATCTCCGTTTTCAATTGGCAACAGGCCAACTGGACAACCCGACTCGGATTCGTGACGTGCGTAAGGAAATAGCTCGTGCTAAAACCGTGATCCATCAAAGAGTGCTTGGGATTAGTTAAGTGAGACGGATCTCAGATCCGTATTCAGGAAGGAGGCTAACTAATGAGCGAAGAACGTAATGCACGTAAAGTGCTAATCGGTAAAGTGGTCAGTGATAAAATGGATAAAACCATCGTAGTCGCTGTTGAAACCTATAAGAAACACAACTTGTACCACAAACGCATCAAGTCTACGAAGAAATTCAAAGCACATGATGAGGAAAACGTTGCGAAAATTGGCGATACCGTAAAAGTCATGGAAACTCGTCCGTTGTCCAAGGACAAACGTTGGAGACTAGTTGAAGTGGTTGAAAAAGCGGTTATCATCTAAGATAATCAAAAGAGTTTTTCCGGAAGGAGGAAATTATAATGATTCAACCATTTACACGTTTGCATGTGGCTGACAACTCTGGTGCGAAGGAACTGATGTGTATCCGCGTACTGGGTGGTACTGGACGCCGTACAGCAGCAATCGGTGATTTGATCGTTTGTTCCGTAAAACAAGCAACACCAGGCGGCGTTGTCAAAAAAGGTGATGTTGTTAGAGCGGTAGTTGTTCGTACGAAACGTTCCGTTCGTCGTAAAGATGGATCTTACATCGCATTCGACGAAAATGCAGCTGTTGTTGTTAAAGACGACAGAAGCCCTCGTGGAACACGTATCTTTGGACCAGTTGCTCGCGAACTTCGCGATAAAGACTACATGAAGATCGTTTCCTTGGCACCGGAAGTAATCTAATAAACACGAGCACCAATAAGTTGAAGGTTAGTTATAGGAGGTGTAATAAATGCCTAGAGTGAAAAAAGTTCTGGAATCCCATAACAATAAACTGCACGTGAAGAAAGATGATGTGGTGCTTGTGATTAGTGGTAAAGACAAAGGCAAAAAAGGCCGTGTCATCGCTGCTTATCCTCGTGAAAACCGCGTTCTGGTAGAAGGCGTCAATATGGTGAAGAAACACCAAAAGCCGAACCAGCTGAATCCACAGGGTGGAATTATTGAGCAGGAAGCTTCGATTCATGTGTCCAACGTAATGCACATCGATCCGAAGACCGGCAAAGTAACACGTATCGGTTACAAAGTATTGGACAACGGTAAAAAAGTTCGGATTGCAAAAAGATCCGGAGAGATTATCGACTAATCTAGCCCTTAAGAAAGGAGGTTAAATCTTCATGGCAGCAAGAATGAAAGAACGTTATCTCAATGAAATAACACCTGCTTTGATGCAGAAGTTTAACTATACAACTGTTATGCAAGTGCCTAAGATCGAGAAGGTTGTCATCAACATGGGTGTGGGTGACGCTGTTCAAAACTCCAAAGTACTTGATGCTGCAGTTAATGACATGCAGTTGATCGCTGGTCAAAAACCAGTAATCACTAAAGCTAAAAAATCCATCGCTGGTTTCAAACTACGCGAAAATATGCCGATTGGGGTTAAAGTAACACTACGCGGTGAGCGTATGTATTACTTCTTGGACAAATTGTTCAACGTAACGCTTCCACGCGTACGTGACTTCCGTGGTGTTTCCACTAAAGCCTTTGACGGCCGTGGTAACTACACACTTGGTCTTAAAGAACAATTGATCTTCCCGGAGATCGAATATGACAAAGTGGATAAAGTCCGCGGTATGGACATCGTTATTGTAACTACTGCTAAGACGGACGAGGAATCCCGCGAGCTGCTGGGTCAGCTGGGAATGCCTTTCGCAAAATAAAGTCGGTTAATCCATTTTCTCCGAAAATGTTTAGGAGGTGTCAGGCTAAGTGGCAAAAACTTCGATGAAAGTTAAACAACAACGTACGCCTAAGTTTAAAGTACGTGCATATACACGTTGCGAACGTTGTGGTCGTCCACATTCGGTACTGCAAAAGTTCAAAATTTGCAGAATTTGTTTCCGTGAATTAGCTTATAAAGGCCAGATCCCTGGCGTGAAAAAAGCAAGTTGGTAAGAAGTTTATAAACGGGAAGGAGGTTTACACACATGACTATGTCTGATCCTATTGCAGATATGCTTACTCGTATTCGTAACGCTAACATTGTGCGTCACGAAACGGTAGAAATGCCTGCTTCTACTATGAAGAAACAAATCGCTGACATTTTGAAGCGTGAAGGTTTCATCCGCGATGCGGAATTCGTTGAAGATAGCAAACAAGGGATTATCCGTATCTTCTTGAAATACGGCCCTAACCAAGAGCGTGTTATTTCTGGTTTGAAAAGAATCAGTAAACCAGGCCTTCGCGTATACACGAAGAGCAATGAAGTGCCTCGTGTACTCGGTGGTCTTGGAATCGCGATTATCTCCACATCTAAGGGAGTTATGACCGACAAAGAAGCTCGTCAATCAAAATCTGGCGGAGAAGTTGTCTGCTACATTTGGTAATAAACGTCACAAGATAAGGAGGTGCAACACATGTCTCGTATTGGTCGTAAACCAATCGCAGTACCTAGCGGTGTAGATGTCACTTTGGACAACGCCGTTATTACAGTAAAAGGTCCAAAAGGTTCTTTGACTCGTGAGCTTCATAAAGACATGAAGGTTACAGTTGAAAATAACGAAATTACCGTTGTTCGTCCGTCGGATAACAAATTGCATCGTTCACTTCACGGCACAACCCGCTCCGTTGTCAGCAACATGGTAGCAGGCGTGACTGAAGGTTTCTCGAAATCTCTGGAATTGGTTGGGGTCGGATATCGTGCAAGCAAATCCGGAGATAAAATCGTTCTGAACGTTGGTTACTCACATCCGGTTGAAATTACACCGGAAGCAGGTATCGAGTTCGAAGTTCCTGCGAACACGAAGATCATCGTTAAAGGTATCGATAAAGAACGCGTTGGCGCATACGCTGCTAAAATTCGTTCCGTTCGTGAACCAGAACCGTATAAAGGTAAAGGTATCAAATATGAAGGCGAGCGTATCATCCGCAAAGAAGGTAAAGCTGGTAAGAAGAAATAACCAGTTTAAACTTAATTGTAAGATACCCCGTGCATCTTAAAGTGAAGCTGTTTACGGCAAACTGAAGGGAGTGAAAGGGAAGTCATGATTACAAAAGAAGATAAAAACAAGGCTCGTCTCAAAAGACACCTGCGTGTTCGTAAGAAGATCCAGGGTACTACTGAGCGTCCACGTTTGAACGTGTTCCGTTCTTCGAAACACATCTACGCTCAACTGATCGATGATGTTAAAGGGGTTACTATCGTATCCGCTTCTACTCTTGATAAAGAATTGAGTGCTAATATCGGTAATGGCGGCAGCGTTGAAGCTGCAGCAAAAGTTGGCCAATTGGTCGCTGAGCGCGCTAAAGAAAAAGGCTATGCAGTGGTCGTATTCGACCGCGGAGGTTACTTGTACCATGGACGGATTCAAGCATTGGCTGACGCAGCTCGTGAAGCTGGTCTTGAATTCTAGAATAATTCTTAAAAGGAGGTTAACGACTTGCGTGTAGATCCGAACAGTTTAGAACTGACAGAAAGAGTTGTACACATTAACCGTGTAGCAAAAGTTGTAAAAGGCGGACGCCGTTTCAGCTTTAGTGCACTCGTTGTTGTGGGCGATGGCAATGGCTACGTCGGTGCTGGTATCGGTAAAGCCGGCGAAGTTCCGGATGCCATCCGTAAAGGCATTGAAGACGCCAAGAAAAACCTGATTCACATTCCAATCGTAGGAACTTCGATTCCCCATCTCGTTACTGGCCACTTCGGCGCAGGACGTGTGTTGCTGAAACCAGCATCAGAGGGTACTGGCGTTATCGCTGGCGGTCCAGTTCGTGCAGTATTGGAATTGGCAGGCGTTGGCGACATTTTGACAAAATCACTGGGTTCTTCGAATTCCATGAATATGGTCAATGCAACTTTGGAGGGACTATCCCGTCTGAAACGCATTGAAGAGGTCGCGAAACTTCGCGGCAAATCTGTCGAAGAATTGCGCGGTTAAGGAGGGGAACGTCAATGGCAAAATTGCAAATTACCCTCGTACGTAGTGTAATCGGACGTCCAGAAACACAACGTGTTACTGTTAAGACGCTCGGCCTACGTAAACTCAACACGACAGTGGTTCACAATGACAGTCCTGCAATTCGCGGAATGATCAATAAAGTGAGTCACTTGCTATCTGTAACTGAAATTGAAGGCTAAACGCCTCGCATAAATTAACAAACATAAGGAGGTGCAAACGATGAAGTTACATGAACTTGCTCCGGCTCCTGGTTCACGAAAAGAACGCAATCGCGTTGGTCGTGGTCCAAGTAGCGGAAATGGTAAAACTTCCGGTCGCGGTCACAAAGGTCAAAACTCACGTTCTGGCGGTGGTGTTCGTCCGGGCTTCGAGGGTGGACAAAATCCACTCTATCGTCGTCTGCCTAAACGTGGTTTCATTAATCCTACCCGTAAAGAGTACGCGATTGTGAACCTTGAAGATCTGAATAGCTTTGCAGAAGGAACTGAAGTGACTCCGCAGTTGTTGCTTGAAACTGGTGTTGTCAAGAATTCCAAAAGCGGCATTAAGATTCTCGGCAATGGTGAGTTAACCGTTAAATTGACTGTACAAGCAAATAAGTTCTCTCAATCTGCGGTAGAGAAAATCGAGGCTGCCGGCGGTAAAACCGAGGTGATCTAATGTTCAAGACGCTTAAGAATATCTGGCATGTGGAAGATTTGCGCAAAAAGATCCTGTTTACCTTGTTCATTCTGATTATCTACCGTATCGGTTCGTTTGTACCGGTTCCTGGTGTGAACAAAGATGTACTGGAAACAGCAAATCAGAGCGGTGACGCTTTGATGGGACTTTTGAACACCTTCTCGGGCGGAGCGCTCAAAAACTTCTCGATATTTGCGATCAGTATTTATCCGTACATTACAGCATCCATCATTGTGCAATTGCTGTCGATGGATGTTGTTCCTAAGTTTGCTGAATGGGCTAAACAAGGGGAGCACGGTAAAAAACAACTGGCGCAAATCACTCGTTATGGTACTGTGATTTTGGCCCTGATCCAAGGTTTTGCTACGTCGATAGGGTTTAACCGGATTTATGGAACTCAAATGATGCCGAATGCGACATTTGCTGACTACTTACTGGTTGCCATTATCTTGACGGCTGGTACTTCTTTCCTGATGTGGCTTGGTGAACAGATTACCGAAAAGGGAATCGGGAACGGGATTTCGATCCTGATTTTTGCGGGAATCGTCGCCGCTATCCCGGGATATATCACGAGTACGGCTAACTCAAGCTTTATTCAGCCGGATCAAGTGTTCCTGAATATTCTTAAAGTCGTTATTGTGCTGATTGTGATTGTAGCGATTATTACAGCAGTTATCTTCGTACAGCAAGGTATTCGGAAGATTCCTGTTCAATACGCTAAACGCGTAGTCGGCAACAAGATGTACGGTGGACAGAATACGCACATTCCGCTGAAAATTAATGCGGCTGGTGTAATTCCGGTTATCTTCGCCGTATCACTGCTTCAGTTCCCAGTTGTTCTCTCCAGTTTCTGGTCAACACATGCCTGGGCTCAATGGATTGCTAAGTATTTGGCAACTGATGCACCACTTGGTATGCTTCTGTATGTAGTGATGATCATCGGGTTCACGTTCTTCTATACGTTCGTGCAGATGAATCCTCAACAGATGGCTGATAACATGAAGAAGAATGGTGGTTACATTCCAGGTATCCGTCCTGGTAAAGCTACTGAGAAGTATTTGACTAGAGTAATGTCTCGTCTGACTATGTCCGGCGCATTGTTCCTGGCTTTGATCTCTGTATTGCCGATGTTCTTCGGTGCTTTATCTGGATTGCCTAAAGAAGTTCGAATTGGCGGTACTTCACTGCTAATCGTAATCGGTGTGGCATTGGATACTATGAAGCAGATCGAGAGCCAATTGATCAAACGCCATTACAAAGGCTTCATCAATAAATAGGCGATAGGTTCCGGTGAAGCTTAAGATTTTATTCTTCCCGGCACCTATTGTGCTGTTTCTTGCTTGGTGGCGAACTTTTGGGGGGAGAGAGAAATCGTGAACATATTATTCATGGGCCCTCCTGGGGCAGGCAAGGGAACACAAGCAGCTGAAATCATTAAAGAATTTGGAATTCCTCATATATCGACAGGAGACGCTTTCCGTTTGGCTATCAAACAAGAGACTCCAGTTGGATTGAAGGCCAAATCCTTTATTGATCAAGGTTTGCTTGTACCAGATGATGTGACCATTGGCATAGTTGAAGAACGGCTTCAGCAGTCCGATTGCGAAAAAGGATTTCTATTGGATGGTTTTCCAAGAACTCTTTCGCAAGCGGAAGCGCTGGATGAAATTCTTAGCCGTTTGAACACTTCTTTGGATCATGTCATCAACTTGAATGTTGACCGTGGACTACTGATGGCACGTCTTACTGGACGTCGCATTTGTACAGTTTGCGGAGCATCCTACCATTTAATCTTCAACCCGCCGAAGCAAGATGGCATTTGCGACATTGATGGCGGTGAATTGTATCAACGTCCGGATGACAACGAAGAAAGTGTAGGCAAGCGTCTGGATGAGTATGATAATAAGACAGCGCCGCTGCTTGCGTTTTATGATAATAAAGGTCTTTTGCGTCAGGTAAATGGAGAAAACGAAATCAATGTCGTTTCTTCTGAAATCGCATCTTTATTGCGGGGTTAATGTAATGATCATTTGTAAATCCGAACAGGAACTTGCCTTTATGAGGGAAGCTGGTCGTATTGTTGCCGAGAGTCACCGTCTAATTGCTGAAGCCATTGAGCCTGGCATTACAACGGGGGAGCTCGACAGAATCGCCGATCAATACATTCGCAGTCAAGGTGCTGTGCCGTCTTTCAAAGGCTACAACGGTTTTCCTGCCAGCATTTGCGCTTCAGTCAACGAACAATTAGTGCATGGATTTCCAGGTAAACGCAAACTGATCGAAGGCGATATAGTAACGCTGGATATCGGTGCAGAATACCGCGGTTATCACGGTGATTCCGCCTGGACCTACGGTGTGGGCAGCATTTCCGAAGAAGCTCAGCGTTTGCTGGACGTTACGGAAGGCTCCTTGTACGCGGGACTGGCGTTAGTCAAGCCGGATGTGCGCTTGTTTACAATCTCCCATGCTATTCAACAATACATCGAAGAGGCTGGTTTCTCAGTCGTACGCGAGTATGTTGGTCATGGCATTGGGGCAAAACTGCATGAAGAACCGCAAATTCCGAATTATGGCATAGCGGACCGCGGACCACGTCTGAAACCGGGTATGGTACTCGCGATTGAGCCGATGGTAAACGTAGGGAAGAGACATGTCAGAACGCTGGAAGATAACTGGACTGTCGTTACGGTTGATGGCTCACTATGTGCCCACTTTGAGCATACAGTAGCAGTTACTCCGGACGGCATGGAAATTTTCACAAAACTGAATGCGTAGGTGATCTCCTCTTGAATACTGTGAGCAGCCCGCAGGTTGGTCAATTAGTGAGAATTCTCAAAGGCAAAGATGCCGGAGAGGCAGCCGTTGTTATCGCAGTTGTTGATAGCAGATTTGTATACATTGCAGATGGAGACAAACGTAAGTTTGATGGGCCAAAGAAGAAGAATATTCTTCATCTTGAGCTCATACCCTTCATCAGCAGTGAGGTTGTGAACAGTTTGGAAGAAACTGGCCGGGTAACAAACGGAAAGCTGCGTTACGCAGTCATGAAGTATGCTGGACCCACCGGAATAAGTGCTGATGAGAAAGGAGACTAACTGTGGCTAAGGAAGATGTCATTGAAGTAGAAGGTACTGTCCTTGAACCGTTGCCAAATGCAACGTTTAAGGTTGAGCTTGAGAACGGTCATCAAATACTTGCCCATGTATCCGGTAAACTGCGGATGCACTTTATCCGTATTTTGACCGGAGACAAAGTGGTCGTGCAGTTATCGCCTTATGATTTATCAAAAGGTCGTATAACTTACCGTAAATAGATGGGAACTACGAAAAAAGTTTTGCTTCGCAAAACTTTGAGGAGGTAATTAACATGAAGGTAAGACCTTCTGTAAAGCCCATTTGCGAGAAATGTAAAGTAATCCGCCGCAAAGGGACTGTTATGGTGATTTGCGAAAATCCGAAACACAAACAAAAACAAGGTTAAGAAGGGGGTGTAGCGTAAAATGGCTCGTATAGCTGGAGTGGATTTGCCACGTGACAAACGCGTTGAGATCGCCTTGACTTATATTTTCGGAATCGGTAAAACGACTTCTCAGAAAATTCTTAATGAAACAGGCATTAGCGCTAATACACGTGTCCGTGATTTGACGGAAGATGAAGTCAGCAAACTGCGTGAAACGATCGACAAAACGGTTAAGGTTGAAGGTGACCTGCGTCGTGAAATTTCCTTGAATATTAAACGTCTAACTGAGATCGGCTGTTACCGCGGTGTTCGTCACCGTCGTGGATTGCCTGTTCGCGGTCAACGTACTAAAACCAATGCCCGTACCCGGAAAGGCCCGCGTCGTACGGTAGCAAACAAGAAGAAATAATAAGGGGGGATAAGAGACAATGGCTAAACCGAAAAAAGTCGTACGTACTAAACGTCGCGACCGTAAAAATATCGAATCCGGCGTGGCACATATTCGTTCCACGTTCAACAACACCATCGTTACCATCACAGATCCACACGGAAATGCAATTTCCTGGGCAAGCTCCGGCGGCCAAGGATTTAAAGGTTCCCGTAAGTCGACTCCATTCGCAGCGCAAATGGCAGCTGAATCAGCAGCTAAAGCAGCTATGGAGCACGGCATGAAATCGGTTGAGGTTATGGTTAAAGGACCGGGCGCGGGCCGCGAAGCAGCCATCCGTTCCCTTCAAGCTGCAGGGCTTGAAGTTAACCTTATTAAAGACGTAACTCCGGTTCCTCACAATGGATGCCGTCCGCCGAAACGTCGTCGCGTATAGTGAAATCAGTATTGTAAATGTGGTATAATTCTGACGCATCTGCTAATAATAGGTGTTTAGGCATACTACATGATGCACCTGATGGGGTGACAGTTTCATATAGGAGCGACGTTGAAGGAGGGGTAAACTCGTGATAGAAATCGAAAAGCCGAAGATTGAGACCGTAGAAGCTAATGATGAAGGTACCTATGGGAAATTCGTAGTTGAACCGTTGGAACGTGGGTATGGCACGACTCTGGGGAATTCACTTCGCCGGATATTGCTTTCTTCGCTTCCAGGAGCCGCAGTGACTTCGGTCCAAATTGACGGCGTTCTGCATGAGTTCTCGACCGTTCCAGGCGTAATGGAAGATGTGACGGAGATCATTCTAAACCTTAAAGCCTTGTCCTTGAAGATTCATTCAGACGAGGAAAAAGTGTTTGAGATTGATGCCGAAGGGGAAGGCATCGTTACCGCAGGTGATATCCGTGCGGACAGCGATGTTGAGATCCTGAATCCGGATCTTCACATTGCAACGCTGGGACCTGGTGCGAGACTTCACATGCGTATTTTTGCAGGCCGTGGTCGCGGCTACGTCCAAGCGGACCGGAACAAACGCGACGATCAGCCAATTGGCGTTATCCCGGTTGACTCCATCTACACTCCTATTTCACGCGTTAACTACGGCATAGACAATACACGTGTTGGTCAAGTGACTAACTACGACAAATTGACGCTTGAAATTTGGACAGATGGCAGTATTAGACCGGAAGAGGCTGTAAGCCTCGGAGCCAAAATTTTGAACGAGCACCTCGTACTGTTCGTAGGTCTTACGGACGAAGCGAAAGACGCCGAAATTATGGTTGAAAAAGAAGAAGACAAAAAAGAAAAAGTGCTTGAGATGACAATCGAAGAGCTTGATCTTTCTGTCCGCTCCTACAACTGCCTCAAACGTGCTGGTATTAATACCGTACAAGAGCTTACCACGAAGACTGAAGAAGATATGATGAAGGTGCGTAACCTTGGTCGTAAATCTTTGGAAGAAGTTCAGGAGAAGCTTGAGGAACTTGGTTTGGGACTCCGTACAGAAGAATAGCTACAGATTGCTACAGTAAAGGAGGGAAAACACATGGCATACCAAAAATTGGGCCGTGATTCCAGTGCGCGTAAAGCGTTATTTCGCGACATGGTAACGGATCTATTTTTATACGAGCGCATCCAAACAACGGAAGCTAAAGCGAAAGAAGTTCGTTCTATCGCTGAAAAGTTGATCACTAAAGCTAAAAAAGGCGATCTTCATGCTCGTCGTCAAGTAGCTGCATTTGTTCGCCGCGAGACTGTTGATGGTGAACAAGATGCAATTCAAAAATTGTTCTCTGACATTGCTCCTCGTTACACGGAGCGTCCAGGTGGATACACTCGTATCCTGAAACTAGGACCTCGTCGTGGCGACGCTGCGCCTATGGTTTATCTTGAATTGGTAGACCGCGCGTAGTATCACAAGTATTGATTTCCGATGCTTCCCTTTCATCCGGCCCTCTTTGGAGTAAAGATGGGGGAAATATCAGCGTTATTGTGCTGCAGAGGCGCAAGACTCTGCTGTACTAATAACCGTGGGAATCACCTTGGTTCAATTGAAGGAGCTCCCGCAGGGGCTCTTTTTTTTGAAATAATGGAGTGAAGTGTTAATGGATGCCGTCCTTCTAGGGACGGCAAAGCCATTTCTTCCTCGTGAATAAGATCAGACAGTGCTTCGATCGACGTTTCTGCTGAACGGTTTATAAAGGAGAACGGAATGCGTAATCTATTGATGAAGGTCAATTATGACGGAACAAATTATGATGGCTTTCAGACCCAGCCTCAGGGCAATACGATTCAGGATCGGCTGGAGCAAGCGATACTCCATCTGACGGGTGAGGAGCTTAAGATTACAGCTTCTGGTCGTACAGATGCCGGAGTACATGCCTATGGTCAGCCTTTTAACTTTACGACCTCCTCTCGAATCCCGCTTGAACGTTGGTGTCTGGCGCTTAATGCCCGGCTGCCACAAGATATCGTGGTTACTGAGGCTAGGGAAGTACCGCTGACGTTTCACTCTCGTAGAGGAGCTAAGCGTAAAACTTACCGATACACGATTAACGGCAACAGGTTTCCAGATCCGTTTCAACGGCGCTGGCAGCTTCACCATCCGGTGCAGTTGGATATTCCTGCGATGCAGCAAGGCTTAACGCATATTTTAGGGACACATGACTTCACTTCGTTTGCTTCTCGGAGGTCTACTAAGACCTCTCATGTACGAACGATCTTTGAAGCTCATATGGAAGTAGACCGCAGTATGTGCCGACCCTCTTCATTAGATCAGGGAGTGATCCAAACTTATATAACGGGTAGTGGATTTCTTCAACATATGGTTCGCATTATTATGGGGACTTTGATCCATGTGGGGGAAGGTAAAATAGATGCTGATCATGTTGCTGATATATTGGCGGCATGTGATCGTTCAGCTGCTGGTCCAACAGCTATGGCCAAGGGGTTGGCTTTGTGGAGTGTAGAATATGATGAGACCGAAAGTGAATCTTTTTTTCTATAAATTTCTTCCTAAATAATAGGTTGAATGTTTAAAAATCACTTGCACTTGTTATGTTTATACTGTAATATAAAAGTTGTGTTTTCTTGATGGCTATCCCACAGCCCCGATCAAGGAAATGCCAAAAAAATGCTTTGCTTAACTCACATAATTGTAATTCAATGAGAAACAAGATATACGAAACAGAAGATTTTCGTACGAGAACAAGGAGGAAACATTCATGCGTACCACCTATATGGCGAAGCCGAACGAAGTTGAACGCAATTGGCACATTATTGATGCCGAAGGCAAAACACTCGGTCGTTTGGCCAGCGAAGCCGCTGCTTTGATCCGTGGCAAACACAAACCGCAATTCACTCCACACGTTGACACAGGAGATTTCGTTATCGTAATCAACGCTGAGAAAATTCACTTGACCGGTAAGAAATTGCAAAACAAGAAATACTACCGTCACTCGATGCACCCAGGTGGCTTGAAAGTTACTAATGCTGAAACTCTGCTGAACACTAAACCAGAACGCGTAATTGAATTCGCTGTTCATGGTATGATTCCTAAGACTCGTCAAGGGGACCACATGAAGCTGAGATTGAAAGTATATGCAGGCGCCGAGCATCCACATGCAGCACAAAAACCTGAAGTTTACGAACTTCGCGGATAAGAATAGAGGAGGACAGTTTCATGGCACAAGTACAATACTATGGGACAGGTCGTCGTAAACATTCGGTAGCACGTGTTCGCCTTGTACCGGGTGAAGGACGCATTGTCATTAACAAACGTGAGATGGACGAATATTTCGGTGTTGAAACACTGAAAATGATCGTAAAACAACCTTTGAACCTGACTGAAACACTGGGCAACTACGATGTAATCGTTCTTGCACATGGTGGCGGCATTTCTGGTCAAGCTGGAGCAATTCGTCACGGTATCTCCCGTGCATTGCTTAAAGTTGACCCTGAATATCGCGGTGCATTGAAGAAAGCTGGTTTCTTGACTCGTGACCCTCGTATGAAGGAACGTAAGAAATACGGCTTGAAGGCTGCACGTCGTGCGCCTCAGTTCTCGAAACGTTAATATTTATCAAGAATTCAACCCTTGGCCTCTATGGTCGAGGGTTTTATTTTTTACTCTGAAGCCCCTTTTGAATAAAAAATGGGCTTTTTTTGCATTCATTTACTAATTCTGAGCGGTGAAATTCATTGACTTCCTCCGTAAAAGTTATATACTATTTCATATAGAAATAGTTGGTTTTATTACTTCTTTTACCTCATTTATTCATACGATTAATATTTTGGATGGAGGAATACCTTAATGAACCTGCTTGAGAAAGAAGATTTGATCAGAATAAAGGCCGAAGAATTAGAGAGTGCTTCACCCGAGGAAATTATCCGCTGGGCTGTTGAAACATTTCCTAACATTACTTTTGCCTGCAGCTTTGGTGCCGAAGATGTAGTGCTTGTTGATATGCTTCACAAAGTTAGTCCATCAACTGACGTCTTTTATCTCGATACAGATTATCATTTTAAGGAAACCTACGAAACCAGAGATTTAATGGCAGACAAATACGGATTAGAGTTTGTACGTGTGTCTCCACAACTCACAACGCAGGAGCAAGCACTTCAATACGGTGATGCGTTATGGACTGTTGATCCTAACCAATGTTGTGGAATTCGTAAAGTTGAACCGCTGACTCGTATATTATCTCAATATGAGGCTTGGATTACTGGAATTCGCCGTGACCAAGCACCTACCCGCGCAAATGCTAAAAAGGTTGAGTATGATTATAAATTTGGTTTAGTAAAGTTTAATCCTATTGCGGATTGGACTTCAGAAGATGTATGGAACTATATTCGTGAAAATGACGTAATCTATAACCCTCTACACGACCGTAACTATCCAAGTATCGGCTGTGAACAATGTACTCGTCAGGTTATGCCAGGTGAAGATCCGCGTGCTGGCCGTTGGTCTGGATCAGAAAAGACAGAATGCGGTTTGCACAAATAAGACATATCCCTGTGGGAACATAGAAGGAGAGACTAAGATGACTTCAATACGTCCGCATGGCGGAACTTTGGTTAACCGTGTAGTAGAGGGAATTGAAAGAGAAGAATTGCTAAATCTCGCACGTGACAACAAGGCAATTGCCTTGAATACCTGGACTTTATCCGATTTGGATCTTATCGCTGTAGGTGCGTTTTCCCCACTAACTGGCTTTTTAAATGAGCAAGACTATCTTTCAGTGGTAAAAAGCATGCGTTTAGCAGATGGCACTGTGTGGAGCATTCCAATAACGTTGGCTGTAGAAGATGATGTGGCTGCCGGATTATCAATTGGGGATAAAGTATCTCTAATCGGTGAAGAAGATGGCGAGATTTACGGTTTATTGGATATTGAAAGTATTTATACTGTTGATCAAACGATTGAAGCACAAAATGTCTTCAAAACAACAGATCCTGAACATCCTGGAGTGAGTAAGTTGCTGGCTCGTCCTTCGACTTATGTTGGAGGACCGATTACAGTCTTGAATCGACCACAGCCTGAGAAGTTCAGTGAGTTTTATTTTGATCCTGCGGATACGCGGAAAATATTTGCTGATAAGGGCTGGAGAACGGTTGTAGGGTTCCAAACACGTAATCCGGTTCATCGAGCTCATGAATACATTCAAAAGTGCGCTATGGAGGTTGTAGACGCTCTATTTCTAAATCCACTTGTGGGTGAGACGAAATCGGATGATGTACCGGCAAATGTGCGGATGAAGAGCTACCTGGCGCTTTTGGAGAATTATTATCCTGAGGATCGCACCTTCCTTGGTGTTTTTCCAGCGGCAATGCGTTATGCAGGTCCTAGGGAAGCAATTTTCCATGCCATGGTTCGCAAAAATTACGGCTGTACCCACTTCATCGTGGGTCGTGACCATGCGGGCGTAGGGGATTACTACGGAACTTACGAGGCACAGGAAATTTTCTCGAATTTTAGTGCTGAGGAGCTTGATATAACTCCATTATTTTTTGAACACAGCTTCTTCTGTAAAAAATGCGGAAATATGGCTTCTAGTAAAACTTGCCCTCATCCTAGCGATGATCATATGACATTGTCGGGTACGAAAGTACGGGCTTTGCTCCGTGACGGCCAATGTCCTCCCCCAGAATTTACGCGGCCTGAGGTTGCGCAGATTCTGATTGAAGGTATGACTCAAGAAGTTACAGCTTAATCACTGTCAGCTAGTACTATTTGACCTTCTTGTCCCATATAGATGAGTATTATCTATCGGGACGAGGGGGTCTTTGTTATGTCTGGCCGAAAGCAGAATAAAGTCTCGGTCTGGATTTCATGGAGCAGTATCAAAAAAAGTATGCTTGGTGCTACACTGCTGGCTATAATGATCGGAATTATAGCGTATGACATGCCTACTGCTAAAACACTAAATTATTGGAGTCTGCCCTTGTCAGGAAAAGTTATTGCTCTCGATGCGGGACATGGTGGAGCTGATGGAGGAGCGGTTAGCCGGGAAGGGCTAATTGAGAAAGATATTAATCTGGCGGTATCGCTGTATTTGCGTGATTATCTGCAACAGGCAGGGGCTATTGTAGTAATGACTCGTGAGGGTGATTACGATTTGGCTCTGGAAGGCACTAAGGGCTATTCTAAGCGCAAGACGGAAGATCTTAAACAAAGGGTAAGAAGCATCGAAGAGAAAGGCGCAGACCTTTTTATAAGCGTTCATATGAACAGTGTCCCTTCGAATCGTTGGAGCGGAGCGCAGACCTTTTACTACCCCAATCATAAGGATAATAAAGCAATTGCGGAGTTTGTGCAGAGTGAGCTGAAGACTACGCTAGAGAATACCGATCGTGTGGCGAAGACAGTGAATACTGTATATCTGCTAAAAGCATTAAAAATACCAGCGGTGCTTGTAGAAGTCGGCTTCTTATCACACCCCCAGGAATCCGCTCTACTCGGAAATGATGTCTACCAGCGCAAGGTAGCCACTAGCATTTATCGCGGCATTCTTCGGTACGCCTCCGAGCAGTAAGGACTACTCATGGGGAGACAGGTAATGTTATAATAGACAAAAACTCCGGAGAATTTCTTAACCGGAAAGGAAATAGAGGTGCTTTCCATGCTGACTAAGGAACAAATTCAGGAAATACTGCAGCCATTAACAGACTCGGAAACTGGAAAAAGCCTTGTGGAACTACAGCTGATCCGTGACATTATGATTAAAGAAGATCGTATTTCTTTATCAATCGTATGTCTGAATCCTGAAGAGCAAAGTCGCATGGATCTAGAACAACAGGTTCGTGAATTGCTTGAAGCGGGTGGGGCTTCAAATGTACATATCCGGCTTCGTGATGCAACCGATTATGAACGTGCTATACTTCGCGGTGAGAGCACTGAGGAAGTTGATGAGCCTGGGAAACTTAAGGGACATGCTGCAGGCCTTGATGGCCATGAATTAATTAGCGAGAGCTCTGGTGTGAACTTTATCGCCGTGGCTAGCGGCAAAGGTGGAGTTGGTAAATCAACTGTAACGGTCAATTTGGCCGTAGCCCTTGCAAGAAAAGGTAAGAAGGTTGGTCTTGTGGATGCGGACATTTATGGTTTTAGCATTCCTGATATGATGGGGATTGAAGAGGGGCCGGTTGTGGAAGAAGGAACGATTATTCCTGTGGAACGTTTCGGAGTGAAGGTCATGTCTATGGGCTTCTTTATCCGTGAGAATAGTCCAGTTATTTGGCGGGGACCTATGCTAGGTAAAATGCTTCGCCAGTTCTTCAATGATGTTGGTTGGGGTGAACTTGATTATATGCTGCTTGATCTTCCCCCAGGTACTGGTGATGTGGCACTTGACGTGCATCAGATGCTGCCTCACAGCAAAGAGATTATAGTTACGACACCTCACGCTACCGCAGCGTTTGTGGCGGCTAGAGCGGGCTCTATGGCTCTACAGACAGATCATGAGATTATTGGAGTCATTGAGAATATGGCTTATTATGAGTGCACTGACTGTGGTAAGAAAGATTATATCTTTGGCAGAGGCGGAGGAGCGAGGCTTGCCGAGACGCTTCATACGGAGCTGCTTGCACAAATACCGCTAGGTGCACCGGACAACCATATTTCCGAACCGGATTTCTCACCTTCTGTATACAAAGAAGAGACACCATCAGGACAATTATTTGCAGAAATTGCTGATAAACTTATTGCCAAATATGAGCACTAACTCTTGTGCATAAAAAAGAGGCCTTCCCACACGTATTAGTGGGAGAAGGCCTTTTTTTTTAAGAACTTGAATCATCGCCGCTGCCGCCGCCACTGCTTTCCTGTTTGTCGCCACCTTCGCTACCCTTTTCTTTTTTCTCTTTTGGTTCAAGTTCTTCTTGTACGACTTTTTTAAGTAAATTCAATACTTCCATGCGAAATAATGGAGTTTGCATGGATTCCTGCATGGTCTTCATGGATTGTTTACGGTAATCAGGTGTTTTGGTGAGATTTAAAAACATTGTCATCATTTCTGGAGACTTCATAATTTCTTCGACTGATTTCTGATAAGTGGGATCCTTAATTAGCTGTAGGTGTAGTTCCTTGCTTTGTGATTGAATGGCTTTAGCAAAATCGCCCGCGAATTTGGGATCAGTCATTATCTTCTCGATTTCCTTCTGATATTCCGGTGCAGTGAGAGTATTTTTAACAGCGAGCTTGATCTCCTCTGTTGTTTGAAGTGGCATCATCTTCATGCTCATTCCACTGGTACCGCTAGAGCTGGAGCTTGATAATGATTCCTCAACCGCTTTTTTACCCTCATCGCTTTTCAATATATCTAAAACCATGGTCTTCGTTTCTTTATAACTGCCTTGTCCGGAAGAAGAACTGCTCTGCTCACTTCCGCAAGCCGTTAAGGCCATAACAAAGCTCAATGCCAAACCCACAGATCCGATAAATCTCCATTTCATTGGCGCTGCCCTCCTTTATAGGATTCTCTAGATGTATTATGCCGAATTAGATCACATTTATGTTGTGGGTGTAATGGTGTTTTGTCGGTATCCTTGGTAAAATAAATCTGACAAGAGGAGGTGAATTGGCTGAGTATAAAAAAATGGTTTCATTTATTTTGGACTACCCTCCTTATAGGAGCGGGTGGGGCTGTAATCGCTGGTCTGGCACTGCAATTCGTAAATGGTAAGATTGATTTCAAAAGTGTCGGGGATTTCTTTTTATACCCGCTGATTCTGCTTGGCTACGGTATGCTTGTAAGCGTTTATTCGCAACTTGGTTTTTTTGCCTATTTGATTTTGAATTATATGGGTAACGGCGTTTTTCCACAAAAGGTTTGGAAATACATACAACTAGTGCTTTCTGTGCTCGCATTGCTTGAACTGATTTTTTTGCGTACCGTCGTTGGTGGGGAAAGAAATGTTATGTCTGATCTAATATTAGGAATCGTTATTTTGCTAGCAGCTATTATTGTGTCTTATTTCAAAGTAAAAAGTACAAACATCTCAGCTTTGATTCCAACCCTCTTTTTTATGACAGCTATTTCAATTGTGGAAGTTATTGGCGTGCTCCGTATAGGTGTTGATAGTGCAACAGTATTTATTGTTGTTCCGCTTATTGCTTGTAATGCATTCCAAATTTTGATGCTACACCGTATTCTGAAGCCGGCAGCCGGATAATGAATGGGGAAGGCACTAAACAATGAACCCCGTGCTCTGATTTCAGAAGACGGGGTTTTTTGCTCTTACTATATCTAAACGATTAAAATCTGATTAAGGAGGTTAATCTTAAAGAACACATAACCTAAGAAAATGCTTTCGAAGTGAGTTTTGTACGAAGCTCCTCAATGATGTATATGCTTTACAAAACTTAGTAGATGCTTCCGAAGTGAGTTTTGTACGAAGTAACACAAGTGTAGTAACGCTCACAAAACTTTTAGGAGGGGAATATATGGACATCAAGCGCTATATGATAAAAGACACAAAAGAAATCCGGCTTAACAAGCTGGATCCGGACGATATAGGTATTTTTAAATCCAAAAAAGAAGCAGAAGCCAAAACAGAAGAGCTTAAAGCACGTTTGGCAGAGCTACAAGATATTTTGTTTGCTCAGAAAAAGCATTCGCTGCTTGTAATTCTGCAAGGAATGGATTCTAGCGGTAAGGATGGAACGGTTAAGCATATTTTTTCAGGCATCAATCCACAAGGCTTCATAGTTACCAGCTTCAAGAAACCCTCTCTTGAGGAAGAGGCTCATGATTTCCTATGGAGGGTACATCAGAAAACTCCCCCTAAGGGCTACATCTCTGCATTTAATCGTTCGCACTATGAAGATGTATTGGTACCGCGGGTACATGGAGGGTTGAAAAAGGATGACCTAAAGCGCCGTTTTCGTTACATACGCCAGTTTGAGGAAATGCTGGTGGAAGAGGGGACGACAATTATCAAGCTTTTTCTGCACATTTCTAAAGAGAAGCAGTTAAAGAAAATCAAGGAAAGACTTGAAGATCCTAAAAAACACTGGAAATTCGATGCAAGTGATCTCCAGGAGCGGGAGTATTGGGATGATTACCAAGAAGCATATGAAGATGTTTTTAAGGAAACTAGCATAGATAAAGCACCCTGGTACTGGATACCCGCCAATCATCAATGGTACCGCAACTATTTGACCTTATCCATCGTAGTAAAGACACTGGAGAGTCTGGATCTGAGCTATCCGAAGCTGAATACCCCCACACCCGACATATCGGAACTCATTTCTCCACGTCATTAATCCTTTGGACGAATCAACATCCATTACGGCACCAGAGATTGAAATGTACTTTACAGTCCAGCCGCGTCCTCTAAGGCATTACTAAGTGAAGCTGAGTCGCGAACTTCTTTACCTTCGGTATTGCTTTGACTAATCAGCTCAGAGACGGTAACGAATTCATAACCTTGTCTGCGGAGCTCGTCGATAATGAGTGGAAGTGCTTCATGTGTTTGTTTGCAGGAATCACTGGCATGTAGAAGGACGATATCACCTGGATGCGCTTTTGTCGTTACACGCTTCACGATATTGTCTACGCCGATATTCTTCCAGTCCAGAGAGTCTGTATCCCATTGAATGACCTTGTAACCGAGATCGCTGGCAACCTGAAGGACTCTTTTGTCAAAATCCCCATTAGGCATACGAATCAAATTGGGCTCAGTGCCGGTTAATTCGGTAAGTACGGTGTGAGCCGTTGAGATCTGTGTGCGAATTTCTTCGTTGCTTAGTGTGCTGTAATTGACGTGTTTATGACCATGACTTCCAATTTCAAAACCTGCATTCTTGATGTTAGTTACAATGTCTGGGTGAGTCTTACTCCATGGTGACGACAGGAAGAAGGTGGCTTTGTCCACTTTCTTGTCTTCAAGTACCTTCAAAATCGGCTCAGGTCTTTTCTCCCCCCAGCTAATATCGAAGGTCAGGGCAATCAGCTTCTTCTCTGTTGGTACACTGTAGATCGCGGAAGGTCCGGATTCAGAAAAAACGGTTATGTTTCCCCTCTCGACGTATACAACTCCAGCAGCAAGAAGCACAGCGGCGAAGATATAGATGAATCGTTTAATCTTTTTGCCGCTGAATACATAAAAAGAATTCATAATGACAGCGCTCCTCTCCCATGCGAAATGCTTGTTTGTTCTAAATGTATGCTCGTACCGCACGGTTATGACCTAAGAAACAGAGATCACAATTTCAGGAGGGTATTTATGTTGTCGTTCTTCACGTTTATTAAAGATCTAAAAACGATCCGGAAGGCTTTATTGCTTTCCTGTCTGCTCTTCGCAGTAGGAGCGGTTATAGGGTGGGTAGCTACCAGCAGTCTGGAAAAGCTATTGGTTCAGCAATTAGAGGGGCTCAGTGAAATCAGTGGCAACCTTAGAGATTCTTCTAATCCGCAATGGAGCTTCTTTGTATTTATATTTTTAAATAACAGCATCAAGGGTGTTCTTATCATATTTTTAGGGGCGTTGTTCGGTATACTGCCAGCCATATTCTTATTTATTAACGGAGCGGTTATCGGCTATCTGATTCATTTATCAGCACTGCAAGGACAGGACTTGTTCGAGCTTATTGTAAAAGGACTGCTGCCACATGGGATTATAGAGATTCCGGCGATCATTATTGCTTGTGCATTTGGACTGCAGTTCGGCGGGAAAGTACTCTCAAGTATATTTAGTTCTTCCACTAGGAAAAAGGAGAGAGGGGCAGATTGGTCTTTCTTTATGCGTCAAACACTCACGGCATCTATATGGACTGTAATCCTGCTATTTGTTGCAGCCATCATTGAAAGCACAATAACTTTTTCGCTTTTATCATAAAACTTCCAAGATTGGAGCATAACATTAAAGCTATTCATCCAAGGATTGCCTAAAGGACAGAGGTATATAATCGCGACGTAACCATAAAGGGAATTTTTATTAATTATGGTTATAAAAAGAGTACTCCGGTTAATCTAGTGTAAGAGGACTTAAGGCAGCTTTCTCCATGAGATGGACTAACTAATTATGTACAAGGGGTTTATGGTTTTAGTGAATGTGTTACTTGCAACTTCATGAAGGAGGCCAAGCATATGTTGGGAATGTTGTTTAACGAAAAAGAATGCAAGGAACTGGATTATGTTTTGCGGAAAGAACTCGATGAGATGCTGTTAGATTTAAGTGATCAGCGCTTGGACCAAAATATCAGGCATGCCATCGCCAATAGATATAAGACTGTATTTCGGATGTATGCTCGTTTTGCTCCTCAGAAAGAGCTTTCCAAGTATGCGTGGGGCGGACGTTCATCTCAGTATAAACACTGAGGATAGGTGGTAAATGCAAGAGTTTTATATGGATTTAAGATTTTTTAATAAAATAGCTTGACTAAAAAGGAGTGCTCATGATAAATTATATCTCGCGCTCCTTTTGCTTGTGTAAAAGGGAAGCGGAAGGCAAGAAAAAATGAAAAAAACTTTTTCAAAAAAAAGACTTGCCAAACAACGGAACACTGTGATATATTATAAAGGTCGCCGCTGACAAACAACGACGACGAAATGAGAGACATTGATCTTTGAAAACTGAACAACGAGTGAGTGGGAAATCACGAAAGTGAAATCCAAAATTAGAGAATTAATTTTCTCGTCAGATGTTTCAAAATGAGCATATCGCTCTTTTCAATACTAATTGGAGAGTTTGATCCTGGCTCAGGACGAACGCTGGCGGCGTGCCTAATACATGCAAGTCGAGCGGAGTCATTTTGAAAGCTTGCTTTCAAAATGACTTAGCGGCGGACGGGTGAGTAACACGTAGGCAACCTGCCCCTTAGACTGGGATAACTACCGGAAACGGTAGCTAATACCGGATAATTTCTTTTTTCTCCTGAAGAAAGAATGAAAGACGGAGCAATCTGTCACTGAGGGATGGGCCTGCGGCGCATTAGCTAGTTGGTGGGGTAACGGCCCACCAAGGCGACGATGCGTAGCCGACCTGAGAGGGTGAACGGCCACACTGGGACTGAGACACGGCCCAGACTCCTACGGGAGGCAGCAGTAGGGAATCTTCCGCAATGGACGAAAGTCTGACGGAGCAACGCCGCGTGAGTGATGAAGGTTTTCGGATCGTAAAGCTCTGTTGCCAGGGAAGAACGTCCGGTAGAGTAACTGCTACCGGAGTGACGGTACCTGAGAAGAAAGCCCCGGCTAACTACGTGCCAGCAGCCGCGGTAATACGTAGGGGGCAAGCGTTGTCCGGAATTATTGGGCGTAAAGCGCGCGCAGGCGGTCATTTAAGTCTGGTGTTTAAACCTTGGGCTCAACCTGAGGTCGCACTGGAAACTGGGTGACTTGAGTACAGAAGAGGAAAGTGGAATTCCACGTGTAGCGGTGAAATGCGTAGATATGTGGAGGAACACCAGTGGCGAAGGCGACTTTCTGGGCTGTAACTGACGCTGAGGCGCGAAAGCGTGGGGAGCAAACAGGATTAGATACCCTGGTAGTCCACGCCGTAAACGATGAGTGCTAGGTGTTAGGGGTTTCGATACCCTTGGTGCCGAAGTTAACACAGTAAGCACTCCGCCTGGGGAGTACGGTCGCAAGACTGAAACTCAAAGGAATTGACGGGGACCCGCACAAGCAGTGGAGTATGTGGTTTAATTCGAAGCAACGCGAAGAACCTTACCAGGTCTTGACATCCCTCTGAATCTGCTAGAGATAGCAGCGGCCTTCGGGACAGAGGAGACAGGTGGTGCATGGTTGTCGTCAGCTCGTGTCGTGAGATGTTGGGTTAAGTCCCGCAACGAGCGCAACCCTTAACTTTAGTTGCCAGCAAGTAATGTTGGGCACTCTAGAGTGACTGCCGGTGACAAACCGGAGGAAGGTGGGGATGACGTCAAATCATCATGCCCCTTATGACCTGGGCTACACACGTACTACAATGGCCGGTACAACGGGAAGCGAAGCCGTGAGGTGGAGCCAATCCCATCAAAGCCGGTCTCAGTTCGGATTGCAGGCTGCAACTCGCCTGCATGAAGTCGGAATTGCTAGTAATCGCGGATCAGCATGCCGCGGTGAATACGTTCCCGGGTCTTGTACACACCGCCCGTCACACCACGAGAGTTTACAACACCCGAAGTCGGTGGGGTAACCCGCAAGGGAGCCAGCCGCCGAAGGTGGGGTAGATGATTGGGGTGAAGTCGTAACAAGGTAGCCGTATCGGAAGGTGCGGCTGGATCACCTCCTTTCTATGGAGAATCGTCTTCTGCAATGAAGACATTCAAATCGGAAGTTAAACTTCCATAATAGAACCCTCGGGTTCAAACACTCACTCGTGTTCAGTTTTGAAAGAGCAAGTCTCTTTCATATGCGTTTGGTGGCGATAGCGGAGGGGTTCCACACGTACCCATCCCGAACACGACCGTTAAGCCCTCCAGCGCCGATGGTACTTGGACCGAAGGGTCCTGGGAGAGTAGGACGCCGCCAAGCGAACAACCACTTTGGTTGATTCACAATATTATATATGTTATATGGGCTTTTAGCTCAGTTGGTTAGAGCGCACCTCTGATAAGGGTGAGGTCGGTGGTTCGAGTCCACCAAGGCCCACCATATAACTTATATCCCTTTATGGGGCCATAGCTCAGCTGGGAGAGCGCCTGCCTTGCAAGCAGGAGGTCAGCGGTTCGATCCCGCTTGGCTCCACCATAATTTTTAAATTCAATACTTTCTTTAACATTGATCCTTGAAAACTGGATACCGAAACGAATTTGCGTTTTAGAACATCTTTTAGCAACTTGTGCAAACAAGTAAATGTTATTAGTGAGATTTTTCTTAGGAAAAATCAAGGTTAAGCTAATAAGAGCACACGGAGGATGCCTAGGCGCCAGGAGCCGACGAAGGACGTGGCGAACAACGAAACTGCCTCGGGGAGCTGTAAGCAAGCTTTGATCCGGGGGTGTCCGAATGGGGAAACCCAGCTGTGGTAATTCGCAGTTACTCATACCTGAATACATAGGGTATGTAGAGGCAGACCAGGGGAACTGAAACATCTAAGTACCCTGAGGAAGAGAAAACAATAGTGATTCCGTCAGTAGCGGCGAGCGAACGCGGAACAGCCTAAACCTAAGAGCTTGCTCTTAGGGGTTGTGGGACGTCTCACATGGAGTTACAAAGGAATATGGTAGGTGAAGAGGTCTGGAAAGGCCCGCGATAGAGGTAAAAGCCCTGTAACCTAAACTGTGTTCTCTCCGAGACGGATCCCGAGTAGTGCGGGGCACGTGAAACCCCGTATGAATCCAGCAGGACCATCTGCTAAGGCTAAATACTACCTGGCGACCGATAGTGAAACAGTACCGTGAGGGAAAGGTGAAAAGCACCCCGGAAGGGGAGTGAAATAGAACCTGAAACCGTGTGCTTACAAAAAGTCAGAGCCCTATTAATGGGTGATGGCGTGCCTTTTGTAGAATGAACCGGCGAGTTACGTTTAACATGCAAGGTTAAGTCGAGAAGACGGAGCCGCAGCGAAAGCGAGTCTGAATAGGGCGATTTAGTATGTGGACGTAGACCCGAAACCGTGTGATCTACCCCTGTCCAGGGTGAAGGTGCGGTAACACGCACTGGAGGCCCGAACCCACGCACGTTGAAAAGTGCGGGGATGAGGTGGGGGTAGCGGAGAAATTCCAATCGAACTCGGAGATAGCTGGTTCTCCCCGAAATAGCTTTAGGGCTAGCCTCGGTATAAGAGTAGTGGAGGTAGAGCACTGATTGGGTGCGGGGTCCGCAAGGATTACCAAGCTCAGTCAAACTCCGAATGCCATATACTTATTGCCGGGAGTCAGACAGTGAGTGCTAAGATCCATTGTCAAAAGGGAAACAGCCCAGACCATCAGCTAAGGTCCCCAAGTGTGTGTTAAGTGGGAAAGGATGTGGAGTTGCACAGACAACCAGGATGTTGGCTTAGAAGCAGCCACCATTGAAAGAGTGCGTAATAGCTCACTGGTCGAGTGACTCTGCGCCGAAAATGTAACGGGGCTAAACACACCACCGAAGCTATGGCTAGATATGTATGTATCTGGGGTAGGGGAGCGTTGTATGTGGGTTGAAGGTGTACCGTAAGGAGCGCTGGACAGCATACAAGTGAGAATGCCGGTATGAGTAACGAAAAGATCAGTGAGAATCTGATCCGCCGAAAGCCCAAGGTTTCCTGAGGAAGGCTCGTCCGCTCAGGGTAAGTCGGGACCTAAGGCGAGGCCGAAAGGCGTAGTCGAAGGACAACAGTTTGAAATTACTGTACCACCGTAATCCGCTATGAGCGATGGGGTGACGCAGGAGGGTAGTGACGCGGACTGATGGATATGTCCGTCTAAGCAGTGAGGCTGATGTGTAGGCAAATCCGCACATCGTTAAGGCTGGGCTGTGATGGGGAGCGAAAATTGTAGTAGCGAAGGTCATGATCTCACACTGCCAAGAAAAGCCTCTAGCCAGGAGAAGGTGCCCGTACCGCAAACCGACACAGGTAGGCGAGAAGAGAATTCTAAGGCGCGCGGAAGAACTCTCGTTAAGGAACTCGGCAAAATGACCCCGTAACTTCGGGAGAAGGGGTGCCCCGGTAGTGTGAATAGCACGAGGGGGCCGCAGTGAAAAGGCCCAAGCGACTGTTTAGCAAAAACACAGGTCTGTGCGAAGCCGCAAGGCGAAGTATACGGGCTGACGCCTGCCCGGTGCTGGAAGGTTAAGGGGAGTGGTTAGGGGTAACCCGAAGCTATGAACCGAAGCCCCAGTAAACGGCGGCCGTAACTATAACGGTCCTAAGGTAGCGAAATTCCTTGTCAGGTAAATTCTGACCCGCACGAATGGCGTAACGACTTGGGCGCTGTCTCAACGAGAGATCCGGTGAAATTTTAATACCTGTGAAGATGCAGGTTACCCGCGACAAGACGGAAAGACCCCATGGAGCTTTACTGCAGCTTGATATTGAATTTGGGTACGATCTGTACAGGATAGGTGGGAGCCGTAGAAATCGGAGCGCAAGCTTCGGTGGAGGCGCCGTTGGGATACCACCCTGATCGTATCTAGGTTCTAACCTAGTGCCCTAATCGGGTACGGGGACCGTGTCAGGCGGGCAGTTTGACTGGGGCGGTCGCCTCCTAAAGAGTAACGGAGGCGTTCCAAGGTTCCCTCAGAATGGTTGGAAATCATTCGAAGAGTGCAAAGGCATAAGGGAGCTTGACTGCGAGACCTACAAGTCGAGCAGGGACGAAAGTCGGACTTAGTGATCCGGTGGTACCGCATGGAAGGGCCATCGCTCAACGGATAAAAGCTACCCTGGGGATAACAGGCTTATCTCCCCCAAGAGTCCACATCGACGGGGAGGTTTGGCACCTCGATGTCGGCTCATCGCATCCTGGGGCTGAAGTAGGTCCCAAGGGTTGGGCTGTTCGCCCATTAAAGCGGTACGCGAGCTGGGTTCAGAACGTCGTGAGACAGTTCGGTCCCTATCTGTCGTGGGCGCAGGAAATTTGAGAGGAGCTGTCCTTAGTACGAGAGGACCGGGATGGACGTACCGCTGGTGCACCAGTTGTTTCGCCAGAAGCATGGCTGGGTAGCTACGTACGGACGGGATAAGCGCTGAAAGCATCTAAGCGTGAAGCCCCCCTCAAGATGAGATTTCCCAATTAGTAAGACCCCTTGAAGACGACGAGGTAGATAGGTTGGAGGTGGAAGTGCAGTAATGCATGGAGCTGACCAATACTAATCGGTCGAGGGCTTATCCTATACTTAGAACGCAAATTCAATTCGGATTCAGTTTTCAGGCGATTAAGCCTGAGCATTACGCTGTAATGCCCGTTTGGTGGCGATAGCGGAGGGGTTCCACGCGTACCCATCCCGAACACGACCGTTAAGCCCTCCAGCGCCGATGGTACTTGGACCGAAGGGTCCTGGGAGAGTAGGACGTTGCCAAGCGGATATTCCCTGATAGCTCAGTTGGTAGAGCACTCGACTGTTAATCGAGTTGTCACAGGTTCGAGTCCTGTTCGGGGAGCCATGCTCTCATAGCTCAGCAGGTAGAGTGCTTCCATGGTAAGGAAGAGGTCACCGGTTCGAATCCGGTTGAGAGCTCCACAGATTTGCAAGGCCCGTTGGTCAAGGGGTTAAGACACCTCCCTTTCACGGAGGTAACATGGGTTCGAATCCCATACGGGTCACCAACTTTTACTTGTACTTACCCTTAGAGGGTCCCATAGATATGGAGGCTTAGCTCAGCTGGGAGAGCATCTGCCTTACAAGCAGAGGGTCGGGGGTTCGATCCCCTCAGCCTCCACCATAATCTTCCTGAGAGATTATGGGCAACATAGAGGTAGCATCAATGGGGATTAGCCAAGCGGTAAGGCAACGGACTTTGACTCCGTCACTCATAGGTTCGAATCCTATATCCCCAGCCAAGTGCGAGCCATTAGCTCAGTTGGTAGAGCACCTGACTTTTAATCAGGGTGTCGAAGGTTCGAGTCCTTCATGGCTCACTTTTATTATTACATGCGCGTGTGGCGGAATGGCAGACGCACCAGACTTAGGATCTGGCGTTTCACGACGTGGGGGTTCAAGTCCCTTCACGCGCACCATATTTTGCGGAAGTGGCTCAGCGGTAGAGCATCGCCTTGCCAAGGCGAGGGTCGCGGGTTCGATTCCCGTCTTCCGCTCCATAATTTTTGCGCCCTTAGCTCAGCTGGATAGAGCGTTTGACTACGAATCAAAAGGCCGGGAGTTCGAATCTCTCAGGGCGCGCCATTTTTTTATTAAGCAATCATAGCATTATAACGGGATGTAGCTCAGCTTGGTAGAGCACCTGGTTTGGGACCAGGGGGTCGCATGTTCAAATCGTGTCATCCCGATTTTTCACCTTTGCGGGTGTAGTTCAATGGTAGAACTTCAGCCTTCCAAGCTGATAGCGTGGGTTCGATTCCCATCACCCGCTCCATAATTTTATAGTAACGGGATGTAGCTCAGCTTGGTAGAGCACCTGGTTTGGGACCAGGGGGTCGCATGTTCAAATCGTGTCATCCCGATACTCAGCTTAATCGCTCTTAGAAGCCCTTACTTCGGTAAGAGCTTTTTTTGTTATGTATTGATTTAATAATACGCATGTATTGATATAACATATGTTCTATCATTCTTCCAAAAGAAATTGAACTTCTGGTGGAATACCAATTCGTAAATAATAACTTTTCCATGATTCTTCTTGCTCAGGATTGCTACCTGTGGATAGTAGCTTTACAGCAAAGACATTAGCTTGACGTTCAAGCTTCCCAGGAGAGAAGTAGGAGCTTTCCTCTAGAAAAAAGCGGTTAATCCCCTTATGAAGTCGATCATGTCCTAATTCATGCGCACAAACGAAGCGCTGCCACTCAACTGGCAACTCATTATGAATGACAATAAATCTTCTTCTTAGTTTTCGGTAATATAATCCCTTTGTGCCTGTCCCAAGGTTCATGAAACGAATGTGAATACCCAGCGCTGAGGCCAGCTCGAACGGACAGTTGGTTTTATATTTTTTAATCAGATTATTGATCAGTTCATCCATATTCTTCACCTGCAGCATGTTAGTGTAGTTATTAAGTGTTGTTGGATTTATTTCTCTTGTTCATCTGTTTGGCTTCCCAGAATAAGCCGGTCAGTACATCTTTAATCCTCTGCTTGTCTTCCTTGTCTAGTGGAATTCCATCAAACATCAGCTCTCCATCATCCTCTAGCATTTTACGAAAGTCACGCTTATCCTTGCTTGTAGCCCACTCTGGGACAATCTCTTCGCTTGGAAGGGCTTGCTCCTGCAAATACCCCGCTTGATCCATTAGCTGCTCGTACGGGACGCCTAAGGCCTCAGCTATTTTGCGTAACGTAGTTGGCTTAGGAACGCCTCTTAGACCATTTTCAATCCGTGAAATCTGTGATCCGCTAATCCCCGCTGCTGCTGCCAATTGATTAATGGTGAGTCCCTTTGTTTCGCGAAGTTGCTTCATGTAATCCCCAAATTCTTGTTTCATCTCAACCACTCCTTATAGACTGAAGCTTATGATATTAATATAAGCCATTTTTGCCAATTGGTAAACAACAAAGCGTATATTATTGCCAAAAGGCAAGAAAATGAAGGGAAAGCTATTCTTTTTCGCCCAAAACAGACTAAAACGGGGTTTTACGAGATTGGTAGAGAAGTGGTATATTATAGAAAAATACGAACAGAATACGAACACTTTTATATTTTAGCACATTGCTTAGGAAACTTCCGCAATTTAATCTCATTCTGTCAAACCTAAAGGAGTGCATAAAATGATGAACTTATCTGCTTTACCAGAGTTAGACCGTCGCCGAACCCAGGTCGCTATAGAGAGTATGTTGGAGAAATACCGTATTTTTAAGACCGTTACATTTGAGGCTAAGGAAGCCAGTACTACTTATTCTTATTCAGAAAGATTTCATGGTCCTACGAATACAGTTACTGATCAGACTGCTGCGATAGCTTCTTATAATGTGGATATACCGGCTGCTAGGAGGGCTTTTTGCTCGGCGATAGACTCTGTGGTAGAGAGACTTGATACGAGGGAACAGCAATTAGTAAGAGAGCGTTATATGAAAAGAGACGAAACGTACGATTATACGATTTACAATCATGTGTTTGATCCACCGGTGAGTAAGGATACTTACGTGAAGATACGCTCGAAGGCTTTTTATAAGATGGCTTTGGCTTTAACGGATCTCGGCCTACTGTCCCTTAACACCTTAATAACAGCACCAAGAGTGAAGAAAGAGAAGGTTAGTATTACCTAAGAGATATAGATGGTTACTTAAGAGACTGTGTCATCCGAGCGGATGATGCGGTCTTTTTTATGAGCAGATGACCCCTCCGAAAAACCGCTCTTTACCATCCCAAAGCTAGCTTAAACCTCGTCGGTATACCGTCTCTGCAAGGCAAATAGGGGTGTATATTTATAACATGGCAAATGAAGCAAAAAGAACACCGCAAGAGCATGAATGCTCTGCTAATCGTTCCGCCCTAGTGGTGATAAGAACAAATCTAGCGGTGAAAGATTCTTTTGGCATTGGCCTAGTATAGAAGGGTATTATCCAACATCGGATAGTATCCTTTTTTGTTCTTAGTTTTAGTAGAGGAGGTGTTTTCTTAATGTTAATGCAATTGAAGGTTAACACCATCAAAGATCGGCGAACCGCCGCAGTTCAGAAAGGAATGGAGTGATGTCGGTACAACAATTACGAGAACACATTACGAGTGCGCTGGAGAAGTACTTTCCAGATGTGCCTGTATATGTGGAGGGAGAGAAACCTCAGACGGCTTATTTTTATCCCGGACTGATCTCAGCGACTCTGGATCGGCAGCGGGAAGGCAGATATTTGGCGGTTTATCGCTTCGGTATCCGTTATGAACAAGGAAGTCTACTGGAGGCTGAAAGAATGGCTGATAGGCTAAGTGAAGCAATGGCAGGGATGGAGCAAGAGGGTGGCTCCTTCCGTGTAGCTAGGCAAGCCTGGGAAGCTGGGGTAGAGGGGCATGGGCCGCTTTTTACAACGGACTATATGGTGTATTTGCAAAGTGAGAAGCATGACCCCATTAAGATGGGGCAAATGATTGGAGGAGAAAGACTGAAATGAGCACAAAGGTGAGTAATGGAGATCGTTTTGGTAAAGAGCAGATTGTGAATTCATCGCTTTTTACGGTTAAGGAAAAGGATGTGCTGAACGTTATTTTGCAGGATAACAAAAGTTATACGATCGAAGAAGCGAAGCAATCTATGGGATTGTTTAATAATAAGGAGGTTTTGAACTAATGGCAGGCGGAACATGGACAACTCAAAACAAAGTGCGCCCAGGGGTGTACGTAAATGTAGCATCGAATCAAGGTGCCATCGGCAAAATGGGAGAACGGGGAATTACTGCGTTGGCACTTGCTTTATCTTGGGGAGAAGCTGGAGTGATCATGGAGATTACCCCGCAGGACGACGTGAATAAGCTACTAGGTTATGATTTGGAACATCCAACATTGCTGCCAGTACGCGAAGCGCTGAAACGTGCGGGAACGTTACTGCTCTATCGATTGAATGAAGGGGTTAAAGCGGCGGTCACGAACAATGGTCTACAGGTTACGGCTAAATACGGTGGTGCACGCGGAAACGATCTTTCTGTGGTTATTGAGAAAAATATTGAGAATAATGCTCTTTTTGATGTAAAGACACTGCTGAATGGAGCTGAACTGAATAAGCAAACGGTTGGAACGGCTGAAGAGTTGGTCGCTAACGATTATGTACAATTCCAGAAAAATGGCGCAGAAGGCTTGAAGCTAACTGCAGGGATGCCGCTTATTGGCGGAGCTAATGGTACGGTGACAAATGGTGCGCACAGCGATTTCTTATCTTCTCTTGAGGTGCTTGAATTCCAAACGGTTGGACTAGTATCGCAGGATAGTACGCTTAAGGCACTGTATAGCTCTTGGGTAAGACGACTGCGGGATACGGAAGGTAAGAAAGTGCAGGCTGTACTATCGGATTATACTACTGCGGGTCATGAGGGTGTGATCAGCGTGAAGAATGGGGTAGTACTGAGTGACGGAACTACGATTGATAACAACAATGCTGTTGCTTGGGTGGCCGGTGCTACGGCTGCTGCTGCGGTGAATCAATCGCTGACTTATCAGGGCTATGACGACTCGGTTGATGCTGATGTACGGCTTAGCCATTCTGAAACGACAGCAGCTTTGCTGCAAGGCGAACTGCTCTTTACTTACAGTGGAGGGCGAGCTGTGGTGGAACAGGATATTAACACGTTTACGGCATTCTCTCCGGATAAAGGCAAAGCATTCTCCAAAAATCGTGTGTTGCGTGTGCTGGATGGGATTGCGAATGATCTGAAGCGTATTTTTGAGAACTACTACATTGGTAAGGTAGCCAATAATGAAGATGGACGGGCTCTGTTCTGGTCGCAATGTGCAACTTACATGAATGATCTGCAGGATATTGGGGCGATTGAAAGCTTTAATGCGCAGACTGATGTTGTCGTTGTGGCAGGTACCGATAGCGATAGTATTGTACTCGACGTAGCAGTGAAGCCAGTTGATTCCGTAGAAAAAGTATATATGAAAGTGAAGGTGGTTTAAGATGGCATTTTTAAAAGCTAGCGATACGATTTCCGGCCAGGAGGGCCGTGCGTATGCCGTGATTGGCACGCAAACTGAAGAGATGTTCTATGTGAAGACGCTTGAAGCAACGGTAGAAAAAACAAAGGCGGAAGTGAAGACACTCGGCCGACGTGGTGTTCAGCATAAAGCGACTGGATGGTCAGGCAGCGGTTCGATGACGATTTTTTATATGACTAGCCGTTTCCGCCAGATGATGCTTGATTATATGAACACAGGTGTCGATCAGTATTTCGATATTGAGGTTACGAACGAAGACCCATCGTCCAGTGTGGGAGCGCAACGTATTATTCTAAAAGGCGTGAACCTTGATAGTGTCATCATGGCTTCTCTTGATACAGAATCAGATGCGCTGGAAGAAGAAGTGAGCTTTACCTTTGAAGACGTGCAGATTGTGCAAGCTTTTGGCGCTCCGGCCGGCTCAGGAAAATAATAAAGACAACTAGATAGGAGCAAGTAAGGCCCGGGCGTGCAGGTGAGCGGCGGGTCTCTTCTCTGTCTAGTTAGTAGTACTAGAAGAAACTAAATCATTTTAGGAGGAAGACAATGAGTGAATTAAGTTTGTTTTTTGCGCAAAATGTAGCATGTGACACGACCGAGGAGTTTGTGGTATCACAGCGTTTTAAGGATAAGGAAGGGAACGCAGTTGCCTGGAAGCTACGCAGTATGAACGAGGATGAGAATCAGGAATGCCGTAAAGCAGCTACTCGTAAGGTCAAAGGTAAGAACGGAGTGTATACCTCCGAGATTGAGCCGAATGATTATATGGCTAAGCTGATGACTTCAAGTGTGGTGCATCCAGATCTGAAAAATGCCGAGTTACAACGTTCTTATGGTGTTCTTGGTGCTGAGACGCTCCTGCGTAAAATGCTGCTCCCAGGTGAATTCGCCGCGCTGGGTGAACGGGTACAGGCCTTGAATGGCTTCGGTACAGATATGAACGAGCTGGTGGATGAAGTAAAAAACTAATCAACGAGGGCGACAGCGAAGCTAACTTAGCTTACTACGCCCTCCACGAGCTTCATATTTTACCGCATGAGCTAATGAAGCTGTCCTCACGTGAACGAGCCGCAATTTATGCGATGATCGCTGTTCGGGTGGAGAAGGAGAAGCGGGATCAGGCACGGAGTAAGGCGAGGAAGAGATGAGGGGGTGAATGAATGGCAGGTATGCAAAACAATATAGCTGGAATCCAGCAAGTCTCCAACCAATGGATCAATGATATAACCAATCAAATTACAACTCAGGTTTCTGCAAATATTTCAAATTCCTTTTCCGCAACTTTAAACCGAATAAGTATGAAAATAGTCAATAAACCCGTGTACAACATCACTAACAATTACAGTGCAGCTTATACCAGAATTCAAGCTTCTATTGGAGGCGCAGTACAAGCTCAGGAGAGACTGAACGATGCGGCAGAACAAGGAGCAGCAGGTGCTGAACAGCAGGCGGGCACTTGGGAAAAGATTACAGGTGCTTTTGGGAAAGCCAAGGGTGTGCTGGATAAAGTTAAAGGAGTTATGGAAAAGGTGCTTGCGCCTGCGGCCGAACAGCAAAAGTGGGAAGATCTTTTTAAAGTCAAAACCGGAAATGCTGATGTTGGTGTGGCTATGTTTGATAAATTCAAGAAGAGAGCACTAGAAACAGGACAGGATGTAAACAAGTCCATGGAAAGTGTGTTGTCGTTTTATCCTAAAACTCAAAATACGGATCAGCTAGATAAGCTTATGGATTATTCCACAAGGCTTAGCATGATGTCTCCGGAGGGTAAGGATATTGGTGATACTTCATCGGCGATTACTTCTGCTTTTGAGGGCGATTCCAGTGATTTAGCATCTATGCTTCAACTGGATAAAGAGGATCTGGGCGGACTTGATCTGGTGGCCGGAACAGGCAATATGGAAGCCTTTTTGAGTACTTTGGGAGATATTATGACAACGTCAGGTATGACGAGTGAGTCGCTGCAAACCATGATGGATTCGCCCGTTAATCAATGGCAAGCTCTTCTTGGAAACTATAACAACTCTCTGGCTGGTATGGGAGAAGGTGCTCTTGCGGCATTGTCACCACTATTAGGCATTCTTAACCAGGCATTTTCAGATGGAAGCTTTCAGCCAATTATCGATGGGATAGCGATTGGACTGGCGATACTTGCACAAGTATTCTCGCAGGTCGTACAAGGTGCATTGTATCTCTGGCGTGTTCTTAGCAACCCTGTTGTTTTGCCGATTGTTTTGGGTGTTGTTGCTGGAGTGATTGCCTTAGCAATCGCGATGAATGCCTCAACAATTGCAACTAGAATTTCATCTATTGCTACCGGAATTGCTACCGCAGCCCAAGGCATTTTCAACGCTGTGATGAGTGCTAATCCAATTGCACTTGTAATTGGACTTATAGTTGCGCTAATAGTGGCATTTTTAGGGATAGTAGCGGCACTTCAACCGGTTAGGGACTTTTTGGCGAATATGTTCAGAGGACTGGGACAGCTCGTTGCAGAATTCGTAGGCTTTGTTATCGATCTTTGGACCGGATTTGTTAATGGTATTATTGGCGCCGTGAACTTTTTGCTAGATAGTATAAATAAAGTAGTTGGAGCTGTTGGTAAATTTATTGGTATAGAGTCGGAGATCAATCTTCATATTGAAGAGGTTGATAACAGTCAGTTCAAAAAAGATTTGCAAATGGATATTGGAGCTTCTTTTAATGCAGAGGCAGAAAACATCCAGAATTTTGATATTAATGCGTTGAAAAAGAAATTGAATATAGGTGGAAATACGAGTAATGAGAACACGTTAAATCAGTGGAATACAACCCATTCAGGGGATTTGTCAAAACCTTTGCAAACGCCTACCGTACCTGAAATTCCAGCAGTTCCTACGTTGAATACACCTTCATCTACGGGTTCTTTTCAAAATGCAGGGGCTCCGGGTAATCTAAACACCGTCAACCGTGTGAATGAACTCGGATCCATCAACGACACCGTAGACATCTCCAGCGATGATCTGAAAATGCTGCGGGAGTTAGCTGAGATTCAGGCGATCCAGAATTTTGTAGAGCTGACGCCGACGGTGCAGGTCACGACCGGGAATATTAATAATGCCGGAGACATTGATTCGATTATCAACAAGATTGGGCAAAAGCTGAACGAGGAGTTTGTCTCTACGGCGCAGGGGGTGTATACGTAACGTGGAAGAGTACGGGATATTTCTTGGTTTTAATAATCAGGCGGAAGCATTCCGACTGCCAGTCAATCCAGAGACTTTGGAAATCAAGGAAAGCGGGGATGGGAAGAGCTATACCATTATCGATCTAGGTGAGATTAATACGATTGCTTATCCGAAGCTGACGGAGATCACAATCGAAAGTATTTTTCCGGCACAAAGGTATCCGTTTGTATTAGTACAAGAGGACGGGTTGAAGAGACCTTTTGAATATGTGGAGCTGATTAAGAAGTGGATGACGAGTCGCAGACCTATTCGTTTTGTATTTTCCGGGGTGAGCTATACTGATGACTTGAAAAAAGCTGATGGGAAGCTAAACGACGCCAAGAAATGGTTAAAGGATTCATCGACTAGTGAGGATAAATCCATAGAGATTGATTTCGGTGTGAATATGGCTATGAGTATTGAAAGCTTCTCTTGGAAGCTCAGTGCAGGTACATCAGGGGATATTGAATATTCGTTATCTCTCAAAAAGTATGTATTTTATCAGGCGGTAGCTGTTAAAGTCGTCAAGGATGAAGTGAAGGTAGAACAGAAGCGGGCGAACGAAACTCCCAAACCTAAAACGTATATCATGAAATCTAAAGATAATCTATGGAAAATCGCTAAAGAAATCCTTGGAGATGGTAATAGGTGTTGGGAAATCCAGAAACTTAATGGCATTAAAGATAGCGAGCTGAGGAAGCTTCCAATCGGTAAGGTCATTAAGCTGCCGTAGGAGGCTGTTATGGAGCTGCTTGTAAAGAATAAGGAAGGGCATTTATGGGATATTTCAGGCATCGTCTCGGATATTTCGTGGAAAACAGCTCGGTCTGGCAAACCGGCAACGCTAGAGTTAACACTTGTGGACAGTGGAATCTATCAGCATCCTAAGTTCGGTATCAGCAACGGTGATATTATTCAGTTCAGCAAAGATAATGTGGATGTATTCTACGGGTTTGTGTTCAGTATTGATACAGGCTCGGATCAGGAGATTAAGCTGACTGCCTATGATCAGATGCGTTATTTGCTGGGCAATGGCAGTTATGTTTTGCAGGATGTTACGGCTAATGATGTTATAAAAAAAATAACGCAAGACTACGGACTGCAGACAGGTGTGCTGGAGGATACAGAGTACCGGATTCCCTCTTTAATCGAGGATGACAAAAAGCTGCTGGACATCATTATGGGAGCGATCGGCAGTGAGCTTCAGTATAAGGGGCGGTTGATGGCCTTTTACGATGATTTTGGTAAGCTAACACTGCGAAAACCGGAGTCTATGCTGCTTAATCTGGTGTTGGGAGCGGGGCATTATCTGTATGACTATTCGCTCAAAAAAAGTATTGATGATGATACGTACAACACGATCTTTTTATACAAGGATAATGAGAAGTCTGGTAAGCGTGATTTCTTTCCGGTTAGCGATAAGGATAATGTGAAACGCTGGGGTATCCTCCACTTGTATCAGAAGGCTGATGACAAAGCGAATGCTGCACAAATTCAGGAGAAGGCAAATAATCTGCTAAAAATGCACAACCGTGAAAAGCTTAGTCTCTCCGTACAGGCGATTGGTGATATGCGCGTAAGGGCTGGTAATTTCATATATGTCCTGCTTGATGAATTTAAGACTCAGGTGTTTCTGGTGGATCAATGCAGTCATAAGATTTCCGGTGGGGAGCATACGATGTCCCTCGATATAAAGGTGGTGTAGAAATGATGTTGGATATTATAAAAAAAGCAAGCCTAGGAGCCGTGGGAAATACAAATCCCGTGGCTTTTTCTTATGGGACGGTAACGGAGGTAGCTCCCTTACAGATCCAGGTGGATCAACGTTTTATTTTATCGGGGAATGCGCTAGTGCTGCCTGAATCGGTAATGGAATGTAAAGTCGAGCTAGAGGGTAGAGAACTGGTAGTGCGTCGAGGACTTGCCTCTGGAGATCGGGTTCTGATGGTTCGGATGCAGGGCGGACAAAGCTATATTGTTCTGGATCGGCTGGTGAGTCCAATATGATTCCTGCGATTGGAAAAGCTGGACCGATAACCGCCCTTCTTGAAGGCGAGGTCAACCTTGAGCGTGGGGAAAACCCTAGTCTCACCTACCGAATGGATTGGGACAGAAAAAGGATCACTGGCCAAGCGGATGGACTTGAGGCAGTGCAGCAGGCAGCGGCCAAAATTCTGCGAACCAATAGATTTGAACATCTGATTTACAGTTCGGATTACGGAACAGAGTGGCAGCTGGTTTTGGGTAAGGATCGGCTGTTAGTCAGAGCTGAAATCAGACGTGTCGTTAGTGAAGCCTTACTTCAGGATGAACGAATCCTTAGCTTAGAAAATACTGAGGTCTCTTTTAACGGGGATAATCTAACCTTTGATTGTAAGGTGGTCACACGTTATGGGAATTTTCAGCTGAGAAAGGAGTGGAATGAGGGTGTATGAGGATCAGACGTATGAGGCTCTTTTGGAACGGATGCTGGACCGGGTTCCGTCAGGTCTGGATAAACGCGAGGGCAGCATCATTTATGATGCGCTGGCTCCGGCAGCAGCAGAGCTAGCGCAAATGTACATTGAGCTGGATGTGAATAATAATCTGTATTTTGCAGATACGGCTACCGGTGAGTACTTGGAGCGAAGTATCTCCTGGTCAGGAATTGTAAGGCGTGAAGCGAGCAAAGCGCAGCTGAAGGGGATTTTTTATAAAGCGGATGGGGGACTTCTGGATGTACCTCTCGGCAGCCGGTTCTCTCTCGATATGCTGAATTATACGGCTGTGGAAAAGTTATCTCCTGGAGTGTATCGGTTGGAGAGTGAAACCGCTGGAGAAGAAGGAAACCGATATTTTGGCTCTTTGCTGCCGGTGGATTATATTTCAGACCTTGCACGCGGAGAAATAGCTTCTCTTCTGATCCCTGGGGAGAACGCCGAAAGTGATGAATCGCTTCGCCAGCGTTATTTGGATTCAGCCAGACGCCCAGCTACTAGCGGCAATAAATATCACTACATGGAGTGGGCAATGCAGGTTGCAGGGGTAGGTGGCGCTCGTGTTTTTCCATTATGGAATGGTCCTAAGACGGTAAAGGTGATTATCGTAGATGCTGAGAAACTTCCTGCTTCTGAGCTGCTGGTGACTAAGGTTCAGCATTACATTGATCCGGTCTCTGGAGAGGGTGAGGGGCAAGCCCCTGTAGGTGCTGTTGTATCGGTGGCGTCGGCAACGGGCAAAAGCATCAGTATAAGTGCAAAAGTAACCCTTGCTTCAGGTTATGCGCTGCAAGCTGTTAATGAAGAATTCAAGGCGACTCTTGAGAGCTATCGCAAGGAGAAGGCTTTTTCAGCAACCTATATTAGTCAGTCTGTAATTGGTGCACTATTGCTAGCTACTGAGGGAGTCGCAGATTACAGTGAGCTGAAGCTGAACAGTGGAGCGGGCAACGTAATGTTGAGCGAAGAAGAAGTGCCGTTGTTCGGCAATGTTTTACTGGAGGTGTAGCATGGGTTATCCAGAGCAAATTGATATTTTTCAAGAAAAGCTTAATAAAAAAGCAAACGGTGCCAGTTATGTTATTGAAGAGAGATTATCGCTTGTAAATGGCATGTATAGTGGTGCGCTTGCGCATGACAACATCAATAATCAGAGCATCGCAGTGTACACAGGGTCACAGTATTCCGGGATCGAGCTACGTAATTTTACGGTGTCTTTTCCGGATGAAGCGCCGTGGCGACGGTTGATTAAGATTTTTGCCGATGTGCCTGAGGTTTATGTGACTTACGAAACCCCCGGCGATACCGTTGAAGCAGAGGATATTAACGGTTTGCAGGAAAGTCTTACTGCTGTTCAAACTGAAATAGAACGGTATAAGAACAAGGGACAGATTGACGGAGGATCATTCAGAAGAGAGGTGTAAAATGGCACAGACCATACAAATAAAGCGGGGAACAAAGGCTGAGCTAACGAGTTATGGCGTGTTGAAGGCGGGTGAGCTTGGTTTTTGCAATGATACAAAGGAAGTTTATATTGGTGACGGTACGTCTAATTCCATGGTCGGAAGGGCGTTGTCCGGACCAGAAGCCTCGCGTCCAGTTGCTGGAGCCGTTGGCCGGTTGTATTACGTGACTACGGGTTCGAATAGCGGATATTTATATTTTGATGATGGGGCAGCTTGGCGGCGGGTGAATGCGCAGAAGCTTAGTGACCTGACGGGTACAATTGACGATATCGCTGATGGAGCAACCTACGCGAAGGTGCTTAAAGCGGATATTAGTGCGGGACATATCAATAAAGTATCAGATGGCACGAATGTAAAGACTGCCGCTGAGATCAAGACTCACATTGACGATGTGACCAAGCACCGGACAATCAATGATGCCGGGACTACGATTACAGACTTGTGGTCTGCACAAAAGATTAAAAATGAAATTGAGCTGGCTAAGCATAACATCGAACCGCAAGCGTCGGTAAAAGATCAGAACCTGCTGGCTCCACCAGCCAGTCCGGTTGAGGGTGATCGATACATTATTCCAGCTGGAGCAACTGGGGCATGGGCGGGAAAAACGAATCAAATCGTGGAGTACCAATCTGCTGCTTGGGTATTTTATGTTCCTGCCGTAGGCTGGACCACTTATGTTGATGATGAGCAGAAGATTTATAGCTGGAACGGCAGCGCATGGGTTCGAACGGGTGGTGCATTACAGACCATTACAGCTGGAAACGGACTGATTGGTGGTGGACAGGCCGATGCTGTGACGCTGAATATTGGTGCAGGCAATGGGATTACGGTCACTGCAGACGCGATTGCGGTTACAGCTGGAAAAGGGATCACTGTAGATGGTGCCGGTGTAGCTGTAAGTGTGGATGGAAGTAGCATCATTTATGATGCGGCGAATGGCAATAAACTTACCGTAGCCAGTATTGATGGCGGAACTTTCTAGGGGGCGGGACAATGGCTTTAAAGACATTGATTCAAATACGCCGCGGATTGGAAAGTGCGATTGGAGCACTGGCTATTGGTGAGCTTGGCTACTGTACAGACACAGGTAAGCTATATATCGGTTCTGCTGCTGGGAATGTCTTGCTAGTTGCGGCACAAAGTACCGGAGACATGCTGAAAAGCATTTACGATACGAATAACAATGGCAAGGTAGATTTTGCTCAACAAGCGGATAGTGTAGCTTGGGCGGGGGTAGAGGGGAAGCCATCAGTGTTTCCTCCAGCGACGCATACACATGATTATCTGCCTAAAGGCCCTCTAACTTGGAATCAAATGAAGGGGGTGTAGGGGATGAGCTATGGCAACTCTTTATTCAGCGAATTATTGTATTCCGCAGATGAAGATTCGAATCATCCGGGTGAAGTCGAGGCGCCTGATCTAATGCAGTATTTGCCAGATTATTATAAGGATGTCCGTGAAATGGAGAAGCTTCAGGAGACCATCGGGCTAGAAATTGGTGGACTGAAGGTAGGCACTATAGATGTACTGGATCAGGCGTTTGTTGAAACGGCAACTGTGAGCCTTGGACGTTGGGAGGCCGAGCTTGGACTGAATATCGATTCATCCAAGTCATATGCCACACGCCGAGAGATGATTAAAGCGAAGCTGCGTGGAAACGGGACGACAACGCCGGAGATGATCCAGCGGACGGCGTCCGCTTTTTCAGGTGGAGTGGTTGAAGTTAAGGAAGTGCCTGATGAGTACCGTTTTGAGATTCATTTTGTGAGTACACTGGGCATACCTCCGAATATGGCAGGGTTGATTCAAATTATCGAAGAGATAAAACCTGCGCATTTAGCTTATGAATTTGTGTTCAGCTATACCTGGTGGGACTCTGTTAAGGCTTTGACCTGGGAGAGTGCACACAGTAAGACATGGAACGAATTAAGAACTTATAGATAGGAGAGTGACACATGCAAACCACAGGAAATTTGGGCTTAAAGAAACCAGAGGGAACAGATATCGTTGATATTGCCGATCTGAACGGGAATATGGACATCTTGGATAATGCCGTAACTGGCAAGGTTGATAAAGTTACTGGGAAACAGCTGTCCACGAACGACTACACTACGGCGGAGAAAACGAAGCTGGCGGGGATTGCTGCGGGTGCCAATAATTATGCGCACCCTAATCACACGGGGGATGTTACTAGTAATGGTGATGGAGTTACGGCTATTGCGGCTGGGGTGATTGTTAATGCAGACGTTAATGCTGCGGCTGGGATTGATGCCTCGAAGATTGGGACTGGCGTGGTCTCGAACACGGAGTTCGGGTATTTGGATGGGGTGACTAGCGGGATCCAGGGGCAGTTGAATGGTAAGGCGCCATTGGTTACTACGCCTCAGCAGACTACCGCTGATATTACGTATTATGTGCGGACGGATGGGAATGACAATAATACAGGGTTGGTGAATACGGCGGGTGGGGCGTTTAGGACGATTCAAAAAGCGATTAGTGTAATTCCGCAAATGGTTAATCATGTGGTTAACGTCTATGTCGGGGCTGGAACATACGCGGAAAGCATTTTGCTAAGTGGCTATAGCGGAAAGGGTAGTTTATATGTTGTCGGAGTTTCGGCGGCTACTACTTTTGTGCAAAGTGTTGCCTTGACTGGCTGTTCAATTATTGTGACAGTGGACAGCTTTACATGCACCACTACAACAATGGCGCCGATATCTATCACTTCATCAATCGGCGCTGTTATGAATCAAGTTATTTCCACAGCGAATGCGCCGACACAAACAGGCATTTCTCTCAATTTATCTAAATCGCGTTTAACTGCTTGTGTGATTTCTAACAAAATGCGCGTTATAGATGCAGTTAATGCGGCTGAATGTTATGCGGAAAACTTTAACGGAACAGGTAATGGAGCGAATTATTATGCAGAACTCGGATCGCAAATAAATTGGGCGGGAACACAAGCAAGTTCCACAGCCGGAAATGCTAGTGCTTCTGGTGGTGTGATAGTTGGTGGGGAAGGTGTTCTTAATCCATGGGGAGATAATACAACAGCCATTAGAAGTAGATGCGAAGCCGTTGCTAATTCATCCCAAGCTATAACCGGGTCAACTTTTACAAAGATTCTGTTCGGGAGAGAAGATTATGATGTTTTTAACGAGTATGATGCATCTTTATCTAGGTTTACCGCCAAAGTGTCTGGTGTCTATTTGGTAACAGTGACCATACCGTTATCTGCGTTACCTGCGCAAGCCAGAACTTTAATGGATTTAAGAAGGAATGGTGCAGTCGTTTGGAGATTTCAAGATTCAACATCCTCAGTGCTAAGTGATGCTTCTCTTTCAGGTACAACAACTATGTATTTAAGCGCTGGAGATTATCTTGATATCCAAGTCTATATTGGAGGTTACAATATAAACACAGTAGCAGGCGGCTCATTTTGTGTAACGCGAATAGCATAAAAGGAGGAATGAAGATGAACATAGCATCAGCAATTATGTATCTATTTCCAACCGGTGACCCAATGCAAAATTTTTCCGTACAGGATAACGGGCCGGAGCCGAAGCTGTACCCGGGAGCTGAAGAGAAAGGTAAGGTGCTGTATGAAATCAAGCAGCCGGATAAAGGAGAGGAACCAGTAGAGGGTATACACTACCGTTACGGCATCGACTATAACCTACTAATCGAGGGCAAGGACTACGACATTATTGAACGTGGCCCATACATCGCCGGCTGGAACCTAGACGTACCACAACCAACAGAAGTAGAACTCGAAGCAGCGTGGGAAGCCTACCTAGAGGCCGAAGCCAACAAACCGCCAGAGTTAAGCGAAGTCGAACAACTGCGCGCAGAGAATACGGCTTTGCAGGACCGGCTTCAAGACGTCGAAGTCATCGTGGCTGAATTACTGAGTATATAAAACCAAAAGGAGGTCAGTTGTAATATGACAATGAATTCATTAACAGCCGCCAAGATTCGCTTAATGGCTAACGCATGCATCACTCGTTATGATCGTGAGGAAGGTCCGATAGAGGATATCATTTCTTCCTATAACATGCAGCCGGATAATGAGATTTTGGTAAAGGTGCAGATTATCGATAAACGATCAGATATACCATTTGTTGAGCATAATTCTTCTGAGCAATCATCAGCTATATAACTTGCACGCATCCACACAGGAGCGTGTTTTTTTTGTGCCCTCGGTGGTGCCGGGGGCTATTTTGCACCAACATCATTACAGAAAGGAGCGGACGAATGAAAGAGGGGGATATTGCGCAGTTGGAGAAGCTGCTTCCGCTGGCGGATAAGTATGGGTTGGCTTATATTGTTGCGTTTATTTTGATGATTGTGCTCATGGTATTATTGCGTGCGATTGTCAAAGGGAACCTTGTACCGCGAGAACTGCTGGATCGTGCAGAGGAGGATCGGGATCGTCTGCAAGCGATTCTGGACAAGGAGCGCTCGGAGTTTATGCAGCCGACACTGGACGTCTTAAAGAAACTGAAGATTGACCATACGGAAGACAGGGGGAGTTAGGAATGCTGTCACAATGGATTCGGCGGCTGCTTCTCCCCCGGCATGTTGATAAAGAGATGGAGCTCCGCAGAGCCTCTACCAGCGTTACGCTGACCATAAGTCATTATATAAATGTCTCGCAGGAAATTCAGGAGGAGATTGACCGTAACCGATTCGCCAAATATTTAGTTTATGATCGAGGGGATCATGATGCACATGATTGATTTTTTATTATTGTTGCTATATAGCACTACTGCAGCCTGTGGAGTATACATCATTTATCGCCACAGACAATATTTTTATGAACGATTCCGAAAAGGTGTGGTCAGCGTGTTTATGCTGGCTATGCTTTTTTTCTTAATGGCCTATACATTCAATATGTTAATCATTCTACTATTCCGTTTGGTAGCTCTACTAGGAGCGGACTCGGCGGCACGGCTAATTTGGCTGAACTATAGCTGGGCTATTGCTCAATTCGGAACAACAGTCGGCATTATTATATTGGCTTTAATGACGCGTTCCGGGAGATATGATCAATTCATTTATGTGAAAAAGATAGACAGAAAAGAGGATCATCATGCTGACACTAATGCAGGTAAAAAATAAATCAGCCTCGCGCTTAACCAACCTACATCCCGTAGTCCGTTCCGCGGCTACTGCTCTAATTGAACGTTGCTACAAACTCAACATCCCCATTCTCATTACCCAAGGCCTCCGCACAATTGCCGAGCAGGATGCTCTTTACGCACAAGGTCGCACTAAGCCTGGAGCGATTGTTACCAATGCGCGTGGCGGGTATAGCTACCACAATTTTGGACTAGCCGTAGATTTTGCTCTTTTGCTGCAGAATGGATCGAGTGTGTCATGGGATATGCGACTGGACGGGAATAACAATCAGATTGCAGATTGGCAGGAGGTTGTAAAAGAGGCCAAGACACTTGGATTCGAATGGGGTGGCGATTGGACTAGCTTCAAGGACTACCCTCATTTTCAAATGGTGTTTGGGTTAACGCTCACTCAGTTACGAACAGGGGCAAAGCCCTCAACATCGGCAGTGGAGGCAGCGTACAAAATCATCAATCGGAAGGAGGAGGAAACATTGAAGGGTGACGCAATAGCTGTCGTAAAGGTTAACGGGGTTAAGGTTGCAGATGGAGTGCTTGAAAAAGGCATCACCTACGTTCCCGTTCGTATTATTGCAGAAGCGCTAGGTGCACAGGTGGGTTATGATTCCGCCACTCGAACGGTTGAGATTACAAGTACTCACTAAGGAGGTATCTATCATGGAAACTAGAGAGATTTTAGATGATGTTATGGCGTTTGCCTCAATATTAGCTGTATTCGTACTGGCACTTGTTCAATTGGTCAAAAATAGTATCAATATCCCGCGTAATGCAGTCCCAATTATCGGACTATTAATAGGCTTGCTCATCGGAGCGGCAGCGTATCCTTTTACCGATCTGGATATCGTCCTTCGGCTTTGGGCTGGAGGGCTGGCTGGTTTATCTGCGACGGGGTTGTTTGAGCTAGCTTTTAAGGATCGCCCGGGGACAACGAAAGAGTAAATGGATAATAGGTACGAATCATAAAAAAGGGCTGTTCCAAAAAGTCTGAATAGACCTAAGGAAGAGCCCCATTGTTTTTTTACGAGATTACATAGTTAAGCTTCAGAACGAAAGCGTACTTCCAGGCAGCAAAGAGTACAGCCCTCCAAAACCTTCACCTTCTAATATAGAAGTGACATGATCAATATGCGATTTGGGAGCATGTACGAGCACCGACCGGCGGCTGGGAACCGTTTGGAGCATTTCTCGAATATCCGGTAAGCCTTGGTGGACTTTATAGCGAATGAGTGAGATTGTACATCTCGTGTCGCTAGATTCTTCTACCATAGAATGTTTAATGAGACGGTGCCCGAAACTACCTGCCGCCAAATGTCCCGTAAAAATCACATGGTTGTCAGGAGAAGCAGAGAGCTGGTGAAAATACTCTTGTGCTTTTGCCGACTGCATCATTCCGTCATTGGTAAACACGATTGAGCTTTTGAGATTCAACAATGCCTTTGCACGTTCCTCTGAATTAGATACAATGCACAAGTTCTTTCTATTAAAAAGCATATCAACGCGCTGCATAGCGCCCTCTTTCAGCCATTCGGTCTTATCGCTCAACCCTCTTAAAGGTGCTATGAGCTCTTCTTCGACGATCAGCTGATTATCCGGGAAACACTCGGTTGCCCATACGATCAATTCCTGGCTTCTGCCATGGATAGGAACCGGAAGGAGGATAGCCCCCCCTTTTTGCAGAGTGTTAGAGATCGCTGACTCTAGTTGCTGTAACTTTATAAGCTGCTCATCAGGATCCGCGCCATAAGCGGCATCGATAATGGATAGATCGGCGACATCATTTTTAGCTCCGGCTTCCATAATCGTAGGTGAATCTGCCATGAGCAGCAGCGACTCCTTCGTATAATCCCCTGAGAAAAATACGATTGTTCCATCCCATTCGAGGATCAGCCAAACCGAACCTGCTAAATGTCCGCTTCGCCCCCATTGTACACGAAGATTAGGTGCAATCCTCAGCCAAGTCTGAGGGGGGATATGCTCCTCCAAATACATGAACTGGATAGATTGCTTATCTATTTCTTCATAAGGTAGTGATGCGGACTGAGCAGCCACGTATTTATCCCATGCTTCGAAATAATCGGGAAGCTGTTTAACGGTAGCTTTCGTTGTCCATACCTTACCTGAATATCCGTACTTATATAGTAGAGGAAGTGCTATGGAATGATCCTCATGCGCATGGGACAGAAACACTGCCTGCAAATGTGGGATGATGTCTGTATCAAGCAGGGGGTATTCACCTGGACCTTCTTTTTTGACACCACAATCGAGTAGAATACCAGATTGCCCATCTTTGCTCTGCAAAAGATAGGAGGAACGGCCATGCTCTCCGGCCCCTCCCCAAATCGTTAGTGTGCTCATCGTTGTCTCCGCTTTCTATCTGGGCTTAAATATTCTAATACTAGTAGTAATATAGTAGTAACGCCGACAGAGATTACTGCCATGGCCATCCCCATCGCTACTGCACCTTGTTCAAACTGGGCAAAAATATAGGTCGCCGATGTCTGCATTGAAGGTGGAAGAATGAGTAAGGAGGCTACCAGTTCCCGATTGGAAATGGTGAAGGTCATCATCCAGCCTGCCACCATCCCCGGAAGGATGAGAGGGAGCAGGATACGGCGGAACACATAAAGCTTGCTTCCTCCGAATACTTGTCCCGCTTGCATAAGGGAAGAGTCGATCTGCCCATAGCTCGCTTTTACATACTGAACAGTATAGGGGATGAACAGTACAACGTAGGTTAGCACAACCATCCAGTAGGTATTATAGAGCGGAATAGGCATCCAGCGAGCATTCCATAGCAGGATTAGCCCTACTACAATTACAATTCCAGGAACTGTGTTGGGAAGTAGGCTGAACAGATCTGTAATTTTCTGTTTGAATGTAGCCCCTTTTCCTACGGTTAAAGCAAACCAAGTCCCAAGAATAACTGCGATACTGGAAGCAACGATGGCTAATGTGAAGCTATTTAATAAGGCCTCAAGACCTTGAGAACCCGGTGACAGCAGCTCTGCATAATGTTTTAAGGTTAGATTGCTCCAAGATACGCCCTCTCCTCGCAGCTTTAATAATGAGGCTGTTATGATAGAGAAATAAGGAATGCCGATTGATGCTAGAAGTAGTAGAACAACATATCCCCAACTAAGAACCCCTACGATACCAGTACTTTTATAACGTTTGGTACGAGTCCCTTTGCCGCCTATTAAGCGATAAGAGAAGCGGCTGCTAATTAGAGTCTGGATGTACCACATGACGAGACAAACTCCGAGCAGCAAGGAAGCTAGTGAAGTAGCCTTTCCAAAATCTATTGGCCAACTAGAGATATACTTATGGATCTCAGAGGTCAGAACGTAAAAGCCGATCCTACGACCAAAGGTCGCAGGGGTACCAAATTCGGCAATCGTTTTGACGAAGATGAGAAGAGCGCCAAGCCCATAGCTGGATAATAGCAAGGGAATGATTACTCTTTTAAATCTGTAAAAGAACGGAGCACCATGAACAGAGGCTGCTTCCTCCAGATTGCCCCCGATCTGCAAAAGCGCATTACGCAGCAGTAAATACAGGAAGGGGAATAAATGCAGGCTCATGATCAGCACCATCCCTCCATAACTAAAGAAATACGGAGTCAGCACGGAGGAAGCGGGCAGAAACTGTTCCATATACCCACCCGTCTGCATAAATAACATCCAACCCATTGAACCAATGTATGGCGGAGTCATAAAAGGAATTAGTAGCACAACATCCAGCCAATTATGATGCCCTAAGTCCGTTTTAGCCATAATCCAGGCCAGAGGTAGTGCAAATAGCGTAGTTAGTAGAATAACGCTTACCCCGAGCCCGATAGAATTCAGCAGTACCTCAACCAGATCATGACTACTCATAATGGTTCGTAGTGGCGCGGCTATATCCAGCTGCTCATTGGGATAGATACTGGTCCAAAAAATGAGCAGGAGTGGCAGCAGTACGAGCACTGTCAGTATAAATAAAGCAAGTCCGCCGCTCACCCATTTAAATGAGCGTAAAGAGTTAATATTCATTACGCTTATTTAAAAATTTGTGTGAAGGTCGAGGAAACTTCATCACTATGTTCATTCATCCATTCCCATTTCACATCAAATGTCTTAATTTCATCGAGATTCGCACGATTCTCTGCTTTGACATCGGTTCTGCCTGGCAATAAGTAGGCTTTAGCTACAAGCGCTTGAGCTTCATCAGATAGAAGATAGTCGATAAATGCCTTGGCATTATCTACATTCGGGCTTGTCTTAATAATCGCAGCCGGGCGAGGGCTGATCACTGTTCCTTCAGCAGGGTAGACGATATCTACAGGCTCTCCATCAGCTTTTGCCTTATAAGCCATATAATCTACACCTGAGGCAACGACGGATTTAGCACCGGTAATAACTGGATCAAGGGCCTCCTGATTGGCGCCCGCCATCGCTATACCATTGCTTTTGTATTGTTTAAAAAGATCCCAACCGCTGTCCCCTTTAGCGCTTAAATATCCAGTTACGAAATCTAGAGCTGAGCCAGATAGCGAAGGATCTGGAATATTGACGGTTCCTTTCCATTCCGCTTTAGTGAGATCATCCCATGAAGTCGGAGGTGTGCTAACTTTTTTAGTATTGTAGACAATCCCCAGTGCGGATGCGCTATAGCTAAAATAATTGCCATCTGCTGTGTCTGACCAATCGCTAACGAGCTTATCTGCATTAACCGCCTCTTTATATGGAAGCAATAATCCATCATTCTTCATCCCTTGCATGGACGGAAGGGAGGCAAGAACAACAACATCGACTACTGGATTGGACTTTTCTGCTTCCATACGGGCTAATATTTTTCCAGTAGTGCCTTGGAACATTTCCACCTTCACACCGGTTTTGGCTTCAAAGCCGTCTTTAATTTTATTGGCTAGACCCTCAGGACCTGCGCTGTAGACGACAAGACTGCCACTCAGAGCTTTCTCTGTTGGTTGTGGTGCTTCAGTTTGAGCTGTAGTGTTAGCGGTTGAAGTCGGATTGCTTGCGTTAGCAGCAGGAGTGTTAGTAGAGCTACAGCCGGCTAGACTCGCTCCGATTATAGTTGTTAGAAGAAGTGTACTAAGTCCTTTAGTGTTATTCATTGGTTTCAATGTGAATGCCTCCCTAATATTTTTTGCATCTTGCTGCATGGAACAGCATCATACGAGCTATTCCATGCAGTGGACGCTTAATTCAGATGATGGATCTGGTGCTCAGAAGCGTAGACCTGGATCGTTTCTCCAACAGGTAGACGTTGATCATGATAAGCGGTCCAAGTAGTTCGGTTCTCCATGTCCAGAATGACCTCATAGCGATCACCCATATAGCTCACATGTCGAATCGTCCCCGTAAATGGAAGAGAGGAAGCATCCTCCTGAGCCCAACGTAAATGTTCCGGACGAAGCATTTGCTTATCGGGAACGATCCAGTTGGATTTTCCAATAAAGTGGGCTACAAAAGGATGGTTTGGTTTCTGATAAATCTCTTCAGGAGAGCCTGTTTGTAAAATAGTGCCGCCTTGCATCACGACCACTTCATCTGACATAGACATCGCCTCGGTTTGATCATGGGTGACATATAGAGCGGTAATGCCCATGTTCCTCACCAAGGAGGTTAACTCCAGCCTCATTTCATCTCGCAAGACCGCATCCAGAGCACTTAATGGCTCATCGAACAATACGAGCTGGGGTCTAGTAACTACTGCTCTGGCAAAAGCAACCCGTTGCTGTTGTCCACCGGACAGCTGATGGGGAAAGCGTAGCTCCAGTCCTTCCAGCTTTACGGATCGAAGGGCTTGCTGAACCCTAATCCGTAAATCCTTTTTCTGCTTAGAGGCACGAAGTCCGAAGGCGACATTCTCGAAGACAGTTAGATGCGGCCAGAGCGCGAAATCTTGAAAGACCATGCCAAAGTTTCGGCTATGGATGGGGCGACTAATTTTTTTGTTGCCTGAGAAAATAAACTCGTCATCCATTAGGATTTCTCCCGCATCCGGTGTTTCTAGCCCAGCAATCAGACGGAGTAGTGTCGTCTTTCCACAACCTGAAGGACCGAGTAATGTCGTAAAGCTTCCAGCGGGAATCTTCAGATCTGCAGCCTTTAAGGCATGCACATCTCCGAATTTCTTTTCCAATCTGTGGATTGTAATTTCCTTCATTCTATCTACCTGCCTGTTCTTAAGCTTGTTCTTATTGTAAAGGTAAAGAATTCCCGCTATATTTGCTGAATGTAACTGTGATATTAACTTTTTTGCCGATTTATTTTAACATTCATAGAATTCTTCTATGTTACCGTTTAGTGAATAGGCGAGGAGTGGATGATAATGAACCTTAATTTAATTAAGCTGGAAATCGTAGAATTGCTAAATAAACATAAAAAAATAACTACAGTAGCCGATAAACTCGGACTGAAGCAGCCCACCGTTACGTACCATTTGAAGAATTTAGAGCAGCAATTGGGGGAGAAGTTATTTGAATCCAGAATGGATAAAATGATTCTTACGGAGAGCGGGAAAGCGTTTCTTCATTATGCGACTAAAATCAATGCACTAGCTGCAGAAGCGGAGCGGGTTGTAAAAGAGTTCAGTCAGGCGGGTCGAGGAACGCTTAAGATTGGTGCCAGTTACGTTCCAGCTACTTATATCCTTCCGAAAATATTGGGGCTGTTTGGAGAACAACATCCTGGGATTACGATCTCTTTATCGGTTAAGCCTTCCCCTGTAATCAAAGAAATGCTGGCTAGTCATGAGATTGATCTTGGTATTTTGTCTACAGAATCTTTTTATCTACCAGATCTGCATACTCAAGCCTTGTGTGAGGACGAGCTCGTGCTTGTTTTTGCGCCATCTCATGAATTTGCCTCATTTTCTAAGCTAAACCCGGCTATGATTGCTTCAGCAAGTTTTATATTACATGACAAGGAGTCGAGCACACGCCAACTGACGGATAAATGGTTTGAGCGTGAAGGGAATGAACCGAGGACATATATTCTATTGGATTCACTGGAGGCTATAAAGCAATCGCTTATGAGTGGAAAGTACGTTTCGTTTATATCGCGTCTTGCTGTGGAGGATGAGGTAGCCAGAGGAAGATTGCTAATGCGCACCATTCCAGATTATAATTTTCAAAGACATATTTATTATTCATATAACCGCGATCGTCATTATTCTCCGCTTATTGGCCTGTTCATCGATCAGATTCGAACGCTCCGTATTTAAATACACATAATGAAGGTATGCTGGAGCCATTATATATAAGAAAGAATACATAAAATATAAGGACTGTATAAATTGAGAAATTGGTGTATAATCTTAGATACTGTGTCGCTTTACAGCGCAAAAAAGTTGGAGATTTTCACGCAGTTTTATTGTATGATATGAGGAAAGCTTTAATAGGCGATTTTTAGACAGACAATAATTAACACATTGATCCGGAAGAGAATGGGGGGAGCAGCATGACCGAACTTACGACTACCGTCAGCAAAAGCAACTCTAACAATCTGCTGCGACGGGACGTACGGTTCTTGGGGAACATTTTAGGAGAGGTCTTGGTTCACCAAGGCGGTAACGAACTACTAGAGATCGTGGAGAAAATTCGCGAAACCAGTAAATCGCTGCGCTCACTATTTTTACCTGAACTGCACAGTGAATTTAAGGAGTTAATCAATTCTTTGGATCCAGAGAACCGTCATCAGGTAATAAGAGCGTTCGCTATTTATTTTCAGCTCGTGAATATTGCCGAACAGAACCATCGGATTCGCCGCAAACGTGACTATGAACGTTCAGCTGGGGAGACAGTTCAACCCGGTTCTATAGAAAGCGCGATTAAAGAGCTTCGTGAACGTGATTTCTCTCATGAGGAAGTTAACGAGATTATTGCAGGATTATCTCTGGAACTTGTAATGACGGCACATCCTACGGAAGCTATGCGCCGTGCTATTCTCGATATTCATAAGCGGATATCTGATGATGTTATGGGTCTGGATAACCCTACCTTAACCTTCCGGGAGCGTGAACAGCTCCGTGAGAAGCTATTAAATGAAGTGATTACGCTATGGCAAACGGATGAACTGCGTGACCGTAAGCCTACCGTACTCGATGAAGTACGTAATGGGATGTACTATTTCCATGAGACGATCTTCCATGTATTGCCCGATGTTTATCAAGAACTTGAACGTTGTCTCAGTAAATACTACCCAGGGCAGAATTGGCATGTACCAACCTACTTGCGTTTTGGCTCATGGATTGGTGGAGACCGTGACGGTAACCCTTCGGTAACTTCTACAGTTACTTCACAGACTTTGCGCATGCAGCGTAAGCTGGCGATTCGGGAATATCAACGGATTATGCGTGAACTCATGAAATATCTTAGCTTTAGCACAAGTATTGTTAAGGTGACGCCTGAGCTAGTAGAATCCATTGAAGCTGATCGTGAGATCATTAATCTTGGCAAGATGGAAGAATGGCGCAATGATAATGAACCTTACCGTATTAAGCTCAGCTATATGATCTCCAAGACACAAAATGTTCTGGATGATGAGAAAAAAGATACTCTTGAGCGTTATTCTACACCTGAAGAGTTTATCCATGATTTGAACGTGATTGACCGCAGCTTACGGCATCACTATGCCGATTATGTGGCCGACACTTATATTAAGAAATTGATCCGCCAAGTGGAGCTGTTCGGTTTCCATACGGCGACACTTGATGTGCGTCAGCACAGTCAAGAACATGAGAATGCTATGACTGAAATTCTGGCGAAAATGAACATTACGCCGGATTACTCCAAACTGTCTGAAGATGAGAAGATTGAGCTACTGGAGAAGCTGTTGAATGATCCACGTCCAATCACTTCTTCTTATCAGACTTATAGTGAGGGTACAGAGGAATGTCTTGCAGTGTACCGGACGATCTTCGCTTCGCAAGAAGAGTACGGCAAACAATGTATCACTAGTTATCTGATCAGTATGGCAGAAGCGGCAAGCGATATTCTGGAGGTTATGGTCTTCTCCAAAGAGGTAGGACTATTCCGCAAAGATAATGACGGTACAGTCGTATGTACGCTGCAAGCAGTGCCACTTTTTGAAACGATTGATGATTTGCATGAAGCACCACAAATTATGAATAGATTGCTCAGCATGCCTATCTACCGCGATGCAGTAAGAGCAATGAATGATTTGCAGGAAATCATGCTTGGATATTCAGATAGTAACAAAGATGGCGGCGTGGTTACCGCTAACTATGAACTGCGTGTTGCTCTGAAAGAGATTACAGCTACAGCCGATAAGTTCGGAATCAAGCTGAAGTTCTTCCACGGTCGTGGTGGAGCGCTCGGCCGTGGCGGCATGCCGCTTAACCGCAGCATTCTAGCTCAGCCAGCCTCGACGATTGGCGGAGGCATTAAGATCACCGAGCAGGGAGAAGTTATCTCCTCCCGTTATTCGATGCAAGGGATTGCTTACCGCAGTCTAGAGCAAGCGACATCTGCGCTTGTGACTGCAGCGATCAATGCGAGAATTCCACAAGCGGATTTATATGAAGAGAAGTGGGAAGAGATTGTTGCCCGTATCTCTGAAGTTTCGCTTCACAAATATCAGGATTTGATATTCCGTGATCCGGACTTCTTGACTTATTTCAAAGAATCCACCCCTCTGCCTGAGGTTGGAGAGCTTAATATTGGTTCACGCCCTTCCAAACGGAAGAACAGTGACCGCTTTGAAGACTTGCGTGCAATTCCGTGGGTATTTGCGTGGACACAAAGCCGTTATTTGCTTCCAGCGTGGTATGCTGCTGGAACCGGACTGCAGAGTTTCTATGAGGGTAAGGAAGAGAATCTGAAGATAATGCAGCATATGTATGAGAACTTCTCATTCTTTACTACACTGATAGATACGCTGCAAATGGCTATTTCAAAAGCGGACTTGATCATTGCTAAGGAATACGCCAGCATGGGCAAGAACGAGGAAGCACGTCAACGGATCTTCGGCCAGATTGAAGATGAATTCAAACTGACCTCTGAGCTGATCCTGAAGATTACTGGGCAGCAGGATATCTTGGATAACGTCCCTGTGATTCAGGAGTCGATTAGACTCCGCAATCCTTACGTTGATCCACTTAGTTACCTGCAGGTTCAATTGCTATCTGAGCTTAGAGCGCTCCGTGAAGTCGATGGAGACGATAGCGAATTGCTTCGCGAAGTATTGCTTACTATCAATGGCATTGCCGCCGGTCTTCGGAATACCGGCTGATATAGTCTTAACACAAAAAGTCCGCCCTTTATTGGGCGGACTTTTTGTGCTTAATACGAGCTGTTATGATCATAAACTAATTATTGTTGCTGTGGATTTTACTTGTTCATAAATATTGGAGAGTCAAACCCGATATTTCTTTTTTTACCCTACCCAAGTAACCGAGATGTAATCGGAGGTAAATTAGGAGGGATATAAAATTAGGGGAAAGAGTGCATGGAAAAGAATTTTGGAACTGTAGGAGCGCCAGCGTTCGCCTTTATCCTCAGATTTCGACCGCTATATGCGGTTTATAATCAGGAAATCAGAGGATAACAGCGACCGAAAGTCCAACATTCTATGGAATGCAATCGTATTCCCAACCGTGTTTTACTCCTAAAAATTAACTCAGTTTACATAGAAGGTTACAATACAATCCTTGATTTTTATACAAACTTGAATTACGATTTAATTGCTTGTACCGTGGATATTTCAAGATAAATACCAAGGGCGGCAAGTCTGGGGGAGTTAACAGGTGGAGAATTTGGAAGGCAGATTGACAAAGCTCGCCTTAAAAGGCGACCAAAGGGCATTTGCCGAGCTTGTGGAACTATATAAAGACAAAATATATCATCTGGCGTACCGGATGCTGAACAATCGCCATGAGGCGGAGGATATTGTTCAGGAGACTTTTTTGCGTGTGTATAGAAACTTGGATCGGTATGATGATAAACAGAAGTTCTCTACCTGGATTTATCGGATTGGAACGAACCTCTGTATTGATAGATTACGTAAACGGAAACCAACCTATTCGCTCGATGCAGAAATGAACGATCAGGAGGGCCTTGACGGCTATTCATTGATTCCAAGTGATAATGTGACACCTGAGACCGAATTACTGCTCTCTGAGACGCAGGGGCTAATCTATGAGGCGATTGACAGTCTGCCTGTGAAATACAGGTCTGTGATGATTCTTAGATACCTGCAGGATTTATCACTTCAGGAGATCAGTGATGTGCTCGACATGCCTGTTACCACGATTAAAACGCGCGTTCACCGCGGTCGTGAATTTTTGCGTAAAAAATTAGGCCCGAAAATGTAATAATTGATTTTTTTATGAAACATCTTTTGAAGAGCAACGTATGTAAGTTAAGCAAGTCTTATGTGTCCTGACCCTTTGTCTTAGGATAATTAAATAGCACTCATGAAAGGATTGGCTCCTATGGAATGCAAACTGGCCGTCTCTATGATGCACGATTACTTGGATGACGACTTGCCCGAACAGCAGCAGAGGGAATTGAAGGAGCATCTTCTATCCTGTCCAGATTGCCGTGCAAAGTTTAAAGAATTAGAACAGACAGATATGTTGATGTTCTCCCTTATGCATCAGAATCCCGTCGCCTCAGATGATCTTGTGAGCCGGATAATGAGTTCATTGCCAAAGTCCAAGAAAGAAAAAGCTTTCATTACCTGGATCAAGAGACACCCTGCACTTACAGCGGCATCTCTGTTTCTTGTCGTAATGCTAATGAGCACCGTAACTTTTTGGAGTCCAGATAGACAACTTGTAGTTAGAGGAGTAGATCTGGATCAAGTGGTCATCAAAGGGGATACTGTAATCGTACCTTCCGGCAAGATTATTACCGGTGACCTTACCATAGAGAATGGTAAAGCACAGGTATATGGGGAAGTGAACGGTAACGTAACAGTTATTGACGGCTCTTTGTATCAGGCTTCAACGGCTCATATTTCTGGGCAAGTCAAAAGCATAGACCAAGCAGTAAGTTGGCTCTGGTATAAAGTGACGAACATGTTCTCTGAAGTTGCCTACCGTTAATGCGGGCAGTGGTTACCTTGAGCTGGAATATTATTTTGCGCCTCTTTTTCCGGAAAGATGGCGCTTTTTTGTTGCCTTATTTTAGAAAATTTAGAAAATGCGTGAGGCACTAAACTTGCAACTGGAGCCCGAACGTTATAACCTAGATATGATATAGATCTAACAGACATTTTACATAAACCCAGCTAATATGAAATGACGGGGGTTTTAGGCAATGAGTTATTTTACAGATTTAACATGGAAAGACTCCATTAAAGATATAATTGATATCTTGATCGTCAGCTACATTATTTATAAAGTGCTTAATATGGTGCGCGGAACTCGAGCGATTCAACTGCTAAAGGGGATTCTCGTACTGGTTTTGATTTGGGCTGTGAGTACCATCCTAGATCTCTATACGCTCAAATGGCTAATGAATCAAATGTTTACATTCGGGGTGCTGGCGGTCTTTATCATTTTTCAGCCGGAACTACGAAGGGGACTGGAGCAGCTTGGACGAGGCAGATTTTTCGGACGGGCTGGGGAAAGTGATGAAGAGCTCAGTAAATTAATTGGCGAAGTCATTAAAGCCGTAAATTATTTATCACATAGAAAAATAGGGGCATTAATCGTATTCGAGCGAGAGACAGGCCTCAATGAATATACGGAATCGGGTATCGCGATGCGTTCTCTAGTCAGCTCGGAGTTGCTGATTAACATCTTTATTCCTAACACACCTCTGCATGATGGAGCCCTTATTATGCAAGGAAACCAGATTGCCGCCGCTGCTTGTTATTTACCTTTGTCTGAGAACCCTTTTATTAGTAAGGAACTGGGGACACGGCATCGTGCAGCTATAGGGATCAGTGAGGTTGCGGACTCTGTGTCTGTCATTGTCTCAGAGGAGACAGGACAGATTTCTCTGGCCATCAATGGTCAAATTGTGAGGGACATTAAAGAAGAATCAATGATTTCGAAGCTCCATCAAGAGCTAAGTGTAAGTTCATCGCTGAAGGAGAAAGGTTCAACTTTCTGGAAACGGAAGGGGGACAAAAATCATGGATAAGTGGATGAGCAATAACAATTTCAATAAGATTCTTGCCCTTGCGTTTGGGATTATTCTGTTTACAATGGTTCGTGTCGACACAGCACCTGTTGGACAGACCACGGTCGATACTAAGTCGAAGATTATTGAGAATGTAAAGATCGAAGAGGTCGGTCTAGATAAAGATAAATATGTGCTGGAATACAAGGATGTAGATAGTGTCAGTATGGAGGTTAAGGGGAAGAACTCTGATATCTCCTTTCAGTTCTCGGACGACTATAAAGTGACTCTTGATCTAAGTAAGGTTGAGCCTGGAGATAATACGTTGCCACTCTCTTATTCATTACCTAGAGGTGTAACGCTCGTCAGAATGACTCCTAAAGAGGTCAACGTACATGTAGAGCTGCGAAATACAAAGTCTTTTCCCATAACCTTGGTTACCAAGGGAGAACCAGCAGCGGGTTATCAATTGGGCACCCCTGTCATGCAGCCTACAGATACTGTTGAGGTTACGCTTCCTGATAATGAGTTAAGCAAAGTGGTAAAGGTACAAGGCACCATTGAGCTAAATGGGGAGAATGAAACCTTTAAAGAGAAGAAATTGAAGCTGCACGCTTATGATAGTGAAGGAAAAGAAGTGAAGGACGCTGTAATTGAACCAGCTACCGTATCGGTGGAATTGCCAATTACTTTGCCTTTTAAGAGCCTGCCACTGGATATCGGCTTTACCGGTCAACTTCCAGATTCTCTCGTCTTATCGAATGTGACACCAGAACTGGAATCAGTTGTTGTATATGGTCAAGCAAATGCATTAGCTGCTTTATCAACCTATGAAGCAAGTGTCGATCTTAGCGCTATAGATTCTGCAGGAACGAAGCAGCTGAAGGTAGATCTGAAGCCTCCGGCTGGAACTGAGAAGGTCATGCCTGAAACTGTGAATGTTTCATTAACGATTTCAGAAATTGCTGAACGGAAGGTTGACGCTGTACCCATCAAGTTACAAGGTGTGGGTGATGGGCTAGAGGGAAGTATTGTTAATCCATCAAGTAAGGATATAGACCTTACCTTAACGGGTGCACCTAATTTGTTAAATCAACTAGATAAGAAAGATTTAAGTGTTGTGGCAGATGTGACTGGCCTTACTGCCGGGACTCATGAGGTTTCTTTACGGGTATCACTGCCCAAATTCATTGCACTGGCTAATTCAGGCGTGCCTCTTACCGTGACTGTGCAACTACTATCACCTGCAACGCCGGTGCCTACACCTCATCCAGATACGGGGAGTGTAACTACTCCTGAGCCAAGCTCTGAGCCTGTTATAGGCGATGAGGGAGCCACTGAGAAGCCCACCCATAGTGGAGAGGCTGGTGGGGGGACAGCAACGCCTGACCCGACAGATAGCAATCCAGAGAATAACGGCACAGCTAACACAAGTGCGAATTCCGAAAATCCTGTAGGTACAGGGGGAACATAACCTTTTATTGAAATACGTCTTTTAGGATATGTCCCAAAGGTACACCAAAATAGTATTCAAGTCATATGATAGAACATTAAGCTAATGTAGCGTATTCAAAGGAGAAAAATAATGGGGAAGTATTTTGGAACTGACGGTGTGCGGGGAGTAGCGAACCGTGAATTAACAGCAGAAATGGCCTATAGCATTGGTCGTTGCGGTGGATATGTACTAGCGGGTAACGTGCATAAACCAAAGGTTGTCATCGGAATGGACACACGTATTTCCGGTCCTTTGCTTGAATCGGCTCTTATTGCTGGTTTGCTGTCTATTGGAGCAGATGTAATCCGTATAGGTGTAGTGAGTACGCCTGCTGTTGCCTATATTACTAGATTATTAAAGGCCGATGCAGGGGTAATGATTTCTGCATCACATAATCCGGTTGAAGATAATGGCATTAAGTTCTTTGGCGGAGATGGTTTCAAGCTTACGGATGAAACTGAGCTGCGTATTGAAGAGCTTATGGATGCTGAGGTAGATGAATTGCCGCGTCCTATCGGTTCAGGTTTAGGCATGGTTACGGTTGATAATGATGCTAAGTACCTCTATTTAGAATATTTGAAGACTACAATTTCTCAGGATTTTAAAGGGGTCAAGGTCGTACTCGACTGTGCTCACGGCGCAGCGTATGAACTTGCACCAAGATTGTTCAGAGAGCTTGGCGCTGAGGTTATTTCTATTGGATCTGAGCCTGATGGCTTGAATATTAATGCTGGATTTGGTTCGACACATCCAGAGACTTTGCGTGAAGAAGTATTGCGTCAAGGAGCGGATTTGGGGCTTGCTTTTGACGGAGATGCTGACCGATTGATTGCGATTGATAATAAAGGTGATGAAGTTGACGGAGACTTTATCCTTTGTATTTGCGGGGATGCAATGAACCGTGCAGGCAAGCTAAAAGATAGTACAATTGTATCAACGGTTATGAGTAATATTGGATTCTACAAAGCTACCGAGAAATTATCTCTGAACACTGCTAAAACAGCTGTAGGTGATCGGTATGTGATGGAAGAAATGCGCCGTGGCGGCTTTAATCTAGGTGGAGAACAGTCTGGACATGTTATCTTCCTTGATTATAATACTACAGGTGATGGTATTCTGACGGCTATTCAGCTGGTAGATACACTTATAGCTTCAGGTAAGCAGCTTAGTGAACTCAAAAGCATGATGACAAAGTATCCGCAAGTACTGGTTAATGTTCGTGTTCAGGATAAGACCAATTATCCTAACAACCAGGCTATCGAAGCGGCTATCGCTGAAGTAGAAGGCAAGCTAGGCGACAATGGCCGTGTGCTTGTACGTCCGTCCGGTACGGAGTCTCTAATCCGCGTCATGGCAGAGGGACCTGATAAGGCAGATCTAGATCTTTATGTGAATCAAATTGTAGAAGTTGTTCAACGCGAATTGGTATAATTCATTTCCATAACTATATAGCCGGTGTAGTGTGCGAGATCAATTCGGACTCATTACACCGGTGTTTATCACTTTTAGGCCGGATCCAATGAACAGGAATTGGAAATTTGGGTTGGTGCAGCATTGCCAAAGTACTACAAGGTGCATATAATAGATTAAGTGTCATTCTAGAAGGAAAGCGGGGATTGTGAGGTTCGCAATAGCAAGCGCCAGAGCTTGGTCGAGCGCGGGGGAGAAGGGAAAGCTGCTACATAGCTATGTAGACAAGGGCTTGAACGGATCACGGCAGACGTAAGCTGACGAGGTGGAGGTGTTCGAAATGTTCGGCGGGGACCTCCCGGTGATGCACCAGAGCCGTAAATGGAGACGGAAAATGGAAGGGCGACCTTTCACACAACGTTTTCATGGGTGCATAAGAAATTTAAAAATTCATGTGTGCGCGCATCGTAAAGAAACACGGTAGTTCTGCCACGGCAGAGAAGAAGGCTGTGCATTTCATGAACATAAGATGTAAGTGACAGTTTATTTTGTTGATCCAAAATACAACAGAATATTTGCTTTTTCTCAAAAACATGCCGCACGGCACGTTTCTTTCCTTATGCCGCCACATTACGATAACTCGGACGGGGGAAATTATAATGTGTGGTATTGTAGGATATATTGGTAATCAGAATTCGCAGGGGATCTTGGTTGAAGGATTGAAGAAGCTGGAGTATCGGGGATATGATTCTGCTGGTATTGCTGTATTTACTGGGGAAGGACTGCAAGTAGTGAAAGCACAAGGCCGTTTGGCGAATCTGCAGTCGAAGCTGGAAGGCAGACCACTGGCAGGTAGCGCCGGTATCGGACATACACGCTGGGCAACCCACGGTAAACCATCTGATGAGAATTCGCATCCACATACGGATAACAGCATGAAGTTCTCGGTCGTTCATAACGGTATTGTTGAAAACTATCTGGATCTGAAAGAAGAGCTGATTGCTGGCGGATGCCACTTTGTCTCCGAAACAGATACAGAAGTGATTTCACATCTGATTGCTCGTGAATATGATGGGGATATCGTGAAGGCTGTGCAAAAAGCGATTACCTTCATGCGCGGTGCGTTTGCATTAGGTGTCCTGACTGAATATGAACCAGATAAATTGGTGGCTGTGCGTCAAGCGAGCCCGCTCATTATCGGTCTTGGCGAAGGAGAAAACTTTATCGGGTCAGATATTCCTGCATTGCTTGAGTATACCCGTAACGTATATATTTTGAACGACGGCGAAATGGCAGTCCTGACAAGAGATGCTGTCGAACTGATGACGATTGAAGGCAACTTTATTTCTCGGGAAATGATTACTGTCGATTGGGATGCAGTTACCGCGGAAAAAGGCGGCTACGAGCATTTCATGTTGAAAGAGATCCACGAGCAGCCTAAGGCTTACCGCGACACTATGCGTGGTCGTATTAATGCCGAAGGCAACAAGGTTGTTTTGCCAGAGTTGAACATGACGGAAGAACAAATCAAGAACATCCGTAACATCCAAGTTGTTGCTTGCGGAACGGCATACAACGCTGGTGTGGTAGGACGTACTATGATCGAATCTTTGGTTCGTATTCCGGTTGAGAATGATATCGCATCGGAATATCGTTACCGTTCACCAATCGTGACACCAGAAACTTTGGTTATCGTTGTTAGCCAATCCGGTGAGACCGCGGATACATTGGCTGCTCTGCGTGAAGCGCAAGCTAACGGTGCACATGTATTGGCGATCACTAACGTAGTGGGCAGTTCTATTGCTCGCGAAGCGAATGATGTGTTGGTAACTTTGGCAGGTCCTGAAATTGCAGTAGCCTCGACCAAAGCCTATACTTCACAATTGGTTGCCTTCGGATTGTTTGCTCTTTATTTAGCTGAAGTTCGTGGTACACAAACCGAAGCACAAGTGGCTAAGATTCTAGCAGCTATGCAAGCTCTACCAGAGCAAGTGGAAGAGATCCTGGCTCAAAAAGAAGCGATCAAAGGTTATGCAGAACAAATTTCTGAGCACAAAAACCTTTTCTTCATCGGCCGCGGCGTAGACTACGCTGTTGCTCAAGAAGGATCCTTGAAGCTGAAAGAAATCTCTTATATTCACTCCGAAGCTTATGCCGCAGGTGAATTGAAGCACGGTACGCTGGCTCTAATCGAAGAGGGCGTTCCGGTTATTGCCCTGGCAACTCAGGAAGCTGTGCTTGAGAAGACTGTGAGCAACATTAAAGAAGTGAAGGCTCGCGGCGCTGACGTGCTTGCGATCACTCATCAAGAGCATTTGACTGACCTGCTTAGATCAGTGGATCAAGTGTTTGTGATTCCTAAGACACTGCCAATGCTGACAGCAGCGTTGTCCGTAGTACCTCTGCAATTATTGTCTTATTATGCTTCTCTTGCGCTGGGTCATGATGTGGATAAACCACGTAACTTGGCGAAGAGTGTTACTGTGGAGTAGGGTTTGTTGGGAATAGACAATGTGTTGTTGGTTTTTAATAAAGATTGATAATTTATAATAAAGTTCGATAATTTTAAATAAAAATTGATAACTAATAATAAAGTTTGATAAAAAACAACCTCTGTGGGTAAAATATCCATAAGAGGTTGTTTTTATTTCTGACTTTTGGAGGTTGTTGTATGGAAAGAAGTTTCGAATGGTTATGGGATAAATATAAAGAGGGTGCTCGAGATAAATTTGAGGAGGTTTGTTATAAAATCTATAAAAATGAACATCCGAGTGCTGAAGTTAAACGAGTGAGAGTTAATCAAGGTGATGGAGGTATTGATGTTTATATAGATTATGGAGATAGATATATAGTTGCTCAATGTAAGTTTTTTAGATATGAAGTAGGGAAATCTCAAAAGGACCAAATAATCAGTTCATTTAAATCGGTAGATAAAGACGATTTGAATGAGTGGGTTTTATGTATACCGATTATTATGGATAACAAAGAAGCTTCATGGTGGAGAAAATGGAAAAAAAGAAACGAAGAAGAGTTTGGAATTGCTATTAAATTACATGATGAAGATGACTTGATTGATTTATTGAAAAAACACGATTTATATGATGAATATTTTGAAACAGTGCGATTAGATAAAAACTTTTTCTCAAATAATGCAAAAGATAATGAAAAAGCGAAAATGAGAGAGTTACTTTTTCCTGTAATGAATTTAATTAGTCAAGCAGAAAATGGAATAACTTTAATAGAAGAAATTGATGCAGTACAACCTCTAAATAATCATAAATTTTTTGAACAAAGTGGATTGATTGTTTTGCTAGGGAATCTGTCTGAATATATTTCTCATTGGAACAATCGATACAATAATGAAAAACCTGATAATTATGAGGAAGTTATTTATAAATTGAGAACTCAAATTGTAGAAGAATATCAAAAATTAGATTTATCCTACTAGGAGGTGAAGTCAATGCCAAAACGCAAACGAACAACACCTATAGATAAAAAGGTAAAAGACGGTCATGGACAAGGTATTGGTGTAGATTATAAGCCATGGTTGGTTATTCAAGATGTATCATCGCTAGGACGATCTACTAGATTAAAAGGTATTAAAATTCCTAGGCAATATGAGTTTTTATCGGATTTGGAACGAAACTACTTTTATTTATTGGAATATTCGGATTTGGTAGTCGATATTCGTGAGCAGTTTCCCCTCTTGCCAATTGAGGAAACGCTAATTATTGCGGAAGAATTGGGTATCAAACATCCAACACATCCTCAAACGAAAGAGCCAATTGTAATGACTACCGATTTCGTAGTTACAAAGCTGGAACAAGGTCAACCTGTTAATTTAGCTCGAACACTTAAATATAAAGATGACCTTATGGATAAACGTGTCATTGAAAAGTTTGAGGTTGAACGAGAGTACTGGGAACGTAAAGGAATTGATTGGGGCATCGTTACAGAACTAGAAGTACCGAAAGAAATGGCGTTGAACATTTCTTTCGTACACTCGTATGCTGATTTAAGTAGTATTGAAGATTTCAATAAGTATAGTGAATCGGATATAGATACATTTAGTGTTTATTTAATTTCACAATTACTTAGTATAGATAAAACAGTAAGAGAAGCTTGTACGCAATTAGATGATGTATTTTACTTGTCGCCTGGTAGTGGTCTTACCCTATTTAAACATCTAATTATTACAAAAGTAATTGAAGTAGATTTAATGAACAAATTAGATGTAAACAACGTTATTGAAATCAAATTTGTTCATAGGGACTATTCAGAAAAGGTGAATGCAATATGATTTTTTATAATCAGTTGTACCAGTATGTAAATAACGAAAAGGAAAATCGCATACGAATTATCGAATTAGATGATTCCATCGTTTATTATGTGGAGTTAAATGGCGATACTGCAATGCCGAAAAAAATCAGCTTGAAAACATTAGAGGATGAAATTGATGCAGGTGTGTTGTTAGCAATTTCAGACCCGTTTTTCACAAGTCACGATGATAAAAATCTAACGCCAAAGCAAATTGAAAAACGTGATGAAGATTGGGAAGTAATTAGTAGTACATGGGAAGATTATAAGTGGCAGCTATTAGAAAAGAAAACGCGTGATTTAGCCTTTGATCAAATTGCTGAGAAATTTAATTTAAAAAAGCTCAAGGTTAAAAGGCTTTTCACCCGCTTTTGGCAAAGAGGTTTAAATAAAAATGCACTTTTACCCGATTACAACAAATCTGGTGGTAAAGGTAAAGAAAGAAATTTAGCTAGCGCAAATAAAGTAGGAAGGCCTCGTAAATATGGAGTAAGTAATGAAAAAGAGCAAGGTATTAATATTACAGATGATGTTAAAAAACAGTTTGTACATGTAATAAAACAGTACTATCGCAAAAAAGAACAACTTACTTTAGCGGAAACGTATGAATATTTACTACGTGACTTCTACTCTAATAAATATATTGAAGATGATGAAGTGAAATATAGTGTGTGGGATGCTTCGCGAATTCCGAGCTATAACCAGTTCTACTATTGGTTTAAAAAATATGAAGACCCGCAATTAGATATCTCGATGCGTAAAAGCAAGAAGGAATTTGATTTAGAGCATAGACCAATTTTGAGTAATTCCACACAAGAAACAGATGGACCGGGTACTCGATTCCAAGTAGATGCTACCATCGCAGATATTTACTTAGTAAGTTCATTTAATCGTTCTCTAATTATTGGACGTCCAGTTATTTACGGAATTATAGATGTATATTCGAGATTATTTACAGGTGTATATGTCGGTTTAGAAGGGCCTTCTTGGACGGGAGCAATGATGGCTCTAGATAATATGATTACAGATAAAGTTTTTTACTGTGCCGAGTATGGCATTGAAATAGAAGAGCAGCAATGGCCAGCAAAGCACTTGCCCGAAATATTAATTGCTGATAGAGGCGAGTTTGAAGGATATTCGGTAACGAGTTTAATCAATAACTTTAATATCAAAATTGAAAATACCTCAGCTTATCGTGGTGATTTAAAGGGTATTATTGAACGTCAATTTGGTACCATTAACGGCAAAATTAAACGTAAAGCACCGGGAGCAATTCAAAAGGAATATCGCGAGCGTGGCGATCGAGATTACAGATTAGACGCGACGTTAAATTTAAAGGAATTCACTAAAATTGTAATCCATTTAATGTTACAGCATAATCAAAAAATTATTGATAAATATCCATTGGAAAAAACGATGATTGAAGATGGCTTAGTTGCTACACCACTTAATCTTTGGACTTGGGGTATTGCAAATAAAAAAGGACGCTTACAAGTTACGAATGATAAAAATATATATCGTTTAAATATACTACCTCGTGGAAAGGCTCGCATAACTAGAGCAGGTATAAAATTTAAAGGTCTTTCTTATGGGTCTGATAAGGCTATTAATGAGCAATGGTATGTGAAGTTAAGAAGTACGAGTATTGAAGTTGCATATGACCCTAGAGATATGGATCAAATTTATATTCCCTCTAATGATGGGAGAAGCTTTGATATTGCTTTTTTATTAGATGCAAGTAAACAGTATGAAGGGAATATGTTAGATGAAATTGAATTTTATCAAGAGTATCTTGAAGAGCTAAAAGCAGAGCAATTTGTTGAACAGAAAAATAACAGTATTAACACTGATGTGGCAATAGAAGAAATCATTAAAAAGGCTAAATTAGAAAAGAAAAAGCAACCTAAACCAACTTCAAAAGCGGAACAGGTTCGTAATATAAAAGTAAATAGACAAGCTGAGAAGGTATTACAAAGAGAAGAGGAAAAATTTGATTTAGTTGATAGAGAAACAAAAGTAAATCAACAGCCTACACAAATTCTAGAATTTCCGAAAATAAAGGAAGAACCAACTACTAAATCGAGTTCAGGCCTAATGAGCAAATTGAAAAGAAAGCGAGATGAGGAATTTGGAGAAGACGAATAATGTCGTTTTAAAAGGCGACTATGAGGAAGCAGTCTATAAGCCACAATTTCTTCCAGAGTACGAAAATAACCCTTTTCTAGAAGCTCTACCGCCTATTTTCAATGAAGATGATGTGTTAGAACGCTTTATGGTAACGCCTCGAATAAGTAAGGAAGATAAGCAGAAAGAAGCTAACATTCGGTATCATGTATTAAAGCGTGTCAAAAATTTTATTCAGCCATTACCGATTCATTTTGAAGTGGAACGTCGTCTATCTACGTTGTTACGACGAGGATATTTAGCGCGTAATCCATTAGATAAAAAATTTTTTGAAAGAATTCGAGTGTTACATGAACTTCGAGAAGATGAGGAACAGGCCCATAAGTATATTGATGAGCGTTTGAATTACATTCGTTCAACAGCCGACAGCCTTTCGATCATTGGTATTTCAGGTATCGGTAAAACAACTGCAATTGAACGTCTGTTATTAATGTACCCGCAAGTTATTAAGCATGAAAACTATATGGGAGAGCCATTTAATCGTACACAAATTGTTTGGTTAAAAATTGATTGCCCTTATGATGGAAGTCTTTCGACGCTATGTAAAAGCTTTTTTGAAGCGATTGATAATTTGTTAGGAACTCGCTATTCAGAAAAATTTGGTTCGGGTTATCGAGTTACTTCTACGATGTTATTACATATGACTTCATTAGCTAGTATGTATGGCATCGGATTGCTCGTTATAGATGAAATTCAACATTTATTACATTCTAAAAATGACCAAGAAGAAATGTTGAATTTCTTTGTAACGTTATCTAATACAGTAGGAATCCCTACAGTTTTAATTGGTACATCCAAAGCACAACAACTGTTTAAAGGGAATTTCCGTCAAGCTCGCCGTGCAGCAAGTGATGGATCAATCATTTGGGATCGAATGGATAAAGATAGCGAGGAATGGGAGTTCTTTTTAGAGACTCTATGGAAATTACAATGTCTTAAAACACGTTCAGAGCTAACCGAGGAGATTAAAGATACCTTTTATGAAGAATGCTTAGGAATTACTTCTGTTGCTGTTTGCTTATTTATTCTGTCGCAAGAGCGTGCTCTTTTTGATGAAAATAATCCGGATGAAATATTAACTTCTAAAGTGATTGTTAAAACAGCTAAAGAAGACATGCAATTTATTCAACCGATGCTTAATGCAATTCGTAATAATGACTTTGCAGCTATGTATAAGTATGAAGATATCATGATTAATTTAGATGAATTGATGCAGAATCATAAGCAAAATACAGCTTATGAGGGACGGATTAAACTTGCAATGAAGGAGCGACAAAATACAGTAATCCATAAGAAAAAAGAATTAGTCGAAGGTCTAAGTTTGGAGATTGCTGCTATAGGTATATTTGATTCACTAACTTCAAAGGAAATTTTTGAAGAAACAAAAAAAGTTATTGAATTAGCACCGATTGATACAGATGAGAATATTATTAAAGCACAAATTATTCCTTTGCTGATTGAATTAAACCAGAAGGAAAAAGAAAAAACGGAGAAGTTAATAAAATCTAGTAAAGTATTACCGTTATTAGATTTGAGAGACAAGGCTATAAAGCAGAAAAATCATCCATATGTTCTAATGAAAGAAAGTAATTATATAAAAAATACGATGAGCGAGTTTTATAGTTAATAAATTGGAGTGTGAAATTTTAATGTCTTTTAAAAATGAGTTCCCAGAGTATATAAACTACTCTAATGAAGATTATTTAATGAATGAGGTTACTATCCCTTTATTAAGAGAAATAGCTCAAAAAGTTCCCAGAGTATATGTAGAGCAAAAAAGGAAAAATTTTAATTTAAACTTAGATGGAACTGTTAGAAATGCTTGTGACACTATTTCCCTCTATACTAACAATGAAAAGACACAAAATTGGGGATATGATTATATTATTAGAGACTTTGAAGAACAAATGATGGATTTTAAAGGTGGTAAATTCCATAGATTTATGGATGCTATGCAAGAATTAGCAAGAAATGAAGAAGTCTTAAATGCTTTAAATAGTATATTTGAAGACCATAATTTTGGATATAAATTAATAAAAGATAATCCGAATAAATGGATTTGTATTAATCCTAATATTGGTATTACGATTGATTTTGAGGAATTAATAAAAACTACTTCTGATATTTGTAAACAAACAGCGGAGCATATTAAGCAAGCTAGAGAGCAACTCACTAGAGCAAACGAACCTAGAGCAAGAAAAGATGCAATTCGTGATTGTTTATCCGCAATGGAAGCATTAATGAATTACCTAACAGGAACAAATGATATATCAGAAGCAGATAAGATAATGAGAGACAATGAAAACAAGTGGGGACAAGGATTTATTATAAAAGATGGTATTACTATGTGGAATATGTTTCACAATAAATATAAAGATATTAGGCATGGGAATAATTTCGATATCAGTTTAATTAGTTATGAAGAAACAGTTTATTTTATAGACAGATTGCTAGCATTTGTGAAGTATATTTCTAGTAAAGTAACTGATACTGTCGAAGAAAAAACTTTTTTATTTTAAATTGAGGATGATTAAATGCTACCTTTCTTCACAAACCCCTATCCAAATGAATTGTTGTATTCAGCCATTGCTCGTTACCACTTTTATAGTGGGAATCTTGATTGTAAAGATACGTTGGAAGAGTTGTTTGGCAGTCGTTGTGTGATACCGAGTGTGGAGATTGGCAGCTATTTTTCTGTTTTGGTAGAAAAGCTAGGATCGCATTACTCGGTAGAATCGCTTTTGTCCAACCATACGATTTATCCGTACTATGCTTCGTTTTTATCGAAAGCACGGCAGCAGGAAGTTTTGCAGGATGTATTACAAGATGGACAGGCATTATATACAAGGCTTGGCATGATTGCGGGAAGTGTTTGTAAAAAGGATGATTTATATTATTGTGCCGAATGTGCTAAAGCAGATGATGCACAATACGGAGAACCGTACATTCATAGAGAGCATCAGCTTCAAGGAATTAATTATTGTCCACATCATGAAGTGTCATTGCGTAAATACCCAACTACAACAGATAGTCGGATACAATATGTCAGATTTGAATTAAAACATATGAATTTAAAAGCTATTTACGAAACGGATTCATATAAGGATATAGCTGTAACAATAGCAAAGCAGGCATATCAACTGTTGCAATTACCTTTACATGGACTTTCAAGGGAAATCATAAGCTCTAAGTATCGAGCATTATTAAGAGAGCGCAATTTAATAACAGCCTCAAATTGTGTGCGACAAAAGGAGTTATATCAAACGTTCGAGTCACATTTCCCAAAGGGCTTTTTGCAACTGTATGAAAGTGAATTAAACGAGGCCTATGAATATAATTGGTTGAAGGTGTTACTGCGTAATTCCAAGCGTCATGTACATCCGCTACGTCATTTATTTTTACTACATTTTTTACAACAGGATGTAGAGAGCTTGGGAACTAGTTCTGCTGATCAAGGTGCATTTGGTAATGGTCCATTTCCTTGTTTAAATAAGGCTGCATCACATTACAAGCAGTTCATCATTCAAGATGTAGACGTAACAAGGGATTCTAAAACGAAAAATTTAATTGGCACATTTACATGCTCATGTGGGTTTATTTATGCAAGAAAACAATCGACAGACATATTCAAGATAGGTCGAGTAAAAGAGTTTGGTCATGTATGGCATCAAAAATTAATTGAACTTTCATGTGAAAACATAAGTATCAGAGCAATTGCAAGAGGGTTGGGCGTAGATTCCAAAACTGTAAAAAAATATTTAGAACAGCCATCGTTCAAACAGGACCAGCAAAAGGTCTCAATGACAGTATCAAAATTAGATTCATATAAAGCTGAATTTATTGCGATAGTGCAAAGGCATCCGCAATCAAGTAGAACGCAATTACGCAAAACTTACCAAAAAGAATATATGTATTTATACCGTCACGATAAAGAATGGTTGTTTGGTATATTACCAGCCCCTCAAAAGAGTTTTAACGAGGTTAGAACGATTGATTGGAGTAAAAGAGATAAACAATATTCTAATGATATTAAAACGTTATATGAGCAATTGTGGACGTCTGAAAAGCCTATTCGAATTACAACATCTCTTTTAGGGAAACGTTTGGGGATATTAGCCAATCTTGAAAGACATTTAGAACAGCTGACTATTACAAAGCGTTTACTTGAGCAAATTACGGAAAGTGTGGAGCAATTTCAAATTCGCCGATGCTGTAAAATCATTGATAATCTGAAGTGCGAATTGAGCGATGTAAAATTATGGCGTGTTCAAAGGCTAGCAGGAATAAAGTCAAAGGATTTTAAAACAATTCGGCCAATACTAGAGGTATATTTACAGGAAGGTGGAATCGATGAACAGCAAAGATATAAAGCTTAAATCTTGGCCGTTTGATAAAGGTGCACGCGTGAAATTGGAATGGATCGGTGCGCCTTTTAGATACGAAAAAAAGGTCGTACTGCCAGTTTATTTTAGTGGAAAAGTTAATGGGTATTATACAACTGAAAAGTTAATAGTTGATTGGACCATATTAACTTCTTTGATAATCCAGCATTATTACGTAGATGGAGTTATTACGAAACCTATCTCACCTAATCAAATTGAAGAAATTATAATTATAATAGATCCAAATTACGTTGGCTATTTTGAACAAAACTATTCAATACGTGGAACAAACTATACGGAAACATCGCAAACTTTTGTTATCAAATACAATGGTGAGCGTTTCTACTTACCGTTAATTGAAGTACTGAGAGGAATAGTTGCACCGAATGCATTTCTATTGAATTGCTTATTTGAAATGAACTCTTTCCCGCTATATTTCACAGAGCAATATGAGCCAGATTTATTACGATTACACTTCACATCTTCTTATAATGCAAATTATTTAAAGAATGAGTATTTGCATCATTTAGTTTGGTTGTTAATGAATAATAACGTTCGCAAAGTCTATGAGAACATGTCTAGTAACTTTCATTTTAATAACTCTATAAAGTTTGAATGGCCATTTCAAACACCAATTAAACTTAAGCTGCGTGTAAAAAAAACGGCAACAGGATATACAGTTCTAAATATCAAAGCGATGCTAGAAAAAGAACTACAGATTTCTAATTTAGAGATTACTCACCCGAGCCTTGTTCGTCATGAAAAATCGAATGAGCCAAGAAAGCGTATAATTCTCCCCCTTTCCAATTCAGGTGATTATGAAGCTGATGCAACAGTTGATGGACGTACAAGTGAATTTGATGAGGTAGTAACAGATACTTTAACTCATGAGTACACAGATGCTCTATTAATCACTAGACAAAGAACGGTCTCAACTAAACAACGTGACGGAATTGATGGTAATACAAAAAAGACAGTAAAAGTAGATAATAATAGCCGTTCAATGGGGGATATTGGCGGAACAAGTATATTAAGAGGCTTAGAAGTTAAGCCATTACAAAATACATATGTTAATGATGAATTAGCGGACTTTAAAGAAGTATTAAATGAGTTATCAAGAGCTTATTTTGTAGAAAGTGTGGAGGCATATGTTGGTGAGTTAACTGACATAGGAGAGCGTTCATTTGCGTTTTTAGATGATGGCATTACTCCTAGAAAGTATATAGTGGCATATGTGAAACTAAGGAATGGAAAAGAAGTTGCATTGTTAGAAGTTGAACGCGCTGGGCGTAGTGTTTCTACTTTAATTATTACATCCTTAGATGGTTCAAATATTAAGTTGCATATTGAGCCTTTACTAAAATACATTATATTCAGCTCAGGTAGTTGGTTAAAAGAAGGTTTAGTTAAATGGGAAAAGAGCCTAGCAATTTATAAAGTAAAGCACACGAGTAACTTTAAAAAGTTGGTATTCAATAAAATCTCAGACGTTTAATAAATAATCCTTTTAATACACTTAAACTTTAATTATAAATAAAGAAAATCATTTTTTTGTTGTGATTTTATCCATAAAATGAAAAGGGGATTGGTGACAAACGTTGATATAACGGCATTTGTCGCTTTTTTAGTGGAACATTGTTTATGCAACTTTTTATGCAAGCACCGCAAACACTTGATACAAGGCAGAACAATCTATAAAATAGTAAATGGAAAGGGAGATTATAGTTCCTGCCCGTAATCTTTTTTCTGCAAACGGGCCATTATCCAAAGTACCACATAACAGAAGAAATTTATGATAAATATATATTAAGTTTTGAAATACTGGTATTTATGCCAGAGGGTAGTCAGTACAGTGCAAGAAAAATAGTCTTAGTTAACTTGACTTTTTTTATTAAAAATATATAATTACTAATGTATTTTATAAACTATTAGGAGGATTATTAAAAATGACACATTCTATGAGACTACGTTCCCTATCTTTGAACAAGTAATTAAATATGTTCAAAGGCTCTGTTTGTATTTACAGAGTAAACGGGAGTAGTCTGTCCTTTTTTAATAATCTTCATTTCAAAAATTCACCCAATCCATACTTGTAGTTTGTCTAACTATTTTGATTTAGGCAATATACTGTTTGATTTATTTGGGATGGAAAGATGTTATGATGAGAAAGGCGACTTGTTCTGCCTTTCTTTATTTTTATCTTTTTTCACTTTCTTAGCCATGCTCATGCTAGAGCTAGGTATGTTTAGTGATGACTTTCTACAAGTCACAAAAAATAAGGATGGCTCTCTTTCCCTTTACTCTAAAATCACAAGCAGATGCTTGTGATTTTTTTATTATTTGGAGGTAGGGAAAATGGATAATATGAATTGGAAACGGAAATTTATTGCGATTTTTACAGGGCAGTTCTTTTCACTATTAAGCAGTGCTGCTGTTCAATTTAGTATCATTTGGTGGTTAACAGATACATCAGGAGGTTCTCCACTGATTTTAACGCTAGCAGGACTGGCTGGATTTATGCCACAAGCATTGTTAGGTCCTTTTGCAGGAACTATTACTGATCGTTATTCACGAAAAGTGATTATGATAATTGCAGATATGACGGTTGCACTTGGAAGTTTAGCTTTATTTGTATCAATGTATTTTTATGATCCGAGTATTATATTGGTGATAATTGTATTGATCGTTCGTTCATTAGCAACTGCATTCCATATGCCGGCCATGCAAGCGTCTATTCCACTAATAGCCCCAGAAGAGCATTTGACAAAAGTTTCTGGATGGGGACAGACAGTGGCTTCTATATCAAATATTGTTGGTCCAGCAGCGGGGATGTCATTACTAGCGATAAGCTCTGTTGAGTGGGTTCTATTACTAGATGTCTTTGGGGCAGTAATTGCTAGTAGTATTTTGCTATTTATTCACATTCCAAATGTACAGAGTTCAGAAACTGTTGATTCCTCTAGTTTTATCAGCGAAATGAAAGAAGGATATCATGCACTTGTAAAACATCCTGTTTTATTAAGGTTAACAGTCACGATTACGATTGTTTCGGTGCTGTATATTCCGCTAGGCACTTACTTTCCGCTTATGACACGAAATCATTTCGAGAAGGGCGTAGTTGAAGCTGGAATAATCGAAATTGTTTTTGCTGTTGGCCTCATCTTTGGTGGTATATTAATGGGGATTTTCGGAGATCGATTTGAAAAATTGAAACTCATTGTTAGCGGAATGATACTGATGGGGATTGCCTTATTCATTTCTGGCACACTTCCATCAACTTTATTCTATGGATTTATCGTAATGGCTGGTCTAGTGGGATTGTCTGGTCCATTATTTTCAGCTCCGTTTTATGCTCTTATCCAAACCGAAATTGAACCTCATTTACTTGGGAGAGTGTTTAGTTTTGTTGGAAGTTTGGCATTACTTGCAACACCGTTGGGGTACGCATTTGCTGGGGTTCTGATCCACTTAACAAATGTGGCCGTATTATTTTTGATTACAGGTATATTAATTGTATTAAATGCTGTTATCGTAAGGAAAGCAAAATAGGAGGGGAATTTCATGCAATTTTTACTATTCTTTTGATACGAGCTTGGTTTTGAGAAAGAGGCTCGTATCGATTCTAGCTATCGATACGGAATAAAAATATTTCGGAGGTAGCGAAAGATGGAACAAATCTGTTTTGAATTAGAAAATGTAGAAGTGACATATCTAGATAAAGAGGTTTTAAAGATTGAAAGATTAGCTGTACACCAATTTGACCGTATCGGCATAGTCGGTAAAAATGGTGCAGGTAAAAGCACGTTACTAAAATTACTGGCGGGTATTATTGAGCCAACAACGGGAAAGGTGAATCGGCTTGTTGAGAATGGCTATTTTGAGCAACTTGAAACTCCATCAGTACGTGATGCTGATCCAGTGTTACTTGGAAAATTAGACGTACCGAAAGACTCTAATCAGCTAAGCGGAGGGGAACAAACAAGGTTGAAACTCGCTAAATTGTTTACTCATTATTATGAAGCTTTATTAATTGATGAGCCGACTACTCACTTAGACCAAGAGGGGATTTCGTTTTTGCTCGATGAACTTAGGTATTACTACGGAGCGCTTGTATTAATTAGTCATGACCGTTCTGTATTAGATGAACTAGTTACGACAATTTGGGAAGTTCATGAAGGTAAGGTACGAATCTATTCAGGAAATTACAGCGACTACATGGCACAAAAGAAGTTAGAACGTGAACAGCAGAGTCAAGCACATGAACAGTTCATAAAAGAAAAGAGCAGGCTAGAAAAAGCAGCACAAGAAAAAATGAAGAAAGCTGAAAAAGTTGCACAAGCAGGTCGATTGTCAAAAAAAGATGCGAATGCAAAGCCGGATAAGTCCTTTATGACAAAATCCAAAGGTACGAGCCAAAAAGCTATGCAGCGTGCAGCAAAGGCCATTGAGCAACGAATGGAAAAACTTCAGGAAGTCGATGCTGTAAAAGAGGATAGGCAAATAAACTTCCATCAATCGAGAAATTTAGAGTTGCATAATAAATTTCCGATAATGGCAGACCGATTTACTCTTCAAGTGGATAACAAAGTATTATTAAATGAAGTAAGTTTTCAAATGCCGCTTGGTAAAAAAATCGCAATTTCGGGTAAAAATGGTGCTGGCAAAAGTACTTTACTCCATCATATTGCTATCAATGCGCCCGGTTTAACAATTTCACCAAAAGCAAAAATTGGCTACTTTCGTCAAATGAGCTATCAATATACAAGGGATGAAACGGTATTGGAATTTCTGAAAAATCGTTCTGAATACGACGAGAGATTTTTACGAAGCGTTCTACATTCCATGTTGTTTGTCGGCACAGATATATTAAAAAGTGTAAAATCATTAAGTGGTGGTGAAGCGATTCGTCTACAATTATGTCAATTATTTTTAGGAGAGTATAATATTTTATTGTTAGATGAACCAACCAATTTTTTAGATATCTATGCTATTGAAGCGTTAGAAAGATTTATTACAGCATATAAAGGCACTATTATCTTCGTATCACATGATCGCAGGTTTATTGATTGTGTAGCAGATTGTATATATTTCATTGAAGATCAACAGCTAAAATTAAGGGGTTGATTAATGATGAAGGAGAAATAATGGGGTTATTATCAAAATAAGATCTTCCGTAATTGGGTACTTTTTTGAAGAATACAGTAGAGAATTATCAAACTTTTTTATAAAAATAGTGTAATACTTCATAAAGAAAGAACCCGTTTTGATCAAACTTTTTTCAAAACGGGTTCTTTAAATTTAATGTAAGATAAGGCTTTGTCGCTTCATTTTGATCAAACTTTATTTTAAACCAACATGTGTGTAAAATGACATTAAAGTTAGGTACTAGTATTAATGTGAGTAACCTAACAATAATGTTTGTGTCTTCACAAAATAGATCGTAATTACTATTCAAAATCATTTGTATACCATTAAGCCGCTCATATTTTGAGCGGCTTTTTTTAATATATAATTCGTTAAAAAGAAGTTTATTCTTATAGTCATGAGAGCTGTAAAAAGAAAATAGTAAACTAAACTAAAAAAGAGTATTAGACTCAGCAAATAAAGTTATAGACTGGCGCAAACCCCATCCGGCTAGGCAGCTAGCTGTTCCGCAAACCAAGATACTTCGGAGCAGGCGGTGCTAGGCGCGGACAACATCTCCGTTCTAGTGTCCAAAGAAGCTGAAAATTATCAAGAGCTTGATAGAGGAATAAAGCATTAATCGAGGGCTATCGTTACGCTAACGAGAAGGATAGTTATAAAGATTGTTTGAATACCGTGTAAAAAAAGAATTGACATTGGAGTTAACTCCAATGTTATTGTAAATGTATGGAAAATCGATATTCTATAAAAGAGGTTTCACAGATCCTTGGTATTCCGAAGGATACGCTTCGGTACTATGACCGTATTGGAATCGTATCGCCGTCCCGGGAACACAATTCTTACCGTAGGTATTCGAAGGACGACCTCGTCGATTTGATGAATATTCAAATCATGCAGTATGCGGACTTTTCTCTAGAAGAAATAAAGGGGAAGTTTCAGTTCCACAGAATGCAGAGTGTAGATCCTGCTTATTATCAGGAGGTCGCTGAATTCCTTGATGCCAAAAAAGCAGAAACGCGCAAGAAAATTGCACATCTAGAAAAGGTCAGTCAGTTGCTCGACGTAGCAGTTGAAGCGCTAAGGGACTTAAATTATGAAAGCGACCAGCGACTGGCAGTGTTCGTTCGGGAGATTTACCGGGATCTTCACAGGAAGGATCCTGGAACTAAGGAGGATTGTGATGGACATCAAAATTAAGAATTATTATTATCTGATTGCTGGCGTTCTTGCGATACTGTTTGCCGTTACGCATGCTATGAACGGGCAATCCGTTGTACTGCCGACGCTCTTTGTGAATGATATAGCCGTGGATACACAGATAATATTTAGGTATGTCTGGCACATAATCACTGCAGAGAATCTGGTCTTCGGTATTGTATTCATTATCCTGTCATTGCAAAGCGAGCGATCGAAGAATCGGTCTGCTGCATGGACGATCGCGTCACTTCTGCTCGTTCGTCTGATGGTTATTCTCGGCATAACAGCATTTTATGATGTTTCGGCACTTACGGATACGTTAATCGATTCGATTGCCATCCTAATCTATGTCGCATTTATCATATTGGGCACAAGAATGAAGGAAAAAAAGTTCGGAGGTCAATCGTAACAAACCAGTAGGAAGGTTTGAAGAACTAAACTGCATTTCATCACTGCCAGTGATTTGCAACACGCTAAAGGTGAACGATAGCTCCGTGACAACAGGCAGTTACACGTAAGGTTATAATAGAATATGCCTTTCTTTTAAGGAACAATCCCAACTATAAATAGCATTAAAACAATTTATTGTTTTCTTTCAGAAAGAAAGAAAAAGCTATAGGACATGGAGTTGTGGAAGTATATCTTGATTTGTAACCTTAATCCGGCTGGATTTGGTCCTAAATTAATTAAATGTTGTTATTATCTGATACAGGAGAATGTAAATATGAATTTAAAAGAAGTGTGTGAAAGTATTTGTTTACCAGATCAAATGAAAAGAAAAGTGCTTGACTTTGCAGGCGGATTTGATGAGAAAACAATTAAGCCTCTTTCTGCTGCTCTGTATGATCCGTCTGCCTGGGAAAAGGGAGTTGAAGAACTAATAGGCGTTCTGGGAGAGGATCCGAATGGAAGCAAAATGCTTTCTTTTATGCTTGTACATGCAGTAAAGGCACATAAGGAATATGAAAAAAGAGGAATTAGCGAGACAATTTTTACGGATACGATGAAGTTTTGTACCAGATTCATTATGGAACATTACAGTGTGTATGGGACATATGCATTCACGTGGGGATGGTGGTTTCCTAGACAGATTTCACTTCATGAATTCCGAATCGGTGTACTTGAATATGAAATGATTGAGCAGAAAGAAAAGAAATTAATAAATATACATATCCCTGCTGACGCAGATATGAGGCGAGGGAGTTTGCGGAAGTCATATGAGGATGCTAGGGGATTTTTCGCAAAATATTATCCGGAGTATGGTCAGTCGGATATGGTATGTGATTCCTGGCTGCTTTCTCCAGTCCTTGCTAAGCTGTTGCAAGAGAGCTCAAATATAGTCGGTTTTCAGAAGGCATTCGACTTGATGCGTGTTGATGATGCGAATGACAGCTCTATCAGATGGGTTTATGGAAGAACTGATATTCCAATACAAGAACTTCCGGAACATACATCCTTACAGAAAAAAATCAAGGTTCGTCTGATGGAAGGCGGCAGCATTGGCGCAGCCTACGGAAGACTGCACGAAGATCCCTGGAAGGATTAATGGGAGAGAGGTTAAGTATTAACTTCAAAGGTGATTTGTTAAATTCAGACTGTATTGAAACAGCATCATTAAGATAACGGAGAGCGTTAGTGTAAGGAATGGCGCTGCGATTTTCGATGATTTATTTGACTGGTAATGTATTTCAGGCATTCTTAAGTGATCAAGATCAAATCGATTTGCTCACGACCGTTCACAAACATTTCCAATGGAATCTTTGCATTCGAAGCCCGTAACCGGATGAAACGGAGTTATCCGATCAAGAGGAGACAGAATGGCGATCAGGCGCACAATGTTACGATGCTAGCCAGCACATCATGCATTGGGTCACGAAACGCTACATTCTTTATTAAAACGACACGGCTTTCGCGTCGAACATCAATATGCTGACTGGGATAAAAAAGCCGTTCTCTCCGTCATCTTCATCTATTATTAGCGCTTGTAGGAAATGTTAGGAGAGACATAATACATGCAATAGAAAAAATTCCCTCAGGTCGAGGGGATTTTTGATGATCCTAAGTTTAACAAACTTTTCGCACTAATAATTCAGATCGGTCCGAGGGACATTCGTTTTCTCCACCCATGCGAGAAGATAACGGCTAAGATAAAATATAGGATTCCTCCTTAACCTACATGCAGATAGCTCGTCTTGCACGGATTACAGATCCGGAGAACCGACGTTATGAAAAGTTGCACCCTGTTACCCCGTTGGATATGATTATCTAACGGGGTGTTTTTTGTACAAACTACGCCTATACAAACGGCGATTTTGAGGTTAGGAGTGATCAACATGGAGGTATTTGCAGAATATTTAGCGCAAATTGATAACCCGCAGCATCGGGAACGAATGGAAGAGGTGTTGGGTTGGGTAACTAAGAAATTCACAGAACTAAAACCAAAAATTGCATGGAATCAACCTATGTTCACCGATCACGACACTTATATAATTGGCTTTAGCGTATCCAAACAACATATGGCTGTAGCCCCTGAAATTGCAGGGATTAATCATTTCTCTAACGCAATTGTGCAGGCTGGATATGATCACACTAAGCAGTTGTTACGGATCCGGTGGGATCATCCGGTTGATTACTCATTGCTTGAGCAAATGATTGAGTTTAACATTATGGATAAGGCAGACTGTACAACGTTTTGGCGAAAATGAAAACTTAAAAAAGCTACAGATTTACTAGTGATATGAATATCATAAACCACGGATTAGTCTCATGATGAAAACATCATCGGGACTTTTTTTAGTTGTTTTTGTCGATTCCTTAATTCTTCCTTAGCGGATCATTAGCAAACATGCTAATATAATGACTGAAAAGGTTGAAAACCCTTACTTTTTCCGGATAGGGGCGATCATTCCTTGCTTATATGACGAAGAGGGGAAGAGACTGCATGCGGCGGATACTATTAATGTTAAAGTTAAATACGCTGCGAAATCAAATGTTGCTTGGTTTTCTCGCCGTCATGCTCATCATACTAACGTTTGTTGGAGGGATTACCTTCCATTCGGTCTCGACGCTACTCAAGAACAATGCGGAGAAGCATATTCAGCAAACTGCGATTCAGGCTAACGGCCGTTTGGAAAGCGTTCTCGAACAGATTAATTCTCTGACGACGCTGGTATCTACCAACGATTATATCCAGCAACTGCTTTTACGGGATATAGAAGGTCATCCCGCTACCTTTACAGAACGGCAAGCGCTGCCATCTATTATCAATCTGGTCCAAATCTATACGGACGGCATTAAATCTGTGGAGCTTTACAACAAAGACGGAGTGAGGCTGTATCCGCTCGATGGCAGCACCCTCAGAGATAAGGTACCGGAGGATTGGGTTGAAATGGCGACGAGTAAGGAAGGAGGCCTCGTCTGGTTCGGTATCGATCCGCAAGATTCCACTTCGCTTGTGGCGATCAGGCAGATCAGCCTTATCGATCGGCATTTCATGACAGGCGGGTATTTACTCATCCGCTCAGACCGTGACAAGTTTGCGCTTAAGGGTTCCCTGTCCGGGGAGGGAGACGGAGAAACGGTGTTGCTCCTTGCTCCTGATGGCCAGTTCATCACTTCCAACGATGACACTATTTCGCAAAAGACAGCAGCAAAGCTGGTGGAAGAATCCGACGATCAGATCGCTTCTATCGGCAAGCAGTCCTTTATCGTCGTCAAACAGCGATCTTCCGTAACGGGATGGACATTACTCATCTTAACCCCTGTTAACGTCATTACCAAGGGGATATCGGTCTTGCGAACGACCATCGTCGTATCGGCCTTGATGGGTACCTTGTTATTCACCTTACTTTCATTTTTCCTGTCAATTCTTATTACGAGACCTGTGTTCAAGTTGATCAAAGCTATGAGAAGTACCCGTCTTGGTATTCTGAAGCCTATCGATAACGTATCTTCCACTATGGAAATTCAGGAGCTGAATTATTCTTATAACAAAATGGTTGATAATATCAATGAGCTGATCCAGTTAGTTTATGAGAAGGAGTTATCCCGGAGTCATACGGAGTTAAAAGCACTTCAAGCACAAATTAATCCGCATTTTTTGTTTAATACTCTGGATGTTCTGTACTGGTCGCTGCTGGATAAGGAGGAAGATCAGCTAGCGGAGTACGTTGTCGCCATGTCTGATTTATTCCGCTATACTATCACCGGTTCGAGTAAAGGGGGATGGGTGAAGTTACATGATGAGCTGGAGCATGTAAAGCGATATTTGCTTATTATGAAGATGCGATTTGAAGATCGCTTGGAGTGGGAAATTGTTGCTCCTTCTGAATTTTCGAATGTGGAGTTACCCCGATTGTTACTCCAGCCGCTCGTGGAAAACGCTGTATTACACGGGGTCGAGAGCAAGATTGAACCGGGATGGATAAAGCTAACGGTCGCTGGAGACGAAGAATGGATCACCATTACGGTGGAAGACGACGGGATGGGAATGGACGAGGAGATGCTGCGCTCTCTTGTGGAAGGGCTAGAAAGCGGGAAGGTGTCTTCTTCTAAAGATTCCGGCGTTGGAATTGCCAATGTGCATAGAAGGCTTCAACTGTTTTTTTCAGGAAAAAACGAACAGGGTGCAGTAATGACCATAGATAGCCGTAAGGGTCAAGGCACCCGTATAAACATTAAAATTCCTGTCCGAGGAGACATAACGCCATGAGAAGCCGAAAGATTCTTATTGTCGACGATGAACCAAGATCAAGAGAAGGAATGAAGAAAATACTTGAGGTGTGGGCAGCCGGTCAATATGAGATCCTTACGGCAAGCAATGGGATCTCCGCTATAGAAATTCTGGAGGAGACACCGGTGGAACTTATGATAACGGATATCCGCATGCCGGGAATCAGTGGTCTTTCTTTAGTTAGTCAAATAAGGGACAAAAAAATACAGCGTCAGCCATCCGTTATTCTCATCTCCGGTCATGCGGAGTTCGAGTATGCTCAACAAGCGATCCAGTTGTCCGTAGTGGAATATTTGCTCAAGCCAGCTAGCCGGGAAAAGCTGATCGCATCTGTGGAGGATGCCCTGAAGGCAGGGGAAGAGCAGGAACATATCGGCTTCATGCGGAAGATGGCCGATCCGCAATTAATGGCCATAAGAGATGAAGATGCCACATTAAGTGACCCGGTTCGCCAGGCGATAGACTATGTGGAAATGCATATAGAGGAGGCGATCAGCCTTCAGGAAGTAGCTGGACTAGTACATCTGAATGGGAGTTATTTCAGTTCCCTTTTCAAGGAGCAATGCCAGATGAACTTCAGCGAATACGTCGCCCGCAGAAAATTGCAGAAGTCGAAGGAATTACTACTGAAAACAAATCTGCCCATAGCAGAAATTGCAAGCCTTACCGGTTACCAGACTGTTAAGTATTTCAACAAGCTGTTTAAGGAGTACGAAGGAATGAGTCCAGGGCAGTATCGTTCTTCCATGAGGAATGGTATAGAAGCGAATATTCAATAATGACTCGGCAAGGGGGGAATATCTACGAAGAGAATCGGTTTATACAGTACACTTTTCTTAACATTGTTGTTGATAACAACAGCTTGCAATGGGGACCAAGGGAATAGCACCAAGAGCGACGGCGAGAAGATCACTTTAAAAATGATGCATCTGTGGCCGGATAGCAATAACTCCGCGCAAAACAAAATGGTGAAAGCAATCATCAAAGAATTTGAAGAAGCTAATCCGAATATCACCATCAAGACGGAAGTTCTTGAAAATGAGCAGTATAAAAGCAAACTGAAGGTGCTTGCCGCATCTAATGATCTACCGGACATCGGATTCACCTGGGCGGCAGGCTTTATGGATCCTTATGTTAGAGGAAACAAGTTTGCAGCCGTAGACGATCTTTTACAGGATGAGCTGAAGGGGAAATTCGTAGCCGGTACGACGGAGGGATATTCCTTTGATGGGAAGACATATGCTCTTCCTGTCGAACTGAACATAGTCCCAGTCTATTATAATAAAGAGATATTTTCAGAATTCAATTTACAGCCTCCCCAGACCTTGGATGATCTCAAAGCGATCATTCGAACACTAAATAACAATGGTATAACACCCGTTACTCTTGGTGGCAAGGACGGTTGGCCGGCTTCCTTTTGGTACATGTATCTAGCTGATCGTATTGGGGGACCCAACCTGATGGATAAGGCTGTTGCGGATCAGGACTTCACAGACCCTTCCTTGCTAGAGGCGGCAAGACAAGTGCAAGAGCTGGTAAACTTGAACACATTCATCAAAGGTTACAACGGCTTATCCAATGATGAAGCCAAGGTACAGTTCATGAATGGAAAGTCAGCCATGTTCGTAACAGGGACTTGGGAGCTGCCGGATTTTACGACCACTACGGATATAGCCCAAGAATTTAAAGTCAACATCGGTTATTTCAAGTTCCCGACAGTTGTAGGCGGCAAAGGCAACGTGGATGATTGGGTCGGTGGTCCGGGTACTGGATTGTTCGTTTCCAAGAATTCTAAGCATGCTCTCGAAGCCAAAAAATTCGTCAGCTTTTTCGTTCAAAAGTGGGGAGAGCATTCTGTTGTCAATGCTGGCGTAATCCCGGCTACCAAAGTAGATACTGCGACCATCAAGCTACCGCAAATGTTCATTGATCTTTTAAACGAGTTAAATAAGGCAAATAAAGTAACTCTTTATCTGGATACACAAATGAAACCCGTCGCTTCTACTATACACATGAACCAGATTCAGGCATTGTTCGGCGAAGCAGTCACGCCAGAAGAATTCATTAAGAAACAGGATGATGCGCTAAAAGCGGATAAGTAATGATCAAAAATATAAACAGATAATGGAGACGCCAAGGTACAGATGCCTTGATGTCTCTTTTTTTTTGCGTTGTATAGAACTGAATCTAAAAATAGTGGAAGTTTTCCTAAAGAGGGTGTCCTTATGCTAGAGAATCATAGGCTCTATAATTATGTATGCGGTTACATAAAACCGAGGATCAATATAAAAGGGGAGGCAAAGTATGAAAAGTATGAAACGTAGTTTAGTGGGGATCTCTACATTGCTCGTGATGTCATCTGCTCTCGCAGCATGTGGTGGGAACTCAAATTCCAACTCATCTAGCCCAAGTTCAGCGCCTGCACCAGCAGCCAATACTACCGAAGCTCCAGCAAAAGGAACAGGTGAGAAAGTCACCATCAATCTTTGGAGCTTTACGGACGAAATTCCTAACATGACTAAGAAGTATCTGGAAATCCATCCTGACGCAAATGTAGAGTTCAAAACTACAGTTATCGCAACCACTGACGGAGCTTATCAGCCTGCTCTTGATCAGGCTCTCACAGCTGGAGGCAAAGATGCCCCTGACATTTTTGCAGCTGAATCAGCATTTGTGCTCAAGTATACACAAGGCGACGCCTCAAGCTATGCAGCTAACTATTCTGATATAGGCCTTGATGACCAAATGGTTAAAGACGCTGGCATCGCCCAATACTCGGTTGACATCGGTAGTCTAGACGGTAAATTGAAAGCCCTCGGCTATCAAGCGACTGGCGGCGCTTTTATCTATCGCCGCTCCATTGCGAAGGAAGTTTTTGGAACGGATGATCCAGCCACCATCAAGAATGAAATTGGACCAGGCTGGGATAAATTCTACGATGCAGCTGCGAAGCTGAAAGCTAAAGGATACGGCATCGTTTCCGGTGACGGAGATATCTGGCATCCAATCGAGAACAGCTCGGACAAGGGTTGGCTTGTTGATGGTAAGCTTCATATCGATCCGAAGCGCGAAGAGTTCCTGGATCTCTCTAAAAAGCTGAAAGACAATGGCTATCATAACGATACGACAGACTGGACGGAAGCATGGTATGCGGATATGTCCGGTACCGGCGCCCAACCGATCTTCGGTTTCTTCGGTCCTGCTTGGCTCATCAACTACGTGATGAACGGTCAAGTAAAAGACACGAATGGCGACTGGGCGGTTTCCGAACCACCAACAGGCTTCTTCTGGGGTGGCACTTGGCTGCTTGCCAACAAAGACGTCACGAAGGATGAGGCCAAGAAACAGGCTGTTGCGGACTTTGTGAAGTGGGTTACACTCGACACCTCAGAAACGGGACTCCAATATTACTGGGCTAACGGTACCATGAAGGAAGGCGAGCAAGGAACCAAGGACAGCGTTGCATCCTCAGTTGTGATGTCGAAGTCAAACGGTGAAGTTCCACTGCTCGGTGGTCAAAATATGTTCGATGTGTTTGTACCGGCCAATGCAAACGCTTCAGGTAAGAACTTGACCCAGTACGACGAAACAATCAACAAGCTCTGGCGTGATCAAGTACGTGAATACACCGCGGGCAACAAGGACCGTGCCAAAGCGATCGAAACCTTTAAGCAACAAGTCAAAGACCAACTTGGCATTGAAAGCGAATAAGAAGGATTCGGAGGGGCGGGGGAGTAATCCCGCCCCTTCATATCAACTAAAGAGGTGAGAGCATGCGCCGCAAAAATGTGAACTATTCGAAATACGGTTATATTTTTACCTTCCCGTTTGTCCTTGCATTTCTGATTTTCTCACTGTATCCCATTTTATATACCGCAGTCATTGGATTCACCGATATGAAAGGAATAATACCCAAACCAATCCATATTCTTGATAATCCTTTTCAAAACTTCAAAGATCTTCTCTTTGATAATCCCTCGTTCCGGAAGTCTTTGTTCAATACCGGATTGCTCTGGATTACTAACTTTGTTCCCCAGATGCTTCTCGCGCTCTTGCTAACCGCATGGTTCACGAATAAGCGTCTCAACATAAAGGGACAAGGCTTGTTCAAGATTCTGCTCTATATGCCTAATATCATCACTGCTAGTACGATTGCCGTGTTGTTCAGCACTTTATTCGCCTATCCGATGGGTCCTGTAAACAGTTTGTTTCAAATGTTGGGATGGACAGACGCTCCAGTGTTCTTCCTGCAGGATAAGTCGACAGCACGGGGCATTGTCGCGTTCATCCAGTTCTGGATGTGGTACGGCAATACCATGATCGTCCTGATCGCTGGCGTTATGGGTATAAATCCTGCGCTCTTCGAGTCCGCATCGATTGACGGGGCCAACGGGTTTCAAACCTTCTTCCGCATCACACTGCCGAGTCTGCGTACGATATTGCTGTTCACATTGATTACATCTATGGTGGGTGGTTTGACCATGTTCGATATTCCGCAATTATTCCTTGCAGGCGGACCGGACGATTCTACGCTTACTACGTCCATGTTTATCTATGGGCAAGCATTCAAGGGCAGCTATATGTATAATCGTGCTGCAGCAGCGAGCATGATCATGTTCTTGATTTCGGCGATATTGGCTGGAATCCTGTTCTATGTGATGCGTGACCGCGACGCGTCAAGACTTAAAAAAATAGAAAAGCAAAAGTATAGAAAAGCTGCTATAGCAGCCCGTGAGGGAGGCGTAACACATGGCAAATAATCAGAAAAGCGGAACCGTTAACCGAAAGATAAATAAGACGATTATCTATGTGGTTTGCATCTCTTTGGCGGTACTCAGTATTCTGCCATTTTGGGTCATGTTTGTAAATGCCACACGCTCTACACCGGAAATCCAAAGTGGTCTTTCACTGCTTCCTTCGAGCCATATGATGAGCAATCTGCAAGTATTGCTCGATAAGAGCTTTGATCCGCTTCAAGGGTTCATGAATTCATTCATTATCGCCAGTTCTGCAACCCTCTGCACAGTCTATTTCTCGTCCTTGGCGGCCTATGGGCTCGTAACCTACAGCTGGAAGCTGCGGGGGCCATTCTTTACCTTTATAATGTGCGTGATGATGATTCCTTCCCAGGCAAGCGCTATCGGATTCTATCAGTTCATGTATAAGTTACATTGGACCAACAATTTTCTTCCGCTGATTCTACCAGCGATTGCTGCACCGGCGGTAGTGTTCTTTATGCGCCAATACCTTCTTGCAACTCTGTCGATAGAGATCGTGGAAGCTGCACGCGTAGATGGATCTGGAGAGTTCTTTACATTCAACCGGATCATCTTACCGTTGATGATGCCAGCAGTAGCAACACAAGCTATCTTTGCCTTTGTAGCCAATTGGAACAACCTGTTCATGCCGCTGATATTGCTAACGCAGAAGGAGAAATACACCATGCCGATCATGGTAAGCTTGCTCCGAGGTGATATCTACAAGATGGAGTTCGGCTCGATTTATATGGGGCTGGCTTTAACAGCTTTACCGCTGTTTGTGGTTTACTTCCTGTTATCCAGATACATTATTGCGGGCGTAGCGCTCGGAGGCGTCAAAGAATAACCTCGGCTGCTGGCTTCGAATAAGGGCAGCACCGTGGAATTAATTTATTCCAATCTAGGCCTGTTGATTAGCTAAAAATACCCTGAAAGAGACTTATTGTACCTTTTTTTGGCTAATCAACAGGCGTAATCTCAATGAGGAGGAGAATCCTATTATGGCAACCCCAAATGAGCCGTTAGTTACCCATCTCTATACAGCCGATCCCTCCGCTCATGTATTTGAGGGCAAGCTTTATATTTACCCATCCCATGATATCGACCATGGTGGACCTACAAATGATAATGGTGACCAATATGCGATGGAAGATTATCATGTGTTTTCCTTGGAAGATCCTACATCCCCCTGTGTAGATCACGGAGAGGCACTTCATCTTCGGGATGTGCCTTGGGCTTCGAAGCAAATGTGGGCGCCAGATGCCGCATACCGGCAGGGGACATATTATTTGTTTTTCCCGGCCCGGGATAAGGAGGGGATCTTCCGCATCGGAGTGGCTACGTCAGCTTCACCATCGGGTCCTTTTCAGGCTCAAGAAAGCTATATAGAAGGTAGCTTCAGCATCGATCCCGCTGTATTCGTGGACGAGGATGAAAGAGCCTATATGTATTTTGGCGGCTTATGGGGCGGACAATTAGAAAAGTGGCAGGACGGTATTTTTCAGCAAGATGCGGTAGAAAAGAGCCCAGAGGAGCCGGCTTATGGTCCTTGGGTGGGTGAGCTGAGTGAAGACATGCTGGCATTTAAATCTGCCCCTCAGGAAATCATTATTACTGATGAAGAGGGAAACCCAATTCTTGCGGGTGATGAGGACAGGAGGTATTTCGAGGGTCCATGGATGCACAAGTATCAGGGGAAATATTATCTCTCATACTCCACGGGTACAACCCATAAGATCGTCTACGCGGTAAGTGATAAGCCTTGCGGACCCTTTGTCTTCCAAGGGACGATCCTGAATCCAGTCATCGGCTGGACGACCCATCATTCCATCGTGGAATTTAATGAGAAATGGTATTTGTTCTACCATGACGCATCTCTGTCTGGCGGCGTAGATCATAAACGCAGTATGAAATTTACAGAGCTTCATTATGAGGAAGATGGCAGAATCCGGCCGGTAATACTCTAATTGAAGGTAGAGCCCCCCTTTTTATAGGGTGAATTATGAAATTATACTTAAGGATGTCTTGGAGCTAATACTTCTGAGACATCCTTATTTGTTGTTTTATATTTCGTCAGGGCCCTATGATTTTAGAAGGTAAAAAGCATCCTCTAATATTGTATACATTTTGCAGGGCTATCGCCCTATGGATCGCAGATGTATAATCATGGAATAAAACGCAAAGGATTTGAAGCGATGAAATTTTATCTGGTTATTATTCAAGTTTTATATTTATTATCTCTAATTCCTTGGTTCGTAATTTGGGGATTATCCTTTATGGTTTTTGACAATGGGATCTCAGCATGGGGAATATCAATAATGATAATTGTTTCATTGTATCCAGTTGCTGTTGTTATTTGTTCGATTTTATCTTGGTTCTTTAGGGTTAGATTTAAATCTTTAACTATCTTTTTTATTAGTGCTATTCCGTTATTGTGGGTGATTACGCTAGGAGCTATATTAATTGGTTATTGAAGTACAAACTGACCGCTAGCTTTGTATTTGTTGTTTTTAGTTTCCCATGTAAAAGTCCCATGGACTAAACTATATCCGCCTTCTGTTGCGTACTTTTTCCAGTATTGATGGAATCGGCCCTTTTCATCGATCTCAGCAGAATAGTCAGCCATAAATTGTAGCTTATTAACTAATGTTCCTTGTTCTAAACGATATACATAGACTTGGGTATTGGAAGGAAAATAGTCTACAAGTATAGCTACATGTTTTTCATTTGGTGATTTGGTAATAAGCTTAATTGAAGCGTCATCTTCTTCATAGGCTACGTTTGTATTAATAAGTACAACAACATTTTTAGAATTAACTAAAAATAAATTTCCGGAGTCCGTAAGTATTATGTTTTCGTCTTTTTTGTCCCCGTTCAGGTCCGCTGTCTTAATGAGGCGTATGACTTCCTTTGGATATTTTTTCAGCAGGATAGACTTTGCATGATTAGACTCAGAATACTATAGGCTGTTATGAAGGGGGAATGATTGAATAGAATAAATCCTTGCCTTTTAAATATATTGAGGTTATTATGGATTCGTGAAGTCTTTAATTAAAACGAAGTGAGGTTCGTTCTTTTTTTGAGACTATAATGGACAATATAAGTCTTTAATATCTGTAATATAAATTGAAAAGTGAAGGAAGAATGAAAATGAATTACGATTGTGCGATTATCGGCGGAGGACCGGCAGGTCTCAATGCTGCTTTGGTGCTAGGCAGGGCAAGAAAAAACGTTGTTGTTATTGATGAAGGACGCGCCCGGAATAGGGTTACTCGAGAAACACATGGCTTTCTTACTAGAGATCCTATAAGTCCAAGCGATTTTAGACGAATTGCGAAGGAGCAGATAAGTGCCTATCCATCCGTTACTTTTGCGGAAGATACCGCTATATCGATTACGGGAACCGATGGTGATTTTCAAATTTCGACTGTTCAGGGTCAGACCTATCGAAGTAAAAAGCTGCTCTTTGCGATAGGAATGAAGGATCTTCCGATGGAAATTAAGGGGCTCTCAGATGTGTATGGCAAAAGCGCCTTTATCTGCCCTTATTGTGATGGATGGGAGCTAAGAGATCAGCCTCTTGTAGTAATTGTTAAGGGAGCGGATGCAACGCATATGGCCCAAGTGATATCTGGTTGGACGAATAACATTACCATATGTACTAATGGATCTGATGACTTGACGAATGCACAATGCGAGGAACTTCAACAACATAACATTCCGGTCTATGATTTGCCGATTCAATCGATCGAATCTGACAATGGTATGGTACAGCAAGTTGTGCTGAAGGATGGTACTAGCATCGTATGTACAGGGATATTTTTCAGACCAAAGCTAATGATCGGATCAGATTTGCCGCAAGCCATCGGTTGCGAGATCACAGAAGCTGGAACAGTTATTGTCGATAATCTCGGTAAAACGAACGTTCCAGGCGTTTATAGTGCCGGTGATGCAGCAACACATCTTCATCAAGCCATTATTGCCGCTTCTATGGGTTCCTTAGCTGGGGTCGGCATTAACAACGAACTAAATGAAGAGGAATGGCGTAACATCTGATGCTATTGTACAAAATAGTCTAATTCATTTATTCCCTTGAGCTGAACTTACATCCAGATTAATATAGAAACTATATTTGTTCTGAGAGGGGTAGTTTAAAATAAAAGTTGGATTCCTAATTATTGATATGCAAGACCTTTTCTTACACGATCATATGGAGAAGTTAAATGTAAGCCAGGCTTGTGAATACATTAATCATGTGTCGGGGTTACTTCGTGCAAAAGACCAAATTGTCGTTCATATAAAAGACGTGGAAGGGGCAAACGCAGATACGGATCCAGAAGCAAGAAATATTATTCCGGAAATTACAGTGTTACCTACGGATATCCAGATAGAAAAAGAGTTCTCTAATGCTTTTTGGAAAACAGATTTGGAACAGGTGCTACGTGAACATGGTGTTGAATTTATTATCGTTGCAGGCTTCGCTGCAGAACACTGTATAACCTTTACTATAAACGGTGCACAAGAAAGAGGCTTTCAAGCAGCCATTCTTCAAAAGGGTATCCTTAGCACACAGCCAGATGCCATTAACTCGATTTACCGTGATCGGCATATGATCTCTTACCCGGTGATCGAATTTTTAATGGAGACCATTGCTTGAGATTCTACTAACAGAAGCTATTGTTTATAATTGGAGTTACGTATTAGATAACTAATATGTAACTCCATTTTATAATTGTAAAAATACATATGGAGGTAATTAAGTTTGAGTACTCACTACTATCTCAGTTGGTTTAATAATTTTTTTCCAGAGAAGCTGGTCCATTGTTTGCATGAGGATATACAAGACAGAAAATCGTTTGTTATGATTAGCGCTGAACCGTCTAGTTATACAGGTGAGCAAATTAACATTGATGATGTTTCTGAATGTACATGGTTAAATCAGGCTAACATTATTTTTGATGAATATCATTTCATTGATTACCGCATGCAGAAGGAAGATGCTCAGCGATTAATTCACAACGCTTCTGTCATTTTTTTATGCGGTGGAGATCCTGTTTTGCAAAACGATTTTTTGGCCGATTATGAATTATCAAATGTTATTAAGAACAGCAATGCCGTTATAATGGGTGCCAGCGCCGGTGCGATAAACATGGCTGCAAAATGGTTATGCTTGAAAAACACTGGCAATGAAGTTGAAACAAGTACTATTTATGATGGTATTGGCTTTGATCATTTTGCCTATGAATCTCATTCTAAACGCGACTACGCTACGTTTGTTCAAGGTTACCTGTTCCCCTTGTCTGAAGAGATTGATGTTTATGCGGCAGAACAGGAGAGTGCAATGCGTGTAAAGGACGGAAAAATAGAAATAATGGGTCCTGTATATTTAATTTCCCACTCTAAGATTCAGAAATTGGTTGAGACGCTCTAATTAGGCTTACAGCGAATCATCTCAGGTTTTTAAAATCCCCAGGACTTATTGTTGGGCAAAAATGATAAATTTTTTAGACCGCCTTCAATGGCGGTCTTTCTATGTCCGGCAGATGCTAGCTGCCCATTTTATTGAAGTAAGGGGCAGGATAACTCAGTAATTTCGCGAATAAGACGCTATAAGAAATCAGCGAGAAACTATAAGGAGCAGAAAACATGAAATGCCCTCACTGTAACAACGAATTAAATGAACTTCCTTTATGTTACGGAAGTGAAGCACCCTATTATTTTCACACTGTACCAGAAGAGAAAAGAACAGAATTAATTAGAGATTTTTGTGTAATTGATGAACAGCATTTCTTTATTAGAGGACATATTGAAATACCAATAATTGATAGTAAAGAGAAATTTATATGGAGTGTTTGGGTTTCTCTTAGTGAAGAGAACTTTTTGAAATCTAATGAATTACTGCACGTAGAGGGAAGGGAAACTGAAAAACCTTATTTTGGTTGGTTATCGACTGAACTTTCAATATATCCAATAACCACATTATCGTTAAAGACAATGGTACATACACAAGAAGTTGGTGCTGTTCCGTTAATAGAATTAGAACAAACGAATCATCCACTTGCAGTTGAACAAAGAGAAGGAATTACAATGGGGAGAGTTAAAGAAATTGCTCATTTAATAAATCATAGTCTGTAAGAGAAGAATTTGAAAGAAAGTATGGTCGAAAAAGCTGCCGTGCCGACAGCTTATAAAATCGTATCTACGCCGCGTCACTGCTCTCCTTGGTCTACTAAGCGGTTTTCGGTGAGGCGTAATCAGCAGATAACCCCGCAAGGCTAAATCCATTGGACTCGGTGCGTAATGTCGATTAAGCTAGCGGGGCACATTAGTGGAATAGCGGTTGCTTCGGCAGCCTTTTTTTTTATTTGTTCAACTAACGGGCAGGTTAGTGAAACCACACAGTTTTCTTAAACGTATAATCATTATTCAAATTTTTTCCAATATTGCTCATACAGAGGTGAACTTGACTGGAGCATTTTTATGACTTGGTTCAATTGGCGTTCTCGATCGCTCTCATCTATTCCTTAGTGTCAATTCCATTCACCTATTTTTCTACACAAGAGATTCACTGGGGTTACGAAATTGCTCCAGCCGGTTTAACTTGGTTTGTGGCTGTCAGACTGTCACAACCGAGCAGCATTCTGCGGTGGATAGTACGTACTGCCAGACGAAGAGAAGCACCTAATGAAGAAGACCATAGTCCTTCCCCACATTGATATTCCATACTTTCAATTAGGGAGGACAACGATGAAAAAGATTTTGTTGTTTCAAAAATGGGCCAAGCCCATTCTCGTCATGTTGATTGGAGTTATTCCGATCATTGTGCTCAGCGGGTGTTCGACAGCATCCCATTCAAACTCGATTAATGCCGATTCAGCAGGGGTATTTAACCACTTTTTTATTTATCCATTTTCGATCTTGATCAAATTCTTTGCGAATGCATTTCACGGAAACTACGGATTATCGATCGTGCTGATGACTTTCATCATCAGACTCGCGATCATGCCGCTCATGATGAATCAAACCAAGAAACAAATGGACATGAAAGAAAAGATGGCCGTCCTCCAGCCGGAGTTAACTGCACTTAAGGAGAAGTATAAGAACGACGTCAGTGCGGATGCAAAAAAACAACAGCAAGTCGAGATGATGCAGCTCTACCAGAAGCATCAATTTAATCCCTTAAATATGGGGTGTTTACCGATGCTTCTCCAATGGCCGATCACCCTCGCATTTTACTACGCCATTCGTCGTACCCCAGAGATTGCAGCGGACGATTTTCTGTGGTTTAGCTTGGGGAAAACAGATATGATTTTGCCGCTTATTGCCGCTGCGGTGTATTACATTCAGTTCCGCGTGTCTCAATCCGTTTCAGCGCAGTATCAGCAAAATCAAAATAACCAAATGGCTTTCATCGGATTGTTGTCACCAATTATGATGGGTGTATTTTCTTTTCAGATGCCCGCCGCGTTACCATTATATTGGGCAGTTGGCGGTATATTCATTATCGTGCAAACGATCATACTCAATAAAATGTACACGAAGCCAAATGTAGCGAGTAAAAACTTACCCACCGGTGTAGAAGATTTATAAAATTGAACCAGGTCATAAAACAATACTAAATACAAGGCATCTGAGGCGCGACCTCAGATGCTCTGTTTTTATGTTGGCGGCTCGTTAACGGGGAACATAGTTCAACATAATTAGAAAAGTGAAAGGGCCATCCCACAAAAGGATGGCCCTAAAACTTACCGTTACAGACAGCGCGGAGAACCGTATCATAAATAACGATTAAGCTAATGGGAAACTATAGCTCAATAACATCAGAACAAAGCTGCCGACTTGAATCGGCAGCTTTGTTCTGCTAACGGGCAGTTTTGTACAAGAGAAAATGATAAGCTGGAATAAACACTTGCAGTACTGATGGGAGAAAAAGGTGAATATATGGATTCAAATGAACTAAAACCTTTAATGAACAACACAAAATGGGAAGAAATAAGACAAGCAATGCTCAACTATGCCTTTCCAACCAAATGGAGAACTAAAGACATTGATACTGGCTATATCAGCCTTTGGGATGGAGATTGGTATTACCATTATTCAGATGGTGGCTACAAATTTATTGAGTGGTTAGAAATTCATGCTGAAGATGACTTGATAAAAACTGATTTAATTCAATTCCTGAAAAAAATACATGTTCCAGGTGAAGTAACTACCGACTCCATCATAATTTATGGATATAACAAAACTAATGAATTCATTGATTATATTTGAATAATTACACCAACGGGTAGCGTTAGCTCAAATACGATTAGGCAGCCGTCAGTCAACGTCATCAGCTGCCTTTATTCAACTAACGGGCAGATTAACGCTATAAGCCTCTTAGGATTAGTATGCTTAGGTAAAAGAAGTATTCTCAAGAATTCTCTAATGTAAATAAATACAAATTACACTTCAGTTAATCCATTATCTATACATATTTTTAAGAGTATATTGAGGTAAATAAAGTAATTATTCACTTTGATAAATCCGAAATTGCTATGTCGGTATTATTTTATGGCTTCTTAAGGATTGCAAATCCATCGACAAATGGGAGTTTAAAACAGATGTTGTGCCGTAGTTAGTTTTATGAAAGGAAGGTATAGGGTGAGTATTTATTACGCTTCAAGCAAAGAGGATATCACTAAGGATGCACTCCAAGAGTTATTTCTTTCGGTAGAATGGGAGTCTGGCAAGTATCCAAACGAGCTTTTACAAGCAATCGGAGGGTCTCATTCAATTGTTACCGCTTGGGAAGGAGGAAAGCTTGTCGGTTTAATAAATGCTTTGTCAGATGGTGTTTTAACGGTATATTTTCATTATATGCTTATTAATCCGAGTTATCAGAGTATCGGTATAGGTAAGGAAATGATGAATATAATGCTTGATAGATATAAAGGGTGTAAAACAAAAGTATTAATTTCTTATCCTCATGCAGTGGATTTCTATAATAAATTTGGCTTTAATACAGAGGATGGAGCTACACCAATGTTTATCTCAGAGTTGATATGATTGATGGTATAATTTTTGTATACAAATAATTACATAAATTAAATCCTTATAAAAAGGGATGAGCAATATGGCAAATATCGAGCACTTACAGACCGTGAATGTTCCAGCTTCAACGGTCAATCATTCTTCGTCAGATGAAATGGGTGGAAGTGACCTCATTTTATCGCGTATGTAATTATAACTGGGCTATTTTTTTGTACAGTCTTAAACAGTATTGCGAAGAAGGGAGGGTCTTCCGTATCATTAACGGAAGTTTTAGAACCATTGAAAACACGGATGGGTGAATAAAGTACATGATCCCGAGAACTGATTTCGGAAGTACTGGGTAAGTACGAAGAAGTTGTCACCCAAGTCTTGATAATCATTCGTTCAACAAACGGGAAACTATAGTTCTATAAATAGCGGTAGTTTAAAATTTTTAAAATGCCTTGAACAACTGATGAATGAAAACGATTGAACTTTTGAAATTAGACCACTAAATTTATATATTTTTAGCCTAAAAGATGCATTGACCCGGAAAAGGTTGGAGCCTATAATCATAAACAGGGAAAATTCATTAGATATAGAGCTATCTGTAACCTGAGGATTTCTCAACAGTCCTATTTGTAAACGCATACAATGAGGTTTTTCCATGTTTTCTTAGAAGGAGGAGATTGTATAAGTTAGATTGTTTCTTTTTTTCTCATTTTTGCAAACGTTTGCACAACGGATTTTGTACTTAAAAATTAATGAGGAGGTTATTTATTTGGTACGTAAACAATCTAGGCGGTTTGTTTCTTGGTTGATCATTTTTTCGCTTATTTTTAGTTTATTCGGTTTATCCGGCGGGGCTTCAGCCAGCAACACTGATTATACAGTCTCTTATACGAACTCCACAGCATCTGCTGTAACACTACATTGGACCACGAATAACTGGACGAATATTACCGACACGGTCATGACTAAAAATGGGACCACATTTACGGCCAACCTCAATGTTCAGGAGGGCGCCACACTTATATATTGTTATCACATCACAGCCCCAACGGATAGTTGGGACAGCAACGGAGGGAAGAACTGGACGGTTGTTATTCCGGTTGCTGGTAAATACGAAGCTGAGAGCGCAGCCTTGTCAGGTGGCGCAAAAATAAATACGAATCACACCGGATATACTGGCACCGGTTTTGTTGATGGATACACAACTACAGGAGCAACAACCACCTTTAACGTTCAGTCTTCTGCTGCAGGTGACTATAACGCAACGCTCCACTATGCCAATGCGACGGGCAGTGCCAAGAAAGTTTCTATTTATGTGAATGGAGTAAAGGTAAAGCAGACCACTTTAGCGAACTTGGCAAACTGGGATGCATGGGGGGACCAAACAGAAACGCTCTCCTTACAAGCAGGCAATAATACGATCGCTTACAAATATGACTCGGATGATACTGGGAATATAAATATTGACTATGTAACTCTCTCAAACGCACCAACACCAACATCTACCGCAACACCAACACCAACACCAACACCAACACCAACACCAACACCAACACCAACACCAACACCAACACCAACACCAACACCAACACCAACACCAACACCAACACCAACACCAACACCAACACCAACACCAACACCAACACCAACACCAACACCAACACCAACACCAACACCAACACCAACACCAACACCAACACCAACACCAACACCAACATCAACACCAACACCAACGCCGACCCCAACTGTGACGCCAACCCCAACGCCAACTACGGCTGGCTTAACGGTTCATTTTAAGAAACCAGCAAATTGGAGTTCAACGATCCGAATTCATTACTGGAATCTGAGTCCGTCAACGGTTCCAACAAGCGGGGCTTGGCCGGGAATTCTGATGAAATCTGACGGAAATGACTGGTACAGCTATACTATTTCCAACGCTACCGGCACAAGCCTTATCTTTAATGATGGCAACGGCAAACAGACTGCTGACTTGTCCCGCAGTGTAAAAGAGGGCTGGTATTCTTCAGATAACGTATGGTATGACGCTAATCCGGAAATTCCGAAGATTCCTGTGATTTCAGTCTCTCCTACGCCGAAAACATATGATTCTGCTCAAACTGTGAAGCTCTCCAGTATCAATACTGGCGATAAAATTTACTATACGACAGACGGGTCGACCCCTACGACAGCTTCTACCTTATACACGACACCAATTCAAGTAGCCTCTACTACAACTATTAAGGCTTTTGGTGTTAACTCCTTAGGTCAAGCAGGCAGTGTAGGCACTTTTGCTTATGTCATTGACCTAAATCTCGACCTGCAAGCCCCAACCATAACAGCTAATCTACCTGTTGGGAATTCAAGCTCTGCGGTTACCGTCTCTTTTAATATAAAAGATAACAAAGCAGCAACGACCACAGCATATTACACAGATAATGGTACGGAACCAACTACTAGTTCAAATCTCTATATCTCTGGCAATGCTTTAACTGCTCTGGCAGGACCGTCCATTCTTATTAATAAGACGACGACACTGAAATTCCTGGTGGTCGACGGTGCCGGAAATGAAACGAAACAGAGCTTTGTCTATACGATTGGAAATAAAGGCGATTTCCGTGAAGACACCATATATTTCGTGATTACTTCACGATTCTATGATGGTGATCCGAGTAATAACGTGCATTCATGGGAGGATGCCAAGGCAGGCAATCCGGATTCAGACCCAGCTTGGAGAGGTGACTTTAAAGGACTGATTCAAAAGCTCGACTACATTAAAGCGCTCGGATTCAGTGCTATTTGGATTACCCCAGTTGTGCAGAATGCCAGCGGGTATGATTATCATGGCTATCATGCGATTAATTTTTCCAAAGTAGATCCAAGGTATGAGTCAGCAGGAGCTTCATATCAGGAATTAATTAATGCAGCTCATGCCAAAGGGATAAAGGTAATTCAGGATGTTGTTGTAAATCATACCGGTAATTTTGGGGAAGAGAATCTGTTGCCTATGTTCAAAAAAGATCCGGCTGCAGCGGACACTGTGAATAACATGATCAAAATTACGGATAAACTGCCAGCTAACTATGATACGATGACCCCTGATCAGCAATATCAGGCCAGACTCGCAATCATGAAAAATGCGGAAACCAACAATAACATGTATCATACTGAAAAAAGTCTTTCCTGGGAATCTTACACCGTACAGACAGGACAGATTGCAGGAGACGCTGTGGACTTGAACACGGAAAATCCTGTAGTGAATCAGTATCTAATTGACAGCTATAATCAGTATATTGATATGGGTGTTGATGCTTTCCGGGTCGATACTGTGAAGCATGTGAGCCGGTATATTTTTAACAAATACTTTGTTCCTGCCTGGAAAACAAGAGGGGGCTCAAACTTCTTTGTCTTTGGTGAAGTGGCTACTCGGTACAGAGATGTATGGAATAGTGGAATTCCGGCAATATCGACTCCATTCTATACTTGGAAAAGCTCGAAAGCCTATCCGGGTGACGGACAAAATGACTACGCTTCCAACAAGCTGTCAGTAGAACAAGAGTGGGCAGATAACTCTACTACAGCGGGGCAACCAACCTCAAATAATGCTTTTTTAATAGGCAATAATTATCATGCACCTGACTATTCGATGAAATCGGGTATGGATGTTATTGATTTCCCAATGCATTGGGCATTCAAGACTGCACAGGAAGCATTCAGTATGAAGAGCGGTGATCAGTACTATAACGATGCTACTTGGAATGTAACTTATGTTGACTCTCATGACTATGCACCTGACCAAGCCCCTGAGAATCAACGATTTGCAGGGACTCAAGACACTTGGGCTGAGAATCTCTCGCTGATGTTCACCTTCCGGGGAATACCTGCGATCTATTATGGTTCTGAAATCGAGTTTAAAAAAGGATCAGTCATCGATGTAGGTCCAAATGCACCTCTAAGCTCAACAGGGCGTGCTTACTTTGGAGATCATATTGAGGGTAGCGTTACGGTACAGGACTACGGTAAGTATACAAATGCTACTGGTACACTTGCCGATTCATTGAACTATCCTTTGGCAAAACATATCAGACAACTCAATTTAATCAGAAGAGCTGTTCCAGCCTTGCAAAAAGGCCAGTATTCCACAGAAAATGTATCCGGTGATTTGGCGTTTAAAAGAAGATATACCGACAGCGCGAAAGGTATTGATAGCTTTGCGTTAGTTACGATCTCAGGAAATGCGACATTTACCGGAATACCGAACGGAACTTACGTGGATGCGGTGACTGGCGATACCAAAAACGTTACTAACGGCACAATCACTCTGGTATGCTCCGGAAAAGGAAATGCGAGAGTGTATGTATTGAACGGTAGCGGTGGAATTGGAGTAACCGGAACCTACCTGAAATAGAATAAAGTCTTTTAGTAAAAGAGAAGAAGCAACCTCAGTTCGGATTGTTCACCGATCTAAGGTTGCTTCTTCATATACAACTTAATCATTCAATCCTTTACCATCCAGAATTTGCGGAATCCATTTCTCAACCCTAGACACACGGGTTTTGGATTGCTTGGGTTCCGAAAAATGATGAAGGTATGCTCTTTGCCGCCCGGGCGTTAAGGCTTCAAAAGCGTTTTTCAAGGCAGGTTGTTCATCGAGTTTAGTTTGAAATTCATCAGGAATGATGAAATCTGTATTCTTTTTAAATTCCACTTCCAAACCAGCTTTTTCAATTTCGATGGCTTCATAAATATAGTCTTTTATGATGCTTTCTTTTTCAAGGATCTCTTGAACGTTGGTGAACCGGATCTGTCGTGCAGCTTGCACATTCTCCGTTTGTTGAATCAGAATCCCATGGGTATCCTTTAATAAGACACCTTTATGAAACAGCAGTGCAATATATTCTTTAAATCCATGGATTAAGACAATGTTTTTGTTCTCAAACGTATAACAAGGATGCATCCACTTAAAATCTTCGGTCAACAACTCACTGTCAAGAACGATATTTCGCAACGTCTCGTATTCTTCCTGCCACTGTTTTACTTTTCTTAAGAATCCGTCCACCTTAGCGTTGGTTCTGCTATTTGTCATTAAGGAACACCCTTCTTCCTCGTAATTATATTAAGCTTTCTACTTGCTTAGCTTGTCCCTTTTACGACCGATCTAATTGCATAGTTTGCATATAGACACTAGTGAAGCTAACATAATATTAGATGTCTCTTTTGGAAATGGCTAGTAAAACTTATGTTAGCGAGGTATTTATGAATACAATTACCGTCGATTTAGTTGCAAGATTAATTAATGAACAATTTCCCGCGTGGTCCGATTTAGAGATTAGACCAGTAAAATTCAGTGGGAATGATAATCGAACGTTTCATTTAGGCGAGCATATGAGCGTGAGGTTACCAAGTGCAGCAGCTTATGCTCCACAAGTAGAAAAAGAGCAACTATGGTTGCCCATATTAAGTAAAGAACTCACGTTACCTATTCAAATACCATTAGCCAAAGGGAAGCCTAACGAAGAATATCCATTGCCGTGGTCTATCAATAAGTGGGTAGAGGGTGAAACATTAACGTACCAAAATATTAATAATCTTAATCAGTTTGCAAGAGATTTGGGAGCATTCTTAATAGAGTTACAATCTATTGATGCTAGTGGAGGACCTTTAGCAGGAGAGCATAATTTCTATAGAGGTGGAGCTTTAGCTGTATATGATGAAGAGTCTAGACATGCGATTGAGCATAATAAAGATATTTTTAATGAGAAGCTATTGAGAGGAATCTGGGAACTGGCATTAGCTTCTAAATGGAATTCCAAGCCGGTTTGGGTTCATGGAGATATTGCGCCAGGGAATTTACTAGTCAAAGATGGAAAGCTGTGTGCAGTCATTGATTTCGGAATCTTGGGTGTAGGCGATCCTGCTTGTGATGCGGCAATGGCATGGACCTTTTTTGATGAGGATAGCAGAAAGGTATTTAAGGATGTATTACAGATGGATGAAGAGACTTGGAATAGAGCAAGAGGATGGGCTTTATGGAAAGCTTTAATCACATATAATGGAAATCGATATTTTAACCCAAAGGTAGCGAGGGAATCCTTAAAAATAATTAATCTCATAGCAGATGACTTCGAATTGTAGAAATTGCCCTACATAAAACGTCTAAACTAGCCCATACTAGTTCATAAGTATGATAATTTATGAACATTTAGCGACTGACAACGATTATCATATTAGAATTATTATAAATAACTTGACAGGCCTTAATTTGGTTAATTATAATAATTACAAATAGTATTCAGATATGTGATGTTTGCAGATTTGAATATTGTATCCACAAAAAAAATAAAACTTAAAGGAGATTTAAATAATATGTCACTTATCGGAACAGAAGTCCTACCATTTAAAGCAAGCGCATTTCAAGATGGGAAATTCATCGATGTTACAGAAGAAAACTTTAAAGGTAAATGGAGTGTAGTTTGCTTCTACCCAGCTGACTTTACATTCGTATGCCCAACTGAACTTGAAGATCTGCAGAACCAATATGAAACCCTGAAACAACTGGGTGTTGAAGTATATTCCGTTTCCACAGATACTCACTTTACACATAAAGCATGGCATGAAAGCTCTGCAGCCATCGGCAAGGTAAAATACATTATGATCGGCGATCCTTCTCATGTGATTTCCCGCAACTTTGATGTTCTGATCGAAGCTGACGGTCTTGCTGATCGTGGTACATTCATCATTGATCCAGACGGTATTATCCAAACCGTTGAAATTAACGCTGGTGGTATTGGTCGCGATGCTAGTGCACTTGTTAACAAAATCAAAGCAGCACAATATGTACGCAATCATCCAGGTGAAGTTTGCCCAGCAAAATGGTCCGAAGGTGCAGAAACGCTTAAACCAAGTCTCGATCTTGTAGGTAAGATTTAAGGAGCGAAAGCTAAATGAAATTAGATCAAGAAATCAAAGCTCAACTAGCTCAATACCTAGAACTCTTGGAAGGCGACGTAGTACTGAAAATCAGTGCAGGCTCTGACGAAGCATCTCAAGAGATGGAAGCGCTGGTTGATGAAATTGCCAAAATGTCAGCTAGGATCACGGTAGAAAAAACCGAACTGCCTAGAACCCCAAGCTTTAGCGTAAATCGTGTGGGTGAAGATACAGGCGTTACCTTTGCTGGAACTCCGCTAGGACATGAGTTTACTTCATTAGTGTTGGCTCTATTGCAAGTTAGCGGAAGAGCACCTAAGGTTGAGCAAAGTGTTATTGATCAGATCAAGAGCATTAGTGGCGAATATAAGTTTGAAACTTATGTCAGCCTAAGCTGTCATAATTGCCCTGATGTTGTACAAGCACTGAACCTAATGAGTATCTTCAATCCTGGCATTACCCATACTATGATTGACGGCGGAGTGTTCAAAGAAGAGGTAGAACGCAAAGAAATTATGTCTGTTCCAAGCGTTTACCTTAACGGTGAATTTTTCGAAAGCGGTCGTATGACGGTTGAAGAAATTCTGGCTAAAATGGGTAGTACTGTGGATGCATCAGAGTTTGACAACAAAGCTCCTTATGATGTACTTGTTGTTGGCGGTGGCCCAGCAGGTGCAAGTGCAGCAATTTATGCGGCACGTAAAGGGATTCGCACAGGGATTGTCGCTGAACGCTTAGGCGGTCAGGTCAACGATACCCTTGGCATTGAGAACTTTATCAGTGTTAATTACATTGAAGGTCCTCAGCTAGTGGCTAAACTCGAAGAGCAAGTGAAAGAGTACGGTATTGATGTGATGAAGTTACAACGTGCCACACGTTTAGATAAGAATGATTTAATTGAAGTTGAGCTCGAGAACGGTGCTGTTCTAAAGAGTAAGACGGTCATCCTGTCGACAGGTGCTCGTTGGCGCAATATGGGTGTGCCTGGTGAAGCTGAATTCAAGAATAAAGGCGTAGCCTACTGCCCACACTGTGACGGTCCTTTATTTGCAGGCAAAGATGTTGCCGTTGTCGGCGGCGGTAATTCAGGGATTGAAGCAGCGATTGACCTTGCGGGTATAGTGAAGCATGTAACGGTTCTGGAGTTTGCTCCAGAGCTCAAAGCGGATGCTGTACTGCAAGATCGTCTCTACAGCCTACCTAACGTTACTGTGCTTAAGAACGTGCAAACGAAAGAAATTACTGGAACGGATAAGGTAGATGGTATTTCTTATATCGATCGTGCGACAGAAGAAACTCACCATATTGAATTACAGGGTGTGTTTGTACAGATCGGTTTGGTTCCGAACACAGATTGGTTAGGTGACATGGTTGAACGTACTCGCGTTGGCGAGATCGTTGTAGATAGCCATGGTGCCACAAATGTCCCAGGAGTATTTGCTGCTGGCGATTGCACTAATAGTGCTTATAAACAAATCATCATTTCGATGGGATCAGGTGCAACAGCAGCTTTAGGTGCATTTGATTATCTGATCCGTAACTAATCGATACTGTTAATAAAAGCAAGAAATCAAAAGCCCTCACTTCAAAGTGGGGGCTTTTGTTATGTTATCCGTATGTTGTATGAGAAAAAAGGGGATTTGTAAACTTTTTTGGAGGATTTTATGAGGATTCCTCGAATACATATTTCAAATATGAACTAAGCAAAATTTAGAATTTAGCATGATTAGAAAATTCTTTTTGCTGGAATGGAGACTAGATTTTTGTGATTAACAACATTGAATCCTTAAACAAATTTATCTCGTTTATACCTATTATTAAATTATCTATTCCGGCTGATTTATCCATAGCCATCTGTGATCTGGAAAGGTTTGTTGCTTATTTTCCTGGCGACACCATTGATTTAAACATTAATGAAGGTCAACTGTTAAACAAAGAAGAACCACTTTACTTAGCTATGCGAGATAATCAAGCTTTGAAGTCCGATGTGCCGGCCAACTTCTATGGATTCGAGTTTACGGGTACTGCGACACCTCTTCACGATCAAACGGGTCAAGTCATTGGCGGGATTGCAGTTCAGATTCGCAGACAAAGTGAATTAAAAGCTATTGTAGAACAGATCTCAGAATCACTAACCCAAGCCAATGAGCAAATTGATAATATTTCATATGGCGCAAGTTCACTTGCGGAGTACACTCAGCAACTACTTATACAATCCCAGCAAGCTGGAAGAGATGTGGAGAATACTACAGAGGTCCTATCGATTATTAAAAAGGTTGCTGACCAAACGAATTTACTCGGGCTAAATGCAGCCATTGAAGCGGCGCATGCAGGTGAGAAGGGAAGAGGATTTGAAGTCGTAGCCAAGGAAATTCGAAAATTTTCACGGGAAACCGTTTCCTCAACACAAAATATAAATGAAACCATGCTACAGATTAAGGGGATTACGAACCAAATGGCTAACTCGATAGAGAAGATAGCTGCGATCGGACAAGAACAGGCGGCATCTGTTCAGCATACTTCTGCATTTATTGAGGAAATAAAAATGATGTCCCAAAAGCTTAACGAGTTTGCGAATAAATTGTAGTAAGAGAATCAGTTCTTTTTTTGTTGAAACAAAAGAATATTTTAAACGTATATTTAAATTCATGGATGGTATAGTAAGATAGTAGTGGAGTAACAAACTTAGGAGGAATAAATCATGTCAACACCGCACAATGCAGCACAGAATGGTGAAATCGCCAAAACAGTATTAATGCCAGGAGATCCGTTAAGAGCGAAGTATATCGCAGAAACCTATTTGGAGAACCCAACCCAATTTAATACGGTACGGAATATGTTTGGATATACAGGTACTTACAAAGGAAAAGAAGTGTCAGTAATGGGTTCGGGAATGGGAATGCCAAGTATCGGTATTTATTCTTATGAACTATACAAAAACTATGGTGTGGAGAACATCATCCGCATCGGTAGTGCAGGTGCCTACACAGATAAATTGAACTTATTTGACGTAGTGCTGGCGGATAGTGCTTGGAGTGAATCTACATACGCCTATGTGCAAAGTGGTGTAGAAGGAGACGTGCAACTGCCAAGTAAAGAATTGAATGAGATCATTGAAGCAGCAGCAAAACGCATTAATAAGCCACTTTTGACTGCAAGAATTCATTCCAGCGATGTGTTCTATCATGAAGACAACGTGCCAGGCCACAATGAATTTTACAATGAGCATGGTTGTGTATGTGTAGAAATGGAGAGCTATGCACTGTTCCATAATGCGAAAGTATTAGGTAAACAAGCAGCATGTATTCTTACCATTTCGGATTCATTAGTTACCCATGCAGTAACCACGGCAGAAGAAAGACAAAATTCTTTCAACAGCATGATGGAAGTTGCATTAGAAGCAGCGATTTCCCTTTAAGATTAAGAAGTGAAAGATAAACTAAAACATCTTTATACAGAAATTGTATAGAGATGTTTTTTTGCGTTTTCAAGATTTAAGAGACTATACCCCTTAGGTTAATTATTGACAAGAAGAAAAATCCAGATCATAATAACATATGAGCACTTGTTCATATGTTATTATGATCTGGAGCTTTTGAATACCACTGCGCGCGCATACAAATAATATTTTGCTGAAGGTAAATAGGAGGTAAATCATGAAGAACAAGAAGAATAATCACAATCATCAGATTGAGCATGTAGACGGGCAACACTCCGATCACGATCACAGCGATCACAATCATTCCCATGCAGGACACGATCATTCCCATGGACCTCACGGTCATCATCATTTTGATCCTAGCGGAAACAAAAAAGGACTAATGATTGCATTAATAATTACAGTAGGAATTATGTTTTTGGAGTTTTTTGGCGGACTGGTCACTAACAGCTTAGCGCTGCTATCGGACAGTGGGCATATGCTAAACGATGCAAGCTCCTTAGCATTAAGCTTAGTAGCGGTCTGGTTTGCAACTAAACCTGCCTCTCCTAATAAAACATATGGATTTCATCGGTTTGAAATTCTAGCGGCACTATTGAATGGGGTCACCTTATTTGTAGTTGCTGGTTTTATCATCGTGGAAGCTTATGGCCGATTCTTCGAGCCGCCTACGGTTGCAAGTGGTTCTATGATGCTGATCGCATGTATAGGTCTTTTAGCCAATGTTGCTAGTGCTTGGTCTCTTATGAGAAAAGGGGATGTAAAGAATAACATTAACCTTCGCAGTGCTTATCTTCATGTGCTTGGCGATGCATTAGGCTCCGTAGGGGCTATTATCGCAGGTTTAGTCATGATGATTTTCGGTTGGTATATTGCCGACCCGATTATAAGCGTACTAGTTGCTCTGTTAATTCTTAGAGGCGCTTGGGGAATCATCAAACATACCGTTCATGTTCTTATGGAAGGTACTCCGATTACAGTGAATCCATCTGAGGTGAAGGCAGTTCTAGAAAATATCGAAGGCGTTATAAATGTTCATGATCTTCATATTTGGACGATTACCTCCGGCCTTGATTCACTAAGCTGTCATCTCTTAATTAATGATCAGGAGGATGATCAACGTATTTTACAGCAAGCTATTCAGTTAATAGCGGAACGCTTCAAAATCCAGCATACTACTATTCAAATTGAGACATCGGTGATATTCCATGAAGTGATGAAAGTCTAAACGGTATTTTATATTTTGAATAGAATAGGAGGGCTATAGTATAATAAAACTATATGGAAAGGAGTGATTGGTGCATGGAAGATCATACGCATGAGCACGAATCATGTAGCACGGGTGAACGAAAAAGTCATCACTCTGAGAAGACTAAAAAGAACCTGGTTAGCCGTCTCAATAGAATTGAAGGACAAGTAAGAGGGCTAAAAGGATTGATTGAAAAGGACACCTATTGTGATGATGTGCTGCATCAAATCTCTTCGGTCCAATCTGCTTTGAACGGCGTAGGAAAGCTTTTGTTAGAACATCATATGAAGAGCTGTGTCGTGGAACGAATCCAAGATGGTGAAAATGAAGTGTTAGACGAGTTATTAATTACCATCAATAAATTAATTAAATAATGGATAATAGAAAGGATTCGTTGGTGAATCCTTTTTTGTTAGATTCAAATATAGTATAGGGGGGTATACTAACAATATTAGAAAATATACTGAAGGAAGGAGATCCATATGAATGTAGAGGTATTTACAACACCGACCTGTGAGGATTGCAGAAGTTTTAAAAAGTTCTTAAGTGAGCATCGTATTCCATTTACTGAATTTAATATTGCAGATCATCCTGAGCACGCAGATACACTATTTAATCGAACAGGAAAAAGGCTGGTTCCTACCATTTTCATTAACAATCAGGTATTCTTCGGATTTGTGTTCAATCGTCAAGAAATTGAGAAGCAGCTTCTTGTCTAAGGCTCAGGACTTTATATAATCATCATCCGGCAATTTCTCAGAGCATGATAAGTTAGCTCAAGATTGGGTATATATAGAGTAGGGGACTATCCTAAATTACATCTTGAGAGGAGCTTATACGATGTCACATCAAGATTATAAAGCGTGTATTGAAGAGTGTTTAAAATGTATGGTTGCTTGTAATCACTGTTACTCATCTTGCTTGGAGGAAGACCATGTTGCCATGATGAAGGAGTGCATTCGTCTTGATCGTGAATGTGCAGAGATATGCGGATTCACGGCGCATGCCATGTCGATGAATAGTAAATATGTTAAAGCCCTATGTTTAGCTTGTGCAGAGGCTTGTGAAGCCTGTGGAAACGAATGTAAAAGACATGACCACGAGCATTGCCAGCAATGTGCAGAAGCATGTTTTGCCTGTGCAAGAGTTTGTCGTGAAATGGCCGCTTAACCTAGTAGAGAGTGCTTCAAATCAGACGAATGAAAAAAGGGAGTGTTCTCAGAAACAGGATTTCTGTTACTGAGAATGCTCCTTTTTAGGTATTTGCAGTAGAGCTTGTTGCTTGACATAATATAGGGTAGGGGGGTATACTAACATCAAGAAGAAGATGATACAAACCATGAAAATCATCACAAAAGTGGAAGAGGTGTTTATATAATGGCTACTACTGGGGCGGGGCAATCACAAACGTCACTTCAGATCACAGGGATGACTTGTGCAGCATGTGCAAACCGTATAGAAAAAGGCTTGAATAAACTTGAAGGTGTAAGTGAAGCCAACGTAAACTTCGCAATGGAGAGGGCTACAGTGACTTATGATCCGAACATAGTGGACGTAATTAAGATGGAAGCAAGTATTCAGAAGCTTGGGTATAGCACGGCTAAAGAAGCTGTGGATTTACAGCTTGTAGGTATGACATGTGCCGCTTGTGCGCTGAAAATTGAAAAGACTCTGAATAAGCTACCAGGCGTAAGCACGGCTAATGTGAACTTTGCGATGGAAACAGCCCATGTCGAATATAACCCCGTTGAAGTTTCTGTATCTGATATGCAGAAGCGGGTAGAGAAGCTTGGATACAAAGCTGTTCCCAAACAGGAGCAAGGTGACCCCTCAGAGCAGCGACAACAAGATTTATCCAAGCAAAAAAGTAAGCTTCTGATCTCCGCAATTCTATCGTTTCCACTACTGTGGGCGATGGTGAGCCACTTTTCGTTCACTTCGTGGATATGGCTGCCCGATCTTTTTATGAATCCATGGTTCCAATTGGTTTTGGCAACACCGGTTCAATTTTATATTGGTAAACAGTTTTACATCGGTGCCTACAAAGCTCTACGTAACGGCAGTGCGAATATGGATGTACTGGTTTCACTGGGGACCTCAGCAGCCTTTTTTTACAGCTTGTACCTAACCATAGTTTGGGCTGTTGATGGTGGGAGCGCGCATCATGGACCAGAAATGTATTATGAAACGAGTGCAGTATTGATTACTCTCGTTCTAATGGGGAAATTGTTCGAATCCTTGGCAAAAGGACGGACATCGGAAGCGATTAAATCCTTGATGGGACTGCAAGCTAAGACGGCTTTGGTTGTCCGCGATGGTGAAGAATTAAGTATTCCTGTAGAGGAAGTTATTGCAGGTGATATAGTCCTTGTTCGTCCAGGGAATAAAGTCCCTGTGGATGGTGAAGTTCTGGAAGGAATCTCGTCGGTAGATGAGTCCATGTTGACAGGCGAAAGCCTCCCTGTTGAAAAGAAAGCCGGAGATTCCGTCATTGGAGCGACAATTAATAAGAACGGAATGCTTCGAATCAGAGCAACCAAAGTAGGTAAAGAAACTGCTCTTGCACAGATTATTAAAGTGGTTGAAGAAGCGCAGGGTTCGAAAGCCCCTATTCAACGGGTCGCTGACGTCATTTCCGGTATTTTTGTTCCTATCGTTGTCGGGATTGCAGTTATTGCATTCTTAGTGTGGTACTTCTTCGTAACACCGGGTGATTTTGCAGGAGCCTTGGAAAAAGCAATCGCCATTCTGGTTATTGCATGTCCTTGTGCTTTGGGTCTGGCTACGCCAACCTCCATTATGGCTGGTTCCGGACGTGCAGCTGAATGGGGCATCCTGTTTAAAGGCGGAGAACATTTAGAGCAAACGCATAAAATTGACACAATCATCTTAGATAAAACAGGTACAGTAACAAAGGGCAAACCTGAGCTTACCGATATTTTGGTTGAAGGTGATGAGACAGAATTTCTTAGACTGGTGGGTGCAGCGGAGAAGAATTCAGAACATCCACTTGCAGAAGCTATTGTCGCAGGCATCTTGGAAAAAAATATTGAATTGCCAGGGACAGAATCTTTTGAAGCCATTCCAGGGTTCGGGATCAAGGCTGTCGTGGAAGGTAAAGAGCTGTTAATTGGTACTCGGCGTCTCATGGACAAATACGGAGTAGAGGCAAGTCATGCCTATAACATCATGTCTACCTTAGAAGAATCCGGTAAAACAGCAATGCTTGTTGCTATAAATAAAGGGTACGTGGGTATGGTAGCTGTAGCGGATACGATTAAAGAAACCTCTCAGACTGCTGTCAGTCGCTTGAAAGGAATGGGAATCCAGGTCATCATGATCACCGGTGATAACGAACGTACAGCAAAGGCGATCGCAGCCCAAGTTGGCATTGATCATGTACGCGCTGAAGTGCTTCCAGAAGGAAAAGCGGAGGAAGTGAAAAAATTACAAGCGGAAGGAAAAATAGTAGCCATGGTTGGGGACGGCATTAACGATGCTCCTGCTCTTGCTACTGCAGATATTGGGATGGCAATCGGTACCGGTACGGATGTGGCTATGGAAGCTGCGGATGTTACTTTAATGCGTGGCGATTTATCCAGTATTCCAGATGCTATCTACATGAGCCGTAAAACGATGACTAATATTAAACAAAATCTATTCTGGGCACTTGGTTACAACTCACTTGGCATTCCGATTGCAGCACTGGGTTTCTTAGCTCCATGGGTAGCGGGGGCGGCAATGGCTCTCAGCTCGGTTTCCGTTGTTCTTAATGCACTTCGTCTGCAACGTGTGAAGATCCGTAACTAAATGGCTAGAGGAATGGAGACGGGGATAAGTATGGGAGAGATAACGAAAATAGCAGTTGCGCCGCCAATTCAAGTGGGGGGAAGCCTGTTTACACCAGAGCAGCTGGCTACAATTGGGGCTATTGTAGGGAAGAATGCGAAAATTGAAATGACACCTTTTAAACAGCTTTATTTGGAGGTGCCTCTGGAGCAACGAGAAGAGATAGTGGAACAACTTGAGCATACAGGATTGGAATTATATCCAGCGGGATTTGTCACGAAAAGCCTGATTGCCTGTAATTTTTGCAGAGGGGCTGAGGATGCGGGGCTGGCAGTTGCACAGAAATTAAATCAGTCTATAGCAGGGATTGAAACACCTTGGCCACTGAAGATTGGTTATGCGGGCTGTGCACTCGGAACAAGTGAACCCTTGTTGAAAGATATTAGCGTTGTGAAAATGCGTAATACTTATGAGGTTTTTGTTGGAGGAGAACCTAAGGGGCTTAAGACTTCAATCGCACAATCCTTTAGATCAGGGCTGACTGAGGATCAACTCATTCCACTGATTTTGTCATTGATTAACTACTATAAGGCCAACGCCAAAGGGAAAGAGAAATTCAGAAAGTTTATTGACAGGATGACATTAGAATCGATGCAACAAGTTGTTGCAGTATAGTAAAATTATAATTTTAAGAGGGGCTTCCTTTATAGGAGCTCCTCTTTTTAGTGTGATCTAAGAATAATGCTGCGAAATGCAAAGTTTGTAAAATTAATAAACTATTTAAGTAAATATAGTGTTAAAATTTATTAAAATAATACCTTTATTATCAAGATAAATAGATGCCATAGGGGATGGCATGGAAGATGCGATGATCATTATATAAACAGTATGAGAGGGAAGTTGACCAAATTATGATCAATCTTAGTTCAGAGCGACAACAGCAAGTTAGCTATATTGGGATTACTGAGGCTGATTTAAATGTATTGAAAAGTAAGGAAAAAGAATTCAAGCAAATCGTTAGCTCGCTTGTAGATGAATTGTATAAACAGATGATTGAGGAGCCTGAGCTACTCCACATCATTGAACAGCACAGTACACTTGATCGATTGAAGGAAACGCAACAGTGGTATTTTTTATCCATGGCATCGGGTGTGATTGATGAAGCATTTATTGAAAGACGCCTGCTTATTGGTAAAATTCACTCGCGTATTGGTCTGACAACGAATTGGTATTTGGGCACTTACATATTATATTTGGATCTCGCTACAGCTTATTTTGAACGGATATTACCGACCGAGTGGAAACCCGTCATTCATGCATTAACTAAGATGTTTAATCTGGATTCTCAGTTGGTTCTTGAAGCCTACGAAGTCGATGAAAAAGCGAAAATAGAAAATTTATTGGAAAAGCAAAACCACTTGCTTACAGGGGTTAGTTCTGCGGTTCAAGAATTAGTATCCTTAATGGTTCAACTAAAAGACAGCAGTGAATCTATAGAGGAATTAGCTAGTAAGAATGCTGATTATCAAGAGAAAACACATCAAACTGTGTTATATCTCGACAAAGAGGTAGAGTCTATTCATCAAGTGGGTACAATGATTAGAGAAGTGGCTGATCATACGCATCTTTTGGGCTTAAACGCGGCGATTGAAGCGGCAAGAGCAGGGGAGCATGGAAGAGGCTTTGAAGTTGTTGCGAATGAAGTAAGAAAGTTAGCGCGTCGCTCTAAAGATTCAGTAGGTACGATTGATGAGAAGCTGAATAATATCAACTCCACACTGTCCAAGGTGAAAAAAGAGTCGGAACACAATTCTATGTATTCCAGAGATCAGGTGAAGGGCTCTCAAGAACTGGTATCTTTCGTGAGTCTGATTGAAAAAGTGACCGTTGAGTTAGAAAAATTGAAGTGAACAAGCAAGTTGCTGATTGATTTATTAAGTCTCAATTCCTGATACAGGGAGCGATGAGTGTGTCCGTAGAACATTATGTACAAGATGCAGAAGCTTCAACTAGAAAGATCGTGGCAGGATTATTCATGTCGCTGGATGGAGTGGTAGACTCGCTTGAAGCCTCACCTAAGAAGTGGGGGAGTACTGAAATGAACGAGACGATTGCTGCAGGTGTCGCTCAGGCGGACACTGTACTGCTTGGACCACGTACTTACAGAATGCTAGCCCAGTTCTGGCAGCATCAGAGTGACGATCTGCCTATGGCAAGATTTCTGAACCGTTCTGCTAAATATCTGGTCTCAAGTACAATTACGGAGGATAAGCTCAAATGGCAACCTGCGACGTTGATTAAGGGGAAGCTCTTCGAGGAAATTACGAAGCTAAAGCAACAGCCTGGAAAGAACATTCAGATTCCTGGCAGTCCGAGATTAGTTCGATCCCTATTGATGAATGGACTGCTAGATGAGCTTAGGCTTAATATTTGTCCCGTAGTCGTTGGCTCTGGAATGCGGCTTTTTGACGAAATCACGAATCTGGTTCCTCTTCAGCTTGTGGACTCAAAAGCTTACAGCAACGGTGTGGTAGGCTTAACGTATCGCATATAATCTTTGAATTGAAACACTCCTTCAGAATATTCTGAGGAGTGTTTTTTTGGTTTAGCAATGCACTTTAGACGTCTGTTTTGGAGACACCGTTTAAGCTGGGGACGTAATCGGCAGCTTTATCGATGTTTACCATCTGAGCCGCTTCATTAAAATTATTGTTATTCTGTGCGTTGTTTTTCTTACTCGGTTGATGTTTTCCCGGTTCACCTTTGGGACTGGCATTATTTTTAGGTATGACATTCACCTCCTTATTCTCCCCATAGTATGAGAAGGTAGTTTGAATTTTATGCCAGCCCTTGGTTGCTACGGATCCAGGAACGCTAATCGACATTTATGTGAAGTGCAAAAGTCTTTATATTGCGGTACACACACGTACCACCGCAATATATTTGTGGTTTTAACGGCAGTTGTTTTCGGTGATAGGTCCTGACTGCCGTTGTAAAATTGGATTATATAGGAAAAATAGGAAGCTAAAAAAAGTGAGGTGAGAATATTGCTCTCGGACAAGAAACAATCTCTTCTATTTATTTTTATCGTGTGGGCAATGGCGCTTGGAATGCTGCTACTCCCAGAATCAGCCCAAGGTTTGTACGGATTCACTCCGTTACTGGCAGTATGTCTCATGATGTTCTTGATTGTGCGAGACGGTTATCGTGCTGAGGGATGGAGGAGATTAGGCTTCAAATTTAGAGGAGGGAAAGAATACGCATTGGCTTTAGTCATTCCTGTAATTTCACTGGGAGCGGGATATGCTGTCTATTGGACAGGATGGGCATCAAGCTTGGTGCCTCCAGATTCATGGATCAAGACTGCTATATATTTGATCGTTTATATTGTTCTGGGTTCGCTATCCGCATTGGGTGAAGAAATAGGCTGGAGAGGCTGGCTGCTCCCGCGTTTTCAATGGATGGGAAGAGTTAGTTCCAGTATCACAATGGGCTTGATCTGGGCGATATGGCATTATCCGGCGATTCTTGGCCCGCGGGCCTATCATTCTTCAGGAAACCGCTGGCTTGTGTTGACCCTGTTCACCTTATCCGTTGTATTTGCGGGAATCATTATTAATGAACTGCGTCTGACTTCTGGCAGCATATGGCCGGCAGTGCTTTTGCATGGAGCTAATAATGCGGTGGATAGTGTGTTGCGCAATATTACTTCCAGTTCATCACCGATGCTGGAGTATGTAGCTGGAGAGAGTGGTTGGGTCCCAGTGATTTTATATGGCGCTGTGGCCATCTGGATGCTGAATCGAAACCTCAAGATAAAACGGCAGTCGATCAGTTTAGGGCAATAGCTTTGCGCATTCGTTTATAAACGAAGGAATATCATGCATAAAAGTATATTATTCCCTGTTGAATTCATTTAAAATGGTAGAGAATACACGGATTAGATTACAAATATGTATAATTTTGTTGTTCCGGGGGATTCAAATGAGAGTAAAGCTCCGTTATGTTTACATATCAGGATCACTTTGTATTTTTGCGTTTCTTATCATTCATTTTGTGGGGATCATTCACTCCAACCTCTTACTTGAAGTCGGCTTGGCGCAGAATGAACAAGGACAATATTTTATCGCAGAGATCGATGCTTCCAGTGAAGGTTATAAACAGAATCTGCGAGAAGGAGATATCATAGTAGCGGTTAATGGAACACCGATTGAGAAAGTGGATGGACCCGTGAGATATGGAAATCTGACGCAAGTTCATTCCATTGACCTCCTCCGTATTTCTAGAGAGGGTGCTCTGGTGGCGGAACATTATGATATCAAGAATAAATCCTCCGTATATCATACGTTTGCACAGCTTGTAGTTCCTGGAGCGACCTTTGTTTTTTTGGCCGTGTTGAGTCTTCTTTTATACCGTAGAAAAAGTGGAGAACGCGCAGCAGAACTACTAATTTTGTTCTTTTTATTGGTGGGCGTGACGTACTTTGCGGGATATGCCTCAAGCAGATCAGACCTCATCGCTAGAATTACTATGAGTTGCCTGTTACCTTTAATCCCGCTGGTGTTTATCCATTTTCTCCAAGTGCATCTGAAACGATTTAATGTTCTATTTCTTTCGACTTTTCTAATTAAGATTTTTTATGGGTTCGTCATTTTGTTAGGGATACTGGCAACCTTAAGTTTAGTTATTTACTCCTGGGATAGGTCTTTATATTCCTTGATACGTCTGATTGTTATCGGTTTCTTTGTAGTTGGCATCCTATACAGCATAGTTAAGCTGCTCTATTTATACATCAATTATCGGAGCACAGCACTTAAATCGATGTTTAAAATAATGCTCACCGGACAGATCCTTTCGTTTACACCTTTTGTTCTTCTATCAGCGGTGCCGATAGTTTTTGGGGTCGATTTGATTCCTTACGAAATCACTACGATTTTCTTGTTTTTAATGCCGGTTACCTATTTTTATCTGCTCACTGCTAAACAGCTTTTTGATATTGATTTCGCTTTTAGTCGATTCAAATATGATCTTTTCATTGCTTTTATTCCGGCGCTAATGATTGTGTCAGTGCTTGCGATCATTCAGAGTAGACCGGAATATGATTGGATCAAATGGGTGCAGATGTTTTTGGTAGTATATTTATCGATTACGACCTTCTTATTCTTCAAGGAGAAAATAGATTGTTATTTCCGGCCTAAGCTGTTCCGTGAACTTCACCATTATCAAGGAAGTTTGGAACGATTCTCTCAGCAAATCTCAAAGGTTATGAAGATATCTGATTTGGAAGCTGCACTCAACAAGGAGATCAATGAGATTCTGCCGGTGAATCGGTCAGCTTTTTTTGAGATAGATGAGGCTGAGAATTTGCGTACTCTTCATCCACTTGTGGACGATTCAGGCCAAGAAATCCATTTGCATTTTGTATCACAATCTCCTGTTCTTAAAGTAGGTGAGGTGATTCAACTCCAGCAAGGGATCCTACTAGTGATAGGCCGTCATAAAAAGAGTGTTCATCTCTTATGGATCGATCATAAGAAGAATCATATCAAGTTTAACAGAGAAGAGATAAATTGGTTAAGTACCATCGCAAACTATGCAAGCATCGTCTATGAAAATTTATATCTGATTGAAGGCCTAATTGAAGACCTTGAAGCTGAAATGAAAAAAGAACACCATGGGACCCCATGGGTTTTGCGCCTGATTTTTAACTTATCAGAGAATGAACGTAGAAAGTTGGCGGCGGATTTACATGATTCTGCACTTCAGGATCAGCTTATTTGGCTTCGTAGGCTGGAAACACTGATCTCCGATCACGACATTTCAACGGAAATCTTACCGGAGCTGCTTCAGATTAAAGAAGGGCTTTTGGATGTCATCTATCAGATTCGGGAGACTTGCAATGAACTGCGTCCTCCGCTTCTTAGAGAAGCTGGAATTGTGAAGGCGCTGGAGATTTTGTTTGAGTATGCTCAGTTACAGTCCAATTATACTATTACCTTTACTTCAAGTCCGATAGGCGAGCTGGATGACGAACTAGTGATCACCATTTATCGAATTGTACAGGAGCTTTTACGGAATGCCGCGAAGCACGCTAAGGCAAATCAGATTGAGCTTGAGCTTGATCAGAAAGAGTATCTCTATTTCCGTTACAAGGATGATGGAGTAGGCATGAATATCGTGGATATTAAGGAATCCTTTCAGCATATGGGCTTGTCTGGTATCAAAGAGCGTGTAGCGAGTTTAGAAGGAAAATGCACGTTTAACTCTGAGAAGGGTAAGGGGCTAGAGGTCATTATTTATTTACCGACAACGACTTTCGCGGAAGAAAAGAACAGAGGAGGCGATGGCGATGATACGTATCTTGTTGGTTGATGATCATCCTTCAGTTGGAGAAGGAACCAGGAATATGATTGAGCAGGATGCTGATATGGAGGTAACCTTTGTTTTGTCAGCGATGGAAGCTTTCGATAGGCTAGAGCAGCAAGAATTTGATGTGATTTTATGCGATCTTAATATGCCTACAATTAGCGGACTTGAATTCACTAAAAGGGCTGTTCAGCGTGATCCCGAATCTAAAGTGGTGATTTACACCGGATATGAAATCAGTGCCCATTATAACCTGTTGATAGAGTCGGGGGTTACGGGATTTATCTCTAAAACAGCTTCCAGAGAGCAGTTGTTAAATACCATTCGGTGCGCATTAAGAAATGAGGCTGTCATTCCAGTTTCCTTACTTAAGCAGCTAAGAAGAAATGATATTAAGATAACTAACAATCGTGGTACTCAACTCATTGAAGAGGTATCTATTAATCAAAAGGAACAAGAAATACTCCAAGAAGTAGCCAGTGGAAAAAGCAATAAAGACATAGCCAGCAAGCTCTTAATGTCACAAAGGACTGTGGAGTATAACTTGACGAGAATCTTCGAGAAGCTGAGTGTACATTCCAGATCCGAAGCAATCGTGGAGGGAAAGCGTCTGGGACTTGTTAGATCAGAGCAATATTAATATCTTGCTGTGTGGTTATCATATCGCTGAGCAATTATCAGAATGATGAAGACGGCAAGGGTCCCCAAAAGAAGAGGCATATCTCCTTCAAATTCGCCACCTAGAATCATCATTGCAATAAACTGAACAACGGCAACGATCAAGCCTATCCATACAAACCGAAATTTGTCTTGCTTGATGGCAATATACATCTGAATGATTCCTAAGTTTAATAGAAGATAAATTCCAACGGCTATAAGTATCCATAGCCATTTAGCTTCTTCTGTTCCAGCAAAGGTGGACCAAATCGCCAGTGGAAAGGCATAACAATTAATTCCTATAAGAGCAATTATCCATACGACCCAATACATAGTTTTGTTAGTCTTATTCATGGTGTTAAGCACCTCACTTTGATTTCTTGTTTGTCATTACCTGTAATGAATGCTTCTGAACCATTCAGGGATGTGGATTTATAATTCCAAAGATATGAAGGAGAGATTCCAATATGATCGATATGAACAGAATTTATCTTATCTCAGATATTCCTGGTTACTCACCGCAAATTAGTCGTCTTTTATCTATGATGAATTATGCAAGACACACAACATTAGCGGCTGTTAAGGACTTAAGTGTTGATCAGCTAGACTATTTATTGGATTCGGAGAGTAACTCTATTGGCGCATTATTATTACACTACGCTGCCGTGGAATATGCGTATCAAGTGTCAACGTTTGAGGGAAGAGATTTATCCGAAGAAGAGTTAACAATCTGGGGACCGGCACTGAACTTAGGGGATGAAGGTCGATCGGTTATTAAAGGAAATGAGCTTAGTTATTATTTAGACCGTTTAAATGAAGTAAGAGAAAGAACTTACGAATTATTTTTAACCGTGAATGATGACTGGTTAGATGTAGAAGAAGAGTTCTGGTATAACAAACCAGCGAATCGCTATTTCATGTGGTTTCATGTATTCGAAGATGAAATCAATCACAGAGGTCAAATTAGATTAATACGAAAAAGAGCGCTAGCTTAAATGAAAGAGGAACATAAATGAAGTTCATAGAGGAAAGTATAATGCCCTTATTTAAAAATTATCCGCTGCTCTCGAAAGTTATAGTAACGGTACTAATTATAGATATTGTTTATTATGCAGGAAAAGAAATTGGCCGTTTAGCTTATAATTTGACTCATTAAGTTCTTAATAATCCGGACAAGACAACCTCAGTTAATGAAGGTTGTCTTTTTTTGTGGAAATCATGAAAGTTTTCAGTTCATTTTCAGTTCACATAAATTTGTTAGGATTGGAAACATCAAAGGAAGAGAAAAAGTGCGTGATCCAAGAGAGGAAGAAATCAAAATGAACATATTAGAGGTTAAGAATGTTAAGAAATCGTATACTTTGTATGGTAAGGAAAAAGTTCCAGTACTCCATGATGTCAACTTAAGCTTTGAGACAGGTGAATTTGTCTCCATCCTCGGTGAGTCCGGTTGTGGTAAGTCCACACTGATGAATATCATCGGTGGAATGGACTCTGATTATGAGGGCGATGTCCTTGTTCACGGAAAGAACCTGAGCAAGATGACCGAAAAGGAAATGGATGATTATCGGAAGAATAATATCGGCTTCGTATTTCAAAACTTCAATCTGATCCCCCATTTATCAGTATTGGAGAATGTTACGGTTGCGATGCAGATGACGAATACGAGTGAGAAGGAACGGAATAAGCGTGCTATAGAGATTTTGACTGAGGTAGGATTAAAGGATCATCTGAAAAAACGTCCGAATCAACTGTCCGGTGGACAGAAGCAACGGGTATCCATTGCACGTGCATTGTCGAATAATCCAGACATTATTTTGGCCGATGAACCTACGGGTGCGTTGGATAAAGATACAGGTGATCAAATATTAGTCTTGTTGGACAGCATTGCGAAAAGAGGGATTTTGGTCATTACTGTGACCCACTCACAAAAAGTAGCTGATTACGGTAGCCGTATCGTTAAGCTTGAAGAGGGATTGGTGAAAGACGATATTCATTTGAAGGAACGTTCCATGGCTACCTACGATGGGGGTGATGGTTCAGCCCGAAACCTCAGCTTAATGGCTTCTTTCAAAATGGCCCTTCAAAATATGAAGCTCAACGCCAAACGTAATGTATTGGTAGCATTGGGCGGTTCGATAGGTATTTTAAGTGTACTTTTGATGCTTTCCTTAGGGAATGGGATCACGAGCTATATTAATAACGAAATTAATTCAAGTATGGACCCTTTACTGGTGGATATCACTAAGCCGAATCCAGAAGCCAAGGACATGAAAGGTCCAGAAGCGATGATGTTACCAGGCGTTTCGTTTACAAAGGCCGATGTTGAAACGATTCGGAACCTTCCAAATGTAGATCATGTGGAGACCATTACAACCATTACAGGCAAATCTACTACGGTTTTTGGTGATCAAACGGGTAGTCTCACACAATTAACCACCTTAAACGATACGTTTGATAAAGCGACGATTAAAGCAGGGGCTTTACCAAAAGAAAATGAAATGTTATTACCAACGAAAATAGCGAGTCAATTAAGCGGAAATGACCAACCAAATACTATGGTAGGGAAGTCTATTCATCTGTATATTACTGAAATGGATGCTCAACATAAACCGATAACGTTGGAAAAAGAAATTACTGTCTCTGGTGTTTATGAAGCCACTGATCCAAGAGCGCAAATGTCACCGACAGGGTATATTCCAACACAGACACTGGAGCAAATGTATGCCGATAAAGGGATTGCCATTGGGCCGATTCAGGTTAATGCTTTTGCAACGGATATGAAATATGTGAATGATATTAATAAAGCGGCTGTTGATGCGGGCTTCTCGGGCTCCCAAACAGCAAAAATCATGGAGCGTATTACGACTTATGTGGATATGGCTACGATCGTTTTGTCTGGTATTGCAGGGATTTCACTCATCGTATCAGGGATTATGATTTTGGTTGTGCTTTATATTAGTGTAGTCGAACGGACTAAAGAAATTGGAATTCTTCGTGCAATTGGGGCAAGAAAGAAAGATATCAAGCGAATATTCTTTTCCGAATCTGCATTATTGGGAATATTTAGTGGTATTATTGCGGTAGTCTTTGCAGCAGTCATTAGCTATGGATTAAATATTTTCTTGGAAAATGCTTTCGGAGTCAAGCTTATTAATCTCTCTGGATCTTATATCGTATTCGGATTAGTTGTAAGTACAGGGATTAGTATTATTGCTGGTTTGATGCCTTCATCGAAGGCGGCCAAGCTCGATCCAATGGAATCTCTAAGATACGAATAAATACAACTTTGGAAAGGAACATTGATGTATGAGCACAATTCTAGTGGTTGATGATGATTCCCATATCCGAAAATTAATCCGATTATATCTTGAAAAAAATCAGTTTTCCGTAGTGGAAGCGGAAGATGGTCGAATGGCATTAGATATTCTGGCTCATACGAAAATTGATTTAGCAATTGTGGATGTGATGATGCCGCATATCGATGGTATTGAACTGACAGAAGATATTCGATCTTATATCGATATGCCAATCCTTATGGTTACAGCCAAAGGAGAGTCTAAGGATAAAGTCAGGGGATTTAATGCCGGGTCAGACGATTATTTAGTAAAACCGTTTGATCCCATAGAATTGGTTCTCCGTGTGAAATCATTATTGAAGAGATATCATGTGACCCCTTCGAATGTTATTCAATTAGGGGGAGCAACGATTGATCTAGGGAATTTAACAGTCACTAATGCCGATCAAACGGTTGAACTAAAAAAGAAGGAATGTGAATTGTTATTTGCTTTGGCGGGTTCGCCAAAGCAAATTTTCACACGGACTCAGCTAATAGAAAATGTCTGGGGAATGGATTATGAGGGCGATGAGAGGACGGTTGATGTGCATATCAAACGCTTGAGAGAACGTCTTGAACCCATTCCGCAGCTAATTATTTCTACGGTAAGAGGACTTGGATATCGTTTGGAGCTAGCCTAGATGCTGAGAAAAAGCCTTCGTCTTCGAATCGTTGCTACTTTTATTGGTATTGTTTTAGTAAGTTTAATTATTTCCTTTGTTCTTTTTACGCAGTTTTCAGAAAAAAATAATACCCCAAACCATATGTTCATTAATATTGCTAAAGATATAGCTAAGGTGATAACTTTAATCGATGATCCGGAAAAAGTAGATGCGTTTGCAGACCTGCTTAATCGATTTGGTATAGATATAGCGATCGTTAATGAGCCAAGCAACGCTGTATTTTCGTTAAACAAGGAACAAATCGCAACCCTGTTCAAACCAAACACAAGCGATGCCGTTTTTCTATCGGGCAAGAGTGGACTTGCTATCGTAGGGATTCCTAAGATAGATGATGCGAAAGGCGCTTTCATCATCAAGCTTGATTTTTCATCGATTGTAAAAGGGTTGAGAATTACGCTCTTGTCTACACTTTTAGCTGTACTAATCATTGGAAGCTTGCTTATCTTGTTCATGTCCAGGTATATAGTGAAGCCTATCAACAAGCTGACAGATGCAGCTAAGGAAATGGCGTCAGGCAATTTATCTGTCAGATTAACTTATCGTAATAAAGATGAGTTAGGTGAATTGATGGAAAGCTTTAATCGTATGGCAAGTGAGCTGCAGAAAATGGACTCTGTTCGTGATGATTTTGTCAGCAATGTTTCCCATGAAATGCAGTCACCCCTTACATCGATTAGAGGCTTTACAAGAGCGCTGCAAGACGGTGTCATTCCACTGGAAGAGCAAAAGGAGCATCTGGATATTATTTATGAGGAAACATTACGCCTTTCTAGGCTTAGTGATAATCTGCTCCGGTTAGCGTCACTCGATACGGAACATCATCCGGTGAATCCCACCACCTTCCAATTAGACGAACAATTAAGAAGAACGATTGTATTTGCGGAACCACAGTGGGAGCAGAAGGATATTACGATTGAATTGGATTTATTGCCTTGCGAGATTACGGTGGATAAAGATTTATTTGATCAGGTCTGGCAGAATTTGATAAATAATGCTATTAAATATACGGAACCAGAGGGTACCATTCATGTGGAAATCGAGGTATCTGAGCCGTTTGTGAAGGTATATATTAAAGATTCAGGACGAGGGATTCCAGAGGAAGCACTTCCGCTCATCTTTGATCGATTCTATATGGTGGAAAAAGCGCGGAGCAGTGCCCTTAAAGGGAATGGACTAGGACTTTCCATTGTAATGAAAATTCTAAAAATACATGATTGTAAAATTGATGTAGAGAGCAAAGTAGGAGAAGGTACTCAGTTTATTGTAACCATCCCAAGAACCTAAATCACATGCTAAATAAGTCCATAGAAATAGATAAGGCTGATAGCTCTCGCAAGAGAGCTGTCGGTCTTTTTTTCATAAATATGATCTGACAAATTTACATGTAATATCAAGTCATATGAATAGTTAACGGACTGAATCAAAATATAAACTCTGAGAACAATTAAGAGAAGCGAGTACATAAAATTCTTGCTTCTTCCTATCTAGATCATTATAATATAAGCATTCGCTTATATAAGCATTGGAGGGAGGGGAAGAAGAAATGGATTCACTTACGAATATTGCTGATGACTTGAAGCTACTAGGAGATAAGACACGTCTCGCTATGCTTTCTCTTCTGAAGGAACGGGAATGGTGCGTGTGTGAATTTGTTGATATTTTTGATATATCCCAGCCGGCGATTAGTCAGCATTTACGAAAACTGAAGAGTAGAGGGATCGTAAGGGAAAGCAAACGAGGACAGTGGGTACATTATTCGTTAAATGTGGAGGATAAACCGCATCTTAGAGCTGTTCTTCAAGAGATGCCTAGTTCTGAATCAATATTGACTGCTCTGAATAAAGAACTTAAGGCAACGTGCTGCGATTCAAACTAGTTGTGGATTTTTTTAGACTACATATAACTATATAGTTATATGGTGATATGTATTCGTAGATTATAGGGGTGTTGAGAAAGATGTGGTTGTACAGTTCAGGGGGGATGGCACAGTGGCCATTCTAGCCATACTTATATTTATAGTAACTTTAATCTTTGTGATCTGGCAGCCTCGAAATTTATCGATTGGATGGTCAGCCTGCGGCGGGGCTATCATCGCTTTATTAGTAGGTGTCGTCAGCTTTAATGATGCGCTCGAAGTAACACAGATGGTGTGGAATGCTACTTTGGCGTTTGTCGCAATTATCTTAATTTCATTAATTCTAGACAGTATCGGATTTTTCGAATGGGCTGCGTTACATATGGCGCGGGCGGCACAGGGGAACGGAACACGAATGTTTGTGTATGTTATCGTTCTTGGTGCATTGGTTTCTGCTTTTTTTGCGAACGATGGAGCGGCCCTTATTCTTACGCCTATTGTGCTTGCGATGGTAAGGGCGCTGAGTTTTGATGAGAAAAAAGTATTTCCGTTCATTATCGCCAGTGGTTTTATAGCGGATACCACCTCATTGCCGCTTGTGGTTAGCAATCTTGTGAATATCGTATCGGCCGACTTTTTTGGGATTACCTTTATGGAGTATGCAGGGAGGATGATCGTACCTACGTTATTCTCTTTGATGGCGAGTATCGTGGTGCTCTATATTTTTTTTCGCAAAAGTATTCCGAAGCAATTTAATGACTCTCAGCTAAAAGAACCGCAAGAGGCTATCAAGGATAAGAAATTGTTCCGACTGTCTTGGATGGTACTGGCTATTCTTCTAATAGGATATTTCGTCAGTGGATTTTTGAATATTCCAGTATCAGTGATTGCGGGAATTATTGCAATTCTGTTCCTGCTCCTCGCGAGAAGAAGCCCTTACGTCAAGGTGAAAGAAGTGATTACAGGAGCTCCTTGGGCAATTGTGTTCTTCTCTATCGGAATGTATGTCGTGGTATATGGACTTCGGAATGCGGGTCTAACAGATTTACTTGCTAAAGCGATTGGCGTGATTGCTGATCAGGGTCTGTTCGCTGCAACCATGGGTATGGGCTTCATTGCCGCATTGATCTCATCGATGATGAACAATTTGCCTACTGTAATGATTGACGCACTCGCAATTGATGCAACGCATACAACCGGAATCATTAAAGAGGCTTTAATATATGCGAATGTTATAGGTTCAGATTTAGGGCCTAAAATCACTCCAATTGGTTCATTAGCCACGCTGCTGTGGCTGCATGTACTGTCGGCTAAAGGTGTGAAGATATCCTGGGGAACGTACTTTAAGACAGGAATTATATTAACCATCCCGACGTTGTTTATTACGCTTCTCGGTCTTTATTTGTGGTTATTGGTTACCTAATTTGAAAAGGGGAAGATCATGATGAACAAAAAAACCATTTATTTTTTATGCACAGGAAACTCTTGTCGGAGTCAGATGGCCGAAGGCTGGGCTAAGCGATATTTAGGGAAGGAATGGGACGTGTATAGCGCTGGAATTGAAGCCCATGGTCTAAACCCAAAAGCTGTACAAGCCATGAGCGAAGTAGGAATTGATATCACCGGACAGACCTCGGATATGATTGATTCTAATCTGCTGAATAACGCTGATCTAGTCATTACCTTATGCGGGGATGCTGCGGATAAATGTCCAACGACACCTCCGAAGGTGATGCGGGAACACTGGGGCTTCGATGATCCGGCAAAAGCGCAAGGCACCGATGAAGAGAAGTGGGCAGTGTTCCAGCGTGTGCGTGACCAGATAGAGGAAAGAATCAAACAATTTGCGGAGTCTGGCGAATAGTTATTAGATGAAGCATCCTTTTTAAGAAAATACAAGAAAGTATAAGTTTCACCCGATACCTTATCCTTATATTTCTCGCAAAAACGCTTACCGCCCTTTGGGGACACCGGAGGCGTTTTTGCTTGGCTTAGGGTATTTCACTACGGGCCATTTCACCTTCCTTAAGGCGTCTATAACCTCTGGTCCAACGTTTAGGTTACTTTGAACCAATTCATGAGGAGTGAGTGCCATCCATTGGTTTAGAGAAACGTCAGCAAAGCGGTCACTCTTAAACATTTCAAGAAACCATAAGGAATCTTCGCCTGTATTTTGAATATAATGTCCGAAAGCAAAAGGAACATACCCTACATCGCCTGCTCTGTAATTAAACGTTCGTGCTACACCGTTTCCGGCAAATACAGTCATTCTTCCTTTTCCGGTAAGATAATATTGTCATTCATCGTTATTTGGATGCCAGTGCAGCTCTCTCATCCCTCCGGGTTCAATTTCTACCAATGCGGCAGCTACGGTTTTGGAGATGGGAAAGTTACTGGAATCGACAATTCTGACGCTCCCGCCGGGAGTCTTCAGCGGAGGTTGAGCCAATAAGGAATGTTTAAAGGTTTGTGGGATCTCTCCGTATGGAGATTCTACCTTTTGGCTTTGCAATGAACCCGGAACCTGATCCTGATAAATATAGACCTGTTCGGTGGGAATAGAGTCAAATGCAGCGGCAGGCACCCCAAAGTTAGCCGAAAGCACTTCTTTCGGAGTATGGGCAAACCAATCGGAAATGGACAAGGTGTTTAGATCAGAGAAACTTCCATCGTCGAATACAAGCAGAAACTCACAGCCTTCTTCAAGACCCTGTAATGAGTGGGGAATACCCGGAGGGAAATACCAAAGATCGCCTGGTCCCACATCGGCGATGAAGTTTCGACCATTCTGATCCACGGCAGTAATTCGAGCTCGACCTAGCAGCATATAGGACCATTCTGCTTGTTGGTGCCAATGGAGTTCGCGTACTCCTCCGGGGGTAAGGCTCATGTTTACGCCGGCTAGTGTAGTGGCGATGGGGAGGTCCCTGACCGTCACCTCTCTCGACCAGCCGCCATGGTTAAGCTGCATATGCGCATCGGAGAAAGAGAATTTTAAATTGGGGACAAGACCGGCATCGGTCACGGGAGGGACAAACATATCCGGATTCTCCAAATCCCGCATAATATCACGCGGTCCTTTATCTAATCCCCCTGCGCCATCGCTTCGAATGGGCTGGGGGATATTTGTCTTTCTTGGTGAATCCTGTCCAGCATCGGTCATCCATCGCACTCCTTTCTTGATTCTAAATAACTCAATGGAAATATATGCAGAATCCTGTCTTTTATGATGAATAACAAAAGTGGAACAAGTTGACATGCGCCAAGGGATCATTGATTATTACTTATATAGATTGAGGATCTAAACGGAGCAGAGAGGGAGAGGGGTTTAAGATGAATCATGTTAAGGAGTCCTTACAACGACTAGGAAAAATAAGAGCTTATATCATCGGTCTGTTAGTGATCATGTTCGCCGCAGGTTCAGCGGTTACACCTACATCGGTGTCGGCGGCTGTCCAGTTAGGGACTCAGGTAATGCCACTGTCATACGGGGGGTATTACGTCCTTTTTCCGGGTAAACTCGCTCCTTATTTTAAATCAGGTAAATTAATGGTGCCGATTCGGGCTTTTTCGAGTGCGATTGGTGCAGATTTGCTCTATGACGCACTAACGAATAGTGTTACGGTTTCACTACTTGACCGGTCGGTTGGGAAGATTAAAGCAGGACAGCTAGAGGCAGAATTTAATGGGGAGACAGAAGATTCATTAGGGATTGCCCCGGAGATCAAGGATGGAATCCTATTTGTTCCAGCATCTCCTATCCTAGAGGGTTTAAAGACATTTCGCTGGGAAACCCAATTCAATAACGTGAATAAACTAACCCTTGGCATTGGTGCGAGAAAAGGGGAGGAATGGGCGAAGCCTGAGGCAGATCGAGCGCTTGCTCCTTACCCAGTGGAAACAACAGCACATCCATATCCTTTATATCCCTGTACGCTGACACAGACTCCATCCGGGAAAGAATACAAAATAACCTTAGGTGTGCAAAATACCTCTGGCTTCGTCATCCCTAAAGGGAACGCGGAACTGGAGCTGGTGAGTGTGGACAGCAAAGGGAATTCTTACTACCAAACGTTAAAAGGACCTGATTCGTTAACCTCTAAAGCGGGATTATTGTCATTTTCTGTTTCCATTCCGGCAGAGGCTGAATACGTTCTTTTCAGGTCACGCACATTGAGAGCGGAATAAGTAACAGTAACATAGGTGTTCTAACAAGATATACAGAGAGCAGGTTAAGAAATAGATGACAGGTAACGAAGGGCAGCACTATCGCTTCAGTGAAGCACCCATTTGGGAATTACAGCGGGCTTATTATGAAGAAAAGGGTTTAAAGGCTTGGAATAATGATCAGGTTCCGCAGTATATTACGAGTAATCCTATGATTGCGACTGCATATGCGGAAATGATCTTCGGATTCCTGCAAGATCGGGCTGGACAAGGACATCTCTCTGAAACAGTCACTATACTGGAATTGGGAGCGGGAGCAGGGCGGTTAGCGTTCCATATCCTTAAGAAGCTATGCGAAATCATAGATTATGCGGGGACTCCACTTCCTCCTTTTCGTTATGTGATGAGTGATTTACCCGTAAAAAATATAACCAGCTGGCAGCAGCACCCAAGCTTACTTCCATTCGTAGAGCAGGGTATACTGGATTTTGCACGTTTTGATGCTGTACAGGATACTGAACTGCATTTAGTGCACGCTAAGCTCAGCATCAAACCTGGTGATTTACAGCAGCCGCTGCTGCTTGTGGCGAATTATTTTTTTGACAGTATCCCGCAGGAATTAATTTATGTGGATGAAGGTAAAATATTTGAATGTGAGATGTCGATTCAGTATTCTGAGGATGCAGATTCGGATAACCCCTCAGAGGTACTCGGTACAATTATCCCGCAATATCATTATCGTCGTGCGGCTGATTACGAAGCGGAAACTTATCCCTATCACGATGTTATAAAGCTCTATCAGCAGAAGCTGGAGGATTCGCATATTCTGTTTCCAGTGGTGGGGCTTACTTGTTTGGAGAGGCTAGCTAAGTTATCTACAGGAGGGTTTGTACTCCTTACAGCGGATAAGGGCGATCACCGAATAGAGAATTGGGAATTTGCGGAGCCGCCTATGCTAATTCATCATGGTAGCTTCTCCTTAACAGCGAACTATCATGCGATTCAGCATACGTTGGAGCAACAAGGAGCGCATTCCTTATTTACCTCTCATCATTATAAAAACTTGAACATCGGATGTATTCTTATGCTGGAATCGCCGATGAGCTATGCGAACACTCGGTTAGGTTACAAACGGTTTATAGAGCGTTTTGGCCCGGATGATTTCTTCAGTATGAAGGAATGGATGGATCAGCAAGTAGATACGATGGGGCTTCAGCAGATTTTGGCTTTTTGGCGCTTAGGTGGGTATGATGCAGAATGGTTTATCCATAGTGCTGAACAGATCTCGGAGCTGCTGCCGGATGCCAGTGATGAAGAAATGCTGGATCTTCAGCGAGGGATTCAGCTCATGTGGACAGGTTATTATCCGATGGAACAGAGCTATGACCTCTCACTGGACGCTGGTTTATTGCTGTATGAAATGGATAAGTTCGAGGAGGCGTTAGTCTACTTAGAGCGGTCTATGCATGCCAATGCGGAAGAACCATTAGCATCGGTGCTCTATAGCATGGCGATTTGTAACTATGAGCTTGGAGCTGAAGGGGCTGCACTGGAATACGCGCGTAGAGCTTTGACCGTAGAGCCGGATAATGAAGTGGTGCTGGAACTGATAACAGCTCTGAGCGAGGAATAGATCGTAAGCGGACAGAAGAGAAAGCACACCATTTACACAGGACCATCTATTTGGTATCCTATACAAAATAATTAAACGCGATGACGAGAAGAGTAAATAAAATCATTCCTTCACAGAGAGCCCTGGATGATGAGAACGGGGTAAGGAGGATTTTATCGAAACAAGCCTCTGAGCGGCATGTCGGAACCGGGTGACGGGGATGGTATGACGGGAGCTCCTGTTATAGAGCTAGAGTATAAGCACTGCGAAAGATGCATTGCCGTACTTGATGAGATTAATATGGCGACATATTAATGAACCTGGGGTGGTACCGCGAGAATTTCGTCCCCAAGACCATAAGTCTTGGAGGTGAGGTTCTTTTTATTTTGCAGATAAACAAGGCGGATATCGCTAATATACAGGAGGTAACAACAATGAATAAGCCATCAGAAGTAGTGGCAGAAAGTTACATTGACAGATTTATTCAAGAAGAGCTTGAGGCTGAAACTTACAGCACAGACATTTGCACCAGATTTCCACCGGAACCTAACGGATATTTGCATATTGGCAGTGCGTATGCCATTGACACGAATTATACAACTGCAAAAAAGTATGGCGGAAAGTTCCACTTGCGTTTCGATGACACGAATCCTTTAAAAGAGGATCTGGAATATGTAAATGCCATCATCGAAGATATTGAATGGATGGGCTACTCACCGGACCATATTTTCTATGGATCAGACTATTCAGAAAAAATTTACAATAGCGCAGTAAAGCTAATCCGAAAAGGAAAAGCCTATGTCTGCGATTTATCACCTGAAGAGGTGACAGCATATAGAGGGACGCTTACAGAGCCGGGAAGGAACAGTCCCTATCGGGAGCGTTCTGTGGAAGAAAATATGAAGTTATTCGCAGAGATGAGGGATGGCGTTTATCCTACGGGTGCCAGAGTATTACGCGCCAAAATAGATATGCGCTCACCGAATATCAACTTGCGTGATCCGGTGATTTATAGAATTATCCATGCGGAACATTATAGAACAGGCAACGATTGGTGCGTCTATCCGATGTACGATTTTGCACATCCTATACAAGATGCGATCGAAGGGATTACGCATTCCCTATGCTCCATTGAGTTTAAGGATCATCGGCCCCTGTATGAGTGGGTACTAAATGAGCTGGATACCCCCGAAGCTCCAAAGCAAAGGGAGTTTGGACGCGTAAACATCACTGGTGTCGTTACTAGCAAACGGTACATTAGACAATTGGTTGCAGGACATTATGTGGATGGTTGGGATGATCCAAGGCTTCCCACGCTTCGCGGACTTCGGAGAAGAGGTTTTACGCCGGAGAGTATTCGGAATTTTGTGAAAGAAATCGGATTTGTCCGACATAGCACCATTGTAGATATAGCCATGTTAGAGCATTCGCTTAGACAAGATTTGAAGGCGAAGGCACCTAGCGTAATGGCTGTTCTAAAGCCGCTAAAGGTGGTTATTACTAACTATCCCGAGAATCAAAGCGAATGGCTTACGATTGAGAATAACAGTGAAGATAAGACGCTTGGGGATAGAGAGGTTCCTTTTTCACGTACGCTTTATATTGAACAAGAGGATTTCATGGAGGAGCCGCCTAAAGGTTATCACAGGCTGACTATAGGGAATGAGGTAAGGTTAAAAGGTGCCTACTTCATTAAGTGCAATGAGGTGATCAAGGACGAAGCAACCGGAGAAGTGATGGAGCTTCGCTGTACCTATGATCCGAGAACGAAGAGTGGAAGTGGATTTAATGAACGTAAGGTCAAAGCGACCATCCACTGGGTATCGGCAGAACACGCAATCAAGGCGGAAGTTCATCTATATGAGCGGCTGCTAAAAGAGAATGACGGTCCTAAAGAAGACGATGAGCGCTGGGACGCGTATCTTAATCCAGATTCTTTAATGATTCTGAAGGATTGTTTGCTGGAGCCTTCCATGAATAGTGCACTTCCAGAAGATAAATATCAATTCATCCGCCATGGATTCTTTTGTGTGGATAAGAAGCATACGACAGCAGATAAGCTGGTACTGAACCGGATTGTACCGCTGAAGGATACATGGAAGAAGAATTCGTAATTCACAGCACATCCTTTCTCCACAAGTATTCTTTATGATATAGAGGTCATAAAGAATTTCTAGGAGGTAAAAGCTATGAATTGGTCTTGGTTAATTACATTGATCTGCCCTTTAATGATGATATTTATGATGTTTGGACTGGGCGGGAAGCATGGACACGGGCATGGGTCGAGAAAGCAAGCGTCACCTGATTATCAGGAGCTTCAGAAAGAATTGAATGAGCTGAAAACGCAGAATGAACAAATGAGAAGAGATATTCAAAGTCTCACACCATAAGCAATGCGGAGTAATTGGCTTAAGCCGGGCAAAGATCGGGTAATTCCTGATGTTGTCCGGTTTTTTTTGTCGATCAGAAGTGTACAAGCGTATGAAAATTCCTAATGAAACATATTTACATTTTTCAGAAATGAGCATATACTTTAAATATAAGTTGCACAGAGGAAACTTTCGTGTATATAGACAACTTTTTTTTGGGCAAGAGGAGGAGCTGACATGCTAGAACAAACTTTAGTGGAAACACCACATATAGAACAACCACATATAAAACAACATAAAAACTCGATTTCAGCGCAAGCCGTTCTTAACGGGGAGACCAAAGGAATTAGAAGATTACTGCCTTTCTTAGGTCCAGCGTTTATCGCTGCGGTTGCTTATCTGGATCCAGGTAATTTTGCCACCAACATTACGGCGGGTTCAAAATATGGCTATCTCTTATTATGGGTCATTGTAGCCTCGAACTTAATGGCTGTTCTTATTCAGGCGTTGTCCGCTAAGCTTGGTATTGCTACAGGGAAGAACCTTCCGGAGATCGCTCATGATCGTTTCCCGAAGAGTGTATCGATCTTCTTATGGATTCAAAGTGAACTGGTAATAATAGCTACGGATCTGGCGGAGTTTATCGGGGCAGCATTAGGACTTTATTTATTGTTTGATATCCCTATGCTGCCTGCAGCAATGATCACTGCCGTGGGTTCTTTTGCTATCTTAGAGCTTCAGCGTAGGGGATACCGCTCACTTGAAGCCGGAATTGCTGCAATGATTCTTATTGTCGTTTTAGCCTTCGCCTTTCAAGTTATTGTAGCTAAACCGGATATGGGTGCGGTTGCTGTAGGCATGTTTACACCTAAGTTTGAAGGGGTCGACAGCATCCTTTTGGCTGCAGGAATTCTAGGCGCAACCGTGATGCCACACGCCATTTATCTACATTCATCACTTACTCAGAACCGCATCGTAGGGGTGAATGAAGCGGAGAAAAAACAAATTTTTAAATTGGAATTCATAGATATTATTATTGCGATGATTATTGCAGGTGCGGTTAATCTGGCGATGGTCATTGTCTCCGCGGCATTGTTTTTCAAAAATGGTCTTGTAGTTGAGGACCTGGATGTCGCGTTTCAGCAATTTAGTCACTTGGCTGGACCTGTAACGGCGATTTCGTTTGGCTTAGGACTACTTATCGCGGGACTATCGAGCTCTTCTGTAGGCACTATGGCTGGTGATGTGGTGATGCAAGGCTTTATCAACAAAAGAATTAATCTGTACTTACGCCGTGCGATTACGATTATTCCGCCATTGGCGATCATCGGTTTTGGTGTAAATCCAACGAAGGCACTCGTTATCAGTCAGGTGGTCTTATCCTTTGGGATTGCATTTGCCCTGGTACCACTGGTTATGTTTACTAGCAATCGTCAGATTATGGGCGGGTTAGTGAATCGTAAGATGACAGCTGCTCTCGGCTGGCTTATCTCCGGACTGGTTGTATCGTTAAATTTATTTTTGGTCTATCAAATGTTTGTATAAGGCAGGACATCTTTATTTGGTGAATGAAAAAAGGTATACTGGAGCATGTTTATAATTCATAATTCACGCCAAAGTAAGGAGATCGACAATGTCCATGCAGGAAATATCCGGTTATAAGTCTATAGCCCTTGATATTGCACAAAGAATTGTAAGCGGGGAATTCCCCGTACAGAGTAAGCTTTCGGGGCGTTCTCTATTAGCAGGCCAGTACCATGTTTCTCCTGAGACGATCCGTAAAGCTATGGGATTATTGAAGGATGAGAATATAGTATTTGTCTCGCAGGGGAAAGAGATTATTGTCATCTCTGATCAAAAGGCGTATGAGTATATCACTAGAAATAATTATTTGAAATCAGTTTATTCACTGAAAGAGGATCTACAGCAATTGTTGCTGGAAAAGAAGAAGCTCGACAGCAAATTTGAGAAGCTGCTCACTGGAATTATCGAGGCATCAGACCGGATGAAGAATTTGAAACCTTATCACCCGGAAGAAATTACAATCCATGAACAATCACATGTGGTCGGTAAAACCATTGGAACACTACAATTTTGGCAGAATACAGGGGCTACTATTATAGCGCTTCGCCGAGGGGCGAACGTAACAATCTCCCCAGGTCCGCATGTCATACTCAGAGAAAATGATGTACTTGTAGCAGTTGGTGATGAGAAAATGTACCAAAGAACAGAGCAATTTATTAATAAAAATGCTGAGAATCATTTATAATAATAGGTCGAGAAAAGGCTATCCAGCGGGGTTTATCACTGGATAGCCTTTTTTTTGATTATTAAATTACAATAAATTACAAACAACCTATATGCTCATTGTAGGTTGTCAGTTTGGGAGTTGTTTGTTATAGTTTAACTTACAGAGTCGCCCGGCGAGATGATCTGACGATAGAGATAAGAAGGAGAGACCCTATGCTGAAATTTGAAAAAGTAGGTAAGAAATACCCTAATGGTTATGAAGCAGTTAAGAACATTAGCTTTGAAATTGAAGCTGGAGAAATACTAGTGCTGATCGGTCCTAGTGGTTGCGGAAAGACAACAACGATGAAAATGATAAATCGTCTTGTTCCGCATACTTCAGGCCATATTTATATCCACGGTAAAGATATCACCAAGGAGAACCCTGTAACCCTCCGCAAGAACATCGGATATGTTATTCAACAAGCTGGTTTATTTCCGCACTACACCATAGAAGACAATGTAGGCCTGATTCCCGACCTAAAGGGGTGGGATGTTAATAAGAAAAAAGAACGGGTGCTAGAAATGCTCCGTCTAGTCGGACTGGATCCGACCCTATATGCCAAACGTTATCCGAAACAATTATCAGGTGGGCAGCAGCAACGTGTAGGAGTAGCCCGTGCATTGGCGGCTGATCCTGAGATTATATTGATGGATGAACCGTTTGGTGCTTTGGACCCTATTACCCGTGAGCAGCTGCAGGATGAACTGCTACGCATGCAACAAGAAGTAAAGAAGACCATTGTATTTGTAACGCATGATATGGATGAAGCACTGAAGCTTGGAGATAAGATCGCTATTCTTAAAGACGGTGAAATCGTTCAACTGGATACGCCATATGAGCTGCTCAGCCGGCCTGCTAATGATTTCGTAGAATCTTTTATCGGCAAAAACCGTATTTACCAAAACCCTGAGTATATCCCCGTAACAGAAGTTATGCGCGACAATCCATCTACATCGCTTCCAGGGCGGACGCTGGGCAAAGCTCTTACCTTTATGCGTCAACGCAAAATGGATACATTACTGGTTGGAAACGAGAAAGGTAAGCTGCTTGGCATAGTCTCCGCTTATGATGTTACCGCCAAAATGGAACAAAGCCTTACTATCGAAGAAATTATGACACCACCTCAAGTGGTGCTGCAGGATACAGCAACAGCAAGAGACGCATTATCATTGATTACGGAAGCTCCTTACGGCATTATTCCGATTGTAACCGCTGAGGGGATCATTGCCGGGATTGTTACAAGAGGCAGTCTTCTGACGGCGTTTGCCGCACAATGGGGAGGCGTGAAAGAGGAGGAAATGTCTATATGAGAGATCAATCATTATGGCAACAGCTCATATATCAATTAGATATACGTAGGGAAGATTTGATTCATTCTATGGGCGTGCATATGCAACTTGTGCTCTTGTCCATGTTATTTGCAATTATTGTTGGCATTGCGCTAGGAATTATGATTACAAGGGTTAAACCTCTGAAAGGTGTTACGCTTGGTGCAGCTGGGATTCTTCAGACGATACCTAGTCTGGCGATGCTCGGATTTATGATTCCTCTATTCGGCATAGGGATGAAGACGGCGGTTGTAGCTTTATTTCTGTATTCACTGCTGCCAATTATCCGCAACACATACACCGGAATAACTGATGTGGACCAATCTATAGTGGAAGCGGCCCGGGGAATGGGTATGAAGAACTGGCAGATTCTATTCCGGGTCCAACTCCCTTTAGCTTTAAGTGTAATTATGGCAGGGATCCGTACTGCTGCAGTTATTAATGTCGGGACAGCAACACTGGCAGCCTTTATCGGTGCTGGCGGATTGGGTGAATTTATTTTCCTGGGTATTCAACGGAACATCGAAGCTCTAACCTTACTTGGAGCTATTCCGGCCGCGATTCTTGCACTCGTGCTGGATTATCTACTCGGATTGCTCGAACGCCTTACGACTCCAAAGGGATTGAAAGTATAACTTAAGCTCTGGTATAGAAAGAATATAAAAGGGGAGATTATATATGAAAATTCCAAAATTGATGACAGGCGTTTTAACTACAGTATTAATGGGGGCGCTACTTGCTGGATGTGGTGGCGGGAATAATAACGCTGCTGCTGGTAACAGTGGAGAAATCACAATTGGCTCCAAAAACTTCACGGAGAATGTTCTACTCGCTCATATGATGGCAGATCTGATAGAAGATAAAACAGATATTAAAGTGAAGCGCCAGATGAACTTGGGAGGCTCTAATGTAGCTTGGAGTGCACTTGAGAATAATAACATTCAGCTATATCCGGATTACACCGGTACCATTGTAGCTAATTACTATCAGGAGAAGACAGGAAACTCCGAGGAATCGTTGGCTAAAACAAGAGAACTGCTTGAAAAAGATGGACTGGCCTTTCTGGATCCATTCGGCATAAATAATACCTATACTTTAGCTGTTAGTCGCGAAACGGCTGAGAAGTACAATCTAAAGACCTTCAGCGATTTGGCGAAAGTATCTGGAGAAATGGTTCTTGGCGTAGAGTTCGAGTTCTTGGATCGTGAGGACGGATACCCTGGTATCCAAAAACTCTACGGTATGGACTTCAAGCAGAGCAAAGGAATGGACCATGGTATCATGTACCGTTCGATCGACGATGGGGAAACTGATGTAACCAATGCATATGCAACGGATGCGCAAATTAAAGTACATGATCTGGTGATTCTGCAGGATGATAAGGAATTCTTCCCTCCTTATGATGCAGGACCGATTATTCGTCAGGAAACGCTAGATAAATACCCTGAACTAGAGGGTATCTTAAATCAATTGAACGGACAGATCAGTGATGAAGAAATGCAACAATTGAACGCAGAAGTTGATGTGGATGCACTCAAGGAAGAGGATGTAGCTCGTAATTTCCTGATCAAGAAGGGATTAATAGAAGGTTAAATATGAGATGCAAACTAAAGCAGGCTAGGAATTTTCTAGCCTGCTTCTTTTTCTGTTATTTCTTTGTAGGTCTGGCTAGTTTCTAAAGTAGTCTGCCAATCCTTCCGCGATGGCTTTGGCTGCTTTTTTCTGATAGGAGGATTTGCGGACAATTGACTCATCTGTAGGATTGGTAAGAAATCCGAGTTCAACTAAGGTAGCTGGAATTCGATTCTCCCTCAGGATGTGATAATCGCCAAAGGATAACCCGTTGCTCTTTAGACCAATGCCATGGCCTAGCCGGGATTCTATCGCCCGTGCCAGCTTCAGATCATCGGACTCGGAGTAAAAGAAGGTCAGTGTTCCGGACACTTTTTTAGGTGAGGAATTATAATGAATGCTTATAAATGCATCAGCATGCAGAGCCTCAGTCATTTGAACTCGCCGAGCGAGTGTAGGCTTCTGGTCCTCCCGGGTACGTGTCATCTCAACCCGTGCACCTTTAGCTAAAAGGGCATCGCGGAGATAAAGGGCAGTATGCAGATTCAAATCCTTTTCCATGGTGTTATATGTAGTGCCGAGCATTCCTGGATCACTGCCGCCATGACCGGGATCTACGACGATTAATTTTCCTCGTAAATTTCCTGTGCGCGAAACGGTGTTTGTGATGCTTTGCGTTGCTCCGGTACGGATATATTGCGCTGCGACCCAACCGGTGTCACCGCTAGCTGTTCGAATCCGCGCCCAATCGTTCTGACGAAGGAGGAGGGTAACAGTATCCTTGGCTTTTAAAGAACCAAGCATCTTATATTGTGTTCCCGGACCGCTTCGGATACGCAATGAATCTGCCGTTACGGTAGCCTTTGTGGTGTTACCCGAAGGGCTGGTTGAGGTGGAAGAAGCATTACTGGTGTTGGAAGATTTAGAAGCGCCAGATTGCTGGGAGCTGCTGTTCACCTTTTTAAGGTAATAGCCGGCTACCCAACCAGAGGTGTTTCCGGTCTTCACCTTTAACCAACCGTGTTGCTCATCGGACACAGTTACTTTGGCACCGTTCTTAATAGATCCTACTACAGTTGCATTCTTAGCCGGCTCGCTGCGTACATTTAAAGAGTTCGCGTATACCTGAGCGGTATAACTGGCTGCTGTTTTAGCTTCAGCAGGCTGTGACGCTGCCATACCCATAAGACTTGCCGCAAGTAATGTGACACCTATCATTTTATTCATAGTATCCTCGCTTTTTCAAAGTAGTCGTAATTTTTTACCCACTTTACGAGGTTTAGAATAATATTTTTTAAGAATAAGGCCTCTTTTCCAGCTGTCTAAAGACTTGTATAATTATTACATAATGGGAAAAGGATGAAGGAGACTGCCGTGACTAAACCAAAGCTATTCATTGGATCTTCCAGGGAATCCATACGGTATGCAAGAGCGATTCATGAGCAGCTAAAGAGGGATGCTGAAGTTCATCCTTGGTATGCCAATGCCTTTCGAGCGAATGAATATACAATGGAGGCACTGGAGCGAAATTTGGATGAGAGCGATTTTGCTGTATTTGTGTTCTCGCCAGATGATGTTGCCAAAATACGCGGTAAATTTTATTATGTGACACGTGATAATACGGGGTTTGAAATGGGTTTATTCTGGGCTAGATTACGGCGTAGCCGCGTATTTTGTCTAGTGCCTGATCAGGTGACTGCCCGTGATGATTTAATCCCTGGAGAGAATGTTGAAGAGTACCATCTGTTGTCTGATTTATCAGGAATTACATCTCTAGAGTATGAAGTGCATCATGATAATCCTACAGCTGCTGTAGATGTGAGCTGTGGTAAGATTATTGATAGTATTCAAGAGCGTGGTAGATTCCGGGACCCGGTTAAAGATTTAGAGCAGCTAAAGATAGAATTAAGGCGCAAAGAAAGTATCCTTCATTTCTTTTGGCAATATAATAGTAATGTGACCATCTCCGAAAATGGAGAGAAGTATCACGCACTCAGCGAGGCGATACGCAATTCCTTTTTACCTCCGAAGCATTGTCGTGTAATCGGTGCAGCGATTTGGCAGGCTCAAGAGCAGGAGACTCTTGTTCAGGTCGGAGGGAATGTTGGGCGTGGTCACTCTTACCCCCTGTCTGTAACGAGAGGGAATGAGAAGCGGCCTAGTGTGGTGGATGCTTTTTTATCGAGCAAATGGACTTTTTTTCAACGAACAGAAGTTGCAGAGGTATATATCCTATGCTATCCTCTAGGTAAGAAACATGTTCTTTCCGTACATTTTTCAGGGAGTGATGGGTTATCTGCGGATGATCTTAAGGCGGTAGTTGGGCATAATCAGGATTTATTCCGTACCATCAATCATTTAGTAGGGGAGGATTCAGCATGAAGAGAATAAAGGGCATGAATAACTTAACGGGTGCTGTTCTCCGATCTGCAAGTGGTGGAAGCAGTAGTTCAGGAGATAAGAACACCTCAAGTAAAGCAGGCTCGAGCCATACTGCTCAGCAACCAGCTTCAGCTCAAATTTATACTGCGCCTTCTTTAGACGGCGGAGACGATGAATATAAGAAGCTTATTAGCGGTAAGGTAGATAATAATAAACCTTCCTTTGCGTGATAAGCATAAGTGGCTGTCTCAAAAGTAGAAATCTACTTAAGGGGCAGCTTCTTTTTTTTGCGTAAATGTAACGCTCGATTGAGGTATTAAGCTGTGGGACTAATGAAATTTTTGGAGTAATTAGGGAAAAACTCCCTAAAAATAGCTGGTAATAACTCTAAATGAATGGAATTAGGGAATTCCTCCCTAAAAATCGGGGGAATATCTATATTTAGCACCGAATCAGGTCAATTATAGGGAGATATTCCCTAATTGTTAGAATAATGAGCAGAAATCTCCGATTATTAGGGAGATATTCCCTAATTCCTAAGCAGAGCTTCTGTTTCAATTCTTCAGCCGTTGTGAGGGCGCTCTGCACAACGTGTTGTAGCAAGTCATACATAGTGCACCAAGCCACAAACAATGCTGCAGCAGCACATAGAAGCGCTTCTCCATTAACAGGAGAAGCGCTTCTATGCTTACTGGGACAGCCTTCAGCTCTATCGACTGCTTTTCTTGGCAATTTCGCGTCGTACGACAGGTGCAACCTCTGTTGCCAATAGTTCAATTGCCTTGGCTACCTTGGCGTAAGGAAGGCCACCGATGTCGAGTTGAGTCATAAAACGGTTATGGCCGAACAGCTCATGCTGATAAAGGATTTTTTCGATAATTTGCTGCGGGCTGCCCACAGCCATCGTGTTATCAGCAGATACATATTGGCCAAAGTCGTCACGAGAGACGCTGTATTCTTGTCCAGGTTTTGGGCTGATGGAATTACGATAACTATAATAGTAAGGGTAATATTCATCGAGTGCCTGCTGTGAAGTTTCGGCAATGTAGCCGTGGCTAGTAATTGCAATCTTTAATGCTTCAGGTGAATGCCCCGCCTGCATTCCAGCGCGTCGATAAGTTGCGGCAAGCTCTTGGAAAGGTTCTGGACTACCGCTAAGAATGGCGATGGCCATTCCAGTTCCGAGTACGCCGGCTTTCTCCGCGCTTTCAGGAGAACCTCCTACACCAATCCATACCGGCAGGCTTTGTTGAAGAGGGCGTGGAGCAATCTCAGAATCCTTCAAGGATGAACGGAAGGAACCTTCCCAGTTCATAATTTCATGCTTATTAAGCTCGAGAAGCAGATTGATATTCTCGGTGAAAAGTCGATGATAGTCTTCAAGTTCATACCCGAAGAGCGGGAAAGATTCCACAAAAGCACCACGTCCAGCAATAATCTCTGCACGTCCATTCGACAGTAAATCAAGCGTGGCGAAATCCTCGAACACGCGCACGGGATCAATGGTGCTTAATACGGTGGTGGCGCTCGTCAGTTTGATTCTACGGGTAACCTGAGAGATGGCGGCCAGAACGACTGGAACCGAAGAAATTGCAAAATCAAGACGGTGATGCTCACCTACACCGAATACATCAAGCCCCGCTTCATCCGCTAACTTCGCCGCAGCTACAACTTCGTCAAGTCGTTGTTTCGGGCTGATCTTATTGCCGGTATGACAATCAGCTACTATGTCTCCTAAGGTGTAGATACCGAATTCAAAATCGGCTGCTGATGCTGTGGTTACCTCGTTACTCATGATCACAAACCCCTTGTTATTCATATATTTGATAAAGCTTGTTCGTTTATGAAAGAATGTGATTATTATAACACAATAACTTACAAATTGTAAGTTTATGAGTAAATGTTTTGAATTCCAGTCTTTTAAATTACAAAATGAGGAAGATTAATCCATGTTATTACATTATAATTGTCATTAGTATTATATTTCATTTTAAAAATATATCCAAAGATAGCATTTATATGAGGAGGCGTGTGGTAGTGGGAGGAACATTATTAAAATCACATCTTCGTACTGCAGTTATTGGTTTAGGGGTATTGCTTATGGTAAATCCGGTACAAGCTGCTGGGATTGATTCACACACCTCGTATATAGGCTCAAACTTTGAGGATTATTATGCAAATCTGCCTTCTGCGAAGGTAGAGTGGTCAACAACGATGGATTTACCAGCATTAGAAAATGTACCGACGGATTACCTCATGGGGAAGGGGGTTGTTTCTGTTGGTGCAGGTAAAGTTTTTATGCTTCAAAAGGGTCAACTGCTTGCCGTTAACGCTCAGACAGGAAAAGTTGTGTGGAAATACGGTGCTAAATTAAAAACACCGATGCTTTATCAAGACGGCGTGGTTTACGCGACTTCTGAGGCGGGTACCATCTATGCAGTGAATGCAGCTACTGGAAAAAATAAATGGAGCTCGTCAGCAAATAGTAAAGGTGTCAGTCAATTGGTTCTTGATAAAGATCAGCTATTTGCCGCAGCCAATGGTGATATTCAAGCCTACAATCTGAAGGATGGCAAGTTGCAGTGGCGTGATAACTTCAGAGATCAGCTGTTTGAACCGTTTATGGTTGAGGGGAATCTGGTACTAGCTCAAAACTCAGTATCTGGAGCATATACGTATGACATCTTGCATGCGTTTGATCGAACAACGGGTAAGGAGCTTTGGAATAATAGAGATTATGATCTTCCGATTGCAGAGATTAATGGAACGCTTGTCGTACAACGGAAAGCTACCTTATTCGATACTTACCCACTTCCGACACTCGACAGTCTGGATGTTAAGACAGGGAAAGTGGTAAAAACCGTAGAGTATAATCCTGCTAATATTGACCCGAATGATCCCGAAGCATTTAAGGGAGGCAGTGCCTGGAGTGACGGTGACAGAATTTATATAACAGGGGAAAAGGGTGTTTTTAGTTACCCCCTGAATGCAGATCCTGCTACCGTAACACGAGATAATTACTCGTATGCATCTATCGGATCGAATTTAGAATACGCAGCTGGTCCTTATGATGGAAGAATTCTTTTTAGTAAGGGACAAAGTATTTATGGTGTTAAAATGGCGAATAAATCAGCGGTTCAGTATAGTGGGGTTAGCAATCCGATTGCACGCTTTGATCTGCTCGGACATGGTATGTATGTGGCCCAGACTGACGGGAAATTAATCGCGATAGACCTGATTACCGCAAAACCGATCTTACAGCTCAAAACACCAGATAGAGTATTTGGCCCAACCTTGCTGGAGAACGGGATGATTATTGTACAGAGCAAAGGGAAGCTAACTGCTTTCAAGGAGCCGCAGGCACTGAAGATGAAATAATAGAATTCATAAGCGGCTCGCCGAAGAATATTCGGTAGAGCCGTTTTCTGTGAATTGGACTTTAAAATCCCAGTGCGAAAAACACAATTCTAATTTATGATTAATAGGTTATAGATTTAAGAAATTAAATAGAAGGACCGGGGGACTTTATGGAACAGCAAGCAATTTGGGCGATAGGTATTTTTCTACTGATTTATGGACTGATTATATCTGAAAAAATTCACCGTACGATCCTAGCGATGTTAGGCGCTATTGTTATGGTAGCGATGGGCATTGTGGATCAGGAGACGGCATTGCATCACATCGATTTTAATACCATTGGATTACTTGTAGGCATGATGATGATTGTAGGAATTACTGCAGAGACAGGGCTCTTTAAATATGCAGCCGTGAAATCGGCTAAGATGGCGAAAGGGAAGCCGAGACGGATACTGATTGCCTTATTTGTTATTACTGCTGTGGCTTCTGCCTTCTTGGATAATGTTACAACAGTGCTACTTATGGTACCCGTTACCTTCAGTATTACAAGACAACTGCGCATAAATCCGCTGCCTTTTTTGATGTCACAAATTATCGCATCGAATGTCGGTGGGACAGCAACATTGATAGGAGATCCGCCGAATATTATGATTGGCAGTGCTGTGAAAGAGCTGACTTTTATGTCCTTTATCAGCAATCTGACGCCCGTGATTATTATCATTATGTTGGCGTATATCCCGCTTTTCCTGTTGATGTTTGGTAAGCAAATTAAATCTACGCCGGAATTGCAGCAAAGCATCATGAGCATGGATGAGAAGGCGATGATTACGGATCATAAGCTGCTGCGAAAGTGCTTGATCGTACTTGGAATTACGATTACAGGTTTCTTTTTACATCAGGCGTTACATTTGGAGTCTGCTACGGTTGCCTTAGCAGGGGCTTTTTTACTGCTCTTACTAACTGGAGGAGAACACATGCTGGAGAAAGCTTTTCACAGCGTGGAGTGGATTACGATCTTCTTTTTTATTGGACTGTTTGTTCTAGTATCAGGACTCGTCGAGACGGGTGTCATCGCGGAGCTGGCTGCCAAAGCAATCGATTTAACGGGTGGGGATGTGCTCATGAGCTCGATGATGATCTTATGGGTAAGTGCAATCGCTTCTGCGTTTCTTGATAATATTCCTTTTGTAGCCACGATGATTCCTTTGATTCAGGAGATGGGACAGATGGGGATTACCAATTTAGAGCCCCTCTGGTGGAGTTTGGCCTTGGGTGCTTGCTTAGGTGGTAATGGTACATTGATCGGTGCCAGTGCGAATCTGATCGTTGCCGGTCTAGCCGGAAAAGAGGGCTACCCGATTACGTTCATGAAGTACTTAAAGGTGGGCTTCCCTTTGATGCTGCTGTCCATTGTGATCTCAAGTGTATATTTATATTTAAGATACCTGATGTGAACAAGTGTGTCAGAAATAAGTTTTATTGTTGACAGCTTTTCAAATGGATGATATTTTAAATGTTATAATTCCAATTGATTTACTTTGAATAAAAATTACCGACTGTTCCTACAGAGGTATTGCGCATGTAAAAGCGCAATACCTCTGTTTTTTTGTAAATATAAGAATGTATAAGTTTCACGCTATACAGTATCCTTATATTTCTCGCATAAACACTTATTGTCCTAGTAAGGATGCTGAAGGCGATTGGGCTTGACTCAAACTAGAAGGTAGGGGTTCCGGTGGGAGAAGCGTTGCTGGCTATTTCAAATCTGAATAAACGTTTTGAGTCTGCAGGGGGTCATGTTCAGGCACTGTATAATGTTGATCTCCATGTGCAAGAGGGTGAATTCATTACGGTCATCGGCCCCAGCGGTTGCGGCAAAAGCACGCTGCTGCGCATCGTGGCCGGTTTGGATAGCGGTTATACGGGGAGTGTTACCCTAGGAGGGACGGAAATTGGAGGTCCCGGAATTGATAAAGGGTTTATTTTTCAAGAGCATCGTCTCTTTCCTTGGCTCACTGTAGAGAAGAATATTGCTTCCGATTTACCGCTAGGGAACAAGGAGATTAGACGGAAGGTCGATGAGTTGATTGATCTCGTCAAGTTAAATGGATTTGAGAAATCCTATCCCCGGGAGTTATCAGGAGGGATGGCCCAACGGGTGGCGATAGCCCGTGCACTACTGCGAAATCCCAAAATCCTGCTGCTGGATGAACCGTTTGGTGCACTGGATGCGTTCACCAGAGCACATATGCAGACGGTATTACTGGACATTTGGCGTGCGAATAAAACAACCATGATTTTTGTGACACATGATATTGATGAGGCTGTATTTCTAGGTAATCGGGTAGTGATTCTAGAACCGCGCCCCGGAAAAATACGTAAGATTGTACCGGTTGATCTGCCGTATCCACGCAAAAAAACAACGTCTTCCTTTCAAGAGCTACGTTTGAAGGTGTTGAATTATTTTGAAAAAGTCGATGAGCTTGAGCTTATTGACGGGGCAGGAATATAAATAAGTCGACCATACCAATGGAGACCTCCGAAAGTGTTCAATATTCGAGGGTCTCTTTTTGTTATTTAAAGAGATTGTAAAGCTAAAAAAAGGCGGGTGCAGAGCATGACAAATCGGGCTATGGCCGTAAGAACTTCCGGACGCCCCGGAAAGGTAACAACATTGGGACTGGGTCTTCTGTTGCCGGGCACTGTGCTGATTCTATGGCAGACCCTAGGACACTATGGAATGATCTCAGAGATGCTGTTCCCGACACCGTATACCATTGCGGAATCATTTGTATCCTTGGCCGTCTCAGGGGATTTATGGCCGAACTTTAGGATCAGCTTGGTGAGAGCTCTTTCCGGCTTCCTGCTCGGTGGTGGACTTGGACTGCTATTAGGCATTCTTGTAGGTCTGTTCCGCAGATCAGAGAAATTGCTAGATCCATCCCTGCAAATGATTCGCATGATTCCGAGCTTGGCGGTAGTGCCGCTGTTCATCTTATGGTTCGGGATCGGCGAGGAATCTAAAGTGCTGTTGATTGCTAAAGGCGCATTTTTCCCACTTTATATTAATACGTTCATGGGCATTCGCGGTGTGGATAATAAGCTGTTCGAAGTTTCTCGAGTGCTTGGGTTCAGTCGGTTTAAGCAAGTTGTAAGATTAGTGCTTCCAGCGGCGCTGCCGAACATTATTCTCGGAGTGCGCCTTTCCTTGGGGCTATCTTGGTTAGGTCTGGTAGTAGCAGAGTTGATTGCTTCCACTTCAGGCATTGGGTATATGATGTCGGACGCGCGTCAATTCGCGGATACCCCTGTGGTGTTCGTGGGAATTATTATTTTTGCTATTGCAGGACTGGTGAGTGACTCTGTTGTCCGCTACATCGAACGACGGCTGCTGAGATGGCAGGACAACTATCGTGGATAAACAGAAAACGCGCACGAAACGAAAGGGGGATGCACCATGAGCGATGGAGTAGAAGCTATTTTAAAAAATGCTACAAGAGCACGGGAATCGTTAGATAGCAGTGATACTGCTCCTTTATCGACTAAGAAATCGGAGAGATCCGCGGTACCTATAGCATGGAAATCTCTACTGTCAGATTGGGGAACGGGCGCTATCATTCCGGTGGTGACGATCGTCCTTTGGCAGCTGGCAGGAAGCACCGGACTGATTTCCGCGCAGTTTTTGCCGACTCCGTTGTCGATCGCCAGAGCGTTTACAGGCCTATTGGTTACTGGAGAGTTAACTCATCATCTAGGTGTCAGTATGGGGAGAGCGGGAATTGGTTTTCTCATCGGAGGTGTTCTAGGCCTTTTATTCGGAGTCCTGACTGGTTTATTTCGCAGTGTGGAATATGTGCTAGATCCTAGTGTGCAGGTGTTGCGGCTTGTCCCGCATCTAGCTATAGCACCGCTGATTATTTTGTGGTTTGGCTTTGGGGAGATGTCTAAAGTAGTGATCATTCTGACAGGGTCATTTTTTCCACTTTATATTAATACGTTTATGGGCATCCGCAATGTGGATAACAAGCTGTTTGAAGTGTCTCGGGTGTTAGGCTTTAGCCCGTATCAGAAGCTGCGCAGGCTGATATTGCCGGCAGCATTACCTGGGATTTTGTTAGGATTGCGGCTGTCATTGGCTGTAGCATGGATTGGTCTTGTTGTAGCTGAGCTCATTGGATCACAGTCCGGCATCGGATTCCTGATCAATGAGGCGAAGCAGAATTCAAATACAGAGGTTGTATTTGTAGGCATTATTATTTTTGCTATTGTCGGTAAGCTAATCGACTCTTTGTTCCGAATCATTGAACGCAAGTTCTTGTTCTGGCGCGATAGTTACGAAGGGTAAACCAATTGAGGAGGTCTTGGGCTATGAGTAGATCGATACAAAAAGGATCGTTGAATTTGGTGGCGGATGTGCTCGTTATAGGCGGAGGACCGGCAGGAACATGGGCAGCCCTTACGGCCTCAGCAAAGGGTGCGAAAGTTGTCCTCGCAGATAAAGGCTATTGCGGTTCGAGCGGTGCAACTGCGCCTTCGGGAACAGGGGTCTGGTATGTCAAGCCGGATGAAAAGCTCCGGGAGGAAGCTAAGGCAAGTCGATATATATTGGGCGGTCAGCTGGCTGAATCCCGCTGGATGGACCGAGTGCTAGACCGTACGTATGTCAATATGAACAAACTTGGCGTTTCAGGATATCCATTCCCTGTAGATGAGCAGGGCAATCAGTTTCGTAGGAGTCTTCAGGGACCGGAATATATGAAATTAATGCGTAAACTGGTGAAAAAGGCGGGCGTTAAAATTTTAGATCATAGCCCAGCCATGGAGCTCCTTGCGGATGAGCATGGCGTAGCCGGAGCGGCTGGCGTTCATACGCAGAGTGGTGAGACCTGGACGGTTCAAGCCGGAGCGGTCGTTATTGCTACTGGGGGGTGCGCCTTCTTAAGTAAGGCACTCGGCTGCAACGTGCTTACTGGTGATGGCTATTTATTCGCTGCTGAGGCCGGAGCAAATCTGTCAGGTATGGAGTTCTCTAATGCCTACGCGATTTGCCCTACGTTCTCATCGGTGACCAAGACGGCGTACTACAGCTATGCCAGCTTTTATTATGAAGATGGGAGCATTGTGGAAGGGGCAGGTTCCAAGAAAGGGCGTTCAGTGATCGCTCGGAATTTGCTGGCAGGCAATCAGGTGTACGCCAAACTGGATGGAGCGCCCGAGGATTTAAGACCGCTGCTGCGGGTGGCGCAGACGAACTTTTTCCTTCCCTTTGATCGACAAGGGATCGATCCGTTCAAGGATGCTTTTCCGGTTACGCTTCGTCTCGAAGGAACGGTTCGCGGGACGAGTGGTATTCATATCACAGACGAAAGCTGTGGCACAGGTGTTCCGGGACTTTATGCGGCAGGAGATGCAGCAACCCGTGAGCTGATTTGCGGGGGATTTACTGGTGGTGGCAGTCATAATGCGGCTTGGGCTATGTCATCCGGCTCTTTTGCAGGAGAGGGGGCAGCTGTCTATGCGCAGAGCCTTGGCTCACATGCAGCGCACCGTAATCCAGTCGGCTTATCATCTTCCCCACTGGTTCATCAAGAAGTGAAGCCAGGAGTGACTGCTCAAACGACAGAGGTTGTATCTGCTGTGCAGGCTGAAGTGAAGCCGTATGACATTAATTTATTCCGTACGGACAAAGGGCTGACCTCTTCATTAGGTCGTCTGGATGAACTGTGGAAAGATCAGCGCAGCCGTGAGATTCAGCGTACACCTGAAGGGGTTAAAGCGCGTGAAGCTGAAGCCATGACAGCAACCGCCCGCTGGATGTACAATTCTGCGCTTGCCCGTACAGAGACGAGGGGCATGCATAAGCGTGAAGATTTTAAGGGAACGGATCAAGATCAGCATCATCGCTTGATTAGCGGTGGATTGGATCAGGTATGGGTGAAGACAGAAGCCGTGTCCAAGGAGGGTGTTTTATCGTGATTGAGGTGATCAGCGCTGCCAGATGTGTAGAGTGCAACCAATGTGTATCGGTCTGCCCGACCAATGTTTTCGAACGGGTAGAGGATGGCATTCCTGTTATTGCCCGGCAGAGCGATTGCCAGACTTGCTTTATGTGTGAGCTGTACTGTCCTGTGGATGCTCTTTATGTAGCGCCAGATTCAGAGAAAGTGATTGGGGTGACAGAGGCAGGGCTTCAAGAGCAGGGGCTACTTGGTGGTTATCGTGAAAAAGTAGGCTGGGGCAAAGGCAGACAGCCGGTAGCAAGTCATGACTTTATGTACAAGTTGGCGTCGAGGGCAGGGTTCTGATCTTGATTAAGATTTAAATAAATAACATTTACTAGGGGGAGAAAGTAATGAAACAAGCGTACAGAGAGATTCAAGGGAAACGATCTAAAAGGATACGATTTGCACTTTTAACTACGATAATGATGATCATGCTGGTGCTTCAGGCTTGCGGAAATAACGCTGGGGGCAATGGAGCATCTGCATCCGGCGGCTCTAATACAGAGAAATCTGGAGGAGAGACCGCGAGTAATGTTCCAGCGGTTCTAAATTTTGGTTTTATCGGCTCCAATAAGCTGAATGTGCCAGGTGGCGCGGAGGGCTGGGGCTTTTATAAGGGGATTATTCAGGAAGAGTTAAAGAAATATGGCATTACTGAGGTGAAGCTTACGGGCTTTCCAAACGGTCCCGATCAGACAGAATCCTTAATTAGTGGTCGGCTGGATATCGGCAGTCTTGGGGATACACCTGCTATTATTGCTTATGCTTCTGGCGCCAAGACGCGTCTGATTTCACAATCCTCAGCCAACACTATCGGTTATTTAATCGGTAAGAAGGATGGGCCTAAGACGGTGAAAGATCTGCAAGGTAAAACTATCGCGATTCAAAAAGGCTCTTTTATGCACCGCTATGTGGTCGGATTACTACAAGAAGAAGGCGTGACCGACTACAAACTCGTGCATATGCTCATTCCGGATGCTACCGCAGCTTTAGCACGTGGAGATGTAGATGCTACTACGAACTTGGGTGTTCCTGCGCTGAAGTTAATTGACCAAGGCTATACTCACTTGGATGACGCCTCGAAGCATCCGAACCTGCTTGGCACTAGCGCAACCGTTGTGTCTGAGGATTATCTGGCGAAATTCCCTGATTTCCCTAAGGTATGGAATGCCGCTCGTGAGAAAGCATTGGCTGACTTGAAGCAGCATGAAGATGAATATTATCAATTCCTCGCCGAAATCGGAGATACAACCCCTGAGCTGGCGAAGCAAGTAAATCCGATCAGCGATATCAAGGATACCGCATTTACTGATGAGGGAACCAAGCTGCTGGAGGGTACTAAAAACTTCCTTGTCGAAGAAAAGCTTGCGAAAAAGGATTTTAATATTAGTGATTGGCAGCTGAAATAACGATGGCTGGGAAGAACAACCTGAATTTGAAGCGGTCTAAAATAGCATGTGCTAGCTAATTTTTTTGGGAGGAAGTCAAATGTCGCAGATTAAGAAGGAAATGACAGTGGATGTCCTCGTGCTTGGAGGAGGCCCCGCAGGTGCTTGGGCGGCATGGAGTGCAGCGTCGCAAGGTGCAAAGGTAGTCCTGGCCGATAAGGGCTACTTGGGCACAAGCGGGGCTACTGCTCCGGGCGGTACAACGCTGCTCGTTATCCCTCCGATTGCCGAACTGCGAGAGCAGGCGGTTCAATCCAGGCTGAAATCCGGTGGATATTTGTCGGAGAATGCTTGGATTCACCGAGTGCTGGATCAGGTAGAGCAGAATCTGGCTCTAGTCGAGCAGTGGGGTTATCCTTTTCCAAAGGATGAGGCAGGCAACTCACTTCGTACACATCTGCATGGAGCAGAATACATGCGGATTATGCGAAGAGTTGTCCGCAAAGCGGGGGTCACGATCCTCGATCAGTCGCCAGCGCTAGAGCTTCTTCATGATGAACATGGGGTTGGCGGGGCACGTGGAATCAACCGTCTGACAGGGGAGTCTTGGGAAGTGAAGGCTAATGCCGTAGTGATGGCAACCGGTGGCTGCGCTTTTCTCAGCAATGGTCTTGGCTGCAACGTACTGACAGGCGAAGGGCTGCTGATGTCTGCTGAAGTGGGAGCCGAGCTGTCGGGCATGGAATTCAGTCGCCAATACGCGCCGAGCTTTGCGGATGGAACCGTAACCCGCGGCCGTATGCTGGCGTGGGCAACGCTTTATGATGCGGACGGTCATCCGCTGCATAAAGGGGATCGGACTTTTGGCAGCATTCCTGAAATGATGCTCAAAGGTCCGGTTTATGCTTCGCTCGATATGGCAGATACAGCGGAGAAACAGGATTTTCTGCGAAAAGCGCATCCGATTTTCTTTATGCCGCTGGAGCGGGCGGGGATTGATGCGTTTAAGCAGAAATTCCCGCTCACCCTGCGCTATGAGGGAACCATGCGCGGTACTGGGGGGTTGCGCCTTACGGGCACGGACTGCCGGACGACCGTGCCCGGACTTTATGCGGCCGGAGATGCCGCATCTCGCGAGAAAGTGACCGGCGCCATCTCCGGCGGCGGGGCTTACAACGCTTCCTGGGCCATATGCAGCGGAAGCTGGGCAGGTCAGGGAGCCGCGCAGCATGCGCGGTCCTGCCGAGGGCAGGCGAACAGCCGCAACCTTACCGCAGCGGGACGCTACGGTCTGGCGGCTGGCGCCGACACCTCGGAGACGCTGGAGGTGAAGCCGCTAGTCGCGGCGATCCAGCGTGAAATCTTACCGCTGCAGATTAATTATTTCCGCAGCGAGCCGGGCATTTCTTCAGCCTTGAAGCGGCTGAATGCCTTGATGCCCTTCTTGAACGGGCGGGTCCCCGCCACCGTACAGGGCATCGTGCAAGCGCGTGAAGCCGCGGCTATGCTCGCGTCCGGCAGGTGGATGTACACCGCCGCACTGGCTCGGAAGGAGACGCGCGGCCTGCAAAAGCTCGCGGAATATCCAGAGCTTGATCCGCGTCAAACCCACCGGCTGATTGTATCCGGTATAGAGCAAATAAGCATCGGTACCGAAGCTGTGCCCCATGCTCATGAACTGAATCTACTAAAGGAGGGGCAGGCGATATGATCGAACTAATCAGCTTGGAACGCTGTGTGGGTTGCAAACTGTGTACGAAAGTATGTCCGACAAACGTATTCGAAATGCAGGGGAAGATTCCGGTTATTGCGCGTCAGGAAGATTGCCAGACTTGTTTTATGTGTGAAGCTTATTGCCCTGTAGATGCACTCTATGTAGCACCGCAGGCAGATCAGCTGATCGGTGTAAATGAGGAGGCGCTAATCCAGACAGGGCTGCTAGGGAGCTGGCGGGCTGAGATCGGCTGGGGACCGGGCGCTAATGGCTCAATGGCTGAAAGGGATACTACCCCTTATTTTGAAGTGTTTACCGAGCAGTACCGTACGTGAAAAAACGAATGTTCTACACTAAAAAGCCGCTCAGACTTACAAGTCTGAGCGGCTTTTTTTAATTCGGTATTGTAGCTACACATCTTCTACTAGAAAAATCTATAGCAGTGCTTCGATCGCTGGCTCAATATCCAGCGGATCCACAGTAGATTCGAATCTTGTAATTACATTGCCTTCGCGATCAATTAGAAATTTAGTAAAGTTCCATTTGATTTCGTCATTGTTCAGTGCTTCCGGATCTTTGCTCTCAAGCATGCTTTGAAGCAGCTTTCCTGAAGAATGGTTCATGTCGAAGCCTTCAAATCCAGCCTGCTCCGTAAGGTGAGTGAAGAGGGGGTGTTTATTTTCGCCCTTTACTTCAACCTTCTCAAAGAGAGGGAACGTAACGCCGTAATTGATTTGGCAAAAGACATTCACTTCTTCATTGCTGCCAGGTTCCTGCTCGCCAAATTGATTGGAAGGGAAACCGAGAATTTGGAAGCCACGATCTTCGTATCGTTCATAGAGCTTTTGCAGGTCGGAATATTGATGGGTAAAGCCACATTTACTTGCTGTATTCACAATCAAAAGTACTTTACCTTTGTATTGTTCTAGTTCGATATCTTTTCCACGAATACTGCGTGCCGTATATGGATAAATGCTCATGCTGCTACATCCCTTCAGTTATGTATTGTAAACCCTAAAGCTGCCAGTGAATAAGAACAGGAAAAATTTTCAATGATTTAATTGTAAACAATGAAAATATCACTGTCAACTTCATACCCAGAAAGGGAGTGGAACCTTTAAAGCAGAACTAGAATAGTATGGATATGGGTTATTTCATATTTCAAAGCAGCTGTTATAGGAATAATTCTACCTCATATTGTTTTAATGCGTTAAAGCTACTCTGCGTTCCATTATTATCTTGCATCGAAAACATTTTTTGATTAAGATAGCAGAAACCAGCGCAAAAGACGCGCTGACATAAACAAGGACTATGACGAAGAGAGTAAGCATTATAGCGGATCTTAACAGGGAAGGCGTGCCGGAGACTGAGAGCACCCTTATGAGACGATTAATGCCGAAGTTCACTTCCGAGTCGGCCCCTGAAGTAGTTTGTCACAGGTCGTGACAGGTATGAGTAGGGAGGCCCGCGCCCCGCGTTACCGGGTTTAAGATAGAGTTAATCTTTAGTCAAAGGAATTCGATATTCTATTCCTTTGTGCTAGTATTCGGGTTAATTCTAAATAAGGGTGGTACCACGGCTCCTCGTCCCTTGCGACGGGGGGCCTTTTTGCGTTTCAAATTATAACAAAGAAGAGGGAGTGGAAGGGTAATGAGTAACGTGGAATTGGATGTTCTTAGAGGTCGTCTGGATGAAATCAATGGGCAATTGCTGGAGCTGATCTCCGAGCGGGCTAAGATTGTGCAGGAGATTGGAGTAGTTAAAGAAAAGCAAGGTGTGCCTAAGTTCGATCCAGAACGTGAAAAGAAAATGTTGGATCAGCTCGTAGCGAGCAACAAAGGACCTTTCACTGACGGGACCATCCGCAGCCTCTTCAAACAAATTTTTTCAGCTTCTCTGGACTTACAATCCGATGAACATAAAAAAACCTTACTAGTAGCACGCAAGGGTCACAAAGAAGATACAGTGATTGTTTTGCCGGGAGATGTTACGGTTGGCGGCTCTTCTTCACTGATGGTAGCTGGCCCTTGCTCCGTGGAGAGCGAACTACAGACCCGCACCGTAGCTGCTGCTCTGCAAAAGGCTGGCGTACGTGTTATGCGTGGCGGTGCCTTCAAGCCCCGGACTTCTCCTTATGACTTCCAAGGTCTAGGTATGGACGGACTAAGAATATTACGTGAAGCTGCAAATGACTATGGTCTGCTGACCATTAGTGAAATCGTAGATCCAAGACATATTGAAGAGTCTTTAGATTATGTAGATATCATCCAGATCGGTGCACGGAACATGCATAATTTCGAGCTGCTCAAGGCAGTCGGAGAAGTTAATAAGCCAGTGCTGCTGAAACGCGGATTGGCTGCCACACTTGATGAATTCATACATGCTGCGGAATACATTATGTCTCGTGGTAACACACAAATCATGTTGATTGAACGCGGAATTCGTACCTATGAAAAAGCGACCCGCAACACGCTCGATATCTCAGCAGTGCCTATTCTCAAGCAGGAGTGCCATTTGCCAGTATTGGTCGATGTTACTCACTCTACAGGACGTAAAGACATTCTCATCCCTTGCGCAAAAGCCGCGCTCGCAGCCGGAGCCGATGGGATTATGGTCGAGGTGCATCCTGATCCTGCAACCGCGCTGTCCGATGCCGCACAGCAGCTGAATATTGATGAGTTCAACACCTTCTTTAACGAAGTGAAAGCATCCGGACTGTACCGAATCTAGAAATATAGAATTTGAATGATATTTCAAGGATTGGCTAGAAAATGAGGTGAATAAGCGCTTACAAGTCTAACTAATCTTTTTGTGAAGGTGAAGGCGGGTCGAGTACAATAAGCAACATTAGCGTTGCACCGGCCCCGGGTCTTTTGGAAAAAGGCCTATATACCTTAATAGTCACAGGAGGAAATTAGATTTTGAAGCAGCTTACCTTAAATAATGGGTGGTTTTCTAACACTCGAACCGATATTTTATCGGGGATGACCGTAGCCGTTGCACTGATTCCTGAAGCGATCGCTTTTTCAATCCTGGCGGGAGTAAGTCCGATGGTTGGTTTATACGCCTCTTTCTGTATTGCGATTGTAACAGCACTTGCCGGAGGCAGACCCGGAATGATTTCGGCGGCTACAGGGGCTATGGCTCTGTTAGTCGGAAGTCTTGTACTAGAACACGGAATAGAGTATCTGTTCGCAGCAACTGTACTGGCTGGTGTGTTTCAGATATTGATGGGGATGCTAAAGCTTGGCCGCTTCATCACGTTTTTGCCACAGCCGGTTATGACGGGGTTTGTCAACGCGCTGGCAATACTGATTTTTATGGCGCAGCTTACCCATTTTAATGGACAGGGCTGGGTGATGTACGCCCTGGTAGCTCTGACATTGCTCATTATCTACACGGTTCCTCGGTTTACCAAAGCCGTACCTTCAGCACTTGTAGCGATTGTTATCGTTTCTGTTCTTAGCATCGCTCTTCATCTGGACGTAAGAACCGTAGGCGATATGGGGAATATTACAGCAACTTTGCCACTATTTCATCTTCCGCAAATCCCGTTCACGCTGGATACTCTGCTTATTATTTTGCCATATTCACTCTCACTGGCCGTAGTTGGGCTATTGGAATCACTGATGACTGCCACCTTAATAGACGATATTACGGGCACAGGTAGTGATAAGAACAGAGAGGCGAAGGGACAGGGGCTTGCGAATGTAGTCACTGGTTTTTTCGGAGGGATGGCAGGCTGTGCGATGATCGGTCAGTCAATGGTTAACATGAAGTCTGGAGGACGCACGCGTCTGTCTACGTTTGTGTCAGGGATCTTTTTATTGTTCCTAATTATTGTACTTGGCGATGTAGTTAAGCAGATCCCGATGGGCGTACTGGTCGGCGTAATGATAATGGTCTGTATCAGCACCTTTGAATGGGGCTCGCTTAGATCACTAACCCGTGTTCCGCTAAGTGATGCGCTGGTTATGATTGTGACGGTGGTCACCGTGGTGGCTACGGACAACCTTTCTATTGGTGTTTTGTTTGGAGTTCTGTTAAGTGCTCTAACGTTTGCTTGGAAAATAGCTTCGATCCGCCTAACTGTTCAGGAAGCTGCCTCTTCCAAAACATATGCGGTTTCCGGCCAGCTGTTCTTCGGCACGACAAGCCACTTCATTCATGAATTCGCCTACGATAGCGATCCGGATCATATTATTATCGATTTCTCACACTCCCATGTGTGGGACCAGTCCGCAGTTCATGCCATAGCGAAGACGATGAGCAAATACGCCGAGCGTGGCAAAAAAGTCACCATTACCGGACTTAATGACCAGAGCTCGCAGCTGGTTCAGCGGGTGGGATTATCATTATGAAAAAAGATTGCGCTATATGCGCGATCTTTTTTTTATAGCAGGGATAATCGTAATAGAAGAAGAGTAAGGTTTTACTTTCGGTGAAAATTGATATAAAGTATAAAGTGGATAATGTTTATCCGCTTTATACGCGGGTGGGTAGTCTATAGTTTGTATTAAGCAATTTATGTAGATCGAGGTGCTGTACATGCATATGAAAACAGGGGTAGAACAGTCAGTATATGCACTGGTTCTACTCAACATGCTGCCGGATAAGGCGGTGCTGTCTGGGGAAGCGATTAGCCAGCAGCTCGGAGCATCGGCGACCTATTTTCAGAAACTGTTAAGAAAGCTGGTTACCGCAGACATCATCACATCTGTTCCCGGCATTAAGGGCGGCTTTAAATTAAAGAAGAGACCTGAGGATATTCGTGTATATGACGTTTACCTCGCGGTGGAGGGACAGCAGTCGCTGTATTCATCCAATGGTATTCTGGTAGACATGTTGGATTTAGAAAAAGAAGATAGCTGCTGCCTGCTAACCAATCTGATGGAAGAAGCTGAATCCTCCTGGAAAGCTGTATTAAAGCGGGAGACTATTGCTTCGTTGTCGGAGGAAATGCGCGGTGAACGGTTTAAAGATAAGATAGCAGCCTTAGAGGAATGGATCCGCAATAAAATGGTCATCTAACCAAAGAAGGGATGTATTCGCATGAGATTAAGCGTATTGGATCAGGCACCCGTGACTAGTGGTAACACAGCGGAAGGTGCTTTGAATAAAGCAGAAGAATTGGCTATTTTAGCAGATGAGTTGGGATATAGCAGAATGTGGATGGCTGAGCACCATGGCGGAAATACATTTGCTAGCTCGGCTCCTGAAGTAACGGCAGCGCGTTTAGCCGCCAAGACCAACCGTATTCGAATCGGCACCGGCGGTGTGATGATGATGCATTATTCTCCACTTAAGCTGGCGGAAGTATTTAAAACGTTAAGTGCTTTTTCCCCGGGGAGAATTGATTTCGGTGTAGGAAGAGCGCCTGGCGGCGATACAAGTGCCATGTACGCTCTGTCTGAAGGCCGCGAGTTAATGCTTCATAACATGTATGATAAGCTTGGGATTACTATGCAGCTGCTTAGCGATCAGATTCCGGAAGATGAGCTGTATGCCAAAAATCTCGCTGCTCCAACGAAGGTGGCTCTCCCAGAAGTATGGTTGTTAGGCTCGAGCGGCAACAGTGCGCGAAAAGCTGCGCAAATGGGAGTTGGATACTCTTTTGCGCAATTTTTTAACGGTGCGATGAGTAATGAGATCTTGGACCATTATCGGAATAACTATCAGCCTTCTATCTTCATGGACAAACCTGAGATCAGTGTATCCTATATGGTGACCACAGCAGAAACGAAGGAAGAAGCTGAGTATGAGGCATTACCGCAGGATATTTTCCGCTTGATGATGAGTAAGGGCAGAATTACGCAGGTGCTGACACCAGAAGAAGCTCAGAACATATCGTTATCAGAAATTGACCGGATGGCAATCAAGGAAGGCCGTAAGATTCATTTGGTCGGTGCGGTTAAAGACATCGCCGTACGCCTGCAAGAAGAACAAGCACAATATGGATTCCAGGAAGCGATGATATGCAGCATTCCGCATTCGCAGGAAAAACGGCTAGAGGTTTACCGGTTACTGGCGCGTGAACTGCTAGGTTCTTGATTCTGTAAAGCTAAGAGTGATTGATTATAATAGTAATTTCCTATCTTAACCCGCATTTGATGCGGGTTTTTTGTATGCCCAATTTAGTTTTTTGATCGACGCCTGCCCTCAAGAGACAATAAATTAACCCTCCCGCCCCCTAAAAGTAACATTTGAATATCTAACTTCATCTATGATTAATGAAAGATTTAATTTTAAAAGAGGATAGGAAGTGATCAAGAGATGTTTCCTTTACATAAATCCGTTACGCTGACAGCTTTGCTTCTAATGAATCTGCTGGCGGGTTGCCAACATCAGGCTGATCCAGCCCCCCTTCAATCGGCCAACGACTACCACACATCAAGACCGAAACCAACAGACACCGCTGCTAACCTCATTAAGCTGGAGTGGAAGCTGGTGGATACAATCCCTGTAGTCTCTCAACTAAGTGCTCCACCTACAGGCGCTACTTTGATTACAGAGAAGAAGCTTGATGATTTCGGAGGACTCAAAGTGAGTGTGTATACGATGGCTAGTGACGAAGACTATGTATATGCCAGAGTTTCTACATCCCAAGGACAATACAGTCTAGGGACGATAGGAACTTATAATTATCGTCAGCCGGAGGATATCAAGGTAGAAGTGGTGCGGATTTTTAGCGAAAAGGTGCTGAAAATCACCGGTGGACTAGGAGCAAATAATTCGCTCACTAACTATTATTTAATCGATGAGAGTGGTAACCCCTCGGGATTGCTGCAGATAGATACCGGACATTCCAAAGAGCTGGATGTTGACGGGGATGGATCTATTGAGGGTGTAGCTGCACATGGAAATCCGATGAGTGCCTACATTTACCGCTGGAATGTTGATCACGCTGAGGTAACTTTCGTTAATGATGCTTTAAAGGCAGACTCCGTGGTGCTAACGGATGAAGGAATATATGAAGCTTTAAATATCGGGGACAAGCAGAGCAAAAGATTCCGGTTGACCTTAGAAGGACTGATCCAAGAGCAATAACGTCATGACCAGTGCTGCTGAAATATTTCCTGCGACCAATTCCCTCAAACCTCCGTATAGACGATTAAGCTTAAATGATTATCCATAATCTAGGAGGGGTATTGGATGAATATGTAAATGAATCCGAAATTGAAACAGCTGCGTCCGGGAAAAATAGTTAGCGGTGTTGCAGCAGTGCTCATTGTATTGTTGATTGGCGCAAACTCTTTTGTATCTGTGGAATATGGGCATGTAGGTTTGTACAAAACCTTTGGTAAATTAAATGACAACACGTTGTCACCCGGCATTCATTTTAAAATTCCATTTATTCAGACGGTAATTCAGGTCAATACGCAGGTAACGAAGGCGGAGACCGATACTTCAGCTTCTTCAAAAGATCTTCAGCCTGTATCCACACATGTAGCAGTGAATTATTCCGTAAACAAGGCTTCCGCCTTTAATCTGATGAACAATATCGGAGGTAATTTTGACAATGTAATTATCAATCCGGCCATTCAGGAAATCGTCAAGGAAGTGACGGCAAAATATCCAGCAGAAGATTTGATTACGCGCCGTGATGTAGTGTCTAGTGAGATCAGTGAGCATTTAACTGCTAGGCTGGCAAAATATGACCTGATCGTCAACGATATTAACATCGTTAACTTTAAATTCTCGGAGGCGTTCAATCAGTCCATTGAAGCGAAGCAGGTTGCTCAGCAGCAGGCGCTAAAAGCGGAGAATGATCTTCGTAGGATTGAAATCGAAGCGAAGCAAAAAATCGCCCAGGCGCAAGCAGAGGCTGAATCTCTAAGACTTAAGAAGCAGGAGGTTACACCTGAGCTGGTGCAGCTGAAGCAAATTGAGGTCCAAGAGAAAGCGTTAGAAAAATGGAACGGCGTGCTGCCGTCAGTAACAGGGGGAGCGACTCCATTTGTGGATATTCAATCCCTGACGAAATAATTCATTGTTGGATTTCTGATTTATTTTTCCAATTGCTGTTCTGTTTGAGTTCGTGGCTGTCTGCTTCAACATCTGCTCCTCTGATGGGAAAGCCCTACTTCTATAGAAGTAGGGCTTTTTATACTATTAATATTGATAAAGCATTGTAGGAATTTGCCAGCCAGCGCCGACTGACCAAAAGAAGACATAATCGCCACGTTTGATTCGTCCGTCTTCGACTCCGCGTTGAAAGGCGATAAAAGGACTGCTTGTTGCTGTATACCCGAACTCGTCACCTACGTAGATGAATTTCTCATCAGTAAGTCCAAGACCCTCTTGGATGAGTTCGATATTTTTGAGAGAGAATTGTGAAAGGCAGAAGGCAGATATATCATCTGTAGTCAGGCCGTTTCTTGAGAGAAGCTCCTTCATGTCTGCAACGGCCGCATCTACACATACTGTACCGTCAAAGGGGGTCCAGCGTATCCGAATTTGCTCCGGTGTAATGTCTTCATGATAAATATTCGAAAGACCGCAAGCAGGGAACATAATGTTCTCAGAGCCCTCAGAATCAGTGTAATAAAGGGAGTCAATGAAGCCAGTTTGCTCGCTCCGTTCCAGAATGACAGCTGCTGCGGCATCTCCGAAGTTAGGGTAAGTAATTTCATCATCTGTATTGCAATTTACCGAGCTATAGTCACTGCCCACGACGAGCGCGTACCGAATGCTAGGATTAGCTTGCATATAACGACTTGTCTGCTCCACGGCGGATACCATTCCTGCGCAGTTGGCATTGGAATCTTGTGTAATGGTCCGGTGTTTGCCTTGCAGCATACGGTGTAGCAGAAGTGCGTTGGTAGGGTAGGTATATTCCGGTGTCTGAGAAGCGAACGTAATCATGTCCATATCTTCCCCATGCAAATTGGCTTCATTTAACACTTTTTGGGCGGCTTTGAATCCCATCGTTAGGGCATTCTCATCCTTTTCTTTTACGATGTATCTCCGGTCACGACCCATGACTTCCAGGAATCGCTTGATGTCCTTGCCCATACTCTGGAAATGCCCCAAATAATAATCATTAGTTACGACATGCTCCGGATGGTAATAAGCAGCTTGGCGGATGGTTATATGTCCCAAATGAAACCTCCTATGCTTCAATAATTTCGTAATTCTCTAATTTCGTTGCCCGGGCTACTCGGCTCAGCTGCATTTTTAGGACAGGGCTTTTGGCAATAATGAAGGTCACTTTTTTAAATCCAGATTCTTTATACAGTATGTAGCATTGTTCAAGCATAGGAAGAGTGTCCGGCGAGGATACGTTTAGTGTCTTGCAATCTAAAATGATCTCAAATTGTGTCGGGTCAAAGGTACTTATGATTTGGTTGTACTCCTGAATGAAACGTCCGGCGTCCTCAGGTGACATAGAACCTTCCACTTGTACATTCAGTTTCTGGGCTGCAGCGTTTGAGGCGAAATTAAAGTTTCCCATTTTAAACAGTCTCCTCCTAAGTAAGTTTGAAGAAAAATTTTAATAAATAGGCTAAAAAACCCATTTATATATAACTATTATCGTATTTTTAAATGGGAAAGTTTAGGGAGATTGTTATTTATATTTTAAAAAATACAAGAAGGTATAAATTTAACTTGAAAAGATAATTAAGTTAATAATGACCTGCTCCAAGTATATTTATAATGAGTTAACCGAGATTGGAGTGGGCTTGATTGCCCTGTCGACTTTGCAAAGCAGAGTTCTATTGGTATGATTACAGAGATGAAAAAAATTTACTATCCAAATCATGGAGGAATGACAGAAATGAGCGAAATTACACTATCGGGGATCATTGATCATACACTGCTTAAAGCAGATGCACGGAAAGCAGATATCATTAAATTGGCAGAAGAAGCAAAAGCCTATAAATTTGCTTCGGTCTGCGTAAACCCTGCCTGGGTAGCTACTGCCCATGAAGTATTGAAGGATACGCCTGAAGTTAAAGTATGTACAGTTATCGGCTTCCCACTCGGATCTTCGACAACAGAGACTAAAGTATTCGAGACTACCAATGCTATTGCGAATGGTGCAGGTGAGGTAGACATGGTTATCAATATCGGAGCGCTGAAAGATGGTAACGATGAACTGGTTAAACATGATATTGCATCAGTTGTAGAAGCAGCTCGCGGCAAAGCGCTGACTAAGGTCATTATCGAGGCTTGTTTATTAACGGAAGAAGAAAAAGTACGTGCTTGCAAGCTTTCTGTTGAAGCTGGAGCAGACTTCGTAAAAACATCCACAGGATTCTCTACAGGTGGAGCAACGAAGGAAGATATCGCTCTGATGCGTGCAACAGTTGGACCTAATGTGGGTGTGAAAGCTTCCGGCGGTGTTCGTAGTGCGGAAGACGCTCATGTAATGGTACAAGCAGGCGCAAGTCGTATTGGTACTAGCGGCGGTGTAGCGATTGCTAAGGGAGAAACAAGCCAAAGCAGTTACTAATCAAAGCAGTTACTAATAGAAGATAAGTAAACCAGTAGCGGTGAGATAAGGTGGACAAGCTTTGTCCGCCGCTATTCTGTTTTTTATGCGTAGAAGCTCTCTACTAGATACATAGGGTATACCTGTTTTTTTAGCTTAAAAACTGTTATTGAAAGCGTTATCTGATTTTTATCGAACAGGCTTTCATTCGCAAAATAAAATTGTAATAATTCACACCGGAATAATAAGATTTTTTTCTTTTCAAATGATGTCGTTTATGAGAGAATGAGTACAATTATTATTTGTTAAAGATTTCTATTCTTATTTATAAAGGGAGGAAATACCTATGTCAGAAGACCGTAAGCTGTCATTTGAAACTTTGACTGTTCATGCAGGCCAGGAAATTGATCCAACTACTTTCGCACGTGCTGTACCGCTTTATCAGACCACGTCTTATGGATTCCGTGATGCTGATCATGCAGCGGATCTGTTTGCGCTCAAAGAATTCGGTAATATTTACACTCGGCTGATGAATCCGACTACAGATGTATTTGAACAGCGTTTGGCAGCACTTGAAGGTGGAGCAGGTGCACTTGCTACAGCTTCCGGGGCAGCGGCTATTTCTTTCTCTATTCTAAATATTGCTGGTGCTGGGGATGAAATTGTATCTGCGGCAAGCCTATACGGTGGAACTTATAATTTATTTTCTACAACGCTGCCTAAGCTCGGCATTAAGGTACATTTTGTGGATTCAGACAATCCAGAGAACTTCCGTGCTGCGATTAATGATAAAACCAAAGCTTTGTATGCAGAAACCATTGGTAACCCACAGGGGAATGTATTAGATATTGAAGCCGTTGCAGCAATTGCGCATGAACACGGAATTCCTCTGATTGTGGATAATACGTTCCCAAGTCCATATTTACTGCGTCCGATTGAGCATGGAGCTGACATCGTTGTTCATTCGGCAACTAAATTCATCGGCGGGCATGGTACATCTATCGGTGGAATTATTGTGGATGGTGGTAAGTTCGATTGGAAGGCAAGCGGTAAGTTCCCAGGACTTACAGAGCCTGATCCAAGTTATCATGGTGTTGTTTATACGGAAGCTGTGGGTCCGATTGCTTATATTATTAAAGCCCGTGTTCAACTGCTTCGTGATCTAGGGGCTTCTATTTCACCATTTAACTCTTGGATGCTGCTGCAAGGGCTCGAAACACTCCATTTGCGGATGGAACGTCACAGCCAGAATGCGCTGAAGGTTGCGCAATATTTGGAGGCACACGCAGATGTAGAATGGGTAAGTTATTCTGGACTTCCTACTCATCCATCTCATGAATTAGCGCAAAAGTATTTACCTAAAGGTCAAGGAGCGATCCTTACCTTCGGTATTAAAGGTGGAAGTGCTGCGGGACGCAAGCTGATTGAAAATGTGAAGCTGTTCTCGCATTTGGCGAATGTCGGTGACTCCAAGTCATTGATTATCCATCCTGCAAGCACAACACATGCACAGCTGTCGGATGAAGAGCAAACCACAGCGGGAGTAACTCCGGAATTACTCCGCTTATCGATTGGTACGGAATCTATTGATGATATTATTTATGATCTGGAGCAGGCCATCGCAGCCAGTCAACAATAGAACAATGAAATTCAAGGAAGGCATTTGCTGCTATGCGGCGATGCCTTTTTTTTGTGATTTAATAAGGCTAAATTATTCACATCATTTGGCAACGCTTGCATATTTCATGGGAGGTTCCCGTATTTATAAGTGTGGTAATAAGATGTCGGTGGCATGAAGTTTATTAACTTGGCGTACCGGCAGCAATCCAAAGATAAAGGGTGGGTGCGAAGATGAAGGGTGAACGTCAGCAGGATGGTTTTCGGAGTAGTGAAGAGCGCCCGTTCAAGTTCATGTATAAGGCCGGTGATCGGGCTGTAGGGATGGAAATGAGCCAAGCCGGATCCGTAGCCTCCGCTGCCGCAGAATTTATTACCGGGGTAGAGCAGAAGGATGTTGTAGAACCTTTGAACCGTTCTTATTTTAAACGACCTGGAGAACAGTCGGCCTTCTTAGTATTGCGTGAAGGACGTGAAGAACGAGAAGAGCGTCCGATTACACGGGAAGGCGCAAGGTCCGTTCAAGCCGGTCCTTGTCTGATACGAAGTGAGGAATGGCTGCTTGAACCTGAACTGTTTTGTCTTTATGAGCATTGGTTATCCAGTGAGGATGAGCTGCAGGCTAATCGAATGCTGCAGCGGATCTATTACCGATTGCAAGCAGCCACCACAGCTCTGCTGGAATCACCGGATGGTGAATGGGCAGCAGTCACCCTGCTGCATCCAGAGGAGCTTGCGGCGCAGCCCGCAAAGCTCGCCGCGCTTCAGGACGCGCAGCTCGAAGCGCTTTTTACTGCGGTGGCGGAGAGCCAGCGTCAAGGCGGCGATTGCCGCCTTGATCTGCTGGTCGCCTACACCGCAAGCGGAGCCGAATTCGCGGCAAAGCGCGAATTCATCGAGTTCGTGGCCGATCAGACACTCGGCCACGCTTATGCGGCGGCGTGCCGCATCGGAGCGCTGATCGCGCCCGATGTGGAGCCCTCCGCCGCCGCGGAAATCGCGCGCATCGCCGATTTCCTAGTGCTCGACGGCGCGGCGAGCGAGCTCGCGCCGGAAGGGGCCGCCGCAGAGGGCTTCGCCCTGGCGGCGGGGGAGATCCTTGCCGCCGTGCGGAGCGTGAAGCCGGCGGCGGTAGTGCTCGCCGCGGGGACTCCGGCGGCGTCGGCTTTGGCCGATCTGTATCAGATCGGCCTCAGCGGGATCTTTTGCAGCGCCGGTCAGCGGACCGAAGCGCTGCTTAGAGCAGCCTGTCTGATCTGGATCGCCAGGCAGCAGGAAACATTGGATACTGCCGCCGGTGGAAGGCAGTAACACAGCAACGAAGTGGCTGTTCCATATGCCACTTGCGATTCTAAATGAGACGACAGAGCAGTGATTCTCCCATTATGGAGGATCACTGCTCTTCATTTTGTACGTTTTGACTGCTTCCTTGAAAAGAATGTTCATCATCGCTTTGGGCACACGGACTCAGATGACCCTATTTGTATGATTTATGCTTTTGGAGCACAGTTTCGGACTCCAGAGACATTATTCAATAGAAGTTGTGTCCGTATCGGCTCGCTCACAGCCTTCCTGCTTTATCAACAATGTCTCTCAAACGTATTTATCTGTAGATCAAGTAAGGTCGTCGCCCTGTGACCAGCACATCATTCATGTTGCTGCCTCCCGTCAGAGGCACGTGGAGTGGTGAACGCACAATTTCTTTCAGCACTCTCATTCATTTTACATAAAAAGGATAATTATATTAGCGGATCGAATCTATTAGCATCCTACTGAAAAGAGGCGCTGCACATGTCCGCAAATTTTAGAGTTGCCCTGAAGAAGGTTGTTGACCACTCCTACGACATTGAGATCGGAGAAACTTTATTTAGCACATTAATAGAGGACTTAAAACGAGGTATCGTAGAAAATGTAAGCAAATTTGCGATAATTACGGATTCCAAAGTTGAAGCACTTTATGGACAAGCCTTGCTGGAACAGTTGATTCAGAATGATTTTCATGCGGAGCTTTTTTCTTTCCCCGCCGGAGAGAAATCCAAAACCCGTGAAACGAAGGCGTTGCTGGAGGATCAGCTATTAAGCCGTTCTTATGGACGAGATTGCTGTATTATTGCGATTGGAGGCGGGGCGGTAACAGATTTGGCAGGTTTTCTGGCAGGGACATTTGGCCGGGGAGTGCCGAGTTTGAACTATGCGACCACCTTATTAGCAGCAGCAGATGCATCCATTGGCGGAAAAACAGGCGTAAATACACCGGTCGCTACCAATCTAATCGGTGTATTTCATCAACCCAGAAAGGTGTACATCGACTTAGCGACATGGAGAACACTTCCGATTCGTGAGTTGCGTAGCGGCTTAGCTGAAACGATCAAACATGCCTGCATGGCGGATGCGGTTTTTTTTGAGTATTTGGAGCAGAATTTGGAACAAGTTGTTTCTTTAGAGGGAGAGCTTATATTAAACCGAGAGGTCTGCGAACGGGTTGCACTTTATAATTGTGAGATCAAGTACGGTGTGGTAGAGAAGGACGAATTGGAGAGCAATCTGCGGCAAATTCTTAATCTAGGGCATACTGCGGGTCGAGCGCTGGAGGCTTTAAGCGGTTATGAATTGTTACATGGTGAGGCTATTGCGATAGGTCTTGCTATTCAGGTGCAGTTAGCAGAGCGCTTGGGATATGTAACTCCGAACCAAACTCAGCGGGTGATTGCATTACTACAGAAGGCGGGTCTGCCTACTGAAATTCCAGCAACCATTACAAACCGAATGCTAATCGATAAAATGTATACAGATAAAAAAGTACGCAAAGGGCGCATACGGTTTGTATTCCAAGAGGGGATCGGTTCGATGAAACGTTTTGAGGATGGATCTTATTCGACTCCAGTCGAGGAACATGTCCTAACAGAACTGTTAGATAAAATCCGCCATTAAGCGAGCAGCTAACATATACTCTGAAATTTAGGGCGGTTAGCTGAACAGATAGGCTTTACTTTTTCATTCCTGGTGGTATGATTAAAATATAAGTTGCACTAAGGAAATATAGTTGTACTATTGCAACAATGATTATCATTCTCACTACCTATAGTTATCAATCATGCTGTCCCGGCTAAGCCGGGGCAGCATGTGTCATTTTAGGGGTCTTAATAATGGCTCTCATTCTCACTTGGCTGAAGTTATTCTCCACAAAACAAAGCGTATGCTTACGAAGCAAGTTTTGTTGCGAAGAAGAGTCACTGAAGGAACGCTACACAAAACTTTAAAGGACGGCGATTATTATGCAAGCAACATCAAAACATTTACCTCAGCAATCATCTATTTCCGGCAGTATGAAGAAGCCAGGCGCTCCAAAGCGCCGGTTTGATCCGCGTGCCATGCTTAGCAATTCCGAAATGCAGGCTGCTCTGGGCAGCGGACTGCTTATGCTTTTAGCATGGTCTGTTGGTGGATGGTCAGAAATTCTATCCATAGCGCTCTATGTCATTTCTTATACGATTGGTGGCTGGAACAAGGCAAAAGAAGGCGTAGAAACGCTCGTCAAAGAACGGGATCTCGATGTGAACCTATTAATGATTGCAGCCGCACTAGGCGCAGCTTCCATTGGATACTGGAATGAAGGCGCCATGCTTATTTTCATTTTTGCACTCAGTGGAGCCTTAGAGAGTTATACGATGGAACGCAGCAAAAAGGATATTTCCTCGCTGATGGCACTCAAGCCGGCAACGGCTATGCGTATTGAACAAGGAAGTATGAATGAGGTCCATATCGACCAGTTGGTGATCGGAGATCTGCTGCTTGTACGCCCGGGAGATTTGATTCCGGCAGACGGTAAGGTATATCGGGGGGAGTCGGCAGTAGATCAGGCTTCCATTACGGGAGAATCGGTACCCGTTGAAAAATATGCCGGTAGCGAAGTTTTTGCAGGCACCGTGAATGGAGAAGGTCCCCTTTATATTGAGGTAACGAAAGCAGCTGAGAACACCCTTTTTGCTAAAATCATCAAAATGGTAGAAGAGGCAGAAACGGAAGTTCCCAATTCGCAGCGTTTTATAAAAAGACTCGAAGCCATCTATGCAAGGGTTGTCGTAGCCTCGACCGTGGCACTGATTCTCCTTCCACCATTTTTGCTGGACTGGAGCTGGAGCGCAACTTTCTATAAAGCGATGGTGTTTCTAGTAGTTGCTTCACCTTGCGCTTTGGTTTCCTCTATTATGCCAGCGATGCTGTCGGCGATCTCTAAAAGTGCGCGAAAAGGGGTTCTTTTTAAAGGCGGGGTCCATCTGGAAAATATGGCACGCACAACGGTTGTGGCGTTCGATAAGACAGGGACGCTTACAGAAGGAACTCCACAAGTAACTGATTTTATTGCAGGAGAAGGCTACAGTCGTCAAGAGTTGCTAACGGTTAGTGCATCCATTGAGAATATGTCCCGTCATCCACTGGCGGAAGCGATTGTACGTAAAGCGGAAGAGGAAGGCCTGGAGCTACGGGGAGTGGAAGACAGTAAAACCATCACAGGCTGGGGGATTGAAGGTCAAATCGATGGACATCTCTGGAAAATCGGGAAGTCTAATTTGCTCGATGAGCTGGCTCAGTCTACTATGAATCCTGAACTGGAGCATTGGAAACTTAAGCGGCAGCAGTTGGCTGAAGAAGGGAAGACCGTCTCCATCATTCTGGACGGCGAGCAAATTGCCGGAATGATTGCTTTGCAGGATACGGTTCGTCCACAAGCAGAAGCCGCAGTGCGGAAGCTACAGGAGCTTGGGATTAAAGTGGCAATGCTTACGGGTGACCGTGACGCTACGGCCCAGGTCATTGCAGCTACAACGGGGGTAGATCTAGTGTTTGCTGACCTTTTACCGGAGGATAAAGTGAAGCATATCAAGGCACTGCGTGAAAAGTATGGTCACGTTGTTATGGTAGGGGATGGTGTGAATGACGCACCTGCTTTGGCGACAGCAACCGTTGGCATGGGTATGGGCATGAAAGGGAGCGGCGCTGCACTCGAAATAGCCGATGTAGTGCTTATGAATGATAATATAGAAGAGATCGCTTCAACGATATCATTGGCGCGTCGTTCACAGCGTATTGTGAAGCAAAATATGATTTTTGCTGTGTCTGTGATTGCAGTGCTTATGATCAGCAACTTTGTGCAAGGGATCGCACTTCCTTTTGGCGTAATAGGTCATGAAGGCAGTACGATATTAGTGATTCTCAATGGACTAAGATTATTACGATAATATTTATCAAAATTAAATTGTTCACAAAATAGTTTTGGGGTGAGGGAGTCTGGCATATTGACATATTTGCTTTCAGTTATCATAATTAACACTACATTATAATTATTTTAATTAAGAAGCGACGTCATTGCCGTCTAGCTCAAGGAGGACATAGATATGTATAAATCAATAATTGTTGGAACTGGACCGGCAGGATTAACCGCCGCTATTTATTTGGCTCGTGCCAATTTGAACCCACTAGTAATCGAAGGACCCCAACCCGGTGGACAATTGACCACTACAACAGAAGTGGAGAATTTTCCTGGATTTCCTGAAGGCATCATGGGTCCTGACTTGATGGATAATATGCGTAAACAAGCTGAACGTTTTGGTGCGGAGTTCCGTACGGGCTGGGTGAACAGTGTAGAACTTGGAGAGCGTCCTTTTAAGTTGAATGTTGAAGGAATGGGCGTTCTTACTACAGATACATTGATCATTTCCACAGGCGCTACGGCAAAATACCTCGGTATCCCAGGGGAGCAAGATAATGTGGGACGCGGTGTAAGCACCTGCGCTACCTGTGACGGATTTTTCTTCCGTAATAAAGAGATCGTGGTTGTTGGTGGCGGAGATTCCGCACTTGAGGAAGCTGGCTTCTTGACTCGTTTTGCTTCCAAAGTAACTTTGGTGCATCGTCGTGGAGAATTGCGTGCTTCGAAGATCATGCAGGATCGCGTTCGTGCTAATGTTAAAGTAGACTGGAACCTAAATCGCACTCCACTGGAAGTGACTTCGAGTGACAGAGGCGTCAATGGTCTAAAAGTGCTTAACAATGAGACCGGAGAAGAAGAAATCATCGAAGCAAGCGGCGTGTTTGTTGCGATTGGTCACCACCCGAACACCTCTTTCTTAGGTGGACAGATCACAACCAATGCGGATGGCTATATCATGACGAACCCAGGCACTTCCGAAACCAATATCCCAGGCGTGTTCGCATGTGGTGATGTGCAGGATACTCGTTACAGACAAGCGATTACTGCAGCAGGTAGTGGATGTATGGCAGCTATGGATGCTGAGAAATATATCGAAAGCTTGGAGCACAGTGCAGTCATTCTATAATTTGGTTTGAAAAAAACTCAATGCTACATTAGATATCTTCACTGTATATCTTTTATAGGAGGAGGTCATACCATGGAGAAGGTTATTGTATTTACCTCAACAAATTGCCCGCATTGCCGTCAGGTTAAGAGCTTTCTTAGCGAAAAAGGCGTTTCCTACGAAGAACGCAACGTCGAGCAGAATGATGATTTTGCGCAGCAAGTATGGGACATGGGAATGAGAGCTATTCCTGTAACTGTTATCGGTGAGCATAAAATTGTGGGCATGAACAAAACTCAGTTCGACAAAGCACTGGCGACTGTTTAAGTAAATAAGATTTCCGCAAGGACATTGTAAGGGGCCGTTTCCGATCAGGAGGCGGTCTTTTTTATGATCTTTAAGTATACAAAAAATAGTCTGACGCTTTAGTGCGCAGACTATTTTTATGAAAGTAGATCTAGAAGTAGAGTTAGGTTTGAGTGAAAGATGTAATGATCTGAAATAGTACGTATACAGCAGCGCCGCTGCCAATAAGAATAAATCCTGATTTCTTTTTAGCTTGAAAAAAACGGAGCACACCGAGGCTGATCAAAGGGGCAATAATGAGCAGAAAAAGCAACACAGTGATGAACATCTGTGCCGAGATATCAGACGTATCAACATAGGTCATGGACTCGCTCTCCATTTCAAAAAAGGGGTTGTAGTGATAAATGTCACACTAGCTTAGCCTTTATTATATAGGATTTCTGTTCCTTTTACTGCACTTTTGATTCACTCAAATGCGTCAATTTTACGTCAATTATTTATCTTATGAATTTTTGCCTATAAAGATGTTCAGTGAATGAACACAATTGATCCATCAAACTAATAATTATAGGGTCACTCGAATGTCGCCTAGGAATTGCATAACGGCAGAGAAACCTGCACCGATCATCGTTCCACGGCTGCCGAGCTTAGAGAATGTGATTTCGAGTTGCTGCTTGTGGTAAGGAAGAGTACGTTCAGCTACAACCCGGCGCAGCGGCTCACCAAGCCATTCTTCAGCCTCAGACAATGCTCCACCGATTACAATAAGCTCTGGATTGAAGCTATTGATTAGATTTGTCACCCCGATACCGAGATATTCGCCCATCGTTGAGAAGTGATGAAGGGCGTCTTCTTGTCCCCCAGCCGCATAACGAACCAGCTCTGGCGTAGTATGGGCAGGTAGGGGGAGGTCGGGATTATCATAGGTTTTCTCAGAGGCATATAACTCCCAGCAGCCACGACTGCCGCAACTGCAAGGCTTGCCTTGTGCTTCAATCGTCATATGTCCGGTTTCACCGGCATATCCTCTTGCACCCTTGTATAGCTCCCCACCAATAATAATTCCTGATCCGATCCCTGATCCCGCACTGATGTAAAGCAGATGCCTTACCTCTCTTGCCGCACCAAAGTTGAGTTCTCCCTGTGCGCCTGCGTTCGCTTCGTTATCAATGGTGACTGGGACAGAAAATTCAGCTTCCAGTATCGCCCGCAGGTCGACCATTTCCCAGCCAAGGTTGGGAGCAAAGAGTACAACACCATTTTCATCCACCATGCCGGGGACACCTACTCCGATGCCGACGATGCCATAAGGCGATTCAGGAGCGCTGACAATCAAGCCGGAGATAAGCTTCTTCATTTGTTCCAGTACGTAAGGGAGATCATGATTGTCTAAGGAGAAATCGCTTTCGTAAAGAATGCCCCCACTCAGATCACATAAGACTGCTGTTAGCTGCTTTACCCGCAGTTCTATGCCAATTACACTGCCAGCCATTGTGTTGAAATGCAGCATTAACGGTTTACGGCCGCCGCTTGATTCCCCAGGTCCGACTTCGGTTACCAATTCTTGCGTGCACAGCTCAGCTACCAGATTAGACACAGTAGCTTTATTCAATCCGGTCATCTCTGAAACCTTCGCGCGAGAGAGTGGAGAGTGTCTTCGAATGGTATGTAGTACGATCGATTTATTTATTTTTTTGACCAGCGCTTGGTCTCCAGTAACCTTCACAAATCACACATCCTTCTTAAATTATAAGAAAGTATAAGCTTCACGGTATACTTTCTCCTTAAAATTCTCGCATAAACGCTTACCGTCTTTAAAGGGACGCTAAAGGCGTTTTAGCTTGGCATAGTTCCCATTTGTTGTATGCCACTTAGTCTAGAGTGATGTGCTGGAAATTGCAATACATAGCGTCTAGAGGAAATTTTCCAAGATAGATCTCCTATAATTGGGAAGCGGAGAGAGGAAGCTAGACAGAGCTCCAAAAAATGGACGAAAAAAACTTAAACAAAACTTTGTTTAACCAATATACAAAGTCCGAAAGATGTGTTAAGATGATCCTGTAAACGCTTGCGGGCGAAGTACAATTTGAGGAGGATTACACAATGGCTTATTTTGAGACAGTGAACAAAATCTCTTACGAGGGAAGCCGTTCCACCAACCCTTTTGCATTTAAATTCTACAATCCTAAAGAAGTCGTAGCCGGCAAAACTATGGAAGAACATCTGAAATTTGCAATGGCTTATTGGCATACATTAACTGCTGGCGGTTCCGATCCGTTTGGCGCTGAAACTGCTATTCGTAGCTGGAACAAATTGAACGGTCTGGACAAAGCTAAGGCTCGCGCTGAAGCAGCTTTTGAATTTATGGATAAGATGGACCTGCCTTACTTCTGCTTCCATGATGTGGACATCGCACCAGAAGGCGCATCTTTGCGTGAATTCTACAGCAACATCGACACCATCGTTGATATCCTTGAACAAGGCATGAAGACTTCCGGCAAGAAATTGCTGTGGAATACAGCTAATATGTTCACTAACCCACGTTATATGCACGGTGCAGGCTCCACTCCAAATGCTGATGTATTCGCACATGCAGCAGCACAAGTGAAGAAAGGTCTGGAAGTGGGTAAACGTCTAGGCGCTAGCAACTATGTATTCTGGGGTGGCCGTGAAGGCTACGAAGAGTTGCTGAATACAGATATGGGCCTTGAACAAGATAACATTGCTCGTCTGTTCAGCATGGCTGTAGATTACGCTAAGGAAATCGGCTTTGATGGTCAATTCCTGATCGAGCCTAAACCAAAAGAGCCTACGAAACATCAATATGATTTCGATGCAGCAACAACGATCTCATTCTTGCAAAAATACAACCTCGACAAGCACTTCAAGCTGAACCTTGAAGCTAACCATGCTACACTTGCTGGTCATACTTTTGAACATGAGCTTCGTGTAGCTCGTATCAACGGCATGCTCGGATCGCTTGATGCTAACCAAGGTGATACATTGCTCGGATGGGATACTGATGAATTCCCAGTTAACATCTACGATGCAACACTCACACTGTATGAAGTACTCAAGAATGATGGTCTTGGCAAAGGCGGAATCAACTTTGACTCTAAAGTACGTCGTCCTTCCTTCGAGCCTGAGGATTTGTTCCTAGCACACATCGCTGGTATGGATACTTATGCAAAAGGCTTGAAAGTAGCTGCTAAATTGATCGAAGATCGCGTATTCGAAGATTTTGTTGAAAAACGTTACAGCAGCTTCAATGAAGGTGTTGGCGCGGATATCGTATCCGGCAAAGCAACACTGGCTTCCTTGGCTGAATATGCTTTGAACAATGAGAACCCACGTCCTAACCAATCCGGACGTCAAGAATACTTGAGAGCTACACTTAACCAATACATTTTGGCTGAGTAGGATTTACAGGGAGCTTGAAGCTTAGGCTTTGATTCCAGTTTGAACAAATGCAACGGGGGTTGCTGAAGAGAGCATTCTTCGGCAGCCCCTTTTTTGTACAAAGAAATTCTAGAAACGCTCACAAAACTAAGCAGGATGCTTACGAAGTAAGTTTTATTGCGAAGAGAATCAAGTAGCTAAGCTCCATAAAACTAAGTGGATGCTTACGAAGTAAGTTTTGCTCGAAGTAATTCAATGAAGCCTATGCTCACAAAACTAAGCAGGATGCTTACGAAGTAAGTTTTATTTCGAAGAGAATCAAGTAGCTAAGCTCCATAAAACTAAGTGGATGCTTACGAAGTAAGTTTTGCTCGAAGTAATTCAATGAAGCCTATGCTCACAAAACTTTTAGGAGGTCAAAAATGAAATACGTTATAGGTGTAGATTTGGGCACTAGCGCAGTGAAGACTGTGCTAGTGGACCCACAGGGCAAGGTTGCTTTTGAGCATTCTGAATCCTACCCGCTAAGCAGACCACAGCCGAACTGGAGCGAACAAAATCCAGAGGACTGGGTAAAAGGAACGCTGGTCAGCCTTCGTCGCCTAATCGAAGTATCGGGCATAGATCCATCGCAAGTTGATGGTCTTAGCTTCTCCGGGCAAATGCACGGATTGGTACTAGTGGATAAGGAAGGTCAAGTGCTTCGTCCGGCCATTCTTTGGAATGATACACGTACTACTGCACAGTGCAGAAGAATAGAGAAGACGCTTGGAGCAACGCTTATTGAGGTCGCTAGAAACCGTGCGTTAGAAGGCTTCACGCTTCCTAAAATTCTATGGGTGCAAGAGAATGAGCCAGAGGTATTATCACAAGCGTACCAGTTCCTTTTACCAAAAGATTATGTGCGTCTCCGGTTGACTGGTGATTATGCGATGGATTATTCTGATGCTGCTGGAACGCTTCTATTGGATGTAGGTTCTAAAACGTGGAGTGCTGAAATTGCTGAAGCTTTTGAACTTCCACTTTCCCTTTGTCCTAGACTGGTAGAGTCCTTTGAACAGACAGGAACGTTATTGCCGGATATTGCTGAAGCATCTGGTCTCTTATCATCAACAAAGGTATTTGCTGGTGGTGCGGATAATGCATGTGGAGCACTTGGAGCAGGGGTTCTAGGTGAAGGCCGGACGATGTGCAGTATTGGTACATCTGGCGTGGTTCTTTCCTATGAGAGCAACAAAGATTTAAATCTCGAAGGTAAAGTCCATTTCTTCAACCATGGTGAAAAGGATGCCTACTATATCATGGGTGTTACTCTAGCTGCGGGTCATAGCCTTACATGGTTCAAAGAAACCTTTGCGGCAGACAAGAGCTTTGATGAATTGCTAAATGGAGTCTCTTCCATTCCAGCGGGTAGCGGCGGACTGCTCTTTACACCTTATATAGTAGGAGAACGTACACCACATCCAGATGCGAATATTCGCGGAAGCTTTATTGGTATGGATTCAGGGCATACGTTGACACATTTTACACGTTCCGTATTAGAAGGCATTACCTTTTCGCTACGTGAATCTATCGAGATTGTACGTGATTCAGGCAAAGAAATTACAGAAATCATTGCGATCGGCGGCGGGGCTAAAAATGAGGCATGGCTCCAGATGCAAGCAGATATTTTCAATGCATCCATCGTGAAGCTTGAAAGTGAGCAAGGTCCGGCCATGGGAGCAGCGATGTTGGCAGCTTACGGTAGTGGCTGGTTCACATCACTTAGTGCATGTGCAGAAGCTTTCATCCGTCCTGCGGATGTATATAAACCGGATCCGAAGCAAGCGGCAATCTATGACGGTTTATTCAACCTCTATCAGGAAGTCTACGGTCAGACTCGTGAACTGAATAACAAGCTGGCTGCATACCGCCAATAAAGTGCCATTGTATTTATAACTGATGATAAAGGTCTTTCGCATATGGCGGAGGACCTTTTTATAACCAGCTTAATTATGGAGGAGTGTGTGGATAGGTAATGTTCAAAATTGTTGCCGTTTTCATTATACTTCTGTAAAGTATGGGATATCATCAGGGCAGAGCTAAGCACTGGATGAGATAGTCAAGGTTTCGGGGGGCGGAAGGCCATGTTCCAATGGATGGTAAAGTTGTTGAATGACATCAAAATCCGCAATAAGCTGTTGCTCGCTTTTTTACTCACTACATTACTTCCTGTGTTACTGGTAGGCGGATATCTTACGATTGAAATGAGGACCATGGCGTTCAAGAGTGCATTGGAGCAAGCTTCAATTAACGTAGACAGGGTAAAGAAAAGAACGGAAGAAGTCATTGGTGTATCTCAAGATATCGCCTATCGTTTAAGTTATGATGCACGGTTGAAAAAACTTGCCGTACGTCAGTATGTTAGCACTTATGATGTGGTGGAAGCATACCGGGATTACTCAGATATGCGTGAATACCTAAGGTTATATAAAGAAATATCCAACATTCGCTTGTACACTGATAATGCTACGCTGCTTAACAACTGGGAGCTAATCAATCCAACGGCGGAGATTAGAGAGAGCCAGTGGTATCAAAGAGCACAGCGGTACGATAGTCTTGTCGGTTGGGAATATATTGAAGATGAGCGTGATAAGCGGAATTATTTAAGCCTTGTTCGCAAAATTGAGCTGGAGGGCTCCAGCAAAATAGGTGTACTCGTTATTAATGTGAACAGTCAGCAGCTTGCATCCATTCTAAGCCAAGAATCTTTTGATACTATGATTGTCGATGATCAGGACAATATCATTGCAGCGAACCGCAAAGAGCGGACAGGCAAAACGCTGGCGGACGTTTCCTTTGACACGACCCTCTTGGGTCAAGGAAGCGGAAGCTATGAAGCGGTAGTAGATGGTGAAGCTTCTAAAATTGTGATAGAGGAGCTTAAACCACAAGCCAGCCGAAATGCACTACGAATTATATCTGTTTTTTCGATTGAAAGTATAGTTAAAGAACCCAATCAAGTCATTAAGCTTTCGATTACTGTCATTGCGATAAGTGTTCTATTGGCCTTTTTAATTATATATAGCTTCTCCTCATTGTTTTCACGACGGTTGCTGCATTTAAGCAGACATATTAACCGAGTCAGTACTGGGGATTTTGATACGACATTGAAGATTGATGGCAAGGATGAAATCGCCCTGTTAGCCCGTCAATTCAATTCCATGGTACGCAGCATTAATGATCTGATGTATGAAGTACAGGAATCCAATGCTCAAAACAGTCTGCTAGAGCAGAAGCAAAATGATATACGATTCAAAATGCTGGCGAGTCAGATTAACCCGCATTTTTTGTTCAATGCACTAGAAGCGATTCGGATGGAAGCACATATGAAGGGACAAGTGGAAATTGCCCGTGTGGTGCGTCTTTTAGGTAAAATGATGCGAAGTGTCTTAGAGGTAGGCCGGAGTAATGTTTTGCTGAGTCAGGAATTAGAGGTGGTACGTTGTTACTTGGATATTCAGCAATTCCGTTATGAAGAAAGATTGAAATATCAATTTATTATAGATCCGGCTGTAGAGTCTATCTATATGCCACCACTCCTTATTCAGCCGCTTGTCGAGAATGCAGTCATCCACGGACTGGATAATAAAATGGAAGGTGCATTTGTGACGGTGGAAGTTGTACAAGCTGGAAATCACGCGAAATTTACGATTACAGATAATGGGGTAGGGATATCTCCCGATAAGCTGGAGGAATTACTGAATACACTTGAGCGCCAAGAAGAGCGTGAAGGCGAGCGGATTGGACTTCGCAATGTCCATGACCGGTTAAAGCTATCCTATGGCGCAGAATATGGGCTAACGATTGAGAGTAAACCTAATGTAGGTACGATAATTTTCTTCTGCATACCAATGGAGGACAACAAACTATGATAAAAGTGATGATTGTCGATGATGAACCGAAGCTGCGGGAAGGGCTACGTAGTCTGATCCCGTGGGAGAAGCTCGGTTATACGGTGGTAGCAACAGCAGCTAATGGCTTGCAAGCCATCGAAAAATATCATACCTTCTACCCGGAGCTTATAGTAGCGGATATCCGCATGCCTGGAATGGATGGTCTGGAAATGATCAGTGAGCTTCGTAATGAAGGTTCAGAGAGCCATGTGCTAATCCTAAGTGGACATGCGGATTTTGAATATGCTAAGCGGGCGATTGGTTTTCGGATTGACGGTTATTTACTGAAGCCAGTCGATGAAGATGAGATGATTGTATGTCTGGAGCAGCTCCGCGAAACGATTGAGCAGGAACAGCGGTTTAGTGACTGGAATGAGGAGGAGCCCGCCCGCAATAGGGAAGCATTACTTCGAACGCTGCTGCAGCCGACTTCGGAGGAGGAAACGGACGCGGACCTCAGCAGACATGCGGAGGCGCTAGGACTGGAACAGGGGGATTATGAAGTCATCCTCATTGAGTTAAGAAAGAAAGCTGGTGCCAATGAGGAGGGTCTCCAGCAAATCAAAACAGTGATGGAGCAGCATTTTAGTAAACATCCTAACGCTTCATTCTTTACGTGGTCACAGTATCTGGGCGTTCTAATGAAGGATCCGGACCCGAGTGCTATTAAACGAGAAGAATTATACAATGAATTATCAGATATGATAGTAAAAATGGAATACGACTTCATTGCAGTAGCGGGGGGAGTAGTATCCCGACCTGAACTGGCGGGAGAATCATTGAGTATAGCACGGGAGCTATCAAGACGCGCTTTCTTCTTCAAGAAGGGGACTATCATCAGTGCAGATGCTTCAGGATTTCTGACGGGAATGAAGGAGGAGACAGAAGAGCTGCAAGATACGGAGAGCCGACTTTTGCTTGCAGTAGAAACCGGAAGTCTGAGCGCGATTCGACCGATCGTGCAGACCATCTGTGCTGAGCTTATAGCCGCGGGCAGTGATGAATTGCGAATTAAAGAGACCTTTGTGAGACTCCTTAGTACTGTTTTGGCTCGTCTGGAGCCTACGTATCCGGAAATTCGTACCTATGCAGCAGAGCACTCCCCACCAATAGGGGAACTCTATCAAAGTTATTATTTGTCCGATTTGCAGGATCAGGCTGTCTCATTTCTCGAAGAAATTGCGGGTCAGATGACCAGTGGGCGCGGAAATGAAATTAAGAAGATCACGGAGATCATCAACCGCCGCTACAATGAGAACCTAAAGCTGGAGACCTTATCCGAATTATTCTGCTACAACAGCGCTTATCTAGGTAAGATGTTTAAGAACACCACAGGAGAATACTTTAATACGTACGTGGACAAAGTGCGGATTGAGAAGGCGAAAGAGTTTCTGACGCAAGGAATGAAAGTATATGAGGTAGCCGAGAAGGTTGGGTATATGAACCCCGATTATTTCAACGCTAAGTTCCGTAAATATGTAGGAATCTCACCAACTTCTTATCGTAAAAGCATTTAAGGTTGGTGTGGTGTTCTTGTCTGTTATACCCGTGGCTGAGTTCAGGCGGTTTTCTGAACTTCAGTCCACGGGTCTTTTTTTTGTTTTCCCTACTCCCACCAATTGTACGTGGTGAAGTATTAATGTAGTTAAATAGACACCTGCTTAAGCTTATGCGGGTGGGTGGCTAATGCATTTTCTTTAGAATCAGGGTTCTAAACATCTGCTGGTAAAGGAGCGAAGAGGAATATTTGGAACTGTAGAAGCGGAGCGTTCGCCCGAAAGCTTTTCGTAGAAAAGCTCGCTTCGAAAGCATATGCTATCCTCGGATTTCTACTGCGAGAAGCGGTTCAAATCAGGAAATCTGAGGATTAACAGCGATCGGAAGTTCAAATATTCCTCGTAGTGACTAATATCCAGCAAGCAAAGTGTTTTTAGGAGTTCAATCCAAAGAATAATGCAGACGTCAGCAGCATTAGCCCCCCCTGTGTCGATGAGCCGAAATGAGAATTCACCCTGGACAAAAATCTCTAATTTTCACCTGATTTTAAGTCGAATTTATAGGGTACTGCAATCGCTTACAAAGATTTAGAATGATGACATAGAGAGGAGGGGCTTTATGAAAGCGGACACAGTAACTGCTCAAATCCCGCCGGACACCCGAATGCGCAACAAAAAGCCTGCTTCAGGAGGACGGTTTTGGAGAAGCTTTAAGAATCAAAAGTATTTGTGGATGATGTCGATACCCTTTGTGATCTGGGCATTCGTCTTCAGTTATCTCCCATTATGGGGCTGGACGATGGCGTTTCAAAAGTACAAGCCCGCACGCGGCTTTTTTGAACAAGAATGGGTAGGCTTCGAACATTTTAAGACACTGTTTAGCGATTCGCAATTCCTACTGGCACTACGGAACACGCTGGCGATGAGCGGAATGGGCCTCATCGCAGGTTTTATCTTTCCGATAACATTTGCAATATTGCTCAATGAATTGCGTCTTGGATTTTTTAAACGATTTGCTCAGACCGTCTCGTATTTGCCTCACTTTGTATCATGGGTGGTTGCAGCGGGAATTGTAACTAAAATGTTATCTAGCGAAAATGGTCTTGTAAACGATCTCTTGTTAACAATTGGATTTATAGACTCGCCAATCCAGTTCATGGCTCAGGGCCATCTCTTCTGGGGAATCGTTACATTATCTGATGTTTGGAAAGAAACCGGATGGAATGCGATCATCTACCTTGCGGCCATCTCGGGTATTGGACCTGAACTGTACGAAGCGGCTCGAGTGGACGGTGCCAGCAGGCTCCGCCAGGTATGGCATATTACTCTTCCTGGTATCCGCCCGACGATTACAGTGCTACTCATTATGTCGATCGGTAATTTGCTAAATATCGGCTTTGAGAAGCAATTCTTGCTTGGAAACAACCTCGTTACCGACTATTCTCAAGTGTTGGATCTGTATTCTCTGAAATATGGACTAGGCATGGCGAGATATTCCTACGGTACCGCGATCAATATATTCAACTCAGTGATCAGTGTAATCCTGCTGTTTACGATTAATGGAATCTTCAAACGTACAACTAAAGAGAGCCTTCTGTAACACAGAGGGCCCTTCTAACAATCGTGGCAGCAAAATTGCCCTTTTCTTGAAAGGAGAGCGTTACAGTGGGAAACACAGCTATCACCGGAAAGTCGTGGTCAGACCGGATCTTTGACTTCATTGTTTACTTTGTAATCCTGTTCGTGGTTGTAATCACGATCTACCCGTTTTTGAACGTGCTTGCGATCTCGCTGAATGATTCAGTGGATAGTGTGCGCGGCGGTATCACCATTTATCCTCGAGAATTTACCTGGGACAATTACTTGAAAATCTTCAGTTTCTCAGGACTGATCACCGGGTTCAAAATTTCCGCTTTGCGGACAATCGTCGGTACTTTGTTCGGGCTGATCAGTGCCTCGATGCTGGCGTTTACGATTAGCCGTCCTGATTTTGCAGGCCGCAAGTTCGTCTCCACATTCTTGGCGATGACCATGTATATCTCTGGAGGAATGATTCCAATATACATGCTGATCAAGGATCTCCATATGATGAACAGCTTTGCAGTCTATGTATTACCTGGACTGGTTAGTGCCTTTAACGTCTTCGTTATCCGCTCCTTCATTGATGGTCTGCCTTATGCACTGCAGGAATCAGCGAAGCTGGATGGAGCGAATGACTTTACTATCTACTGGCGTGTCATCCTTCCGCTGATGAAGCCAGCGCTGGCAACGATCGCGCTGTTCCTAGCGGTAGGTCAATGGAATGCATGGTTTGATACGTATTTGTATAATGGTTCAAGTCCACATTTGACTACACTGCAATATGAACTGATGAAGGTTCTGCAGAGTACAACCAGTGGGAATGGTGGAGATTACCGCTCCAACATTGCTTCTCTAGCATCGAATCAGGTTTCGCCAGAGTCTATCAAAATGGCGATTACGATTGTCGTAACCGTGCCAATATTGCTGGTTTATCCGTTCATTCAGAAGTACTTTGTTCAAGGGATGACACTTGGCGCTGTGAAGAGCTAATCACAGCTTATAGGGGAGCATAGTCTCCCCTAAGTTTTAAGAGTATTATGTATCCGTTTTCTTTATACTTGGTAAGTTTTGTAATGAGTATTAACAGGTTTTATCTGTGATACGATAGATAAACAATTTTAAGGAGGGTTTATTAATGGGGAATAATAGAAAAATAAAAGCTAAAGCAACTGCACTTACACTCACTTCTATTATGATGCTCGGTATGCTCGCAGGTTGTGGTGGCAACAACGGGAATAACGCAGCTGGAGATGCAGCTGGAAATGCAACAAATAAGGGGAATTCGTCCAATGCGGCCAATGCGGTTGAAGATACTTCTCCGCTCACGATGACTTTCTTTAGTGCTGACCCTAACCCAAACTGGACGGGTATGCAAGATGAAGTAGGTAAAGTAATCACAGAAAAAACAGGCGTAACCTTGAATGCTGAGTACGCGGTTGGTGACCCTGCTCAAAAAGTAGCGCTGATCGCAGCGAGCGGTGATTATCCGGATCTGATCAGTGCCAAGACTGACGTGAGTAAGCTGGTAGATGCAGGTGCCATGCTAGATCTTACAGATCTGATTGAAAAATATGCTCCGAACATCAAAAAAGTATTGGGCGAAGAAGGTATGAAACGCTCTCGTTATAGTGATGATGACCATGCCATTTATGCAATTCCTACTTATGCAGGTGTAGATAATAAATATTTTGATGCAGGCGGTGGATTCGAGCTACAGCACCGAGCGGTTAAAGAAGCTGGATACCCAGAAATTAAAACCGTTCAAGATTATGAGAATGTAATCAAGTCATACCTTGAAAAACACCCTACAGATGAAAATGGTAACAAAAACATTGGTTTAACGTTGAATGCAGACGATTGGTACATGTACATCACAGTAACCAACCCAGCGTTTATTACTACGGGTTCCCCTGACGATGGTGAATATGCAATTGATATCGATACACAAGAAGTAACATACCACTTCCGTCGTCCTGCTGAAAAAGAATATTTCCGTTGGCTCAACCATATGAACGATATTGGATTGCTTGATCCAGAAAGCTTCGTTCAAAAGTATGACCAATATAAAGCAAAAATCGCTACCGGCCGTGTTATCGGCCTGATTGACCAAGACTGGGGTTATGGCGATGGAGAAAGAGCTTTAAAAGCGGAAGGTAAGCTGGATCAAGGATATGGACACTATCCAGTAACCTTGTCTGAGGAGTACAAAGAAGCTTCCTTCTGGCCAACAGGCTTCATGGGCGGTAGCGGAGTCGGGATCAGTGTAGATGCTAAAGATCCGGTTCGTGCGATTAAGTTCTTGGACTACCTCGCTTCCGATGAGGGTCAAGTATTGATTAACTGGGGTATTGAAGGCAAGCACTACAACGTTGTAGATGGCAAACGCGTCATTCCTGAAGATGTAAACAACCGTAAATATAATGACACAACCAACTTCCAAAAGGAAACTGGTTTAGGTAATGTCGGATCAAACTACGCATTGCTTAGTGCTCACTATGGCGATGGTGTATTAGACCCTACTGGTAACTACTACACAACCCGTTTCCCTGAACAAGTAACCGTAGGTTACAATGCTGTAGAAAAAGAAACACTTGCAGCTTATAAAGCAACAACATGGAAAGATCTTTTCCCAAGCGAAGATGAATTCAAAGTTAAGCCTTGGGGCGCAGCTTGGAACATCACCATTCCTGGGGATAGCGAAATTGTTGTTCTTGACAACAAGCTGAAAGACATCACTTGGAAACGTATTCCTGAAGCCATCTTGTCCAAACCAGCTGATTTCGATAAAGTTTGGGATACTTACATGGCTGAACTGGATAAAGCCGGTGTAACGAAAGCTGAAGATATGCGTGAAGAGCTGGTTAAACAACGCGTGAAGCTTTGGAATGATTAATTGCTAATTCAAGGCTAATACAATAGAAGCAAGTAGATGGCGGGAAGTCCGAACGAAAGTCCGGGCTTCCCGCCGATTTCTTTTCATCTATAATTATAGGATAGGAGGAATGTACGTGGGAGAGAGCAAAAATACTGGAAGGGATGAGCTTTGGTACAAGCAGCCGGCAGCTGTTTGGGAAGAGGCACTGCCCGTGGGTAACGGGAGACTAGGCGGCATGATCTTTGGCGGAGCGGAAGAAGAGCTAATTCAACTTAATGAGGACACCTTATGGTCGGGCTTTCCGCGGGATACAGCAAATTATGAGGCGCTACGTCATTTGGGTCCGGCTAAGCAATTAGTGGCGGAGGGGAAATACAAGGAAGCAGAAGCGCTGATGGAAGCCAAGATGTTAGGCAGACGGACCGAATCCTATCAACCGCTCGGGGATTTGCGAATGAAGTTCAATCTTGCGGGTCCTGTAGAGAATTACCGGAGGGGGCTTGATTTGGTTCAGGGGCTGGCTACTGTATCCTATACGACAGGGGACGTAAGGATTGTGCGAGAAGTGCTGGCCAGCAGGCCGGATGAACTTATAGCTATTCATATTCGTGCAGAAGGGAGAGAAGGGCGGGGAGTTCTACCTGATTTCTCGGTGGAGCTAACTTCGCCGCATCCTTTCTGCTCGGAGCTAACTTCGGACGGCATGCTGATCATGGCTGGCCGTGCCCCATCGCATGTGGCTGATAATTATGCAGGGGATCATCCACGTGCTGTGTTATACGAAGAAGGCCTTGGCATAAGCTTCGCAGCGGGATTGAAAATCCGTACAGATGGCGGTAATTGTGCAGCAGCGAACGGCATGTTGTCGGTTACAGGTGCTCGCTCCATTACCATCCGTCTGGCTGCAGCAACCGATTTTGCCGGGTATGACCGGAAGCCAGGAAGCGGCGGTAAGCTGCCTTCGGAGATGTGCCTAGAACAACTGGCTATATCCTCTACTGAATATGCAGAGCTGAAGCAGCGCCATCTGGAGGACCATCAGTCCTTATTCCGGCGCGTGGAGTTAACGCTTGCACCAGTTTCCTCCGAAATAGAGCTTCCCACGGATGAGCGACTGACACGGTACCGCGAAGGTCAAGCAGATTCTGCGCTAGAAGCGCTGCTGTTCCAGTATGGCCGCTACCTGATGATTGCTGGCTCACGGCCGGGGACGCAAGCTCTGAATCTGCAAGGGATCTGGAATCCCTATCTCCAGCCGCCATGGAACAGCAATTATACGACCAATATAAACACTGAAATGAATTATTGGCCAGCCGAATTATGTGGTTTGGGTGAATGCCATGAACCCTTAATTGATTTTATTATGGAGCTTAGTGTGGCTGGCAGCCGTACAGCAAATATTCATTATGGCGCACGTGGCTGGACGGTGCATCATAATACAGATTTGTGGCGTATGACGTCTCCGTCAGACGGCAAGGCGATGTGGGCATTTTGGCCAATGGGGGGTGTTTGGCTCTCTCGCCATCTATGGGAGCGTTATGCTTTTCGTCCAGATAAGGAATATTTGCGCAACACAGCTTATCCTTTGTTAAAGGGAGCCGCGTTATTTTGTCTGGATTGGCTGGTAGAGCTGCCTGATGGAAGATGGACAACGGGTCTGTCTACCTCACCGGAAAATGTATTCTTGACTGCTGACGGCACGCCATGCAGTGTCTCGGCTGGCTCAGCCATGGACTTATCGCTCATCGCTGAATTGTTTAAACACTGTATTCAGGCTGCTGAGGTTTTGAATACCGATGATGAACTGCGTCAAGAGCTCATGCAGAAGCAAAAGCTGCTTGCCCACCCGGGGATTGCACCGGACGGACGTATTCGTGAATGGAATGAGGATTTTGCTGAACAAGAGCCTGGGCATCGCCATGTCTCTCATTTGTATGATTTATATCCCGGGAATGTAATTAGTCCTTCCTCCACACCGGAGCTAGCGGAGGCCGCATCGTTATCGCTTAAGAAGCGCTTAGAAGGTGGAGGAGGACACACGGGATGGAGTGCAGCCTGGCTACTTAATCTGTATGCGCGTTTGAAGGATGGAGAGAGTGCGTATAGCTGTTTACGTCGTATTTTGCAAGATTCAAGTCTGCCCAATTTATTCGGTAATCACCCTCCATTTCAGATTGACGGTAACTTCGGAACTACAGCCGGGATTGCTGAGATGCTCTTGCAGAGTCATCAGGAAGGGCTTGAATTATTGCCTGCTCTTCCAGAAGGATGGTCTGACGGTAGTGTGAAAGGGTTGGTAGCCCGAGGCGGCTTTATCACAAATATAGAATGGCGTGAGGGGCGCTTAACGAAGGCAGAACTGACCTCGACTCATGGACAACTGTGCAGGATTTATAGTCATCAGCCTTTGCTCATTCAAAGTTCTGATGGTTCACAAGTAGGGCTAGAGATGGAATTTGAAACCGTAATAGGAGAGAGCTATATTATTACACCGCAAAGCGAATAAAACATATCTTTCTAGCATATAGGCTGTTCTCAGAGTAGAATTATTCTACAGGGAGCAGTCTTTTTTTACCTAAACGCTCATTATCTATTAAATGGTAGGGTTCATTATAAGTCTATAGGAGCCGGAGGAACGGAATATATATGTGGAAAAAACGCTTTACACTAGTAAAGATCATTCTGGGAGGAGTGATTATATTCGCTGCTATTCCACCAATGATTTATTGGGGCTGGGGTCATGCTTATGCGGCTTCGAGTTCACCCACCCTTCGTTCTGTAAACGAAGTAGCGCAGAAGCTAACGGGTGCAATGAACAACCGTAGAGAGACCATTACTTTTACTTATGAGAGCAAAGCTTCAAATTTGAAAACGAAAATACAAGCGGCCCTGGATCAAGCGATGGCTAGTGACCCTTATTTGTATTACATTATAGACAGCTACGGATATACTTATCGAGGAAGCTCAAGCTCTGTAAAAGTTACGGTGGAAGTGAAATATTTGGAGACGTTGGAGCAGACGGCTTTTGTGAACAAAGAAGTGAAGGCTGCGCTGAAGAAGATCATAACGCCGGGCATGAACAATCATCAGAAGGTGAAGGCTATCCACGACTGGGTTGTGCTTCATCTGAAGTATGATACCTCATATCGCAAGTACACAGCTTATGAAGGGTTGAAGAGTGGCAGCGCCGTTTGCCAAGGGTATTCGCTGTTGACCTATAAGCTGTTAAAGGAGGCTGGATTCACGAATAAGATCGTTGAGGGTACAGCCAAACAGCCTGGAGGACGCAGCCAGTTGCATGCCTGGAATCTTGTGCTGTTAGATGGACGGTGGTATCATCTCGACACAACTTGGGATGACCCGACACCTGATAAGGCAGGTGTGGTTAGCACAGCATACTACTTGAGAACGGATGCCCAGATGCGTCAGGACCATAGCTGGACAAAGTCTTATCCGGCAGCTTCTGTAGGTTATCATAAGACCTTGACTGCGCTTGTGGAGCGTGGAGGACAGAATGCGGCTGTCTATAAACAGCTTCAGAAGGATCTCAATTATGAGCTATATGCCGAGGAGCTAATTGTACGTTCGGTAGGAGATCTGACTCGGCTAGCGAATAAGGCAATTGCCTCCGGTGAGGTGTCTATATTATTCCGTTATCAAGGGAGTGGGACCAAGCTTAAGAATGATCTGCAGGAGCTATATAAGCTTGGACTAGAGGATGTATCTTACTCCAGTTCTGCTTTTGACAATACGGGTGATCTCAAAGTGTTTGTGACTTGGGAATAGAAGGATAACAAAAAAAGGACATCCCATAAGCCTAAATGGCTACGGGATATTCCTTGACTTTTAATGGTTCTTGTTTGTAAGTCTCTTTGTGTGATACTTCATTAATGCCTACAAACTGGATTACCACCGATTAACAATTAGGGAAAATGTCCCTGAAATTCAGCGATTTCAGCTCTTAAGACTAATAATCAGGGAATTCCTCCCTGAAATTCATCCTATTTGGTGGTAAATATATATAATTGACTCAATTATTAGGGAGTAATTCCCTAATTGCATTCAATTAAAGAGCTTTCCATCTACTTTTAGGGAGATTTTCCCTAATTCCTCTCACCTAGCTTAGCTGCAGGGAAAGCCAAAAATAAAGGAGCTAGGCGTCTACAGACTGCTTAGCTCCTTTATTTGCATTTTAACAATATTTTACCACTCAGGTTGCCTAAAGTTACTTTTGAGACACCCACTTTTACCGGGTCTATTTATTCTGGGTGAGTACTTAGGTCGCATTTATCCAAAGGAATAATATTACTCTTCCGGAACCAGCGATAGCCGACCCAGATCAAGACAAACAGCGGCAAGCTGATATAGGAAACGGCGATACCATACCAGTCGATATTTCCGCCTGAGAAGGCGCCCATATTCTGACCGAGAATAGCTACAATACAAAGTCCTAAGGCAAAGATAGGTCCGAATGGGAACCATCTAGCTCGGTAAGGTAGTTCATCTAGCGAATGCCCTTGTGCTATAAATGCTCGTCTGAAACGGTAATGGCAGACTGCAATACCCAACCAGTTAATAAATCCGCACATACCAGAGGCATTCAGTAGCCAGTTATATACGGCTCCGTCACCAAAGAATGAAGCGAGAAAGGCGAGCATTCCGACAGCCGTAGTTACTAGCAAAGCGCCAACAGGGACACCACGGCGATTGAGCTTGCCCAGTGCGCGTGGAGCCATGCCATCCTTAGCCATTGCATACAGGACACGGGTAGAGGCGTACATCCCGGAGTTCCCGGCTGATAATACGGAGCTTAGAATGACGGCATTCATTACGGATGCAGCAATTGCAAGCCCTGCCTTATTGAACACGATCGTAAACGGACTGACTCCGATATCATCGATACCCCCGCGTAGAAGATCTGGATTCGTATAAGGAATCAACATTCCGATTACAAATATAGCAAGGATATAAAAGATTAATATACGCCAGAATACTTGGCGGATCGCAATTGGAACGTTGCGGCGTGGGTTCTCGCTCTCACCAGCAGCAACACCGATTAGCTCGGTACCCTGGAACGAGAATCCGGCTGCCATAAAGACCCCGACGAAGGCGAAGAAGCCACCATGGAAGGAGCTGCCCCCGATTTGGAAGTTACTGAAGCCTACGGCTTCTCCACCCATAATGCCGAATATCATGAGGACTCCGACAACGAGGAAGGCGATAACGGTAATGATTTTGATAATGGCAAACCAATATTCTGATTCCCCGTAGCCACGAGCAGATAGGAAATTAAGGCCGAACATCAGCAGTAGGAACACCAGACTCCAGAGAAAGGAAGGACTGTCCGGGAACCAATATTTAATGATGACGGTAGCTGCCGATAGCTCTGCTGCAATCGTAACCGCCCAGTTATACCAGAAGTTCCACCCGATGGCGAAGCCAAAGGCGGGACTGACGAAACGAGTACCGTAGGTACTGAAAGACCCGGAGTCCGGTAAATAGGTGGCAAGCTCCCCAAGACTAGTCATGAGAAAATAAACCATTACACCCACAGCCGTATAAGCTAGAAGCGCTCCACCAGGTCCTGCTGAAGCGATCGCACCGCCACTGGCTAGAAACAGACCCGTACCAATAGATCCGCCAAGCGCGATCATGGTCAAATGTCTTGCTTTGAACGATTTTTTTAGCGCAGGCTGATTAATGTTGCCTTGCGCTGGGTTTTGCTGATTGCCCTGCATGAATATGACACTCCTTATGATCTAATCTTACTGTTCATGAACGGGGAGTGCTGAGCTGCTGACTCCCGCAAAACGGGAGGTATACTTCGTGATTTCCAGAAGGTTATGGATGATTGTACGAAACATACAAATTCTGTAAACGCAAAGAAGCCGCAAACTATGTCTGCGGCCTCCATCTATACAGCTCCGCATCATACTCCCTGTGAAGATAGCGCAACACATTGCAGTCTGCTACTTACGCAGGCTCTACAATGTGACAGTTCCGTGCCTTTCGGCAACGGCCCCAGCCTGCACCGCTGTAAGAGCTACAGCGCAAGCTTCGGCAGATATTCCTTTCGGCGTGATTCATAGACGGCTCTAACGTCTCCACACGCGTACTCTTTATATCCGCGACCTCTACCTCATCCTAGTATGACGAGGCTATCTTTACTTCATTCATTTATAAACAACAGGAATTAGTATAAAGCAAGTTTACATCTCAAAGCAATGACAAAATCAGGTACTTCACTGTTAATTGCGGCGGCGTTCTGACATCTGCTGCCAGACGGTGCCCGCTGCAGCTTCACCTGAGGCGATGCGCTCCAAAGCCATCTTGGCCTGAAGTCCAACCTCGAACTCTGGATCATCCGCAGCAAGCGTGAGCGCATCTTGAGCTTCGGATGTGCCGACTTCATAAAGGAAACGAGCCGCGCGCCAGCGGACAAGCTTGCTCTTATCCGTTAGTGCCGCCGTCATCACTGGCGTGGCGGCAGGATCGCCGATGTCGGACAGGGTATCGCCAGCCGTACGTCTTACGGCTGGCGCACTGTCTGCCATTGCCTCATAGAGCAGCTCCATCGCCTCGGGCGTGCGAAGGTCGCCCAGATACACGACCGCAAGCCTGCGAATATGCAGCTTGGGATCGTGTAGCGCCGCCTTAAGCTCCGGCAGGAGCTCCGCCGTCGGCGAAAGATCCTCTAGCGCGGCGTAGCGCACGCGCCAATCCTCATGCTTCAGGTCTCGCAGCAGCTCATCCTGAGTGCGAGTTCGTCTCTGCTCGACGAACTCGCCTTCGGCTCCGTGCGCAATGGCTTGCTGCACGAGGGAGTCGAGGCGTTCCTGCGGATACGCCGCTTCGATCTCTTGCTCGACCTCGCGCGCAATGTCCGCGGGCTCGCCATAACGCACGCCGTAATCGGTGAGCTTGCGCTCTTTGATCATTACGGCGCTGGCTACATCCATAACCGCTTTCGTGAAGCGGTTAGCTAAGGATATGCGCTCCTCATTCGCGCCTGTTTTTACGCGGATTTGCATCGGTATTCCGCGGAACATTTGGACGAAGACTTGTGCTTCCCCAAAATGCGCACCGGCATCCTCGTCAGCTAGGCTCCAATCTCCAGTCAAGCCGTCACTACTCCCGAAGCGGCTTTGAACTTCTCTTAGAATGGCCGCCCAATCAGCGTTGCCTTTGCGCTCAAGTGCTGCGAAGTCAGCAGCATGATAAATGCTAGTAACGCCCGGTATCGTTAACATTTCACGTGCCCAAGCAGGTGCGGAACGCTCGCTTTCTGGCGTATAGGTTCTGCGAATTCCGGGTTCTAAACTTTCGTCCAAATGAAGCTTCATCGTATTTGGACTAGGAGTCGGTTCAATAAATGTAATCTTCATACGTAGCTCCCCCTTGAACGGTATATGGACCGTCATACTTTATACACATATTATCTCATTTCTGGCGTGAAACACAAAATAACACTTCTATTATTTCGCTAAGTTCTGCAATGCGATGAATAAAAGGGCGAACCTTTCTTATGCTATTTGTATATTTTGCAAAATGCGCTGCTGTTCAATATAGTTGTAGTATATTCGCTAAAGCTAGGATTGCGCGGCAAACTCTGTAGAAGAGGTGCTTTATGCCTAAAACTCGTTACCATAATGTCGACAATGTAAGTACAGATAAAACACTAAAAGAATTTCGCCAGTGGCGTGAGGAGCGTCGTCGCAAGAAGAAGGACTATTCATATGTTGTGCCAAATACGCCGCCCAGATTATCTTATCTGTCGGAGAATAGTTTGGAGTCTACCATTACGTGGATTGGGCATTCAACATTCTTCCTTCAATATGAGGGGATGAATATCATTACAGATCCCATCTGGGCAAGAAGGCTAGGCTTTGAGAAAAGATTGGGACAACCTGGGATTGCGATTAGTGAAGTGCCGCCGATTGATCTGATTCTGATTTCGCACTCTCATTATGATCACTTGCACATAGCCTCTATCCGCAAATTATATCGGGCAGGGACGACGCTTGTAGTTCCTGTAGGTCTGAAGCGAAAAATGCTTCGCAAAGGGTTCCGCAACTGTATGGAAATGGAGTGGTGGCAGGAGATTAAGCTAGGAAAAATCAAGCTTACTTTTGTACCTACCCAGCACTGGACGCGGAGAACGCCTTGGGATACGAATACTTCTCATTGGGGTGGGTATATCTTGGAGCCAGCCGAGTCTGAGAACAAGAGGCTTTCTCCGAACCTTTATTTCGCTGGGGACAGCGGGTATTTTCCAGGTTTTAAGGAGATCGGAAACCGTTATAAGATTGATATCACGCTTATGCCGATTGGGGCCTATGAACCGGAGTGGTTCATGACCTCTCAGCATGTGAATCCAGAGGAGGCGATACAAGCCTTCCTAGATGTAGGAGCGGAGACCATGATTCCGATGCATTATGGTACCTTTAGACTTGCTGATGATACCGCCCGGGAAGCATTGGATCGCATGGAAAGCGCCCGAGTTAAACACGGGATTTCTGAGAACCGAATTCGTACGCTCAGTTATGGAGAAACACTGGTTGTACAATCGGAGAATCGCACATCTGGACAATAATTGAAAAATTTCCTCCTGGAAAGTTGTCGCCTTAAAACAGTTGGAATAAGTTTCGTAGGAGAGAGATCAGCTTAAATGCCTATTTCACGGGATTTTTGCACTGATTTTATGCTATAATGAGCCGAAACCCTAAAGTGAAAAGGATGGTAATGCGTAATGATTAGCACAAGCGGCGTAACACTCCGCTACGGAAAACGCGCTCTCTTCGAAGATGTAAACATAAAATTCACCCCTGGTAACTGCTATGGTTTGATTGGTGCCAATGGTGCTGGTAAATCAACCTTTCTGAAAATTCTGTCCGGGGAGATTGAAGCGAACACGGGTGATGTTCATATAACACCAGGTGAACGCCTTGCAGTTCTGAAGCAAAACCATTTCGAGTACGATGAATTCCCAGTACTTGAAACAGTTATTATGGGTCACACTCGTCTTTATGAAATCATGAAAGAAAAGGACGCGCTTTATGCGAAGTCTGATTTCACGGAAGCAGATGGTCTACGTGCCGGTGAGCTAGAAGGCGAATTTGCAGAACTTAATGGCTGGGATGCAGAGCCTGACGCGGCGGCTATGCTGATCGGTCTAGGTATTATGCGTGAACTGCATGATAAGAAAATGGCCGAACTGAGCGGCAATGAGAAGGTACGGGTACTCTTGGCACAAGCCTTGTTTGGCCGTCCAAATAACCTCCTGCTCGATGAGCCTACCAACCACTTGGATCTCGAATCCATAGGCTGGTTAGAGAACTTCCTCATGGATTATGAAGGTACTGTTATCGTCGTATCCCATGACCGTCACTTCTTAAACAAAGTATGTACGCATATTGCGGATATTGATTTTGGAAAAATCCAGATGTACGTTGGTAACTACGACTTCTGGTACGAGTCCAGTCAGCTTGCTCAAGCTTTGCAGCGTGATTCGAACAAGAAGAAGGAAGACAAGATCAAGGAACTGCAAGCCTTTATTCAGCGTTTCTCGGCCAATGCTTCCAAGTCTAAACAGGCAACTTCTCGTAAGAAACAACTCGAAAAAATTACACTGGATGACATTCGTCCATCCAACCGTAAATATCCGTTCCTCAACTTCAAACCTGAACGTGAAGCAGGTAAGCAGCTGCTGACGATCAGCGGATTGACCAAATCGGTTGAAGGTGAGAAGGTTCTTGATGAAATCAGCTTTGTAGTTAACAAAGGCGATAAGATTGCTTTCGTGGGCCCTTACTCTCAGCCTAAATCACTTCTGTTTGATGTGATCATGGGCGAGCAAGAAGCGGATGCGGGTGAATATGCATGGGGAGTCACTACAACTCAAGCTTATTTCCCGAAAGATAACTCCAGCTATTTCGATGGCGTGGACTTGAATCTCGTAGAATGGCTGCGTCAGTATTCTAAAGATCAAGATGAGACGTTCCTGCGTGGATTCCTTGGACGGATGTTGTTTGCCGGAGAAGAAGCACTGAAGAAAGCAAGTGTACTGTCCGGGGGCGAGAAGGTTCGCTGTATGTTGGCGAAGATGATGCTGAACGGTGCGAACGTGCTTGTATTCGATGAACCTACCAATCACTTGGATCTGGAATCCATTACGGCACTGAACAACGGACTGATCGATTTCGACGGGACTATTCTCTTTACTTCCCATGACCATCAGTTCATCCAAACCATTGCTAACCGTATCATCGAAATCACACCTACAGGTGTAATTGATCGCACGATGACTTACGATGAGTATTTGGAGAATCCTGAAATTAAGGAAATGCGCCAACGCATGTATCCTGTAGAAGTATAATATTTGCTTTCCGCTAAGCGGAAGGAACCCGTTAAGCAGCTACTCTAATCCTTATAGGATTAGGGTAGCTGTCTTTATAATTTCAATTTCGAAAAGTTAACGGTAGGTGAAGGCTGTGGACAGAGCAATTTTTATTATGAGGCATGGGGAGACCGAGTTTAATACGCAAGGTCGTTACCAAGGCCAATTGGATTCACCACTGACTGAGCATGGAGTGGAACAAGTCAGACAAATGGCGAGGCTGCTTCGTTATTCCGTAGATCAATCCTCCGAGTGGAGGGTGATTTCAAGTCCGCTTGGGAGAGCGCTGCAAAGTACACAGATTTTGTGTGAAATCTTAGGTTTCGATTTCAATAAAGTAGAAACGGATTCCAGGCTAAGTGAGGTATCCGTCGGATCATGGTCAGGGTTAACGCTCAAAGAGATTGAACAGGACTGGGCCAATAGACTTACTGGAACTACTATGTATGATTGGTACTTTCACTCTCCAGACGGGGAGAGCTACGAGGCGGTTCAAGAGCGTGTCACAGACTGGCTGGATAGCGTGTCTTCTTCTCCGCAGGTCATTGCGGTTACACATGGATTAACAAGTAGAATTCTACGCGGAGTATACGCGGGGCTTGCAAGACAGGAAGCCTTATCACTTGAGGTTTCCCAAAGCGCATGTTTTCAGTTGGCAAATTGTACAATAAAGAGAATTAGTTATGAATTTGATGAGTTCTAGCCCATCCTTTAAGGCAGACGAACGCATAAAAGGCTGCGTTGTCCCTGAGGGATAGGCAGCCTTTTATGTTTATAAGATAGTACTAGGATCCGCCGGTACGACGGCGTTGGTTGTTAGGCTTTTTGTTATTCTGACTTTTTAGCGGTTTGGCGGAGCCGGCCTGAAAAGTTGATCCAGGTTTGGAGGAAGATTGTTGTTTCTTCTGCTCCAGCTTTTGCCGGATAGCTTCAGCTAAATTGATTTTTCCTTTTTCATTGCTTTCGCTCATTATGATAACCTCCTTCGAAGCAAGTCCTTCACTTTATTCTAATTGTTTTTAAATGCTGCTACAAGGGCAAGAATAATTGAAAGAATTCTTTTCTAACCAAACAGAAAACGAGGAGATAGCCAAGATGGTTGATATTTACGAAGATATACGTAAAGGCGAGCGTGGAGCTTGGGTTAGCATAGCGGCTTACCTCATTTTATCGACATTCAAACTGATTAGCGGTTATCTATTCGCCTCTAATGCATTGGTCGCGGACGGGGTCAATAATTTAACTGACATCGTGGCATCGGCAGCCGTATTGGTTGGTCTGCGGATTTCGAGAAAGCCTCCTGACTCTGACCATGCTTATGGACATTTTCGGGCAGAGACAGTAGCTGCATTGTTGGCCTCTTTTATTATGGCGGTAGTAGGTATTCAGGTCATTGTGGAGGCGGTGCGTTCTTTTTTCGATCGTGCAAAAGAAACGCCGCAGCTATGGTCTGCGGGTGTGGCTTTAGTGTGTGCAGTGGCAATGATGGGAGTATACATATACAACAAAAGGCTGGCTAAGCAGATAAATAGTAGCGCACTAATGGCAGCGGCAAAAGATAATTTTTCGGATGCTATGGTTAGTGTAGGGGCTGCTGTTGGAATTGTGGGTGCTCAGTTCGGACTGCCATGGATTGATTCTGCGGCAGCCGTAGTTGTCGGGCTGATTATCTTAAAGACAGCATGGGATATTTTCCGTGACTCAACTTATCGGCTTACGGATGGCTTTGATGAAGATCGGTTGATGGATCTCCGCAGTACGATCGCTCGTACACCGGGAGTAGAAGGAATTAAAGATGTAAAGGCACGGGTGCATGGGAACCATGTGCACGTGGATGTTGTAGTGGAGGTTGACGCAAATATTACAGTGGTAGAGGGGCATAAAATCAGTGATTCCATCGAAGAGAGAATGAGCAAGCTGCATAATATTATGAATGTGCAGGTGCATGTGGAACCTAAAAATTAAACTTAAAATGCTAATTTAAGGAAGAAACAAACATATTTAAGGAGGATTCAAGACTTTAGTCCTGTATTTTACCATAAAGTGGCATGATTATATGTGCAATTTGGAGCATGTTCCAAATCCCGGGCAAGCCTATAATGAGGGCATAAAGGAATGTAGTACACACCTTTGTTGAAATCTCATCATGGTATTGGGGGAACGTATGATTAAATCACATAAGCAATTAACAGCATCCTTGTTGGTTTCAGCTGCAATTGTTGCAGGTTTAGGAGTATCTGCTCCTGGAAATGCAGCAGCAGCCTCAAGTCCATCAAATTCAGTTATGGCGGCAGCAGCCGGTCAAACCGCGGTCATCGAGGCAAGTGTTCGCCTTCGCAGCACACCTTCTACAAGTGGAGAAGTAGTGAAGTATTTGCAAAAGGGCGATCAAGTGCAGATTGTGGCAAAACCGAATAACTATTGGTATCAAGTGAAGACAGCAGATGGATCCGTAGGTTACACAAGCACGGATGATAAGTATATCAGCGTAAATTCATCTTCAGTAGGTACACCAACTGCACCATCAGCACAAACGGGAACTATTAAGTACGGAGTGAATCTTCGAACTACTCCTTCTACAAGCGGAAAAGTACTGAGACTTCTGAAGAAGGGGGAACAAGTACAACTTCTGGCAGAGCCGAACAGCTACTGGTATCAAATTCAAACCTCTGATGGTAGCATTGGATATATAAGTTCAAGTGATCAATATATTTCGTTTGCTGGTAACGGGGGGACTGGGACGGTAACGCCGACACCAACACCATCGGTACCACCAGCACCACCTATTTCGACACCTGGGGCTTCGGCCCAAATCGAGAGTGTAATCTCAGCAGGGATGGGCTATCTTGGTACACCTTATGAGTTTGGATCTAGCAGAAATGATACAAGTACCTTCGATTGTTCTGATTTTATTCGCCAAATTTTCATGGATGCTCTGAATTTGAAACTACCTGCTGATTCTCGTCAACAGGGAGATTGGGTAAAATCAAACAGTACGGTGGTTACGTCTACCTCAGGTTTAAAACGCGGTGATCTAATGTTCTTCATGGATTATAAAGGGAATTCTGCTTCAGCTTATGCAGGGATTGATAAATCCAAGGCTAGAATATCACATGTTGCTATGTATCTGGGAGATGGACAAATTATTCATACGTATTCCGTAGCTTCAGGCGGGGTAAAAGTAGATCAGTTAAGCGCTTCTTGGACGAATCGTTTCCTCTTTGGGGGATCGGTCATCCGATAATTATATAGGTACACAGAAGCGGCAGCATCGCATGTTTGTGACGGGTGAACAAAGGCGGCGTAAGTGCAAAAGATACCCCCTCAGTAGAATCATATCTACTGAGGGGGTATCTTTTGGTAAATATAAGGATTTATACGTTCCGTGCTATAAATTATCCTTATATTTCTCGCATAAACACTTGCCGTCCTTATAGGGACGCCGAAGGCGTTTATGCTTGTTATCAGCTTTTCGGAGCTAATTACATAATTACATTGGCAGCCACAGGAACCTTAACCCACGCTTTTCCTAGCCAAGTATAAATTTCTCTCCATTCATTGCCCCAAGTATCCGTAATCACTTCACCTGTAGTGTCAAGCATTTGAGGGCTAAGCCAGCCTGCGGGAATCATACTGCCGACTGAAAAGTGGAAGGCTGTTTTTTCGGTCAGAACAATTTGTGGTGTTGCTGGAGTAATATCCGATGGCGTAATGATCGTTTCGAAAGTATTAGTGTAAGTGCTTCCATTAACTGTCGTAGCGTCTGTAGTTGTACCTGTTACCTCAGCGGCTGATGCAGTAGCGGCTATTGAAGCCATAAGTCCTAAGGCTAGTGTAATGCTGGCGAATTTTTTCATGTTTAGTTCCTCCTTATTATGAACCAGATTCATAAATTTTTATTATTTTCTCAAGTGACATCTGTGTGCGAATGACCTATACTTTCTGCATGATGAATAAGATATATGGATACTTATGGGAGGAGGCTACATCGATCGACCTCTGCGTCCCGTGAAGAGGGAAACAACAAACAGAACCAAGAAGACGAAGAATAGTATCTTTGCAAGACCTGCAGCGGCTGCTACAAGATTAAAGAAACCAAATATACCAGCGATTACAGCTACAACTAGTAGAATTGCGGACCATTTTAACATTACATATCACCTATCCTTTTTTTGTATTTGTAGTCATTGTATAAACGGGGACTTTGATTCTGAAACAAAGGGGAGAAGGGAGTTTTGACAACGCTCGACAGAATGTTTCGGCCTATGGTACTAGGGGTAACTATGCAGTATACAAGGCTGAAAAGCCGCTATTTATGAGATTTGGAAGGGGTTATGAATATGATTATTGAACTTAGTGTAGCTCTCGTTGCTATCGCATTTGCAATACTTGTTTTCTTTCTAATTAAGACTTTGCAGTCAGCGAAGCAATCTCTCGACAAAGTAAGCCAGACCTTGGTGGAAGTGCAGAAGACGATGGATGAACTGACTTATGAAGTGAAGACTACAGTCAGACATGCCAATGAAATTACCGCTGATGTACAGAATAAAATTCAGAAGATTGATCCTGTCATAGATTCTGTGAAGAATTTGGGAGAAGTTATGAATGAGTTAACCTTAACCGTTAAGCAAGTCTCAGTAACTGTGATTGAGAGATATCGTAAATCGCATGAACTGAGGGAGAAGCGTAAGGGAGTATCCGTAAAAGAAGTTCCACTGACTGCAGCCGAGGAACGTACGGTTAACTCCTATGATGCTGTTAATGCCGAGAAAGCACCGGGGAAAATAGCTACTGTGTTAAAAGGTGTAGATGTAGCTGCAACTCTTTGGAAAAAATTCCGTCATTAAACTTAAGGCAGCAAGTCTTCTGTAAATGGCGGCTGCAGATAAGAAAGGTGGGATAACAACATGAACATTATCATTCTTTTGTTTAGTCTTCTTTCCCCATACTTTGATGCGTCTCCACAGTTGACACCTATCTCAACATTTATTGAACAGCCTAAGTCTGTTCTGGCCTTTGAGCATATTGCAGAATCCAGCCCTTCTATAAATCGGTTTGATTCACTGCAAGGAGTCTCTTTATATGCCACAAAGGAAGAACTGCTTCTGAGCAAGGGGAATCCCCTTACGGTAACAAATGATCCATTGCAAGGGACAGTGGAGTACCACTACGCAGATGTGACAGTCGGTGTTGGCGAGGGCTTTGTATTATATGTGCATGTCTCACCTTCTCAAGCGCAGCAGTTCGGTCTGCAGGTAGATGGGGTAGGAATTGATCCCGTGAAGGATAATGTGCAATCAACCTTGGGGAAACCGTATTTTATAGCTGAAGATGGTGACGTATATATGAGAGGAAATAATGCGCTCAAAATATATCGAAATTTGGCAGGTGAATTCGAAGGTATTGATTTATTTGATAGTATTTCTTCTTAATGTGTTTCACTTTTGATCATTTTGGTTAATAATCAGGGGCTGTCTTTACCATAGAGTAACCTCCCGAACCACTAGGTGTAGTGGTTCGGGAGGTTACTTTGCTGAACACGTAAATGAACCTATTACTATATTTACATATTATAAAAATAGATATAACGGTTTTAAATAGCGTATGATATAGGTAATGAGTCGCAGAATTTTACGGTCGTAATACAATTTGTGTGAGGTGAAGATGATGAGAATCTTAATCGTAGATGACAATCCGACTAATGTTATCATTATCCGTGAAATCCTGAAAAAAGAAGATTACCGAAATTTCGTAACTGCATCCTCTGCAAAAGAGATGCTTACACGGCTGGGAATCGGTACTGTTAGTGAAGATGGGCGTCCTCGGATGTCAGATATCGATCTGATTTTACTGGATATGATGATGCCGGAAATGGATGGAATCGAGGCATGTCGTGTTGTACAGCAATACGAACATCTTAAGGATATTCCAATAATAATGGTTACAGCAGTTGGTGATTCCAAGAAGCTGGCTGAGGCACTGGATGCAGGTGCAGTAGATTATGTTACGAAACCGATTAACAAAGTGGAGCTCATGGCCCGAATTCGGCTTGCGCTCCGGTTGAAGCGAGAGAAAGATTGGCATAAGGAACGGGATCAGCGTATTCAGGAAGAATTGAGACTGGCCGCACTTGTTCAGAATGCTGTGTTGAGCTTACCGCTTCAGGAAGAGAATTTTGAGGTCAATGCCATCTATCAGCCATCCTCTGAGCTTGCCGGTGATTTATACGCATGGTACCCCCTTGGTGATGGCCGATATGGCGTGATCCTGCTGGACATTATGGGACACGGAATATCGTCATCACTTTTTTGTATGTTTCTTGCATCTGTTTTAAAGGACACGGTAACTACGTATGTAGAACCGGAAAAGGTTATTCAGGAGCTCAATCGAAGGTTTAATCAGCTGTATATTGAAAAAAAGTTGATTCAATACTACTTTACGACTATTTATCTCGTGATAGATACCCGTATGAAACGTATTGACTACGTCAACGCCGGGCATCCACCTGCACTGTTTTTCGAAGGTGTGGCTAAGACTCCAGTCATGCTGGAAAGTAACTGCCACCCGGTAGGTCTGTTTGAACGGATTGATATTCAGCCACAGAGCTTAACCTATGAAGATGAAGGGCATCTAGTTCTTTATACAGATGGTCTATTGGAACTGGTTGAGGGCGAACAAGAAGAGCAGTTGAAGTTTATGATTCAACATTTAAATGTTGAACATGAGTGGAATGAAGAAGCTATTCGAGCTGCTTTTTTCAATGTTGAGGTTCCTAAAGAGCGTGATGATGATAAGTGTATTGTGTGGATCTCACTGAAGAAGGGAACAGATAGAGGATGAAGATAAAGGCTAAACTCTTAATTGGCTTCAGTGCCATGTTAGCGATTATGCTTGCACTTACGATGATAGGATACGACCGCTTAAATTATATGAATAACCAACTGGAAGGATATCAGGATAGATATATGAAGGGGCGGTCTTCTTCGGGGATGCGTGGAGAAGTCAATGATATGGCACGAATATTGACCACGACCATGTTAAGTGCCGATGCATCATCGGTAGAATCTCAAAAGAATGAGATTGGTAAAAAGATTACTAAAGCGAATGAGCACTACGAGAAAATAAAAGCGTCGATGACTAGCGCTGAAGAAATGCAAATGGTCAGTCAAATAGATGGTGCGTACACTACTTATTTAAATTATCAGGAAAAGGTATTGAAACTGCTATCGGCTGGTTATTTTCAGAATGCTAGCACGTATTCCAACACAGAGGGACAAGCGATTCAGAATGCCGTGTTAAACGCTCTGAACAGTCTCTCTGATTATAATGCTTTTATTATGAATGAAGAGAGTACGAAGGCCAACGAAGCTTATAAAAGTTCGACTCAGATGGTAGTTCTAATGATGATTATGGGCTTACTTCTCGGACTTGGAGTAGTTCTATGGATCATCCCAAGCATCACTCGGGGGCTTAATGTCGTTTCGATGATGATTACCAGCTTTGGCAACGGTAAGGTGAGGGCCATACGGCGTATAAAGGTTACTACTAAAGATGAAATTGGTGAGGTTGCTCTTGTCTTTAAAAAGATGGCTTTAGATCTTGAACAGAAGCAGCAAATGGAACAGGCCTATGCGCAAGCGCAGAATGACCAATCCTGGCTGAATGCGAATGTTGCTCGGGTGACGGAACTATTGCGAGGTGTTAGCTCCTTAGACCAGGTCTCACAGACCTTCATCAATGAGTTTACCCCTGTGCTGGGAGCACAGTTCGGAGCTGTATATTTAAAAGATGCCAATCGTCCTGATTTTTTACGAAGCAGTGGATATTATGCAGTAGACAATGATAAGAAACCTAAGGACGGTTTTGTGATTGGAGAAGGGCTCGTAGGTCAAAGTGCGCTCGATATGCACCCGATCAGACTGGAGAAGGCCCCGGAAGACTATTCATCTGTTAAGTCCGGATTCGTGGATGCACAGCCTGGATATATTTCTATCCATCCGCTTATATTTGAAGACGAACTGCTTGGCGTAGTAGAATTTGCTTCATTCCAGCCTTTTAGCAGCTTGGAAAATGATTTGCTGCAACAGCTCGCAAATAATTTAAGTATTATTTTTAATAATATTAGCCGCCGTTTGATCGTGGAGAAATTGTTACGTGATTCCCAAGCACTTACGGAAGAGCTACAGTGTCAATCCGAGGAATTACAGACTCAGCAAGAGGAATTGCGCCGTTCCAATGAGAATTTGGAGGAGCAGACAGATGCGCTTAAACGCTCGGAAGAACTGCTTCAGCGTCAGCAGGAAGAACTGGAGCATTATAATACAGAACTTATTGCCAAGACCCGTGCTTTAGAGGAACAGGTACAAGAGGTAGAAGAGAAGAAAGATGAGATTGAGCATGCAAAAATTCAATTAGAGAAACAGGCTAAGCAATTATCCGTTACTAGTAAATATAAATCTGAGTTCTTGGCGAACATGTCCCATGAATTGCGAACTCCGCTCAACAGTCTCTTGATCCTATCCCAGCTACTTACGGAGAATAAGGATGGCAACTTGTCAGAGAAGCAGGTTGAATTTGCGCATACGATCTATATGTCAGGTGCGGACTTGCTGAAGATGATTGACGAGATTTTGGACTTGTCCAAGGTTGATGCAGGCAAAATGGAACTAAACCAAGAAGAAATTAAATTGACTGAGCTGAAGAGCTTTGTGAAGCAGAATTTTGCTCCGCAAGCACTTAAAAAAGGTCTTTCCTTACGGATTACCTTTAACGAGCCGCTGCCAGATAGCGTTATTGCCGATGGTCATCGGTTGAAGCAGGTGCTAAGAAATCTGCTTTCTAATGCTTTTAAGTTTACTATGGAAGGATTTATTGAGTTCTCTGTTAGCCAAGCAGATGATAATCTTATTCCGCTAGATCTGCCAGGAGAAGCTGACTATATTGCTATTGCTGTGAAGGATAGCGGAATTGGTATTCCGGCGGACAAAACCGATATCGTGTTTGAAGCCTTCCAACAGGTGGATGGAACAACCAGTCGTAAGTTTGGGGGGACAGGCTTAGGCTTGTCCATCAGCCGTGAGTTAGCACGTTTAATGGGCGGAGCCATTGTGCTGGAATCCCGTGAGGGCCAAGGTAGTACCTTTACTATGTATTTGCCGGTTAAAGGAAATTATAGTAGGCAACCTGCAGTGATAGAAGCTGCTGCTTCTGTAGAGGATGCACCCTTTGAGGAATATTTCGGAGATAGGCTTCCAACCCTTGTACCCACGCCGGTCCATGCACCGATCCCACAATTGATGATCGATGATGACCGGGATCATTTGACTGCAAATGATAAGGTTCTGCTTATTATTGAAGACGATGAGAGCTTTGCTAAAATATTGCTGGATATGGCTCATGGCCGCAAATTCAAAGGACTGGTAGCCCTCCAAGGCGATACCGGATTGCAGATGGCGAAGACTTATCTGCCGGATGCGATTATTCTAGATATTCAGCTGCCCGTTATGGACGGTTGGACCATCCTTAGAGAGTTAAAAAGTGCATCACAGACCCGCCACATTCCTGTCCATGTCATCTCTGTGAATGATGAAGTGAAGCAGGGGCTTATGATGGGGGCTATGGCTTATTTAAGAAAACCATCTTCTAGAGAGGCTCTAGAGCGGGCGTTCTCGCAAATCGAGAACTATACCTCCAGTACGTTGAAGTACTTGCTGATTGTTGAGGATGATGAAATTCAACGTCGTTCTATCATGGAATTGATCGGTCACGACGATGTGGCCATAACCGCAGTTTCAACTGGCGGGGAGGCACTGAGTGAGCTACGGAAGCAGAGATATGATTGTATGGTTCTGGATCTGATGCTTGAGGATATGACAGGTTTCGATCTGCTGGATCAGATTCGTGATGATGAGGAATTAAATGATCTTCCTATTATTATTTATACAGGTAAGGATTTGGATGGTAAAGAAGAGACACAGCTACGCAAGTATGCGGAATCAATCATTATCAAGGATGTACGTTCGCCAGAACGGTTATTGGATGAGACTACATTGTTCTTACACCGGGTAGAAGCCAATCTTCCGGAAGATAAACGTAAGATTCTGCAGAAGCTTCATAATAAAGAAGAATTGTTTGAAGGAAAGAAGATCCTGCTCGTTGATGACGATATTCGTAATGTCTTTGCGCTCTCCAGCGTACTCGAAGAGTATCATATGGAAGTGAAGTTTGCCGAGAATGGACGCGAAGCGCTGGAAATGCTGGTAGAGCAAGAAGATTTCGATCTTGTGCTTATGGATATGATGATGCCGGAGATGGACGGATATGAGGCTATGCGCCGGATCCGCGAGATGCCGCAGTATCAGAAGCTGCCAATTATTGCACTTACCGCCAAAGCGATGAAAGAGGATCGTGCCAAATGTATTGAAGCTGGAGCCTCTGACTATATGAAGAAGCCAATCGCTACAGGTCAACTTCTATCTTTAATGCGAGTTTGGCTGTATTCGTAACCTCAATATTGGGGTAATACTTTAAAAGAACTAACAAAAAGCCATTCTTCAAAAGTACGGCGTGTTGATAAGGGAGTCGGGATAACAATGAAAGCAATAGAACACGGATATGAGGAGCAGCCCGTTCTGGCGGGAAGTGAAGAACTGGAGCAAATTGAGATTGAGCTGCTTCTTGATGGGGTACACCGTTTATATGGCTATGATTTCCGGAATTATGCGTTACCTTCATTGAAACGACGTATCTGGCATCATGTTCATGCGGAGAATGTCCTCAGTATATCCGCGCTGCAAGAGAAAGTGCTGCATGATCGCGCTTGTTTTGAACGATTTGTCTACAGTCTCTCTATTCCTGTTACTGAAATGTTCAGGGATCCGGGATTATTTCTAACTTTTCGCCAGAAGGTAGTTCCTTTGTTAAGAACCTATCCCTATATTCGTATCTGGCATGCCGGATGTTCCACTGGGGAGGAAGTTTATTCTATGGCCATCCTGCTACATGAAGAAGGGCTTTATGATAAGGCTCGGATTTATGCCACAGATATGAATGAGCGTTCTTTACAGCAGGCTAAGGAAGGCGTTTATGATATTAGCAGAATGAAGCAATACACAAAGAATTATTTGGAGGCAGGAGGTACTCGGGCATTCTCCGAATACTATACTGCGAAGTATAACTCCGTTATTTTACAACCTTATTTACGCAAAAATATTATTTTTGCTGAGCATAACTTAGCTACAGACACTTCTTTTAATGAGTTTAATGTTATTTTCTGCCGAAATGTAATGATCTATTTCAATGATGAGCTTCGTGATCATGTGCACGGGTTGTTTCATGAAAGTCTGAGTCGCTTTGGAATCCTAGTTTTGGGCTCCAAAGAGTCCATTCACTTTACGAAATATAGCGATTGCTATGAATCTTTAGACAGAGTGGAGAAAATATACCGTAACATAAAATAACGCATGTAGGAGGGTGGTCCTATGGGGTTTCAAGAACCAATTCATATACTACTAGTAGACGACCGTCCTGAAAATTTGCTGGCGCTGGAGGCGGTGCTTGAGAGCCAGCATTACGAGCTAATTAAAGCTACCTCCGGTGAAGAAGCGTTGCGCTGTTTGTTAAGGTATGATTTTGCTGTCATTGTACTAGATGTACAGATGCCGGGTATGGATGGAATTGAAACTGCAAAATTGATCAAGGCCAGAGAGAAAACGAAAGAAATTCCGATTATTTTTATCTCTGCCAATAGCAAAGAAGCGGAGCATTTATTCGCGGGCTATTCGGCAGGGGCTATTGATTATATGGTCAAGCCTTTCATTCCACAAATCTTGAACTCTAAGATACAAGGCTTTGTCGAAATGTACATCACGAGCAAGAAGCATCAGACTCAAACCATGCTGCTGCAGCAAAAGACGAAAGAACTGGAAATCATTAATAGTGAGCTTATCAAGGCAAAAGAAGAGGCGGAGATTGCCTCCAAAGCAAAGTCGGAATTTCTAGCTATGATGAGTCATGAGATTCGTACACCTATGAACGGCGTAGTTGGCATGATTGATCTATTAATGGAGACGGATCTTACGCCAGAGCAAAAGGAATACTCGGAGATTATTCGGAAAAGTGCTGACACATTGATTACAGTTATTAACGATATTCTTGATTTTACTAAAATGGAATCCGGAAAAATGGAAGTCGAAGAGCATTTGTTTGAACTCCGAAATTGTATTCAAGAGGTGTTCAGCCTCTTTTCGATTGAAGCGGGAAAGAAGAACCTGGAACTCGCGTATTTTATTGATCAGAAATTGCCTAGACTTTTATATGGAGATATGGCTCGCTTACGCCAAGTTTTAATTAATCTAATCGCTAATGCCGTTAAATTCACAAATCAAGGTGGGGTGTATCTAGTCGCCTCGATTAAGAGCATTGTTGATCATAAGATGGAAGTTGAATTCACGATCATGGATACAGGAATTGGGATTTCTCCGGAGAAATGTGACCGATTATTTGAACCCTTCTCGCAGCTTGATTCTTCTATGACACGGAAATATGGGGGAACAGGTCTGGGACTAGCTATATGTAAATCTCTTGTCGGAATGATGGGCGGAGAAATCCGGGTAGAATCGATGGAGGAAAAGGGAGCTACCTTTATCTTTACGATTCAGGCTTCTATGCCAGGAGAAGATTTGATAGGCGGTTATCAAGAAGAGGAATCCATGCAACCTGTTCCCAATCAAGAGGGGAGAAGCAGAATCCTTGTTGTAGATGACCATCCGATTAATCAGCGTCTAATGGTCAGTATGCTGGATAAGCTGGGCTATGCGGCGGATATGGCTGAAGATGGACAACAGGCTGTGGAAATGGCGATTAAGCATCCTTATGATTTTATCTTTATGGATCTTCAAATGCCAGTGATGGATGGCTTGGAGGCGACCGCTCAAATTCGGCGAGAGGGTGGTCCTGCTGCCAAGAAGACCGTTATTATTGCAATGACGGCGAACGTCATGGAGGGAATTCAGAATCGCTGTAAGGCCTCAGGAATGGATGATTACATCAGCAAACCGCTGAAGATGAGTAGTATAAAACAAATGATTTCTCGATATTCTAGCAATGACAATGTAATAGTTGAACCTGATATATCTATTTTCCAGGCGTAATCTAGTATTTACCAATTGGTTTTTTTAACGTTATTTGATTCAAAGGTATATCATTAAGGTTATTAATATAGAAAATATTTGTTCAGGAGAGATCGTCTAATGAATACGCATAAAAGTAACAAGTTCCATGCGAAGACAGAAACTAAAGGGAATGTATGCACCGTTTTCCTGAGTGGTGAACTTGATTTATCAGTTGCTTCCGATTTCCGCCTGGTGATGGAGCCGCTTGTAGGAGATACCAAACTAGATTTAGTTATTAATCTTAAGGAATTAAAATACATCGATAGCACAGGGATTGGTATTCTACTTTCGATCTTGAAGTCAAGACAAGGAATGGACGTTAAGTTTATGGTTGAGGATGTTCCTCCACAAATTCAGAAGCTGTTTGATATGACTGGTATTTCCAAGTTTTTTGCCTCCCAAGAGAATTCCCACTAGGAAAGGATAGAACAAAGAATGAGTGATGATGTGCAAAAAGTAATTCTTCAGTTGCCTGCTAGCGCAGAGTATGTGGATATTGTTAGGTTGAATTTATACGGCATTGCCTCGAAAATGGGTTTCACCTATGAGGATATCGAAGACATGAAAGTGGCTGTATCCGAAGCGTGTAACAACTCCGTATTGTACGCTTACGGCCAAAAAGACGGAATGGTAGATGTAATCTTTGAGGTAGAAGAAAGCTCCTTATCCATTACAGTCAAAGACGAAGGGGAGAGCTTTGACGGATTGGACAATTCTAATGAACGTATGACACTGCATGATAAGGAATTAAGTGACGTTCAAGTTGGTGGGTTAGGGTTCTACTTGATGCAAGCGTTGATGGACGACGTAAGCGTCGTAAGTGAAGCCGGAAAAGGGACGGTGGTAACTTTGAAGAAGCACCTTAATTTTAGCGAGGAGAAAGTATGAGTGACAAAGTGACTCCCCCCGAGTCCATGAATGAAGCAGTCACCCAAATTTGGGAGTATCAGCAGTCCAAGGATAACGATCAGGCGACGTTGCTGATTCAGAAATATGAGCCTATGGTAAAAATGGCTGCTGGGAAAATTTCCCGTAATCGCCCCGATCTGTATGAGGATTTATATCAGGTCGGGCAAATGGCGCTCATCCGGTTACTGCAGCAATATGATATCAGTCTCGGAATCCCTTTTGAGCCCTATGCGATGAAAAGCATGATTGGACATATGAAGAATTATCTTCGTGATAAATCTTGGTACATACAGGTTCCTAGACGGATTAAAGAAAAGGGAGCGCTTGTTCAACACGCGATTGATGAACTAACAGTTAAGCTCGAACGTTCACCTGCAGTCGATGAGATTGCTCATTATCTTGATCTGTCTGTTGAAGAAACTGTAGAAGTACTGGCAGGTAGAGAATGTTACCATTACGTATCTCTTGATTCACCGCTTTCCCAAGAGGAGACCGGAGCTACGCTAGGAGAGCTTATCAGCTCTGATGCGAACGATTACGAGACTGTAGAGAAACGAATGGATCTTCAGCAAGCACTAGGGCAATTGAAGGAGCAAGAGCAGCAAGTGTTGCTTCTAGCCTTCCAAGATGGTCAATCCCAGCGGGCAATCGCTCAGAAGCTGGGGGTTTCACAGATGAGCGTTTCACGGATACAGAAGCGGGCCACTGAGAAGTTAAAGCAGATTATGGCCAACTCATCCTATTGAGCTCCTTTATGTGTAATAAACATTACTTTGATTTGAACGCCACTTTTCGACGATAAGGACATGCCTCTCTCCGTACCTGGAGAATAGCATGTCCTTTATTTGTGTTTTATGTTTTTACAAAGCTCTTCCCCCGCTTGACCGTCTAACCCTAAAGGATAGACGGTCAAGCGGGGGAAGAGAGAGAGGTGATAGATGGGCGATAGATAACCCATCTGTTAGCTATTTGCATCGATGTATTTTTTGATCTCGCCAAGGTACTCACCGATCACAGGAACATCAAGAAACAGGCTAAGAATATAGCCTAGTACACCAAGGACTACGAATGTTCCGAGCGACAGTCCGAGACCTCGGGAGATGCCGGCCATCAAGTTTGTGATGATTCTTTTTTTGGGATCGGAGTAATTATCGAGAATATCTTTGAATTCTGATTTTTCCAGTGATTCAGCAATCTTATCGAGGCGATGGTTTAGGCGTTTTACTTCATGTCGTAGCTCAAAAGGATGTTCATCAATTTCATATGCTTTTGTTTGGCTATTTGATTCTCCCATGCAGCATCCCTGCTTTCTGTGGCCCAAATGGGCATTCATTAAGTATTAGTTGAACCGCTGAAACGTTATTAAAGGTATAACTAAACAACAGCCAGCTGCGGACAGCTGGCTGTTGTTTGATAAAGCTGTGTAATGGCCGCAGTTTAATAACTGGATTTATAAGAAGATTTAACATCCTCTTTCGCATCTTTAGCCTCATCAGCAATTTCTTTAGAGGATGCTTTGGCTTCGTCAGCCACTTCTTTAGAAGCATCTTTAACATCAGAGGCTACATTATTTGAGGCTTCACTTACAGTGTCACCAATTTTGCTGCCTGCTTCTTGAAGGGTGGCGGCAATTTGCTGTTTGCTGTCACTGACCGTAGTGTAGATATCCGTGGCTTTAACTGAAACTGTACTAGCCAGGTCGGTTGCCTTTTCACCTACTGTTGTGGCAATGGCTTTGGTTTTGTCAGTTACTACACCGGCAACTTCTTTTGTTTTGTCAGTAGCAAGTGTAAGTTTGTCAGACAGATCACTGCGCATTTCACGACCGGGTTTTGGTGCAAATAATAGAGCAGCTGCAGCGCCTATTAAACTACCAATAAAGATGCCCTTGAAAAAGTTGCTTCCGTTTTCTACTTCATGCTCTACTTTATGTTCTACGTTACTCATCACCAATCACTCCTTATAAGTTATCTTACTTCGTATATAAACTATGGAGTATAGGCTGAAACAATGGATAAGCAAGGCGTAGATTGCGAGAGACGCTTATTATGGACTAATGATGAACCGCTTGGAGCACTGCGTAGCCGAATTCAGGCAGATTCAAATAGAGACATGAGGTGATAGTTTCTGTACGTTTCTGCGTCTCTAGGTTTACCCATATAGAGTGCACCACAGGGCAGGGAATCTTGGCGTCGACTATCAAGTCTTCATTGTTGAGCACGATTAAGAAACGGCCATGTTCGTCCCAACGCTCATATACAAGCAGCCTTGGGTGATCAGGGATGTCCAGCGATTTAAAGCCGCTATTCCGGAATGCTGTATGTGATTTACGAAGTTCAATCGTCCAGCGGTAGAATTTGAATAGTTCTTTATTCTGTTTCTGGGGGTCCCACTCCATACATTTTCGGTTATCTGGGTCATAACTACCTTCCATACCGATTTCATCGCCATAGTAAATGCATGGTGCTCCTTGAAAGGTCATCTGGAACAAAACAGCCAGCTTTAATCTTCGGACATCACCGCCGCAAAGGGTCAGGAAACGAGTTGTATCATGACTGTCTAATAGATTGAAGGTAGCCTCTGTAATGTGCTGAGGGTAATTCGCTAGCATAGTAGCAATCGATAGAGAGAATTGTGCAGCATTGATTTGTCCGTGAGCGAAGAAATTAATCTGAATATTGGTTAGCGGGTAATTCATTACAGCGTCGAATTGATCACCAAGAAGCCACGGCAAGGAATCATGCATAATTTCTCCTACAAGATAGGCTTCTGGATTAATGCTTTTGATCGTATTACGGAATTGTCGCCAGAATGTATGCGAGACTTCATTCGCGACATCAAGCCGCCAGCCATCTATACCAATTTCCTCAATCCAATAGCGACCAACATTCAGAAGATATTCAATGACCTCAGGATTCTCAGTATTGAGTTTTGGCATGATAGGCTCAAAAGCAAACGTGTCATAGGTAGGAACTTTGTCGACAACCTGTGGTGGCCACTCCCGTACATGAAACCAGTCAGCGTAACGAGAAGATTGCCCATTGGCGAGCAGATCAGCAAATGGAGGGAAGGTATGGCCGCAATGATTAAAGACACCGTCTAGAATGACGCGAATGCCTTTGGAATGACAGGCGTCTACAAGTTCTTTTAGCAATGCGTTGGTTCCCAGGTGAGGGTCCACCAAGAAATAATCCTTTGTGTCATATTTATGATTGGTAGTTGCCTCAAATATAGGATTGAAATATATAGCAGTGATGCCCAGTTCACAGAGATAATCTAAATGATCTAGCACACCTTGCAAGTCGCCTCCGAAGAAATTCCGCGGACTCGGCGTGCCACCCCATTCCAGCACATCTGCCGGATCATTGGTAGGGTCACCATTTGCGAAACGCTCCGGGAATATTTGATAAAATACTGCATCCTTCACCCATGCTGGAGGGGAGTGTACATCTTCACGGTTTAAAAAAGGAAAGTCGAATAGGCCTTCATATATAATTACTGGAGGTTCTAAGAAGAAGCCTTTTTCCAAATAATAAAGGACCTTATCTCCATCATAAAGTCCAAAGTAATAAGTGAGTCTGCGATAAATAGGACGGACCGCAGCCTGCCAATAATCGAATAAGCTATCAGAAGCAAGGATCTGCATAGGAATGATCTCATGGGTTTTATCCCACCCGTATTTATCTCCGCAGAAAAGATCGATCCGGGACACATTATCACGTTTAGTTCTAATGCGAATATGCAGTGTAGACTCATTGTAGGCATAAGACCAATTTTGCCCCATACGATGATAAACGGCTTCTGGTTGAATCATATTCAATTTCCATCCCTTCGCGGCAAGTAAACGCAAAAAAGGGTTCAACCTCATGATTTTCAGAGGTTGAACCCTTGGCGGTTTCATTGCCTTTAAATTTTGTCTGAATCTTATCATATCCCTCAAGATCAAAGCAAGAGATAATTTCACATAAATCCACGATATGGAATATTAAGTATGCAGTTGAAATAAAGAGAAAATATAAGGAAGAACCTGAAAAACATTATTAAATCGTCCCGTTTGGGTCTATATTCTTATTGCAATCCAAATTATGGGTATTATAGAATGAGGGCGAATGAACTTGATTTTTCATAACACGCATACAAATTAAAGGCAATGTTACCTGACAGGGTACAACCTCGGCACTTTGTGCAAATGAGGTTGTACCTTTTTTGTATGCTTCTTTTTTCTATGTGTGTTAGGTCTGATCACTCAAGAATAAAGGGGAGATGAGCAAATGAAGAAGAGTAGACGTTCTAAAATGCAAACGGTGTCATTTAGTTTGGTCCTGAGTCTGCTGTTAGCTTTGACGGTTACGGCTTGCAGTTCAGGCAATGGCAACTCTACGGCAGAGCCGAACTCAAGCCCGAATTCTGCAGTAAACGAGCCGGGGGGAACCACAAATCAGACAGATCCCGCCGAAGAGGAGTTGAAACCGGAAGCGGGGGCCAAATTGATGGTCTGGGAAGCCAAGGAGCAGGTTGAATACATGAAGCAGTTGGCCGCTGATTTCGAAAAAAAATACGGCGTTCCAGTCACGGTTGAAGAGTTGGCGGGTGGAGATCAGGGTGCAAGGCTGGCAACGGACGGCCCGTCCAAACTAGCTGCCGATGTGCTGACTCTTCCGCATGACCAGATCGGTCAGGCTGTAAAAGCGGGGCTACTGTTGCCTAATGATGTGTTTGAGGAAGAGACGAAATCAACGATGGTGGAGACAGCGATTCAAGCATCGACTTATGACGGCATCCTGTACGGCTATCCTAAATCGGTAGAGACCTATGCACTTTTCTACAACAAGGACCTGATCCCTGAGGCTCCAAAAACCTGGGATGATGTGGTTGCTTTTGCCAACACGTATAACAAGCCGAAGGAGAACAAATTTGCGATCATGTGGGAATTCGTAGGGTATTACAGTTATCCATTCATCGGCAGCTTCGGCGGATACATCTACGGTGATAACAATACAAATACCAAGGATATCGGATTAAATAACGAAGGTACTGTCAAAGGATTTACCTTTCTTCAGAGCTTAAAAGGAATTCTGCCATTGAATGCGGGGGACATCACCTATGACGTTAAAACCCAATTGTTTCAGGAAGGTAAGCTGGCGATGAACATTGACGGGCCTTGGTCCATATCGGCATTCAAGGATCATGTGAACCTGGGTGTGGCGCCACTTCCAAAGGGACCTGACGGACAGGACAGCATTTCTTTTTCTGGGGTCAAATCGTATTATGTTAATTCCTATACGGCTTATCCAATCGCTGGCCGCTTGTTCGCAAATTTTGCGAGCAGCAAGGAGAATCAGCTCAAAAACTTTGAAATGACGGGGGCCATTCCAGCGAGCATTGAAGCTGGAGAAGCGCCGCAAATCAAAAATGATCCAATTATCAGTGGAATCTTCGAGCAGTTCCAACACTCTGTGCCGATGCCTTCCATTTCGGAAATCAAATCTGTCTGGGACCCGCTAAAGGCAGCATTTGTATCCCTGTGGAACGACCCAAGTCTTGATGTCAAGAAGACACTAGATCAGACGGTTTCAACGATTCAAGCTGATCTGGCGTCGAAGTAAAGGACGGGTGATTTGACCTATGCACAAAAAAACAGGCGCAGCGTTACTCTCGGTAGTCGTTCCGGGACTGGGCCAGTTCTATAACCGCCAGTGGCTAAAAGGATTGGTATTTCTGCTGGTGGGGTCTATCGGGATTTATTTTATCTTTCATGATCTGATTGGTTATTTACGTGGTTTGAGCACACTTGGTGAATTTCCTAGCCGTATGGTGAAGGTTGGGAAGCTGACCCGGATGGTGGAAGGTGATCACTCCATTTTTATGATGATTGACGGTTTGATAGCTTTATTGGCATTGCTCTTTTACTCAGCCTTTCATGTCCTGAATATTAGAGATGCCTTCCTGGTTGGAGCTGCGCGGGAAGGGAAGGAGCCTATTCATTCATTTGTTGAGTCGCTCAGACATATGGGCCGCAGGAATTTCGCATATCTCGTACTCGCGATACCTTTTGTAGCTGTAGTTTTTCTGACAATATTACCGCTAGTTTTTTCAGTGCTCTTGGCATTTACGAACTATGCTGACCCGATTCTTCCGCCCGCGCATCTGGTGGATTGGGTAGGATTCGGAAATTTTAAGAAGATGCTTAGTCTGGATGTTTGGAGTTCTACCTTTAGCGGCGTGCTAACTTGGACACTGATCTGGGCGGTAATTGCCACCGTGACGACTTACATTGGGGGAGTGCTCGTTGCTGTGCTTATTCACCAACCCCGTGTTCGGTGTAAAAAGCTTTGGCGCACTCTTCTGATCGTTCCCTTCGCCATCCCTAATATGATTTCTCTGCTCGTTATGCGCAATATGTTCAATAATCAGTTTGGACCGATTAATAGTTATTTAAGAGCTATGGGACTGGACGGGGTGGCATGGCTGACCGATCCGTTCTGGGCCAAGGTTACAGTTATTCTGGCTAATATGTGGATCGGGATTCCCGTTACCATGATTTTAGCCTTTGGGGTACTGACAACGATTCCAAGAGATATGTACGAAGCGGCTGAAGTGGATGGCGCTGGGGCATTCTACAAATTTCGCATGGTCACACTACCCATGGTGTTGTTCGCTACCGCCCCTATCCTGATCATGCAGTTTGCCGGTAACATTAACAGCTTTAACGTCATTTATCTAATGACAAATGGAGAACCGGTTAATCCTAATTACCAGTACGCGGGCCATACCGATCTACTGGTGACTTGGCTCTACAAACTGGCGCTTAACCAGTCACAGTACAGCTTTGCCTCTGTCATCGGAATTGTCATCTTCCTGCTGGTCGCGACCTTCTCCATTTGGAGCTACCGCCGAACGCGATCCTACAAAGAGGAGGATATGATTGCATGAAGCCAAAACTGTCGGAAGCGTTAAAAACGATTGGAACCCATTTGCTGCTAATTGTACTTAGTTTTATTAGTCTTTTCCCGGCTTTCTGGATTATTATGTCTTCTTTCAAGACAGGAAACAGCCTGTTCAGTGACTCTTTGATTCCTAAACAATTTACCATCATTCATTACAAGGAACTGTTTGAACAGACTAAATATTTGATATGGTTCATGAATACGCTAAAGGTTGCAGTGCTGTCTACGCTACTTGGTACCTTTCTGCTGCTGTTAACTTCGTATGCCATCTCTCGTTATCGATTCACGGGCAGAAAAACGACACTGACCGCGCTCCTAGTTCTACAAATGTTTCCGGGATTTATGGCTATGATTGCAGTTTACGTGCTGCTGAATACACTTGGGCTGCTGAATTCCCACTGGGCGCTTGTGCTTGTATACAGCAGCGGGGCCATTATCACGAATGTATTTGTGGCTAAAGGTTTTTTTGATACCATTCCAAAAAGTCTGGAAGATGCTGCGCGGATGGACGGGGCGAGCCATATGAAAGTTTTTCTCTCTATAATGATCCCGCTGTCCAAACCAATGCTTACCTATGCCAGTCTAATGATATTTAACGGCTGCTTTGTGGATTTCATTTTCGCTGACCTTGTATTACGTACGGAAGAGACGAGGACGCTAGCTGTCGGGCTTTTCCGGATGGTGAATCAAAGCAACTCGACCGAATTCACGTTGTTCGCCGCTGGAGCGGTGCTGGTTGCTCTGCCGGTCACGCTGCTGTTCATTTTCCTTCAGCGTTTTTTGGTGGATGGTCTGACCGCGGGTGCAAGCAAGGGATAGATCGATTTGTGCTCCTCTTTACAGCAGTACTGAATTCCATGAAAACCACTTCCTTTTCAGAAGAGTAAGAATCTGAGGAGGGAGTGGTTTTTTAATTTTGAAAGCTGCATGCTGTGTACCTGTCATTAGAATTTATTGCTTATGGAATTGATTTTGGGTGGTTACTAAAATCTTCTTAGTGTGGAGAGGATTGAAGAATGATGAAAATAGGAGTAGAATTCCTCATGGAACTAACACTTAAGGGAGTATGTCTGTACAAATAAATCCCCGGAGCACGGGGTTATTTTCTAGCATTAATTAATGTAGAATCCTGATAAATCCTTGTGAGTTATAGAGCACCATGAGAAAAGAGGAGAAATATAATGGAAACAGTATTAGTACGAGAATATCGGTCAGATTTGCTGGAATGTGTTCATAGTGGACATATTGCCATCGTAGGAGAAAATGGTGATGTGAAGGGATATGCAGGTGATCCTGAGTTTGTATCCTTTACTCGTTCAGCGGCCAAACCACTTCAGGCTATTCCAGGCATACGTGGAGGAATCGCGGAGCATTATGGTTTTACACCCGCTGAGATTGCCCTAATGACTGCTTCGCACCGTGGAGAGAGCTATCATGTTGCTGCGCTTGAGAGCATTTCCACCAAGATTGGCATCGATGAGCAACAAATGATATGTGCCACAAGCTATCCTCTGGATTATACGAGTAGAGAGAATGCCATTCGCGGCGCGGGCAAAAGAAAGTTCTATCATAACTGTGCAGGTAAGCATATGGGGATTTTATCGTATAGTAAGCTCAAAGGGCTGCCGCTTGAGGAATACTCACAGCCGGAGCAAACGGTTCAGCGTGAGATTATAGATACCATTGCTTATATGGCTGGCGTAGCCCCAGATAGTATTGGCCTAGGTACGGACGGATGCGGTCTGCCGGTATTTGCTATGCCTTTGACAGCTTTGGCGACCGCGTATTTGAAATTAGCCAATCCTCATTTAATTGCTGACGAGGCTACCCGCAAGGCGGTTTCTACGATCACGGCGGCGATGAATGCACATCCGGAAATGGTTTCTGGTCACGGACGACTCGATTCAATTCTTTTAGAAGATGACAATATTATTGCTAAGGGTGGATTTAAGGGCGTATATTGCTTCGGCTTGCGCCGTGAACGACTGGGTATTGCCTTTAAGATTCTGGATGGATCAGAAGAAGAGTGGGGACTTATTGTACAGGGGATTCTAAATCAGATTGGATACAGTCAGAAAAATACTTTGGAAAAGCTGCGTCATGCATTTTCAGGTGTGATCTACAATGACGGTGGTACACGGGTAGGCCATGCCGATACAGAATTCCAGCTTCATTTCATAAAATAAGCGCATAGGGAAAGAGCCTCTCGACTACGTATCCATCCTCTGGATACGTAAGCGAGAGGCTCTTTTTTTACCTGCAGAACAATTATTTCTGACGTAGGCGTCCGAGTTCAGAGACGAGCGCTTCCACCTGAGAAATACTGAGTCTATCGCTGCTCATGGCTACCTCATAGACATCGAAGATATCCTCATATTTATCTACTGAAAAAGCAGAGGCTTGCATCGCTGCAGCACTAGCCATTTTCAGCTTGTTCTTGATGGCCTCGATCATATATTCAACATTTTCCTGACTAGGTTGTGTTAAATCCATTGGTTATTAACATCCTCTCTGTATACTGATCCATGTATTTTACCATGATTGTGAGCTTGATCACCATTTTTTTGTCGAGCCCACAGAAATCATGTTAAATTAAAGGCATGAAATCAAAAATATCATCGAAGGGAGGAAAGGGATTGGCAATTAGAGAACAAGGAAGCGGAAAACGAAGCAAATTGGACGATGTAGGATTAGTGTCCTTTTTTATGGAAATTGCTGCACTGCATTCCGCTGAGAAAGTCACATTTCTGTGTATCGGAACGGATCGTTCTACAGGTGATGCCCTCGGTCCGTTAACAGGGAGCAAACTTCTGGAATATGGCTTTCCACACGTAATCGGTACGTTGCCATCTCCTTGCGATGCAGATAACTTGATGGCCAGAGTAGCTGAGATTCCATCGGAGCATATCATTATTGCTGTGGATGCCTGCCTAGGACCACCAGTAGCTCTCGGTTATTTCTTCGTTTCGAATGAGCCGCTTCAGCCAGCACAATCAGTGGGGGCTTGCCTTCCCGCAGTGGGGCATTATAGCTTGGCGGCGATTGTAGATATCAACGGTCCAAAACCCTATCGGACGCTGCAGACGACTCCACTACATAGAGTTATGGTTATGGCTGAACAAATTGCCGCCGCAGCAGCAAAAGGGTTTGGAATTGGGTATTAAGAATACGATGCCGGTTTCAAGGAGAGCTGTTTTGCTTAATAATAGATATTAGTTAATATATCTTAGTATTTTGGAAAGAGGGAAGCAGCCATGGAAAGAGTACGTTGTGACGGAAGCAATATTTGCTATAGCGATCAGGGGAAAGGCGAGGTTATTGTATTACTGCATGGCTTTTGTGGAAGTGCTGAATACTGGGAACAAGTCATTCCCATCTTAAGCAGCGACTACCGAGTGATTGCTCCCGATTTACGTGGTCATGGACCTTCTGAGGCTCCACTAGGCCCCTATACTATTGAACAAATGGCAGACGATGTTCTGGGCTTGTTAGATACACTGGAAATTTCTGAATGCACCATGCTGGGACATTCACTTGGTGGATATATTACACTTTCGTTCGCGCAGCGGTATGCCTCTCGATTGAAGGGCTTCGGATTAATCCATTCTACGGCATATCCGGATAGTGAAGAAGCTCGGGAGAATCGATTGAAAAGTGTCAGCAGGATTCAAAATGAAGGTATTACTCCTTTTGTGGACAGCTTTGTCCCGGGGATTTTTGCTAAAGCAACCGCTTCTACATCACCGCACTTGCTGGAGCGAGCAAAAGAAATTGGTTACAAAACACCTCCACAAGGAGCAGCGGGAGCTGCACTGGCGATGCGCGAGCGTCCGGATCGACGTGATGTGATCACAGCTACCACGTTGCCGGTACTACTTGTTGCTGGCGAGCAGGATGAACTGATTCCTGCGGAGCGCACCTTCACTTCGGATAAACCAAATATAACGCAAGCTACGATTTCTGGAGCAGGCCACATGAGCCTGTTTGAAGCTCCTGAACGGCTAGCTGAGGTTATCAAGGAATTCACCCAAGCTACGGGTAGTATTAACAGTCATTCGTGATCGCTGAAATAATAATTCAAAAAGAGGCAGCTCCGCGTCAAAGTAACTGGCGTGGGCTGCCTCTTTTTCTGAAAAATAATTTATTATATCTCTAAAGTACGACAACGTCGTTTCATCTTGGGAGACTATTGAAATTTGCGGATGGAGGGAACGCTTAACACCACCCCAATACATGTCATTCCTAGTCCGGCAAAGATAGCTATGGTTGTTACGCCTCCAATGAGGTCAGCCAACCAACCTACAAGGATATACCCAATGGGCAGCAACGCGAAGGAGCCTAGCAGATCTAGACTAGCAACACGGCCGAATGCTTCCTGAGGTACGAGCTCTTGCAGACTAATCTCCCAAATGAGCCCAAAGATCATTAGACCGAAGCCTTCGAGAGCAAATAGGGCAATTGCGCTAATGGCGTTCGGAGCAAAGGGGAGAAGTAGTAGCGCCAGACCGCTTAGGAAAGCACCTCCGTAAGCCATGAACCCTCGATGATTCCACTTGGGTCTCATGCCGAACAGCAGTCCTCCAATAATCGCACCTACTCCTGAGAAAGTGACTGCAAGTCCATAAATATAGGGCTCCCAGCCATGATGCACTTTAAAAAGCCAAGGTACAAGAATACTTGTAATACCGGCATAACAAATGTTGATGAATGAAAAAGCCAAAATCGTAATCCACAACCAAGGCTGACTCCGCAATACCGCGATCCCCTCCATGAAATCCTGTTTCCAATTCGGAGAAGATTCCAAGGGCTGTGCAATAGATGATGTAGGGGGCTTAGCTATTTCAGAATTTGATTTGTTTAGTAGTACTTTTCGTAAATAAATCAGACAGACTAGGGACATTAAGTAAGTAAAAGCATCCATCCCAAATCCTACACCTGCCGATAAATGAGTAATCAATATCCCGCCAAGGGCAGGACCAATAAGGCGTACGGTCTGAGTAGTCATTTGAGTTAGCGCATTAGCGGCAACACGAATATTTGGCGTGAAGATTGTTGCACGGACTGCTGCATAAGCAGGTTGAAACAGACCATCAAGCAAACCATAAAAGCCTACCAATACAAGTAGAAGCGGGATTGTCAAAACCCCGATCAAAGAAAGAGCGGCAGTTGCCAGCATGATTAAGAACCGAGCAATATCAGCCAGCATCATAATCTTTACACGGTCATAGCGGTCTACGATATGGCCAGAGATAGGAAGCATTATTATATTTGGCAGCATGTAGACGGCCATTACGATGCCCATAATCGTTGTAGATCCAGTTAAGGAATAGACTAAGACAGGTAAAATAACCATCGTAACTGAACTTCCTAGAAATGAAATCAAGTGACCTAGCCATAGAAAAGGGAAAGCACGTGATTCGGCAAATGGAGCAGCGAATCCCCGGAATGGGTTACGGCTTTTAGATTCAGTAGTATTTGCAGAGATCATGAATAGGTATTGCCTCCTATGTATTCATCCTTGATTGGTGGGGTCAAGTATATTTTAACTTGGCATTTTGTGTAAATAAGAAGAAGGGTCTTGATCATTCCTTTTCTTATAATTGCTTTAGTGGCATAGCGTAGTGCAATGGTTTAAGATAAATGAATAGAACATATATAATAGCCGGATACACAAGCTTTACAGTTACAGTATGGAAAAGGGGGAAGTTCATGTTCCGAAGAGACTATATTGTCCGGATGATCGAAGATATGACGGCGATGGTTGCAAAGGTTCTAACGCTGAAGCAGGAGCGGAAGACAACGGAAGCCTTATGGGAAATTGATGAGCTGTTGAACCGACATTTTCCACTGAACTCACGTCTTTTAAACTCACTATCTGTAGAAGATATCATAGATATGTTCCGTTTTAACGGGGTGTTGGAGTCAGATAAGCTTCAAGGTGTTGCCAAACTGCTTAAGGAAGAGGGCAGCATTTATGCTGCTAGCGGTGATCATGATGCAGCGCTATTCAGAAGCATGAGGGCACTGCATTTATACTTGTACGCAGATTTGCACGGCGCTGATCGAGAACTGCTGCAGATGACAGCTGATATCGATGAACTCCTGGAGGAAGTCAAAGCATATCGTCTCCCGGCCAAGACGGAACGGCTGCTGCTAGTTTATATGGAGTCGATCGGGCATTACAGCAGAGCGGAGGACAGTCTGTACCGACTATGGGAGCAGGGGGAGAATGTCTCGCTGGAAGGCGATCAATTGTACAGACGTCTGCTGCTTAAATCACCGGAAGAATTGGAACAAGGCTCGCTTCCTATACTTGAAGTGGAACAAGGATGGAAAGAGTGGAACCGGATCACAGAAGTTCGGAGGGAGTCGGAAGCCTAGTGAATACACCTTTATTTATTATCGATGCCTTTGCAGGAAAAGCTTATTCAGGAAACCCGGCGGCAGTATGCTTGCTGAAGCATCCAGTTGATGAGGTATTCATGCTGAAGACAGCAGCAGAAATGAATTTGTCAGAGACGGCCTTTCTCTGGCCAGAGAATGATGGATATCGCCTGCGTTGGTTCACGCCCAAGACTGAGGTTAATTTATGTGGTCATGCTACTCTAGCTAGTGCACATGTATTGTGGGGAGCGGGATTGCTGGACCCCGATGTGGAGGCTAGATTCTATACACGCAGCGGGTTGCTTAGAGCTTCTCGTGCAGGTGATCTGATCTCACTGTACTTTCCGCCTTATGAGCTTAAGTCTTCTCCTACAATTCCAGGTCTTACAGAAGCACTTGGTATTACAGAGGAAAATATAGTGGAAACTATGTTATATGCTGACAATGTGCTTGTGCGACTCGATCAGGAATCCCTAGTTCGCGAACTTAGCCCCGACTTCGGGGCTTTATCCCGACTTGAAGGGAGAGCCTTCGCGGTAACTGCAGTTAGCTCCACGGAAGGCATAGATTGTGTGTCACGGTTCTTTGCACCGAAGATGGGGGTAAATGAGGATCCGGTCACAGGCTCAGCGCATACTGCGCTGGCACCTTTTTGGGCTACTCGACTCAACAGTACGCAGTTGACCGCCTATCAGGCTTCCGAACGGGGAGGTTTGCTTCAACTTGAGGTAAGCAAAGATCAGATTAAGATGTCTGGCCGTGCAATAACTATCGTTAGTGGAGAGCTGCATGTGAAGCCCTGCTAGGATACCTCTTGTAGAGCCGTGATATAATGAAACGATGATGGTTAGGAGACATAGATTCTCCATTTTTAATCCCGAAAGTGAGATGTGCGTTGTGGAATCTTTAACAGCTCTTATTGAACAACTGATAAGTGACCGTACTTTGATTATGGCAACCCTAAGTCAAGTACGTTATAAAGGGGAGACTTGTACGAAAGTACAGGTTAAACCTATTGAACTAAAGGGTAAGCTGCATTATCAGTTTGCATCTTATATTGGTACAAAGGTTGAACATCGTAACGTACCGGCTGAATTAGCGGCGGAGGAAATGACTCTTCTATTCAGAGAGACATTCCGCCAAGGTCTGCTATGTACAGTAGAAGCGGATTATCAGGTACTGATTAGCAAGAAATTTAAAGTATCGATCCTTACCAAGTCTCCCACTAAAAAAGAAGAGCCGGATCTAGCGCATAATCGCCGTAAGCGTTATGTGCTGGAAGATGGGGACCCTGTACCCTTTCTCGTGGAGCTCGGCATTATGAATAGAGAAGGTAAAGTGCTTGCTAAACGATATGATAAGTTTCGGCAGATCAACCGATTCTTGGAGATGGTCGAGGATGTACTTACCGATCTTCCAACTGGGCGACCATTGACGATCGTTGATTTTGGCTGTGGTAAATCGTATTTGACCTTTGCGCTTTATCACTATCTGACCGTTCGCAAGAAGCGGGATCTCAATATTATAGGACTAGATTTGAAAGCTGATGTCATTGAGCATTGCAACGAGCTTGCTGCGAAGATCGGTTACGATCACTTGAAGTTCCTTGTGGGTGACATTGCCGAGTACAATGAGCTGGATCGGGTAGATATGGTTATAACGCTTCATGCTTGTGACACTGCTACAGATGCTGCACTCGAAAAAGCAGTACGCTGGGGGGCCTCCGTCATCCTGTCTGTCCCTTGCTGCCAGCACGAATTATTCGCACAGATTGAGAATGAAGTAATGAGTCCTATGTTGTCGCATGGGATACTGAAGGAGCGTTTCTCCGCCTTGGCTACGGATGCCATCCGTGCCAAATTACTCGATATGATGGGCTATAGCAGCCAGCTGCTGGAATTCATCGACCTGGAGAATACACCTAAGAACATTTTGATCCGCGCCGTTAAGAGCTCAGGCGGTGATAACTCCGTCAAATGGCGTGAATATACCGCATTCCGTGACTTTATAGGGGCGAAGCCTTATCTTGAGCGCGTATGCGCTGACCTGCTTCCGGGTGAAAGTTCGGTGGAGGGGTAACACGACATTTTAGGAGCGGTAAATTGGTTTAGTTGTATTTTATGCAGCTAGATAAGCTCTGAAGGTGCTTTACTATGAATTAGTTGCACTCTGTACACTTAAAAACGGATAATTGTCCTCATCTGGCAGGATTCTCGAAAAATAGTTGTATATTATGCAATTAAACTAGGAAGCCGTAGCGAATATCAGAGGTCAGTTGTATTTTTTGCAACTTAATAGTTTTTTTAATGAGAATTGGAATCGTAAAAGATAGTGGGCTGTTAAGGCGAGGTAATTTAGTTGTATTTTGTGCAACAGAATATGCTTTGAAGCTACTTTTTAAGGATTTAATTGCACTTTGTACACTCTAAAACGAATAATACTCCGTATTTGGCGGTATTTTCGCGAAACGGTTGCACATAATACAATTAAAATGAAACTAGGCAGCGAATTAAACAGATCTATTGTACTTTTTACAACTAAATAGCTCATGTTGAGCATTAGGGCGGTGCAGCTCCTTCGTGGAGAGGTATCGTCCTTTTTGTATTCTAGTTTTGCAAAGGGGAAATGTGGAAAGGATAAAGATAACTTAACGATTACAGGGGTATCTATATGTGGAACGTTAACAAAGCGCGGAGTCTGGATTCATTAATCATATATTTTAGTGCAGCCTTAGTAATCGCAGCCGGAGTAGGAGCTTGTTTGCTGCGGGGATTTTTTTTTACGGAGGAGATGTATCCCTTTCTGGTCCTATGGTTTGTGATGTGCTCTGCGATTTTGCTTTATTTGTACATTGGAGTGGGGAAGTGGAGAGGCAGCGTGTGGGGAATAAGTGGGGTACCCATAGTTGTGAGAATAATTCTGATCGTACCTTTGCTAGTTCTATCACTCTATCTGATTCATTGGCTAGGAGAACCTCTTTCGGCACAGGGAACAATGAATGAAATGTTACGTTGGGGCTTGTATGCCAGCTTTGCATTTTTGGTTTGTTTTTGCGCGTTGAATCGGGTGGGGCGTCAGCTTATCATTGCGTCTTGGTCCATTTTGGGTATGTTCTTAAGCATGAGTGCTCTGCTGGCAGTGTGCGGGGTGGTAGAGTTACCTTTTGCTGTAGCCTATAGTAATTCATCGGAAGTAAGCATCACAGGTGCCAGATTAGCAGGGGTGATGGAATATCCTAATGCTTTTGGAGCTGTGATGGCTATCTTTCTACTGGAGCGGCTGTTTGCTGCCGCTGCTTATTATGTAACTCCGCAGAAGAGTGCGAAGAAGCGGGTAGCAGGAGAGCGGGTGATTGGGCGAGAGTGTAAACAGACAGGGCAAGAGTATGCTGGGGAAGGACTACGGAGTAACGAGACAGGTTCAAAGTGCGTAGAGGTGGAACGTAGGAGCGAAAAGAAATGGTCAAAGTGCGAAACGGTAAGCGTGAACGTAGGGGATGGACGCGTAGGTGTGGAGCAGCTAGAAACGGTAAGCACGGCCGCCGCGCTGCTGCGCTTGCTGCCGCTGTTCCCGTACGCCGCCGCGCTGCTCCTCAGCGAGTCGCGCGGCGCGTGGCTGACGGCGGCTTGCGCCTGCGCCGCCGTCTTGCTCTTGAAGCGGCAGCTCATTGCGCCGCTTCTTGCCGCTGGCGCCGCGCCTATGGTCGCCGCGGCGCTGCTCTACCGCCAACTGGCCCGTGCCGGGTTGGCGGTAGAGCCTTTGCCCGGCCTGCTGTTGCTGGCCGGGCTTTGGGCCGGCGCGCTGCTAGCCGGCCTATGGCTGTACCGCCGCCAGCGCAGTGCGGCGGGCAGTGCCCGAGCCGCCATGCTGGCATTGGCGGCGGCAGGTTGGACGGCGGCGGGCACCGCCGTCCTCTTGCACGTGCGCGAGCGGATCACCGGACCGTCATCGACGGTATCCGCGCGTGGTCTGTTCTACCGCGACGCCTGGCGGCTGGCGGCAGAGGCACCTTGGCTGGGGCGCGGGGGCGAGACTTGGCGGAGCTCATACCTCGCCGCCCAGTCTCGCCCCTATGTAGGCAGCCAGGTGCATAGCGGTTATCTCGACATCCTGTTGAACCTAGGATTTGTCGGCCTTGCAGCCATACTGCTTATGCTGCTAGCAGCAGGCTGGCTGCTGGCTAAGAGCGTGCCGCGGCTGCTGCCGCCATTTTTGGTTATCGTTCTACACAGCGCAGTCGATTTTGACTGGAGCTACGGATTAATCTGGCTGCTGCTTTTTTGGCTGCCAGCACTTGCGCTAGCTGAATATAAGCAGGAATATCAATCAGCGACAACCCGCTTTATAACCAAAAGTTCACTCATAACTCATTCCGCATCCGCGACCCTGCCGCCAGCTCACTCGCCTTCCGCGAACTTGCAGACCATGCATTCTACGTCCGTGAATATGCAGACCATGGATTCCGCATTCGCGAACCGGCTTAATTCCGTCTACCCATATTTTCGCGGGCTACTCATTACTGTAGCCGGTTCCTTTTGTCTCGTGCTATTCGTGTTGTCCTTTCAGGCCGCCCAAGGAGAGAGGTACTACCGGCAAGCAGTTCAGACGGTTGATTCCTTGGAGAAGGTTAGTTTGCTGCAACAATCACTAGCGTGGAATCCTCGGTCTTCTAGAACAGCTATAGTATTATCTAGGCTGCTTACGGGCGAAAAGAGCGTGAGAATACTCCGGCAGAGCTTGCAATACTCTCCAGAGAATCCAGGTTTGAGCTGGGAAATGGCTGGACGGTGGATGTACAGTGATGATCCGGTAGCTGCACTATATTGGGTACGCCGAAGTCTTCGACTAGATAAATACAACAATGCGAAGTGGGTCAAAGGGATTGAAGGCATGCTTATGATGGGCCGGAAAAAGTTAGCGGAAGGGAATCGAAAGGAAGCTATGAACTGTATTGCCTCGGGGAATGAGCTTTTGCGGCAGTATAGAGTGTTGGTGGAATTCGAGGCTAGCAAAGGGGAGCAGCATAATGATCGAAAGTTCCATATGACAGAACAAGCCGACGACCTTAGTCGGCGGCTTAGTGTATTAGCTTCAAGATTTTAACTGACGCGAGATGATCCAGGAATACAGGACAGGGACAATAATAGCAAGCACAAGTGCTGTAATAATAAGAGCCTGAGACAAGACTCCGCTCAAGAAGGCTCCCCCAAAAATAAGCAACCCACCGACCATCCACATTCTCCCGGAAAGGCGATGTGTTTTTCGCCACACCTCTGGGCTGGAGAGCGTCCAGGCTGTACGAACACCGAATAAATAATTATCTTTTACCTGTGGCATGTAGTTGCCGAGCGCAATAAACATCACTCCGACAGCTCCTATAGCAATTTTGCCCACATTAATATCTTTACCCAGACCGTAAGCAACCGTGAGCACGAGCATTAGATTAAAAAGCACACCAATAGCAAGTCTGCTCATGGCATAGGCATTTTCGAACTTCTTGTAATTTTCCCGTTTAGGATCGATGCTGCGGGTGAACTGCATGATCAGCGGAAGCACAATGCCTAAAATACCCCACAAGGGAATAGCTATACTTTTATCCCAGTACCGGTTGACCTTACCCGTAATTCCCCACTGCGCGGGCAGCTCCTGTGGGAGCTTGCCGTAATTGATTAAAGCGTAAGACAGTGAAGCTAAACCTAAGACTACGATCAGCGTATCTTGCCATCTCCATTTAAAATCCTTCATCGTCAATCAGCCTCCTTCTCAGAATCAGTATTCTGACGACTTTGCTTTCCCGTACCTGTTAGCTCAAGCATCCAGCCAAGAACCTCTTCGAGAACCGTCGTATTTAATGAATACATAATGAATTGACCTTTTCTTTCATCCTGTACGAGATCGGCATGCTTCAGTGCATTCAGATGGTGAGAAATGCTTGGCTTAGACATGTTGAAAAAATCGGCAATTTCACCTGCGGTTCGGTCTTTCTCCTTTAGTAACCGAATGATTTGGCGACGGGTAGGGTCAGCTAGTGCTTTGAAAGATTCATTCATGTTCCACCCAGCCTTTCGATATTTAGGTAATTATCTAAATATATAATAACCATTTATTATATGATGTGTCAATGTGTATTCGCCTCCTTATAACTGCAAACAAAAGTGTCATCGAATCTTAGAAATTATCGGCGTTTGAACCTCTGTCCATGCTAATACTAACTGTGGGCATGTACTCGATAAATAGATCGAATCAAACAAGAGGTGGAGTGGACACATGATGCTGGATGGACCGCTTATTAACAAGGTAATGTTTTTTCTTGAAATTCTAATAATTGTTAGCTCTTAGATTTTAGCTGAAAAGGTGTCCATTTCCATCTTTATTGGTGGAAGTGCACACCTTTTTGGGTTATACGTGTTGCTCCAACTCTTTTTAAGAGAGGATCGAAATAGGGTGACGGCCTTGCCGCTGTAAGTAGATGTGATAAGGTTGCTTGTGCTAGAATAGGCTAAGAGAAACTGGAAAATAGAGCAGAGCGGCAGAGCTTTTGAAAATATAAGAAAGCATAAGTTTAGCATCAATACTTTATATTCTTATATTTCTCGTTTAAACGCTTAGCGTCTTAATATAGATGCCGAAGATGTTTACGCTTGATACATAGCCATATTCTGCGGAAAAGGGAGGAGGAGTACGGTTGCATTTTATTTCTGATCTGATCTCGACATTGTTTGAATGGATTCAGAGTCTTGGGTATTTTGGGATTATGATCGGACTTATGATTGAAGTCATTCCGAGTGAAATTGTACTGGCTTTCGGTGGTTTTTTAGTATGGAGTGGAGATATTAACTTTTTTGGTGCCGTTTTATTCGGTACGATTGGCGGAGTCATCGCACAGATTTTTGTATATTGGATTGGTCGTTATGGTGGCAGACCTGTTCTGGAGAAATACGGGAAATATATTTTTATTCAGAAGAAGCATATTGACCATTCAGAAGAGTGGTTCAATAAATACGGGACTGGCGTAATCTTTACAGCACGTTTTATTCCCGTTGTTCGCCATGCCATTTCCGTTCCAGCCGGGATATCGAAAATGCCTTTAGGTAAGTTCACTTTGCTGACTACGCTTGCTGTTATTCCATGGAGTGCGTTATTTGTATATTTGGGTATGACCTTAGGGAATAAGTGGGAAGATATTGACAAAGTAGCAGCTAAGTATACCAACGAAATTATACTTGTAGCGATCGCTCTGATCATCATTTACTTTGTGTTTAAATGGTACAAATCCAAGAAAAAGGGGACTACAAAATGAAGCGGAATGTAGCTCATAAGTTTGGAAAAGGCCTAACACCGCGCCAATTCGTAGAAAGTATGACGAAGAATCAACAGGCTTTTGAATCCTGGTATGAGAAGTTTAATTGGGAAGATGAGAGCGATAAGGAATTTTTCGAAAGTCTGAACCATCGCGACGATTTGCGGGTACTTATTCTTGCAGCGGATTGGTGTGGAGACGTAGTTCGCAACGTTCCTGCTGTATTCCGTATTCTGGAGACCGCAGGAATGAAGACAGAGGTATTCATTTTGGAAGAGAACCCGGAGCTTATGGATGATTTCTTGACCATGGGTGGAAGATCTGTCCCTGTTGTGATTTTTGCGGACACCGGCGGATATGTGCTCGGACATTGGGGTCCTAGACCAGAGCATGTGCAGAGTATTATGAGAGAGTTCAAACGTGACAATCCTGATCGTGAGGCCGCTGATTACGACAGCAAAATCGCAGAAGCACGTAAGGCCATGGGGCAAGCCTATGGGGAAGGAACGGAATATCAGACAGTTATCGCAAAAGAACTGCGTAGTCTGATTTCCGGATTCTAGACCGATGTTAAATATACGTTCATTTAATCTAGGTCCGCTTCAGACGAATGCCTATTTGCTGACAGGTGCGGATCCTACGAAGGGTATCATTATAGATCCCGGTATGAATCCAGCTGCATTAGTGCGGAGTATCGAAGGGATGGAAATCGAAGCTATTTTGTTGACACATGCGCATTTTGACCATATGGGCGGTGTAGACGAAATTCGTAAAGCTAAGAAATGCCCTGTTTATTTACATCCACTTGAAAGTGAATGGCTAAGCAGCCCCAAGCTGAACGGTTCACTAATGTGGCCGGAAGTGTCATCTCCTTTAACTACAGATCCTGCGGAATATGATCTGGCAGAAGGACAAGTTCTGCAGTTCATCGGACACACCTTCCGTGTGTACCATACACCTGGTCACTCTCCAGGCAGTGTAAGTTTCCTTTGTGGAAATGATCTGTTCTCCGGTGATGTACTGTTTAAAATGGGGGTTGGACGCACAGATTTACCCGGTGGTCGGGAACGAGATCTGTTCGATTCTATTCGCGGCAAGCTATACAAAATGGATGATGAAGTGAAGGTTTATCCAGGGCATGGCCCACGGACAACTATTGGCTTTGAAAAGATTCGCAACCCTTATGTTCCTCAATAGACGTTGGTTCTAGTAGAACCGACAAAAACCGAGGAAGTTATGATAGACAAAAGACTACAAAAGGACTACAATGAGGTTAATTAAATGTAACATTTACCTCGCGAAGCACGCAGACTGCGGAATTAATCCCGGTTTGCGTTCTTTTTTTGTCTTCATATAGGCTTAAAAGCATGGAGGGAAGTAGAATGGAGAAGAATATATACTACCCGTTGGACTGCGGTTGGTATGATTCCATAGTTAATTATGGTGAATCCTTGCTCCAAGAGGGCAGTGTGGATTACATGGAAGTACAAGTGAATTCAAGGGGCGAGTGCAGAAGTGCGTCGCTTTTTTGGCGTTTTCCGGCAAGGGATGGGATCATTCAGCCCTGGCGGCGCAAGTTGTGGGATCTCAAAAAATAATTATTAAGCAAAGTGAACGATTCACAATACATATTCGTACTACAAATATAGGAACGAAATCTTGAATGGAGGGGCAGATGAGCGATCAGTCGCTGGAGAGAATCAGACGGGCACAGCAGGGAGATACTTCAGCACTGTCTTCACTGCTGCAAGAACACTATACTTTTTTATTTAAATATTTAATCAAGGTGACTATGGACCCGTTGCTGGCAGAGGATCTTGTACAGGACACTATGGTCAGATGTATGGAAAAAATCAACACCTATAACGGAACCTCTTCGTTTTCCTCATGGTTAATCACAATAGCTACCAGAATATTCATTGATCGAAAGCGACGCTGGAAGCGTGAGGCGGAGTGGAAGCAGCGCGAGCAACAGGAACAGGGGATACGTTCGATTCGGTGGCGGTTTGAGAGCAGGGGGGAGGAATGGAGTGGAGTGCTGGATGCCCTCTCCAGATTGCCTTCTGCACAAAGGGTAGCTGTGTTACTGAAGCATTATTATGGCTATAGCTACGATGAAATCGGTGAAATCATGCGAATTCCTTCAGGCACAGTCAAGTCGCGTGTATCGCTTGGTCTTAACCAACTACGAAAGGAGCTGAATGAGGATGGAGAAGGATAAAGATAAGGAGCCTGAGTTGTATTTGCATAAGCTTGCAGATGAGCTTGACCGGTTAGATGCACAATATAATGACATCACACCACCTTCATTACAGGAACTGGAGAGGTTAATGGTTGATGCCTCTGTGCATAGAAAGAGCATGGAACGTAAAGAGCTGCTGCTATTCTGGGGGATATCGTTGATTCTGATCAGCGTATTTCTATCCATTCTCGGTTCTGCTCCGATGATCTACTGGATTATTCAAGCGATCATTCCTATTGCGGGACTCAGTGCTCTAGGGATAGCGAGGATCAGGAGGAATAGAGAAGGTGCACAGGAATGAATGAACTGCAAGATGTACCTCTATGGTTATGGTTATTGATTGCTGTTCTTTTAATGCTGCAAGGCACGTTTTTGTTCCGGGACGCAAGACGACGCGGAAGAAAAGCTTGGTTCTGGGGACTATGGGCTATTACTACAGTACCGTCTCCCGCTCTGGTCTATTTACTTGTTGTCATTCTACCGGAAAGACGTAGGAGGAAGAAATTATAAGAGTCTAGAATATGAGCTCGTTCCTTTCATAACACTAAAGGAGTGGTACTTCATGGAAGATGTAAATTGGGGTTTAATTATGCCGTTGATCATTTTACAGGCTTTACTGGCAATTATCGGTTTGATTTCATTAGCCAAAGCCGATAGCGTGCGTGGCCCAAAATGGATGTGGATCATCATTATTATTTTTGGAAATATGCTAGGCAGCATAGCTTACTTTACGATAGGAAGGAAAGATGTCTAATGTCACTCCTTCAAGTTACAAATTTACGCAAAAGCTTTGGGGCGTTTATTTCCGTAAAGGATATAAGCTTTGAGATTGAAAAAGGACGGTGTGTAGCTTTGCTGGGGCCTAATGGTGCTGGAAAGACGACCACACTACGTATGCTGGCTGGACTTTTAGAACCTACCTCTGGAATAATTTCTTTTGAGGGGAGCCGTCCTGGATCAGAATATCGCAAGGGATTAGGGTATGTTCCGCAGTCACCGGCCTTTTACGGGTGGATGACTGGACAGGAATATGTAGTATTTGCTGCAAAGCTTAGTGGGATGGGCACTAAAGAAGCGACAACCAGCGCATTAGAATCGCTTAAGCGTGTAGGCCTCAAAGACGATGCTCGTCGCAAGATTGGTGGCTATTCCGGTGGGATGAAGCAGCGGCTGGGTCTCGCACAGGCGCTTGTGCATCGCCCTCGACTTCTTTTGCTTGATGAGCCTGTATCTGCACTTGATCCGATTGGCCGCAGGGAAGTAATGGAATTGCTACGAGAAATACGTGAAGAGACAACGGTAGTCTTCTCCACACATGTGCTGCATGATGCAGAAGAGATTTGTGATGATATTATTTTAATGAATCATGGACTCATCGCTGAGCAGGGGTCTTTATCGCAGCTTCGTTCACAATACAGTCTTCCTGTTATTCGTTTACGTACCGAGAAGCACAAAGAAGCCATTCAGTGGCTGGAATCTCTTGCCTCCAAGCCATTTGTACTGGAGTCTCAGTTGTTCGGAGATCATGCCGTCTTTAATGTGAACGATGTAGAAATGGCTCGCCGGACGATTTTGCACGAAGCGGCGCAGCTCGAAGTTCCATTGCTGCAATTTGAAGCAGGTTCTTCCACATTAGAGGATTTATTTATGAAGGTGGTGGGCGTATGAGCAGCACATGGATCCTTTATCGAAAAGAAATGCTCGAGATGGCTCGTAATTATAAGCTAATCTGGATACCTGTCGTGTTCATCATCTTAGGTATTATGCAGCCCTTAAGTACTTATTATTTGCCAGAAATATTAAAAGCCTCAGGTGATGTGCCCCCGGGTCTGTTGGAGGGTTATGAAATACCGAGTGCCGCAATTGTGATGGCGCAAGCTCTAGGACAGTATGGAACGATTGGGATGCTCGTGTTGGCGCTTGGCTCTATGAACACTTTAGCGGGTGAGCGTTATAGCGGAACTATGGAGTTAATTCTAGTAAGACCCGTTTCTCCGGCAGCAATTGTGTTCGCTAAATGGGCAGCCCAATTGACCTTGCTTGTTGTTGCTCTTGGACTGGGTGCAGCGGGTGCTGGATACTACACGGAACAGCTAATTGGCTCACTATCATGGGGCAATGTTATCGTAGCTTCTGGAGTGTATGGTTTGTGGCTATTATGTGTTGTCTCGACTACTTTGTTGTTTAGTGCCTTTTTAAGACCTCCAGTAGCCGCATTTCTAGCATTGGCGTTAATGGCTGGATTTTCACTAGGTTTAAGTTTATTGCCTACATGGTTTGACTGGACACCCGCCGGGCTTTCCGGACTGTCAGCAGGAATTCTAACAGATGGAGAAGGTTTTAGAGCAGGTCCATATCTGTCTGCCAGTATATTGATCATGATTTGCCTTGCTGTGGCCTCATTTTTGACAAGGAAGAACAACTTTCCCGACTGATTATTAAGCTGTGGGGTATCGAATATAGTATATTTTAAAATATAAGAAAGTATAAGTTTCACACTATACATTATCCTTGTATTTCTCGCATAAACGCATATCGTCCTTAGGGGACGCCGAAGGCGTTATTGCTTGGTAGAATTTTCAGGATCACCCGGACTACTGCTAGACAGTTCTATCTTTTTTTAGTAGACTGTTGAAACAAGCAAAATCATGATAGATTTTGGGGTCAGGAGGTAGGGCGATGCTGCGTTTAGGAGAAAAGATTGTCATTGTTGCGGACGCTTTTGAGCAGAGTCTTCCTATCGGGGAATACGGCTACCTAATTGCTTACGACCGCAATCCCGATAATGCGTTTGACTATGTTATACGTGTACCGGAAGCCAACAGGAACTTTTATGTTCCGGCTGAAGACATTGAGGCGGAAGAACATTTATTAGTAGCTGAGGCTGAAAGAGCAACGCATGAAGCGTTAATTGATTATGCTTTGTCCACGTACAATGAGAAGCTGTTCCATCATTTGATGAACGGTGAAGATATGGATACAGAAGAGACGGAAACAACGTCAACTGAAAGCATGTCCCAAGCAGATTTCATTAAACAAGTGAATCTTAGAGCTTGGATTTAAGGAAGGCCGGCGCAAGCCGGCTTTTTTGTTTTGATATAAGAAAGCACCATACTTTATGTCCTATATTTCTCCCTTAAACGCTTAGCGTCCTTATATGGACCCCGAAGGCGTTTTTACTTGTGTCATAAAGAGAATTCCACCTCATCATAACCCCCCTGAATGGACACATCACTTTCAAAAACTTTTTTAATTCCTTCTTTATAATTTTCGAACGCTCATTTTTATTTTTTCGGGGTACAACCAACTGCCAATTTTATGTATCTAAATTATTGAGAGCCGAATACGAGAATGCAGATCTGCGGTATAGGCGCTTTAACCTATATAAAGGAGAACCTCTAGTGAAGATGATAACCGCTGTTCAAAAAGCGAGAAAAGGCGATAAGGAAGCTTTTATTCAGCTGTGCCGGCAGATTGAACCTGAAATGTATGGCATGGCCCGATCTATTTTGGGCAGGGATCAGGATTGCGCAGATGCCATGCAGGAAGCCACATTAAAGGCTTATCGGTCTATCCAAGGCTTACGACAGCCGGAATTTTTCAAGACATGGATGATTCGAATTCTTATAAATGAGTGTCACAAGCTTCAGCGCAAACAGACAAATATCGTGGGAGTTGGAGATACCATTACGGCTCTGGAATGCCATTCCTCCGATGCAGAATACGAAAAAATCGAGTTGCGAGAAGCAGTGGAGCGGCTAGATACTCCGCTGCAGACCGTGATTTCGCTGCATTATTTTCAGGATATGCCTATTCGGCAGATTGCAGATCTTCTGAATATTTCCGAAACGGCAGTTAAATCGCGTCTCTATAGGGCAAGAAAAAGCTTATTGAATGGATTCTAATGATATTTAGAAGGGAAGAAACACATGAAGAAGAGAACATCGGAACAGCTTGAGTTGCTTTTGAAAAATATGAATCTTCTCCCGGCAAATGAGCTACCGACTGTGATTCGCCAACGCCAAGAGGAAACGTATGCGATGTTGGATGAAATAACGAAGCCTATGTACAAATTTAATATTTTGAAGCGGACAGCGATTGGATTTGGGGTAGCTCTAGTTTTAGGAGTTATCGTGCTTGGAAGCGGCTTTGCTTCTCCTGCTCTCGCTAGGTCGCTCGAACGTATCCCCTTAGTAAATAGTATTTTTGAGTTTGCTGGTGATATGGGGCTTCAAGCAGCGAGTCGCCAAGGCTTAACGACCTCAATTAATAAAAGCGACGAAGTTCAAGGTGTTACTATCCGTGCTAGTGAAGTTATATATGATGGTACACGGCTTTCTGTAGCGCTGACACGTGAAGGTGAAGAGGGAGCATTCACTGAATCTGTTCAGGATCTTCGGGTATTCATTGATGGACAACCTCTAAACGCTGGGGAAGAAATAGAGAATTCTTTTAAACACAATATTGGGATTATTATTTCTCCCGGGACTGATGAGCAATCGTTAATTTTGCAATTCTCAGAGAAATCCTATGATGAGGGGGGAACTACTTTACCGGATCAGTTCCAAATGACAGTGAAAGGCCGGCTGTCCGGAATGGAGGATGATTTTCAAATTGAAATCCCTGTAAAGAAGGATACGAGTCATAATATTGTTCAGCAGCCCGGAATCAGTCGAACCTATAATCATGTAACGACCATTATCGAAAAGATTACTCAGACTCCGGCAACCACACAAATACAAATGAGTACTCAAGCCGTGGGTGATATTCCTGATACTTACCTAACAGATACAAACAACCTGGCAATCTATTATGAATTCTACGATGATAAAGGCAACTTGTTGAAATATGTGAATGGTAGCAATGGTTGGTCAGATTCGAAGAAGGTAGATGATGCAATCCATTATAGTCTTAAAGAGGATATTAATATTGTGCCGTTGCCAAGGGATGTAAAAGCACTAACTGTCAAACCATATCTCTACAAATATATTGGTGAGGGAAGCGATAAACGAAATTTACTGGACAGTAACGGTTACCCGGCAATCGAATATATTCTACAGCTGGAAATGACAATCCCTATACGATAATGAATGAAACGCTCCTTTAAAAAGTGTTGGAATCCCCTTCACTTGGATAAAGGAGCGTTTGTTTTACAGCCCATCATTGAATTGTCCAAGTTTCTACAATATAATTAAAAACGTTATCCGGGCGCTTTAGCCCTTTAAACAGGAGGGATTTAACTTATGAGCATTACCGTTAAAGATGTGCAGCATGTGGCCAAGCTGGCTCGTCTGCAATTGAGCCCGGAAGAAGAGGCAACCTTTACAGAACAAATGAATGCTATTTTACAATATGCTGAGAAGTTGAATGAGCTAGATACGGAGAATGTGAAGCCAACCACGCATGTACTGCAGGTCAGTAATGTGATGCGGGATGATGTTGTGAAGGAAAGCTTAACGCAAGAGGAAGCACTTCTTAACGCGCCGGATGATGAAGACGGACATTTCAAGGTTCCAGCTGTTTTGGAATAACTACATAATTAGAAAGGGGGAAGAATCTTGAGCCTGTTTCAAAATCGATTGCCAGAAGTACATCGTATGTTGACTGCTAAAGAAGTATCAGTCAGTGAACTGACTGAAGAATCGCTAGCGATTATCTCTGAACGGGATAAGAAAGTAAATGCATTTTTGACCTTGAACGAGGAGGGCGCTCGTAGCACTGCACGCGCTTTGGACGACAAACTGGCATCTGGAGCAGCACGTGGGCTGCTGTTTGGTCTTCCTGCCGGAATCAAGGACAATATTGTAACTAAAGGATTGCGCACGACTTGTGCCAGCCAATTTTTGAATAATTTTCAGCCGATTTATAACGCAACTGTAGCATCTAAACTGCAACAGGCAGATGCTGTAACGATCGGTAAATTGAATATGGATGAATTCGCGATGGGCGGATCTAACGAGAACTCCAGCTTTGGACCTGTGCGTAACCCTTGGGATCTTGAACGTGTTCCTGGAGGTTCTAGTGGTGGATCTGCTGCAGCTGTAGCTGCAGGTGAAGTGTTCTTCTCACTTGGTTCGGATACTGGGGGTTCCATCCGTCAGCCTGCTTCTTATTGCGGCGTCGTAGGTCTCAAACCTACATACGGTCTTGTATCACGTTATGGACTGGTGGCTTTTGCCTCCTCTCTTGATCAGATTGGCCCGCTTACACGTAATGTAGAAGATTCTGCATATGTGCTTCAAGCTATTGCTGGTTATGATGCACAGGATTCTACTTCAGCTAAGGTAGAAATTCCTGATTATTTGAGTTCACTGACTGGTGATGTTTCCGGTCTTCGTATCGCTGTACCTAAGGAATACTTGGGAGCTGGTGTCGATGCTTCTGTTCGTGAGACGGTCTTGTCGGCGCTTAAGGTGCTGGAGGGAATGGGTGCTGTCTGGGAGGAAGTTTCATTACCACATACGGAATACGCAGTAGCGGCTTATTATTTGCTATCTTCCTCGGAAGCTTCGTCTAACCTTGCACGGTTTGACGGTGTGCGTTATGGCGTACGTGTAGATGAAGGTGGAGGATTGCTCGATCTGTACCAAAACTCCCGCAGTCGCGGCTTTGGCCCTGAGGTGAAACGCCGTATTATGCTAGGGACTTATGCGCTGAGCTCCGGGTATTATGATGCTTATTATTTAAAAGCACAAAAAGTCCGTACTTTGATTAAACAGGATTTTGATGACATCTTTAAAAAATATGATGTGGTTATCGGCCCAACAGCGCCTACGACAGCATTCAAATTAGGTTCACAGACTGAAGATCCGCTGACCATGTATCTGAACGATATTCTCACGATTCCTGTGAGCTTGGCAGGCATTCCTGCCGTTAGCGTTCCATGCGGCTTTGCAGAAGGTATGCCAGTTGGTCTACAAATTATCGGTAAAGAATTTGACGAGAGCACGATTCTGCGTGTTGCTCATGCTTTTGAACAAAATACAGATCATCACAAGCAGCGTCCACAGCTGTAGTAAAGGAGGGAATGGAATTACTTATGTCTAAATACGAAACGGTCATCGGCTTAGAGGTTCACGTAGAGCTTCATACCAACTCCAAAATCTTTTGCGGATGCTCCACTGAATTTGGAGCCCCGCCTAACACGCATACCTGTCCCGTCTGCCTGGGTCACCCCGGCGTATTGCCAGTACTCAACAAACAAGCGGTAAATTACGCTATGAAAGCAGCAATGGCGCTGAATTGCACCATCGGTGATGTTAGTAAATTCGACCGTAAGAATTATTTTTACCCGGATTCTCCGAAAGCCTATCAGATTTCGCAGTTCGATCAGCCTATCGGTTTGAACGGCTGGATCGACATTGAAGTGAATGGAGAAACAAAACGGATTGGTATTACTCGTCTTCATTTGGAAGAGGATGCAGGTAAGCTGACGCACGTAGATGGTGGGTTTGCGTCGCTCGTCGATTTCAACCGGGTGGGAACGCCGCTTATCGAAATCGTATCCGAGCCAGACTTACGCTCCCCAGAAGAAGCCCGTGCTTATCTGGAGAAAATCCGTGCGATCATGCAGTATTGTGATGTGTCTGATGTCAAGATGGAAGAAGGCTCGATGCGCTGTGACGCGAACATCAGTCTACGCCCAGAAGGACAAGAGGAATTCGGCATTAGAGCAGAGCTTAAGAACATGAACTCCTTCCGTGGTGTGCTGCGTGGACTGGAGTATGAACAATATCGTCAGGCTGAGATCCTGGATGATGGTGGAGTAGTTGTGCAAGAGACTCGTCGCTGGGATGAAGCGCAAGGAAAAACTTTATCTATGCGTGGTAAAGAAGAAGCACACGATTATCGTTATTTCCCAGATCCGGATTTGATCGTACTACATATTGACGATGCCTGGAAAGAATCCATTCGCTCGACGATCCCGGAACTGCCGGACGCAAGACAAGCTCGCTATAGTGAAGAACTGGGCCTTACAGCTTATGATGCTGGCGTGATTACGTCCTCTAAACCGTTAGCGGACTTTTTCGAAGGTTGCCTTGCTTATACGCAGGATGCCAAGGCTGTTGCAAACTGGATCATGGGTGATCTGCTGGCTTATTTGAATAGTAATAACCTGGAATTGTCTCAGGTCAAGATTACGCCGCAAGGGCTCGGGGAAATGATTGGCCTTATTGCAGGCGGAACCATCAGCAGTAAGATCGCTAAAACGGTATTTAAAGAAATGCTAGAGAGCGGTAAGTTGCCTGCGGCAATCGTTGAGGAGAAGGGTCTGGTACAAATCAGCGATGAAGGTGCCATTAAAGGAATTGTGGAAGCTGTCGTAGCTGCTAACCCGCAATCTGTTGAGGATTATAAAGCAGGAAAACAGAAAGCCATTGGCTTCCTTGTAGGACAAGTAATGAAGGAAAGTAAAGGCAAGGCTAATCCAGGTCTAGCGAATAAACTTCTGATCGAGGTATTGGGCAACTAAGCCTTTATCAGAAATATAAGAAAGTATAAGTTTAACACTATACTTTATCCTTATATTTTACGAGAAACGCTTGCCGTCCATAAAAGGACGCTGAGGGCGTTTATATTCGGGGTAATATACTTATGTAATAAGCAAAGGGCTTGTCGGCAACGGCAGGCCTTTCGCGGCATATAAGGGGACTGGTAGGGATGAATACAATTATTAAGCTTAATCTGCAGGATGATAATACCGTTAATGAACTATGGAGCCTCCAGCACAAGGCCTACCGACTGGAAGCGGAGTTAATAGGGTTTCGTGAGATCCCCCCACTTATGGAGACGAGAGAGATGCTCAGCCACTCTAAAGAGGGCTTTTATGGCTGCTTCGATGAAGAGGAAGAGCTGATGGGTGCGATTGCTATAGAGGAGGAATCCCCAGGCAAACTCACGATTACACGAATGATGGTAGGTCCGGACTTTTTTCGTAGAGGTATTGCTAGCAGACTCTTGGAATATGTATTCGAACATTTTTCAGGGATGGAGCAATTCATCGTATCTACGGGAAAACTAAACTTGCCTGCCGTTTCTTTGTACAGAAAGCATGGATTTGTGCCTACTGGGTCGCAGGAGGTTGCCCCCGGCGTGGAATTGATTGACTTTTACCGGAGTGGTTTACTTTGAAGAAGCGTATGCACAGACAAGTATTTACGAAAGGAGGAGTCCAGAATATGACGAATGACTCTGCAACGTTCGCGGCGCAGGAAGAGCAGGAGGGTTCTGTCGACCTAGAGACTACGGAGAATGAGATACAGAAGAAGATCATTCCTCCGCGTCCGAAACGGCGTCCCCGCAAACGCAAATTTATCGCTGGACTATTGGCAGCTCTCATCCCAGGAACAGGACATTTGTACTTTGGGCTTCTCCGCAAAGGAATAACCTTTATCTTCTTGATTCTATTGGATATTTCGGCGTTACTGTATTTTTCATCCATAGGAATGCAGATTAATGTACCGTTACTTATTTTACTTGCACTAATTATTCCGGCGATATATTTCTACAATGTATATGATGTGCTTCAATCAGCGGACAAGATTATTCGTTACCCTGAAGATCAAGAGCTTGATGATCCTGCGGCAACAGTAACTACATCTCCAAAGCGTCGCAGTATCGTCACAGAACCTGGCATATCCTTTGGATTTCTGCTTCTCTTAGGGGGAGCGTTACTTATTCTGTTTCGCCAAAAGCCAGCTTGGCTGCAGTTCTTTATTGAGCATTACTCCGAAGTGACCGTAGCTGCCGTTTTATTATGTGGTGGTCTATATATAGGAACGAGAGAGATTGTTAGAGGAATCGTTTGGCGCAAAAAAAATGAGCCTCATAACCGGCGTGTAGGAAGGTATACGGCATCGGTCTTGCTGATTGCTATTGCCATCCCGTTGTTTCTGGATTGGAGAGACGGAACCGATTATATGCTTCTGCTCCTGAAGTGGTGGCCAGTCATCCCAGTGTTATGGGGGATTGAGTTCTTGATCATGTATTTCTTCTCTGGTCGTTCAGGCTCAGTACAAAAGGGAACAAGAATCAGATTGGACTTACGCGGTCTTTTGTCTGCTATAGTGCTTGCTGTTAGTGTGTTTATCGTTGCGGAACAAGAGCATTACTTATATCTCTGGAAAAATGTCAGTCTTAACTTTACTGCAGCAGCAGTGGACTATGGCGAGGCTAAGGGCAGCAAATTTCAGAAGGCTCCGATTATAGTTCCCGTCGAATTAAATACGGCCAAAATATCCATTGATGGTATTAATGGTGATGTTTTATTGCATCGTGCTCCGGTAGATAACATTCAAATTACAACTACAATCTGGATAGATCAATTGGAGGGGCCGATGGCTGAAGCCATTTCGGAACAATCCTTTGTGGATGTTGTTGAAGGACCGACCATAAAAATCACTTCGAATAGTAAGGCGTATGGAGAATCCGGCAAACGTCAGCCGCGAATGGATCTAGACATTACCTTGCCGGAAGATCGTCGGTTTAACCTTGATGTTCGTACAATGAATGGCGGGATCACCTTGCAGAACATAGAAGCGATTGAAGATATTTCACTTGAAACAGGAAATGGAGAACTTATTCTTCATCGTGTCTTTGGTAATGTGAAGGGGAAAACACTGAATGGAGCTGTGCGTGCCAGATCTGTCCAGGGCAGCGTTGATTTATCGACGAGCGGTGGCAACATGAATGCTTGGAACGTTACAGGGGCTTTGAAATTATCAACGGCAGTTGGCAATATCGGTGCAATCGGAAATGAAGCCGAGATTGATATTTCCAGCAAAAATGGTAATTTAGAGATTGATGGAGCCAGATCGAAGCTGCATGCAGAATCCCTGAATGGCATCATAGATGTTCGTTCACAGGAAGTCGGAGGAGACTGGGATATTTATAGCGCAGTTGGCGATATCCATTTGTATTTGCCGCTTTTAGGGAACTATAAGTTGAATGGCTCTAGTGGATATGGTGATATCACTTCGGATTTACCTAGCTTAACCATTGATAAGAAGAAGATATCTGGTGAAGTGGGCACAGGTGAATTCAAAGTTCAGGTTGAGGGAAACAGCAACTTAAATGTTAGAGGTTATTGAAAAAAGTAATTTTTCTTATATAATAATGAATATAATTTATCGACTCCGTTGACAAGATTAAAAACCCAGTCTTACAATTATAAGAAATATTTCTTTTATTTTTAAATTCAAAAGGCGGTGACAGTCATGGGGAGTGGCGTACAACATGCATTGGAACAATTAAAAACAACAGGTGTCCGTATAACGCCCCAGCGTCATGCGATTCTTACGTATTTGATGGAAGCAATGAATCATCCTACAGCTGACGATATATATCGGGCATTAGAGCCTAAATTTCCGAGCATGAGCGTAGCAACCGTATATAATAATCTCAAGATGTTTATGGAAGCAGGTATGGTTCGTGAGTTGACCTATGGGGATAGCTCCAGTCGTTTTGATGCTAATGTGTCTGATCATTATCATGTTATATGTCAGCAATGCGGTAAGATTGAGGATTTCAGTTATCCTTCACTTAGGGATGTAGAGCTGCATGCTGAGCAAGCTACAGGCTTTAAGATTACAGGATTGCGTATGGAGCTGCATGGAATTTGCGAATGTTGTAGAGAGAAGCAGCATTAGGACTAGAATAGAATGTGTCAAGGCAATATTGCCAAGTTACCACAATAAACGTGAGAAATCCGAAAGCGGAGGACTCACGTTTTTATTTTTTGAAAATATAAGAACATATAAGTTTCACACTATGCATTATCCTTTTATTTCTCTACGAGAAACGCTTGTCATCTATTAAGGACGACAACGTCATTTCTTCTTGGATATAACATTTTATAGGAATAATGACTTTTTTATACTGGTTATACGAAACCAAGTGGATGTTATAATCGTAATGTTAGACTCTATTAAAAATTATTTCATTATCTGGAGGATATATTTTGGACATAAGACAGGGACATAGACGCGTTAAAAAGCGCGGAGGTTTTTTTAGACGCTTGTTTGGACTTTTAATTATTGCAGCTGCAGCTTACTGGATAGTATTTTATGTATTGCCAAATCGTCAGCACATAGATGTGGACTGGAAAGCTCAAGAGCATCCCATATTTGTAAAAGGAGAGCACACAGGTTATTCTGCCAGTGGGACTGGGGATAGCATGTTGTTACCATTACCGTTGTTGCAAGAGTATGTGGATCCGTCCATTCGTTATGAAGAGAAGACGAAATCGGTCATATTATCAACGGATAGCGAGCTGCTATACATGCAGGAGAGTAATACTGATGCCAGTCTGAACAATCGTCCATTACAGCTGCGGTTAGCGCCTGAAGTGAAGGAGAAAGTAACCTACCTTCCCGCGGATGTATTAGAAGATCTGTATGGGTTTGAAATTCAGGAGGATACAAATACTGGCGCAATACTACTTATGACGGCAGGAGAGACTGTCTCGCTTGGGAAAGTTAAAGGTGAAGAAGGAGGCAAGTCAGTAGCTCTTCGAAATGAGGCATCTATTCACGCACCTATCGTTGCGGATATGTCTCCTGGGGCAGTCGTGAATATTTGGAATGAGGAAAATAAGGACTGGCTGTTTGTACAATTAAGCAGCGGGTATGCAGGTTATGCCAAGGCAAGTGACATTATTCCGGATGGTCAAAAGACAGTGGAACCAAAAAAATCCACGCCAACACGCGCTGAACGTAACTGGAAAGGGAAGTCAGTGAATTTGTATTGGGAGGCTGTTTACCAACGCAAACCTAACCCAGAAACCTTCGGTGAGCTACCAGGCGTCAATGTGGCTAGCCCAACCTGGTTCAGTATTATCGATGGTGATGGCAATGTGCGCAGTCAGGCCGACAGTGCATATGTGCAGTGGGCACATGAGCGCGGGTTAGAGGTATGGGGACTGCTCAGCAATAGCTTCGATCCAGACATGACTACTGAGGCATTGTCTACCTATGAAAAACGGATGAATGCAATCGTTCAGATCTTAGAATATTCGGATTTATATAATTTGGATGGAATTAATATCGATTTTGAGAATGTGTATACGAAAGACGGAGAGAATGTCACTCAATTTATGAGAGAGTTAAAGCCTATGGCTCAGGCTAAGAATCTAATCGTCTCCATAGACGTGACACCTAAATCCAATAGCGAGATGTGGTCTGCGTTCCTTGATCGCAAGGCTCTTGGGACATTAGTCGATTATCTGATAGTGATGGCATATGATGAACATTGGGCGGCTAGCCCTATCGCGGGCTCTGTTGCCTCCTTACCTTGGGTAGAGAATTCAATAAGCCGGATCATAGAGGAGGACAATGTGCCGCCTGAGAAGGTGACTCTGGGGATCCCATTGTACACCCGCATCTGGACTGAGGCTCAAGTAGATGGCAAGACAAAGGTAAGCTCTAAATCGGTTAGTATGAATGCCGTTGAAAAAATTATTAAAGAGAAGAAGCTAACCCCGACATTTGATAAGGATGCTGGGCAGAATTACGTAGAATACAAGGAAGATGGCGCTCTTAAGAAAATATGGATAGAAGATGAGGTGAGCTTAAAATCAAGAGTTGAGCTTGCTAAGTCCATGGGGCTTGGAGGCATTGGGTCATGGAATCGCAGCTTTAGTAATCCATCCGCATGGGAAGCATTACAAGGAATCCATGAATAATTTTTTATCTTAGATAATAACGAAAAGGGCCCCGAATGGGGCCCTTTTTTGTTCTAAGTAATGCTTGGTGAAACATTAATAGAGTACATATACTTGGCTAGTAATGAACTTGTGTAAGATGTGTTTAGTGGTTAAGTTGCTGCTGCTCAAGCTGTTCTGCTGTAATATTGGCCTCTGCCGGATCCATAGTAAGGATGGTGTGGCAGAACATACAGCGGTCTGTTTTGCCGAGCATCTTGGTTAGCTTGTGACATTCTGGGCACTCTAGCTGAACTGCGCTCGTTGACAGCATGCCAGCCCAGAAATAGATCGCAAGACTTGACATCATGGAAATTAAACCGATTACAAGTCCGATTCCAGCGAATACTTTTCCGGTTGATCCCCAGAATACTATGCCTGCTGTACCCAAAACCATAAGTCCCATTCCGAGCATTGTGAGCAGTAATCCCCATGTGCGAAAAGCGTTGATCTTAGCCGTTTTAAACTTCATGAGTGTTTGCTCCTAACTAAATATAGTTGGGTTGTCCAGAAGGAACTGTCTTTCATATGTAGAATAATAATTATAACTGAATTATAACTGACTGGACGCAAATTCGCCAAATTTAATGGAGGGAAGCATGGAATTGTCATTGTCCAATGTAACTTTGTTGAGTGGAGAAACGTTTGAAGAGAATGTTTTAGGAGCTGTCGCTTTGCGGCAGGAAGGAAGTACTCCATTTCAAAGCGCGCTACTTCACGATTTTGATATGGTTGTGTTAGTTTTGCACGAGGAACAGGATTTAGAACATATTGTTCGCCACACCATTGCCGGTGACAAACGGACACAGTCAGTCCATATCGGCCTTTCCGCTTTGGAGCGGGCTGTCATGGCGGGCGATAATAACGAACTCCTTACTAGTTTGATGATTGGGGAAGTGATCTGGGATCCCAAAGGAATATTAGGGGATATGCGCCGGGAGATTTTGCAATTTGAAGGCCCTCTAAAGGAACGAGTCGAGTTCATGGAGTTTGCGCGTTTCTTGCATTTGTATGTGAAATCTAAAAGGTATATAGAAGCCGGCTGTATTATGGATGCGTATAACTGTGTATTGATGGCTTTATATCATTGGGCAAGAATAGAAGTGAGTGAAGCTGGTTTATTTCCAGAGCCGGCTGTTTGGGAGCAAGTTAAAAGTTTGAATACTTCGGTCCATAAATTATATGAGGAACTAACCATAAGTACTGAGACCTTAGAGCAAAGAGTTGAGCTTGTTCTTCTAGCATGTGAATTTGGAATTATGTCCAAAATGACGGATTGTTGTGCGTTGCTCTTTAATATTTTGAATAGCCGCAAGGAAGCGTGGAGCATAAAAGAATTGCTTCAGCATTCTGGACTATGTCAATTAGAGGCTGAGTTGCCATTGGTATTACGAAAGCTTGTTTCTCGTTCATTAATCCGTGAGATTACTTTATGGACTGCTGGATACGGGGGAGAGGGTCATGCGATCCGATATACCTTATAGAGAAGAATTAGATGCAGGGTTTCACGGTAATCTATAGATAAAGTAAGTAGGGATAGGGAGAGGCTAAGCACTCTCTTTTTTGTTTGCTCACTATTAGGATGGGCTCATATTTATTCTAATAAATTTATGGTTGACTCATTCCTTGTTCATGTGTTAAATTATAACTCGTCCCTCTGACACAGAGATGTGCTTTCGAAAACATTCGAAAGACAACCGAAAAAAAGAAATTAAAAAAAGGTTGACTAAAACGAGGACGCTGTGATATATTATAAAGGTCGCTGCTGAACAACAACAACGACGAAATAAAGAACTTGATCTTTGAAAACTGAACAACGAGTGAGTAGGAAATCACGAAAGTGAAATCCAAATTAGAGAATTAATTTTCTCGTCAGATGTTTCAAAATGAGCATATCGCTCTTTTCAATACTAATTGGAGAGTTTGATCCTGGCTCAGGACGAACGCTGGCGGCGTGCCTAATACATGCAAGTCGAGCGGAGTCATTTTGAAAGCTTGCTTTCAAAATGACTTAGCGGCGGACGGGTGAGTAACACGTAGGCAACCTGCCCCTTAGACTGGGATAACTACCGGAAACGGTAGCTAATACCGGATAATTTCTTTTTTCTCCTGAAGGAAGAATGAAAGACGGAGCAATCTGTCACTGAGGGATGGGCCTGCGGCGCATTAGCTAGTTGGTGGGGTAACGGCCCACCAAGGCGACGATGCGTAGCCGACCTGAGAGGGTGAACGGCCACACTGGGACTGAGACACGGCCCAGACTCCTACGGGAGGCAGCAGTAGGGAATCTTCCGCAATGGACGAAAGTCTGACGGAGCAACGCCGCGTGAGTGATGAAGGTTTTCGGATCGTAAAGCTCTGTTGCCAGGGAAGAACGTCCGGTAGAGTAACTGCTATCGGAGTGACGGTACCTGAGAAGAAAGCCCCGGCTAACTACGTGCCAGCAGCCGCGGTAATACGTAGGGGGCAAGCGTTGTCCGGAATTATTGGGCGTAAAGCGCGCGCAGGCGGTCATTTAAGTCTGGTGTTTAAACCTTGGGCTCAACCTAAGGTCGCACTGGAAACTGGGTGACTTGAGTACAGAAGAGGAAAGTGGAATTCCACGTGTAGCGGTGAAATGCGTAGATATGTGGAGGAACACCAGTGGCGAAGGCGACTTTCTGGGCTGTAACTGACGCTGAGGCGCGAAAGCGTGGGGAGCAAACAGGATTAGATACCCTGGTAGTCCACGCCGTAAACGATGAGTGCTAGGTGTTAGGGGTTTCGATACCCTTGGTGCCGAAGTTAACACAGTAAGCACTCCGCCTGGGGAGTACGGTCGCAAGACTGAAACTCAAAGGAATTGACGGGGACCCGCACAAGCAGTGGAGTATGTGGTTTAATTCGAAGCAACGCGAAGAACCTTACCAGGTCTTGACATCCCTCTGAATCCACTAGAGATAGTGGCGGCCTTCGGGACAGAGGAGACAGGTGGTGCATGGTTGTCGTCAGCTCGTGTCGTGAGATGTTGGGTTAAGTCCCGCAACGAGCGCAACCCTTAACTTTAGTTGCCAGCAAGTAATGTTGGGCACTCTAGAGTGACTGCCGGTGACAAACCGGAGGAAGGTGGGGATGACGTCAAATCATCATGCCCCTTATGACCTGGGCTACACACGTACTACAATGGCCGGTACAACGGGAAGCGAAGCCGCGAGGTGGAGCCAATCCCATCAAAGCCGGTCTCAGTTCGGATTGCAGGCTGCAACTCGCCTGCATGAAGTCGGAATTGCTAGTAATCGCGGATCAGCATGCCGCGGTGAATACGTTCCCGGGTCTTGTACACACCGCCCGTCACACCACGAGAGTTTACAACACCCGAAGTCGGTGGGGTAACCCGCAAGGGAGCCAGCCGCCGAAGGTGGGGTAGATGATTGGGGTGAAGTCGTAACAAGGTAGCCGTATCGGAAGGTGCGGCTGGATCACCTCCTTTCTATGGAGAATCGTCTTCTGCAATGAAGACATTCAAATCGGAAGTTAAACTTCCACAATCTCAGGTCTAGGCCTGTTACTCACTCGTTGCTCAGTTTTGAGAGTTTAAGCTCTCAAGTAAGACTTGATCCTTGAAAACTGGATACCGAAACGAATTTGCGTTTTAGAACATCTTTTAGCAACTTGTGTAAACAAGTAAATGTTATTAGTGAGATGATTCCAAGAGAGATATCGTATGATATTTTCCTGCGGAAAAATCAAGGTTAAGCTAATAAGAGCACACGGAGGATGCCTAGGCGCCAGGAGCCGACGAAGGACGTGGCGAACAACGAAACTGCCTCGGGGAGCTGTAAGCAAGCTTTGATCCGGGGGTGTCCGAATGGGGAAACCCAGCTGTGGTAATTCGCAGTTACTCACATCTGAATACATAGGGTGTGTAGAGGCAGACCAGGGGAACTGAAACATCTAAGTACCCTGAGGAAGAGAAAACAATAGTGATTCCGTCAGTAGCGGCGAGCGAACGCGGAACAGCCTAAACCTAAGAGCTTGCTCTTAGGGGTTGTGGGACGTCTCACATGGAGTTACAAAGGAATATGGTAGGTGAAGAGGTCTGGAAAGGCCCGCGATAGAGGTAAAAGCCCTGTAACCTAAACTGTGTTCTCTCCGAGACGGATCCCGAGTAGTGCGGGGCACGTGAAACCCCGTATGAATCCAGCAGGACCATCTGCTAAGGCTAAATACTACCTGGCGACCGATAGTGAAACAGTACCGTGAGGGAAAGGTGAAAAGCACCCCGGAAGGGGAGTGAAATAGAACCTGAAACCGTGTGCTTACAAAAAGTCAGAGCCCTATCTATGGGTGATGGCGTGCCTTTTGTAGAATGAACCGGCGAGTTACGTTTAACATGCAAGGTTAAGTCGAGAAGACGGAGCCGCAGCGAAAGCGAGTCTGAATAGGGCGATTTAGTATGTGGACGTAGACCCGAAACCGTGTGATCTACCCCTGTCCAGGGTGAAGGTGCGGTAACACGCACTGGAGGCCCGAACCCACGCACGTTGAAAAGTGCGGGGATGAGGTGGGGGTAGCGGAGAAATTCCAATCGAACTCGGAGATAGCTGGTTCTCCCCGAAATAGCTTTAGGGCTAGCCTCGGTATAAGAGTAGTGGAGGTAGAGCACTGATTGGGTGCGGGGTCCGCAAGGATTACCAAGCTCAGTCAAACTCCGAATGCCATATACTTATTGCCGGGAGTCAGACAGTGAGTGCTAAGATCCATTGTCAAAAGGGAAACAGCCCAGACCATCAGCTAAGGTCCCCAAGTGTGTGTTAAGTGGGAAAGGATGTGGAGTTGCACAGACAACCAGGATGTTGGCTTAGAAGCAGCCACCATTGAAAGAGTGCGTAATAGCTCACTGGTCGAGTGACTCTGCGCCGAAAATGTAACGGGGCTAAACACACCACCGAAGCTATGGCTAGATACGTATGTATCTGGGGTAGGGGAGCGTTGTATGTGGGTTGAAGGTGTACCGTAAGGAGCGCTTGACAGCATACAAGTGAGAATGCCGGTATGAGTAACGAAAAGATCAGTGAGAATCTGATCCGCCGAAAGCCCAAGGTTTCCTGAGGAAGGCTCGTCCGCTCAGGGTAAGTCGGGACCTAAGGCGAGGCCGAAAGGCGTAGTCGAAGGACAACAGTTTGAAATTACTGTACCACCGTAATCCGCTATGAGCGATGGGGTGACGCAGGAGGGTAGTGACGCGGACTGATGGATATGTCCGTCTAAGCAGTGAGGCTGATGTGTAGGCAAATCCGCACATCATTAAGGCTGGGCTGTGATGGGGAGCGAAAATTGTAGTAGCGAAGGTCATGATCTCACACTGCCAAGAAAAGCCTCTAGCCAGGAGAAGGTGCCCGTACCGCAAACCGACACAGGTAGGCGAGAAGAGAATTCTAAGGCGCGCGGAAGAACTCTCGTTAAGGAACTCGGCAAAATGACCCCGTAACTTCGGGAGAAGGGGTGCCCCGGTAGTGTGAATAGCACGAGGGGGCCGCAGTGAAAAGGCCCAAGCGACTGTTTAGCAAAAACACAGGTCTGTGCGAAGCCGCAAGGCGAAGTATACGGGCTGACGCCTGCCCGGTGCTGGAAGGTTAAGGGGAGTGGTTAGGGGTAACCCGAAGCTATGAACCGAAGCCCCAGTAAACGGCGGCCGTAACTATAACGGTCCTAAGGTAGCGAAATTCCTTGTCAGGTAAATTCTGACCCGCACGAATGGCGTAACGACTTGGGCGCTGTCTCAACGAGAGATCCGGTGAAATTTTAATACCTGTGAAGATGCAGGTTACCCGCGACAAGACGGAAAGACCCCATGGAGCTTTACTGCAGCTTGATATTGAATTTGGGTACGATCTGTACAGGATAGGTGGGAGCCGTAGAAATCGGAGCGCAAGCTTCGGTGGAGGCGCCGTTGGGATACCACCCTGATCGTATCTAGGTTCTAACCTAGTGCCCTTACCGGGTACGGGGACCGTGTCAGGCGGGCAGTTTGACTGGGGCGGTCGCCTCCTAAAGAGTAACGGAGGCGTTCCAAGGTTCCCTCAGAATGGTTGGAAATCATTCGAAGAGTGCAAAGGCATAAGGGAGCTTGACTGCGAGACCTACAAGTCGAGCAGGGACGAAAGTCGGACTTAGTGATCCGGTGGTACCGCATGGAAGGGCCATCGCTCAACGGATAAAAGCTACCCTGGGGATAACAGGCTTATCTCCCCCAAGAGTCCACATCGACGGGGAGGTTTGGCACCTCGATGTCGGCTCATCGCATCCTGGGGCTGAAGTAGGTCCCAAGGGTTGGGCTGTTCGCCCATTAAAGCGGTACGCGAGCTGGGTTCAGAACGTCGTGAGACAGTTCGGTCCCTATCTGTCGTGGGCGCAGGAAATTTGAGAGGAGCTGTCCTTAGTACGAGAGGACCGGGATGGACGTACCGCTGGTGCACCAGTTGTTTCGCCAGAAGCATGGCTGGGTAGCTACGTACGGACGGGATAAGCGCTGAAAGCATCTAAGCGTGAAGCCCCCCTCAAGATGAGATTTCCCAATTAGTAAGACCCCTTGAAGACGACGAGGTAGATAGGTTGGAGGTGGAAGTGCAGTAATGCATGGAGCTGACCAATACTAATCGGTCGAGGGCTTATCCTATACTTAAAATGCAAATTCAATTCGGATTCAGTTTTCAGGCATCAAGCCTGGTATGAATATTCCCTGATAGCTCAGTTGGTAGAGCACTCGACTGTTAATCGAGTTGTCACAGGTTCGAGTCCTGTTCGGGGAGCCATATGGAGAGGTGTCCGAGTTTGGCCGAAGGAGCACGATTGGAAATCGTGTAGGCGCCACAAGCGTCTCGAGGGTTCGAATCCCTCTCTCTCCGCCACAAATTTTTAATTAGTATGGCCCGTTGGTCAAGGGGTTAAGACACCTCCCTTTCACGGAGGTAACATGGGTTCGAATCCCATACGGGTCACCAAATTTTCACTTGATTTTACATAGTGGACTTTGGTACAATAACAATTGTTGTTTACGGAGGCTTAGCTCAGCTGGGAGAGCATCTGCCTTACAAGCAGAGGGTCGGGGGTTCGATCCCCTCAGCCTCCACCATATTCATTTAAGAACGACGCGGGGTGGAGCAGCCCGGTAGCTCGTCGGGCTCATAACCCGAAGGCCGCAGGTTCAAATCCTGCCCCCGCAACCAATTTTCATCAAGTAATTATATCTTTTGGAACCGTGGTGTAGTTGGCCTAACATGCCTGCCTGTCACGCAGGAGATCGCGAGTTCGAATCTCGTCGGTTCCGCCATTTTCTTGGCTCGATAGCTCAGTCGGTAGAGCAGAGGACTGAAAATCCTCGTGTCGGCGGTTCGAATCCGTCTCGAGCCACCATGTAGTATACAACTTAATATGCCGGTGTAGCTCAATTGGTAGAGCAACTGACTTGTAATCAGTAGGTTGGGGGTTCAAGTCCTCTCGCCGGCACCATCTTTGGGGGATTAGCGAAGTGGCCAAACGCATCAGACTGTAAATCTGCTCACGTACGTGTTCGGTGGTTCGAATCCATCATCCCCCACCATTTTTTTAGGGGCATAGTTTAAAGGTAGAACAACGGTCTCCAAAACCGTTGGTGTGGGTTCAATTCCTGCTGCCCCTGCCAATCTTTATCCAGAGTCTTTCTCTAAAGTTTAATATGGCGGTCGTGGCGAAGGGGTTAACGCACCGGTTTGTGGATCCGGCATTCGTGGGTTCAAGTCCCATCGGTCGCCCCATTTACTTTAAGAAGAACAGCAACAAATTCAGTTTAATATGGCGACTGTGGCGAAGGGGTTAACGCACCGGATTGTGGTTCCGGCATTCGTGGGTTCGAGACCCATCAGTCGCCCCATTTTACTTTAAAATGTTATTGGGGATTAGCCAAGCGGTAAGGCAACGGACTTTGACTCCGTCATGCATAGGTTCAAATCCTATATCCCCAGCCATTTTATGCGGACGTGGCTCAGCGGTAGAGCATCGCCTTGCCAAGGCGAGGGTCGCGGGTTCGATTCCCGTCGTCCGCTCCAATGTTTTCATATGGCGCCATAGCCAAGTGGTAAGGCAAAGCTCTGCAAAAGCTTTATCCCCAGTTCAAATCTGGGTGGCGCCTCCATTAATTTCATATGTGCCGGCGTGGCGGAATGGCAGACGCGCTCGACTCAAAATCGAGAGGGAAACCGTGGAGGTTCGAGTCCTCTCGCCGGTATATCAAAAAGGTTTGTAAAGTCGCTTGTATAAGCAACTCTACAAACCTTTTTTCTTTGTCTATGAACTTTTATTCTTAAGCCGTTGTATTAGAGACACTTCTAATTCAACGGCTTTTTTATGTGAAGCGGAGTGAATTGAATTGTAATTTCATTGACTGCTTAGTCGGAATGCCCGCGGCGTGAGACCAACTTCACGTTTAAACATATTGCAGAATTGAGCATCATTGACAAACCCAGCAGCAGCGGATACTTCTGAGATATGCATTTGGGTATGTTGTAAGAGAGACTTTGCATAATCCAGACGTTTCAATAGTAGATAGCGAAGAGGTGAAGAACCGAATCGCTCTTTAAATAAATGGCGGAAACGATCATAGCTGTATCCAGACATCTCAGAGAGTGTTGCGACCGATAGCTTATGGCGGTAATGCTCATTCATATAGTTTAGAACATATTGGACTCTGTCTTCCGTTGGCGATTGAAACCCAGAGGCGCTAAGAAGCCGTATCAGATGAACAGTGATTTCGCTCATTTGAAGGTTCAATAGTTCAGAGAATCCATCTTGTTTGCGCGTAAACTCTGCTTTCATTCGAAGCAAGATCTGTAGAACAGTATGGTCTTTATCATCTTCATATACGCCTTGCAAATTCTCCATATTTGGGTGATTTGAATGGAAGCCTACAAATAGTATAGTAGCGTCTTCGCGATGATTCTCGTCATGTTTATGATTGGGTGGTATTAGCGCGAATGAAGAAGAACGAAAATGATAACTTCGCGAACCTACATTGGTAGTTCCTAATCCGTTTAAATAATAGACTAGTTCATAACATTCATGCTGGTGTGGTGGAATATAGGTATTAACCTCATGTGCTGCATTTACAATATATAGAACACGATCCATGATGAGCCTCCAATAATTATGTTTTAGCCGAATCGTACAAAATTATGACCGAAATCATATAATTATTTTCATTAATATTTGATATGATCGTATCAAGAAATCCGAAGATTAGCAACCTGACTGGCCATCTCGTTCGGAAATTAGTCGGATTATTCGTAAAAATTATAATTTTCTCTCTATTTTTGAGTGTATTCGTTAAAATCATTAAAATTTTGACAATGTTACATGAAATATGAGAGTTTCCATCTAAATCGTGAAATATACAACAGACCAAGATGGAGAACCTCTCAAATTACTAACCAACTATATATAGGGGTGGAATAGAAAAATGAAAAAGAAAGTTCTTTCTTTGTTGCTGCTAGTAGTAATGGTAATGGTCACAGCCTGTGGAAATAATACGTCGAGTAATGGATCTTCCGCGAATGCAGGATCTAATGCGGCTGAAGGTGGAGAAACAAGTTCAGGAGATAAACTCAAAGTTGTACTTCTGATTCCAGGAACGCTTGGAGATAAATCTTTCTTTGACTCTGCGAATAGCGGTCTGCAAAAGGTTAAGGATGAACTGGGTGCAGAAACAAAGGTTGTAGAAATGGGCGTCGATAAAACGAAATGGGAGCCTACGTTTAACGATATCGCCGCTGAGGATTGGGATGTTATTATTTCTGGCGGATCGGAAATTACAGAGATGTTTAATGCAACGGCTGAATTATATCCAGACAAAAAATTCATTAACTATGATACCGATATAGATGAAGCACCAGAGAACATGTACAACATGTCTTATGCGACTAATGAAGTATCTTTTCTGGCAGGTGCTGTAGCGGCGCTAGCTACACAATCAGATATGCCTAATGCTAATCCTGAGAATGTGATCGGATTTGTAGGCGGTATGGATATTCCAGGGATTAACGCTTTCTTGGTTGGCTACATTCAGGGCGCTCAATATGTTGATCCTGATGTGAAGGTAGCTGTATCGTATGCTGGTGATTTCGTTAACCCCGCTAAAGGTAAGGAGCTTTCACTGATTCAATATAACTCCGGTGTGGATGTTATTTTTAACGTAGCTGGGGGTACAGGTCTTGGGATCTTTGATGCAGCTAAAGAGAAGAAGAAATACGCTATTGGCGTAGACTCTGATCAGGCGATGTTACTTAATGAAACAGATAGCGAAAAAGCAAACTTGATCGTTACTTCTTCTATTAAAAAGATTGATAGTGCTATTCTAGGTGCCGTGAAGAAATTACAAGAGGGTACGCTGGAAATGGGTAAACGTGATGTATTGAGCTTCGTTGATGATGGTGTAGGCATTGCAGAGAATGAGATCTATAAAAATGTCTTCCCGGCCGATCTTCAGGCTAAAGTTGAAGAAGTGAAGCAAAAGCTGATCAATAAAGAAATTACAGTAGATAACGCGATGGGAATGGAAACCTCAGAAGTAGAAGCCATTCGTAACGCAGTTAAGCCTTAAGTATAGCTATAAAGCGATAAACCTACAGTTGGAGATTCTTCTATTAGAAGAATTCCAGCTGTATATTTTTGCAGACCTCCAAGTGGAAAGGCGTTGAGACCGATGAACAAAGCTCTGTTGGAAATGCGGGGAATTACGAAGGTGTATCCCAATGGCGTCGTTGCAAATAAAGACGTGCATTTTTCTTTACGTGAGGGAGAAATTCACGCGATTGCGGGCGAGAACGGCGCGGGTAAATCAACTTTAATGAAGATCATGTTCGGCATGGAAGAGCCTAGTGAAGGTGAGATCTATATCAAGGGAGAAAAAGTGAAGCTGCAATCGGCTCAGGATGCCATTGATAGAGGGATCGGTATGGTTCACCAGCATTTTATGCTGGTTCCTTCTTTTACGGTAGCAGAGAACATGGTGCTGGGCATGGAGCCCCGTAAGGGAGTCGGCATCAATTATGCTGAAGCCGTGCGCATGACCGAAGAGACTGCGAAAAAATACAATCTGGCAGTGGATCCAAAAGCAAAAGTGGAGGATCTTACGGTTGGTATGAAGCAAAAGGTTGAGATCCTGAAGGCGTTGCTGCGTGGTGCGAAAATCCTAGTTCTAGATGAGCCGACCGCGGTGTTAACCCCACAGGAAACAGAAGAATTGTTCCGTGAGCTTAAGCAATTAAGAGAGCAGGGACATACGATTGTGTTTATTTCACACAAGTTGAAAGAAGTGAAAGCGATCTGCGACAGAATTACGATTATGCGTAGTGGACGTAGTGAAGGTGTCTTCCAAACGAAGGATGTCACGGAGCAAGAAATTTCCCGACTCATGGTGGGTAGAGATGTTGTGTTGAAATATGACAAGGAGATTCTGTCTATTGGTGAGGCGGTGCTCACTGTGCAAGGTCTAGGTGTAAATGATGCACACGACAAAGCGTTGCTATCAGATATTAATTTTGCGGTACGCGGAGGACAGATCGTCGGGATTGCTGGTGTAGAAGGAAACGGGCAGACACAGCTCATTGAGGCTCTTACAGGGAGCTTAAGAGGGGTTTCAAGCCAGGGTTCTGTGCTAGTGAAGGGAAAGGATATTCGAGAATCGGATATTTTGGATATTCGTAAGTTGGGTGTTTCTTATATCCCAGAGGATCGGATGCATCAAGGGATAGCTAGTGATGCGAGCATAGCGGATAATCTGCTGTCCACTCAGTATCGTACAAAGGAAATGAATAAAGGTCCTTTTTTGAATGGATCACGAATTGCTAAGCTAGCCGTATCACTTGTAGAGGAATTTAAAGTCCGCTGTTCTGGACCTTCTCAGCCAATAGGTATGTTATCAGGTGGTAACATGCAGAAAGTTGTCGTAGCTAGAGAATGTTCTACTGAACCGCAACTGCTTATTGCAGAGCAGCCGACACGGGGTGTGGATATAGGCGCAGCTCAGTTCATACATCAGAAGCTTTTGGAGCTACGCTCAGACGATTGTGCGATTTTGCTAGTGTCAGCAGATTTAAATGAGATCTTAGAGATCAGCGATAGTCTACTAGTGATGTATGAAGGAAAGATTGTTGCCTTTTTTGAGGAGCCTTCTAAGGTTAGTGAAGAAGAATTAGGGCTTTATATGCTAGGGATTCATCGACAGGACGAGGAGCACATCAGGAGGGCCGTAAATCATGTTTAAAGTAAAATATTTTGAATACATTCGAACATCGGCGGTAATCGTTATTGCACTCGCCATTGCTTTTCTGATCATCTCATTGGTCAGTAATCAGCCGGTGAAGACGATTGGTATATTCCTATTTGAGCCGTTATCCAGTAAAGGTCATATCGGTAACGTCATTGAGATGGCTATTCCGCTCATGTTCACAGGGCTAGCGGTTTCCTTGTTATTCCGAGCAAATATGTTCAACTTGGGTGCTGAAGGGATTTTCTATTTCTCCGGTGTTGTAACCTCCGTGTTGGCGATTCATTTAACGCTGGACGGCTGGCTGCATCCGATCGTAGCTATTGCTGCGGGTTCTATTGTAGGGGCGCTGCTCTCTGCAATCCCCGGGATCCTCAAAGCCAAATGGAATGCCAATGAGCTGGTTACATCCTTGATGTTCAATAATATTTTGTTTGGAGTAGGTTTATATCTACTGAACTATCATTTACGTGATGCAAAAGCGTTCGCCAATGTATCGTACAAATTCGAGAAAACGGCACTGCTGAGTAAGATGGTACCTGGCACTCGTATTCATACCGGATTGATCATCGTTATCGTGCTTATTATTGCAGCGCATCTATTTCTATACAAGACTAAATGGGGATACGAGCTGCGTATGACAGGCATCAACCGGAACTTTGCACGTTATTCAGGCATGAAGACCGCGAAGGTTATTATACTGGTTCACTTGATTGCTGGTTTTATTGCGGGGATGGGTGGTTCCGTAGAAGTGCTAGGGATGTATAACCGATTCCAATGGACTTCGTTACCAGGCTATGGCTTAGACGGTGCTCTTGTAGCGATGTTAGCCAAGAATAATCCGCTATCCGTAATCGGTGCTGCATTGTTCCTTGCGTATATCCGAATCGGAGCCGATATGATGGCACGTCTGTCTGATGTACCTTCTGAGATGATTTCTATCATACAGGCAATTATCATTCTTCTGATTTCGGCTGAGCAATTCCTGAAGTTCTGGAAAAATCGGATGCTCTTGAAGGAGGCGAAGGAAGCATGAACAGTTTGTTTGATGTGATTTTTACGACTGACTTTGCTTTCTCTGTCCTTCGAGTGACAACACCGATTCTATTCGCTGCGCTTGGAGCGTTAATCTCTAATAGAGCGGGTATCATCAACATCGGTATGGAAGGCATCATGCTTGTCGCGGCTTTAGCTGGCGTCATTGTAAGCAGCTACACGCATAGCGCGTGGGTAGGTTTACTTGGGGCTGTGATGTCCGGTACATTGATCGCTGGAATATTAGCTTTTTTCACACTGAAATTCAAAACACATATCATTCTCGGCGGCGTAGCTATTAATATGTTCGCTTCGGGAGGAACCGTGTTTATTCTTTATCTGCTTAGTGGAGACAAGGGTTCTTCTACTTCTCTGGCAAGTAAAGTACTACCTAGTGTAGAGATTCCTTTGCTGAAGGATATTCCGGTGCTTGGGCCTATTCTATCAGGTCATCACATTTTGACGTATGTATCTATTATTGCTGTGTTTGTTGTCTACTATCTCTTAAACCGTACACCGCTTGGTCTGCGCATTCGTTCAGTGGGTGAAAATCCACATGCTGCTCAATCTGTAGGCGTAAGTGTTGTGAAAATACAGTATATGGCTTTGCTGCTTAGTGGATTTTTCGCTGGTTTGGGCGGGGCTTACATGTCAATGGGTTACCTGTCACTGTTCACTCGCGATATGATCGCTGGTCGGGGCTGGATTGCGATTGCCGCAGAGTCTATGGGTAGAAGTACGACAGTAGGCACGGCGCTAACCTCTCTATTATTTGGTACGGCAGACGCCTTGTCGAATGCGCTACAGGTCCTGAAGATTCCTGCAGAACTGATCGCGACGCTTCCTTATGTAGCAACGGTAATTGGACTAGTGATCTATGCTGTATCTGAGACACGGAAGAAGAACAAAAAGCTAAAGAGCCCGCTAGTGAAATAGCGATAGGAGTAAAGAGGATTTATACAACTAAGGAGTGAATGACTATGCGAACACCTATTATTATTGACTGCGATCCAGGGCATGATGACGCTATCGCAATCCTGCTTGCAATAGCAAATTCGGAGAGGCTGGATCTGCGCGGGATTACAACGGTTGGAGGAAACCAGATCCTTGATAAAATCACAGAAAACGCACTTAAAGTGATCAGTTTCGTGAATGCGGATATTCCTGTAGCCAAAGGGGCTGCGGGTCCGCTGTTCGGCAAGCTTGTTACAGGTGAGGAAGCGCATGGTGAATCTGGCATGGACGGCCCACTATTGCCGCCAAGTAAATTCCGCCCTGTAGAAGAAGGCGCTGTGGAATTTATGCTGAATATTATCCGTTCTTCGGAGGAGAAAATTACGCTCGTACCGATGGCTCCTTTAACGAATATTGCGCTATTAATTACAGCATATCCGGAGATTAAAGAAAGAATTGAAAAGATCTCATTAATGGGCGGAGGAATTTCTTATGGAAATGTAACCTCTACTGCGGAGTTTAACATCTATGTAGATCCTGAAGCCGCTCGTATCGTGTTTGAATCTGGTATACCGATTACGATGAGTGGTTTGGATGTGACCGATAAGGCAGCGATTTTCGAAGATGAGATCGTAGCATTGAAAGAGCGTGGGCCAGTGTCCACTATGGTCGGAGAGCTGCTAGATTTCTATTCGATTTACGGAAAGAAAATGGGCTATGTTGGCAGTGCACTGCATGATCCATGTGCAGTAGCTTGGCTCTTGCACCCTGAACTGTTTGTATCCGAGCATCTGTATGTAACGGTGGAGACAGAAGGCAAGCTAACACGTGGAATGACGGTTGCAGACAAACGAAAGAAGACAGATCGTCCAGCAAATGTAGAAGTTCTGGTGGGAGTAGACCGGGAAGCATTTATGAAACTGATCTTTGATTCACTGGAAAAGCTAGATCAAGAGCTGCTTGCGGCTGAAGGGAATTAACCTATGGCAGGATGGGAGAGACTTCAGGAGACGGTTCAGTTTGAATTGGTTCAGCGTGGAGAAGAAGGCTGCAAGATTGACGGCTTCGCGGATAAACTAGCTGCTGCAGGTGCCGATGAGATTAAGCTGATGCAAGTATACAACGAGTTGATGGAGCTCACGGTTGCTGAGGACTTTCCTTATGAAGAGCCCTCTTCACTGGAAGAGATTCGTCGTCTACGTCCAGAAGGTCCACGTAAGCTGCATCCAGAATGGAGCGAGGCGGAGTGGAGAGACAAGTTCTATGGTGCTTGGCTGGGTAGAAGTGTTGGCTGTGCACTCGGAAAACCACTGGAGTATTGGGACTACCTCTACGGTAAAGATGGACGCCCGGGCTGGGAGAATATTGAGCTGTGGTTCCGAGGTGCGGATGCATGGCCAATTACCGGCTATACGCCTGGTCATTCACGGGCAGAGGCAGAATATGGTCTTGGTTTAAGTGATTGGACTTATGCTAGTACCCAAGAGACAATCAAGTTTATGGAAAGCGATGACGATATTCGTTACACGGTTTTGGGCCTTATGCTGCTGGAGCAGAAAGGACTGGATTGGGATTCTTGGGATATCGGAAAGCTCTGGCATAAACATCTGACATATGCTCAGGTATGTACGGCTGAGACACAGTCGTATATGAATTTTGCGCAGGAGACATCTCATTTACATGGTGAGAAGCCTGCGGATTGGCTGGCGCGGCAGGAAAGAGTGCGGATGCACTTAAATCCATACCGGGAGTGGATTGGTGCGGCTATACGCGCAGACGGACTGGCGTATGGCGCGGCAGGCCATCCGGAGCTTGCGGCGGAGCTAGGCTGGCGCGATGCTTCTTTTTCACATGTGAAGAACGGGATCTATGGCGAGATGTTTAATGCAGCGATGATTTCGGCGGCTTTTGCTGAAAAAGATAACGAGCGTATCCTAGAGATTGGTCTTAGTGAGATCCCTAGTACTAGTCGACTGGCAAGTGATGTACTACGAGGCATAGATATTGCGCACAAGGCTAAGAGTGAGCGTGAGTTGGTGAGTAAGATTTGGGATACATTCAGCCACTATGATGCGGTGCATACCAATAATAATGCTGCCCTTGTAGCTGCTTCGCTGGTCTATGGCGGGAATGATTTCGAAAAAGCGGTCGTTACTTCTGTATACGGAGGAATGGATACAGACTGTAATGGAGCTACAGTGGGGTCGATTATGGGAGCGAAGCTTGGAGCAAATGTATTGCCGGCTTCATGGGTTGAACCGCTCCATGATACACTATATGCAGATCTACCCGGGTTTCATCCGATAGCGATTTCGGAATGCGCGGAACGCAGCTATCAGGTGTTCTTGAAGATTCGCAAGGAGCTTGGCGGAAAGTTTTAGATCAGGGATACGCAAAATAATTAAGGGATGACTTAAGCCACCGTGCTTAAGCATCCTTTTTTTCGTGCTGACCTAGTTCTTGAAATAGATGCAACAGGGGTTTAGGAGTTAGGTAACAGGAGAATCCTGATTTGAAGAGGGATTAAGTTTAGTCATTTATTTGGGAGTTAAACACGTAAAAATAGCATGGTGCAAAGGGATTTTATACGGTAATCCTTTTTTACTGATATATCATTTAAATAAAAATGGTGACACAGAACATAAAATGCCTTATTATTTAAAGAGATTTTTAGTAAAACAGTTTTTAAATAATTATAGTACAAACCTTGGCTTAGAGGGTTTCAGAATAAATGGAAAGGAAGGGGGAGTTTGCAATCCTATCGCTGAGTGGGGTGAGTAAAGGATTCAAGCTGAAGGACGGCATGTATCAGGCTGTGGATGATGTATCGCTTGATGTGAAGAAAGGATCGATTCACGGTATCATTGGTGAAAGCGGGGCAGGGAAATCCACGCTGCTGCGATTGATTAATCTGCTGGAAAAGCCAGATCAAGGGACAGTTACCGTAGAAGGGCATAATTTAACCGAAATGCCGAGTAAACAACTACGGAAAGCTAGGGAAAAGATTGGGATGATTTTTCAGCAATTTAATCTGGTCAATAACGTCACGGTAAGCCGCAATATTTCGATTCCATTGGAATTGGCAGGGGTGCCGAAGCGTGAACGGATGAAACGGGTAAAGGAATGTCTTGATTTTGTCGGATTGGCAGATAAGGCAGCGCAATATCCTGCACAGCTAAGCGGAGGACAACGACAACGTGTGGCGATCGCCCGGGCGCTTTCGAACAGTCCAGGACTATTGCTATGTGACGAACCCACCTCCTCCCTTGATCCAGGAACAACTGCGGATATTCTGGACGTCCTGAAGCATATTAATTCAAGCCTCGGGGTTACAGTAGTGATTGTTACGCATGAGATGGATGTTGTCAAAAGTATATGCACTCACGTATCCGTGATGGAAAATGGTCGAATCGTAGATTCCTTCTCTCGCGAAGACGGTGATTTCCGACCTGCTGCAGTTCGTACTGGCTCGTACCGGGATCAAATTCTGGGTAAAGCGGGGGAAATACATGTTTGATAGTGTACTTCAATATCAGGCACAGATGTGGGAATCGATCGGGGAAACCTTTGTCATGGTCGGTATTTCTGTCGGTGCCGCATTGCTGCTTGGCCTTCCGCTCGGGACGTTGTTGTTTTTTTGCCGAAAAGGTCAGCTCTACGAGAATAAAGCATTGTCTCTGGTGCTCAACAGCATCGTTAATATTATCCGTTCGTTTCCATTCCTGCTGCTTGTCGTTGCACTCATTCCGGTCACTCGTTTCCTAGTCGGAACTGCGATTGGAACCATGGCAGCCACGGTTCCGTTATCCATTGTTGCCATTGCTTATTACTCCCGTCTGGTGGAGCAGTCTTTGTTGGAGGTTCCTAAAGGAGTCATAGAGGCGGCCTTGTCTATGGGAGCTTCGAAGCTAGGGTTGATCTTTAAATTCCTGTATGTTGAGGCACGTTCGGGGCTAGTGCTCGGACTCACTACCTCTACGATTAGTTTTATCTCTTACTCAACTGTAATGGGGGTTGTCGGAGGGGGCGGGGTTGGTGATTTTGCGATCCGGTATGGATATCAGCGTTTTGAGACTGAAGTGATGATCTATGCGATTATCGTGATGATTATATTGGTTCAGTTGGTTCAATTCACAGGAGGTACGATCTCACGGCTGTTAGATAAGCGTTAATCGTTCAACCCGTATATCAAATTTTGTAATACAAAATGATTGAATATATAAACTGGGGGTTAGTTGTAGTAATGAAAAAATCAATGATAGTTGTGCTTATGTTAATGGTATTGGTCGTAGCGGGTTGTGGCTCTAATAAAGCAGCAGAGAACAATTCTGCAAAAGGTAGCGATGAGCTAACGAAATTAAAGATTGCTACTTTGATTCCACCAATGACGGAAATTCTGGATATTGTGAAGCCACTTCTGAAGGAAGATGGCATTGATCTTGAAATCGTTGTGCTGTCTGACAATGTACAGCCTAATGAGGCTTTGGCGAATAAAGAGGTAGATGCTAACTTTTTTCAACACGTTCCTTATATGAAGCAATTTAATGAGAGCAAAGGCTCAAATCTGGTAGAGGTACAGCCTGTATATGACGCTATTTACGGTGGTTACTCCAAGCGTTACAAGAATGTAGCTGATCTTCCTGAAGGTGCAACGTTAGTAATGGCTAATGATCCATCGAATATTGGTCGTTCTTTACAAATGTTCGCTGCAGCTGATCTTATTAAGCTAAAAGAGGGCGTGGGTATTCAAGCTACACAAGCAGACATTACTGAAAATCCAAAAAACTTTAAGTTTGAAGAAGTAGATTTATTGATGTTGGCTCGTATGCTGGATGATGGCGATCTAGTGGCAATGACTCCGGCTTATGCTAGCCCGCTTGGTTTGACACCGAAGAAAGATGCACTGATTACTGAAGGTGCCGATTCTGAATTCACAATCACCTTGGTTGCGCGTGAAGACAACAAGGACTCTGATGCGATTCAGAAGCTAGCTAAACGGATTAGCGGCCCTGAAGTGAAGAAATTCCTTGAAGATAATTATGCGGATATCGCATTGCCTGCTTTTAAATAAGCTTAAATAGTTAAATTAGTAATTCAATGAGACTTGTCCATTATGGGCAAGTCTTTTTTTGCATTCAGAAAGCATATATTGGGGGCCCTCACAAAGTACCTGAGGTTGCATCGAAGCAAAGCCCCACTTTGTGGGGATATTTTAGTGTGTCACTAGAATGTAAGAACTGCTAGATATAATGGGTTGTAGAATAACAAAGCGGAATGGAGATGTGAATATGGCAGTACTTAGCGCGATTAATCTCACGAAACATTACGGTAAGGGAACTAACTTGGTTAAGGCATTGGATGGAATTAACGTGGAAGTTAATAACGGTGAATTTATAGCGATTGTCGGGACATCAGGAAGCGGGAAATCAACGCTATTACATATGTTTGGCGGACTTGATCGAGCAACTGATGGACAGGTGATCATAGATGGTAAAAATATTTTCGGAATGAAGGATGACGAGTTGACGGTATTTAGAAGAAGAAAGATCGGATTTGTATTTCAGAACTATAATCTGGTGCCGATTCTGAATGTATACGAGAATATTGTGTTGCCTATTGAACTGGATGGAAACAAGATAGATAAGGAATTCGTGGATCATATTGTGAATACGTTAGGACTCTCGCAAAAGTTGGACAACCTCCCCGGTCAGCTTTCAGGGGGTCAGCAGCAAAGAGTAGCTATAGCACGGGCCTTGGCTGCAAAACCTTCCATTATCCTAGCCGATGAACCTACAGGAAACTTGGACAGCATCACCAGCCAGGAGGTCATTGGATTACTCAAAGTAACGAGCAGACAGTTTAATCAGACGATTCTAATGATTACTCATAATGAAGAGATTGCTCAGCTTGCAGACCGGACCATCCGGATAGAGGACGGTAAAATTACTGGAGGGACATTGTGATGATGTTTCCAAACAGCAATAAGCCTATTGTTAAAAAGCTGACGAGTAGAAGTCTAAAAGCCAATCGGACTCGAAATCGTTTTGTGATTCTGGCGATAATTCTCACCACTTGGCTCATTACTTCTTTTTTTAGTATTGGGCTGAGCAACTACAAAACCTTCGAAATGCAGGAATTAAAAATAACCGGGACGATGGCCAATGCCTACTTAACCTCCCCGTCAGAACAACAAATAAACAAGTTAAAGGAACTTTCCTATATTAAGTCCATCGGACTTCAGTCCAGAGTAGGTAATGTGATCCATACGCCAGAAATAGGAGATCTTAATTTAGCTCTGCTCTGGTATGACTCTACTGAATGGACGGACATGCGTAAGCCTGTAATCGATGGTCTAGAGGGGACATATCCAGAGAAGGAAAATGAAATCGCTGTTCCTTTATGGATATTACAGTCGATGGGGATAGATGCTCCAAAGATTGGTATGAGCTTGCCGTTAACTTACTCCGTTACCCGCGATGGGGTGAAATTGGAAGAGAGCAACACCTTCATACTAAGTGGATGGTTTACCGATTACAGTCATGTCCGTACCGGAAATACTGGAGCGCTACTGGTATCGGGGGCTTTTGCTACATCTCATGGTGTAGATCTTAAGAATCCCAAAAATGCCACTATTCTTTTTCATGAGAAAAATACGGATGAACTCCTCTCACGTTTGCAACAGGATATCACTTTGGGAGAAAGTCAGAAACTTGAACCAGTCTCTTACAGGTCTACTACCTCTTCGGACAGAACAGCGACTTTGATTGGATACGCCGGAATAATACTATTTGTTATGCTGAGCGGTTATTTATTGATTTATAATGTGCTTTACATTTCTGTCTCACGGGATACAAGGTTCTACGGTCTGCTTAGAACGCTAGGAACTACACAGCGGCAGATTAAAAAAATAGTCAGAGCTCAAGCCTCAAGGTTAGCACTTATAGCAATTCCACTGGGACTTGCCGCAGGAGCTGTAACTTCTTTCGTACTTGTTCCGCTGGCTATGAGTACCGCTGAATTGGATACGGGTGTGGAGATTTCGTTTCACCCATTAATCTTTATTGGAGCTGCGTTGTTTGCTTGGCTGACCACCATGTTCAGTGCTATTAAACCTGCCTCCATCGCTGGTAAAGTCTCTCCAATAGAAGCAGTAAGATATACAGGGACGATGGTTAAAGCTAAGAAGAAGCGTGGAACTGGCGGTTCTAAGTTGCATCGACTGGCCTGGCGAAATATTTTCAGAGTGAAGATACGGGCAATGGTTGTATTTCTCTCTTTATTTCTTGGGCTGACGACTTTTCTGGTAATCAATACACTTGTGCTTAGTATGAGTACAGATCATTTTATATCGGAATATATGGATAATGACTTCACGCTGTCGAATCAGACGATGTCCTTTGGATTTGAGGGGGAAGAGAAGGCCAAGATCTCAGAGGATATGATCAAGGAAATTCAGGATATGAAGGGAGTAAAAGAGGTCTTCAAGGCTTATATTGGAATGGCTGAGATGAAATATGACCCTAAGGTATTCGGAAAGTATGTAGATGAATTTGCGAGGTCATATCACACAGAACGCCCTGCTGATGAACAATTGGCTAAGGGGCAAGGGATGTTCTCAATGACCCGTGTTACCGGGTTAGACTCAGATCAGGTCAGAAAGTTGGAGGAGAAATTAGGGTTTACTGTAGATATGGAACGTTTTGAAAAAGGTGAGATTGCCTTGCTGGACAATTTTAGTCTCGGTGGTCTTAAGGTTGGAGATCCATTTCAAATCAGTCCTATAAAAAGCGAGGCCGCACAATCTTTCGAAATTGGAGGGCTTGGTGATTTCAGCTCACTGGGATCTTCACATTTTGTGGCTCCGAATGTCTATATCAGCCAAACTGCTATAAAGAAATTCATGAGTAACCCGCTTATAAGTAAAGTGTATATTAATGCTGATCCAAAAGACTGGAAGCAGATTACCGATCAATTGGAAGGACTCATCGGCGGAGATGGTGAGCTGAAGCTGGAGTCGAAGCTGTATATGGAAAAGTTCATGGAATCGGCTAAGCTAACCTTTTACATTATGGGTGGCGGAATTGCGCTCATTCTAGCTCTGATTGGAATTTTGAATTACGTAAATATTATGTATACAGGTGTTGTAGCTCGGAAGCTGGAATTCGCAGTGATGGAGAGTATCGGGATGACCTCTAAGCAGATGAGAAAGCTGTTGCTGTATGAAGGGGCAGGTTATGCGATCCTATCGACGTTGCTAATCTCAACAATAGGCACATTAATCAGTTACGGTGCTTATAGCCTGTTTAGCCAAGAAGCTACTTATGCTGTGTTTAGCTTCCCAACCCTTCCGCTTTCTATTGCAATTGTACTCGTTTTTGCGGTTTGCCTGAGTGTTCCGCTAATTGCTTACAAGCAAATTAAAAAGGACAGCATTGTGGAACGTCTGCGGCAAATGGAATAGTGTCAAAAGAAAATAAAGTTCTAGACTGAAAAATAAAGTGTTAGACTCTAAAAATAAAGTTATAGACTAAGAAAATAAATAATTAGACTGGTAACGTCCCATTACGCTAACGGGCAGTTATCTATAAGACGATTGATTCATTCGGGGGATTGCGGGAATTTCAAAAGTGGAATATTATTTAATTATGATTAACGTATTTGCTTACTAATTAATTCTTATATTAATTTTATCGGAGTTGATGTATTATGTATCCCCATCATCAAGCTGCCATTGATGCCATCACCAACAAGCTTAAAGCCAGACCCGACGTACAAGGGATCATCATCGGAGGTTCCGTGGCGCATGGCTTTGCCAACGAAACCTCTGATATCGACATTATGATCGTCCTTTCTGAAGAGGATTACAAAAAAGCTTGTTCCATCCATAATCTTGGGTATTTCGAAACGGAATCCTGTTCTTATGAAGGCGGTTACGTGGACGGGAAAGTTGTATCCGCTTCCTACATCAAGCAAGTGGCCGAATCCGGCAGCGATCCTGCTAAGTTCGCATTCCAGGATGCGTTCGTCACCTATTCCAATATCGAGGGGTTGGAACAGTTGGTCCAATACGCTCCCCGATATCCGGTGGAGAAAAAGGCAGAGAACATGCAGAAGTTCTATGCACAATTCGAAACCTGGAAATGGTATTATTACGAAGGACTGAAACGCAACAATCGTTTATTAATCGACTACTGTTTGACCCACTATGCCTTTTTCGCAGGTAGGTTGATTTTGGTACACAACGAAACGCTGTTCCCTTCTTATAAGTGGTTCTTAAAGGTTCTGGAAGGGGTTGAAAAGAAGCCGGAGAATTTGTTGGCGGACGTCCATCGGGTACTGGAAGAACGAACGCCGGAAGCCGTCGAGAATCTGTATGAGAGTATTGTGGAATTTAATAACTGGTATCAGGCAGAGCATCATTGGTCGGTTCAGTTTATGATGGATAGCCAGCTGAACTGGATGGACGGACCGGTTCCGGTTCTCGATTTATAAACTGTTCCGCTAACGGGACACGTTTGTTCAATAAAACAGCGACAGTCTAGAACTTTATTTTCTTGTCCTTGGCTGTCGCTGTTTCAATTTCAACGCTCAGTCTATAACTTATTTTATGGAGTCTAACGGTATGACAATTAGAAAACCCAAGTGGAATAAAGCCATCCCGTCTAATACTTTATTTTCTGCTGACAAATAGAGCTAATTAATTTACAGCGTAGCCTTCCTCTGCTTGTTACAATGATAGGTATAGAGGTGAATTTCAATGACAACCATTCTAATTGTAGAGGATGACCGTCTCTTAAACGAGGGGCTAAAGTTCATGCTTGAAAAAGAATACTTTAATATTATTCAAGCCTACTCTTATCAACAAGCAGCTTCTAAAATTCAGGATCAGACCCTCGGTCTGGTCCTTTTGGACATTAATCTTCCAGACGGGAGTGGTCTTGCACTGTGTCAGGAAATTCGGCGAATGAGCTCCATCCCGGTAATCTTTCTGACTGCCAACGATACTGAGCAGGATATGGTCACTGGATTTGGGCTCGGTGCAGATGATTATATTGCAAAGCCGTTTAGTATGGTCGTACTTTTGCAACGTGTGAAGGCTGTACTTCGACGAACAGGTACTGATGGAAGCTCGGAGCTGTTTCAGTATAAGGATATTACAATTAACTCAGCCAAAATGAAGGTTTACAAATATGGGCAGGAGATCAAACTAACCACCAATGAGTATCGTCTACTTGCCATCTTAACCGAGAATAGGGGGCAGGTTCTTACCCGGAGGTTAATGCTGGAGAAGCTATGGGATATAGAAGGTAATTTCGTGGATGAGAATACGCTAAGCGTAAACATTCGTAGGCTGCGCGCCAAAATTGAGGATGATCATAAAGATTGTCAATACATTAAAACCGTATTCGGCATTGGCTACACATGGGGAGATTAAGGATGAAGAACCCTTTTTCAAAAATTATTTGGAGCTCTTTCGTCCTTTTTGCTGTTATTGTGGCTTTGTTCGGCTCTTTGCTTATCTATTATAAGCCTGAGCGATCTGTAATTATAGGAGCTATGGTGTTTGTTGGCATGATGGCTTTGCTGTTTATAAGTTTTGTGCTCGCACTTCGTAAAGAAATGCTAAACACGCTATCATCATTGTCGGGATTGATTCAAGAGCTTATCAATGGACAAATGACTCAAATGTTCCCGGTGCAGGAGGATACACTACTCTCCAAATTACAGCATCAGGTCATTCAGCTATCTGAGCTGTTGTCTTCGCAGAAGCAGCGTTACCGTGAAGAGAGTCAGGAGGTCAAAACATTAATTTCTGATATTTCTCATCAACTCAAGACCCCTTTAGCTAATTTAGGAATGTATAACAGTCTTCTGATGGATGAAGGGCTCCCCGCTGAAAAACGCAGTGAATTTACTCGCCATATGGGAAGCCAGATTGAGAAGTTATCTTGGCTCATGGAGAATCTGATCAAGTTATCACGGCTCGAATCCGGTATTATAGAGCTCCATGCGGAGAAGCTTAATCTTGAGAACACCGTGCTGTCAGCCATCAAACAGGCATTTCCAGCAGCTGAACAAAAGAATATAGAGATTTTACTGGAAGCGGATCAGGGGATTGCGCTGCAACATGACCCAAAATGGATGGGGGAGGCTATCTATAACATCATCGATAATGCTCTGAAATATACACTTGGGCCCGGCAGTATTAGGATTACACTTCAGCGGTATGATCTGTTTGCAAGGATTGATGTTGCCGATGGTGGAATCGGAATTCCTTCCGCTGAGATCAATGACATTTTTAAACGGTTTTATCGAGGAGCGGGTTCCAATGGAACTGAAGGTGTTGGCATTGGGCTTTATTTAGCCCGCAAAATTGTTGCTGAGCAGGGTGGATATATAAAGGTGAAATCAGAGCTAAGTAAAGGGAGTGTTTTTTCTATATTTTTGCCGATACGTTGATTCTGAATGTACTCGAAGGCTTAGCCCCCGAAATTGGGGCTTTTTCTCATTAAAGTTGCGATTTCATTGAGGAAAAGTGCTTTGCTAGCCCTGTAGTGGTCTGCAGTCGCACAGCTACCTCGACTAAGGTCCAGTACCAAAAACCGTCGTTGGTCTGTTTTGAAAGTCTGCGAATTGCTCTAGAATAAGGCTATAAGGTTAAGGACAACGAAAGGCGGTGAGAAAATAATGCAAAGAAGACAAGGAAACGGATTGGCGGTTGTACTGATTGTGATTGGTGCGGTAATGCTGCTCGGTTTAGCGCTTCCTCTGATTCACGGTATTTTCAGACTACTGTTCCCAGTATTGCTGGTTGTTCTCGGGTACTATGGGATTAAGAGCGGACGCAAGATTATCGGTTGGGTATTAATGTTCATTGGTGTCATGACCTTGATCGCGAAGCTTTCCTGGATCATCGGACCACTGCTAGGTGTGGCGTTGATCGTATGGGGCGTGTATGCCTTAAAGGGTAGAAGAAATGGTACTTATTAAGAAGGATTGTACTTAAATAAGAAGCAGGGAGGGAGCAGGAGATTATGAGTGTTTTTCGTCGCATGAGGGATATTACCGTAGCTAATTTAAATGAACGTCTGGAGCAAAGCCAAGATCCTGTGAAGCTGATTGATCAATTTCTACATTCAACTCGTGAGGAAATCAGTGAAGCTGAAAGATTGTATCAGCAATACGCTTCCCATACGAAGCAACTGCAGCAGCAAGTGAATCAAGCGACTGCCATGCGAAACAAACGTGAGGAACAGGCGCTACTCGCACTAAAAGCGGGCGAAGATCATCTGGCAAAGCTGGCTTTACAAGAAAAAATTATCCACGAGGAAAAGTTGGAGCAGTACAGCGGGCTACTTGAACAAAGTAAGCAATCCTTGTTTGAACTTGAAGGACAGCTGAATGAGCTGAAAATAGAGTATCAGACGGTGTACAGCAAACGTCAGTATTATGCAGCACGGATGGAGTCGCTGAGACTACAGCAACGTATGAATCAAAGAGCAAGTGCTTATGGCAACGGTGGTGATGTTCCCAAAATGTTCGGACGTCTGGAAGATCGGATGTCAGATTGGGAATTAGAAGCGAAGAGCCTCCGCGATGTGCGGCGCATGGGACAGGAATATGCTGTGCAAGCAGGTGAGACTGTAGCAACCGTACTCGAAAGAGAAATGGCTCGCTTAAAGGAGAAACTGAACAATGGTGGAAAGGAGTAGCGCTATGAGTCGATTGTATCGTTCAACTAGAGATAAAGTGATGACGGGTCTTGCAGGTGGATTATCTGAGACACTCGGTATTGATTCCACGCTATTCCGGATTCTGTTACTGGTCAGCATTCCGTTTACAGGAGGCGCCGTGATTCCAGTGTATTTCATTGCAGCATTGGTTATTCCGAAGGAGCCTACGCATTATAATCCTTTCGGACCAGGCCCTGGTGCACCTGGTGGTCCATTCGATGGTCCTTACTCAGGTAGACCCGAACATGGACACGGACCGCATGGCGGACATGGATCTTATGGACGCCAACCTAACTACAATCCTAATTTTGAGAAGAATAACGCATATTCCGCTCCGGATTCCGGTTTGGATGCGATGATGAAGGATATCGAGAAGAAGGCTCTGCAAAAAGAAGTAGAAGAACTAAAACAAAAACTGTCTAAATATGAGAAAGGGGAATTGTAATCATGGGAGTATTTCAAAGAATTAAAGATATGACTAAGGCGTCGGTAAATGACTTGTTGGATAAGGTAGAGGACCCAATCGTAATGCTTAACCAATATCTGCGCGATATGGAGGCTGAAATTCACGAAGCTGAAGTTACAGTTGCTAAACAAATGGCGAACGAACGCCGCATGAAGCAACGCGTGGAAGAAGCAGCAAAAATGTCTGCACAACGCGGAGCACAAGCTGAACTGGCATTGAAAAACGGCCAAGAAGAAGTGACTCGCAAACTGTTGGAGGAAAAAATCTACTTCGATCAAAAACAAGCGGAATACAGCGATCTTCACGCTCAAGCTGAAGTGCAAGCGAAGGAATTGGTAGGACAGCTGCACGATATGAAGGATGAATTCTACAAGCTGCGCAACAAGCGTAACGAGCTCGTATCCCGTGCTCAAATGGCTAAAGCGAAGAAACAAATGTCGCAAATCAGCAGTGTACATTCCATCGAAAGTGGCAGTGCCTCACTCGGATTCCACCGGATGGAAGAAAAAATTATGCAGCTTGAAGCAGAAGCAGATGTACTGCGTGCACCTTACAGCCCATCCGCGGCTTACACTAAACCAGTGGATGTTGAGAAGCAACTGAAAGTGGATGAGCAACTGGCTGCATTGAAAAGCAAGCTGAATGATACACCAGCGGCTCCTTCTTTAAACAAAAAAGAAGAATAAATCCTGTTCCTAAAACTTAAGTAGATATGATATGCTGGACAAGAAGAAGCCATACGGTATGGATCTCCATACCGATATGGCTTTTATAGCGGCTGGCTATAATATATTACTGAGTATGTTTTTCGAAGCAAAACTTTAACTTTAATCCGGTGAATAGTCAGGGAGAGGAAGTTTGGAACTGTAGGAGCAACAGCGAACGAAAGTCCAAACATTCCTCGGAGTGACTATTAGTTCACGGATACTATTGAAGAAAGTTTTGCTTAGCAAAACTTTTGGGAGGTGCGAAATGGATAAACGAAACCGTTTGATTGCCATCGGACTGATCGGTGTTGGCTGCATGATGATTTTTGGTAGATGGCTCGGCTTTTTCTCCATTGTCGCGCTTCTATTCCTGCTTCTAGGGGTCTACCGTACAACGTCAGGCAAGGTGAAGCAGGGTTATAAGCTGCTCGGAATTGGCGCTATACTGCTTTTGCTGGATCATTTAGTGCTCGTACTGGGGATTTGTTTGATCTCTTTGGGAATGTTTTTTACTAAATCCAAAAGAGTTCAGCGTAAGGAAGGGTTTATGCAGAAGCAGAACTTCTCGTCTAGATTTGACTGGGATCGCTCACCTTGGGTGATGCACAGTCTTAGTTCATGGCATATCCTCGGGGAAGCTGATCTTGATCTTTCGCTGGCTATGGCGGAGCAAAAAGAAACAGTTATGCTGTTTCAAGGGATCTTTGGTGATATGGACATTCAATTGTCGGATGATTATGGTGTGGAAATTGAAGCCTTTGTGCTTTTTGGATCGATTGAATTCGGTAATGGGCGCGATACAGGTATGCTGAACCGTCTGAATTGGAAATCCCCTAACTATGATAGCAGTGAATATAAGGTGAAGTTTAGTGTGTCTTATTTGATGGGAGATTTGGATGTGCGATTATCCTGATTAGTTTGATACAGAAGGGAGGGTCCCCATATGGAAAAAAAGAACAAAAACATGATGTCACGCAGTATGGGTGAGGGGGCTCTGTTCTCTTTTGTCATGCTGCTTGTGATATTGTACACCATGTATACATATGGCTATTTGAAGCCTTTTGAAAGCTGGATGATTGGATTACGCACGGCATTCACACTAATTCTGTTACCCATGGGGTTCGGAGTTGGCTTTGGGTTCTATCAGAGCTTTCGTGTAAAGCGAAAGTTGGAACGCTTGAGAGAAACCCTCGTATTGTGGGAGAAGGGCAACCTAACGCTATCTATGCCTGACTTGGGTGACGATGAGCTGGGAAGGCTCGGAGAACAATTGGGCCGAATCAGCGGAAAATGGGAAAACCAAGTGACAACGCTACAGCGCTTGTCTACAAATAACGCAAAGCTCGCGGAACAGGCCAGAGTATCTGCTATTATGGAGGAGCGTCAGCGGCTTGCGCGTGAATTGCATGATGCTGTCTCCCAGCAGCTGTTCGCGATTTCTATGACCGCCACGGCTGTAGGCCGGACGCTGGAGAAGGATTTTGACAAGGCGCAAAGGCAAATTGCACTTATTGAAGAAATGTCTGCTGTAGCGCAATCAGAGATGAGAGCACTATTGCTGCATTTGAGACCTGTTTATTTGGAAGGTAAGGGATTAGCGCAGGGGCTGCAGGAGTTGATCAAGGAGCTTAAGGTTAAGGTTCCGATTGAAATCGTGTTCGAGATGGATCCTGATGTACAATTGTTAAAAGGGGTAGAGAATCACTTATTCCGAATTGTGCAGGAGGCAATCTCCAATACGCTTCGTCATGCGAAAGCAGAGAAGATGGAAATCAGACTGCATCGGCGAGGAGATACGGTTCGTTTGACGCTCCGTGATGATGGGATTGGTTTTGAATTGGATGAGAGTAAACAAACTTCCTACGGTTTGTCGAACATGCAGGAGCGGATGAATGAAATCGGGGGTTCCATTCAGTTTATTACCGCTCCGGGTAAAGGAATGCGGATTGAAATAACCGTTCCGTTAGTCAATGAATAATAGGAGGAAAGAGTGACCATGGAGATGGAGGAAGCCATTAAGGTATTACTTGTAGATGATCATGAAATGGTACGGATCGGACTAGCTGCTGTACTTGGGACTGAAGACGGGATTGAAGTTGTAGGTGAAGCTGGAAGTGGAGAAGAAGGTATCCGCCTGGCACAAGAGTACAATCCGGATGTAGTCCTGATGGATCTCGTAATGGACGGGATGGATGGGATTGAAACGACAAAACAATTAATGAAGCAATATCCCGAAATCAAAGTGATTGTGTTAACAAGCTATCTGGATGATGAAAAAATGTATCCGGTGATTGAGGCGGGTGCGTTTAGTTATCTATTAAAGACCTCGCGAGCTAGTGAAGTTGCGGATGCCATACGCGCTGCGGCAAGAGGGCAGTCTGTACTCGAGTCACAAGTCGCCTCAAAAATGATGAATCGTTTTCGAAACAATGCCAAGGGTGAATCCCCTGCTTATAAAGAGCTTACCGAGCGCGAGATGGAAGTATTACGTCTGCTGGCGCAAGGTAAATCGAATCAGGATATCGCTGATCAACTAATTATTGGGATCAAAACTGTGAAATTTCATGTAACGAATATTCTCGCGAAGCTGGGTGTGGAAGATCGAACCCAAGCAGCAATTTATGCATATAAAAATGGACTAGCTGAATAATTGGATATCCCAATTGGTGTGAGTACAAGAACTGGCCAGAGTAAGAAGGGCTGGTTTTTTTGTGTGCACGAGTATATGAAAATACTTGTCTCCGTATAAAATCTTGTAAAGTGGACATCCTGTTTAGTAGATTAATAGACCGGATTGAGAGGGTGTTGGATTGTGGGGTATGTGGAAGAAAGTAAGGGAAAGAGACACGATGCAGGCCGAAAAAGCGGTATTAAAGGAATGTTGCTGGTATTTATTCTATGCTGTACTGCGTTACTTTTGGCAGGTTTTCGGGGCGAAGGTGAAAAAGAGAGCAGCCAGATCGCCCAATTGAAAAAGTCACTTCCTCTCCTGACCTCCCTTGGTAAAAGTGTTACAGTACCCGGATCCCCTCTTCGTTTAGTTTTAAAATGGCAGGGAGAATTCAATGGTGATGGTCTAGAGGCTGGTGTCACTGCAACTAACCTATCCGATGATCTTGGGTTGGGAGAAACAAGCCGGGAAGACGGGGGGGAACATCTTACTTACCGTTCGTCTGCCGACAGAGCCGGTTTGCAAACCACCATGTTCTGGAGTGAGCTGGGAAACGGACGTAGTTATGTGATTGTAACCCTGGAGACACCTGATTTGTTAAATACTCCGGATCTGCAAGCTGAAGCAGAAGAGGCTGGCGCGAAACTACAGAAGGTCGGCATCACAGCGGAATGGAATACCTCGCTTCAGGGGGCTGCGAAGGAGCAGGAGCATCCTCAGAAGGCTCTACTGTTAACGGAGCAGAATATGTACGCACAGCTGCCCGATCTTAAAGTACAGGAAAGCTACGAAGACGAAACAACAGCCAGCCATACTTATAGCACATCGGCATTGTTGCATTCCGTAATCAGCGGAAACCACGAGGTAGTCCTACAGGCAGCTATTCATCAGGATGCAAAAGAGGGCAGCAGCCGCGTTACGATTGGATTACCATTAATAACAATAGAATATTGAAAAGACCAATCAAGGATCTATTGTAGAATGCCCGTACTTACAATTTTAACATCAACCTTGGTATGGAATTTTACTTTCCGGTAATCCTCAGACCAATTTTTGTTGCTCCAGACATTGTGATGATAAGCAATAAGTTTTCTTCCTACACCAAAGATATCACAGTTTGCCTTTTGGATTTCATTAACAACTGTCTTGGCTTCCTTTGTAAGTAAATCTGAAAGATCTTGACTGACTTTTTTAAGTTCTTTCTCGTCGAGTACATCGGTAAACTCTTCTACGACGGCTTGCAGCTCCAAGCCCAAATTTACATCAATGCTTTCATCATCAGCAATGGTTACCTTGAATTGCCGCTTTATTTTTTTTGAACCCACATTAATAGTAATGAAATTCCGAATATCATCGGAATGTCCCAAATCAAGTTTCTTAGTGAAGCGGGCATTTTTCCCCTGTTGTCCCATCAGCAGAACCATCATGATTGACTGATCGGGGTTCAACATTCCGCTGTAATTCTGGTCATGAAAGAGAGCTACCCCTTTCGTGATTATTTCGCCCCCATCTCTGCCTAGATATGGAAGAGCAAAGTCATGCCCTGGATCCATCAGGGATCGGAACACGGTATCTGCCGTTTCTTTTGGAAAAATACTCATTTCTTCCAGACTATCGATCTTTTGCTTAATGAATTCACCGATCTTTAATTCCCCAACCTTTTTTTGTTCAAGAATTTGGGCAGCTTCTCCTTCCGTAATAATTAGCCGAACGTTGGATGTTGGATTGCTTGGATCCCTGTAATTCACATCCAGAATAGGGTACAGGCCACGCTCAGCCGTAGTCCTTCCCATAAGCTCAAACCCATATTTAATAAATCTAATGTTTCCCCTAACTTTATTTCGCAATTGATTGCTCGCATTGCGCACAGTCGATCCGATACTCGAATGGATTTCATTCTTGGTAGCTTTCTGCTCAATATCGGGGGGAATGATTAATTCGATGGTTTCTTTGATCTCTCCGTTCTCTGTATAATCAATTGCAGCACAATAAGCCAGATGCAGGTCTTTCAAATATTCCCGGTCCCAACATCCAGTAAGACAGATGGAAACAAGGGCAATTAAAAGTAAATGCGACTTGAATTTCATGTCAAACTTCATGCAAGACCACCTGGCTTTCTCTTCATAAATAGGGAAATCATCAGCAATAACATCGATAATCCGGCAATAAACACATAGGCCGCATAGTTAGCGGCCGTATCAAAAAGATGTACACCTGCAGGAGTTACAGGTGCAAGTGCGATCATAAAAGAAATGATTTTTACAAACGGAGCAAAATGTTTATGGCTTTTTCGACTAAATAAAACACTGAGTCCAATGGATGCTGCATAGCAGTAGCTAACAATAGAACAAACAAGCGTGATGGCCCAAATCGGCAGAAACAGGATATCTGCACGATCCACGATATAAAAGTTAAGAGATTTTACTAAGTAAATGACGGGTTCGGGCATGATTTTGATTTGCTCAGAGTTAAATACCATCAGACAGGTGGATACCACAAAGACATAGAGCAGGGTTACGAACCAACTGGCTAGACTAATGGTCATTAATTTTTGTTTATTTGTACCTTCGGAAAGCGGATAGACGATCATCATCATTTCGAAACCATACATAGATTTAGTTGATTCCTGTGCTCCCTTCACGACATTCCAGAACCCATTCTCCAGAAGGGGGAGCATAAATTCAAAATGAGCTTGAGTTAAACCATAGCTGACAAATAGTATAAGCGGAACAAAAAGAAATGTTGCCAATGTATAGAATCTGGCCAACACTGTAAGCTTTTCTCTTGCCAAATAGAGAGTCATGATCGAGAAAAGGGTTAATATAGCCCATCTTGGTGTGGATTGCAGAATCCACCTCTGCAGCACCTCCACCGCACTGAACATAATATTGGAGCCAAGCAGAACAAAGTAACTGATGTAAGCGATTATAAGTATTCTACCTATAATTGGACCTCCGAGCTTTAAACATATAGAAAATAAGTTGAGTCCGGGGAAATTTTTCAGCAGAACCCATAGAAGAATGATAACAAGTTGGGTAATGATGCCCGCAATCAAAACAGAGAGCGCTCCTCCACCCTTGGCCGCTTCGTTAAGCTTGAAGGGAAGAGACAGAATGCCAACCCCGATTTGGGCTTGAATCATAAAGCAGAAAAGCTGCCCCCTCGTTATCATTTTTTCTTTTTGAGTCATTCTTATAACTCCTGTCGTTCAGAGTAAATGATTATTCTTCTTCTGCCTCTGATTTGCTTGTATTCTTGCGGATGGACCATATCGGAAGGCGCAAAAAGGTGTCTTTCAAGCTTTGAATATTTACCGGGCTTAGAGGCGTAAGGTAAGGTTGTCCAAAAGATTCAAGCTTACACAAATGTATAAAAATAAGTGTCAACCCAAATGATATGCCAATATATCCGAACAAAGAGGCAGCAACCATAAGTGGAAACCGCATAAATCGGATCGCGGAGCTCATCTCGTTGGAAGGGATGAGAAAGGATGATATGGCAGTCAATGCGACAACGATGATCATTGAGTAAGAGACCAATCCAGCTTTAACAATGGCATCCCCGATGACCAAACCACCTACAATCCCAATGGTTTGACCTACACGGCTGGGCAGACGGAGCCCTGCCTCCCGCAGCAGTTCGAATATGAGTTCAAGCAGCATCGCTTCTACCAATGGAGGGAATGGGATCCGGGTCAGTGAACCTTGAATTGTGAAGAACAATTGCAAGGGAAGGACGCTGGAGTGAAAAGAAACGGTGGCAATATAGAGCGCGGGCAGTTGGAATGCTGTTACAAAACCAATCAGACGGATAAAACGGACAAAGGAAGCAATCAGCCATCGATTGCTATAGTCATCCGGCGTCTGATAGAAGGTGAAGAAGCTGGCAGGTACAATCAGAGCTGTGGGATCTCCATCCAGCAGGATTGTGACGTATCCTTTCAGCAAGTAGAAGGAGGTATGGTCTGGGCGCTCTGTATTGATATGTTGTGGAAATATAGAGTACGAATTATCCTCCGTTAATTCCTGAATAAAGCCGGTGGAGAGTACCGAATCAAGAATGATTTTTTGTATTCTAGATTCTACTTTTTTTACTAATTCAGGTTTGGCAAGGTTCTCCATATAGATTAAAGCTACCTTTTTGGGAGCGATTTTCCCAAGGGTAAAGTAGCGAACAGTAAGGTTTGGAGTGGTGATTTGTTTACGTATCAGGTATAAGTTAACCGTCATATCTTCAATAAAACCGTTATGCGGCCCCCGAATAACTGCTTCATTAAGAGGTTCGGCTATGGTTCGTTCGTGTTTGGCAGGAGTAGAGAGGATATAAAATTCAGATATTCCTTCAACAAAGTAGAGGCAGCCTCCGTTAATAAGTCCCTGAATACCTTTATTTAGTTCTGTTTCCACATCGAAGCTGAGCGTTGTAAATAGTTTGGAAAGCTCTTTTTTTTTGCTATTGTAAAAAGGAGCAATCACATTCTGCTCAACCAGTTCCGTGTCTGCCATGGACTCTAGATAAAAGAGAATTCCTTCAGTTTCGTTAAAGGATATTCTTCTTTTTTTAAGATCATTTGAATAGAACAAAGCTGCTTCGATGAAATCGGCGTTTTGATCTACAGTAGTGAATGAGATCTGTGTTTGGTCAGTCATTAAGGGTGCTCGACTTTCGAGTTATTTTCCTTTAACGTTCCCGAATGATTTGCAGAATATTCCTGAATGAAAGTAACTATTAATGGATAAAGTGACAAACACTTCGTCAATATAGATAGTTTTATAAGGTGAAGTATAATTAGTAATAAGAAATTTTAATTGAAATTTGCGAAATCCCGAGAGTATTTGTCAGGAACCTGATAGCATCCTTTTTAGGAATATGCTAAAATGACATAACGTCGTTTTCTCGACGCTGAGAATGTCAATAAACTATATTACATACAGAAAGATGAGGAGCCATGGCTGAAAATCAAACCCTTGATGCACTGCACACACCCGGTGCTGTCTTTTTTATCTTTGGGGCAACCGGAGATTTAGCCCGGCGTAAGCTTTTCCCGGCGATTTACAGCTTGTACCGTGAAGGTAAGCTGGCACATGATTTTGCGGTAATTGGCGTGGCGCGGCGCCCGCGTACTCAGGAAGAATTTAGAAGTGATGTGAAGGAATCCATCCTTGAATTCTGCCGTTATAAAGCGGGAGAAGAGAGCGAATGGAATGAGTTTGTACAGCATTTTGAATACAAATCTCTGGACATCAACGATATTGATGGCTTCCGTGAATTAAGAGCTCAAACAGAAGCGCTTGAAGAGAAGTTTAGAATTCCGGGCAATCGGATGTTCTATCTTGCGCTGGCACCTGAATTGTTCGGCAGTGTCTCGTACAACCTTAAGGCTGGTGGCATGCTGGATAGCACAGGTTGGAATCGCCTCGTCATCGAGAAGCCTTTTGGATATAATCTGGAGTCAGCTGAGCAGCTGAACGAGCAGATTCGTGAGGTATTCAAGGAAGAGGAAATCTACCGGATCGATCATTATCTTGGTAAAGAAATGGTTCAGAATATTGAAGTCATTCGTTTTGCCAATGCTTTTTTCGAACCGCTTTGGAATAATAAGCATATTGCCAATATTCAAATTACACTTGGCGAAACCGTAGGTGTTGAAGAGCGTGGTGGTTATTATGACCATGCTGGAGCGTTACGGGATATGGGCCAGAATCATATATTGCAACTGCTGACTATGATCGCAATGGAACCACCAAGCCGTCTGCTTGCAGAGGATATTCGTGACGAGAAGGTGAAGGTACTTCGTTCCCTTCGTCCTTATGGTACATCTGACGAGGTTCGTGAGAACGTCGTGAGAGCACAGTATATTCAAGGCTTGCATGGTGGCAAGACCCATCCTGCTTATCGTCAGGAAGATAAGGTTGATCCTGAATCGAGTACCGAGACGTATTTTGCTGCCCGTGTGTTTGTAGATAACTTCCGCTGGGCTGGAGTTCCTTTCTATATTCGTACAGGTAAACGTCTACCGGTGAAGACAACGGAAGTGGTAGTTGAGTTCAAGGGCATGCCAACCAATGTTTATTTGGGACAAAAGCATACGCTGGAGCCTAACCTGCTTGTTATCCGTGTGAACCCTATGGAAGGCATTTATGTGAAGATTAATGCCAAGAAGCCAGGTTCTGAGTCTGAAATTCAACCGCTCGCTATGGACTTCTGTCAAAGCTGCTTGGTTGGAATCAATTCTCCGGAAGCTTACGAGCGCTTGCTTCATGATGCGGGACGCGGAGATTCAACTTATTTCACGCGTTGGGATGAGGTATCGTCGGCATGGTCGTTCGTGGATCGTATTGCGAAGGCTTGGAAGGAAGAGTCGAGTGATCTATCGTCTTATCCTGCTGGCACTTGGGGTCCGGTTGAAGCGGATCAACTGCTTGCTCAGGATGGCTTCCATTGGTGGCCGGTAAACGGTCAGGAAGAAGATAATGTAGTATGGTTGAAGAATAACTAAACTTTGAGTTAATGCTATCTCCCTGCAGAGGATGCAGGGAGATTTTTTGTAATGCTGAGATTAACACTCAGCTTCACAAGGCCACTCTGGCTCCAAATGCCGCTCGGGCGACAGAAGCATTTTTCAAATAACTGCACTTTGTACAATTAAAATCACATATTGGGTGGAGATTAGTGTTTTAAGTGTATTTTCTGCAACTATTTTCTCCGTATAAGGCCGAAAAGCTAGCACATTGATTTTTTAATTGCATCAAATACAACTAAAGGCGATTGGAAATGCTAATACTTCAAATAAGTGTAGGAAATACAACTATTTACTATAAGAGACTGCGGAGAAATGTGAAACGAATTCAAGGGAGGGGTCTGTATTCAACGGGTGGCCATGGGGAGCCCTGTTTCCAATTAATACACACCTCTTTGGGACGGAACGAGCGGACCTTTTCCTCCGAAATGCATGTTTTAGTCGAGCTTACGGACAAATGTTGCAGAAAAACCGAATACAATGCGCCGCCAGTAACGTAATCGAGCCAAATGTATGCGAAAAACCGAATACAATGCGCCGCCAGTAACGTAATCGAGCCAATTGTATGCGAAAAACCGAATACAATGTGCCTCCGGTAACATAAACGAGCCAAATGTATGCGAAAAACCGAATACAATGCGCCGCCAGTAACGTAAATGAGCCAGATGTATGCGAAAAACCGAATACAATGTGCCTCTGGTAGCGTAAACGAGCTAGCGCTGTTATCCGCCCTGAATCACCCAGGAATGGACTTGTTATTAGGGAACAAGTGCCGTAAGGTCCGTAAGCGAAATCTAACTACGAAGGTGCTTATGGATACGAGTATGGAACGGATGTACTCAGCTTGTAACGCTACCTCCAAGGACGCCGACAGGCGTTTTTCTTATTGAGCTATGGGAACTGCTGAACAGGATACAGACCTGATTTGGGAGATATTTTGCTGTAATAGCTTTTTAGTAGATAATGTCTGTCGGATTTTGATATACTTTAGAGGATGCTTTCACTTGAAGCGGACTGGAGCTAGACCTAAGATAGCTATTCATTCAGAAATGAAGGGGTATGAACAATGAGCAGAGCACCGATTTGAAGATAACCCCAGTGTAATTGAAGCAGAAGTAGGAATTTTATATATGAAGGGATATGTGTAATGAACAAAGCAATAGATCAGAAGCTGCAAAAGGAAGTGGACAGACGCAGAACCTTTGCGATCATTTCCCACCCGGATGCGGGTAAAACAACTTTAACGGAAAAACTACTGTTATTCGGTGGCGCTATCCGTCTGGCGGGAACCGTTAAGGCCCGTAAGGCAAACAAGCACGCCACGAGTGACTGGATGGAAATTGAAAAGCAACGGGGGATTTCTGTTACTTCCTCTGTCATGCAGTTTGATTACTTGAATCACCGTGTGAATATTTTGGATACTCCGGGTCACCAAGACTTTAGTGAGGACACCTACCGTACACTAACTGCAGCGGATAGTGCGGTCATGCTTATCGACGTGGCAAAAGGTGTGGAAACCCAAACGACTAAACTGTTTCAGGTCTGTGCGAAACGTGGGATTCCGATCTTTACATTTATTAATAAGCTAGACCGTGAAGGACGCAGCCCGTTTGATCTGATGGAAGAGCTGGAGCAGGTACTGGGTATTCGCTCTGTGCCAATGAACTGGCCGATCGGCAGTGGCCGTGAATTATGTGGTGTATATGACCGGATGAAGAATCAGGTAGAGTTATTCCAAGGTGACGATCACTCCGTAATCAAGGTTCAGAAGGTTGATGGATATCGTGATCCAATCATTCGTGAAATGGCTGGAGAATATCTGCATGATCAATTGTGTCAGGATCTGGAGCTGCTGGATGTAGCAGGTGACGCTTTTGACTATGAAAAAGTATTAAGTGGTGAACTCACACCTGTGTTCTTTGGTAGTGCGATCAACAATTTCGGCGTACAGACTTTCCTCGATAATTTCTTGGATCTGGCACCGAAGCCTGAACCACGCCGTAGTACTACAGGTTTGGTAGAACCAATGAATGAGAAATTCACTGGTTATGTGTTCAAAATCCAAGCCAATATGAACCCGGCTCACCGTGACCGGATTGCTTTCCTACGTATTGTATCCGGGAAGTTCGAACGTGGGATGAGCGTAAAGCATGTGCGTGCGGGTAAGGACATTAAGCTGGCCCAGCCGCAACAATTCTTGGCGCAAGACCGTGATATCGTAGAGGAAGCTTATCCGGGAGATATTATCGGGCTGTTTGATCCAGGTATTTTTAGAATTGGAGATACACTGAGTCAGGCCGGAGATTTGGAATTCGATGAGCTGCCAACATTCTCACCAGAGATTTTTGCTAAAGTGAGTATTAAAAATGCTTTGAAATCGAAGCAATTCCAAAAGGGTGTCGATCAGCTGACTGAAGAGGGTATGATTCAAGTATTCCGTACGGTTAACTTTGACGATATTCTGCTCGGCGTAGTTGGACAGCTGCAGTTTGAGGTGTTCGAGTACCGCATGAAAGGTGAATATGGTGTAGATGTTCAGTTACAGCGTATGCCATACCAGTTCGCGCGTTGGATCGTAGATGATGCTAAACCGGATGCGAGTAAGTTCCGTATTAACTCTACGCTCGTTACAGATAAGAAGGGCAATTTTGTCGTGTTGTTCGAGAATGAATATGCTATGCGGACAGCGATGGATAAGAACCCGACAGCTACGTTCCTGGAGATGGCTCCAAAAACATTGCTATAGTAAGGAAGCTATAACTTCCTGATGGTTAATAAAAACCTCCGCCTCCATAGGTGAGTTTCACTATGGTAAGACGGAGGTTTTTGGCTAATTACGTCTAGTTATGAAGTGATATTGCCAGGGGTAATTGTCTCCAAGTGATCATGCAGCATAGAGACCAAATTATCTTGTTTAGCGGTGTCCAGGTCTTTCCATATCATTTCAAACACGGCGCCAAGTCCCGGGAGTGCTGCTTCCGGTCCGTCTACCGAGCCTTCAATCATATGCCGCAAATCCTCTTCAGATTGACCATGCACTTTATGAATAATCGCCTGACGTAAGTCAATGGTAACTGGCATGAAAAAGTACCTCCTTTTTGGAATGTAGTGATATTCACTTCGTTTTAATGTACCCTGTATGGGTGCTGGAAATTCAAGTTTTTGCTACGAGAAACGGTTGTCATCCATAAAGGACCACAATGACGTTTCTTCTTGGCTTATGCTATACTATTTGAGATATAGAATGCTACGGGAGGTACATATAGACATGGCCAAAAAACAATATGCTATTATTGGCATGGGGCGTTTCGGATCCAGTGTTGCTAGAGCGCTCAGCGGTATGGGGTATGATGTACTTGCGATTGATGCGGACGAGCAGCGAACACAGGAGATTTCAAATATAGTAACACACGCCGTATCTGCAGATTCTACGGATGAGGAAGCGTTACGCGCACTTGGTATTCGCAATTTTGATGTAGTCGTTGTAGCCATTGGTGAGGACATCCAAGCTAGCATTCTGACAACTTTAATCCTGAAGGATCTTGGAGTGCCAGCAATTATTGCAAAAGCCAAAAGTGAACTGCACGGCAAAGTATTAGGTAAAATTGGTGCGGACAAGGTGATTTATCCTGAACGGGATATGGGAATGCGGGTTGCGCATCATTTGGCTTCGCCTAATATATTGGATTATATCGAGCTGTCGCCTGATTATAGTATTTTGGACATGAAGGTATCCGGATCGATGATCGGAAAAAATCTACAAGAGCTCGATATCCGCGCAAAATATGGCTGTAACGTAATGGCTATTCGCCAAGGTGAAGAGATGAACATCTCCCCTCGCGCAGAGGATCGCTTGATCGACGGGGATATTCTTGTAATCGTTGGGCATAAGGATAATCTGACGAAGCTTGAGATCGCGTATCAGTAGGTGGGGCGATTCTGATGATAAGCGTTATTCCGAGGAAAGTCGGAGTTCCGGTCGCTGTTGTCTCCAGATTTTTTTGATTTGAACCGCTTGCTGCGGATAAAATCCCGAGACTGCTTATGCTTTCGAAGTGAGCTTTACTACGTAAAGCTTTCGGGCGAACGCTTACGCTCCTACAGTTCCAAATTTCCTCTCCATAACGTAATCATCAGGTTTATAGGGGAGTAGAAGAGAAGAAGAACAAAGATAAAGATAAAAAACAAAGATAAAGATAAAGATAAAGAACAAAGATATAAGAACAAGAATAAATGGCAAGGCATAAGAAAGGAAGACTTTATGGAAATCATGTCTCCGCAAAATACGCGGGTTAAAGAGTGGGCCGGGCTGCAGGAGAAAAAGCACCGTGACAAGGCTCGTAAATATATCGTAGAAGGCGTTCATCTGGTACAGGAAGCGCTGCTGGCTGAAGCAGATGTGGAATGTTTGGCCTATGACCTCGACAAAGGAATGCCTGCTGAACTCAAGGGGCTTCTTCAGTCCGTTCAGGGTATGGATGTGATTGGCGTGTCAGCGGCCATTATCTCGAAATGCAGCAGCACTAATACACCGCAGCCAGTGTTCGCCATCGTGCGGAAGGAACAGCAGGCAGTAGAGGCTATCCTAGCGAAGAAGAATAGTCTGGTGGTTGTCCTGGACGGTGTACAGGACCCCGGCAATGTCGGCACCATCATCCGCAGTGCGGATGCTGCGGGAGCAGACGGAGTGATCCTCGGTCAAGGCTGTGCCGACCTCTATAATCCGAAGACTATCCGTTCCACGATGGGCTCAATGTTCCATCTTCCTGTGGTGGAGGGAGATTTAAGTGAGATTTTGCCACAGGCCCGGGAACGCGGGGCATTGCTGGTGAGTACTTCGCTGCAGGGAGAAGAATCGTGCTATCAGCATGATTTTCACGGCAGTCAGTGGCTGTTGATTGGCAGTGAGGGCAAAGGCATTTCGCCGGAAACTGCGCGACTCGTGGACAAGAGTATCATCATCCCGATGGTAGGCCGCGCTGAATCACTAAATGCAGCGATGGCAGCGACGATTTTGCTGTTTGAGGGGATGCGGCAGCGGGAGGCATAAGCTGCTTCTAAAAAAGGAACGGACGATAAAAAACTGCAAGCTCATGATTGAGTTGCAGTTTTTTTGTCGTTTTTAAGAAGCCTGCTCAAATTGGCTATTGTAGAGCTCTGCATAGAATCCGTTCTGAGCCAGCAATTCTGCGTGGCTGCCGCTTTCCAAGATATCGCCGTCCTTCAGGACCAGAATCACATCGGCATTCTTGATCGTTGAGAGTCGGTGTGCGATAACGAAAGAGGTTCTGCCTTCCATAAGCTTATCCATCGCCTGCTGAATCAGCAGCTCTGTACGGGTATCCACCGAGCTTGTAGCTTCATCAAGAATGAGCATCGGCGCATCCTTTAGCATCGCGCGAGCGATGGTCAGCTGCTGCTTTTGGCCGGCGGATAAATTGACCTTATCATTAAGGATAGTATTGTAACCATCACTTAAGGTTTGAATGAAGCGGTGCAGGCCAACAGCCTTGCAGGCTTCTTCAAGCTTCTCGTCTGTTATATTCTGCTGATTGTAAATCAGGTTCTCTTTGATGGTACCCTCAAACAGCCAGGTATCCTGCAGGACCATACAGAATAGATCATGAATGTTCTCTCTCGTAAGGCTGCTGATCGGCGTATCATCAATGTAAATTTCTCCGCCTGTTAATTCGTTGAAGCGGATGAGCAGATTAACGAGAGTGGTCTTCCCTGCACCGGTAGGTCCTACTATGGCAACTTTTTGCCCGGGCTTTACGTCTGCCGAGAAGTTTTTGATAATCAGCTTCTCTGAAGTCTCATATGCAAATTGTACTTGATCAAAACGTACTTTGCCTTCAGCAGTTGCCAGCGTGCGTTCTTTCAAGCTCTCGTCTTCCATTTCTTCAGCCTCTAGGAATTCAAATACACGCCCTCCAGCGGCGGATGCCGATTGCAAATTCTGTGCGGCTTGGGCGATCTGAGATAACGGCTGGGTAAAGTAACGTACATACATGATGAAAGCGACAATGACCCCGAATGAAATCGTACCATTCATGGCTAATACAGCACCCACGACACAGACGGCGACAAAGCCTAGATTACCAATGAAGCCCATAAGCGGTGGCATCAGTCCAGAGAGGAATTGCGCTTTGAAGGCGCTGTTCTTCAGCCCTTGATTCAATTCCTGGAAGGTAGTGCGCATCTGCGCTTCCCCGTTATATGCTTTTACAACGTTATGCCCTGTGTACACTTCTTCAACATGACCGTTGATTTTACCCAAATATTCCTGCTGACTGGCAAAATACTTTTGCGATTTCTTCATGATGATCGCCATAAGACCGAAGCCGATGATAGTTGCAACGACAGCGGTGATGGTCATGATCACATTGGTCCGGAGCATCATGATAATGGAACCGATGAACATGGCGACAGCGGTCACTACAGTACCGATGCTCTGATTGAGAGCCTGACCGATGGTATCCACATCGTTGGTAACCCGGGAGAGAATGTCCCCGGTTGCCGACTTGTTGTAGTAGGAGATCGGAAGTCTGTTCATTTTATGAGCCAGGTCGGTTCTTAATTTCTTGGAGACTTTTTGGGTAATATTCGACATGATCAACCCTTGTGAGAGTGACAACAACGCACCGACGCCGTAGATCACGACGAGGGTAATGCCAATGGCAGTAATGCCGTCCATATCGATGCCGCTGACGAGGCCGGCTGTAATCATGTCGGTGATCTCGGAGAGCTTATCCGGACCGAATAACGTGAGTACCGTTCCAGCCGCCGCGCAGATTAGCGCAATTACGATCACTGGAACATACTTGCGGCAGTAACGGAGCAGCTTGCTCCATGTATTCTGACTCTTATTCTTAATCTTCATTAGGCAAGCTCCTCCTTGGTCAGCTGTGAGTAGGCAATTTCCTGATATACGCTGCAGGTTTGCATTAATTGGTCATGTGTTCCGATACCGGCGATTTGTCCGGCTTCCAGAACAATGATTTTATCGGCGTCTTTGATTGTACCGATACGCTGAGCTACGATCAGCATTGTTGAGTCATGCGCGTCTTTTTTTAGCTCACTGCGTAATTTGCGGTCGGTCTTATAGTCAAGCGCCGAGAAAGAATCGTCAAAGATTAATATTTCTGGACGTCGTGCAATCGCCCTGGCAATCGACAGCCGTTGTTTCTGCCCGCCAGAGAGATTTGATCCGCCTTGGGCGATATGGGCATCATAGTTCCCCTCTAGCTTTTCTACAAATTCAGAGGATTGGGAAGTGTACACCGCATCTACAATATCTGAACTGAGGACCTGACCGGAGCCGTTCTCACCAAATGCAATATTGGAGGACACTGTTCCTCCAAACAAAACAGCCTTCTGGGAGACGTAGCCCATTTTATTCCGTAGCGCTTGCTGGTCGTATTCTTTAACATTGATGCCATTTACCAGCACTTCACCTTCTGTAGCATCATAGAAACGGGGAATGAGATTAACAAGTGTACTTTTTCCGCAGCCTGTTGATCCGATAAAAGCAATCGTTTCTCCCTGTTTTGCCGTGAAGCTGATGTTCTCCAACACATATTCCTCTGCATCTGGATATTTGAAGCTAACCCCCCTGAATTCAATTTCATCTTCTCGCTTCACAGGGAATTGAGTTACTGATCCATTCTTCAAGCTAGGTACTGTTTCTAGTACTTCATTGATACGCTTAGCCGACACTTGAGCGCGGGGCAGTAAGATAAAGATCATAATCAACATCATAAAGGCCATAACTACTTGCATGGCATAAGATGAGAATACGATCATATCTGAGAACAAGCCCATCTTGGCTGTCCCCTCGGCTGCTTGAATGAGCACGGCACCGATCCAATAGATGGAGAGGCTTAACCCACTCATAATCAAAGTAATACTTGGCATCAACATGGTCATAACATTGTTGGCAAATAGATTGGTACTGGTAAGCTCGTTGTTGGCTACAGCGAACTTCTTTTCCTGATATTGTTCGGCATTGTAAGCCCGGATGACACGAAGACCGTTAAGATTCTCTCTGGACACACGATTCAGATTATCTGTAAGCAACTGCAGCTTTTTAAATTTAGGCAGGACAAGCACGATACAGATCGCGACAATAATTACGAGGAGTGCGACCGCGACACCTGTAGAAAGGGTCCACTGCCAGCTTTTGCCGGAAATCTTGAGTAACGCCCACACTGCAAGGATTGGAGCTTTCACAAGCAGTTGTAAGCCGATCACAATCAGCATTTGTACTTGCGTGATGTCATTCGTGGAACGGGTAATTAGACTTGCTGTTGAGAAGTTGCTGATTTCCTCCATGGAGAAGGACTGCACCTTATCAAACAAATTGGAACGCAATCTTGCAGACAAGTCGGCCGCTATTCTCGCAGCAATGCCTGCTACAACCACCGAGGTCGCCAGACTGCCAAGAGCACAGATCAGCATCCAGCCTCCTGCCACAATGATCTCATTCATTTCGCTTCCTGGTGTCTGGATCAGCCGGGTAATATCACTCATGTAGTCAGGCAGTTCTAAATCCAGCCAAACTTGAGCGATAATGAACATGAGGCTGATGCCGAATAAGAACCATTCTTTGGGTTCCAGATTCTTGAGTAATTTCAACATAAGAATGACTCCTTTGCATTATCGTTGCTATGATCGTAACGGAGAATGATAAACTGAAAATTAACTTTTGCTATGAAATGAAAGAAGAGACCATCCCTTAAGCCATAGAATGACTGCTTGGGATAGCCTCTTATGTTTGAGCAGGATATACGTGAACACCTTAACATTTTATAAAAAATACACATAATCTATGAATTCTTCAATAAAATCTGCGCCGTTCTCATTTCTCCTTTTTTGATACATTGTGAATCCAACACTTTCATACATCCGTTGAGCAGGGTTTAGATCGTTGTTCGTGGTCACAATAATTTTTTTTACATCATTCTGGCTGATTCTATTAACCGCCTCTTGAAGCTGGATTTTACCATAACCATTGCCTTTATGTTTCGAAGCAATGCAATTATGCCCGATTTCTGCATACTCAGGCATGTTTCTAGGGTCCCACACCACAAATCCGATGGGTTCATCATTTACAGTTGTGATAAAAGCATATTTATCAGCAATTTGTAAATGGTCAAAGAAAAAGTTGTCACAATCCTGCCAATCAGAAATAGAGCTTTGTTCATATCTTCGATCAAATGAATACGCATCTGTCAATAATTCAAAGAGAATTCCCCGATTAAAGCTGCTAAGTTTTTTGAATTTTACACTCATTTATTTGTAGCCCCCATTTCTTTTCTTACCTTTTTAAAATCGGGGAGCAGTACAGTGAAAGTGGTTCCTTGCATTGGAACACTGTCGCAGGTGATGGTTCCATCGTGCAGCTCAATGATTTTTTGGACAATCGTAAGCCCCAAGCCATTACCGGCAGTAGAGTGAGAGGTATCCTGTTGATAGAACTTGTCGAAGACCTTGGGGAGTGCATTTGGACTAATGCCTACTCCATTATCACGGAACGTAATTTCGACCTGATCCTTCAACCGCCTCATGGTAACTTCGATTTCGCCGTGCTCGGGCGTGAATTTGATCGCATTGTCTAATAAATTTAGCCAGACCTGGCTCAACATCTCTTTATTCCCGGGTACCTCATAATCCTGCACGTTGGCTTTGAAGGAAATATGCTTTTTCGTAAGTTTAGTATGCTGTAGCAGGACGCATTGGCGAATTTGTTCTCCAACATTGAAGGGTTGTCGATCGCTTAATATCGCTTGTGCTTCCACTTTGGAGAGGTTCAGGACATTTGAGGCCAGAGCGGCCAGGCGGGTAGATTCTTCGATAACAATATCCAGATATTCATTCCGTTCGTCCTTGCTCAGCTCATCATCCTTCAGGATTTCAGCGAACCCTTTAATCGATACAATCGGAGTACGGAATTCATGGGAGAAATTGTTTACAAAGTCTGTACGCAGAATTTCGATGCCACCCAGCTCCTCAGCCATCCGGTTAATATTCTCGGAGAGAATCTTGAATTCCGGAGGGTGTTTGAGCTGTAGCCGCATGGAGAAGTCCCCTCCGGCTAACTTGTCAATGGCATCAATAAAGGTATGGATTGATTTCAGCATTCTACGACTGGTAATGATCGATATGACGGTACCGATAATGGTGCAGGCAATCAATATAATCAAGGTGAGAATTTTTTTGTCCTGGAGAATCCGCTCATCGAGCAGACCGAAGACTAGGGACAGATAGGTCAGGATTCCGGTGATCAGCATTGTAATGAGGAAAATGATGAATACACCAATCGAGAAGTAGATCGGCAGACTGATTTTGCTACTTAGCTTTTTGATCATGTTCTCACCGCCTTGTATCCGAGACCGCGGACGGACACAAGTTCGAACTCCGGATAGTTTTCAAACCGTTTTCGCAAGCGATTGATGTGCACATTAACCGTAGTGTCCGTGGTTTCGCTGTCCATCCCCCAGATTTCGTCCATCAGCTGGATGCGAGTGAAAATGCGCTCCGGATAGGATAAAAGCTTATAGAGGAGATGGAATTCCTTTTGGGGAAGCGTCTGTTTTTCATTGTCTCGAGTTACTGTTAACGCATCGAAATCAAGAATGACTTTACCGACAACAAGCTTACGGGCGCTTACAATCTGTGAGCGGCGCAAAAGGGCTTGAATTCTCAACAGCATTTCTTCTGTATCCACAGGTTTGGTCATGTAATCGTCCGTTCCGAGGCGGAATCCTTTTTTCTTATCTTCTGGAAGCTGCTTGGCCGTGGCCATGAGGATCGGAATTGTGTTGTTCGCATTTCTTAGCTCTTCGGCAAATTCGTAACCATCCATCCCCGGCATCATGATATCGAGGATAATTAGATCGATATGCTGGACTTCAAGAACTTCCAGTGCCTGGATGCCATTCTCAGCTGTTAACACTTTATAACCTTCCCGTTTTAGGACAGCGTTCATTAGTTTTCTGACATGCTTATCGTCTTCCACAACGAGGATATTAATCATGGTTTCACTCCAATAGGTTCCGGATTTAACCGCTTATCCCCATAATTCTAAAGGATAAAAGTGCTAAAGACAAAATCTTTAGCGGTTCTTTAGATTCCATTGCGTTCTTCCTAAACTCCCTCGGTGTAAGTATCCGATCGGGCACTTTTATGCTTAGTGGTATTAATCTTCTTTAAGGGGCAATCTCAGTTGAAATGTGAAGACATCATTAGTATGTTTAAGTGTTAAGGTTCCCTCGTGCAACTCAGCAATATTTCTAGCAATGGAAAGGCCAAGTCCAGCTCCTGTTTGAATTCCTTCGCTATTTCTTGAATGGTCAACCTTATAAAATCGGTCAAATAGTCTTTTCTCTTGATCTCGTGTAAGAGGAGTCCCTTTATTTTCAATTTCTATGGAAATGTGTTCACAATTTGTTGTCATCCGTATGTAAATGCTTCCAGGCTTGTAGGAATATTTTAATGCATTCATGAGAAGATTATCGATAGCTCTTGCCACTTTTTCGCTGTCAATTAAAGTGAATACTGGTAAATCGGAGAATCCTTTCACGAGATGTACACTATTTTCTTGAGCAATCGGTTCGAATTCAAATAACAACTGATTTAAAAGCTGAGATAAATCGATTTTTTCTAGTTTTATCCTGGATTCAACTGAAGTAAGCCTGGTATATTCGAATAAATCATCAAGTAACTTCTTCAAATGAACCGCTTTGTTGTAGGTGTTTTGAATGAAACGTGTGTATTCTTCTTTATCTTGAAACGAACCTGTTCGTAAGAGCTCAATGTATCCAATAATGCTTGTAAGAGGTGTACGTAAGTCATGTGAAATCCCCGTGATCATCTCCATCTTCGATTTTTCAATTTCACGTTCCTTGATGATCTGTTTTTCTAGTTGCTCTGCCATCCGATTGATGTTTAACGCCACCGATCCTAGTTCATCTTGTCGTTCAACAGCTACCCGGTAACTTAAATTACCTTCGGAAATAATTTGAAGTCCATGCTCCAATGCAATTAAATCTTTGACGATTCGTCGGGTCAAGGAAAAAAATGTAATCACAAAAATAACTAAAAACATTGGTGTAAGAAGATAGGCCAGAAAATTGAACAACCATTCCCATTTTGTTACATTGGCAAAGTGAAAGAATAGGAGGCTAAGTGAGGTATTAATTGCTATGGTAATGATTAAACTCAACACCATCCTGATTAAAATATTGGTTTGAATTCGTTTGTTTTTTTCTGGTTTTCGCTTAATTCTAGTCAATTTTATAGCCAACTCCCCAAACAGTCTTAATATACAAAGGTTCTCTTGGGTTCTCTTCTAATTTTTCTCTTAAGTTACGAATATGGACCATTACGGTATTGTCAGAATATCCATAAGGTTCTTTCCATACATTCTCGTAAATTTGCTCCGAACTAAAAACTTGCCCAGGCCGACTTGCAAGCAAAGTCAAAATCGCAAATTCAAGTGGAGTCAATGAAACATCGGCTCCCTTAATCTTCACAGAATGTTTATTTTTATCTATTATCAGGTCTTTGATTATAAGTAGTGAATTGAATTCTTCCTTCCCAATTAAGGACTGACGCCGTAATTGGGCTTTCACACGAGCCAGTAGTTCCAGAGGATTAAAGGGTTTGATCATGTAATCATCTGCCCCAGTAGTTAAACCTGTGATTTTATCAATGTCTTCCTGCTTGGCTGACAACATAATAATAGGAATATTCGATATTTCTCTTATTTTCAGACAGGCTATAATACCATCCATTCGCGGCATCATAACATCCAGGATAACCAATTGAATGGGTGTTGTTTGTATTGCTATCAGGGCCTCCTGACCATCTGCTGCTTCAAGCACATGGTAGCCTTCATTTCGTAAATAAACATGAATCACATCTCGAATTTCAGAATCATCATCCGCAATAAGGATTGTATTCATTAACTACAACGACCCTTCTTCATTTATTTATAATAGTTCCCTTTTTACGACAGACATAGACTATAGCAGGGGGAAGATTAAAAGGCACGAATTCTATTTTTTCAATACTAAAATATTCGGATAATTGCTTCTTCATCTGAAGTGAATATTGAAATGCGACAAATAATCCTCCTGGCTTGAGCGCTTGATAAATCTGTTCCACTAAGGTATCTCTCAGTTCACGTTCAAAATTAAAAAAGGGCAACCCACTAAAAATACAGTCTAGCTGATGAATATCTAAATCCTTCATTCTTTCTACTAAATGAGAAGCATCTGAATAACAGGAGAAGTCAGGGTATTCTGTTTTTAGATTATTTCTCATGGTCTCATCCATTTCAAACAATAATACTTTTGTTGTTTTATTTATCTTAGTACTAATTGCACGAGTGATTGCACCTGTCCCTGATCCAAGTTCAGCAACGGCCTTAACCTCGGGCCATTTCGCTTGTTTAACCATGGAATCTGCGAGAAACCGTGAACTTGGTATAACACTACCAACCCGTTTTGGATGTTGAATAAAACTTCGTAAAAATAAAATGTTTTCATTGAAGCTCACTTAGTTTCCCTCCATTAATTTAAGATTTAATTGAAATTAGGGATTGAATAAATTTGATAGAATGTGATCCCCGAAGTACGTACCTGCCGAGAAAAACATTAAGGTCCAACCTAAAGCACTGGTATAAGAAATAAGAGCAAATCGTCTATAACTTGTACCGCTTAGTCCGATTAATAGAGGGATGATATATCGTACAACTGGGATAAACATGCCAATGTACATAGCCATATTTCCGTATTTTTTCAAGATCTGCTCTGCTTTTTGAAAATGTCTATTCTGCTGGAATCTGTTCTTCAGTTTTTGACCGGAGAATTTACCTGCAAAATAAGCAAGTGTAAAGGCTGTTAATAGCCCTGACAAAATGCAGAAGTAAGTCATCCATGAATTAATTACCTCCATATGGCTCAGGGTTGCTCCGGTGAGGATTGTAATTTCATTAGGGATTGGAATTCCAAAAGGTCCTAGAGTGAAAGCAAGATAAAAAATCAGATATCCATACTGATTGATTAGCTCTAAGATCGTATTACTGGCCAATATGACACCTCTTTCGCTCAGTTCAATACAGAAATCTTAACGAAAAATTCTGAGGATTTAGTGGTGAGAATTCTAAAGAAATCCTGAAGAGGTGTATGGGAATCCTATGAAGATGATGTTTATCCGGGATAAGCAAAGCGAAGTGTTCCTAGATCATAAAAATGTCTCGTCTGGATTATCAAGGTGAATAATTCTCAGTAGATGGATGGTGAGAGTAGATATTCAAAATATTAGTATTAATACAAAAAAGTCCTGATGATCAAGAAACTTTTGATCAATCAGGACTTTTTTATTTTCATACACCCGGGTAATACTATAACAATGGGCAAACTAGGTTGTCTCCCGCTGAATTAGTTGAAACGACAGTGGCTGCAGCTCCATCTCCCGCCCAAGTAGCACTGGAGCCAGCAGAAGAAAAGCGTTCTCTGCCTGTCCCGCAATCGGATTCAGAATGGTGGTGATTTCAAGGGTTCGCGACAGCTCTGAATGATCAAAACCAACGATGGCGAGATCCCCGGGCACGTCCAATTTCTGCCTGCGTGCTTCGCTGAGAATGCCCGCCGCGACCAAATCATTGGAGCACAAAATCGCGTCCGGCCGGTCTGTTTCATCCATAAGGGTGCGCAGTAACTGCTCTCCATCGTGGATGCTGTAAATCGTAGAGTAATACCATTTCTCGACAACGGGAAGATTATATTTGGTCATGATTTGCTCATAGGCCAGGCGTCTGCTTTGGGTATTAATGCTGCTGGGACGACCGAAAGCATTAGCGATGCGCTTATAACCCCGCGCTATCAAATGCTCCAAAGCGAGTGCGTATCCATCATATTGGTTCATGGCAACGGACGGTATATCAGGATGGTCCATGCGCTGCCAGGATACGATGGGTCCGTATTTGCAGTAGGAAGAGATAACATTCTGTTCGTTAACGGAGGTCAGGATGAGCAGGGCATCGACTCGTTTCATTTTGAGATCCTCAAAAGCCTGAAGCTCCTTTTGCTTATCCCCGCCGGTAGTATAAATAATCGTCTGGTATCCGTAACGACCGGAGATTTCGACGAAGCTGTTCATAAAGCTCAGAATAAGCTCATTTAAGTCCATGGTGATCATGCCGATTTGCTGCGTCTGACCTTTGGATAAAGAAATGGCATTTCGGTTAGGAACATAATCCGTTTCCTTCATAATGGCGAGAATTTTCTCACGGGTATCCTTGCTAACATGTGGCGATTGGTTCAGGACGCGGGACACCGTGGCTTTGGAAAAGCCCGACAGTTTAGCAATTTCATCTAGAGTGGACATCGGTTTGTTCTCCTTCCCATGATTAGTACTTGACATGTAACGCGTTCCAAGGTTTAGGATTCGAATTAGAGCAGTAATCCTATACTATCACAATAGCAAAGGCGGGAAAAAATATGAGTTTGCAATTTCCACAAGGATTCTTATGGGGCGGTGCTGTAGCGGCGAACCAGCTTGAAGGGGCATATCAGCAAGATGGTAAAGGGTGGTCTACCCAAGATGTTATGCCGAAGGGAATTAAGTCTGCTCCTACAGAGGTTCCTACCGACGATAATATGAAATTGATAGGTATCGACTTCTATCACCGATATAAAGAAGATATTAAGCTGTTCGCGGAAATGGGCTTTAAAGTGTTCCGGACGTCTATTGCCTGGTCCCGAATTTTTCCGAAAGGGGACGAGCTGGAGCCCAATGAAAAGGGTCTGCAGTTCTACGACGACCTGTTCGATGAGTGTCATAAATACGGCATCGAGCCGCTGGTGACTATTTCCCATTATGAAACTCCACTGCATCTGGCACGAGAATATGATGGATGGGTTAACCGTAAGATGGTAGATTTTTACGAGCGCTATGTGAGAACGATATATAATCGTTACAAAAATAAGGTTAAATATTGGCTGACCTTTAACGAGATTAACTCCATTCTTGAGTTCCCATTTATGAGTGGCGGGATCAATACGCCGTTAGAGAAATTGAGTAAGCAGGATCTGTATCAAGCTATTCATCATGAGTTCGTAGCAAGTGCTCTGGCTGTGAAGATCGGACATGAGATTAATCCAGACTTCCAAATAGGGTGTATGGTGCTTAGCATGCCGATTTATCCGCTCACTCCGCATCCGGACGATTTGATCAAGGCAATGCAAAGTGATCACAAAAATATGTTCTTTGCGGATGTGCATGCTAGAGGGTATTACCCTGGCTATATGAAGCGGTTCTTCAAAGAAAATGGGATTCACATTCATTTTGAACCAGAGGACGAAGAGATTCTGAAGCATACTGTGGATTTCATATCGTTCAGTTACTATATGAGCACTTGTGAAACGGCTGATCCAGAGAAACAGATCAGAGGAGAAGGGAACCTGCTGGGTGGGGTGCCTAATCCGTATCTGGAAGCGAGCGAATGGGGCTGGCAGATCGACCCACAAGGCTTGCGTTATGTTATGAATATGTTCTACGACCGATATCAGAAACCGCTGTTTATCGTGGAAAATGGTCTTGGCGCTGTCGATCAGCTGGTAGTAGATGGGAACGGCGAAAAGGTAATAAACGACGACTATCGGATCAATTATTTACGAGATCATCTGGTTCAGGTCGCGGAGGCTATTGCCGACGGAGTGGAAGTCATGGGCTATACAAGCTGGGGCTGCATCGACTTGGTTAGCGCAACGAGCGCCGAACTAAAGAAACGTTATGGCTTCATTTATGTGGACCGTCATGATGATGGTTCAGGTACTCTTGAACGATACCGGAAGAAGTCCTTCCACTGGTACAAAGAAGTGATTGAATCAAATGGACAGAACCTGTTCTAGGATGTCGGTTGACATCATGAATTGAACATGTTAATTTGTAAATAACAATTAATCGGATATCAGGATTGCTACTGCATAGCAGGCAAAACCTAAGTTTCATTTATGTTTACGGGAGATTTCTCTCTCGTGCATAAATGTGATTTAGGTTTTTTTGCGTTCATTCCTTCTCGATTGATTAATATATCGGTTACCAAAGGGGTGTAGGATAATGAGTTATGAACAGCTGGGTAAAGACATCATTCAATCTGTCGGTGGAGAGAAAAATATTAACAACGTAATTCACTGTGCTACTCGACTAAGATTCACGCTTAATAATGAACAGAAAGTTGATAAAGAAAAGCTGGATAAAATGGAAGGGATTATTGGTGCAGTTAGCAAAGGGGGACAATTCCAAGTTATTGTGGGTACCCATGTTGCTGATGTTTATAAAGAGATAAGCAAATCCATATCCCCTAATAGTAATTCTGGCGATAATACGGTTAAGAAACCTATAGGAACTTTGATTTTTGATGTGATTTCTAGAAGCTTCTCACCTTTAATTGGTGCCTTAGCGGGTGCGGGTATGTTGAAAGCGCTATTAACCGTACTGACTTCGTTAAATGTTTTAGCGGCGGATGGTGAGACTTACAAAGTACTAGCCGGCGCTAGTAATGCCGTGTTTTACTTTCTGCCAATTTTCCTAGGCATTACGTTATCGATTAGACTTGGTGTAAATGCTTACGTAGGGGGCGCTATCGGTGCGGCTTTACTCGAACCAAATATTACGGGATTAGCCAGTGTTGAATCTCCACATTTTCTAGGTATTCCTTTAGTAATGTCGGATTATTCATCGAGCGTTTTTCCGATTTTCATCGCCATCTGTATATATGCTTTACTAGATAAGCAACTAAGAAAGTTTATACACAAGGATTTACAATTGTTCTTGGTACCTATGCTTTGTTTGATGGTGATTGTTCCTTTGACGATTTTGGTTTTCGGACCATTTGGAGTAAATGTAGGGAACTTAATCGGGGACGCTATTGTGTTCTTAAGTAGTAAGAGTGGCATTATTACGGGTGCAATCGTGGGGATTTCCTGGACGTACCTGACTGTACTCGGTTTGCATTGGGGACTCGTTCCGATTATTCTTGAAAACATTGCTAAGGGCGGAGATCCAATCTATGCAATGGCAGGCATGGCTATTTTCGCTCAACTTGGTGTTGCCTTAGGTATTTTCTTAAAAACAAAAGACAAAAAGCTGAAAACATTAGCCGGAAGTACCTTTTTACCAGGAGCGCTCTCAGGCGTAACTGAACCTATTATTTACGGATTGTTGACACGTTACAAACGGACTTTTATTTATGTATCCATTGCCGGTGGTCTAGGTGGAGCAATGTCGGGTCTTGCTGGTGTAAAAATGGATGTATTCGCATTTGTGAGCGTATTAAGTCTTCCGGCATTCTCTCCTTTGGCTATTCAAGCGATCATAGCTCTTGGGACGATTATATTGGCTATGGTGATTACGATGTTCTTTGGTTTTGAAGACAAAAAGAAAGTGATCGCTGAGGAAGAAACAACGAGTTCTGAGAACAATGAGGTTATTCTGCCTCACGCTGTGAAAAGTACAACGGTTGCAAGCCCTCTTGCCGGTAACGTAATCCCTTTATCCTCCGTAGATGATGCTGCATTTGCTTCTGAAGCAATGGGCAAGGGAATGGCAATTGAACCTTCAGAAGGTAAGCTGTACTCCCCAGTAAGCGGGGTTGTATCCACCATTTTTAGAACAGGTCATTGTATTGCAGTCGTATCGGATGATGGCGTTGAAGTTCTGATTCATATCGGTATAGAAACTGTGAAGTTAAAGGGTAAATACTTTGATGTGAAGGTGGAAGAAGGAGCAACAGTTAAACAGGGTGACCTACTGATTGAATTCGATCTCGAGCAAATTAAAAATGAAGGCTATCAAAGTACAACACCGATCATTATTACCAATACAGCTAACTATAGTGACGTTATTGGCACTAAAAAAGCAGCGATCACACCGGGCGAAGATTTGTTGACGATAGTAGTTTGATTTAGTGGCAGGTCATAAGAATTAAAACGAAATCGATCTCTTAGTATGGATGCTGAGAGGTCGATTTTTTTATGAAAAACATAATAAAAATATAGCTAGTTGCGCATAATGGAAAGGATTGCTAGATGCTTGTCGATTAAATAAGTCCATGGTATGATTTTTATAAATTAATAATTGTGGATTGTTACTGGTCGTGCAGGCAAAACCCGAAGTTAAGCCATTTGTTTAATGGTTACTTTTGGTTTTGCCTTTTTTAATTTTTGGTACAAGGAGTTGTAGCATGCAGATTGAAAAAATATTAAACAATAATGTAGTTACCGTCATAGATGATCAAAATATTGAATTGGTAATCATGGGGAGAGGCCTTGCTTTTAAGAAAAAACGAGGAGACATCTTAGAAGAAGACAAAATTGAAAAAATATTTACGTTAAACAATCAAAAACTATCAGATAAGCTAAAAACGCTTCTTTCCGAGATTCCAATAGAGCATATGGAGCTTTCAGAAGAGATTATCAACTTTGCCAAACTGCAACTCGGTAAAATGTTGGACGATAGCATCTATGTTAGTCTGACCGATCATATCAGCTTTGCTTTGGAGCGATTCTCAAAAGGAATGAAGATTAAAAACGCTATGCTTTGGGAAATTAAAAAGTTCTATAAGGAAGAATACGAGGTTGGGAAAGCTGCACTTCAAATTATTCACTCAAAGTTCGGCATTATGCTTCCCGAGGATGAGGCAGGACATATTGCTCTCCATCTGGTGAATGCTGAATTAAATGAAGAGATGCCCAATATGGTGAATATTACGAAGATAATGAATGATATATTAAATATAGTGAAGCATCATTTTAGACTAGAGTATGATGAGGAGTCCCTCGCTTATTATCGGTTTATCACTCACTTGAAATTTTTTGCCCAACGTCTCATCAACGGCACTCCACCGCCGGATAATGAGAATGGCCTATTTAATTTAGTGAAGGAGCAATACAAAGAAGCTTTCGCCAGCGTTGAGAAAATAAAAATCTATATTGATAAAACATACAATCGTGAATTAACAAATGATGAAATGCTGTATCTCACCATACACATTGAAAGAATTACAAACCAAAAAATGGAGTAGAAAACATCCTAATGATCAAGGAAGCCCTTGATTTATTAGGATTTTTTTTAGTGAATATTAAATTTTAACTTTGACTTTCAGCGGAATCACGTATAAGATAACTATTATGTTCTCTATGATAATCATTATCAATAGGATGATAACAATTATCATAGAATATAACTTCGAGCGGTACATACAGGGGGATAAAGAGAATGCACAAAAGGTTAATTAGTTTATTTATGGTTATCGCTATCATATTGGTAGTATCTGGATGTGGTACTAACCAAAAGAATAATTCAACATCGACCGCGGGAGCAAATGACAAACCAGCCTCTGAAAATGCAAGTAGTGAATCTACAAGCGGTCCGATCGTATTAAAAGATTCTAAAGGCGAGGTTAAGTTGGATAAACCAGCACAAAAGGTTGTAGTTCTGGAGTGGACATTTACAGAAGATATTATTGCGCTCGGAATGCAGCCGGTGGGGAACGCCGATAACGAAAACTACAAGTTATATGTAACTTCTGAGGTACCACTCGATGCAAGCGTAACGGATGTTGGTTCACGCGACGAGCCGGATCTAGAGACCATTGCTTCATTAAAACCAGATTTGATTATTGCGAATACGGGTGGACACGAAGGAATTTATGATCAATTAAAAGGCATCGCTCCAACACTGATTTTCGGTCTGTACCCGGAAGAAGGACAAGGCAATCAGTATACGTTGATGGAAGATACTTTCAAAACGATTGCAGCGGCTGTAGGTAAAACCGCGGAGGGTGACAACGTTCTTGCTGACCTGGATGCACATTATGCGGAAGCGAAGGCAAAGCTGGCTGAAGCAGGTAAAGAAGGCTTGAATTACGTGCTGACGCAAGCTTACAGCTACCAGAATGCAGCAACATTGCGTCTTTTTACAGATAACTCACTTGCTGTACAAACATTGGAGCGGATTGGTTTGAAGAACGACTGGAAACCCGAAAAATTCGAAGCTTACGGCTTCACTACATCAACGGTTGAAGCATTGCCGGCTGTTCAGGATACTAACCTGATGTATATCGTCCAGAAGGATGATAATATTTTCACGAAAGAGCTGAAGGATAATTCCGTGTGGAACGGCCTTAACTTTGTGAAAGAGAATCGTACTTTCGGATTGAGCAGTACTACTTGGGTTTTCGGCGGTCCGATCTCCTCCAAAGTTATCGTGGATGAAGTTATAAATACATTAACGAAATGAGTGCTTTTATGAACGGGAAGAGCAGAAAAGAAGCCTCAAGTGGAATGATCTGGCGTATCATTGTAATATTTGGGGGCGGCCTTGCCGCCCTCTTTGTTCTGTCCATTCTAAGCCTAGGCTTCGGTGAAGCCAAAATCCCTGCAGCTACGGTGTTGGAGGGATTGCTGAATCGCCAGGATGTGATGGAACATAATCTGCTCTGGGATATCCGGATGCCGCGTACGGTGATAGGCCTACTGGCTGGGGCCGCCCTGGCTGCGGCTGGAGCATTACTGCAAACGATAACGAAGAATCCGCTCGCTTCCTCAGATACATTAGGGATTAATGCCGGAGCTTATTTTATGGTTGTCCTTGGAATGGTTACTTTTCCAGCTTTGCAGCATCAGTTCCCATTCTTGCTTGCAGTAGCAGGGGGACTGCTTGCCGCATTAGCCGCTTATTTGTTGAGCGGTGGCAAAGGGGCTACGCCTGTCCGATTGGCATTATCAGGTATGATTGTGTCTATGGTTCTCGGAGCTTTTACATCGGCCCTACATATTTTTAACAAGAACGAAACACAAAACCTATTCTTATGGGGCTCAGGCTCATTGATACAGCTAGATTGGGACGGTGTTAAGTATGCCTGGCCGTTTGTAATTCCATTGCTTATAGCAGCTATGCTCGCAGGTAGACAATTTGATGCGCTGGAGCTTGATGAATCCACTGCCCGCTCGCTTGGGCAACGTGTTGGATTGGCACGGGGTTTAGGTCTAGGTTTATCTGTATTATTGGCTGCGGTCGTGGTCAGCGTGGTCGGTCCGATCGGATTTGTTGGTCTAGTGGCTCCTCATCTGGTTCGGCTTAGTGGTATTCGAAAGCACCACCTGCTCATTCCTGCAAGTGCGTTGTGGGGAGCCCTGCTCATTACGGCAGCGGATACGCTTGCGCGCGTGGTTCGTAGCAGTGTAGGGGAGATGCCAGTTGGGGCAGTTATGGCGATCATTGGAGCGCCTTGGCTCATTTGGCTAGTCCTCACCAAGATGAAAAATATCTCAGGTTCAGGCTCTGGTCAGTCATCTATGAATATAGGCGGAACAGCGCTTCGGATGCGCTTTGTTCCGACGGTCATATTTATGACCGTCCTGCTCATTGTTGTTATCCTTGTGAGTTTGTCACTTGGGGGAACGAGAATACCGATCAGGGATTTGTTGAGCAGTCTTGTCCACAGCGGAGATGGATCGTATTCCGTCCTGTTGAATTTACGACTTCCGCGTACACTTGTTGCGGCTGGCGGCGGTATAGCGCTTGCCATTAGCGGTGTCTTGATTCAAAGCGCTGTCCGAAATCCGCTGGCTGATGCCTCCATTATTGGTGTGACCTCGGGTGCTGGATTGGGGGCGCTAACTGTGATGATCGCTTTTCCGGCACTGACGGTAATAGCGGTCCCCATTGCAGCAATTGCGGGTGGTGCTCTAGCTGCAGCCTTTGTGTTTGTTATGGCATGGCGTAGAGCCTTGAATCCATCTGTCCTTATTCTGCTTGGAATCGCTGTATCAGCCATTGCCTCTGCGGGAATACAGGTTATGATCGTTAAGGGAAGTTTATGGAGCAGCAGCTCCTTAATTTGGTTAACGGGTTCGACTTACGGACGAAGCTGGAATCAATTTAATAGCTTGTTTATCTTTTTGATTGTACTTGTTCCAATGGCTTATTATTTAGGACGCAGATTCGATTTATTAGCATTTGGAGATGAGAGTTCAACAGGTTTGGGTCTGCCCGTTCGCGGAACTCGACTTTGGGCGATGATTATCGGTGTGATGCTTGCAGCGGGAGCCGTTGCAAGTGTAGGAACCATTGGGTTCCTCGGACTTATGGCGCCGCATGCGGTACGGATGATGATTGGGCATCACACAAGACGATCTATTGTTCTGTCAGGATTACTTGGCGGATTGATGCTCGTGATTGCGGATACGCTGGGAAGAACCATAATGGCACCGAAAGAAATCCCATCAGGCCTTATTATTATGTTGATCGGAGCTCCGTATTTCCTATTTCTAATGTATAGATCACAGGTTAGAAAAGTGTAAATCTTCGCCAAGCTAAATAATTTGAGTACTGGAAGGAGAGAGAGTGGTAATACCGCTCTCTCTTTTTTCTCTGAGCGCATACCCCGTCTTCCATCATGGACTGATGGGGAAGATTATTTTTTTGTAACCTATAAATCATGAAACTTTTATATACTTAGAGGCGTCAAATAAGTAGGTAAAAAATGTATTCGTCATTCCAGGAGGGTGGATTTGTGAAAAAGTTATGGATTTCAATTTTAGTGGTTTTAGTAGCCTTTCCGATGATGTTTCAATCTTCAGTGAAGGCTGCTACTCCGATCAGTATTATTATTGACGGTGTTCGATTGTCTACAGATCAAGCACCGGTAATGGTGAACGGGCGGACGATGGTACCGCTGCGGGCTATTTTTGAGGCCTTTAATGCCTCCATCAAGTGGGATCAAAAGGCACAAACTGTAACTGCGACTAAAGATAATACAACGATTATGTTAAAGATTGGCTCAAAGACAGCCACCATTAACAATAAGGCTGTAACGCTAGACGTGCCTGGTTTAAATCTGAAGGGGAGAACGATGGTCCCAACAAGGTTCGTCAGTGAAGCGCTGGGCCATGAAGTGGGATGGAACCCTAAGACGCAAGTTGTAACTATAACGACTTCTGCCTCGAATGTTGGAAACGCTGGACCAGTATCTAACATAGTAGCGCAGGATGTGAGTGATTATGGTGACGGTCGGGATCTTCAGGTTAGCTTCACACGAGCAGTTAATGAATCTCTAGTAGATCATTACCGTGTTCTGATTGTGAAGTCAGGGAATATTCTCAACCTGTCATCCGCACAAGCGGTAGCCTCTTACAATTATTCTACGGTATTACCGACAGGCACAAATCCTTCGATTAAATTAACATCCATTTCGAGGACTGTTGATGGTGATTCAATTAAGAATAATCAAGCGTATGTGGCGTATGTCTTGACGGTTGGCAAAGGAAGTAATACCAGTGCACTTTCTATTGGGTCCTCCTCTATAACACTAGTGAATAAGACTGTAACAGCAATAAATAATGTACAAGTAAATGATATAAGTGATTATGGGGATGGAAGAGATTTATCGGTCAGCTTCAATAAGCTGTCAGATGAGTCGAAGATAAGTTCTTATCGGATATTCGTTGTTAAAGGTAATAATTATTCGAATTTTAATTTAACCACAGCCAATAATGTATCTAGTGCGAACAGCACGCTAGTCAGTAAGACAGGGAATAATATCACTCAAATTTTATCTTCAGCATCCAGAGATACAGACGGAGCACTTCTTAAAACAGGCGTAAGCTATAGAGTGTTTGTTATGGCGATGGATAACAGCAATGCAGCTAATAATGTATTGTCTTCTGTTTCCTCTGCAATAACACTGACCAACATAGGTGTCTCTAACTTAACTGTCAGCGACGTTAGCAACTATAATGATGGCCGAGATTTAAGGGTGTCATTTACTCATGCGACGGACGAAACCTATATTAGCCAGTACCGGATCATGGTGGTTCCAACGTCATATTACAGCAGCTTTAGTTTAGCCGAAGCCAATAATGTAACAAATGCCAACTATACAGCGGCTAGTACAAATGGTACTTCAACCAGCCTAACATTGAGCTCGTCAGCCAGAGATGTACGTGGAGCTTTGATAAAGAATGGAGTCAGCTACAAAGTATATATCTTATCTATTGGAAGCGGAAGTAATTCAGGAGGGAATGTTCTTTCGAATGCTTCATCAGTAATTACATTAATTTATGATTCCAGTGTGAGCACAGTCTATAACCTCAGTGTCAGCGATGTTTATGATTATGGAGATGGCCGAGATTTGAGAGTGTCATTTACTCATGCAACGGACGAAACCTATATCAGTCAGTACCGAATTATGGTAGTTCCAACGTCATATTATGGCAGTTTTGATTTATACGCAGCTAATAATGTAGTAAGTGGCAACTATACAGCTGTTAGTACAAGTGGGTCTTCTACAAATCAGGTCTTGTATTCGTCAACTAGAGATGTTCTCGGTGATCTGATTAAGAGTGGGAGTAGCTATAGAGTGTATGTGTTATCTGTTGGAAGCGGAGGTTATTCGGATTCTAATGAGCTCTCTTCCGCTTCACCGATAGTTACATTGTTTAATAATTCCAGCCTAAAGGCTGTTACAAACTTGAATGTTAGCGATGTTAATGACTACGGCGACGGCCGGGATTTGCAGGTATCGTTTAACCACGCCACAGATGAAACTTACATCAACCAATACCGGATTATGGTGGTACCTACGTCTGATTACAGCAGTTTTAGCCTGTCTGATGCAAATAATGTATCCAGTGCTAATTACACCTCGGTAAGCACATCGGGCAGCAGTACCAGTCAAGTATTAGATTCTTCCGCCAGAGACGTACGTGGTAATTTAATAAAGGCTGGAATTAGTTATAAAGTGTATGTATTATCTGCCGGCAACGGAAATTATGCGGGTCCAAATGCAATTTCCGGGGAATCATCAGCCATTACGTTATCTGCGAATAAAAGTCCGGTGATCTCTGTAACAAATGTAACGTATAGAGAAGACAATGGTAGAATCCTGATCAGTTTCGACAAATCAGCCAATGAATCCAACATCTCAGAATACCGAGTATTGGTGGTTCCGTCTAAACAAGGGTTTGGTACGGCGGATGCACTTGCGGTGAATTCCTCTTATTATTCGTCGGTAACCCCTAACGGGACGAATCCTTCAACATTCACTGCGATAAGGGATGTTAACGGCAATTCAATTGTTAAAGGTATTAAGTATAAGGTGTATGTTCTTGCTGTAGCCAATAATAGCGGTATGCAGAATGGCGGTCTTTCAAATTCAACGGAGGAGTTTGAATTAAGCTCAGGGCGTGACGGAAGAGATTAAACGTACGATATGGAATTGGAATGAGACTTTTAGCTCTTTTAGCCTGGCCACTAATGGTCAGGCTTTTGTTTTATGTACATAATTTCCTTGAGTTTCATGATATAGTAGTAACCGAGAAGTTTGTGCTATTTTTCACAATTAATTATGTTACGATCCTGAAATCTTGTACCTCATATGACTAAAAAGGAGCAAAGAAAAATGAAAATTGGTGAATTCTCCAAAAAGAATAACGTGACGCAAGATACCATTCGCCATTATATAGATATGGGCCTTCTAGTTGCTGAAAAACAGGGCTGGCAGTATAAATTTAGTGAAGAAGATAGCTGTGATATCGAAAAAATTACGATGCTGAAGCAGTTGGATTTTTCGCTGACTGAAATTCAGGAGATTTTATGCTTCAATCGCATTGGCGGTGAAAAGACAGATGAGTTCAGAGATTTCTATTTATCCTTACTGGAGCGAAAAAAAGAGCAGAATCTGAAAGAACAGCAAAGATGTAAAGAGATTGACTTCCTCCTGAAAGATCGAATCAATGAGTTGAAAAGGTATGGAATCAGTGAAAAGAAAAGACTGGGATTTCCTCTGTCCTCTACAGGATTATTATATTGCCCTTGTTGCAAGCAAGCTTTGGAGATCAGTGACGGGATTGTAGAAAAAAGTATGCTGATCGAAGCTACTGTTCATTGTGAATGCGGTTACATTGCTGTGATAGAGGATGGAATCTACATCGATAAGAAGGCGGTAAGGAAAAAGATTGAGATCCCTTCGAAGAAAAAATTCCTCGAGGTGACTTCGCCGAAGTTTGTGAATTTTATGTATAACGGAACTCATACGATCATCGACTATATTTTAAACCACGGAAATAGCCCTAAATATATCATGGAGTTAGATAATTGTGTGGGTAGATTTCTAATGCAGTATATTGATTACCTGCCTAAAGGCTGCACTTATGTGCTTATTTGTCATGACAAGGACAGAATAACGAGTGTGAAGGATAATTTAGTGCAACAGCATGAGCATAGTAACTTCATCTTTTTCTGCTGTGCCATGGATCAATTACCGATTGCAGAATCCTCTATGGATATCATCATCGATCATTGGATGAGCAGAATATACGCTAAATCAACGAATAAATCCTTATTAGATATTGTATCGCCGTTTTTAAAAGAAGAGGGTCTTCTCACGGGTGCCTATCCTCATATCGGAACGAAAAGCAAGGACTTCATAAACATTCCGCTTGAATTAAGAGATTACTTTAATAAAAATAGAATATTGGAAAGATTGGATGCTTTGTATTTTTCACAGCTAGAGGTTGCAGAAATCGGTCCGGTTCTTGAGAATAACCCCTATATTGATATGAATGATAAAGAACAATATCTAATGCTGTATGCGGGCAGGAAAAAAAGTCAGATCGATAACATTTCAACTGCGAACGAATTTGAGCGGAAAAGAAGACAAAATTTGATTTCCTAAAATATTGGGTTAACCCCATACTTTTCTTTTTTTCGCGCTTTTTAATGTGCTTTTTTTCACAAAGTTCCCTTGACGTGGTGATGACCCCAGAATTTACACTCAGGGTAGTAATCATTACGTGCTTATAGATCAAGGGGGAACAAGAATGAAAAGGAATTTGAAAAGGAATTTGAAAAGGGTAAGTTTGTTGTTATTAGGTCTTGTATTGCTGTTAAGTTTAGCGGCGTGTTCACTATCTGCTTCAGAGACTGCCACTAGTGCCAAGTCAGATACTGCCTCAGCTTCTGCTATGTATAAAGCAGGGACATATACGGCGACAGCCGCTGGTAACAATGGCGATGTGACGGTTGAAGTAGTGTTCGACGAGCAATCGATCGTCTCAGTTGTAGTGAAGGAACAAAGTGAAACCAAAGGTCTTAGTGATACGCCGTTCGAACGTATTCCGCAGCAAATTGTTGAGAGACAGACATTGGCTGTTGATGCTGTATCTGGTGCAACGAACTCCTCGAAGGCAATTCTTACTGCAGTGGAGGATTGCGTCAAACAAGCGGGTGGAGATGTAGAGGCGCTTAAGGTGGCAGCTGTAACGGATGCTAAGGAGCAAAAGGCAACGGAGTTAACCACTGATGTTGTCATTATTGGTGGAGGCGGTACAGGGCTTGCTGCGGCTGGATCCGCTTTTGAGAATGGTGCCAAAGTTATCGTATTAGAAAAATTAGCAACGCTAGGTGGTTCAACAGCTTTGTCTGGTGGAGCAATCGGGGCAACGGGCACTCGTTTTCAAAAAGAGCAAGGCATTGAAGACTCACCAGAGTCATGGTTAGAGCTGTGGAAGGAACGTCAAAGCACAAGTAATCCGGAGAGTAAGTATCCAGATTACGATCGGGTGCGTACTTTTATGGATGCTGCTGTAGATACGACAGAATGGTTAGTAGATACCATGAATCATAAATATGCAAGTGTACAAGGTTATGGCGTTGATCCTGTAGCTCGCCTGCATTTTCCTGAAGCAGGTGGAGCAAGCTTAATCGCAAATATGGAAAAGACACTTAGGGATAAAGGAAACGACATCCTTACGGAGACCAAAGCTACCGAGCTAATCACGAATGATAAAGGCGATGTGATCGGAGTTACGGCTGAGAATGCTGAAAGCAAGCTGATCGTTCATGCTAAAAAGGTGATCATTGCTTCGGGTGGTTTTGCTAAGAGTGAGGAATTAATGAAGGAGTTCTTGCCAGAATTTGTTGAGAACATGGATATCAGTGCAGCAGGTGCAGGTAGTACAGGGGATGGAATTCTTATGGCAGAGAAATTAGGAGCTGCTCTTTATGAAGACCCATGGATCATCGGTTTAGGGATGACTGCTCGTATTCCTGGCTTGAGTGCCCTAGAGTGGGATACAACGAAGGTATATGTGAATGAAAAGGGCGAGCGTTACATGAATGAAAATAGCCATTACGCCCTTGTAACAAATAAGGCAGCTAAGAATGAACAAGTGTGGGTGGTTCTCGATTCTAGTGTTGCTAATGCGGAAGTGATTAAAACACTGGAAGCTAAGCTTCCAAGTGATGAGATTGCTACTGGAAATACTATTGCAGAATTATCTTCTGCCATGCAGCTACCTGGAGATGCACTAGTAACAACAATGGATACTTTCAATGCAGGCGTCACTTCAGGCAAAGATGCTTTTGGAAAAGAAGCGGCAACGCTTGTTGCAGTGAACAAAGGACCTTTCTATGCGATTAAGAATTACCCTAGAACGATGGGGACTTTTGGCGGCTTGAAAATTGACGAGAACTATAGGGTTGTAAAAGAAGATGGATCTATCATTAACAATCTTTACGCAGGCGGAGAAGCAGCCAATCGCTATTTGTACAATCAAGTGTACATGACCGGTAGTGCTGTGCAATATGCCTTAACTAGCGGTCGACTGAGCGGAGAACATGCTGCCAAAGCAGTTGTCGATGGAAAATGAATCTTGTGCAGATAAATAGAATTCAATAAACAATAAGGCAAAAAACCTTCATGGAGCAAAGGGCTTGATGAAGTGGTTTTTGCCTTTTTATTGTTACACCTTTAATGATATAGCTGGACTAGGCTGGGCACAACATAGTATTCAAGCTCTTGCCGCCAGAGAAATCCTGCTGGGCATAGGAGATCATACCTTCGGGCCACAGTTGGATGTAACTCGGGCACAGTTCCTGAAGATGTTGATGCTTGCTCTAGAACTGGATGATGTCAACGCAGTAAGTACATTCCAGGATGTTGGGCTGAATGACTGGTACTATAGCTCCGTTGCTGCCGCCGCGAAGCTCGGTATTGTTCAGGGCAGACCGGATGGAACCTTTGGCGCCAATGAATCCATCAGCCGTGAGGAAATGGCATTGATGGCTTATCGTGCGGCACAATTCGCCAAGCTTCCGGTAACAGGATGGGGAGAGCCAGCTCTTTTCACAGATGCATCTGGTATTTCGGGCTATGCGCTAGAGGCTGTTCAATCTATGAGTGGTGCAAACATCATTCAAGGGGTTGGCAAGGACAGCTTTGCACCTAAAGCACATGCTACTCGGGCTCAGGCAGCAGTAATTGTGTATCGGTTGTTTCAGTTAATGTAAACATTTCAAGTTGACACCCTGTGTGATTTATCATATTATAATTCGTGTTGTTATAAGTAAATAAACCAAACTCTATCCAGTGGATGGAGTGGCGGAATTTTGTCAAAGATGTATTCTTTGGTTTCAGTCGCCCCTTGTCATTTCGATGACAAGGGGCTTTATTATGTGATTTGGACGGTCCAATAGGAAGGTTCAACAGAAAGGAAAGAAGATTACGATGAATATGAAGTTACTCAAATATGCTTTACTAGTATTTGTAGGTGCATGTAGTTATGGATCGCTCTCCACGATCGTTAAGCTTGGAATGAATGATGGCTTTAGAATGCAGCAACTGGTTGGGTCGCAATACTTTTTTGGATGGTGCATGCTGCTCTTGTTAGTTGTGTTATTTTCCCGAAAAAAACTCGGGTTAAAGGTAGGTGCTTCGTTATTAGGCGCGGGGATTACCATTAGTATGACGGGTATTTTCTATGGGTTTGCCGTTGAACAATTACCTGCTTCGATTGCGATCGTGCTCTTATTCCAATTTACTTGGATTGGTGTGATTCTGGAGGCGATTGTAGATAGAAAGTGGCCTAGTCGAGAGAAAATAATTTCGATGGTTATCCTTCTGATAGGAACCATACTAGCTGGGGGGATTCTAGAACCTAGTGTAGGCGAAATGACTACGAGTGGTATTGTTTTCGGTCTGATGTCTGCGGTGTCTTTTGCTTTCTATATTTTTGTTAGTGGTAGAGTGGCTACGCAGGTACCTGCAGTGAATAAAAGCTTGTATATGACTACAAGTGCAATGATTATTATTATGGTTGTTTTTTCGCCTTCCTTTATTTATGACGGAGCACTTACAGATGGTCTTTGGAAGTATGGTCTTCCTTTAGGGCTGCTTGGTATAGTTATTCCTGTACTCTTCTTTTCTATTGGTGTTCCGAAACTGGGTTCAGGCCTGGGAACGATTCTTGGTGCGGCGGAGTTGCCGGCAGCTGTAGTCGCCTCCGTATTAGTTTTGCAAGAAGATGTATCTTTGCTTCGCTGGGTTGGAATTTTCGTCGTTCTAATTGGAATTGCGGCACCACAAATCATCCCGATGCGAATAGGGAAAAAGTCACCCAAACCATCCCCTAAACAACCACTACGTAAAATAGAGCTTTAAGTGCAAACTGGCATCGAGGTATGAGTCATGTCCTTACAGGATGAGATCATTCCTCGGTGCTTTTTTTAAAAATATAAGTGTGTATATCACCGAAAGCGTTTATGCTTGTACAAAAAAAGATTGGTGTTAATTTTTCTGGTATGACGGATCAATGCCTATTATATAGTGGTGCTATTCTATTTAATGGAGATGACCACTGATGAACAGAATTGACTATGACTATTTTAAATCTCTGCACAATCAACAGAAACCGCTAATGCTATATAACTGTTGGGATGTAGCTTCGGCCAAAGCGATAGCAAAAGCAGGTTCAAAGGCTATAGCCACAAGCAGCTTCGCAATGGCGGATGCATGGGGGTATTCGGATGGCGAACAGCTCTCATTTGAGCAGCTTCTGTGGTCTGTTTCTAGAATAGCAGAACATGTATCTGTACCATTGACGGTAGATATTGAGGGTGGGTATGCTGTAGATGAAGAGTCCTTAGCCAATAACATGGAACAATTATTCCAATTAGGCATCTGCGGGATCAATTTCGAGGATCAAAAGGTGAATCATCCGGACGATGAATTATGGGCAATCAAGGAGCAGAGTCAGCGAATTCAAACGATACAGCAAGTAGCAGCCAAGCTTCAGAAGAACGTGTTTATTAACGCCAGAACCGATCTCTTTTTCAAAAAAACGAAGCATTCGCTGGGTCTAGTAAATGAAGCTATAGAACGTACCTATGCTTATGCTGAGGCTGGGGCAGACGCGATTTTTATTCCGGGGTTGACTGAGCAAAGTTTGATAGAACAATTTGTGCAAAAGTCGCCACTGCCTGTAAATGTTATGGTGATGGATGGTATGATTTCTAATGCTGAATTGCAGGAGCTTGGCGTAAAAAGAATTAGCTATGGTCCATATAGTTACTTTCAAGCAATGCATCATCTTCAAGACGATGCCCGGTCCATTCTGCAGCCACCCGCACATTATTCAGAAATGAGCTAACGACACTATGATCACGAATAAACAGCAAATCGATAAATATTATGAGATGTTAGTCGAAAAAAACTCCAATTATGAAGGTGTATTTTTTGTCGGCGTAAAAACAACAGGCATCATGTGCAGGCCAACTTGTCCGGCTAAAAAGCCTTATAAAGAAAATTGTGAGTTTTTCGCAACAGCCAAAGAAGCCTTGTTAGCTTCATATAGACCGTGTAAAAGATGCCAGCCTTTGTCCAATCCCACGAAAATGTCCTCAGAAGTAAAGCTTCTTGTTGAAGCTATAGAGCGTAACCCGGAAAGGAAATGGACAGATAAAGATTTTGATGAGCTGTCAATTAGTGCAAATACTGCACGCAGACAATTTAAGAAGCAATTCGGAATGACCTTTATTGAATATGCACGTTCTAGACGTTTAGGACTGGCATTCAAACATATCAGGAATGGGGATTCTATCATTAACGCACAACTGGATAGCGGGTACGATTCGAGTAATGGATTTAGGGATGCCTTTTCACGAACGATGGGCACCGTCCCGAATCACTCCAAGCAGATTAAAGTGCTGCACTGTACCTGGATAGAAACGATATTAGGGTCTATGCTTGCGATCGCAGAGGAAGAGTACCTTTTACTGCTGGAGTTTGTAGACCGAAAGGGACTTGAGAATGAAATCAAGAAATTACGCACCCGCTTAAATGCAACGATTTTGCCTGAAAAGGTTGCTGTGCTAGAGCAAATTGAAGAGGAATTAAATCTTTATTTCGAAGGAAAACTTATAGAATTCAGAACGCCGATTCGTTATCTTGGATCTGATTTTCAGCAAAATGTATGGAATCAACTACGAGGAATTCCTATAGGTCAAACGGTTTCGTACAAGGAGCTTGCAGAGAATATAAATCACCCTTCGGCTTGCCGCGCTGTAGCAAGGGCTAATGGAGCGAATCAATTATCGATCTTGGTTCCATGTCATCGAGTGATCAATAGTAACGGTGAATTAGGAGGCTATGGCGGCGGTATTGCAAGAAAAGAATGGTTAATCAAACATGAGAAAACCATTAGTTTGTAGGGCGTATATCAACTAAAAATGGATTGAATTCGATGTGTCTGAAAGTCTGGATACATCGTTTTTTATTGTTTTATTAAGTGAAAAAAGCACTAGTTCAAGCAAAAGAAGGAAAATTTATGCTATCACAACAATATCCAATTGTGATAGCATAATATATATTTTCATAAGAAAGCACAGCCTTATCTTAAGGAGATTGGAGCGAACATCATGCTGAAGGTTATGATCGTGGATGATGAGCCCTGGGTACTTGAAGGGCTGAGAACGATGATTGATTGGGAAAAATACGGCTTTGAAGTGTGCGGGGAAGCCCGTAATGGTTCAGAAGCGATGAGACTTATTCAAGAATATAAACCGGAATTGGTCTTAACGGACATTAATATGCCGGTTATTAATGGTCTCGAGCTTATCACAAAGCTGAATGAATTGATGCCTAAGCCTCCAAAATTTGTGGTATTGACCGGATATAATGATTTTAAATATGCACACACGGCATTGCAACAACGAGTGAACGACTATTTATTAAAGCCTATTGATGATGAAGAAATAGAGTCATTATTAAGCAGGATTACGCCTATGATTCGAAATGAAATCGCTTCCAATGAAGAGCTTGATAAGAAGCAATTTTTTATCGTAAACAATATTATCAACCGTCTAATTCAAGGTGAGTGCAACGAAAATTTAGAGCTTCTAACCCAGAGCACGTTGAAGCTTCAAGCGAATGCAGAATTAATGTGTATTCTTATCGAACCAGCCACATCTTTGAATCCATTTCTTCCACGAACTGTCGACTACTTTCCTCAGGAAAGTATACATTTCTTTCAAGATCGATCGGGAAGAACAGGGATTATTCTTGAGTCTGCTTCTATTGGGAATGAGAGTCTGGATGCTATCGTCAACCAGATTCGTTCGGATTTTGCTGAACAATCACATGAGCCGGTACTCCTGGCGATTAGCACTAGGGGGGTAGGCGTGTGTTCGATTCGAGAAATTTATATGCAGGCGCTTGATGTATGGAAACGCAAGACACATCAGCAGAAGAAGGGGGTTTTTTATTATTGTGAGCTTAGGGCTTTAAAGAAGAATGAACACCATGAGGATCACTTCAAACTGCTGCTGGATAAGGTCCTGGCAAACGATATAGAACAGATACAGCCATGTGTAAAAGAAACGTTTGCTGTTTTCGTAGAGAATCTATTGACGATTGAAATCGTGCAAGCCCAAGTGGCTCATTTGGAGCTTACAATTTGTACACTTATAGCCCAAATGAATGGTACTCCAGATACGATGATGATAAAGATTCAGCAAGAATATGGAAATTTAGGGGAGTTAAATGATTATTTTGCATTAAGCCGCTATGTTCAAAGTCTTTCTATGCTGGCGACGGTCTATTTATCTGAATTAGAGCAGCAGAATGAACAAAATACGATTTACAAGGTGATTCAGTATGTGGATCGTGAATTTCGGAATAAATTGAAGCTTCAGGATTTAGCACGGCAATTTCATATCAATTCTACCTATTTGGGACAGCTTTTCAGGAAACAAACGGGTCAGGGCTTTAGTGAATATTTAAATGCCAAAAGGATTGAGGAAGCCAAAAGTCTGCTTAAGCGAACGCAGCTGAAAATATCGGATATTGCGGTGCAGGTGGGATTTTCAAATACAGACTATTTTATAGACAAGTTCAAGCTGATTGTAGGGGTAGTCCCATCCGTCTATAAAAAAGAAAATAAAAACCAATAGCTCTAAGGGAAGCAAGGTGTTTCGTATGGAGAGAAAAAAATTCAGATTTAGAAAAGTAGTCAATGACATTCCACTGAACTATAAATTTTCCCTCATTTATATTATAGGTGTGCTTCTCCCTATCATTATTATCAACCTTGTTTTTTTGGATCGGATTTCCGATTTGATCAAATCCAGAGAACAGCAAAACTTAGAAATCTCTTTAGAGAGGGCCAGAAAGGATATTCAGGATTTCATTGAGGGTGGAGTAGCAGTTAGCTATACGCTGTCCTCCGATAAGAATCTGTATGAATTGCTAGAGCGGAGGTATGGGAGCTTGATCGAATTTTATGACACCTTCGACGAACAACTTCGAGATCGGATGAACAGTTATATGCCAGTTAACAATCAGCTTGAACGAATTACTGTATTTACGAATAATGACTCCATTTTTTCTGGTAGTAACTATCAGGTCATCACGGACAAGGTAAGGGAAAGTGAGTGGTATAAGCAGTTCAGTACTGCGAATAAACATATGTTTCTTGCTGCTTATCAAATGAGCGCAGCGCCTAATGTGGCTTCTAATGCCCCCTATTTAAGTGTAATTGAACGAATGGATGTATACAGCTCACTAAATACCTATGAGAAGCTGCTTAGAATTGACCTGGATCTCAGTAAAATATATGACATTATAATTAGAGAAAAGGATTATTTGAGTCTTTACCTGGTTAACGGGCAGGATGAAATCATTATGTCTGCTCAGAGCGGTTATCAGAGAGGTGCGAAGGATCCTTATCCTGTATTCGAGCTTCAGGATGATGAGCGCAAGGAAGACATACATATTGTACCCGTTGGCGGAGCTAGTTATATAAAAAGCTGGCGAATTATAGGGGTTACGCAGGGGGAGCGTATTGCTCAGGCGATTCTGGAGATTCGAATTTATGCGGGTATTTTGGCGTCCATTGTCACCTTGCTCACAACCGCCTTTTTATATGTGATGTTAAGATCCTACAATTATCGGGTGAAACGGTTGTCTAGGCATATGCAGAAAGTAACGAATGAGAAATTCGATCTTATTCAAATCGATGAAGGACAAGATGAGATTGGTGACTTGATTCACAACTTTAATAGAATGACCACTAAAATTAATTCTCTAATTAACGACGTATACAAACTAGAGATTCAAAAGAATAACCTGGAGATGGAAAGAGTAAGGGCTGAACTGAATTTTTTGCAAAGTCAGATGAATCCCCATTTTCTCTTCAATACTTTAAATGCCATTTTAGTGGTCTGTACCAAAAATAATTATTCGGACGTTACAGACATCATTAAGAGTTTATCCAAGTTGCTCAGAAGACTACTTAGCTGGAAAGAAGATCTCGTTACATTGGAAGAAGAAATGACGTTCATTGAGATGTATCTGAAAATAGAAAAATTCCGGTTCAGAGATAAATTTGACTATCAATTTGAGATCGATGAGCAGTCGCTGCAATATAAAATTCCAAAGCTAAGCATGCAGCCGTTAGTAGAAAATTCCTGTAAGCATGGTCTGCAGGCCATAGAAGGACTCGGTATCATTAAAGTAAAGACGGAAATCGAGGATAGTCGTTTGCAAGTTACGATTTCAGATAACGGTAAAGGGATCGAACCAAGCCAGCTTAAAGAAATTTTATTTAATGTTCAAAATGAAGAAGCCTCCTCAGGAACGAATATCGGAATCCGCAACGTGTATCGCAGACTGGAGCTATATTATGAAGATCAGGTTCGCTTTGAAATCAGCAGTGTCCCAAATGAAGGGACCGTTGTCACGTTTGGCATTCCGCTAAAGCTCCTGGAACGAAAAAATAGCTAGAAGGTGAGGGAGCCTATGAAATACAAAGTATTGTTGATCGATGATGAGCCTAGTGCTCTTGAGGGGATGCAGCTATGGATAGACTGGCAGGCGCTTGGCTTTGAAGTATGTGGAACCTCCAGTAATGGCAAAGAGGGCTTACAGTTAATAAAGCAGCTACTGCCGGATCTTGTCATTACCGATGTAAATATGCCGCTAATGAATGGTCTGGAAATGGTTTCCGCCTGGCAGCAAGAGGAGACTAAACCGATTAAGTTTGCCATACTAAGCGGTTATAGTGAGTTTGAATATGCTAAGACAGCTATACGTTATGGCATTAACCATTATCTGATGAAGCCGCTATTCGAAGAAGAGGCGTCAGAAGAATTGAAGGAGATATATCGGGAATTAGAACAGGAAACTCAGAAGCGAAGCTTAAATCAAATGGCAAACTCAGAGGAGGTTGTCTCTCTTCTTAAGAGCATATTGAATGAGAAGGCAGAAGATAAGTCAGACTTTACAGTACTTACACGTCTATCGGAAGACAAAAGCCTTTGGAATATTTGTTTACTACAGACAGACCCAACGATGTATACGGAAATCAGAGAGAAAGCAGTAGCTCTCCTAACGAATACGGAATCGATGTTTCTGATCGATCTGGAGGCTTATTGCTTTGGAATCGTATACGGCTATCCTTCGGAGTCTGATGAGGGTGCTGCAATATATCATGCAGTAGCTCCCTTGCTGAATGAACACCCTAAGCAAGCCATGTATATTGCAGTAGGGGATAGCGTGGGCTCTTTGCTTCAAATAGCGAATAGCTACCGAACGGCGAAAGAAGCGCTAATGTATTATTTTTATAATTCGGATCATTCAGGATTCTTGACCTATCAAGGAACCAAAGATAGTCAGTTCAGCTATCACTATGATCAAATTCAACTGATGGATGACTTAATGAGACCCATTAACACACTGGACATAAAAGGCTTTAAACAAGCTGTGGGCTTAGCCTCTCGCAGTTTTCGTGAGATGCGCATTGCTCCTGAGGTTGTGAAGAAGATCGTTATTCATATTATGTATAAGATCGTTGAGTTTACTTCGAAAGCTAGTGAAGTTCAAGTATCCTCCCTGTTAACCCAAATAACAATCCCCGAAATGCGGGACTCGATGATGAAGTTGAACGATTTAATGCGTAATCTTTTATCATGTGGTGAGGCAAGTATTGATATTCTTCTAAAAGAACAAAGCCAAAAATCACAGGGGATTGTACAGGAAATCAACAACTATATTGAAGCGCATTATCACGAAAATCTTACAATTAAAAAGCTGTCGGAGGTATTCTTCCTGCATCCAGTGTATCTGGGACAATTATTGATCAAGAAGAATGGCATTCATTTTAATGAGCAGTTGCATGACCTCCGGATTAAGGAATCTGCACGTTTACTTCAACACAATAAGCTCAAAAACAGTGAGATCGCCGAGAAAGTAGGATATTCCAATTACAGTCAGTTTCTCAAACAATTTGAAAAAAAGATGAAGATGAGCCCTAATGAATTTAAACATGCGAATACCTAAACTTTTTGGGGGTATACCTTTAGTTCTGGCGTATTATCAATGGCATCATCACCTCTATAATTTAACTTGTAAGGGCTTACAATATGGTTTCACCAACAAAATATGGAGGTGCTTTATGGGGGGCAAGTCAATATCAAAGTTCAAACTTAGTCTGATTGCTGTGTTATCCCTAAGTTTTGCTCTAGCAGGGTGCGGTGGAAATAACAGCGGTAATACTGCTAAGGGGGAAAACAAACCAGCAGAAACAACAGCTGCAACTGCAGCTGGAACCGATGACAAGAAGGTAGAGCCTTTTGAAGTTAGTATCTTTCTTGGAGAAGCAGGTCAGCAACCCACACCAGATAACAAAATTTACAAGATGATCAAAGAAAAAACAGGTGCATCATTCAGTTTCGAATTCTTGGCAGGAGATCTTAAACAGAAGCTTGGTGTTATGATTGCCGGTTCGGATTATCCGGATCTGATGAGTTCTAATACCCAACTGACGGCAGCAGGCGCATTTATTCCTCTTGAGGACTTGATTGAAGAACACGCTCCGAATTTGAAAGCGCATTACGCAGCTTACTGGAACATGATGAAGGATCCAAATGATGGACACATTTATACACTTCCAAACTATGGTGCGTATAACGGTGAGATGAATACAACTTATTACTCGGGCCCAGCTTTCTGGATTCAGAAAGCCGTACTTAAAGATGCCGGTTATCCAACCGTTAAAACTTTGGACGAGTATTTCGATCTTATCGTGAAATATAAAGAGAAAAATCCAACCATTGATGGTCAACCAACAATTGGGTTTGAGATTCATAACAAAGACTGGAGAAACTGGGGATTGTTCAACGCTCCTCAGCATCTGATCGGGCATCCTAATGATGGCGGAGTAGTAGTTAAGGATAACGTAGCAGAAATCTTTGCGGATAAAGACTATGCTAAGCAGTACTATAAAAAGCTTAATGATATGAATGCGTTGGGTATTATTGACAAAGAAGCATTTGTAATGGATTATGACCAATATTTAGCTAAATTGTCTAGCGGAGCCGTACTGGGAATGTTTGATCAGCACTGGAACTTCCAGAAAGCAGAAGATTCACTCAAAACACAAGGGAAAGATATGAGCACTTATGTAGGTTTGCCTCTTGTATATGATACTAACACCAAAGATTATTATCTGGATCGCCCTGCTCTTAACTTGAATAATGGATTCGGGATCACTGTCAATGCTAAGGATCCAGTGAGAATCCTTAAACTTATGGACACATTAATTCAAGAAGATTGGCAAAAAACCCTCACTTGGGGGATTGAAGGCGAAGATTATCAAGTGGAAGACGGTCGCTTTATAAGAACCCAAGAACAACGGGACAACGCAGTTGATGCAACATGGAAGCTAAGTAACAAAGCAGAAGCTTGGTATGCTACTGCTCCTAAAATGCAAGGATACTTTGCAGACGGTAACTCAACGGATGCGGCAGCCCAACCGGAAGAATATAAAGCAGGGTTGGAAGCGTATGACAAGGAAGTCCTTGACGCATATGGATTCGACAGTTATGTAGATTTCTTCAGTAAGCCTGGACCGAACCCAGTGGCTTACCCAGCTTGGTCGATAGATCTAGTTGAAAATTCTCCAGCAAAAATTGCTGATACGAAGATGGGAGAAGTTAAAACCAAGTACCTGCCAAAAGCAATCTTGGCTAGCCCTTCCGATTTCGATAAAGTTTGGACTGAATTTGTTGGAGAACTTCATAAAGCGGATATCAAAGCCTACGAAGATAGAATCAACGAACAGCTTAAATGGAGATTTGATACTTGGAGTGTAAAATAATTTAAGTTTGCTTAAAATCAGAAAGTGGTGGCTTATTAGCCAACCACTTTCTGAAATATATGGATGATGTGGGGAGAAGACTATATGGATGAGACCTTAACGGGAAAAACAGTAAAGCGGCATCCTAAAAGAAAAAAGAAGCAACCTATTACTTGGTCTTTGATTAAGAATCAGAATCAACTAATTTGGATGTCCGTTCCATTGCTACTTTATATTGTACTATTTGCGTACGTACCTGTTTGGGGATGGACCATGGCTTTTCAGGATTATAAACCAGCTAAGGCATTTGGCGAACAAACGTGGGTTGGCTTGAAGCACTTCAAGGCAATATTTACGGACGATACCTTTCTAAGGGTATTTAGAAATACATTGGCAATGGGTTTAATTAATTTCATTCTAGGATTTATTACTGCGATAGGATTAGCCTTACTTCTTAATGAAATCAAAAATGTATTTTGGAAAAGAACCGTGCAGACTATATCCTACTTGCCGCACTTTCTCTCTTGGATCATTGTAACAGGGATTGTAGGTGTCTCCCTTTCGGTTGGTAACGACGGGATTATCAACATCTTACTCATGAAATTAAATCTTATTGACTCACCAATCCTTTGGCTCAGTGAAGGAAAATATTTCTGGGGTATTGTGGGTGCTTCAACCGTCTGGAAAGAGGTGGGATGGGGTACAATCATCTACTTGGCTGCTATTGCTTCTATAGATCCAGCTTTATATGAGGCTGCTGAGATCGATGGGGCAAACCGGTACAGAAAAATGTTCAATGTAACATTACCTGGAATTAAACCAACCATTGTAATCCTGATGATCATGTCCATAGGACATGTACTGGATGTCGGATTTGAGGTTCCGTTCTTGTTAGGGAACGGTCTTACTGCAGACTGGTCGGATACGATAGATATATTTGTATTGAAATACGGAATTGGGCAAGGGAATTATTCCTTAGCCACTGCAGGTGGTATATTTAAAACAGTCGTAAGTGTAACGTTGCTGCTATTAGCTAACTGGACCTCGACGCGGCTAGGGGAAGAGAGGCTGTTATAATCATGGAGAAAACTCAATTAATACCTCAGAAATCTCCAAAAAGTAATGTCGGAAGACGCATGAGAAATATAGGTCTTGAACCAGTATTGTTCGGTACCTTTAATACTGTATTTATGGTGTGTATAGTTATAGTTACCTTATATCCTTTTTTAAATACTATAGCAGTTTCATTGAATGCGGGGAACGATACGATCCGTGGCGGCATTTATCTGTTGCCTAGAGAGTGGACCATACAAAACTATAAAGCTGTTTTTGCCTCAGGTACCATTATTCCTGCTTTTTGGATTTCGGTAGCACGAACACTGTTATCTACGGTCCTGAATCTATTCCTAACCACAATGCTTGCTTATGCTTTAAGCCGGAAAGAATATGTTTTCCGCAAACCGATTACCATTATTTTCGTCCTTACCATGTATTTTAATGCGGGTCTGATACCAAACTATTTCCTTATTAAGGAGCTTCATCTGCTCAACTCGTTTTGGGTATATATAATACCGTCCATGCTAAGTGCATTTAATATGATCGTTATTCGTACTTATATTGGTAGCTTGCATGAAAGCCTTATGGAATCCGCGAGAATTGACGGTGCCGGGGAGTTCAAAATCTTTATGAAAGTAGTCTTCCCTTTATGTAAACCTGTTCTTGCTACCATCGCCCTCTTTGTTGCAGTAGGTGCATGGAACGCATGGTTTGATGCTTTTATCTACACCTCTTCCCGCCAGCACCTCAGCACATTGCAGTATGAATTAATGAAACTAATACAATCTAGTATGAATGCGAACAGTAACGCAAGTGTAGCTAACGGTCAAGGGGTGACTGCGGAGTCAGCAGGATCAATGGTTACTCCAAAGTCCATTCGTGCAGCAGTTACTATCGTTGCCTCCGTTCCAATTTTGCTAGTGTATCCATTCATGCAGAAGCATTTTGTAGTTGGAATGAACGTGGGAAGCGTGAAGGAATAAGCAGCTTACAATCACTATTAAGGTATAGGAAGGTTGTTTGTTAAACTATGAACCAATCCCTAATCACATACACAAATCCAATACTTCCAGGCTTTTATCCAGATCCGAGTATTACACGGGCTGGAGACGACTTCTATTTGGTTTGTAGCTCCTTCGAATATTTTCCTGGGGTACCTATCTTTCACAGCCAGGACTTAATTCATTGGACACAAATTGGTCATGTGCTCAATCGTGAAAGTCAGCTAGATACACGTAAGAGCAAAAGCTCTGGAGGTATATTTGCACCAACGATCCGGTATCATGAAGGAACGTTTTACATGATAACGACCGAAATACACGGGAAGGGGAATTTCTATGTTACGGCTACGGACCCAGCGGGTCCGTGGTCAGACCCGATTAGTATTCCTTATGGAGGAATTGACCCTTCCCTAATGTTTGATGAGGATGGAAAGGTATATGTAACTACCCAGCAGGGAGCAGATTATGATTCCCACGCTATTCAATATGAGATAGACATTGCTACAGGAGCAGCATTAACAGAACCTGTTGTCATCTGGACTGGGGATGGTGGACCTTGGACGGAAGGACCACATTTGTACAAAATTAACGGAATGTATTATATCATGTCTGCTTCAGGCGGCACGGCAAAGGAACACCGAGAAATTATCGGTCGTTCTTCCTCCCCTTACGGTCCTTTTGAAAGATTAGAGCAACCGATATTGACCCATCGCGGGACTGATAGTCCCATTCAGTATCTAGGACATGCTGATCTGATTGAGGATCGTAATGGGGATTGGTGGGCTGTATTCCTAGGTGTCAGACTAGTAGATTCAAAATATACTGTCCTAGGGAGAGAGACCTTCCTTGCTCCTGTAAGCTGGGATGATGACGGCTGGCCTATGATCGATAATAATGAGGACACTGTCGGGCTGGAGATGAAGGTTCCGCGTGTACCGGGTCATTCGCCAAAACCTGAGACTAGCGGAAGATATGATTTTGATGACCCTGTATTGCCATTGGGATTATCCTTTCTGCGGAATCCGGCAGAGGGAAGCTGGTCACTAAGCCAACGTCCGGGTTTTCTAGCTCTTCGAGGGCAATCGAAAGACCTTAATGAAGTGGGTCAGGTAGCCTTTATAGGCAGAAGACAGCAGCATACTTCAGCTGAATGGAGTACATTACTGGATTTTAACCCTACCGTGGACGGTGAAGAGGCTGGACTCTGTGCTAGATTGGACGAGAATGCACATTATGAAATTGCACTATCGCAAAGAAATGGACATAGAGTGATTACAGCTTATTTAACTGTTGATGGAACAACACATGTGGCTGCAGAGATTCCAACCATTGCTGGGTGTTTATATCTGAAAATTCGGGCGGAGCTAACGGAATACACTTTACTTTATTCTTTGGATGGTCAGGAATGGATCGAGCTATCTAGGGCTCTAGCCTATCCATTATCCCCTCAAGCTGTCAAAGGAAACGGATTTACCGGTGTTCTTGTTGGCTTATATGCGACAGGACATGGCAAAGTGGCGGGGGTTCCTGCTTACTTTGATTGGTTCGACTATCGATCATCATGAGTAGAATGCTAAATATGTACGCTTTTGTAGGGAGGGAAATTGATGAGACAAGCTAGCGATTACTCAGAGCCTGCACTAAAGACAGTGTTCTCGGAGGATTTCAAGATTGGCGCAGCGGTCAACCCATTTACGATACAATCACAGGAGCACTTGCTTGCTTATCATTTCAACAGTATAACTGCTGAGAATGAGATGAAATTTGAAAGTCTACATCCACTTGAGGATATTTATAACTTTAGGGCAGCAGACCAGCTAGTTGCCTTCGCCCGAAAACATAAGATGGCGATGCGCGGACATACCTTGGTCTGGCACAATCAGACTACGGATTGGTTGTTTGAGGATAAGAACGGAGGACCTGTAAGCAGAGAGATTTTGCTTGCACGAGTCAAATCACATATTCAAACCGTTGTAGGACGTTATAAGGAAGATATTTATGCTTGGGATGTTGTGAATGAAGTTATTGCCGATGAAGGAGAAGAGCTTCTTCGCCATTCGAAGTGGCTCGACATTGTTGGCCCGGATTTTATAGCTAAAGCGTTTGAATTCGCCCATGAAGCTGATCCTAAGGCATTATTATTCTACAATGACTATAATGAATCCCATCCCTTAAAGCGTGACAAAATCTATGAACTGGTGAAGTCGCTATTGGATCAAGAGGTGCCGATCCATGGCGTCGGATTGCAGGCACACTGGAATCTATACGATCCGAATCTTGATGATATTCGTGCTGCGATTGAGAAATATGCCTCGTTAGGACTTCAGCTTCAATTGACTGAGCTGGATGTATCCATGTTCCGTTTTGAAGACAAACGAATGGACTTAAAGACAGTACCTGCTGATCTGCTCGAACTTCAAGCAGATCGATATGAAGCGATGTTCGCACTGCTGAGAGAATACCGCGACGTGATTAGTTCAGTCACGTTCTGGGGAGCAGCGGATGACTATACCTGGCTAGATGATTTCCCTGTTCGTGGCCGGAAGAACTGGCCCTTCTTATTCGATGAAGAGCATCATCCGAAGCCAGCCTTTCACCGTATTATCGGCTCTGCCCCAAAATTATAGAGCGGGTAAGCTGCTCAAGTAGTAAAATAACCCGTCCTTATATTAAATAAGGGCGGGTTATTTGTTTGTAGATCAGAAGAATGAAACTCAAAGGGAGGGTTACGGTGAACATTACGATAAGAACAATACTGGAAGATTTAATGGGAACTGAGGAACAGATAGAGGGGACTGTGGATACACTTAAGCCAGGAAATCCAGAAACGGTGGTTACAGGGATAGTTACAGCATTTTGCGCTACGCAATATGTTGTGGAACGAGCGATGGCTATGAACGCCAATTTGCTGATCACACATGAAGGTGTGTATTACAGTCACCATGATACAAGTGAGTGGTTAAAGGATGACGCTGTTTATCTCACGAAACTGAGTTTGATCAAACGTTCTGAAATGGCTATTTTTCGTTATCATGATTATTGTCATCGTCATAAACCGGATGGGATCATGGTCGGCTTGCTGCGAGAGCTTGAGTGGTCAGCTTATGTGAATGAGCAGCAACCCGCTGCTACAATCCTAACGATTCCTGCCATGACAGTAAGTGAAGCGGCTCAGTACATAAAAAGAAAACTAGGAATCCCCTATGTACGTGTTGCCGGTGACCTATCCCAGGTATGCAGACATGTGGGGATATCAGTGGGTTACAGAGGAGGCGGGACAATGGCTATCCCTCTTTTTAATCAGCACAATCTTGATTTACTGATTGCTGGCGAAGGGCCAGAGTGGGAAACTCCGGAATATGTGAGGGATGCAGTACATCAAGGTAGATCGAATGCGCTGATTATGTTAGGTCATGCGGAGAGTGAAGCCCCGGGAATGAAATATTTAGCTGAAGTTTTGGCAGAGAAATACCCAACGATTCCTACTTATTTTATTGCAGAACAACCGATCTATCAGCTGGTTTAATCCTTATAAATCGAAATGAAGAATAAATTTGCATATTATGGAGAAAATGATTGGAAACCAGGTCACTGAGAGAGGAGTGTTTCAATGGAAATTCCTTTGGAGGCTGATGAAGTGTTAAGTCGTATCAAAAAGCTTCAAACTGACGGAAGCTCGATCAGTAAAAAACAAGTGAAGCAAAGCGATCCTGATCTTATGAGAAGTGCGCTGTTCTTTTTTCCGAGCTGGGAGCATGCATTGAAAAACGCCGATCTGTTGTAGCCGAATGATTGTATAAAGAAGCCGAGTGGTTCAGGGATTGATCTCTGATGACCGCTCGGCTTTTTCTTAATAAACCGAGTAAACAAGAGCAATAGAAAGAGAAAACGAAGAGTATGCTCAATATGAAATGAAAAGCATGGCTTTCATCATTATTTTGCCCAGGGCTCAACTTTACAAGAAACCTTACACGGAGTATGATTCATCACATAACTGACAATTACATAAGAAGTCCGCTTAATTTCCGTTAAGGAAAGCGGGGGAACCAACAACTGGAAATCGATATGACAGTCGGTACTAGTTATGGGGTGAATCCTGTTACAGATGCTGAATAGTGCATCCATACAGGTAGGGCAACTCTCACTGCCCGAATCCGACAGCTAACCTCGTAAGCGTATGGAGAGAGGATGAATGGCGTATTTGATGATGAATAGCCACAGAGAATCCCTCTGTGGTTTTTTGCTGCGTTTATAAGCACATATAGATATAGAACCTACCTGTGAAAGAGGTGTTAATTTTGCCTATTGCTAAACTGAATGGAACTTCGCTCTATTACGAAATCATTGGAACAGGGACTCCGGTTGTGTTTATCCATGGACATGGATTAACACATAGCATGTTTAAACCACAATTAGAGTATTTTTCTGATAAATATAAAGTGATTCTGTGCGATTTACGGGGGAATGGCAAATCAGGTGAATTGCTGCAGGCTCCAAACGAGATTATTGAAACGCAATGCCTAGATATAATTATGCTATTGAATGATTTGGGCATTCGTGAGGCGGTTTTTGTCGGGAGCGCCTATGGGGGGCTCGTCGTTCAACATATTGCGAAACAATACCCGGAACGGGTAAAGGCGATTGTTGTTGCCGATAGCTTTTGTAGAAGTCATGCATCAACAATAGTAGGTAAAATTCAGCTTATGGCTGCATATTGTAGTTGGTTAATGTATTACGCTCCTAGTGAGCTTGTACTGCCTTCGATTCGTATGATGTATCGCGAACGCTGGAACCTGGCCTATAACGAGATTAGAAGAGGACTTCTCGACAAACGTCCGCGGGAATTGTATCGCCAAAGGCTGGCTACTAGTCATGTGGATTACACTAGATGCTTAAAATCTTTTAACCGTCCCGCGTTATGTATAGTCGGTGACTTTAGTGAATTTGGAGTCAACTGTATGAAGGATATGGTGTCTCAGCTGCCGCATGCTCAGTTAGCGATCATTCCTAACGCATTAGATCCTAGTAATCTGTGTCAGCCGGAGAAATTTAATGCTATTCTTCAGCGTTTTTTGGAGAAACATCAGGATGCTCAGCAGATCAGTTGATCCTAGTGGAGAAAGCACCTTAGATTGCATAAACCTCTTCAGAGTCTTAATGGTCGGCTAACGTTTAAGCAAGAAATGAGGGCGTTCTATAGCTGGGAGTATGAACTGGCTGCGGGACGTTCTTTTGTATAGTATTTTAGGGAAAACCTCCCTAAAGTACAGAGTATCGAACTAAAGGCTGGCCCAAAGTAGCGAAATCTACGAATGAGCCAGCCTTTAGCATACTATTAATCGAAAGAATACCACTCATAGCACTTCTCAAAGAACAGAATAATGAAATCCAATCGGTAGCTATGCATTTTGTACATTGCTGTCTACTGATGTAAGATTAAAGATATTCGATATTAACTATCTAAAGGAGCTGAGTCATGATGTCTCAAGCCGAAACTATAAAATTGACTTCATTATCTTCAAAAGGAGGCTGCGGCTGCAAAATCGGTCCCGCCGATCTCATGCAGGTTATTCGCAGTCTGCCACCAACCGTTCCTAATCCGGATCTACTTGTAGGTTTGGATACTAGTGATGATGCAGGCGTGTATCGTTTAAGCGATGAACTCGCGTTAGTGCAAACTGTTGATTTTTTCACACCGATCGTGGACGACCCTTATTCCTTTGGGCAAATTGCAGCAGCCAATGCGTTAAGTGACATTTATGCTATGGGTGGTAAGCCGCTTACAGTGCTTAATATTGTAGCTTTTCCTATCTCTGTTCTGGATAAAAGCATTCTCGGTGACATTTTGCGCGGTGCAGCGGACAAGGTGCAGGAAGCAGGAGCGACGCTTGTAGGTGGACATTCTATCGACGATAAAGAGCCTAAATTCGGATTGGCTGTTACGGGGCTGGTGCATCCGGACAAAGTAAGAACGAATGCAGGCGCGCAGGTGGGGGATAAGCTGATACTAACGAAACCTATCGGTGTGGGCATCTTAACAACTTCTATTAAGAAGGATCAACTATCACCAGAAGAAACCACACGCCTCACCACAGTGATGTCTACATTGAATAAAAAAGCGGCTGAAATCATGGAGCCGTATGATGTGCACGCTTGTACGGATGTTACTGGATTTGGGCTGTTGGGACATGCCTCGGAAATGGCTAAGGGAAGTAACCACGGACTGATTATTCGTCAAGGCGATGTACCAATGCTGCCAAGAGTAAGAGATCTGGCGGAGCAGGGATTTGTTCCAGGTGGAACTAAGAATAACTTTGCCCATTTGGAGGGCAGCATTCTTTATCCGGAAGAGATGGACCAATTAAGCCGTTATATTCTGTGTGATGCTGTAACTTCTGGCGGATTGTTGATTTCTGTTGCTCCTGAACAAAGTGAAGCCTTGCTACAAGAGCTGGTAGCTGCAGGTGTAGAAGCGGCATTGATCGGAGAAGTAACAGAAGAACATCCGGGTCAGATTACGGTAATAGCTGCGCAATAATGATAGAGTCAGCTTAGAGGCAATCTAAGAAGTTAGCCACCAGAGGAGAGAGTGCATTGTTTCAGGATATTACACTGGAAGAATTAAGAATGCTAAAAAATAAGAAGCAGATCACTGTGATCGACGTTCGATCTCCTTCTGAATATAAAGATTCGACATTACCGGATAGTCTGAACATTCCTTTTTTTGATGATGAGGAACGGGCTGAAGTAGGCACTTTGTATAAACAGTCTAGTGTGCAGGCGGCGAAAGAACGCGGTTTGGAGATTGCTGCGGCGAAGCTGCCTACCTTTGTCAAAGAATTCGCAGCGATTCAAGGGGACAAAGCTGTATTCTGCTGGAGAGGAGGTATGCGCAGCCGTACTACGGCAACCGTACTTTCTTTAATGGATATTCACGCTTACCGGCTGATTGGCGGCTATAAAGCTTACCGTAAATGGGTACTCGACGAACTGGAGACTTATGAATTCAAGGCAAAGCCTTATGTAATTCACGGAAATACGGGTACAGGCAAAACAAACCTACTGCACCGCCTGAAAGCACAAGGTTATCCTGTTCTGGATTTGGAGGGGATGGCGGGTCACCGGGGTTCTATCTTTGGAGAGATCGGACTTCATGCAAATAATCAGAAAACGTTCGATAGTCTTCTTTTGGAGGAATTAATTAAGCTTGGGGATTCTTCTTATGTACTGTTTGAAGCGGAGAGTAAAAAAATCGGGAAAATCGTCATGCCCCCATTCATGGCGGAGCAGAAAGAGATCGGAACACAGATTTGGATTGAGATGCCATTGCAAGCTAGGGTGCAGCAAATCCTTGAGGACTACCGACCAGAAGCATACAAGGAGCAGTGTATTTCAGCTTTTCGGAGTATTAAATCCCGAATTCATATCCCCGTTGCCGCAGAAATCGAGCGATGCTTGCAAGCTGATTTGTTCGGAGAGGCTGTAGCGCTTTTGCTAGAATACTATTATGATCCTAGATACGATTATACGTCCACTCAGTATGAAGGCGTTGAGAGAGTTACGTTTAAGGTGAATAATTTGGATGAAGCTGAGACAGCGGTGCGCTCTTTTTTGAAAAATCAGGAAGTATAAGCTTTAGGAATCGTAAGGATGAGGGGCTAGAGGAGGCACAGCGTAACAAATGATCTATTTAGACTATAATGCTACAACACCTGTAGATAAGGAAGTCGCAGAGGCTATGATTCCGTATCTTTATGGTCATTTTGGCAATCCTTCAAGCAGTCATTTTTTGGGGCAAGAAGCTAAACTCGGAATCGAGCAAGGAAGAACGCAGGTGGCTAATTTCCTGAATTGCGCGCCGGGTGAGGTGCTTTTTACAAGCGGGGGCAGCGAATCGAATAATACCGTCATCAAGGGCGTCGCTCAAACGTATCGACATAAAGGCAATCATATGATTGTGTCTGCTGTGGAGCATCCTGCTGTCATTAAACCGTGTCAGTATCTGGAGCAGTTGGGCTATACGATTACTTATGTACCTGTTGACTCGTATGGAATGGTACAAGTAGACGATGTGAAAAAGCAGCTTACCGACCAAACCATACTAGTCTCCATTATGCATTCTAACAACGAAACGGGAACGATCCAGCCGATCAAAGAAATAGCTGAGGCCTGCCACGAACGTGGTGTTCTTGTACATACCGATGCTTCGCAGTCCGCTGGAAAAGTAGTGCTCGATGTGGCTGAGCTAGGGGTGGATTTTCTAACGCTGGCAGGTCATAAATTGTATGCGCCAAAAGGGATTGGAGCATTGTACATCCGAGAGGGCATTCACATCGAACCTTTAATTCACGGAGCGGGGCATGAAAATGGTAGACGAGCAGGTACCGAGAACACACCATATATTATTGGATTAGGAAAAGCCTGTGAGCTTGCTTCAGACTCCACCTCCAGAGCGCGTGTAAAAGAAGTTGCAGATTATTTCTATGACAGATTACAGGAGGCTTTTGGCGATAAGATTCACCTGAACGGTCATAGGGATAAGCGATTGCCTAACACGCTTAACGTTAGTTTTCTTGGAGCGGTGGGTCATGAAGTGATTGCTTCGCTAGAAGATGTGGCTGCCTCAACAGGCTCAGCTTGTCATTCTGGAGAAACATTGATCTCGCCTGTTCTAAAGGCAATGAATGTCTCACCAAGTATCGGGCAGGGAGCAGTTCGTTTTAGTGTGGGACGGTATACAACTATGGCAGAGATCGATGAGGTTATCGGTAAGTTGAAAGAGTATTTGCTGTGAGTAGATTGTCAGAGATTGAGTAGCTGATGACGGCCTAGTATGATTCCCGGGGAATAGACTGTTATAGGACTCAGGCGCTCTTAGTTGCACAAAAAAGATGAAGTTGACCTCCTGTTTTGCTCAATAGCGTCTCTCCGGTCCGAAAGATTAAGAAATTGCAATCGCATATTACAACAAAAGCATCTGTCACTCCTTTAGCAGGGAGGGCAGATGCTTTTGTTTGTATTAGTATTAGTGATTATACAATAGTGAAGCCTGCACTTGCATAACCAGTGACTGTATTTACAAGGCTGAGTCCTGAAGCGGTGGCTGAAAAGACCATAAGAAGGCGAGTTTGCGCTGTTACAGGGAAATCAACACCGAATGTTGCTCCACTGACAAAAGTTCCTAGATTAACTGCGCCTGTGATAGATGGCAGTGGTACTATAGCCCCTGGAATAGGAGTAAATGTGTTATTTGGTAAGGTAGACTGGAATAATTGTGCTGTCACAGTTACCGTACTACCAATAAGTGATAAAGCTACGGTATTACTAAAGTAAGCGGCAACAGATGTTATGACTCCCGAACGAGGAACTGACATTGCAAAGTTGATAAGAGGTCCAAGAACTGTACCTGTCAGATCAATATTTCCACCAACAAGAGAAATACCTGTGGCTGAACTCCCGAAGCCTATAAGGCTTGTTGTTCCAACTAAACCGCCTAAAATCGTAGTCATAATAATAGGCCCACCGGATGCCAGCGGAATGATTGCACCCCCACCGGTTGCACCAGTAACGCCTGTAACTCCGGTAACACCCGTAGCTCCAGCAAGCCCGGCGGTACCCGTAGCGCCTGTCGGCCCAGCAAGCCCGGCGGTACCCGTAGCGCCTGTCGGCCCAGCAAGCCCGGCGGTACCCGTAGCGCCTGTCGGCCCAGCAAGCCCGGCAGTACCCGTAGCGCCTGTCGGCCCAGCAAGCCCGGCTGTACCCGTAGCACCTGTCGGCCCAGCAAGCCCGGCAGTACCCGTAGCGCCTGTCGGCCCGGCAAGCCCGGCGGTACCCGTAGCGCCTGTCGGCCCAGCAAGCCCGGCGGTACCTGTAGCACCTGTCGGTCCAGCAAGTCCGGCTGTACCCGTAGCGCCTGTCGGCCCAGCAAGCCCGGCAGTACCCGTAGCGCCTGTCGGCCCAGCAAGCCCGGCAGCACCCGTAGCGCCTGTCGGCCCAGCAAGCCCGGCAGCACCCGTAGCGCCTGTTGGTCCAGCAAGCCCGGCAGCACCCGTAGCACCTGTTGGCCCCGTTGCCCCTGCTCCAGGACCTGGCGGTCCCTGTATACCTGGCGGTCCCTGTATACCTTGCGCACCAGTCGCACCAGTCGCGCCTGTCCCACCAACACCATATTCCCCTTGAGGCCCTTGAGGCCCTTGCGCTCCTTGAGGTCCTTGAGGTCCCTGAGGCCCTTGAGGTCCTTGCGCTCCAGTCGCGCCTGTCGCTCCACCAGCAATCAGTAAATAATCTGATGAAGTACCGGGGATTCCTTTGGGTCCAGCAACAGTAGCTATATAGGTGCTGCCATTAAAGGTTACAACTTGACCCGCTGGATATAACGGGCTTTGCGCGGGATTAAAGACTACAATACCTTGCAGCCCTGCACCAGTGGATCCCTTAGGTCCTTGAGGTCCCTGAGGTCCTTGAGGCCCCTGCGGCCCAGTGGCACCTTTAACGGGGAGGCCAAGTGCTTGTGAAATAGAAGCCTGAATATGCCTGATTTGAATAACCAACTGATCTTTGCAATGAGGGTCAATCTTTGTGGCAAGAACAAAAGACAATAACTCAGCTAATAGTTGTTGAAGATTGGTACCCACGCTTACGACGGAGAAGGGACTGACCTCTGTAGATACAATGGTTATTTCTACTACAGAAAGAAGCTCCGTTCTAGAAGGGCTGCATATCTTAGCTTCATGCAAGAATTCCATGAGTTCTCTTAACACTCTTTGAAGATTAGTAATATGAAGTATTGTGGGATTCGTAAGTGCGGGCGGTACCACTGTAGCGAGCTCAGTGACTATTTTTAATAGAGCAGTACACTCCCTTTTTCTCACAGGACTGCTTATTCTTCCTTGCTTGTTAAGGATAGCGTCACCTTTGAATGGTCTATGACTATGATCCGACATATTTCTGTATCTCCTCCTTGAGCTTCTCCTCTTCATTCCTTTAAAAATTGGGAACCTGCCCAATCAGCATATTCTGAGAAGCGGAAGTTGTTACAATCGTCGCGTTGAAAGTCAGTATTACCGGTGGCCTGCCTTATTGATAGAGTAGTTAAGTAGAAGTAGTATCACCCTTCATAAGAGTTATATCTAAAGTAGTGTTGTAAATCAGCATTTAGTTCTATAAACGGGTATTAGAGCGACGGTATTCTATTGGCGTGATGCTGAAATTGCGCTTGAACATTCGATGAAGATAAGAACTGCTGGTGAAGCCAGTCATTTCAGCAATATCTGAAACGGATAGATCGCTGTCTGTCAGAAGGCGGCAGACTTCCTGCATCCGTACATCCATGATGACATCCACAATGGCTGTCATTGTTTGTTGCTTATAAAGGCGGCTGACATATATAGGTGACAGGTTAAGCTCATCAGCAATCTGGTTCAAGCTCAGGCCGGGATCCATGTAAGATTGATTAATTTTTTGATTAATCTGCCGGATCAGATCACTTTGCTTAGAGCTACGCTTATCGGCTTGTAATTCCTGAATATTATCGAAGAGGTTATAAAAAGCTTCTTCAAGCTCCTCCATCGTTTCGTAATTTTCAAGTGAAGGCATCTTGAGCATGTCATCCATTGTAGTAGCGCTGAGCTTTTTGATATTATCAAAGATTCTCTTAATGGTTAGAGTCACCCTAGAGAGTGTCAGTTCTAGGACATGATAGGGATATTGCTCCATTTCGCGCAAGATGCCGGAGAAATGGCTGCGTGCCTCATCCGTCCTACCACTGGTAAGCGCATCGACCAGCTTCTTCTCGCTATCTGCCGGATAAGAGTATAGGTTATACTGCAATTCGTTGATCTTCTCGGCGTTGATCAGGCATCCATGCCCATAAAACAGTCTATGTTTGGAAGCTTCTTTAGCCTGACTGTAGATTCGGTTTAGTAGCTCCGGATTATCACTAACGGGACTGTACACGAGCGACAGTCCGATTCTCAGATAATCGCAGCAAGCCACACGGATTTGTCGCAGCAGTACTTCGATCAACTCTGTATCCAGAGGTTCAGCGGACGTCATACTGCTTAGTAGCATAACTACACTATCGTCGTTCATATCGACGCTCTCTACTTGGTAAGTTTGACCGCATATTTCCGAGGCAATATTCATGATGGCGAATTTGTACGGAAGTAGATAAGAACCTCTCTCTTGTCGCAAGGTGGTATATTCGTCAATACGGAGTAGTACCAGCCGGTAACTCCCGTTTAAGCTGAAAGCAATACTTAACTGCTCCATATCACTTGGTCGGCTGTTATGAGGGGATCTAATACCGAGAACAAGATTACGTAAAGAATTCTGTCTAATCGTAAACATGCTGTTGCGCTTGTCAGCTTCCAGACTATTCATTCGGCTTACGATGGAATCAATAGGAAGGTAGAGGCGTTTGGAAAGTATTCTAGAGATGATAAGTCCGAATATTAGAATAATCAAAGAAATTAATAATGTTGTATTACGGATTTGGTTGGTTTGTTCTGTGATTACATCATAAGGAGTAATGCGAACATACTGCCAGCCAAGGGAATCAGGTGAAGTATAGGATACTAGTGATTTCTGATTTTTATATGGAGCGGTGAAATAGCCTGCAGAGCGGTCTTTCACTTGATGCTCTATCCAGATGCGCTCATCTGCCGAGAGTTTTTCCAATGTTAGCTTGTTCCCCGAAAGAAAACGATCTTGGTCATCTAGGAGGTAGGTATTGCCACTACCGGTTGTATTACTGTTAGCTAGCTCCTTATTTATCCAAGCTGCTGATATATTAACAATAACAGCAGAGTTGATGGTGCGGTCCCAATTGATTGCATCATAGCAGAGATAAGTATAGACGGAGATAGCTTCTGATTTGGGTTCACCGATGGAGTAGGTACGCGGGATGGGAGTGAATGTTTTGTAATCCTGATAATGATTTAACATCTGTATGATTTCAGTGTCCTCTAATTCTCGTGTGGTGTACACACCGTTCTGCCCTTGCGCAGCGGAGATATATACCGTGTCGTTATTCGGATTATATACATAGATGGATTCAATGTACGGCATAGAATTCAGATAGTTACCGAGATCTGACATCGCAGCCGTAACCTCATAAATGGAGGGTTTGTTATAGAACAACAGGTGGGATATCGTGCTAGTTCGATATAGCTGAAATGAAAGCGTTTGCGCCACTTCAGCCATGTTGACTACCTTCTTGCCGGTCTGAGTCAGATCTCTTAGATCCGAGCGGAAGGTCTGTGTTTTCTCGACCCCGATGTAGTATGTATAGTATACAAATGTAGAGACCAGAAGCGTTAACGAAATACACAGTGTTATCGTTGTTAGCAGCTTGCCATACAGCAGTCTTTTTCTCCGTATATCATTATTCTTCATAGTCGCCCTCCCCTGAAATTGCTGCGGTTTATTAGACAAGGCTCTGGATGAACTTTAGATAGGAAGTCCTCTTATTATAATTCCCCTAGAGTGAACAGAACAGTGGAGTAACCTTAAAATCCTGTAAATTACCACTATTACCGCTATGAATAAAATAAGTATTTGTGCACATATCATCATTTTTTTCGGGATATTCTGCTGCGTCCCCCTATGTACACTGGTAATCCCTCGATTCATCGCTTCTCCATAAACATTTCAATTGTTCAATTGCAGATTCTCCAGTTTGTGAAGGAAAGCTATGAAGCTTCACTTCTGTGTTCACAAGAATCGCCCTATAGTGGAATTATGAAGCTTCTACATTAAAGGGAGTGAGAGACCTTGAGCCAAACCTCATCCAAAGGAATCTCAACCGTCGAACTTGGCATCCAGGCCGATGGAAGAGCACGCTTACGGACGACAAGGAAGAAGAAGGGATTTATTTATGAACTGCTGCACAATCGGGTAATGTTTCTGATGCTGCTGCCCACCTTGATCTTTTTCTTGGTGAACTCCTATTTTCCAATGGTAGGTATTTATTATGCGTTCACTCAATTTGACTTCAACAGCAGTATGTTCAATTCCAAGTTTGTCGGGTTGCAGAATTTCGAGTTTCTCTGGAGATCCGGTACGCTGGTGAAGCTGACAATGAACACGATAGGTTATAACATTGCTTTTATTGTACTTGGTAATGTGTTGGCGATTGCTTGTGCGATCCTCTTAAGTGAACTGAATGGGAAATGGTTTAAAAAGATTAGTCAATCGATAATGTTTCTGCCATACTTTGTATCCTTCGTCATTCTAAGTGTTATTGTCTACAACCTGTTCAATTATGACAGCGGTTTCTTGAATACAATGCTTACGCAGTTCGGACTCGATCCGGTGGATGTCTACAGTAAACCCTGGGCTTGGATCTTTCTAATTATTATCTTCTATCTATGGAAGAATCTCGGCTATAGCATGGTCATCTATCTAGCAGCGATTACGGGCATCAGTGATGAATATTATGAAGCGGCTAAGATTGATGGCGCTAATATTTTTCAGCGGATTTGGTATATTACAGTGCCGATGCTGAAATCAACCTTTGTGGTGCTGCTGCTCTTTGCGCTCGGAAGTATCATGAAGGGGCAGTTTGATCTGTTCTATCAATTAATAGGTAATAACGGGCTGCTCTACAATACGACAGATATTCTTGATACTTACGTATACCGTTCGCTTAAAGTAACCTTCGATGTGGGTATGGCGACAGCAGCTGGAGTCTATCAATCCTTGTTCGGCTTTGTCCTCATCATGACGGTTAACTATATTATCCGCAAAATAAACGACGACTACGCCCTGTTCTAGGAGGACAAGAAATGCAAATTCAAAAGGACAAATATACTCGGATGCTTCATGCCATCGCCTATGTGGTCATCCTTGGGCTGTCGGTTGCGTGCCTGCTGCCTTTTCTGCTAATTATATCTGCATCATTAACCAGCAATGAATCCATTATCCGGGACGGCTATCATCTGATTCCGGGGCAATTCTCTCTTGAAGGCTACAAGACGGTCTTCATATTCCCGGATGAAGTGCTGCGTGCTTACACGGTCACCATTGTTACCACTGTAGTGGGAACGGCATTAGGACTCTTCTTCATGACGATGTCGGGTTACGTGCTGGCTCGCAAGGATTTTAAATACCGTAATACATTCTCCTTTTATATTTATTTTACAACCTTGTTTGGTGGAGGACTTGTTCCGTGGTACATCATGATTACTAAATACCTCGGTCTGTTGGATTCCTATGCTGTATTGGTGCTACCAGGCCTGATGACACCGTTCTTAATTATTTTAATGAAAAACTTCGTGAAATCAGCAGTCCCCGAGGAGTTGTTTGATTCCGGGAAAATGGACGGGGCCGGTGATTTCCGGATTTACTGGCAGATCGTGCTGAAGCTATCCATGCCGGGGATTGCTACTGTCGGCTTGTTCCTTGCTTTGTATTATTGGAATGACTGGTTCACCTCTTCCCTGTTTATCAACGATACCCATAAATATCAGCTGCAGTTCTATCTGTACAATGTTATCAATTCGGCACAGTTTATTGCGCAGATGGGTGCTGGAACCGGGGTGTCATTGGCTACGGAAGTCCCTGCGGAATCTACCAAAATGGCCATGGCGATTGTTGTGACTGGGCCGATTCTATTTCTGTATCCATTCGTTCAGCGTTACTTCGTCAAGGGGTTGACCATCGGAGCTGTAAAAGGTTAGAACCGCAACTTGGTCCCTATGAGGATTAGGGGATAGTCGGCTAACATAGAATCATAGTGAAAAGGGAGGATTCAGATGAACAAACTACGGGGCAAAAGCAGCTCTATTCTGCTAATGTCAGTACTCAGCTTGGCTCTACTGGCAGGCTGTGGGGGGAACTCCAATTCCGCGAACAAGGAAAATGCAGCAGTAAAAGAGAGCAACAACGGGGGGGATACAGCTCAGAGTACCAACGCCGGAACAGAGGAGAAGACGGGGCTGGATACATCTAAGAAGGTTGAACTGCAATTTTATATGCTGGGTGATGCTCCGAAGGATCTTTCAAGTATTGAGTCGCAAATTAACAAGATGGCTGAAGAAGATTTGAATGCGACCGTTAAATTCAACTATACAACTTGGACAGACTGGGATCAGAAGTACAAATTGCTGCTATCTTCTGGTCAATCGATTGATTTGATATTCACTGCAGACTGGACACAGTATCAAGCTTACGCTAAAAAAGGGGCCTTTTTGGCTATAGATGATCTGCTGCCGAAGGCTGCTCCAGCCCTCCAGCAATTTGTACCGCAAGACATGTGGGAAGCCGTTAAGATTGATGGGAAGATCTACACTGTACCTGCGACTTATAAGGAGTATGTAACGAATGGTTTCGTATGGCGTGAGGATTTGCGCAAGAAATACAACCTGCCTCAGCCGACAGACTTGGCCAGTTACGAAGCATATATGGAAGGTATTAAGAAGAATGAACCGAAGATGTCGCCAGCATCCTTTAACAGTGATGTGAGGGGGAATCTGCATGATGTCTACACCACACTTAACGCGATGGTTGGAAGCCCGCTGCCTTACGGTATTGGAATTAAGTACAGCGATCCTGCGAAGGCTTATCTTTACTGGGGCTCGGAGGAACATAAAGAAGAACTGCTGACCATGAGACGCTGGCAGGAAAAAGGCTTAATCTCCAAAAATGTATTGAACGTGAAGGATACTATTCAGGCTCCGATTATTGCTGGAAAAGCAGCAAGTATTTTCGGAGATAACCCGACCCGCTTCAACGATACGCTGATGAAAGTTAAAGCGGCCCATCCAGATTGGGAGCTGGGTTACTACCCTTATGGTAAAACTATTGGTTACGCAACACCAGTGCATCCTATTCATAATGGGTTCGCGATCCCGAAGGGCAGCAAGAACCCGGAACGCGCACTAGCCTTCTATGAGAAGATGGTTTTGGATAAACGTTACAATCAGCTGACACAATACGGTGTTGAGGGGAAAAACTATAAGATTGATGCAAACGGTTATTATGAGCTTATTGGAGACGCTTCTACGAACGGTTTCACTCGTGAAGGGATGAATGGCTGGGCATGGCGGAACCCGGAATTTATGATATTCGACAAATCCTATGATGGTGTGAAGGAAATCTTTGCTGATCTCGACAAGATTCAGAAACCGGATATCTTCACAGGCTTTGCAGAAGATTACACCTCTTATCAGGCTGAAAAAGCGGCATTGGAGCAGGTAGAGAAGCAATACCTGTATCCGCTGCAAGCCGGATTGGTAGAGGATGTTGATGCGGGTCTAGTTACCTTCATGGAGAAGGCTAAGCAGGCTGGTCTTGAGAAGATCCAGGCGGAATATATCAAGCAATGGGATGCTTACGCACAGGAGAAGGGTTTGTAAAACAGAAGAGTAAAGGATGTTCCTTAAGCCATGGAGGCGGGGGGAACATCCTTTTTTTTGTGTTCTAGGAGACTACGAGAAGCGCTGGCGGAACTCCCGCGGAGTGGTTCCCTCAATGCGGACGAAGCTGGAGCTGAAGTAAGGGGCTTGATTGAAGCCGACTTCCTCAGCGATCCGGGCAATCGTATAACTGGTCTGCATCAGCAGTAGCTTACTCTGCTGAATCCGGTAGTGCAGCAGATAATCCATCGGTGCACAGCCATACTCCTTTTTCATGCAGCGAGCGATATATACCGGATGAAAGTTTAAGCTTTCTCCTAACTGCTGTGCAGTGATGTGTTCACGGAAATGACTTCGCAGATAGGAGGCAGCTTGCTCTGCACACAGTTTGGAGGGAGAGGGGCGCTCATGGCTCAGAGAGGCGGATAATTGCTGGAGAACCTCTTGGAACAGCAACTGCTGCTGAAATGGAGTATCGCTCAAATGGGAATTAGGCGCTAATTGATTCAGCTGCGAGAGCAGTTCTTCCATCTTGGATGGTTGCAGCAGCGTGGTATATTGAGGCAGCTGTAAGGTGAAAGTGCGTATATTAAATTCGTCAGAATGAAGAGAATGCTCCACTCTGGTGTGTTCTGTGTCTGGAGTTGCAGCTGTAGCCTCGGAAATATTCCAATCGCCGACGGTCTGAAAATGAAGCCAATAATAAGAGGTGTACTCCTTACAGCTGTCCGTACTGAAATGATGGCTATCTGGACGAAGAAGCAGTGCCTGACCTGCGCGTACCTGAAAGGTGAGGCCTCCTTCATTCATATATAGGCAGCCCTGTTTAACTACAAGCAAGTCAAATACATTGATATTGTGGCGGCTCATGTGGTAATGCCCTGGTGAGAAGGTGTGCAATCCACTTACGATATAGTAGAGCATTGGCGGGACGGTAAAATTAAAAATGTTCATGGAGAGATCTCCTTTTATGAGGTTGGAATAATGTAATTATTGGTTTGAAATCTGTACCATCACCAAAAGTATATCATCTATAATTTAGTCTGACCTAAAGAAAAAATATGCTGTTTCTCAGGTCCAGTATGCATGTTTGGTTTAAGGGGAGGTTTGTTTAGTGAAAAAAGAAAGACAGGGCTTTGGACTATGGGTATTGGCTTGGCCTATATTTATAGAGGTGTTTCTTCAGACCCTGCTAGGTACGGTGGATACGCTAATGGTCAGCCGTATTTCTGATGATGCAGTCGCCGTAGTCGGCATTTCCAATCAATTGTTCGGTGCGTTGACCACACTTTTTACCACCTTTGCGGGCGGGGCGGGTATCCTGATCGCGCAAAGAATGGGTTCAAAACGTTTCAGCGAAGCGCGTACGATCGCAATTATGGGCGTATCGGTTAGTCTCATCCTTGGTATTGTCGTGAGCATCATCTTGTTCTTCTATGCGGGTCCAATAGCAGGGATTCTAAATATATCGCCTGAGCTATTATCACTGTCTAATGTCTATATCGCGTATGTCGGCGGCGGACTATTTTTGGTGGGGATGATTGCATCCCTTGGTACAGCGATTCGAAATACAGGAAATACCAGAGGGCCAATGTACACAGGGATCATCATAAATGTCATCCATATTATTCTGAACTATATCTTTATATTCGGGATGTTCGGTCTGCCACAGCTAGGGCTTGCGGGAATTGCGATCTCAAGTATTATCAGTAGACTGGTCGGAGTGATCATGCTGTATACCATGTTTAGAGGTTCCTTCGAGATTAAGATAAGACTTAGAGATTTCCGAATATTCAACGGCAAGCTATTCAAGGAAATTATAAAGATTGCTTGGCCACTTGGAATTAATTCTTCCTGCTGGGTGTTCTCTCAGCTAATTGTATATTCCTTTCTAGCCGCACTTGGAGCTGAAGCGTTAGCAGCACGGACTTATCTTAACACCTTAGAGTCCTTTTGCTTCACGTTAGGATATGCAATCGCTCTAGCCGGACAGATACAGATCGCGCATTTGTTCGGGGCAGGCAAATTGAAAGAGGCTTACCGTAGTGCGTATCGCACACTGTATATCGGGTTAGCCATTGTAACAGCCAATATGTTATTGCTATTTCTTTTCGGAAGGAATCTGCTAGGTTATTTCACTTCCGACCCGCGGATTATTGCTATTGGGATTTCCCTGCTGGCTCTAAATCTCTTACTGCAGCCTTGCAAAATGTTGAATATGGCCATGGGTAATGCATTGAACGCCATCGGTGATACCCGATATACGATGTATACTTCTATCGTTTCTATGTCCATTATTGGAGTGGGTTGTTCCTACTGGTTTGGCATTAGCTTAGGCTGGGGGCTCACGGGGATCTACTGCTGTATGATTGCTGATGAATTTGTGCGGGGGATGCTTGTTCTTATGCGCTGGAAAGGGAGAAAAGTTCTTCGTCAGGCGGATATTTTAAAAAGCGAAGAGAATGCCTCTATTCACAGCGGAAGTAAAAGAAGAGCCTTTCTTAGCATTTAAGGAGTAAATAGAATACAGGCAGCGATTTGTCCGTGCTTTTTTGGAGAAAGAGGTGATTCCATGAGTAGAGCTTATTACTTTGAGATCACCTCTTTTTTTCGCGAATAAATAGATGTTCATTCATATTAAGTTTGATTCGAACGGATAAATGAGTTAGCCTTTAGAGCATGGGTAGCTGTTTTATAAATACATACTACTGAAGGGTTTGAGGAAAATGCCGTTAAAATGGAGAGGCTTGACGATCCTAGCACTGCTCTTAATGATGATACTAATATCGGGATGCTCTAATGGTACCGTTCACGTTACGGTGAATAAGAATCAAAGCGTAGATTTAGCAATGAACGTGAAATTGGATTCCCGTACAGAAGCGTTGATCAGCGATAAAATGGAGAAGAGTCTGACAGATAAATTGAAGGAGGAAGGGATTCAGTTAGAAAAACGACAAGAAGGTAAGTCTACAGTCTATGAAATTCAGAAAAATTACCCTTCATTTGAGGATATAGGTTCAACCTCTATGGGGCTGGATATTGTGGATCTACAGCTCGTTACTAAAAAGAATTTGTTATATACCACGTATGATGTTGAGGCACAGCCTCAATTTAATAGCTATATGGATACCATCATGGATAATATGGGGACATTGAGTTTATCGAAGCCGATTATTCGGGCGGTGCTGAAGAACTTGGCATTTGATTTTAAATTAACGTTGCCAATAGATCTAGTTGGTGATAATAATGCAACTGTTGATGAAGGCAGAACACTTACCTGGAATGTTACGCTGGGGGATACGGAGCCGATCAAAATGCAGCTTTATGTGCCGAATGTATGGAATATAGTGATCATGTTAATCATCCTAGTGGTGGTGATCATTGCTGCAATTCTATTTTTCGTCAGAAAAAGAAAACACCGTAAAGTAAATCGTGCTTAAGTGGTTCGAGATATGTATAGAAAGTGCCGGGAAGCCATGCTGCTTTACCGGCTTTCTTTACTTTAGAGCAGGTGTAGAGTTATAATTAGTACCAAGTACTAATATCAGATACTAAATGAAGAGGTGATTGGAATGACAGGTGCAAAAATTACAGCTATCGGAACTTATGTCCCGGCAAAAAGACTGACGAATGCTGATCTTGAGCAGATGGTGGATACTAATAATGAGTGGATTGTGGGACGGACTGGAATCCGTGAACGCAGAATTAGTCGGCAGGATGAATACACAAGCGATTTATGTGTAGCTGCAGTAAAGGATTTAATGAAACGTTATGGAAAAAACGTTGAGGATGTGGATATGGTCCTTGTAGCTACTAGTACACCTGATTTTTCCTTTCCCTCAGTAGCTTCTTTGATTCAAGACCGCTTAAATATTCCGCAGACTGCTGGAGCAATGGATTTGAGCGCAGCGTGTGCGGGTTTTGTATATGCACTTCATACGGCTCATAGCTATGTTGCTTCAGGGATGCACCGTAAGGTTCTAGTGATTGGTGCGGATACAATCTCCAAGATTACAGATTATACTGATCGCAGTACATGTATCCTTTTTGGTGATGGGGCTGGTGCAGTACTTGTGGAGAGTGATAAGCAATCAACGGGCTTTTTGGGCTTTCAGCTAGCCAGTGATGGCGGTGGTGCGCATCATGTATATCGCACGGGTCTAGCCCATACGGTGAACCATATTGAACTAGTAGATACACAGATGCTGGTACAGAACGGGCGCGAGGTATTTCGCTGGGCGGTCAGAACCGTTCCTCTCGGTGTACAGCAGTTGCTTGAAAAAGCAGAAGTAGCTCTGGAGCAAGTTGATTGGTTTATTCCGCACAGCGCCAATATGCGAATGATTGAGCCGATTTGCGAACGATTGAACTATCCGATGGAGCAGGTGCTGCACAGTCTTGTGAATTTTGGCAATACTTCTGCCGCAACGATTCCCTTAGCTCTTGATTTGGGTATACGTGAAGGTAAAGTAAAGAACGGGCAAAAGATTTTGATGTATGGCTTTGGTGCGGGGCTGACACAGGCCGGCCAACTGGTAGAACTAAACCTGGATGAACGGGTAGGGGAGCCGACTTTATTGTAAGTTGTTTAAGTAAATATAAATAAGAAGAGATTTGTTAACGCTGCGACCGTTTCCCGGTGCTTTTCCGGGAGTAAACTGTACCCGTGAAGATAACATTACCGATTCTGAATGGAACCAATCCAGCGTTAGCCAGTATTTATCGTATTGAGGAAAATGGTAGCTTTACTTATCTAGGGGGACGATGAATCCGTCCAAAACCAGTCTTACCATAGATTTGAACCATTTTAGCCAATACGTTGTTCTTTCGTTCCAAAGCAGCTATCGTGATGTACCTGAGAGTCACTGGGCATACAAGACTATTCAAGAATTATCTGCTAAACAAATCGTGAAGGGACAATCTGAAGCTATGTTTAACCCATCGGGTTCCATCACAAGAGCAGAATATGCAGCTCTCCTCAGCAGAGCGCTTTTCTTAACTGCGAGTCGTCCGACTTCATTCAAAGATGTAGTCACTGGATCGTGGTATGAAGAGGCGGTCAATGCAACCTTTGAAGCAGGCATTATTCAAGGCGTATCCGAGGATCGTTTTGACCCGAATCAACAGATTACCCGCGAGGAAATGGCGACTATGCTGGTAAGAGCTTATGCATATCGTACGGGCGTTAAGCCGGAAGCAAGCACATTCCATGTGACTAATGACAGCTCTAAAGTTAGTTCTTGGGCAGTAACCTATGTACAAGGTGCGCTAGAAGCTAAGCTTCTGTCGGGTCATCAGGATAGTAACTTCCTTCCACAGGCGATGACAACCCGTGCCGAGGCAGCTCAGAGTATTTCAAATCTACTAGCAAAATTCTAGAACAGGATTTAAAGCTTTCCGCATGAAAAATCCCCTCAAGTTAGACAATGCCTTAGACTTCTTATCGAGGTCAAAGGTACTGTAAACTTTGAGGGGATTTATTCGTGTTATATGTTAAGATTTCATTTGGCTTCCGCAGGACTCGCGCACAACAAGTACTGGCTCCACAACAAATGAACCGCCACCTGACTGATTGTTAATCAAGTCATAGAGCATATGGGCAGCGAGGATACCAAGTCGTTGTTTGTTCTGACGGATGGTAGACAGTCTTGGTGTAGTATATTTGCAGGCTTCGATGTCATCACAGCCGATGATGGCGATGTCCTCAGGGACACGGAGGTCATGTTCTTTTAATGCACGGATGGCTCCTAAAGCCAGCAAATCAGAGGCAGCAAAAATGGCCTTTGGTAAACTGCCACTTTGTATTAATTGTTGCATAGCATCATAACCGCTGGGCTCAAAGAAATCGTCGCCATGTACAAACCAACGCCGGTTCAAGGGGAGACCGAAACTTTCGATAGCTTTGGTATATCCTGCTTCTCGTAGATTAGAAATTTCTGAATCCGCGGCACTTCCTATAAAACCAAGCTCCCTATAACCCAGAAGGTAAAAATGCTCCACGACCTTAGAGGATATTTGGAAGTTATCTGACATAACAAAGCCTGATTTCTTCCCTTTTAGTTCGAGATCTACCCCGATACAAGGAATACTGCTCATATCCAGATCGTGGATCGTCGGCTCCATCTTCTGTCCGGATATAATGACACAGCCATCTACATTAAAATGAACAGCACGCGCGAAGTAATCTCCGCTGCTAATAAATTTTTCGTTGGAAAAGAATATGAGATCGTATCCTAGTACACCCATTTGTTTCTTGAAGGAATTTAATACCTCAACGAAAAAAGGATGCGTAAATTCTACATTAAGCTCACCAGCGAAAATCACACCGATCAGATTCGATTTCTTGGTTGCAAGTGTTTTGGCGGAGTTGGATGGTGAATATCCTGTTTGCTCGATGATCTCCAGGACTCGTTGTTTGGTCTTTTCCGAAACATCGCTGTAATTATTCATAATTTTCGAAACAGTCGAGACAGAAACGCCTGCCATTTCGGCAATCATTTTGATATTCATATGTAGTATAAGCCACCCTCCGCTTAATAGTTGGAATATGGGGGAAAGACTGTAGTAGAGCGGTTATTTATGAGTTTTTTTGAATGGAATGAAGAGTAAAACAGTTATTTTAAGTCTATTCTTATTGCCGAAACAAGTCAAACGGATATTTTAATACTGAGATATATTCCGAAAAAATAATGTAAAAAAATTCAAATTATATCTTTACAAATATGGAAATCTAAGCAACAATAACATTGTCGAAACCGATTTCGATTCTTCGCTTGAATTACGAATATTACGAAATTCGAGGAGTGATGTTTAGGATGAAGAGGAATTTCACGGCAGCATTAGCTGCTATGCTCCTTGTCACCGGGCTGCTATCACCGGTTGGGAGCATGACTGCTTCAGCGGCAGAGGCATTAAGGGCAAACTCACCTGATTCAGCGGCAACGAAAGTGGGAAGTACAGCAATCGATGTGTTGAAAGCGTTTACGGATGTATCTCCAAGCCATTGGGCTGCAGGTCCATTACAGCGTTGGAGCGCAAATGGGATTATAAGTGGATATGACGATGGGTCGTTTCGACCGGGTAAGGAAGTCACAAAGGCAGAGTTCGCGGCTATTATGAATCGTATATTTAATTATCAGGAGCAATCGGATAAGCTTCCAGCGGATGTGCTGGCTACAGACTGGTATAAGAGTGATATTGCCAAAGGGATTACAGCTGGATATTTAAGCAGTGATAAGAATAACAATATTTATCCTTCACATGCGCTTTCGCGTGCTGAGGCGGCACTATCCTTGGAGAAAGTGTTTCGTTTCAATACGGACAAAAGTAGCACAGCAGCATTCACTGATTTGAACGGAGTCAGTGATGAAACTGCGAAAGCGATAGCAGCGCTATCTAGTGCTGGCTTTATTAAAGGTTATCCTGGAGGTTTGTTTAAGCCTGAGGGCGGAATTACACGTGCAGAGCTTGCTCAGCTTGCTGATCGAATGGTTTCGGGACTCATCTTAAAATCTGGAGAGACTTCGCTTGGAACAGTAAAGGGCAATGTAATCATTAATCATGCCGATGTGGTTCTTAAAGATACTGTCATCCAAGGCAATCTTTATTTAACGGAGGGGATTGCCGAAGGGAATGCGAAGCTTGAAGGTGTAAAGGTAACAGGAGCTACGTTTGTACGAGGTGGCGGCGAGCAGAGTATTGGTTTACACAATACTTCTCTTGGACCGCTCCAAGTAGCCAAGCCTAATGACAAGGTGCGAATTTATGCCAGCGGGTCAACAACTGTGGGTACTGTGCAGCTGCAATCCGGAGCTATCTTGGAAGAGAGCAGCGATCTTACGGGGGCAGGCTTTGGAGATCTTGTAATAAACGCTGTCCCTCACAATATCGTACTTCGCGGGGGATTTGCCACGGTTCGCTCGGGAGACTCAGCAGTCAGCGGTTCTTTGCTAAGAATCTCAGGAACTGTTGCCAGTCTTACGGTGGGCAGTTCAACGCAATTGACTCTGGAGAACAATGCACAGGTGGCCGCTTTAATCCTGACTGCGAGTGCTGGAGGCACTGCGATTCAAGGCAGCGGAAGCGTAACCTCAATAGATAACAAGGCCGATGGAGTAACGATTGGCGGTTCGCCAGTGAAAAAAGGAAACACTGGTAAAACGACGCTGCCAGTAGCAACTTCAAGCAGTTCTGGTAATGGAGGTCCAGCACCAAATAACGATCCATGGACGCTGGTTTGGGGAGATGAATTCAATGAAGGGACCATTGATCCTACGAAATGGACCTATGACCTTGGAGACGGCTCACAATTTAACAATCCAGGTTGGGGCAACAACGAGAAGCAATGGTATACAAGTGATGAGAAGAACGCAAAGGTACAGGATGGTAATCTAGTGATTACCGCACGTAAAGAAGCAGTAAGTGGCAAGGAGTACACTTCTTCGCGACTTAAAACGAAAGGCTTGTTCAGCAAGAAATATGGTAAATTTGAGATTCGGGCAAAAGCACCTACCGGAAAAGGATACTGGCCGGCGATTTGGATGCTGCCGGAGAACTACGAATACGGGACTTGGGCTTCCTCTGGAGAGCTTGATATTATGGAGGGTTGGGGCAGCCGTCCTAATACGGTAGCAGGCACTATTCATTACGGCGGCGAATGGCCTAACAATGTGTACTCTGGTAAAGAGTATGTATTCCCGGAAGGCTCCACGATAGAACAATTCCATACGTACTCCATTGAGTGGGAACCGGGAGAAATTCGCTGGTATGTAGATGGTGAGCTGTTCTTGACCAAAAATGACTGGTACAGCATCAGCAATGGCCAGCCTGCGAATAATGCTTATCCAGCACCGTTCAATCAGGAGTTCCACCTGCTGTTAAATCTGGCTGTTGGCGGCAACTTTGATGGTGATCCAACATCAGAAACCGTGTTTCCAAAATCAATGCAGGTTGATTATGTCAGAGTCTATGAACTGACAGGCCGTGAGTATCGTGAGCCGGTGCCAATAACACTGGACAAGGAACCTTACTTGGAAGGCTCAAAGCTAGCACTTCCTGACGGCAACCTTGTCTATAACAACAACTTCACGGAGCAGGTTCCAGGAGATGATGGGATGGGCATACCGAATACTTCACACTGGGTTTTGTTTAAAGAACCTGGTGCTGATGCTACAGTCTCCACGGTACCGATAGGGGGACAAAACTTCGTAAAGGTAAATATCAATAATGCTGGAGGAAATGCCTACTCCGTACAACCTCAAGCAATCGTATCCGTTGCTAAAGGCAGATTCTATAAGCTCAGCTTTGATGCGAAAACTGACGTATCACGTAATATTAGCGTTAAATTAACGGGGGGAGAATCACGTGGCTTTGCCGCTTATTCTCCAGCGCTTAAGGCAGAGCTGACTTCTGAAATGACTCATTACGAAACAATGTTTCAGATGAAGGAAAACTCTGATATTGCAGCACGAATAGAGTTCAACATGGGTACTAACGCTTCACCCGTTTGGTTAGGGAATGTTCGTCTGGAAGAAGTAGATAGTATTCCTTTTGATCATGATGGTGTGAAGACACCGCTCGGTAGCGGTAATCATCTGTACAATGGTACTTTTGATCTTGGAGAGGTAAATCGGATGAGCTATTGGCACGTAGAAACAGTCAATGGTGCAACGGCTAATGCTAATGTAAATGACAAAGGCAAGCTGAAACTACAGATTGGCGGTAGTGAAAGTGGTGAAGTTCGATTGCTTCAGAAGGGAATCCAGCTCATACAAGGTCAAGATTATGAACTTACTTTTAATGCTGGTGTATCCTCCGCTCGTACAGCCACAGTTCAGCTACTTGGAAAAGACGGCAGCGTACATGCGCAGCAATCGGTTAGCTTAGATCAAGGTGAACAAGAAATTAAAGCTGTCTTCACTAATCTTGCAGGTACAACAGACCATGAGGGACAATTCGTATTACTTCTGAATGGTGCTGCGGATACAGTCATCTTGGATAACTTCAAATTGCTGCGCACGAGCTTTTATTATGATCCATCGCTTGTCTACTACCCGCTGGTGAATGGGGATTTCAACGCCGGATTTAATGCCTGGGACCGGCTATTGACAGAACAGGGTGGACAGAGCAATGCTACCGCGGCAGAGGGTACAGCGAAATTTAACATTACGAATACGGGTAGTCAGCCATACTCCGTGATGTTATTTCAAAATAATTTGAAAGCTGCCAGTGGAATAGATTATGTGCTAGAGTTTGACGCCAGCTCAACTGTAGCCCGGAAAATCCAAGTGAATGTTGAGAATGCGTCTTATCAGGCTTCGTTTTCAAAAATTGTAGATCTTACAGCAGCAACGAATCATTACAGATTCGAATTCCGTCAAGGCAGCAAGGACACCCTGTCTCTAAAATTTCTGCTTGGTAAAGTGGAGGGTGTTAGTATTGCCCAAAGCCATGATATTATCATCGATAATGTGAAATTTGAAATTAAGAATGCACCTGCCAAACCTCAGGAATTAAGTAGCGACAGTACGAATAATAGAGTGTCGCAGCCGATTGAGCTAACCTTCATAGACCATGAGGATTGGAGAAAGAAAATTGTTGCAGTGAAGGTTAATGGTGTAACTCTTGAACCTGAACAATACACCATCGAGCCTGGGAAAATCACCATCGATGCAGCAGTATTTCCAGACGAGGGCAGCTATCCAATCACTGTAGAAGCTGACCATTACGCAAATGGATTTGTGCTTCAGACAATACTTGCTAACGATAACAATCTAGTCATAAATGGCTCGTTCGGCAGTGGGAAGACGGGTTGGTCTACATGGTCTGGAGAAGGTGGTGTTTCTGCTTTTGATGTGAAGGATGGCGTGGCAGAAATCTTGATTACGTCGGCAGGATGGGAGGCGTGGCATACACAATTTTACCAAGAGGGTATCCCACTGGAAGGAGGAAAAACGTATGAGGTGAGCTTTAAGGCGAAATCAACGGTTCCGCGGCAGATCATCCTAGAATACTCCAAAACTTCTGCAGCTTCCGTTCAGGCTAAGTTTGATATTACTGCCGATTGGGCCACTTATACAGCACAATTCACGGTATCGAACAGCAATCCGTTGCAGCTGAATTATCTGATCGGCAAAACGCTGGGCGCTGATCCTGCGGCTAACACTACGCCCCACACGATTTCTTTTGACGATATAGTGGTACGGGAGGTACAAGGTGGTCCGCCGGTGACGCCGCCAAGCGGCAAGCTGGACAATGGAAACTTTGGTGTGGATTCCAAAGGGTGGAGCCAGTATTTTGATGGAACTGGATCTGCTACTGTAAAAGAAGGGGAATTTGCAATAGACCTGACAGGCACAGGGCAAGCTGCCTATAGCGCACAAGTGGATTACGAAAATCTGAAGCTTGTTCAGGGAAAGACGTACACCTTGAAGTTTAAGGCCCGTTCTAGTGTAAACCGCAATATTCAGGTAGCTGTGGAGCATAAAGGCGGGGACTACACTAAATATATGGAAGCGGAGCTTATAGCTCTGACTCAGAACATGAAAGAATTCAGCTATACATTTACCATGAACGGTTCGACAGACGCAGGGGCTCATCTGGTATTTTTACTTGGGCTTATTGACGGGAACAGTTCGGAGACGAATAGTGAAATTAGTGCGGGCAGCACGATTTATTTGGATGATGTAAGCTTAATCGAAGGTTAAACGAAAAAAAACGGCAGTGTTTTCCTTTTTACAGGAGCACTGTCGTTTTTTTGCATGGAATTAAGATTCTTCTTTAGGGATAAATTCGAAGATCTTACCATTCTCAAAGGATTCAATTAATTTTAGCAACCAGCGGTAGTAATTAATGGATTCGGTAATCTTCTCTTCATCTGTATTTAAGAGCTGCATAAGTTTACTATCGTCACTATATTCTTTTTTCATATCGCTAATTTCTGCAAGTGATTTCGCTAGTGAGATCATATTTCCTTCAACGGCTTTTCTCCATTTAATAGAGAAGTAATCACTGAAGTTCTGATGCCAGTCAGGCACAGTGGTAAACAGGTCTTTGCGAGTCCCTCTCCCCCAAACTTTGTCGATCATTTTCAGATCTAGGAGGGTACGGACTCCCGTACTCATGGACGTCTTACTCATTCCCATTGTTTTGCTTAGTTCATCTAGTGTCACTGGACCTTGATTAAAATACATATAACCGTATAAATGCCCAATAGATAAAGTTATGCCGTATAGGTCCATATTTTTACCGATAGAGTCTATCACACGTTCACGTGTCTTACTAATCTTCTCTATTTGTTCGGGTGTTAACCCTTCTAAATCGTTCATGATGTCCCTCCTGAGGAATAGGTCGATAGACTGCTGCAACCTTATACAATGTATTGTAATCAAATCCCCCTCCATAAGTAAAGAAATCATGAAGAAAGGAATTTGGTGTAAAACAGAGTATGCTATACGTAAAGTACGTAAAGTTAAAACTGTACACTAAATTTTATCCGAATATGGTGTTTGCATGAATTTTCAATAGTCCGGTACACTACTATAAGTGAACTAAACCCGGATATATCTTCGGGAGAAGGAGGACAGCATGGCTATTATAGAGGTGAAAAAGCTAACCAAAGTATTCGGTCATGATGCGGGACGGGCGATTCCATTATTAGAGCAAGGGTGGTCGAAGGAAAAGATCGCTCAGGAATTGAAGTTGACGGTCGGAGTCAACAAAGCCGAATTCAGCATTGAAGAAGGAGAAATATTCGTAATTATGGGGTTGTCCGGCAGCGGTAAGTCAACGTTGGTTCGTTTGTTGAACCGTTTGATTGAGCCTACAGGGGGACAAGTTCTTTTTAAAGGAAAAGACGTCGTTAAAATGAACCCGGAGGAGCTGCGTCAATTTCGGCGCAAGAACATCGGCATGGTGTTTCAGAAGTTCGCATTGTTTCCACATCGGACGGTACTGGAGAATGCGGAATACGGACTTGAGGTTCAGGGCGTAGATAAAAAGAAGAGAACTGAACGGGCCATGGAGGCATTGCATTTAGTTGGTCTGAAGGGCTGGGAGAATCATCGCCCGGATCAACTTAGCGGAGGAATGCAGCAACGTGTGGGACTAGCTAGAGGACTGGCTAATGACCCTGATATCCTGCTCATGGATGAAGCATTTAGTGCACTGGATCCGCTTATTCGAAAAGACATGCAGCAGGAGCTGTTGGAATTGCAGTCCAGAGTGAAGAAGACGATTGTATTCATCACTCATGATCTAGACGAAGCTTTGCGGATTGGTGATCGGATTGCACTGATGAAGGACGGAGTTATCGTTCAGATTGGTACACCGGAAGAGATTCTCATCCAACCTGCCAATAAATATGTAGAGCGTTTCGTGGAGGATGTGGACTTGTCCAAGGTGTTGACTGCAGCGCATGTGATGCGGCAACCGGAAACGGTTAGACCTGAGCGCGGACCTCGTGTAGCACTTCAATTGATGCGAGACAGCGGCATATTCAGCCTGTATGTGGTAGACAAAGAAAATAAGCTCCTGGGAGTTATTACAGCTGAGGATGCGGCACAGGCACTAAAAGATAATAAGTCCATCTTAGAGGTTACGCGGCGGGAGATTCCTCGTGTACATCCAGAAACGCTGCTTAATGATTTCTTTGAGCTAATATCTGAAACACATTTGCCTGTAGCCGTCGTAGATGAAGCGGATAGATTAAAAGGCATTGTGATTAAGGGAGCCGTTCTTTCCGCACTCGCGGGTAACGCGGTACCGGAAGGAGAAGGATCATAATGGACATTCCAAAACTGCCTTTAGGAAAGGCACTCGAGTGGTTGGAAAACTGGCTAACGACGTATTGCGGTCCCTTGTTCGATTTTATCGCTACGATTATTGGCGGGATGGTTTCTGCGATTGAAGGTGCGCTCACGTTCCTGCCTGCATTAGTGCTTATCGTACTTATTGCAGCGTTGTCTTATTGGATTGGGAAATGGCGCATGGCTTTATTTGCGGTAATTGGACTGCTCTTAATCGATAATCTCGGATTATGGGGACCATCGATGCAGTCTTTAGCCCTTGTTCTAACCGCCTCGATATTGGCTGTGTTGATTGGCGTACCGATTGGTATTTTATGTGCGCAGCGGAATGCAGTTAGAAACACAGTTACGCCAATTTTGGACTTTATGCAGACGATGCCGGCGTTTGTGTATTTATTACCAGCGGTATCGTTTTTCTCGCTTGGCGTAGTTCCAGGTGTAATTGCATCGATCATCTTTGCGATCCCACCGACAATTCGTTTAACCAATCTCGGTATTCGTCAGGTTTCAGAGGAGCTAGTAGAAGCAGCGGATGCTTTCGGTTCAACACCTACTCAGAAACTGGTTAAATTGCAGCTGCCGATCGCGCTGCCAACGATTATGGCAGGTGTCAATCAGACGATTATGTTGTCACTCTCGATGGTTGTCATCTCATCTATGATTGGTGCGCAAGGTGTAGGTGCTTATGTATACCGTGCGGTATCGCAGGCTAAGACAGGAGATGGGTTCGAGGCGGGGATTGCTATCGTTATTATAGCTATTCTACTCGACCGCTTAACGCAAAACGCACTAAAACCAAAACAGAGATAGGGGTTTTGAATAAATATGAAGAAAAAAAATATAGGTATATTCCTGTTAGTGGTCATGATGATCACTGTTATTGCTGGATGTTCATCCACTAGTAAAGAGAAGGTAAAACTGGCTTATGTGGCATGGGATTCAGAAATCGCAAGTACTTATGTAGTGAAAGAAGTACTTGAAACTAAGCTTGGAGCTACTGTTGAAATGCTGCAGGTGGATGCTGGCCCAATGTGGGCAGGGGTTGCTGACGGTAGTGCGGATGCGATGGTTGCTGCTTGGCTACCAAGCACACATGCAGCATATTTAGAGAAGTATGGTTCGAAAATCGAAGATTTAGGTGCTAATTTGAACGGCACTAAAGTGGGTTTGGCTGTTCCGGCGTACATGGATATCAATTCTATTGAAGACTTGAAGAACAGTGAGCTGGCAGGTAAACTGAACAATCGAATTATTGGGATTGAGCCGGGTGCGGGTATTATGACGACAACTGAAAAGGCCATAGCGGAATATGGTCTTAGTGATTACACGCTCCTAGAAAGTTCATCTGCAGCGATGGCTCAGGAGCTACAAAAAGCCTATGACAATAACGAGCCTATTGTTGTAACGGGTTGGACACCACACTGGATGTTCGCCAATATGGATCTGAAATATCTGGAAGATCCAAAAGGCGTATATGGTGCGGATGAGCAAATTCATACGATGGTTCGCCAAGGTCTGAAAGATGACATGCCGAATGTCTATAAGTTCTTGGATCAATTCGAGTGGACTGCTGAAGATATGGCAAAAGTAATGGTTGAGGTACAAGGCGGAAAGTCACCAGAGGAAGCTGCTAAGACTTGGGTGGAGAACAACCCAGATAAAGTGAATGCATGGATTCAAGGTGTGGAATTGTAAGTAGATAGAATTCTGTGGTATGATGTGAAGAATCAATGGATTACAAAAGTGTAACTTGTACGCTAACCACTGTTCTTTACAAATGCACTTCATAAGCAAACTCATTCAATAAAACACCCCGGAAGGGGTGTTTTTCTTGAGAATATAAGGAAAGTAATATATATATTTTTCTTATATTTTAATGCTTACACTTATGCTTTAGCGAAGTAAATCAGGAGGCAGCTGCTGCAAGGAGTCAAGAGAGGAGACTGCTTCATGACAGAGACCATAAATACCTGGATAGATTGGCTGTTGCAAACACTTGGCCTTAGTGGACCCTCTATTTTATTTGTGACGGTTCCGTTGGCGCTTTTGCAGAGTATATTAGGATTCTTTCCATTCGTAATTTTGATTGTCCTCCATGTGTCTGTCTTTAACGTTGTTGGAGGCATGTTAATCAGTTGGCTGGCTTGTAACTTAGGTGGTATACTGATGTACTTCCTTATTCGGCGTTACCTGTACAATTGGTTTGATCGAAAATGGAGATCTAAGCTGAAACGTTATGACAAATGGCAACGGTACTTGGATCGTTATGGAATCTGGACTTTGGTGCTTCTACGTACGATTCCCATTATTCCGAACAATGTGATCAATTTTATGTCGGCTGTTTCACCGATTAAAGCATCATCTTTTATTTGGGGAACAGTGCTTGGAAATCTGTCTTACATTTGGCTATTCGGTACGATTGGATCAAGCTTAATTGTCCCTAGGGAAGAATGGAACGGTTATCTTACTTGGTATGCCGTGTTTATCGCTGTTCTAATCGGTATCTTTGTACGGCGGCACTGGGATCATCTGCAGGAAGATAAGCGGAGTAGAATGCACTAATTTTATATGTTCAATTTATCTTCAAATGAACGAAGAACGTTTCTTTGGCATTGTCCGCCGGAGGGAACGTTCTTCTTTTTTGTCTTCTTTCCGAATACCTTAAACTAAGTGGAGGTGGCTTGACCTCTACGTAAGGTGGGAGGGACTATCGCAATGGGGAGATTAAGAAAATGGGGGAACCGAGGGCTAAGATTACCTGATCTAGGTCAGCTTCGGCTGCCAAAAATAAATGGGGGCGGGGCGCCGAGGTTCTCTGGAAGAAGCTCCGCGTTCAAGTCAAAACCTAGTAGGGCAGCGGCAAGACCACAGAGTTCACGCTTTGAAGCTAAACGAAGTAGAAGTCATATGAGATCGTCCAGTAGGTCAGAGAGAAAGATGACCGTTTCTGGTGGAAACACGCGTAAGCCAAGAAGCCGGCGCAAATTTTGGTTGATTGCATCCTTGGTATTGATTGTGCTTGTACTACAAGCACTGCGATACGTGGAACTGCACATGAAGCCACCTATCTTGCATTTAGCGCAAATTCGTGTGAAGCAAATCGCAACAGAGTCGATAAATAAGGCGATTACTTCACAAGTAGCGAATGGAGGAAATGCGGAGGAACTGATTGATTGGAAGACCGATAAGAACGGGAAAATATCAGGCTTTATGCTGAACTATGCGGAGCATATGCGTATTACTTCGCAAGCGGCAGAGGTAATCCAGACCACGTTGCAGGATTTGCATAATCAGACAGAATATATTCCGCTCGGTCAGGCACTAGGTAGTCCTCTCATCGCCTCTTATGGACCTGATATCCCGATCAAGATTGAACCGCAAGGTGCTGTGAAGGTTGAACTCAGCACTCGCCAGCAAAATGCCGGAATCAATATGATTTTAGTCGAGGTCTATATCCATATTGTTACGGAGGTCGCGGTGGTTATTCCTTTTGATATGGAACCCCAAGTGGTGGATACGGAAATTCCTGTGTCTTATCTGATGGTCGTCGGAGACGTGCCAATGTATTACTACGATAATCAGGGTCAGCCAGTCGGAGCTAATGGCAGCAGTGCCCCGGGAATTGCTATTCCCGCACCCTCTGTAAGCGGAGATAAAAATGGAGTATCAGATCAGAGCACGGATGCCACTGGGAATAGTAAAGAGAATAGCAATCCATCGCCAGCTTCATCCAATTCCTCGAATACGGGTGGAACTCATACAGAAGAAGGCGACAAAGGTGTAAACGCAGGAAATTAAGGGATATCGTGCTTCACGGCTCATAGACTATAGGTAGAGTAGCTTTAAATAAATGGAGTGTGAGTCCTGATGTCACATGAATCGCTGAATGTGGAACGCTTGGCGGGGAGATATGGTTTCCTAGAACGTGCCGGACTTCTCCCCTTGCCTAGTCATGACGGGATTTCTATTGTAGTTGAGCTTAGCCGTATGGAATGTGCCACGGTCTGTTTGCCCTTGCTGCTGCTTCATTCAGGAGCCGATGTGCGTATTATTGCTGTTTCAATGACCCCCGATTTCCCCATGGAGGTATTAGCAGGACAGTTCTCACCGGAGGAGCCAGTGATCTTCCTACCCTATGAGAAGGAGGAGTATATGCCTAACCTAGCTCTGGCCCATATCGAGACCGATTTTGCTGTTCTGGTTGAAGATTCGATAATGGTATCTCCGGGCTGGTTAAGTGAGTTACTGTGGACTCACTTTGATGATGCTTCTGTTAGAGTCATTGCTCCGCGTTCTTCTACCGAGAGGGGGGAAGGGAAGAAACGGCTTCACTTTGGTACTCATCATGAATTTGCCGAGCATGTAAGCTACAGTCTTGGGCGGTATCAAGGAGAATGGCGCGAGATGGAAGTGCTAACCGGATCTTGTCTTCTATTCACTAAGGAATTGATTCAGCGAATTGGCGGCTTTGACACTTCGCTTCAAGCGCGGCATCTCATGATAGCTGACTGGTGTCTTAGAGCGCGGCAGATTGGAGCGAAACTGGCTCTGAGTGAAGCTGTGTATGTTCATGCTATTCAGTCACTGGATAGATACCTGAGAAATAAGGACGAATCTAAACAGACGGATGGCTGGCAGACATACTACAAGAAATGGGCACTTGAAAGCGGGGGAGAGAACGAAGGACATTTAGTACCGCCTGCTGAATCCTTAAAAATTCCTCAGCCGGTTATACCATTGGGCAGGCTACCCTTAGCTTCTCCTTTGGTAACGGCCATAGTGTATGGTGATGAAGCTTGGGATTTTGATGAGCTGAAGGAGCAATGGATAGCTGCACGGGAGCAGCAGAGCTACAAGCATATTCGCTGGATTTGGATCAGAGACACTTTGGTGGACGCTGCTCCTGAGTTTCCGGCTAGTGAACATGATGTAGTGATTACAGTTCGCGGTGAGGACGCATGGCTACGGGCATTAAAGAACGCAGCTGCATTATATGAGAGTGAGATCATTCTGTATTTGTCCACTTCTATCCATTATGAGAAACGTTATATTGAGCGGGTGGTGAAGGCCATAACCCAAGGCTCCGCTGATCTGATCGTAAGTTTATCGACTGAAATGGAGGAAGCTGGGGTTCATTTGCTTGCAGGGGGAGATTCGGCGCTCACTCTACCACTTGAACGTGTTGCTTACAAAGGAGGGATTGTGCCAGGGATGATTAGCAATAGGAAGTTTACTTCCCGTCAATTGCTGCTTCACCCTAATGCCTCTCTGGTAACAGGCTATATTGGGGATTTGTCCGATTCCAAGGAGGCACACCCATGAAATATCTAATTCTAAGCGGAGGTTCTTGGGAGGATTACGAATATAAAAGATTGCTAGAGCTTCTTCCCGACCGGGAAGAGGTCTGCTTTGTTGGACGGATGACTCTTGAGCAGCAGACTAATAGCCAGATCCGGGCAGTTGCAGCTGTAAATATTTATTCTCTGAACATGAAGCATTACACGATTCTTGTCTCTTCTCCTTATTGGCTTTCAGAGGTTCTCTCCTTGCAGGCAGCCTATGTAGTGGCCCTTCTAGAACGTTGTCCGGAAGAAGAAAATAAGTGGTTATGGGAAAAATACAGCGGTTTGCTAGGCGCAAAGGCCGACCTTGCAGCCACCCGATCCGAGCGAATATATCTAGAGCAGAGCCTACGCAGGGAAGGTGTAATCTATCTCGGCGGGGATCAACAGGAATCCTACGGAGTTACCTTTCAGGGAGATCGGCTGTATTTTCTCACGGATTATGAGGTGCTGTGGAGGAAGGCCATAGTGAACTTGTGGCAGGATTCATCTATGTCATCTGCTGATTGGATTACTATGCAGCTTGAGTTGCGGGCGGACTATTACATTTCCATGTGTGCTAAGTTACCCAGTCAACCTGTTGTACATTACTTGGCAGCTTCCTATCTCTACTTGTTGGGGGATGCCGCAGCTAACCGTTATCTGGCGCAGTCCTTTGAGCTCATGGTGTTATATGAATATTTAGATTGTCTTCATTCGCATTTCCGTTTTTTTTCGGCTATAGAGGGTAAGACGGGGGATTTGGAAACAGCCGTTCAACAGTACACGATTACTGCGTTTACTGCTGAGGAGAAGCTGGAGGCGGAAAGGCTGCTGGGCTGGCTTCACTCTGGGCAGTACGAACTTGTTCGAGCAGAGCTGTTCCGCTTGAATGAGGATGAGGCTGCGGCAATACGGATTTTAAGCTCGCTTCCTACCTCAGAGGCAAAGCTGTTATTGATTCGAAATTATATTCGGACCTTCCAATGGGAAAAAGCACTAGAGCTTCAGCAAGAATTAGAGGGAAGTGTTGATGGGGTTATAGATGGCACAATACACTTGCTACATGGCAGAAGACATGAGGCTATACGCAGCTTCTTGAATGCGGCAGGGAAAGACAATCAGGCATGGCCGCTGTTATCAGAGATGGCGGATCTAGAAGAGGCTATAAGACGATTGAAAAGGAGAGTGGAGGGATGAGTCATAGATGGCCTCTCCGCAAAACAGCAGGTAACCGCTTGACGGCTATGATGCAGGTTCGAAATGAAGCAGGCAGATATCTGGAGCAGGTGCTTGAAGAACTAAGCGAGTTCGTGGATGATATTGTGATTGTAGATGATGGAAGTACAGATAATACAGCACAGCTTTGTCGTTCTTTTGCCAAGGTTACGAAGCTTGTGACACTGGAGACCTCCTTATTTAATCGTGAGTGGCAGTTAAGGCAGACGTTATGGAATTTAGCAGTATCTACGAATCCGGATTGGCTCCTGTCTGTGGACGCTGATGAATTCTATGAAGAGGCAGCCAAACGGGAGATGAGACGGCTGATTGATCAGGATGTGTATGACTGGGTATCTTTCCGGCTATTTGATTTCTGGGGGGGCACCACCCATTATCGTGAAGATGAACATTGGAATATCCATACGAAGCATACTCGTACACTTGTCCGATATTTGCCGAATTTTCATTACTTTTTCCCTAAAATGGATCATCATGTGCCTAGGCTCCCGCTTTCCTACTCTGTATTGCCGGGCTTTCTTGCCGAATTACGTGTGAAGCATTATGGGTGGGCTGTTTCGCCGGAAGAGCTTCATCGTAAATATTCGCGTTATCTGGAGCTTGATCCAGAAGGGCGTTGGGGGAGTCTGGAGCAATACCAGTCCATTCTAGATGAGCAGCCCCATTTGGTTGAATGGAAGGAAGAGCTCTGAAATCCGAATCTGCCAGTTGATTAAATCTGACTGGCAGATCTGACAAGGAGCCCCCATGGGATTTGACCTGTAGTTATTCCATGGGGATAAGCTTTTGCCGCGAGTATGAGCTTGTAGTAGGAGAGACCCACTGCAGCGGTAGTTCCCCCGATCTTGCGCAAAGCCATTTCATCTAATAGGGCGATCTTTGGCGTTTCCCCACAGGAGCAAGCTATTGCCATGTATAATAGCCATTCGGCGCAGTCCGTCGAGGTATTATATTGAGGGTTTTGACTAACGTAGATGGAGCACCACTGTTTCTTTACGGGGATAGGAGCTTCAAGCAATCCATAGTATAGGGGCTGCGGCAGCTTGCACCATTGAAAGGAAGAACTGCCTGATTGTCGATAAAGCGTTAATACACTATCCCAAGCGCCGACCTGAAGCAGCAATTGTATAGCATAGCTCAGTTCAGGAAGAGAGGGCTTAATGCCAGAAAGACCTGTTAAAAAATGATGAATCGATAACATCTCCGGTCTGTATGGCAATATGGAGACAAGCCACTGCATGGCTGATTCAGTATCTCCAGCACGGCAAGACAAGGCCCAGAGATAACCGAGTATAGATGAACGTTCGGATAGGACAGATGGATCGTGAAGCAGCTGTTCCAGCGGTGCGAGTGTGTGATAGCCGTCTTGCTGTTGTGTACATACAAGGTAAGTTTGCACAATGGTTTGAACGGCAAGCGGTAGCTGTGAAGCAATAGAGAGCGTGTTCAACCATTCAAAGTCACGAGCATTGAGCGCTGCAGGCACAAGGTAACCTAAGGTAATCGGTGATAGGGCATGAATATGACAGCGGGTCAATGCGATCAAACTTAACCGCTCTCCAGAGAGCAGACTTAGCGGGACAAGCTGTTTCCACGCATCCGTATAATTTGGTTTGAATTGTATAGCGGCCTCGTAGTGTTTCCGCGCGTTTAAATATAGAAATAACTTCTCGCACACTCTGCCTGCCAGTAGTTCTGTTCGATATGTTCCGCTTCCCGAAGAAGAAGGATATCGATATGCTGTATCTCCGCTCTTCAGGGCTTGCTGCAGGAAGTGTCTAGCTTTACCGAGCTGATTTTGTTCGAGTAACAAAGCGGCATAGCCTTCTAATAAATCAGTGAAGCCGGGAAACAATAAGCTCCCCGCATGAAAGATCTCTTCAGATTCCTGCTGCCTGTTACATCGTTGTAACGCATAGGCAGTCTTTAGATAAATATCGGAGGCATACCCGGATTGGGTCGGAACATCAGCAAGCAATGGGAGAAGTACATCTGCCGCTGCATGATATTGTTCCTGTTGATAATACTCTGCCCCTAGTGCATAACGAAGAATTAGATGGTTCGGTTGAAGCTGCAGACCACTGTTGATGAGAGCTAAATTACGCTGGTATTTTTTTTTGCGCTGTAATTCATCCTCTAAATAACCATAGTGATAAATATGCAATTCAGCAAAAGCTATCTCCCCCTCAGAAAGCTCCCAAATGCTGCTAGCTGTTTCCTCATGAATGATTCCACGAAAGATGATTCTTTTATCGTTTCTGAACAAGCGACAGACATGATCGGTAACAAAATCCGCTTCAGGGGCATCACCGATATAGTGGATAATGGGCAGCCAATAACCGTGAATATGCGCTGCGCCCAGCAGGTGCTGGAGCTGCTCCTTGTTCCAATGACCTACAGCCTCATCTGCATCAAGTACCAGAATCCAGGGGGAAGTTGCATGCTTCAGACTTAGATTTCGTGCTTTCGAAAAATCATTCTCCCAAGGCATATCGATAAGCTTTGCACCAAACTTAAGCGCGATGTCTTTGCTATTATCCTCAGACCCGGTATCCACGATGATAATTTCGGACACGATCCCTTGCACAGAGGACAGGCATTTCTCCAGATAGTTCGCCTCATTCTTAACGATCATACAAAGTGTAATATCGGGGGTGGTCATGGGAAACATCCCTCCTATTCTGAAACTTTGGGAAACGGAAGAGCGAGGCGTACTCTTTTGACCGCTGGAGAGTAGATAGCTGAAGAGGACAGTGAAGCAAGCAGACGATCCGCTGACAAAATCTGTGAACGTCCCTGTTGAGAAGCTTGAGTAAAGGCCGCTTCTTTAGCTATGGGTTGCTCCATGGTATTTATCAGCTGTGCGGCTGCTTCGTTACATCCCTCACTCTGTAACAATTCTAGGAGAATCCTGTTCTTAGTCAGTGTGTAATCTGTTAGATGAGCGTGGAACCAACCATAGATCTCACTGTCGCGACCTGCACACTTCATGGCTCTCAGCAGCCGTGCAATGACGGGAGTCGGTTCGGGATGAAGCTGTGCGGTTTTGGTGTAACAAGCAATGGCTTCGGTCTCATCACCCATCTCTTCACATAATTGACCCAGCATATAATAGGTTAAATATGAACCGAATCCAGCCTCAGTATGGTAGCCGGGAGGAGCAGCTCCGATGACCAGCGCTTGTAGCAACGCTACTTTGGCTTCTGCAAAGGCACCTAATTGTAAGAGTAGAGCCCCTTTGATATGAGCTAAGTCTGGATAATCTGGATGTGCGTTAATTCCACGATCACAGGCTGCAAGTGCCCCAGGGTAATCTTTTAATTCTGCAAGCGAGCGAATTTCATATTTGTGCAGCAGGTGGATGTAACTTGTATCAGGCGGTGCCTCTTCTAGTGCTTGTTGGATATGTTTTAGAGCAGGTTGATACTCTCCAAGACGCATATACTCCACGGCCATATTAAAATGGTGAAAAGGATCCTTAGGATTTAGCCTTAGCTGTTCTTGTAGCAGCTCGACATTTCGTTTGATTTTATCCTTTTTGACCACTACCCCTTCTGCGTAACCATAATGATGGATGATTATGGTGGTCAAATGCATCGGTGCCTGGGGGGTAGCTGTTATGATGGCCTCAGCAATCTGTTCGTGGATGATCCCGCTAAAACGGTACTTAGGGCGATTACGGAACATCCGAATAATCGGGTTGACGGTGATCGTCTGTGAAGCGGCGGTTAGCCCTTTATGATTATGAATGCGTAGAAAAAACGCTTCGTACTCCATATGCTCAGCGCAAAGCAGCAGTTCTCCTTTGCTCTCCTCACTCAGTTCCTCATCTCCGTCTAGAACGAGAATCCATTGTCCATGGGCCTGCTGAAGACCTGCGTTGCGGGCAGCGGCAAAGTCGCCGCTCCAAGGGTGGTGTATGACGTTAGCACCGAAGCTAAGAGCAATTTGAACGGTAGAGTCGGTGGATCCGGTATCGACTACAATGATCTCATCAACGACTCCGCGTACGCTTTTTAAACATTGACTCAAGTGGTCTCCTTCGTTCTTAACGATCATACATAAGGAAATTAACGGCTTTTTTCTTGAACGGTTCATAAGGATGACCTCCCTTCGCACTGACGGAAGCTCCACTTTGTGTGCCAAGGTGTACGATTCAGCAAGGAAATGGATTTACGAATAGCTCTGATATCTTCCTGCAACGGGCCATGAACAGGGGGATCGTTTAAGCTTTGTAGAGCATCCTCCATACTCAGCTTCGCTTGCTGAAGGTAACAGAGGGATAAGCCGATCCTTGCGGATTCATGCTCAGGCTCTTGTTCCAGTGCTTGCTGAAACCATTCACTGGCTTCGGAATAATGCCCTTTGTCAAAGATCATCTCACCAATATAAAAAAGCACGCTTGCATCGGCGGTCTTATCACGAACAAGTACAATAAATTCCTCTCCTGCGGCCTGCCAATTCCCTTCTTTATATAATGCTGTGGCAAATTCAGATCGATAAGCAGGGAACAGGTCTACTAAAGTATGACTAAGTGTGAGCTGATGCAGCTTTACGGATTGCCCGATGAGGTCTGAAAGGAGTGAGGCATATAAGTGATCTACCTCTATTTCTATTGGACATGCCTCTTGTTGTCGTTGGCATCGTGCAATGTATTCCAGTCCAGAACGAAGTTCACCTGATGTATGAATGAGCAGGTCGTTTTTGAATTCCCCAAATTGCTCCCATTGGCAAATGGCCCAAAGGGTATACCACTGCTTTTGATACTCTGAACTATGGTTACCTTGGGAAGCAAGTGAGATCATCTGTCTTATAGCCGTACATGCTTCTTCCAGTTTACCGGTGATGATGAGTGAAGAGATGATCCCTTTTGCAGTATCCAATTCCAATGGAAAAACATCTCGGGATAAGGTGCTAATAGTCTCATAAGCATTTATCTGATATAAACTGTCGATGATCGCGGATCTACTGGTTGGAGTTGTTGGCGGGACGAGTTGGATCAGTAATGTGGCTATTTCCTCATCGGGTACAGCTAGGTGTTGAAAAGCAGCAGCTATCCCCTGCAAGGCGGGCGTATATAAAGCATGGTGTTGAAGTGCACGATGAAAAAACCTCGCAGCATCTTCCTGAAGTCCAAGCCGCTGTGAAATTAAACCCATATGGTATAGCGGACGAAAGGTGCTCATTCCTTGCTCACATACATATTTTTCGCTAAGTCCCTCATGTTCAGGAATGGACTCTGCACGTTGATAGGCTAATAGCGCACGCTCCAAAAGTCCCTGGCGCTCCAAAGATTGACCTAACAAAAAATGCAGATCAGGATAGTCGTCATAACGCTCCAGTTCCACCATGAGTAAGGGATCAATCGCATTTGTTTTTCCTTGAGCATGATAAATTTTACAGAGATCTCTAATCATCGTAGGTCGATAGAAGGCTTCAAGTTCTACATGCTGGAGCGTTTGACGAAGCAAGGTCTCCGCTTCCTGAAGTTGACCGTCCTGGCAGTAGTTTACTGACAAATTGTAGGAGTGGAATGGGTCTGCTGGATATTCGGATAAAGCTAATTGCAGCAGGTGCCTATTTCGGTTGATTTTATCTTTTCGTGCCATGATTTCAGGCAAATATCCAAAATGAATAATTTCAAGCTGACTGTGTTCAATCGCTGAGAGGTTATGTTTGCTTAGGATTGAAGTATCAATGCCCTCATGAATTCTTCCACTATAACGATAACCCTGTCCATTTCGGAATAAGCGAACAGCACTGTGCTTTACCTTATCTTCGGGTAGTACGCCTACCCAACTATCAATGTTTACTGTAAAAGCCTGAGCTTGTGTGTTCTGCAGGAGGCTGCGAAGTTCTGTAAGTGGGTTTCGCAGGCACTCATCGGCATCTAGGACTAGAATCCAATTCGTTGAGGCATGAACGAGCCCTTCATTACGAGCTGCAGCAAAATCATCTGTCCAATCGCGTTGGAAGACTCTAGCCCCGTGTGCTTCGGCTATAGCTATGGATTCGTCGGTAGAACCCGTATCGATCATCACAATTTCGTCAACACCAGCTACGCTTGCGAGACAGTGGGGCAGGAGATCAGCTTCATCTTTTACGATGAGGTGGACGCCAAGCGTAATATTATTCACGGTTGTTCCTCCTTGGAAGGCATTATGTGTTTGTTGCACATATGTAGATCTGCTGTAATATAAACGATTTTCGGCGTCCTTATAGTCAAAGAAAAAGTACATGGATATCCATGTACTTTTTCTTGTTACAACATATGATGGTCATCTGGATTACGTGCCCTGAGCATTGAAACTTACATTGATCGTGGATGCAGAGCCTGAATTCGCTGATTGGTAGGATAGGCGGGTATATTTCAGGAATCTGGCTGGTACTATGACATCGACAGAACCTGCTGCTAAAGGATTATCTCCCGTTGTATCGACGAAATAATTTGTTCCATCCGCACTGATTTCTACACGTGTGTTGACTGGATTTGCCCCAGTATTATTGATGAAGAAGGAATACGTTCCTAGCACACTCGTAGTAACAGCTGGCAAAGGCGTATAGGTATTAGCAGTCGTAATGCCTGTAGTCGACTGTTCAATAAAGCTGCGTTGTGAAATAGAGGTGACACTACTTAGTGTACCGGCAGTAATCGTAGCGCCAAGCACGCTGGTGATGGTACCGTTGAGGATGTTGGTAACTGTACCTGCGGAGGACAAAGTACCCGCAGTGATCGTAGCGCCGAGCACGCTAGTAATAGTCCCGTTAAGGATGTTGGTAACTGTACCTGCGGAGGACAAAGTACCCGCAGTGATTGTAGCACCAAGCACACTGGTGATGGTACCGTTAAGGATGTTGGTAACTGTACCTGCGGAGGATAAAGTACCCGCAGTGATCGTAGCGCCGAGCACGCTAGTAATAGTCCCGTTAAGGATGTTGGTAACTGTACCTGCGGAGGACAAAGTACCCGCAGTGATCGTAGCGCCGAGCACGCTAGTAATAGTCCCGTTAAGGATGTTGGTAACTGTACCTGCGGAGGACAAAGTACCCGCAGTGATTGTAGCACCAAGCACACTGGTGATTGTACCCGCAGTGATTGTAGCGCCGAGTACACTGGTGATGGTGCCTTCGAGAATGTTAGTAATTGTACCTGCGGAGGATAAAGTACCCGCAGTAATTGTAGCACCAAGTACACTGGTGATGGTGCCTTCGAGAATGTTAGTAATTGTACCTGCGGAGGATAAAGTACCCGCAGTAATTGTAGCACCAAGTACACTGGTGATGGTGCCTTCGAGAATGTTAGTAATTGTACCTGCGGAGGACAAAGTACCCGCAGTGATTGTAGCACCAAGCACACTGGTGATGGTACCGTTGAGGATGTTGGTAACTGTACCTGCGGAGGATAACGTACCTGCCGTTATGGTCGCCCCAAGCACGTTAGTAATAGTGCCCTCAAGGATGTTAGTAATTGTACCTGCGGAGGATAAAGTACCCGCAGTAATCGTAGCGCCGAGCACGCTGGTGATAGTGCCGTTTAAGATGTTTGTAACTGTACCTGCGGATGATAACGTACCTGCTGTTATGGTCGCCCCAAGCACACTAGTGATTGTACCCGCAGTGATTGTAGCGCCAAGCACGTTAGTAATAGTGCCCTCAAGGATGTTAGTAATTGTACCTGCGGAGGACAAAGTACCCGCAGTGATCGTAGCCCCAAGCACGCTAGTAATAGTCCCGTTAAGGATGTTAGTAACTGTACCTGCGGAGGACAAAGTACCCGCAGTGATTGTGGCCCCAAGCACGCTAGTAATAGTCCCGTTAAGGATGTTGGTAACTGTACCTGCGGAGGACAAAGTACCCGCGGTGATCGTAGCGCCAAGCACGCTGGAAATCGTACCATCTAAGATAATCGTTGTTAGATTTCCGCTTGGATCTGTAGTGAGCGGATGATCAATCAGCGAAGCATCCCGTCCGAATATAAGCGTTCGTAGATTATCAGGATTCGCTTGAAAAGAGCTATAGTTAGGCAAAGTTCCTCGTCCCTTCCTTGTAAATGATTAAGTTATACCTAAAGACTGGGCTTGGACGTATACACACAATATTGCTTGCCAATACCCTTTGAATGTAGCGTGGAGGCGGAGATTCGAGTTATTACTTTTAGAATCGGTTCAGCACTAGCACTCTCATTTTTTTTGAAGCCGCAGTCTCTGCTAAATCTATAAAACAATCAAAACGATTCGGGCGGTTCTTCAGACCGACACTAGCAGGGTGATCTCCCTGATTCTTAACTGCATAAGAGATCATCGTTTTAGTTCCGTCTTTTTCTATTTTATTTTGCTGCACTTTTTAAGCTCCGGGCTGTTATGGACTTCATTTCACCTCCAATGGGTATCCTGGAACTCTATCCATAAAAAGGCCCAAACCGTCGTTTGAACCTTGAGCCTAAAAAACGCAGCCTAATAAGCCGCAAACCGATAGGGACAATCCTTAGCCATTCGAATGGTGTGATATTAATATATGGTGGGAAATAGGGGGTGATTGGGCTGGAAAAGCAAAAAAACGCACATTCCCACAACCTGTTACAGAGAGCGGCATAAAATGAGAGTAAGCTTAAGTACGGGGAGGATATCTCATGCCGAACGACTCAGTATTCAATCAGAGCAGCCAGCCGCTTTTTACAGAACAAGTCAACACGTATGTCGCACCTGGTATAGATTCAGCTCCTGAGGGGGGAGCAGCTAAAGCAGGGTTATTGTTTGGAATCCCATTTACTTCTACGGTAACAACGGCTGCGCCGTTAGTTATTCAGATTAGTAATCCGGGAGGAAGCGGACGCACATTGTATGTATCACGTGTTACTGCTAGCTCAGCGACGGCGGCTGTTACTTTATCACTACTTCGGAACGCTACGGTCACCGGAACTACCGTCACGCCGATTAATTATAATTTTGGCAGTGCGTTAACTAGTGTTATGACTGCTAGAACCTCAGCTGCTGCGCCTACTGGAAGTCCGGCCACGCTAGTATCTCTATTGCTCGCGGTCGGTCCGGTCATTATTGATTTTACAGGACAAATTGTTGTTCCTCCCGGAAATTCCATCACTACTTCCATAACGATTGCATCGGGGTCTTCAGCAGCGACGACATCTATCAGCTGGTGGGAATATTAGAAACAGGAGGGGATAATTATGCCTAATCAATTTGTATTTAATGACAACGATCAACCTCTTTTTGTAGATATGGTGAATACCTTCCAATCTCCAGACATTAGCGCACCGCCTGAAATAAGCGCTTCGCAGGCTGCCGTCTTGTATTCTACCAACGCCTCCGCTTCAAGCTTGGTCGTGCTTAGTCTTATTTCTGCAATCACCTCTATTCGGATTAGTAATGCTGTCGGCAGTGGGAAAACTGTTTATATCTCACGTATAAGCGGCAGTATCGGCGGTTCTTCTCTGCTATCGGCAATGTCGGGAAGCTTTACAATTGTAAAAGGTGGGACGGTAACTTCCCCTACAACCTTGACGCCAACGAATAATAATTTGGGCAGCGTAGCCACGAGTGCGATGACCGTTCAGTCTTCCACGGCAGCTATTAGCGGGGGGACGACGCTTTTCAATTATCAATTGGCACCGGGGGCGTTTACACAGAACTTTACGGGCAGCATCATTGTTCCACCGGGGACTGCTATTTGTGCTAACGTAACCTCATCCAGCTCCGCTGTAGGTTTAACGATTACCTCAGTACTGGGTCTTCTTTGGTGGGAACAATAGAGTTCTTGCTTTGAGCCTTTGACAGAGCTGAACCTTGACATCACTAGGTTAAGGTTTTACATAAATATATGGAATGTATAGAAAATTAAGGGGATTGGCATTATACAATAAAACTGTAATTCAGATTGGAATGTGAAAAGAGGGACAATTATGGAAAGTTGTTTATTTATTCATGGCTTTACCGGAGGTGAGCATGAAATCTCTCCCTTGTCCCAGTTTATGGAGCAGCATAATTACCGTTCCAGAACATTTACCCTGAAAGGGCATGGAGGGAGCAGGAATGATCTTCTGCATTCAGATCGACATGATTGGCAGCAGAGTGCTGAAGATGAATTGACAGAGCTGCTAAAGACGGATGAGGGCGTTCATCTGATCGGATTTTCAACCGGTGCGCTTATTGCTTCTCATCTTTCTGTACGGTATAAACCCTGGATCAAATCTCTTACTTTATTGTCCACTCCCGTATTTCCGCTCAATCCCGTGGAGATCCTTAAGACGCTTGCGAGCTTTTCCATGCTAAAAACGTATATTAATAAATTCACTTCAACGCCCCCAAAGGCGACGAGAGAGTTTCAACGACTGGTCCGAGAGAGTTTTTCAATCTATCCGCATATTGAGACTCCAACTCTAATTGTGCAGGGAAAACGAGATCATCTGGTGAAGACTAGAAGCGCAGACTATTTGCAGCATACAATCCCTACCACTCAAAAACAGGTACTGATGGTGGATAACAGTGGTCATATGGTTTGTCATTGTGAAGATAAGGACCGGATCATGAACGAAGTACTACATTTTATACAAAGTGTGGGAAGCTGAGCATAAAACATGAATAATTAATCCTAAAGAGCCCCGATTAAGGAGGCTCTTTTTCTTGTGAAATTTAAATTTTTATAGCTTGACAACGTATTCACAATCATGGTAATTTTTAGTTGGGAAACCGGTTTCCCTAAAATTATTTGTTTTTTGTGTTAAAGACGTTAAAAACATTAGAGACATCACTGGGCGGGCTTGGTTTTAATCAAGGTTGTAGGTTTTAGAGTGTTATGAATACGCTTTAATAAGAGAGGGAGATGCACGCAATGAAACGTAGGTTATGGTATGTACCCGTTCTAATTACATCTATTCTTCTTTCTACCGTGATTAACTTGTTTGTCTTAACACCGCAAAAGGCTGAAGCGGCCAGCATCGGCACAATTAATGAGAATGACACGATTTATCAGATTATGGTTGACCGATTTAATGATGGAGACACTTCCAACAATGCTACTGGTGCGGCAATTCGCTATGGAGAAAACTCTGAGGAAGATTTCCGTTATATGAAAGGCGGAGACTGGCAGGGGATTATCGACAAGCTATCATATATTAAAAATATGGGTTATACCGCGATCTGGATTTCCCCAGTGGCTGAGCCACAGATGACTAATCGGGAAAACAACGGTACCGGTAAAAATACAGCCTATCACGGATACAACGTTAAGAACCCTAACGCTGCCAATCCGTACTTCGGTACTAAGGAGAAGCTGAAGGAGCTTGTGGATTCCGCACATGCACTTGGCATCAAAGTAGTAATTGACGTTGTGCCAAACCACGTAGGCGATTATATGCTTGGTACCCAAGCCTATTATGATATCCCATCATTGCAGCCGGTAGCTCCGTTCAATAATCCAGCATGGTACCACCATAATGGAGATATTAACTGGTCTCTAGCGGATGGGAGATATGATCAGTGGGCACAGGATTACTTAGAGAATCATGATTTGGGCGGGTTAGATGACATTGATTTCGATGTTCCTGCGGCTAAGCAGGCGATATTCGATTCAATCAAAGGCTGGTTTGATTATACGGGCGCTGACGGTGCGCGTGTGGATGCTGCCAAGCTGATGAAGCCAACAGATATTGGTGAACTACAAAATTATCTGGGTGTTAATACCTTTGGCGAGAATTTCGACGGAAATGCTGAATTTGTTTCACGTTGGGTTGGAAACAACAAGGAATGGGGCATGCTCGATTTCCCAATGTTCTTCTCCGTGCTTAACAGCTTTGCTTATGGACAGTCTTTTGAGTCCAATATCAAAAGCACCTTGGCACAGGATTCCTACTACAACGGGAATGCCAATCACATGGTAACCTTTATCGACAATCATGACCGCAATCGTTTTCTAACGGAAGCTGGTGGAAGCGTTGATAAGCTGCAGAATGCTTTAACCTTTATTTTTACAGTTCGTGGAACACCGGTTGTCTTCCAAGGAACAGAGCAGAACAAAGGCAATGGCAACAGTCAGATTATGACGGGTGGTATTGCTGATACTTGGAACCGCTGGTCTATGGTGAAACGGGATGCAAGCGGAAACGTGATTGAGAACTATTTTAATGAAAATGCCAGCACCTACAAGCACGTAGCCAAACTTAATGAGATTCGTAAAAATAACCCAGCACTACGTACAGGTACACAACGTGAAATGTGGGCTGCACAGAACTTATATGCCTTCTCACGCCGCATCGACACTGGAACGAATCAAGGCCAAGAAGCAATCTCCGTATTCAGTAATCAATCAAACGGTGCGCAAACAGTAACTATTCCATTGCGCGCTGAGAGCTCATTAACCGTAGGTACAGTTTTATATAACCAATTGAATACTGCAGATACAGTGACTGTACAATCAGGCGGAGTAACTGGAAAGCAAATTACTGTAACTGTAGGTGCCAATTCAGCCAAAATCTATGCGAAACAACAACAACCATCAGAAACAGTTCCTCCAACTACTCCAACCAACGTAACCGCAACGGTTCAGAATGCATCTAGCGCTTTGATCAGCTGGACAGCTTCTACCGATAATGTGGGCGTAACTGGATATGAAGTTTATCGTAACGGTGTCAAGGTAGGCACAACGGCAACTACTTCCTATACGGATAATGGTTTATCCGCTAGCACTACCTATAACTACACGGTAAAAGCATTTGATGCCGCAGGCAATCTATCTCTTCTTAGTGCGATTGCGTCTATTACAACACCGGCAGGGAATAGTGTCACGATTTACTATAAGCAAGGTTATACCTCGCCTTATATTCATTATCGCCCAGTAGGAGGTACATGGACGACATCTCCGGGTGTGGCTATACCTGTATCTGATGTAGCCGGATACAACAAAATAACGATTAATATCGGCTCCGCCAGCCAGCTTGAAGCATGCTTTAACAACGGCAGTGGCACATGGGACAGTAACGGGGGCAGCAACTATCTATTCGGTACAGGAACCTGGACTTATACGCCGACTGGAAGTATCACGTCGGGTGGACCAGTAACGCCAACACCAACGCCAACACCAACACCGACACCAACACCAACGCCAACACCAACACCAACACCAACGGTAACACCGACACCAACACCAACACCAACGCCGACACCAACGGTAACACCAACACCAACAGTGACACCAACGCCGACACCGACAGTCACTCCAACGCCAACGGCAACACCGACTGGTAACACCGCAACGATCTATTATAAGAATACGGCATATAGCAGCTCGTACATTCATTACAAGCTAGATGGAGCGACAGTCTGGACGACGGCACCTGGTGAACAGCTTCAAGCTTCTTCTTTCCCAGGATACAAGTCGATCACAATTCAGCTAGGCACTGCAGCCGGGCTGACCGCAGCCTTTAATAATGGCAGTGGTACATGGGATAACAATGGCAGCAGTAATTATCATTTTGCTGCTGGAACCTGGAGTCTGGTGAACGGAAGTATCAGCGCAGGGGAACCTCAAGCAGACAGTGTGACGTTCCGTGTAAATGTTCCAGCGTCTACTCCGGCGAGCGGACCTGTGTACCTCACCGGTACCTTCAACAGCTGGAATGCGGCGGATCCAGCTTATCAACTGACCAAAGGTAGTGATGGGGTATACTCCATCACGCTGAGCTTGCCAGCAGGAACAGCGGTGCAATATAAGTTTACGCGGGGCGCTTGGACTAATGTGGAGGTAAACTCGAACGGCTCGGACATTTCCAACCGAGCACTTACTCCTGCAGGCGGCGCACAAACAGTGAATCTAACCGTGCAGCGTTGGAAAGATCTATAAGCTGCTAGTCAACTGAATCATAATACCTTTCACAAGCTAAGGAGCGGCCCCTCACGGGAGCCGCTCCTTAGTAAGCAGATGAAGCTCTTTCATTGCAAATAGTGCAATAGAATCTCTCTATTAGAACTGGAAGAATGAATCTACTGTACTATGTGCAATAAAATTCAGGTGGATCGCTGTTTTTAGACGATTTACTGAGAGTTGACTGCACATAGTGCAATAGAATTGAATCTGATCCGTTTTACAACGAATTCTATTGCATCAAATGCAATCAACCCTATTCAAGTCCCATTAAATTCAATTGTATTGCATTAAGTTCCGGTGATTCGGTCTCGAACGAGTTTAATCCATCGATTCATTCTCTCTAAGCAGAATAATTACGAAGTACCTCCAGAGAATTTGATTCTCATCGTTGATTCACGAGGGATTAGTTCTGGCTCTAGTAGCGAATGCTTGTGGGGCATATCATTGCTCCGAATGCGCTCCATCAGCAGCTGGCCTGAAGATACACCCAGCTTGAACGTATCAATATTAAGGGAAGTTAAAGGAGGTGTTGTATAACGGGAGAGCGGATATTCATCGAAAGCGGCGATGCCGAGTTCTGATGGAACATCAATTCCGAGTGCTTTTGCGGCTTGAAGCACCCCAAAGGCTACATAGCTGTTCATACACACTACAGAGTCTGGCCGTTCCTCACGCTGCAGAAGCTCAAGCGCAGCATGATAGCTGTCATGTTCATCAGCCTTGCAGTTGATGATCCATTTCTGGTGAACGGTAAGGTCTGTCTGCTGTAACGCTCTTAAGTATCCACCTAGGCGATGGGTATAAATTTTTTCCTGCTGCTGTCCGCCTATGAAGGCTATTTTTGAATAACCCTGTTCTACGAGATGCTCCGTCAGCATGCTGCCGCCTGCTTCATTATCAAAATCAACCCAGCTTCCGGGGGCTATAATCTCTCCAATGGAGATGTAAGGAAACTCCAGTCGATTCAGTTCTTCAGATAGTGCTTCTGTCAGTACAGAATTGTTGGCAATAATTCCGTCGACACGTTTACTAAACACAAGCCTATTTAGAAAATGGCCTTCTGGACTGCTATGTTGCACGTTGGAAATGGTCAGCTCGTATTTTAAAGGTGCAATTACGCTCTCGATTCCACCAATAATGTTGTAAAAAAATTGGTTTAGAAACTCACTTTCTTTAGACATATCGACCAGTAGGCCAATATTGTAGCTGCTTTGTCTGGCTAATCCAGTAGCGATACTGCTAGGTGTGTAGTTCATTTGCTTCATAATCTCTCGTACCTTGTGTTTCGTTTCCTGTGATATTTTCGGGGAATCATTTAGTACTTTAGATACAGTCGATTTGGCCACATTGGCTGCTTTGGCAATATCAGAGATTGTTACTTTCATCGTCGTCCCTCATAACTTGAAAACGGTATTTGTAACCATAATAACACAAATTTAGCAGTCTCTCTAATGATGAATGAACCGATAGATAGAACGATAAAAGTATAGAAGGAGTTTATAAGTTATGCCTCAATCATGGTTTATATATCATACAAGTGAAGATCCATTTGCCTACCCTGTAGGTACAGGGACCCTTAAGCTCAGACTATTTACGCAAGCTGGACAGCAATTATCCTGTACCGTAATCCACTCGGATCGTTATGATTCTCCGGGACAAGAAGTTCCTTTGCAGATGGAGCGGATTGGGTCGGCTGGTATTTATGATATTCATGAAGCAATAATTCACACTAGCACTAGAAGATGCAGATATCTATTTCATATAGCGAATGCAGCAGGGCAGTATGTTTGGTATGGAGAGAGGGTGGCGTCGGAGAATCGGGAGCGTGCAGGCTCTTTTCAATATGCATACCTTCACCGTTCTGAGGCTTTGAAGTTACCTTCATGGAGTAAGGATGCGGTGACCTATCAAATTTATCCTAATAGCTATAATGGTGGAACTCTAAAGGGCATTTCGGACAAAATACCCTATCTGCAGCAACTTGGTGTAAATACTATTTACATGACGCCTGTATTTGAGTCTCCTTCAGAGCATAAATATAACACCTCTGACTACTATAAAATCGACCCTGCATTTGGGGATACAGACGGATTAAAGGCGCTGGTCAGTGAGGCGCATCGTCATGGAATTAAGGTCATTCTAGATGCTGTGTTTAATCACTCGGGAGATCAATTTTTTGCTTTTAAGGATGTAATGGAAAAAGGCGAGCAGTCCCTGTATAAAGACTGGTTCTTTATTCGTTCCTATCCAGTTGTACAGACGCCCGCACCGAATTATGAGACATTCGCCAAAGCTGAAGCGCATATGCCAAAGCTGAATATGGATCATCCCGAGACGGCTGATTATATGATTAATGTTGCTAAGTATTGGATTCGTGAAACAGAGATCGACGGCTGGCGTTTAGATGTAGCGAACGAGGTCAACCCGGCTTTTTGGTCTCGCTTCCGGCAAGAGCTCAAGTCTGAATATCCTGAAATCCTACTCATCGGAGAGATCATGCATGCTTCTGGGCCTTGGCTTAGAGGAGATCAATTTGATGGTGGCATGAATTATGTTCTTCGGGATGCCGTGCTTGAATTTTTTGCAGAGCAGACAACGGGGCCAGATCGCTTTATGGAGCAATTACTCCATCAGGAGGCGTTGTATAATGACCAGGCGAATTCAGCTATGTTTCAGTTGCTTGGCAGTCATGATACACTTCGCTTTCTTACAGCATGTAAGGAAGGGGGACGTGGCTGGGATCGGGTGGGTACCGCAATTCAACGAATGAGGTTGGCAGTTTTTTTTCAGATGACCTATATCGGTATTCCGATGATCTATTATGGGGATGAGGTTGGAATGGAAGGAGCTACGGACCCTCACTGTAGAAAAGCTATGGTATGGCAAGAGCAAACTCAGGATACAGCGCTTTTGAAATGGTATCAAGAACTGATTTTTTTAAGAAAAAGCTGTGATATTCTAAGAAGAGGCACGTTCCGTCCTTGGTTCACAGATGAAGTTCGTAATGTCCTCGGTTATATCCGGGGTGTGGGTCAAGAGAAAATAGGGTTAATTATCAATAATTCTCCAAATGCGTTTGAGCTTGAGCTTAGTGCATATCGTTCGGATAAAAATGTGTTAACTGATCTATTGTCAGGAGCTACTTTTAAAAATACTAACAAGCTTACAGTGAGCATTGAACCGTTTGGCTGTTTAATGTTGTATTAAAATAGTATAAGGCCTCTTCCAAAGAAGGGGCCTTATTGTTCATTAAGAAACGGATGTCACCTCAAAAGGATGTCGAAGCCGTTTCTATATAAAAATATAAGAAAGTATAAGCTTCACGCTATACATTATCCTTATATTTCTCGAATAACGCCTACCGTCCTTTAGGGACGCTGAAGGCGTTATTCCTTGTGTGTGGCACTTTTTTTATTTTTGTTCTTTAGGTCTCTATACTCCTGATTTTCCCATTGTTTTAACAACGGAAAAGGGTCAAAAGCCCATTCAGTAATCCCACGGTCACGGTAGATACCAAAATGTAGATGTGGCGGGAATTTCCCTTGTGTTCCTGGATTACCGTAGCCTGAGCTGCCTACCCAGCCAATGATTTCCCCCGGTGAGACAATATCTCCACGTGAAATGGATTTGTTGTATCCGGATAAGTGAGCGTAATAATGGTAACGATTTTCGATATCGCGAATTCCAATTCGCCAGCCACCATAGCGGTTCCAGCCTTTAGTTTCCACTAAGCCAAAGCAGGTGCTGCGTACCGGCATGCCTTGTGGTGCAAAGAGGTCAGTCCCCTCGTGGATGCGTGCTCCCCCCCAGCTTCTTCCAGTTCCCCAAGTGCTACGGTAAGAATAGGAATTACTTAAGGGAAGCGGAAAAGCATTACCTGACAGGTCAAGCCGCCCAAAATGCTCATAGAGCTTGGCGAACTGAGCTATGCGCTGAGAGGCACGGCCATTGTGATAATACTCCCAAATACCGATACTGAAATCACTAGCTGAATCACCATATTTCTGTAAGTGTTTAGCCATACTATAAAGAACATCAGCATCATTCTTTGGATCAGCGATTCCGTCTCCTGAGCCATCACGTCCAAAGCCGTTAAAGAAGGTAATGGATTCCGGGGAAGTATCCTCTTGATCCGGGTTGAGTGGGCCGGACCATACGGGTGCTGGAATCATGATTCCTGTAAGACGGTTAGTGACGGGCTTGTCCGAGGACCCTTTTTTGGCGATGGTGCGTTCATATTGATCAATGGCGGCGAATCTAAACCAAGGAATTCCAGTGGCTGCACTCATTTGATCATAAATCCCTCTACGTGCAGTCCAGATGGATTCCTTGCTAGCATTAACGGGATCGCCGCTGCTTTCCACCGGTTGGACTGTAGCCTGTACTGCAGCTGCCGGAACGGGAAGGCCTAAACCACCCCAAAGGATAGCGGCCGCGGACAGACACAACATCGTTCTCCGGTTATTAGTATTCTTAAATAGGGCCAGCAAGATAACAGCCTCCTTTTGTCCGGGCGTAGAATTGAATGTAGGCACTTCGGATAAAGCTTTTATTATAGATTGAAGCAAAAAGCTACTTTTTATCCGTTCTTGTCTAAAGGTACCAGTAAATACTCTGCCGGAATCGAAGTTGATATGCCCTGCATATTTCACAAAAACAGGCAATTGTAAAGCGCACATGGTATAATATGAGGCAGCATCTTTCATCTGCAGCATCACATTCAGGAGGAAGCGGGGTTTATTATTTTGACGAACAAAACAGCAAAGCAGCCTAAGCCGGATTGGATTAGAATCAAGCTAACTACCGGTGATAACTATCAGGAAATCAAGAGCATGATGCGTTCTAAAACTTTACATACCGTATGTGAAGAAGCTAGATGTCCGAACATTTATGAATGCTGGGCCAATCGAACGGCTACCTTTATGATTCTTGGTGATATATGTACTCGCGCATGCCGTTTCTGCGCTGTGAATACAGGGCTGCCGACAGAGCTGGACCTTCAGGAGCCTGAACGTGTAGCAGAAGCTGCAGAGGGAATGAACCTTCGCCATTGCGTGGTGACCAGTGTAGCCCGTGATGATCTTGCGGATGGTGGCGCCCAGATTTTTGCTGAAACGGTAGCGGCAATTCGTAAACGCCTTCCGTTATGTAGTGTTGAAGTATTGATTCCAGATTTCCTGGGAGAACGAAATAGTCTAGAGATTGTCATGAACAGTAATCCAGACATTCTTAACCATAATATTGAGACGGTGGAACGGATGTCAGACCGTGTGCGGGCTAAAGCGAAGTATCGCCGTTCGTTGGAACTACTGCGTAGAGCCAAGGAAATGAAGCCGGACATTCCTACCAAATCAAGCATTATGCTTGGAGTCGGTGAAGAGTGGGATGAAATTTTACAAGCAATGGATGATTTACGAGCCGTAAATTGTGATATATTGACTTTAGGACAATACTTACAGCCTTCTCCAAAGCATTTAAATGTGGAGAAATATTATCCACCGGAGGAATTCGCACTGCTCAAGGAAGAGGGGCTAAAGCGTGGCTTCAGCCATGTGGAATCAGCCCCGCTTGTTCGCAGCTCTTATCGTGCGCATGAGCAGGTAAAATCTGCCGCTCAAGCTCGTGAGGAACGCGCAGTTTCTTCTAGTTAATTTTTTTGAAATAGTGACAAAGTCACAAAAAGGTTATTAAGAAGAGGGTTGAAGGAGCGATAGCGTTCTGAAACACTCAGCCCATAGGTTACACATAAAAAAACGTTGATTTGAGTCATTGGAGAGAAATGTTGGAGCTGCAGGAGCGTTAGCGTTTGCCTGAAAGCTTTCCGAAGGAAAGCTAGCATCGTAAGCATACACTGTTGATTTATTTCAACCGCTGATGCGGTTCAAATAAAAGAAATTAATCAACAACAGCGACCGAAAGCCCAATATTTCTCGGAAATGACGGCATAATCAACGAAAATACTTTCCTTCGAAAGGCAGGCGGCAAAAAGTTTGATCGTTATAGGCGGAAAAGGCTACGAACTTATGTTAGATCATAAGGATGGTTGGAATCCGGAGGCGTTTCGCGGAAGATATAGCGAAGTGCTGGAAAGATACGACTATATTATTGGTGACTGGGGTTACAGTCAGCTGCGCTTGAAAGGCTTTTACCGAGATAACCACCCTAAGGTGAATCGGGATACAGCGATTTCTGGCATGGTCGATTATATTAATGAATATTGCAATTTTGGCTGCGCATATTTTGTGTTGCATAAATTAAAAGAGGTACCACAAGAAGGCATGTTCAAGGATATTCTAATCAAAGAAATACCAGAACCGAGTGAGGAAGAAGATTCGGAGCTAGAAGCCGAGGATCATGATGGAGCGGTTATAGATAAAGAGTTCTCCTCCAAAGAAACGTCATCTAAGCCAGGTTCGAATTCATCTGCTGCATTTAAAGAGATGACTTCTGCTAAGGAAAGACCTTTAAGAGAACATCAAAGCCGAAATCACCGGGGTAAAGATTCGCAGGGGAAGAAGTCCAAAAAGGAATTTCAAAGCAGACCACCACAAGGTCAATCTCAAAAGCCGCAAAACACACAAAACACACAAAACACACAGAAGTCTCAAAATAACCAAAATGCACAAAACGTAGAGAATTCAGAATCTTAAAGATGAAAGCTGACCATAAGTAGAGAACTTCTACGAGTGAGACAGCTTTTTTCTAAATATAGGGATAACGTATAAGTTTCCACTATACATTATCCTTTTATTTCTCGCATAAACGACTACCGTCCATTGGGACGCCGAAGGCGTTTTTTGCTTTTTTGAAATGGATATTGTACAACAATAAAGGCAGCAACCCTCCATCTCTGGAGAATTGCTGCCTTTTCATATCGTTATGGATTATTTTACAGATAATTTCAATTGCTTCTGTGTAGCATTGTAACTCCACACGAGTGCGGGGAACTTCTTCTTAAAGGCATTTAATTCAATGTAGGTCTCACCATTCTGGGATAGCGCCTCTTTGGAGGAAATCGTAAAGCCAGTGGAATTGCCTGCTCCGCTCTTTACGATGACCTTTTTATTCTTGGCATCCCATGTGACCTCACCCTCGATAAGTGCAGCCAGCACAAGCGAAGAAGCATAAGTTTTATCGCCCTGCTTCACAAGACCGACATTACCAGCAAAAGGAACGCCATTGATATTTAAGATGTGATGATCTCCGGTGACTTCTAAAGTCTTCATTCCAGCAATCTGCAGGGCGGTAATCAGCTGTGCGGTTTTGCCTTTAACCTCAATATCCGGTGTAAGACCGATATGATTAAAGTCTTCTTTCTTAGGGGTCAGATATTTCTGCGTGGTTAATTTCAGCATGTCGCCATTAGACACCTTAATTAGGCTTTGAATACGCGCTTTGCCGTAAGAGCGAGTGCCTACGACAGTTGCCAGCTTGTTGTCACGCAGGGCCCCAGTAAGAGCTTCAGATGCACTTGCAGTATATTCGTTGGTTAGAATTACGACGGGTACACCGATTTTGCTGCCACTAGTAATCGTTACAGGAGTTAATGCGCCACTTTGATCAGAGGTATACATCATAATGCCTTTATCCATAAAGCTAGAGGCAATGTTGTATGCCGAATCCATATAGCCACCCAAGTTATCACGTAAATCTAACACCATGGATTTCATTCCTGCTGCACGCATCTTCTTCAGCATAGCAGCGAATTCTTCATCAGAATTCTGGGTGAAACCACTGAGCGAAATATAAGCAATCTTCGGTCCAATGAGGGTTCCAAAAACGGAAGTCGAATTTAATTCATTTCGGGTGACAACATAATTTTTAGAGACGCCATTTCTGAGAATCAATAAGGTGACCTTGGTGCCTGCGGCTCCACTGAGTTCGGTATCATCCGTTTCGTCAACGGGGATTCCGTTAATTTTGAGAATCGTATCTCCGCGTTTCAAGCCTGCCTTTTCTGCAGGAGAACCTGGAGAAATTTCTTCAATGTAGAGCTCTGTCGGCGTATATTGTAATTTAACACCGATGCCAACGTATTCGAGATCAACCGCATGTTCAAATTGCGCCGCTTCCTCGGAATTGAAGTATTGGCTGTATGGATCGTCCAGTGTGTTCACCATGCCGTCAATGGCTCCGCGAATCAAAGTATTCTTATCTACATCTGAAAGGTTATAGTTCTCTAATAGCTTCATTACTTCATTAATAAGATCACTGTTGTCTGTAGAAGCTTGAACGGCATCTGCAGCAGAGGCTACAGGAGCAAATGTAATAGATAAAGCCAGACAGCTGGTTAACAGTGCGCTTATTACTTTTTTCGATTTCATGGAATCAAACACCCTTTTTATTAGGATTTCACAAGTTTATTGTAGACGTTATATGTGTTATCGATTGTCCATACACCGGTATCCGACTTGGATAGAATGTAGATAAGGCCCTGCTCATAAGTCTCCTCTTCACTAGCTTCCTTGTCTTTGCTTTCTACATATATCGCTGCTTCTTTGGCACTGTAAAAATAGACATTTGAAATGCCTGGAGTATAGGTAATATCGTACGAAGTGAAGAAATCATCCAAATCTGCCTTGAGAGAAGAATCATATTCTTCACCATATGAAGTCATCGTGGAAAGAACTGCTGTAAGATTCTCTTCGTTCATTGCTTGATAATACTTGGTAATAGTTCCTTTAATAGCATCGGCATCATTTTGAGGGATGTTGGCTGCTGTTTTTAGGGCTTGTTCACGAGTAAGGAGAATGGTCGAGCTTTGGGATTCCACGGATGATATCTTCCAGCTTCCATTCTTGCGGACCAGGGTATATACGTATTCATCCTCTGTATCTGGAGTATAAGCCCCACCTGTTCTGCGAGAACTTTCAAGCGTATACACAGTGGCTTCGTCAGCTTTAAGGTCGAGGATTTCCAAACTATCAATAGTATTCTTTATGTCAAAAGCTTTAAAAGATTCATTGAGCTCTGCCACTGATTCCGCGTAAGAGGAATCCGAATCTATAAGGGAGTAGTAGCTAGTCGCTTTTTCTTCATTAAAATACTGATTAGATAAACGGATTAATGCTGTAATGGCTGCTTCGTCCTTATCTTTGGAGACAGGAGTAGTAATCTGTACACTTCTACTGGTGGAATTCCAGACGGCTGTGCCTCCTGTTGCCTCAGCGATAAAACGCAAAGGGATGTATGTAGTGCCAGCTGATGAGACTGGTGCGGTCGTTAATTTTTTAACGGTTCCGTTAACAGTTGCGCGGTTGCTGCCAATCTTGAGGGTAATTGCAAGATTTGAACTTTTACCTGTTACGGTTCCAGTCTTGGCATCCCAGAGAACTTGAAGTCCAAGCTTCTCAAAGACGACCCGGAAAGGTACGAGTACAGAATTGTTCGCTAAGTATGGAGATCCAGCGGTGAAGGAAACCTTACTCCCGTTAATATACACGTCAATCGGTTTTGAAGCTGCAAAAGCCGGGACCGCTAGTATAAGGGCCAGTAGACTTATGCTAAAGAGGGATAATAATCTTTTCAACAGTACTCTCTCCTTTTATGTAACTCTTTGTAAAATAGCCTCATTATACCATTTGACTTCTCTCTCTGTCTATCAAATGGTGTTAGTTTTGTCACACAAAAGAGCCGGAGATACGGATATCTCCAGCCACAAAAAAATGTTAAATTCTTAAACCAAAAAGGCTTCACGGACACGGTTCCAGAATGGGAAAGGACGGTACCTGGCGAAACTGACTTTCTTGTCCGATACTTGGCAGCGTACTGAAATCAGGTCGTCTACCGGGATATTGTTATGATCTATCGTCAGTAGTAAACGCTGATCTTTACATGAAAGAATATCGCAATGATGATGCTTCGGCAGAAGCAATGGCGATCCCATTGTTCGGAATACACGGTTGTTAATGGAGGCGATTTCGGCAATCTGCAGCGCCTCTATAGATGGGTGAACCATGGCTCCCCCAAGGCTTTTGTTATAGGCCGTGCTACCAGAGGGAGTTGAAATACATAGTCCATCACCTCGGAACATTTCGAAGGTGACATCATTGATGTCAACTTGAATCATTATAGTTCCATCCACCCCTTTAAGGGTAAATTCATTTAGGGCTATGTGGGACGAAGAACCGGATTTCTTGTGAATTTCCAGCTCAAGTAACGGATATTTTACGATTCGGGGTTTCTGTGGCTCAGAATCCTCGGTTCCGCACATATAGTCGATTAAGGTGGGCAGCTCTTCCGCTTGCCAGTCCGCATAGAAGCCTAAGTGCCCTGTGTGGACACCTACGAAGGCTAAATTGGGAACTTGATCGATAAAAGTATGAAAAGCGTGCAGCATTGTGCCGTCTCCGCCAATAGAGATGACGATTTCGGGAGACTCGGCATCCAGTTGCAGGTCCCGCTCCGCCGCCAGCTTGTGAAACTGCTCGGCAAGTTTGATTGATAGTTCATCACCGCGGTCCAGAACATAATATCTCAAGATGTACAGGCTCCTTTTGTATATTTCAGTCATACACCGATCATAATCAATCTTGACCCGGAACACAATATGTTAATCAACTTCGCCGTATCCAACGAATCATTGCAGTGAAAGCTGGGAGAAGCAGGGAGACTAAAATCGCAGCACTTAATAAAAGGCTCAGCAGAGCGATGCTTGCAGTGATCCCCGTGGCAGAAGGTGTAAAGGCAATAGAGGCAGGCAATGATACCCATGCAGTAGACAGCCCTGTGTCCATTACAGGGTTCCAGAGCAGCAATACGAGTCCTGATGCGAGGAAGGCGTGAATTAGACGTGCAGTCATAAATGGCAGATACCGAATTCCGGTGCCATTCAGGATACTGGCTACCTGGGCATGTACAGATAAACCGCCCCAAGAGAGGATGAAAGCAGCTGCGGCAACCTTGAACTGAAGCGGGATGGAAGAAGCAGCTTCACCCGCAGAACGGGCACCGATAGTAACTTCGAAGAATCCGCTGATCAGAGCCTGGGCCAGTTCGGGGGGACCACCCACAAGGGAAATAAGATGTCCGGTCAAGCTAAAGAGTGAGGATAGAATTCCTGCGCGGGCAAGCAGTTCCATTAGTACATTGAAGAATACAACCAAACCACCTACGACAATAATAAGCTTTAGTGAGGACTGGATGGCACCTCTTAATAGCTCCCCGAAGCTTCGCCCATCTTTGCGCCGAGCTTCCTCCATGGCAAGTAGTGCTGCATGGATTCTTCCAAAACCTTTTTTGGATGGAGCAGAGGGGGCGGCAGAACTAGTTGTGGATGGGTCTTGAGATGGGGATCTCTGTTCTTTGCGTCCATGGAACGACATTAGCAAGCCAACAATCAAACCGCTCCCGTAGTGGGCGAGAGCTAGGATGAGCCCCAATGATGCATCTCGAAAAAATCCGACGGACACTGCACCCAACAGAAAGATTGGATCGGATGAGGTTGTGAAAGCGACTAATCTTTCCCCTTCCACTCTGCTAATCAGATTCTGTTCCCGCAGCTTAGCGGTTAATTTAGCGCCAACAGGATATCCTGATACATATCCCATTGCAGCGACAAACCCACCGCTACCTGGTATACCAAAAAGAGGACGCATCAACGGATCAAGCAAAGCGCCAAAGAGATGAACAATCCCTAAGCCCAGCATGATTTCGGAAATGACGAAGAATGGAAATAGGGAGGGGAATAACACATCCCACCAAATGGCCAAGCCACGTAAGGCTGCGCCAAGGGACGCCTCCGGATGAAACAGCATTAGCAGCATACAGCCCGCCAATGTTAATCCCAGCAGTGGGCCGCCAATCTTTTTTAAAGTCATAATTAACGCCTCCTGATCTATGGTTAGATGTATGCGAAAAGAAGGACAAACAGCACAAAAAAAATAAAGGAAGCGGTTACATAAATCTGTGCTTTTTCGCTTGAGTTATGATATTATGTAAATAAGGAATGCACCCTCTGTTACAAGAATAAATGGGATGGAGTGATGGCGATGAGCGTTGTAGCCGGAGTTCTCGTTTGTGCTTTTGTATATGTGATCCGGGTCTCTCTCGTCCCTGCAGGTGATGAAGAATTTCGGACCTACTGACAATAATCTCCAGACGCTAAACTAAAGTTTAGCGTCTTTTTTCTGCCGTTTAGGGGCACTTTCGACGGATATCCGGGCAGTGCTTTTTTTTGGTATAATAAATTAAGAAACGTTTCATTAATATGGAAGAAAGCTGGTAACCTCAATGAATCCAAATGAGAGTATATATGAGAACTTAGGGGGAGCTGAGGCATTACATCGTTTGGTGGAAGTGTTCTACGCCAAAGTACAGCTTCATCCGCAGCTGGGTCCGTTATTTCCCGAAGACATTTCTCCTGTTCTGGAGAAGCAGTATCAATTCCTAACACAGTTTTTTGGCGGTGGCCCACTGTATTCAGAATTATATGGACATCCCATGATGAGAGCAAGGCATATGCATATTCCCATTACTCCAGAACGTGCTGAAGAATGGCTGCAGTGCATGAAAGAGGCGCTTGTGGAGACTGGTGTAGAAGAGCCGCTGCGTTCCTTCGTGCTTAGTCGCCTTGCGGGTCCCGCACATCATTTTGTTAACATGCCCCAGGAATAATAAGGGACAGGTTGATCCTGAAAGGAATGAGAGTACTTGCCAGACTTAATACCCCTATATTCTATTAAGGTCAAATGTTGCAATTGTGAACATGAATTCTCAACCTCTCGCGTACGTCCTAGTCTGAAAAAGGCTATTCGCCGCGATGCTGATTTTTGTGCATATTACAAAAACGAGAATCCCGATTATTATGTTGTACGCGTCTGCCCGAGTTGCGGGTTTGCCTCTACAGAAAATTCAGCGGACAAGCTGACGGAGTTGCAGCGAAAGGCATTTAATGAACAGGTAGGAAAACGCTGGAAGAGCCGTGACTTTGGGGATAAACGAAGCTGGGAAGCTGCACTTGAGACCTATAAACTTGCACTTCTATGCGCTCAAAGCATTAACGATAAGGATCGGATTATTGCAAGTCTACTGCATCACATTGCTTGGTTGTATCGATATCAAGGGAATACAGAGCAAGAACAACGCTTTTTGCGTTATTCATTAGATGAATATGTGAAGGTGTATGAAAAAGATGGAATAGGCGGTAATGATGCCCGGCTCATGTATCTGATTGGTGAGCTTAATCGGCGCATCGGAGAGTTCTCTGTGGCTGTAATGTGGTTCTCCCGTCTGATTAATGATCAGAAGATTATGGATGCTGCGATGATTCGGGCTGCCAGAGAGCAGTGGGTTGTGCTAAGAGAACAAATGCGCGGTGAAGCCGTAGATGTTGATGCCGATGGATTGCCTTCAGGTTCTTAAAGTTTACGAACAACAAAAAGCGCAGAAGAGAGTAATGCTCTCGTCTGCGCTTTATAAAAATGTTAATATTGGAATTCAGATGACCTTTTATTTATCGAACTGCCCGATCGAATAGGAGGTAATCTCCGTCGTTATCTACAACTGTGGGGCTGGCGCTGCAACATGGGAAGACAAGCAGTTTTTTCTTGCCGTCACGAACGATTTGCAATTCTTTTGGCTTCATAGGAAGAAGGACATTCTCCGAGTTGCAAAAAGGGCAGTACTGCACATACATATCGCCTAAAATAATGTCATAAGGCCAGGTATGACTAAAGGGAATCATTGTGAATCCTTCCCGGAAGGAGACTCTTCATTTCCATCCTCAGCTTGCGGTGAATTCTGCTTTTTGGATAGCTCAGCTATTTTTTGTAGCAAAATATGTTGGGGCATATGCATCAAGTGTTCCAGTGGAACGCCTAGTTGCTTGGATAACGTAATGGCTGTTTCCGGTGAAATTTGTAGTGGCTTCATATGGATGCCCTCCTAAAGTTTATCGGCTATGAATGTTCCGGTATCGTTATTCACTTTACCATGGTGTTAAGTCAATTACAAAGAAAACCAAATGAGAGCAAAGGAATGGTGAGTACAGATGAAACAACCATTATCACTGACTTGGGAACTTGATTCCATATTTCCTGGAGGATCGTCGTCTTCTGAGTTAGAAAGCTTTTTAAAGAATCTTGAGCAAGATATTGCAGCCTTACAGGGTCTGGTGAAGAATGCTGTAGCTCCAACGGATGTTGAGTCTACCAAGGCGCTGGACGAGGTTATAGAACTACTTCAGAGCTGTTCAGGAAGACTAGTGGAGGTATCTTCCTTCGCAGACTGTCTGGGCGCTCAGAATCAAATGGACAAAGGTGCAGTAAGACTGGCGGCCCGAGTGACAAGTATGCGTGCTGGTTTCGAAGGCATCAGTTCACAATTCAGTAATGTGCTTCGTCAGACTACGGACAAGGTATGGGCAGAATGGATGGCTCGTCCGGAGATTGCTCCTTTAACGTTCGTGCTGAGCGAGAGCCGTGATTTGGCCCGTGAAAAGATGAGCCCAGAGCTGGAAAGCTTAGCGCTGGAACTAGCTGTTGACGGATATCATGGATGGAGCGGGCACTATGATACGATTGTGAGCTCGATTAAAATCCCGTTTGAGGATGAAGAAGGAACCAAGCTACTCTCTGCAGGTCAAGCTTTTAACAAGCTGGATGATCCAGATCCGAAAGTACGTCAATCCATGTTCCGCAAATGGGAAGAAGCATGGACCGAAGCAGCAGATAACTGTGCGGATACCTTGAATCACTTAGCAGGCTTCCGTCTGAAGCTTTATAAAGGAAGAGGTTGGGAAGATATTCTGAAAGATCCGCTGAGCATCAATCGTATGTCACAAGATACTTTGAATTCGATGTGGGACGTGATTACGAATAGCAAGCCTGCACTCGTAGGCTATCTTCAGCGTAAAGCAAAGCTGCTTGGGCTGGATGCTCTCTCGTGGGTAGATGTCGAAGCACCTGTGGGCAAATCTTCAGGTAAAATCCCATATGATCAGGCTGCTAAAGATATCGTTACCCAGTTCCGCAAATTTAGTCCGAAGATGGCCGAGTTTGCAGAGCGTGCTTTTGATAACAACTGGATCGAGGTTGAGGATCGTCCGGGGAAACGTCCTGGAGGATTCTGTACATCCTTCCCTGAGAGCAAGGAATCACGGATATTCATGACCTATAGCGGCACAACTTCCAATGTTTCAACCTTGGCGCATGAGCTGGGACATGCTTATCATTCTTATTTGCTGGATGATCAACCTGTCTTTAATCAGAACTACGCTATGAACGTTGCAGAGACTGCTTCAACCTTCGCAGAGGTCATTGTGTCTGATGCTCAGGTTAAAGCCGCTAGCAATGCTGAAGAGAAGCTGGCGCTGCTTGAAACGAAGATTCAGAACAGCGTTGCTTTCTTTATGAACATTCACGCTCGGTTCTTGTTCGAGACTCGTTTTTATGAGAAACGTAAGGAAGGCCTTGTAAATGCTGAAGAGCTGTCTGAATTGATGGTGGAAGCACAGAAGGAAGCTTTCTGTGGGGTGCTTTCAGAATACCATCCTCATTTCTGGGCTTCTAAACTGCATTTTTATATCACGGATGTGCCGTTCTATAACTTCCCTTACACCGTAGGTTACATGTTCAGCACAGGCTTGTATCGACTGGCCCTGCAAGAAGGAGCTTCCTTTGCGGATAAATACGATAGCCTGCTGCAAGATACTGGTGTGATGACTTTAGAGAATCTGGTACTTAAGCATCTGGGTGTGGATCTGACGAAGCCGGACTTCTGGCAAGGTGCTACAGATCTGATTGTAGCTGACATTAATGAGTTCTTGGAAATGACGGAGCACTTAGTTTGAAAAAGTCTAAACTAAGACATATTTTACGGTAGAAAAAACAACAGAATTTCAGTATGAATACGCAAAAGCCCCTGATGCAGGGGCTTTTTTTAAGGGCAAAATGTCGAAAAAACACGGTTTATAAAAACTAATATACAATAATTCTATGGATTTCGCGCATCTATAGGGATAATAACCCAATTTTGCCGAATAATGTTGTTTACCTTTTATTAGTAACCTATAATGAGTCTTAAGCCTTATATAAGGCGAAACTAGAAAAATCACTCAGCTAGCTCACAAAACAGAGAAAACGCTTACAAAAACAGTTTTGTACGAAGTCAATTCGGATGAAACAAAGTCTCACAAAACTTTTAGGAGGAAAAGTATGCTTAAGACAGAACAGCTATCATTAGCAAGACAGATGGACATGGTATTTAAGGAGCTTCAGGAAGAATTATCAGGATTAACTTCTGGTACGGTATTTGTGCAAATACGAAATAACATGATTGGCAAATTCGGTATACGGCATAATCCTCTTTCTGGGCGGAGTGGGGGGTTCACTGATGTGAAAGAAGGGATGACAGATGGACAGCAATCTTCTTTTCGACTAATGGCGCTGGAAAGCCTGAAGTACAAGCGTCGTTGGACACATGGTGAGATTTCTTATGAATTTGCCATTAGACAGGGTATGGTGATTGTAGATGCTACGCTGGAGTCCAATTACAATATGGCCAACTTGATGATTCGTTCTCCTCGTAATGCCTACGCTGAAAGTTCCGAACAATTTTTTGGTTAAGCGTTATTTACATAAAATTTCAATAATTGTGAAAATCAAAAACCCTCCCACAGCTTCAGAAAGAAGTGTGAGAGGGCTCAAAAGCTACTCGGTTTTAGGCTTTTTTAATATGCCCTAGCCGGATAAAACACTTAAGATAACGTTGTTACTGACGACCGGACAGTTGTTGTTCTGCCAGTTGTACTAGACGTTTAGTGATGTAACCGCCCAGAGAACCAGTTTCGCGAGAAGTGTAGTTCCCGTAATAACCGTCAGCTGGGATCGTTACTCCAAGCTCCTGTGCTGCTTCATATTTCAACTGTTGCAATGCCGCAGTTGCTTGAGGAACGACCAGGTTATTGGAACGGCTGCTACGACCTTGACCTGCTTGACCCATGTGTGTCACCTCCTTCGCCCGTTGTGAAGATAGTATGAGCGCTAAGAGGTTAATTCATGCATTCCTTCGAAAGGTTTTAAGGCTGGTAATTATTAGTGAAATAAAAGTGAGGATAGGATAGAAATTCTTTGTTGCTAGGTATCATACAAAAAAATCGGTCTTTCCTTACGTAATCGCAAGGCAAGACCGATATAATGTATATCTGCTTTAAATCTCAGGATAAATCATTTCCAGCAAGGTGGTCAGATTCTGACTCTGTCCGGGTTCTATCGTTAAGAGGCCTGTGAAGGAAGCGTCATCGGATACATTCGGTGCATTTGCGAGCCATGTATAGGGTTCAATGCACAGAAATTGATCTGCTGGTCCTTTGGTATATAGCACCCAGTGACGGAATAGATTCTCGTCAGCGGTATAACGGAGGCCATAACCATCATCGCGTAATAATAGGGCTTCTACAGGCTGTTTTTCTCCAATGCGAAGAGCAGTATCAAAATTAGTTCCCTGCATGTTCATTCCGGTGTTCAAGGCTTCCAGATCACCAAGTGGAATTAGATTGCCGCTAGGGAGCAATTCATCGTTCAGTTCATAAATACTATTTACTGGGAGCTTAAGATTCCAGCGCTCAGGTTCTCCATCAATCATAAACCAGGTGTGATAACCGATCCCAAAAGGAATTCGATGATCTCCGAGATTTGTAACCTTTAAAGTTTGGGTAAATCGGGCTTCCTGAAGCCTAAATGTCATTTCGAATTTAAGTGGGATAGGGAATTGTTCCATCCAATGTGGATCATCTTCCGTTCGGAATTCAGTAGTGACCGCGCAACCATCTTCATCTTCTTCAATATCGCTGACACACCAGGCCTGAGTTCGGTGTAGACCATGAATATGATTGTCATTAGCGGTATTCTGGTCAAATTGATAACTTGTACCGTCGAACTGAAATTGGCCCTTACGAATTCTTCCGGGTGGAATTAATAGCGGCATGCCAAAATGGTAAGGTTTTTGCATAAAGAAAGCTTGATCGCTTTCATCAGGCCGCCGTAGAATTTCCCGTTGTTTCTTTACATCAAACAATGAAATCACGTTATTTCCTAGTCGCGGCAAAAGCGTGACTTCCAGTTCACGGCTGTGCAAAATATAAGTATCATAACCGCCCCACTGCCCTTTGGTCACCTGTTTCATGAGATATGCTCCTTTATCGTAACTGTAATCGAATAGAACATGGATAACCTTATCATAACAGATTTATACCGTAGTGGTTAAGTGATTTGACAACTTCTCTTTATGGTTCTATGATGAAGGCATTAATTCATGATGATAATGTGATGACGGGGATAAGTAGGCAGGTATTGTACCTTCAGAAAGCCGGTGGTTGATGCGAACCGGTAGGACACTCCTGATGAATGGACCCCTGAGCGCCGAGCTTGAACGGGAGCTAGATGCCCTAGTAGACCGGCCGGATCTTCTCCGTTAACGGAAGACGAAGGCTGTTTTCTTCTTGTCCTAACAAGATTAAGCAGCGAATAAGGGTGGCACCACGGTCTCACGTCCCTTGCGGATGAGGCTTTTTTTGCGTTCTCGGAAACTTAGAAATTACATCAAACGGAGGTCTCTATTATGAAAAAAGTAATGTCAGGCATTCAGCCGAGCGGTTCACTTACACTGGGGAACTATATAGGAGCACTGAAAAATTTTGTGAAGCTGCAAGATGATCATCAATGTTTCTTTATGGTTGTCGATATGCATGCGATCACTGTAGCTCAAGATCCAGCGGCGCTACGTGAGCAATCAGAGTCTGTAGCGGCTCTATTTATTGCAGCAGGAATTGATCCTGCACGTTCTAATGTTTATATGCAGTCGCATGTGCCGCAGCACGCTGAACTAGGCTGGATTATGACGACACTTACAGCGATGGGCGAGCTGGAGCGTATGACCCAGTTTAAAGATAAATCATCAGGTAAGGATTCTGTCGGCGCTGGTCTTTTCGTCTATCCTTCCCTGATGGCAGCAGATATTCTAGTTTATAATGCGGATCTTGTGCCGGTAGGAGAAGATCAGAAGCAGCATTTGGAGTTGACTCGTGATTTAGCTGGGCGCTTCAATAATCGTTTTGGCGAATTCTTTACCATTCCTGAGCCATACATCCCAGAGGTTGGCGCACGTATTATGTCTCTAGATGATGGCACCAAAAAAATGAGCAAGAGCAATCCAAACGCTGGAAGCTATATTGCTCTGTTAGATTCAGCGGACGTAATTCGTAAAAAAATCAGCCGTGCAACGACTGATTCTGGACGTGAAGTGATCTTTGATCCGGCTAATAAGCCAGAAATCAGTAATTTGATGAGTATTTATTCTGAGTGTTCTGGAATGACACTTCAGCAAATTGCCGATCGTTATGAAGGACAAATGTATGGCGGCTTTAAGAAGGATCTTGCTGAAGTGGTTGTATCCACGCTTGAGCCTTTACAACAAAGATATAATGAAATTCGTAGCTCGGGTGCGATCACAGATATTCTTGCTGAAGGAGCTGGTCGCGCACGTATTGTTGCAACAGAGACGCTGAATGGAGTTAAAGAGCGGATGGGATTTCTGCCAGCTCGTTAATCTAATCAGCGCTTAGGCTTTCCTGTTTGCGTCTGATCTTGGCTTTGAGGATAAATCCCCAGCCAATATTCATAACACAGAGAAACCCGAGCAGAAGTGCCAACCAAAAGCTATAACTGATCGCGATTGAAGCGGCTGTAAGAATAAGAATAGAAGAACAAGCGAACCAAAGTGAAAGTCCTTTACCCATTAGGAGAGCCTTCCTTTCTATGTCTACTAAAATGAATCCCGGAGTATGATAACCATACTCCGGGATTTTTTGTGATTATAGAATAGATCTCTGCGTAAGTCTACAGTTTCATCGTAAAGAACCGGGATCAATGGAAAATCGTTTGTCGAGCTTCTCGCTGCTAAGCCAACCTACATACGTATTTAAAGGTCGATATTGATTGTCCATCACTAATACAGCCACAAATGGGTATTGTTTGCGGTGTAAATAACGCACGTCCCCCCAGCGCACCATATATCCTGAAGGAAGTTCCTCCACTTCGGCTACTGCATAAGAGGTGAAGTATAGAAAAGACTGAATATCAGGGTGCGACTTGGATATCTCTACAGCGGGATGATTCGAGCAAACAGCATGTTTGAACCATTCCAGACGGTTATTCACTAACTGCCCAACATTATAGCTGCCATCTTGTTTTACTTTTACTACGTTCCAGCGCTTTAGTGAAATTGTAGGGATTACAATATAACGTTCGCCGACATTATGATGTAAATCCTTAAGCTTGATATTACGCGTAAGGCGAGCGTGAACGACGGTTCTCCAAATATAATAAAGAATAGTACAGGCATAAAGCGTAATAAATAAAGGTTGCGGTGGAACGATACCGGTGATCCAGAGAAGGATGGCAGCGATATGGCTACCAAATATAAACGGATCAAAAATATGGATGATGTTCCAGGCAATCCATTTCTCCGTGAATGGACGAGCAGCCTGAGTGCCATAGGTATTAAATAGATCAGAAAATACGTGAACACCTACACCAATGAAGCTCCATAGCGCAATATGGCTTAGGGCTTGTAAATCAGTAAAGCCGAATAAGGGCCCTAACACGAAGGAAATCAGGGCGGGCCATAGAATTAGAAAGGGTAGGGAATGTGTGATTCCTCGGTGGTTACGAATATACAATGCATTGTCCTTCAGTCGCAGCGCAGTATCAGCATCAGGAGCCTGAGAGGCGAGAACCGTTGCCAGCATAACAGCTCCGGCCAGTTTCGGATCAGAAGCAACGATGGGATCAACGAAGGAAAGCCCAGCTAAGCCTAGGCCCATAACTAAATGTGTAGCAGTATCCATTGGTCAGTTCTCCTTTGTTGTTCGGAAGTTCTCTATTAATAATTACCCAAATACAGCTCAGGTTATTAAGGGGATTGCAATAAATATAAAATAATTATTGTCACGTAATTGTCGAATTCATGAACTTACTGCCCCATGACTGTCAAAGTCTTCACGGGTTTGTTATGATAAAGTTAACAGCGAAGTTTTAAATGCTTCGGCTAGAACGTTAGATGTTCGTTTAGAAGGAGGATCATTAGGTGTGGACAATCATATAACATTTCAAGCTTCTTCCGACTCAGCAGCTATGTCTGCAAAATCTCCACCGGAAGGTGCTGGCTGGCGTGATTTCATTACCGTAACAAAACCCGGTATTATCCGATCTAACCTCATTGCGGCCTTTGCGGGATATTGGCTTGCCTCAGGTTGGGATGTTAATTACGGCAGGTTAGTTCTAACTCTGCTAGGAACAATGCTGGTTATGGCTTCGGCCTGTGTTTTTAATAACTATTTCGACCGTGACCTGGACATGAAGATGGAAAGAACCCGTGAAAGGGGGCTTCCTACAGGACGACTGAAACCAAACATTGTATTATTATACGCCATTGGGCTTGGTATTGCAGGTTTGATCGTACTGTTTGCTTTTTCGGGTATGCTTGCCGGTCTGTTTGGAATTGTTGGCATGTTCGTTTACGTTGTAGTATACACGCTTTGGTTGAAGCGGACATCAACATGGAGCACCTCAGTAGGTGCAATTTCTGGAGCGATGCCTCCGGTAATTGGTTATGTCGCGGTTTCAGGAAGCGTTGATCTAGGTGCTTGGCTGATTTTTGCCATGTTGTTTTTATGGCAGCCTCCTCACTTCTGGGCTTTGGGTATAAGACGTAAAGAAGAATATAGAGCGGCAGGATTTCCATTGCTACCTGTAGTTAAAGGAACGCGGCGTACGAAATTTCAGATGATTCCTTATGTAGCCCTTTTGCTGCCTATTCCAGTGTTAATGTACGCCTACGATTACGCAGGCATATTTTATCTAATCATTTCAACAGCGTTGTCTTTGGCTTGGTTAGTATTGACCTTGATGGGCTTTAAGGCTAAAGATGATGAAGTCTGGGCGAAGAAGAACTTCCTCTTCTCCATTAACTACCTGACAGTTAGTTTGATCGTACTTGTATTAAATACGATTCACGGTTAAGAAGAGGGAGGGTATACGTGTCCGTGCAGACCTTTAAGCGTTATAAATGGACTTGGCTTCTGCTATTACTTGCTTTGATTATGGCTGGTTATCTGGCAGTTAACTCTTTGAATTTAGGAAAAGAAAAACTGCCAGTAATCGGAGAAGTACAGGACTTTTCTCTTGAAAATGTGAATGGAGACCAGATTACTCTGGCTGATACACAAGGTAAAGCACGGTTGGTATACTTCTTTTTTACTCAGTGTCCGGATGTATGTCCTATAACTACGTTTTTGTTATCTCAGACACAGAAGATTTTGGTTGAGGATGGCAGCTTTGGTAAAGATACGGAGTTTGTCTCTATCTCTTTTGATCCGAAGAATGATACTCGGGAAGCTATTAAGACGTTTGCGGACCGTTTTCAGGCCAATTATGATGGATGGTATTTCTTGCGGGGAGATCAGGAAGAAGTTCGTAAGCTGGCGACTGATTCTTTTAAAGTACTAATCGCGGGGAATTCCAAAGAAAATTTCGTACATGCCAACCGTATAGCGTTAGTTGACCGAGACAATCGTCTTCGTGCATTGTATGACGCAGGTGATACGGAGACCGTAACTCCTGAATTTCTTGCGGCTCAGCTGAAGGAATTGGCTCGGGAATAGAACATACCGATACACCAAAGACGCCTTTTTCGAATCCCCCTTTTTGGAAGGGATAACGAAGAAGGCGTTTTTTTAATGAAATATAAGAAAATATAAGTTTCACGCTATATAGAATCCTTAATATTTCTCGTATAAACGCTTATCGTCCTTATAAGGACGATAAGCGTTTATGCTTGTTTCAGCTTAAAAAGGAAGGGGTTCAGGATAGATGATGAAATCTTCCAATCCAGCTTTCTCAAGCTGAGTGATATTGTATTCATCGGGCGTACCCTCCACCCCAGCATATCCGCGACGAGTATAGATGTGACCGGCATCGGGGAAAGCATCACGGAGAACACTGCGTATTTTTTTGCCAGAAGAGTCGTTATCCAGATAAAGGTACACTTCTCCATCCCCTACTTGTTGCCGAAGGGACTCTAATTTAAGTGTATTTAATGTGCCAAAGGTACATAGGATTTCTACTTCCGGTACCAGCACACGCCGTAATCTGCTACGATCGTTTTTGCCTTCGACAATAATCGTAATGGACATTAACTGAAAATCACCTCCGGAAATGGGCCCCAAGCTTCAGACTCATTATAGTTTACCGAAGGATCGTCATTTTTAACAACCGTTTCTGCAGGAAAGTCTTCATTCCCCGGGAAATGTCGTAAAAACAAAGAATCATGCGGCTCGCCCGTTCCATTTGGAAGTGAGGTCAGATAGTTTCCCTGTATTGTTAGGCGGAAGCAGAAGCAACGCGACCATGAGCAGTAGAAAGGCTATGAAGTAAGGTGAAACGAATCCCCTTAGCTGTCCGGCGGCTACGGGTCCAGCGAATGCACCAAGTGACATGGCAATCGACTGCAAGGAGAAGGTCCGACCCATTCGACCAGGGCCGCCTAGACTAATAAAAAGTGATGCCATTGCAGGGAACAACACTCCTTTAGCCGCACCAAGCATAAAGAGAATAGCGGCAGTCGGAATGGTGTGGAATGAAGCGAGTGCAAAGAAGCAGATGGCCATTCCCAATAATGCCGCTGCAATTCTTCCTCCCGGAGAAAGACGGTTCAGGAAGAGCATGCTGAGCGTTACCAAAGCACCTAAACTAAGGAGTGACAGTAGGATGCCTGTGGAAAGAATGCTGTTACTGCCTGTTTGAGACAGTGGGAGCTCGAAAAAGAGCACGCCTTGTGAACAGGAAACGAAAAAAGGTAATAGGTAATAACGTTTGGATACGAGATCATCATCTTTCGCCGGAATAGAAGGTTTAGCAGGGATTTTTGGTGACTGCGCTGTGCTTAGCGGGCTTAATGTACGTCTTGAAGGCGCAGGTACACTGAAAAAAGCCATGACTCCTGTTGCGATAAGCAGCCATCCAAGTGTGGTGAAGGTGCCAGAGTAGCCGGCTTTTGCTACAATAAAAGCTCCCGCTGCAGGGGATACAACTGAAGCTAAAGTATGAACGATACCATGTCCGGACATATATTTACCTTGCTCTGTGGCATCCGATGACAATGAAGCCAGCAGTGTCATACATGCTGGAGAGAGGAAGGCGAGGACGAATCCACTCGCTGCTCTTAGCATTAGCAGATGCCATGGAAGCTGCACATGAGCCTGCAGCAGTAAAATAGCTCCCGCAGCGACAAGGCTGAAGACGATGTAGCGGCGGGAACCGTTGCGATCGACGAGTACGCCTGCAAGTAGATTGCCGGGAAGGTGGGTCAATGAGTACATGCCCATCATCCAGCCAATAAAGGTGGGTCCCGCACCAAGAGAGATGGCAAAGGGTGTAAGGACAGGATACTGAGCATGTAAATCGAAGAAAGCCAGAAAGAGAAATAAGTATAGCCACAGCGCAGTTTTCACAGGGAAACACCTCCAAGAGCCACCTACAGCACAAGTTAACGCAGGACGGCTTAATAATGAAGAACAAAATTAAAGCACTACTTGTACTTTACGTGGGACAGAGAGGGCTTATACCGCTTTTTTAAATCGTTTAGTAGGGTATACCTTTCGCGGAGGGTGGAACCATGAATTATGATGGGCATTCATGTATAATAATTAATATTGGCGTTATGTCTATGGGAAGTGAGAATCCTTAGGACGAAATTAGGTGATAGGGGTGTTGTGAGGTTGATGGATCCAGAGGTATGGTCACAGTTTATAAGGGAAAATTGGCTAGTTATTGTTATTGCGCTTGTCCTGCTGTTTGCGGTTGTTAATTTGGTCAAAACCGTTCTGAAATGGGCGATTGTCATTGTTATCGTTGTAGGTTTATTCATCTATAGTGGTGTTACAATGGACCAAATTGGTAACGCTGTGAATAAGGTGGCGGATGGAACAGTAAGTACGCTAAAGAAGGAAGCGCAAGAGGTTATGCTTAAAGAAGCGCAGGATGCGAAGTATACTTCAAATGGAGATGGGACATTTACGATCACAACCCCAAATATTGAAGTGAAGGGCGCAGCGGGTGAAGATAAAGTAGAGGTTACTTTCCGTGGCGTTAGTCTTGGGAAGTGGAGTGTTACAGATACGACAAAAACATTTATCGAGGAAGCCCAAAAACATAAGTGATAGGCTTGAACTCAAAAAATATAACAGCCGAGCAAGCAGGCGACTGAAAGGAGTGAGCGGATATGATAAACGGATGGATGGCTAGTGTGAGTGATGCTAATATCATCTCCATCGCCCTCCTGCTGGTTGTAGTCTTCTCACTATTGCAAGGCTGGAGCAGAGGCTTCTCAAGTGCCACCGGAAGATTATTTGGACTGCTGGGAACAGGATTATTTACTATAGTATCTTTGGTACTAGCTATCCCAGCTGCGGCTTACCTGAATCCTTATGTAGAGAATTGGGCGTCGGGGATTAGTTTGCCTGATACGAAGCTTGCCCAGTGGCAGCAAATTTATTATACGGCGGTGTCTGTGCTATCGGAATCCCCGCTAGTTCGGTTTCTGCTGTTACTCCTGATTTCTTATATGTTGATTCGTATGCTCCTGGGATTGTTATCCATGTTGCTTCCTTTTCCGCAATTACGGCGTACTAAGAAATTTAAAGATAGAAAGATTACGCAAGTAAGCCGAATGGGAGGAGCAATTGTTGGATTAATTATCGGCTTAACTCGTAGTCTGGTAATTGTTCTTGCTCTTTTTATCTGTGTCGGATTAAATCCAGAGAGTGGGTTTAGTCGTTATGTGGAGTCATCTCCAATCTATAGTCAAAGTGCTGCCGCTGTATTTGAACCTATTGTTGGGGAGACCGTGCAGAAGAAGCTCCCTATCCTGACGAAGACCGTTGCAGCTGAGATGAATGATATTCTTCGCAGAAAATATGAGGTTATTGATCACGAAATTCCTCAGGATATTATAGGAGCAGCAGAAGACATTGCTGGACAAGCACAGGGCGAAGAAAAAAAAGCCAGACTTCTCTATGATTGGGTAGGTTCGCGTGTAACTTACGATTATGCCAAAGCTGATAATTATTTGCAAAACAAGGTCTGGCATGAACAGACACCACAGGATACATTCGACACTCGGCAAGGGGTGTGTATAGACTATGCCCGATTGTACGCAGTGATGGCCCGTTCACAGGGCTTACAAGTACGGGTTGTAACAGGCCAAGGGTATGACGGACGTGGCGGTTATGGTGCACATGCTTGGAATGAAGTATATATAAGTGATCGGCAAGCGTGGATCCCATTGGATCCGACTTGGGCGAGCAGTGGAGATTGGTTCAATCCGAAGGACTTTGATGAAACTCATATAAGGGAGAACGCCCTCTGAGTGAGGGCGCTGAACTCCTTGGGTGTGGTACAATAAACTCAAGTTACAACAGCTCTACCTTAAATGCGAGTGTTATGCTTACAATAAGCAGCTTAGAAATCACCTTCATCATGAGAGCAATGTCGCAGGTAACGGTGTGTCAGACATTAAATATAAGAAAGTATAAGGTTTACGCTATACTTTATGTCTTATATTTCTCGCTTAAACACTTACCATCCTTATAAAGATGAAGAAGGCGTTTATGCTTGTAGAAGGGGAGAAAGCTGGTGAGCTTGTTTGGTAAGCTGCCCCCGCCTAAGGACGGGATATCTTCAAGAAATTCTGTAGGTCTGAGACTGAATATTTTTTTCTTTGGCACTTTTTTTGTTTTTTGCATTATTATTGTTCGTCTTGCAGGTTTGCAATTTACTGAGGGAGCACTGTTGTCTGAAGAAGAAACGAATCGGGAAACGAAAATTGTTCCGCTCGCAGCGTTGCGTGGGATTATTTTTGCTGCCGAAGGAGAGCAGATTGCCTTTTCAACACCTACGGAATCACTTTACCTTACATTAACTAAGGATTACACAGCTAGAACAACAGATAAAGTAACAGGGGAATCCTCATTTACGGAGAAGGCGAAGAACAAGTCTAATGCGCTTGCGGCAAGACTTGCGGCTGATTTTGCTAAATATGGAGATCCCAATGCACCTAAGCTTACTCAGAAAGATATCTTGGATTTATTAGATTTAGATTTCAAGAAATATTTAGGGTATGTACCGCGGCGAATTAAGACTGGATTAGTTCCAAAAGAAATAGCCTATTTCATGGAGCATAAGGACGATTATCCGGGACTTAGCATCGTGGAGGAAAGTCTTCGTCATTACGATAAAGACACGGTGGCGGTTCAAACGGTCGGCTTTGGGAAGCCTTTCAAATCGACTGAAGACATAGCGCTATACAAGAATATTCGTAGTGCTATGAAAAAAGATGCTTCGCCTGGCCTTATGTATAAAGCAGAAGAATACGTGGGATTTGACGGTCTGGAAATGCAGTATCAACGAGAGCTGCGAGGAGAAAATGGTTATCAGGTCATTTCGATAACCCCTCAGAATATGGCTGAGAAGGTTGAACAGAACGTTGCTCCTGTAAAAGGTAATAATATTTGGATGACCATTAATAAGAAGATCCAGATGAAGACAGAACAAGCTATATTGGATCAGATCAAATGGCTACATGCCAATGCTGTTCAAGGTGAGACACATCCGGATGCTTTAACAGGATACGCCGTAGCAATGGAAGTGGAGACTGGAAATATCGTCGCTATGGCAAGCATGCCGGATTACGATTCGAATGTGTGGACCAAAGATTCCTTACCAACTACTGTTTGGAATAAAATCATGAATAACCATCTAAACGGTACAATTACTTCAAATTCGTCTGGTAGATCAGGTCATGATTTTAGTTCACTTGTGTTTATGGGATCTACGATTAAGCCATTAAGTGTGTTAATTGGTTTGAACGAAGGTTTTTTTAATACATCAACAACTTACACAGATGTGGGCATTACCTATTTCGGTAAGGATAATAAATCTTCCGTAAGAAATTCATCGGGTCACGTATATGGTTCACTACGTCCAGCAAAGGCGATTACAGATTCCTCTAACGTATTTATGGTCGATATGGTGGGCAAACAGCTTTACAAGAAATATCCGGGGGATAAAGGCATTGAGGTTTGGGACGAATATATGAAAGAGTTCGGATTGGGTGTATCTACGAAAAGTGGACTCCCAGGTGAATCACCGGGCCAGATTAACTACACTGATCTTAAGGCCGCAGGCAGTTCGCAGGCTGCTCTGATCTATGCTTCTTTTGGCCAACAAGGCAGCTATACTACACTACAGCTTGCCCAGTATGCAGCTACCCTTGCTAATGAAGGGGTGCGTATTAAGCCTCAGCTCGTTAGTAAGATTACGGATGCGCAAGGTAAGGTGGTTAAGGAATTTCAAAGAGAAGTGCTTAATAAGGTAACGTTTAACAAATCCTACTGGAAAGAGATCAAACAGGGGATGAGTAGTAAAGTTAGTGCCTTTGATGATTTTCCTTATGATTTTGCACGTAAGACAGGTACCTCTGAAAAAACAGACAGAAAAAATATAAACCGCGATAATGGGGTGTTTATTGCCTTTGCCCCGCGAGAAAATCCGAAGCTGGCCGTAGCGGTTGTTATACCTGAAGGCGGCTTTGGCTCCAACAGCGCTGCTCCGGTGGCTCGAAAGATTTTTGACGCCTACGATTGGGAGTACGGGCTCGATGGTGTGCCAAAAAAGAATGTAACTCCTGTGACAGAACCCATTCAAGAATAACAGGCTTATTTCAAATAAAAACGCCTTCGGCGTCCCTAAAGGACGGTAAGCGTTTATGCGAAAAATATAAGGATAATGTATAACGTGAAACTTATAGTTTCTTATATTTTAGAGAAAAAGGAGAGAAATATACTGTGAGTTTTTTCCGTAAGCAGGCCTCACCTCCAGATGAGACCAGCAGTAAAAGTTCCATAGGCCTGCGACTCAACGTGTTTTTCTTTAGCACGTTCGTTATATTTTGCGTAATTATTATACGCCTGGCTGTGTTGCAGTTCGTGGAAGGCCCGACTTTAACCGAAGTGGAGACAAGCAGAGATACCAAAAATGTACCTCTTGCATCCATGAGAGGTGTAATTTATGCTGCTGAAGGTGAGAAGTTAGCGTACTCTACGCCGGTACAATCGCTGTATATTACACTCAATAAGGAGTATACCGCGAAACAAACAGATAAAATTACCGGTAAAACTACGTTGACCCCGGAAGCTAAAGCCAAGTCAGATGCATTGGCGGCGAAGCTGGTAGCTGATTTCAATAAATATGGCGATCCAAATGCTGAAAAGATGACAGAAGAAGATGTTATTGAAGCGCTGGATTTATATTTCCGCAAATCACTCGGCTTTATGGCACGGCGGATTAAGGCTGATCTGACTACTCAGGAAGTAGCCTATTTCATGGAACATAAGGGTGAATATCCGGGTCTTGAAATTGTCGAGGAAAGCATTCGTCATTACGATAAAGATACGGTTGCCGTACAGACGATAGGGTATATCAAGCCTTTTAAATCAGCAAACAGCCTTAATATTTATAAGAATATCTTAAATGCTATGAAGAACAATCCAGAGCCAGGACTAACGTACAAAGATGATGAATTTGTCGGATTTGACGGTCTGGAGCTACAGTATCAGAGAGAGCTTCGGGGACAAAATGGGTATCAAGAAATTTCTGTAAATCCACAGAATATGGCTGAGAAAGTCGAACGAGTTGTCCCTCCTGTGAAAGGTAACGACGTTTGGACAACGATTAATAAGAATATCCAGATGAAGACAGAGCAGGCCATTATGGATCAGATTAAGTGGCTGCATTCCAATCCTGTACAGGGTAAAACGCATCCTAATGCATTAACGGGTTACGCTGTGGCGATGGAAGTCGATACGGGAAATATCGTCAGTATGGCGAGTATGCCGGACTACGATACGAATATTTGGACATCAGGCTCCTTATCTACAGATGTCTGGAACAGTATTATGGACAACTACCAGAACGGTACCATTAACCCGATTTCTTCAGGAACTTCAGGGAATGGACTAAGATCAGTGCTGCTTCTAGGTTCAACTATTAAACCGTTAAGTGTACTCGTGGGTCTGAATGAAGGTCTATTTACACCTTCAACCTACTACTCAGATAAAGGCTTTGCGACTTTTGGTAAAACAGGTCATGAAACCAAGGTAAGAAACTCTGGAGGACATGTCTACGGTTCTATGGACCCTGCAAGAGCGATTGAGAAGTCCTCGAATGCGTTCATGGTTGATATGGTCGGTAAAAGATTATATGAGAAGTATAAGAGTAAGGGGATAGATGTCTGGGATAAGTATATGAAAGAGTTTGGTCTTGGTGTATCCACGGGAAGTGGTCTGCCAAATGAATTCTTAGGACAGATTAACTATACCAATATAGAGGCTGCGGGTAGTGCACAAGCGGCACTTGTATATGCTTCTTTCGGTCAACAAGGTAGTTATACAGTGTTGCAGCTTGCGCAATACGTAGCTACACTTGCTAACGAAGGACAGCGGATCAAACCTCAACTCGTTAGCAAGATTACAGATGCTGATGGAAAAGTAGTCAAGGAGTTCGGTCGTGAGGTACTGGATGAAGTAACAGCCTTCGATAAATCCTATTGGAAAGAAATACAACAGGGTATGCGAAGCGAAGTTAGTGCTTTTTCTGATTTCCCTTATGATTTTGCTCGTAAGACAGGAACATCACAGCAAGTGGCTAAGGGTCAAATTCGCGATAATGGTGTATTTATTGCTTATGCTCCACGTAATAACCCTAAGCTGGCAGTGGCCGTAGTCATTCCTGAGGGTGGCTTTGGTTCCCAAAGTGCTGCGCCTGTAGCACGCAAAATTTTCGATGCTTATGATTGGGAATACGGGCTTGATGGTGTTCCGAAGAAGAGCCTTCAGTCAGGTAATAATGTCAATGACCCTGCGAAGGAGGGAACGGCTACAGGTACCGAATAACTCTGACCCTAAGGTGAATATGGAATAAAAAATAAACAGCTGCTCTTTAGAGAGCATACAAGAATGGAGGGGTGGCAATGACTGCCAAATACCGCCTGCTTGCTTTGGATATGGATGGAACCTTACTGAATGATGAACAAATTATTACACCTACAACGGTGGAATGGCTTCAAAAGGCGGTCGACGCAGGCGTTCATGTCTGTCTGTCGACAGGCCGGGCTTTTACAAGTGCATTTCCATATGCAGAACAGCTTGGACTAGGAACACCAATGATTACTGTGAATGGCAGTGAGGTGTGGCGAGCGCCGCACGAAATTTATCGCCGGTCGCTGATGGACCCTATGCTAGTAAAACAGATGTATGAACTTGCGAAGGAAGATGACATTTGGTTCTGGGCCTATTCTACGGAAAAGGTTCATAAACAGGATAACTGGGATGGGGATGTAACGGGCAGAGAATGGCTTAAATTCGGTTATCACACCGAAGATGATGAGCTTCGTCATAAGCTGCTGCTTCGCCTTCAAGATATGGGTGGACTGGAGATTACGAACTCCTCCCCGCATAATCTAGAGATTAATCCTCTAGGTGTGAATAAGGCGACCGGAATCAAGGAAGTCTGTAAGCTGCTCGGGCTAGAAATGTCCCAAGTTATAGCAGTTGGCGATAGCCTCAACGACCTTGCGGCGATTCAGCAGGCAGGGCTTGGGGTCGCTATGGGCAACGCTCAGGAGACGGTTAAAGAAGAGGCTGACGCTGTGGTGGCTTCTAATAATAATGATGGTATCGCTGAAGTTGTCCAAAAGTATATTTTTAATGAAGTGGTAACCTCTTTAGGCAGCCAATAATAAAGAATTGCTATATTCGAAGTGAATCCATAGAGCATATTTGCTATTAGGGGGTTAAGTATTGACGATCCTGGGTTGGATTCTTATTATTGCTTTATTCGCCGTAGGACTGGCCGGGGCTGTGTATCCGATATTGCCAGGTGCACTAGCGATTTATCTTGGCTTTTTCGTATATGGCTGGTTCTTCTCTTTCGAGCCTTTTGGTGTTTGGTTCTGGATCATTCAAACGCTGATCGTTGTAGTACTATTTATTGCTGATTATGTTGTAGGGGCGTGGGGCGTTAAGAAATTTGGCGGCTCACGTTCATCCATTATCGGAAGTACGATTGGGCTAATCCTTGGTCCATTTGTAATTCCAGCCTTTGGACTTATTATTGGTCCGTTTTTGGGTGCCTTTATAGGAGAATTGATCGTGGGTTCTTCACCAGCTAAAGCTGCCAAAGTAAGTGTAGGATCAATACTTGGGTTGTTTAGTAGTACTGTTGTCAAAATTGTGCTACAAATTATTATGGTCGTCCTCTTTTTTATTTGGGTCGTCCGGTTTTAATTTTAACAGTGAAGAAGGGGAAATGGTTTGTCCAAGAAAGAGTCTTTCGTAAAAGGCACGCTTATCCTTGCTGCAGCAGCTTTGGTGGCAAGGGTACTCGGGCTTGTTCAGCGGGTGCCGCTGGATCATATTTTTGATGATGTGGGGAGAGCATCATTTGGGGTATCGAACAATATCTATTTAATGCTGCTCACCGTGGCTACAGCAGGTATTCCAAGTACGCTCAGTAAAATGGTCTCCGAGCGGTACGCTCTGAATCGTCCTGAAGAGGCGAGACAAGTGTATCATGCAGCATTGCTGTTTTCAGTAGCAGCAGGGGTAATCATGACTGCCTTGCTGTACATAGGCGCTCCGTTCTATGCGACACATATTGCTGATGTACCTGAATCAGCGATGGCAGTTAGGGCTATTGCACCTGCGCTTTTACTTTTTCCGGCAATTGCCATGATGCGTGGATATTTTCAAGGGCGTAACAATATGATGGCTGGTGGTATTTCACAGATCGTAGAGCAGTTCGCTCGCGTACTAGTCGCTATTTTACTAGCTTATATTCTATTACAGCAGGGATATAACAATACAACTATAGCTGCGGGAGCATCCTTCGGTAGCGTAATTGGTAGTATTGCAGCATTTGGTGTCATGATTTATTTTGCAATCAAGCTGCGCCGAGAGGATAAACAGCAAGGTTTAAATTACAATACCACTCAAAAATTGCCGATTTGGGGAATTTACAAAGATATTTTCACACTATCGATTCCGATCGTGCTCTCCTCACTTACGATTCCAGTAGTGAATGTAATTGATACTTCTTTGGCTGTACCGTTGCTTATTGATCAGATGGGTAGAGAGAGTGCAACAGCAGCTTTGGGTATACTAACCACGCGTGCTCAAAGTGTGGCCGGAATTCCACCGGTTCTAGCCATTGCGCTAGGTACCTCGCTGATTCCGATCATTTCAGCTGCTTATGCCCGTCGTGATGAGGGACACTTGAAGAAGCAAATTACACTTGCTTTGCGGATTTCTATTCTGACAGGGATGCCAATTGTGTTGGCACTTGTGGCAGCAGCCTATTCTGTAAACGGGTTATTGTTCAGCAGCTTGGACGGAAGCGGAATTGTGGCGATGCTTACGATTGGAACGATCTTTCAGATCACCATGATGACAACGAACTCCATCTTGCTCGGTATGGGCAAATCACGCATTTCAATGTATTATGTGCTAGTGGGTATTATTGTTAAATTAGTAGCAAGCTTCTTACTAAGTAAGGTATTTGGAATATACGGGATTATCGGCGCAACAGCACTTTGTTTCGTAGTCATTACTATTCTTAATTTACGAATGCTAAAATCCATTGTACCTTTCGAAATTATGGGTAAACGGTGGGGCGGCTTTGGAATTGCGGTTCTTGTGTCCGGAGGTATTGGTTTTGGTTTGAACCAAGCTGGAATTCTGTTAACGGATCTAATGCCTGCACGTCTGGCGTTTCTGATCACTTGTCTTGTTGTAGGGGCTGCAGTTGTTGTTATTTACCTGGTATTGCTAATTGTACTGGGCGTGCTTACTAAACAGGAAATCTCCAGTTATCCGCGTGCACTGCAAAAATTGTTGAATCCGCTGATGAAATTACAGCCTGCGCGTGTTCGTATGAGAGAATAGGTTTGACTTCTGCATGACATTTTGCTTCACTTAAAGAATAGAAATTTGACAGATATGGAAGAAAGGACGGAACAAACTATGGACAAAATAAGTTCTCCTGGTGAATTTCAGGTAGCCATTCAATCTCCACGCTTAACAGTAGCCATCTTCAAGGCGGACTGGTGCTCGGATTGTAAGTTTATCGATCCTTTTATCCCTGAGGTAGAGCAAGCCTATGCAGATCGTTTAACGCTGGTTGAGGTTGACGTTGATGCTGTAGGTGATGTTAGTCAGGAACAAAATATTATGGGGATTCCAAGCTTCGTCGCGTATTCCGATGGACGTGAATTGGTTAGATTCGTTAATAAATTACGTAAATCCCGCGAGGAAATTGAGAATTTCCTGGATAAAGCGGTTCAAGTGCATCAAAGTCTTCAACAGTAATTCCGGAAAACCACCGCTTTCGCCTGTTTGAGCAAAAGCGGTGGTTTTTTTAAAATGCTTCTTCATTACTAAAAACTGCGGGTGATATTTTTTGACGACAAATCAGTTGAAATGGCTTAGTTATCTTACTTGCCTTATCATGTTCCTAGCCGTACTAGGGGGAGCAGTAGTAACGAAGACTGGATCGGGATTGGAATGCGGAAATGAATGGCCGCTCTGTCATGGCAAATTAATTCCTGCTTATACTGTAGGTTCGATGATTGAATACACTCATCGTTTGTTTAGCGGATTGGCTGGTTTATTGTCACTTGCTTCGATGTTTGCTTTTTGGCGTTATGCGCGAAATCGCCGGGACTTGTTGGTCTATGCATTTATGACTTTGTTGTTTGTAATTGTACAAGGTGGTATGGGAGCGCTTGCAGTAATTAAATCCCAATCTGCTGCTGTGATGGCACTGCATATGGGTTTTTCCTTGATCGCTTTTTCTAGTTCTCTGATGCTTGCACTTGGAACAAAAAGACGGCATGAAGCAGGCGATTATGATTACGATCAAAAGATGGAGATTCAGAAGAAGCCTGTTAGCAAAGCTTTCCGCAATTTAACCTGTTTTACGGCCTTATATTCCTATGTTGTCGTTTATATTGGAGCCTTTGTTAGTCATACAGATTCACGCGGTGGATGTTCTGGCTGGCCGCTCTGCAACGGTGAATGGGTGCCTGAGCTTTCCGGGGGAGTCGGTATTGTTTTTACACACCGGATTGCGGCTTTGATCTTATTTATTCTTACCGCGGTGCTTGGACATTTAGCTTTTTGGAAACATAAGGATTACCCCGAGCTAAGAGCTCTTGGCGTAGCGGCTGTTCTGCTGTGCTTGATGCAGGTATTTAGTGGAGCTGCAGTTGTTTACACATTAGATAATGAAAGATTGTACATATTTGCCGCTTTGGCTCATATTTTGTTGATTGCTTGTTTGTTTGGTGTTTTATGTTATATGAGCGTAAGAGTCTGGCAGCTGAGTAGCGCGAGAAATGTCGTTGTTGAAAAAAATCCAACGAACCCAATGACACCGTTGTAACCCCTTGGTAGAAAGTTCCCTTCGCGGATAGAGTCGCTTTACCTGCGGAATAATAAAGTGGAAATCGGTATATCGTGGTGCTGGACAAAACTTTAGGAGGACTGGATATGCTGCGGGTTATACTTGGAGAGCCGCCTCGAAAGAACAGCGGTGTATTGGCTGATGCGATGGAGAATATGGCCACTTTTGCAGCTTTACTGCGCAAGGAAATGAACGCCCATGAGGATAATGACCACGAATACCGCAAGCTGGAGATTTGGACACGTGGGTTGATCTCCTCATTGGATGAATTGGAGCAAAGCTGGTTCGCTGCAGCTTTTTACCGAAAATCGGTAATCGCCGGTTATATGGATGATATGTCACCAGTGGAACAAGGCGATTATGCGCGGTATGTTTATTTTTATAAAGATGGATTTATTCGTGTGTTCTCTCTTCTGGACAAGCTTGGAACGGTGCTGAATCATTTCTATGACCTCAAAACTTCCAAATTAAAAACGCACTTTTCTTATTTTACAGTGCTGCGTCAACTTCAACTATTGAATGTGCATCCAGCATTAGCGGATCAATTGGAACAGATCAAGAACTCTTATCGTGATCCACTGGAGAATCTACGCAAGCGCAGAAATGCTGAAATTCATTATATGAATTCTGAAATGCAGGATGATTTATGGCAGCGACATCAAGGCTTGCATGACAAAATTCAGCTTGAGGATTTAGATAGCCATCTAGAGGATTTAAAGCAATCCCTCGAAATGAACTGTAAGACGTTAATCGCAGCATATAGCTACAGCAATGAGCAGTTGCGTAAGGAAATAAGCAAGCCAAATCGGGTAAAATCATAAGCGTTCAATATATTTCCTTTTGACAAAAAACAAGAAACTTACTATACTTATGCTTGCATTAAAGTCTATACAAATTCAAACATAAATTTCATACTCTATATCTTATCGAGAGTGGCGGAGGGATAGGCCCGATGAAGCCCGGCAACCGATTTGTATACAGCGCGATAAGCGTTATGTACAAATGTCATGGTGCTAATTCCTACAATGACGCAAGGCTTGTGGTCGTTGGCAGATGAGAAGGCATTGTCTAAATAAACACACAGAGCCTCTTGCGATCTGCATCGATCGTCGGAGGTTTTTTTTGTATGGAATAAGTGAAATATAAAGGGGGCGATGATCGTTGATTAATCTAAAAGGAATAACAAAGGTATATGGAAAAGGCAGCCATGCGGCCACAGCACTTTCCGGATTGAATCTGTCTATCGAGAAAGGTGAAATATTCGGAGTCATTGGGCATTCAGGGGCGGGAAAAAGCACATTGATCCGTTGCATTAATTTGTTGGAGCGCCCGACAGAAGGGGAAGTCTGGGTCGATGGTATTGAACTAACTAAGCTTACCCAAGGTCAGCTGCAGGAACAGCGGCGCAAAATTGGGATGATTTTTCAACATTTCAATCTGCTATCATCTGCGACAGTGTACGATAATATTGCTTTTCCTCTGCGACTCACAGGCACTTCGAGAGCAGCTATTGATACAAAAGTAAAAGACTTGCTTGCCCTAGTAGGGCTTGAAGAACACCGGGATAAATATCCATCTCAGTTATCAGGAGGGCAAAAGCAACGGGTCGGCATCGCACGGGCACTTGCCAGCGATCCTGATGTGCTGCTATGTGACGAGGCAACCTCTGCGCTTGATCCACAAACGACAGACTCTATCCTTAAGCTATTGCTCGATATTAATAAACGGTTCCATCTGACTATTGTGCTGATCACTCACGAAATGCACGTGATTCAGAGTATCTGCGATCGTGTTGCGGTTATTCATGGTGGTGGTATCGTTGAGCAAGGTAAAGTTACGGAGGTATTCTTAAAGCCGCAGCATGAAGTTACTCGCGATTTCATCCGTAGTGAGTCACAGAATGAGGGACCCCTTCGTACGGCGCTTGACGCTGCTGCTGGGGACAACTCTCAGGCCGTCAAAATTACTTTTTTCGGAGAAAAGACCTACGGCTCCGCACTTTCCAATGTAGTACGAGAAACAGGTGTTAGCTTTGCCATTTTGCACGGCACCATTTCAACGATTAAAGACGTACCTTATGGACAAATGATTGTAAGGTTCGAGGGTCCAGCTGAAGCGATTGCTGTGACAATAGCCGAACTAACCGCTCAAGGTCTTGAAGTGGAGGTGATTTCGTAATGAATTTCGCAGACTTAAACTGGCAAGAAATGATGGATGCTACGGTTGCTACCTTGCAAATGTTAATATTTTCCGGAATGTTCACAATTATTCTTGGTTTACCACTCGGAATTCTATTGTATTTATGGGGAAGATCGAATAGTATAGTAATCAGAGTAATTTACTCGGTCTTATCATTCGTTGTAAACATCTTACGATCCGTACCGTTTATCATTTTGATGGTAGCATTAATTCCATTTAGCAAAGCCGTTGTTGGAACTTCTATCGGAGTACTCGGTACGATCCCACCGCTGGTAATTGGTGCAGCTCCATTCTTTGCTCGCTTGGTGGAAACGGCGTTAAGAGAAGTAGATCGCGGAGTAATCGAAGCGGCGCAAGGGATGGGAGCATCTACGAATCAGATCGTTTCGCGCGTTCTTTTGCCAGAGGCTCGTCCAGGTCTGCTCGCTGGAGTTACGATCACACTGGTCACACTGGTTTCCTATACGGCAATGTCTGGGATGGTAGGCGGCGGTGGTCTAGGGGATCTAGCAATCCGTTACGGATATTACCGTTATGAGAAGGAAGTTATGATTATCTCAGTAGTCTTGATGGTCATACTGGTGCAATTGCTACAAATGGCCGGTGATCGGCTAGTACGACATTTCACACGGAAATAAGGTACGTCCATATATAGCCTTATTCATACAAATACCAAGGATAAGAGGGGGATTTAAAATGAAAAAATTACTACTTACTTTTTTTAGTCTGACACTGGTTGTGGTGCTGGCTGCTTGCGGCAATAACAATAATGCTTCTAACTCGGCTGCCACTAGTGCGCCAGACAACGGTGCTGCAAATGGATCAACTACAGAACCAGTGAAATTGGTGGTCGGTGCTTCACCTGTTCCACACGCAGAGATTCTAAAAGCTATTGCTCCATTGCTTGAAGCTCAAGGAATTACTTTGGAAATCAAAGAATTTACTGACTATGTTCAACCAAACGTTCAGCTTTCAGAGAAGAACCTGGATGCTAACTTCTTCCAACATCAGCCTTACCTAGATGACCAGAATCAAAAGAACGGTTCGGATCTAGTATCCGTAACAGCTGTTCATGTTGAACCTTTTGGTGCTTATTCCAAAAAAATCAAATCCATCGACGAATTGGCTGATGGTGCGAAAGTTGCCATCCCGAATGATGCTACAAACGGTGGTCGTGCACTAATCCTGCTTGCCAAAAATGGACTGATTTCTTTGAAAGATGATACCAACATCACATCTACCCAAGCAGATATCACTGAAAATAAGAAAAACCTTAAAATCATCGAGCTAGATGCTGCAATGTTAGGTCGTCAATTAGATGAAGTGGATCTTGCATTGATTAACACTAACTATGCTTTGGAAGCTGATCTGGTTCCTACTAAAGATGCTTTGTTCATCGAGGGTACGGATTCCCCTTATGCTAACATCCTCGTAGCTCGTCCTGATAATAAAGATTCCGATGCAATCAAAAAGCTTGCCGCTGCACTGAATTCTCCAGAAGCGAAAGCGTTCATTGAAGAGCAGTACAAAGGCTCGATCATTCCAGCATTTTAAGACAGAGAGCTAGCTTACTCTCTAATTACAGCATAAAACCCGCTGCCTAATGGCATGCGGGTTTTATGCTGTATGTTGTAGGAGAAGGGTAAATCCACTATAATAAGAAAATCCCGATCTCCTGAAGAGGAAGATCGGGAATGATATTGAATGGGATTAGAATACTTGCATAACTTCTTGTACGCCTTCTACTTCTTCAAGAAGAGCGCGTTCAATCCCGGCTTTCAAGGTGATCGTGGAGCTTGGGCAGCTGCCGCAGGCACCCATAAGTTTCAACTTAACGATGCCGTCTTCTACATCAACTAGTTCAACGTCGCCGCCATCGCGTTGTAGGAACGGACGAAGCTTATCCAGCACTTCCAATACTTCATCATACATTTCGGTGCTTTGTGCATTCTCACTCATTTCTCAATCACTCCTTTCGTAAGTTCATTATAGTACAAAAAGTTAAAAAATAAAATGGTTAGGCGGAACAGGGAGATCATCATGAGACCAATTATTGAATTTTGTGCCAGTAACATGGGTCACGGAACAGACAAACTAATGCATAAGCTGGAGGAAAATCCCGATTACGATGTAATCGAATACGGATGCCTGAACAATTGTGGGGAATGTTATTTAACACCTTTCGCCATGGTCGAAGGAGACATCGTTGCAGCAGATACTGTTGACGAGCTAGAAGAAAAGATTTCTGCCAAAATCAAAGAGCTAGAGGCTTGGTTCAATATAGACCTTGACTAAGTAGTCGCGCAACATATAATTTATTTTTTAAAAATAAAGGGCTGCTCTTTTCCGTTATAAATACGGAAAAGAGCAGCCCTTAGGTTTATCCTAAAGTGCGTTTCGACATCCAGAGCACACCGCTCTTGAGAATACGTGGAACCCGTCCTTTAACGGAGCGTTGGCCCATCAGACCAAATCCAGCTTTCTTGCCTAGTGAGCCTAAAGTACCCTTCAGACGAATAGCATGAAGCTTAGGGGTCTCGCCGCGCCATAAGGCTTGAATTACCTGAGCAACCTGCTCACCCTGCGCTCCTGCAGCTTGTGCGCTTGGAGCGAATGGCAGGCTGGCACAGTCGCCAATCACATACACTTCCGGATAATCAGGTATACGATAATACTCGTCCAGAATGATCCGTCCTCCGCGATCCTTCGGTACTGTTAATTCCTGAACAACCTTCACGGGTTGAATCCCTGCTGTCCATACCGTAACATCTGAAAGAATTTCCTCTGTGCCGTTAAAAAGCGCATCTTTCTCAACGTGGGATACAGAGACACGTCCCAGCGTCTGTACTTGATGGTGATGAAACCATTCTTCCACGTACTGTGACAGCTTTGCCGGAAAAGCAGACAAGACACGTTCACCGCGATCCAGAATAGCAATATTAAGATCTGGTCGGCTCTCCCGAAGCTCTGCCGCCAATTCCACTCCACTTAGTCCACCGCCAACAATGTTTATCGTTCCATAAGGCTTCACATCGTTTAAGCGTTGATAAGTCTCCCGAGTCCCTGCAAAGGTCTGGATACTGCAAGTGTATTGATCAGCCCCAGGGATGTTATGGTAATTGTCAGTACAGCCTAGCGCAATGGCTAGAATGTCATAAGACACCGTTTCGTCAGGCTCCATTGTAACGATTTTGCTATCCAAATCAATGGAACTCACCTCCCCGTAACGGATGGTAAGACGGGGATGAACCGGAAATTGAATCCGCAAGTGATAGTCCGTTACTGTACCTGCGGCAAGTGCATAATATTCCGTTTTGATTCCTTGATAAGGCATTCGGTCAATTAAGATAATTTCAATATCCTGAGGAAGATGATTATTGAGCAATTCTTGAATGAGGGCCAAGCCGCCATAGCCGCCGCCCAGAACGAGTAGTGTTCTCATGCTGACCGAACTTCCTTTCAATATAGGATAACGGATCTAAGGTAGTCTTTTATTCGTATACCTTTATCGGATTGTAGAACGTATCGCGTTCTACTGGAATTCGTCCAGCCCCTTTTACTAACCAAATCAATTCATCGCGTGTGAGGCCTTCAGGTGTTAAGGCGCCAGCCGCATGGCTAATACGTTCTTTAAGAATGGTGCCATGTACGTCAGAAGCACCGAAGTTCAGCGCAACCTGAGTTAGCTGAGGGCCGATATTAATGAAGTATGCTTTGATGTGATCGAAATTATCGAGCATCAATCTGCTGATCGCAATTGTCTTCAGATCCTCATAAGCGGAGTTGCGGCGCATAATCCCTGCATTCTTATTCTTAGGCTGCATAGATAATGGAATGAATACCATAAAACCATTGGTTTCGTCTTGCAGATCGCGGATCTGCATCATGTGCCGAATACGGTCTTCATGAGACTCAATGGAGCCGTAGAGCATCGTTGTATGGGTCTTCATGCCAAGCTGATGTGCTGTACGGTGAACTTCCAGATACTCTTCCACATTAGCTTTATCAACGCGCATTTTTTTACGGTATTGATCGGATAATATTTCTGCGCCACCACCGGTAAGTGTTTTTAGACCTGCCGCACGCAGTTGTTCCAGAACCTCACGAATACTCAATCCGCTAATTCGGGTGAAAAAATCGATCTCAGCTGCTGTGTATGCTTTTAAGGTTACCTCAGGGAAACGTTCGTTCAAGGCTTTTAAAGAATCCACATAATACTGGAAAGGAACCTTGTCATTATGCCCACCCACGATATGGAATTCGCGTACACCTGGATGAATATGCTGTTCGACATATTGCACCATTTCCTGACCGGATAGGGTATAAGCACCCTCTTCTCCATCATCTTTGCGGAAATTGCAGAATGCACAATGTGATTCGCAAACATTGGTGAAATATAGACTCATATTTTCGATAAAATATACCCTGTTGTTGTTTTTTGCAAGATTAACTTCATTTGCTAATTGACCAATGGTAAGTAGGTCGTTACTTTGATATAAATAAACGCCATCTTCTAAATTCAATCTTTCGCCGCCGCGAACTTTTTCAATAATGTTCATCATTCGGGCGTCTGTTTGGGGGGTGAAAAGAGTAGACATGTTATGAATTCCTCCTGAAAGTTTTACGGGGTCCATTGCCCGCAGATAATTCCCAGACTTACCCAGACGGTAGCTGTTCATTCATGAAAATAAAGCGGAGGGTTAGCCTCCGTGACAAATTTCCGAATTTTTACTTATGTTTGCCTTCCTTATTATAAACCTCTCTTATAAGGGGATCAACAGCTGGATATGGATGGTTTATTTTGGGGTGATAGGTCAAGCATAAGGCAGTTGTGACTTGAGGGTAATGGAATAGTGGGTTATACTGAGTTTATTAAGTATATATTTTTAAGAAAGCAACTTTTGACCGGAAGGTCTCTTAAACATAAGTTTTTCTTATGAAGTGAATCTAATTTATAGGAGGATATGATCATGATTAATATTAGCGAAAAGGCAGCAGAACAACTGAAGGCGATGCTTGCTGAACAAGAAGTGCCGAACATGTTCCTCCGTATTGGAGTAACGCCCGGCGGTTGCAGTGGATTCTCATACGCTATGGGCTTTGATGATAATGAAACCGATCAGGACGTATATATGGACATCCAAGAAATGAAGGTTGTCGTGGAGAAAGAGAATCTTCGTTACCTTGATGGTCTCGAAATTGATTTTGAAGAATCCGGAATGACAGGTGGCTTCACCATTAATAACCCGAACGCTACTGCAACCTGCGGCTGTGGCTCAAGCTTCCGTACAGCTACGGATGCAGGTAAACCGAACGAAGAGCCTTGCTAATCGCGACGTATCAACGTTTTTACTCCGTTGATCTGAACGGTAGCCGAGACGGTAGCCACTCGCGAACAGGCGTTTGGAACTGCGGATTGTACTGGTGAAAATGAACGTTAACAACCCCGAAGGCCCGGAGTTAACAGCCCGGAAATGGCCGTTTGTGGGTTGTGGATTACGACCTCTACGACGCATTTAGTCCGCGACTAATGCGTATTGGAGGTCGTTTTTATGTCGTTAAATAAACGTACACGGCGCGTTCCAAACGGAGCCCGCACGCTAAGAGAGTTTCCGAAGATAACGCTAGATCAAGCGTTAGACTTCGCGATTAATGCGAAACGGTCAGAGGGATTGCGCGATCGGACGTTACTGGATTACGGAAAGCATTACGGTTACTTTCTAAAGTGGTTGAACGATAAGTATCCGGAGGTAGAATACGCGGGGGATATAACGACGGCGATGGTGCGGGATCATATCGCGTTTATGAAGTACGATCAGGTGCGCTATGAGGGACACAAGTATATATCGGAAGAAAATCAGCGTGTAGGCCTGTCAGATACGACGGTTAATATCCGACTTCGTACGCTTAAGGCGATATTTAATCAGCTTGAGCGCGACGAATTGATTGAGATTAACGCATTTACGAAGGTGAAGCTTATACGCCAGGACGTAGACTTAACGAATTGCCTTACGGATGATGAAGTTAAGGCGATACTAGCGCAGCCAAATCAGCGGGATTTCGTAGGTTTTCGGGATTATGTAGCGATTGTCACGATTTTAGACAGCGGGCTTAGAATTTCGGAATTACTAAAAATAAGCGTCACGGATATCGACTTTCAAACGCGATTTATCGTTCTACCTGGCGAGATGAACAAAAATAGAAAACCGAGAATGGTTCCAATATCCGCACATACTGCGAAATTGCTGCTACAGCTTATCGAAGAGAATCGTCAATTTTTCACGACTAACCGAATATTTATGTCGTCATTTGGCGAGCCTGTAACCGCAACGCACTTCAATAAGCGGCTGAAATATTATGGAGAGAAGGCGGGCGTATCCGGTAAGAAGATGACAGCGCACGTCTACCGTCATACATGGGCTCGCGCTATGATATTAAACGGAGCCGACCCCTTTACCCTTCAAAAAATGGGTGGTTGGTCCGATATACGTACGATGCGCCGATATATTCAGATGGATACGGGGGATATGCGAAAGAGTCACGATGCGTATTCGCCGGCCGATCGGTTTGTTAAGAAACGGAAATAAATAAGCGCTCGGCTCCGGATCATAACGGGGTCGGGCGCTTATTTGCGTTCTAGTTAAAGGCGTGGCCACTTTACGCGGCATCTCTCCGGAAGTTAGCCGACCGTCCGAGCAACTCGTCGCGAATCTCCTGGTATCCATATCCGAGGCGCAGCAGCGAGCTTATGGCGGTTTCGACGTCGACAACGTTGCGAAGGTCCTCCGTACTGAACGCATCGCGGATATTATCATCGGGGTCGAGTCCGTAGAGCTTGCGCAGCCCCGGCGCATCGGTATCGAACAGCACGCGGTATACGAGGTTCGTATAGTTAGCGTATACGAAAGGGTTTCCGTCTCCGAAAGCTTGAACCGCATCGGTTAACCGCCGGCGCTCCCGTTTAGATACCTCGCGCTCCATCGACCAGGCGCGTTGCTCTTTACTCGCGATCTGCTCTACGTTGAGGAGGTAGCTGCGGACGGAGCGTGCGACTTCGGATTCCGTGAGCAGCATACCAATACGCAGGAGGCCGCGACGAGAGATTAAGGTTAATACAGATGTCTTTTGCATGGTAGGTGCATCATGCACCCAGCATCTAAGCTTTGCCAGTTCTCCCCCGCGAAGAACCCGAGTCTCTCCGTACTCGTTGAACTCTGACCTGTGCCTTCTCAGTATGGCCTTTACGGTATCTACCGGAACTTCGTAAAAGTTTGCGGACATCTCAACGGTAACCTCAAGTGTTCCAGCCAGTACCGGCAAAGCCTTTACGCGCTCAAGCACGCTGTCTTTAAACACGTATTCGTCTCGCATAGTCCGACTCTCCGTAAGGATAAGCTCATTTTGTCCGCTCACGTTATCCGCCCCTTTTCGTTATTTAGCAGAAAAAATACGCCGGCTAAACACTCACCCGCGCATCAACTGCTTTCGTTAGGTAAAAATAACCCAACTATATGCGTTTGTAAACAGTTTTTGGGAATGACCACTCGGTCTATTAGACAGGCCGATCACTCCGCGTTTTGTGAGGTTCACCGTGAACCTGGCAAATGTTGCGTTCTAGTATGCACGGTGAACACACGCATTAACTCCGATTAGCTCATAAGGCGGGTAGGTGAACCGCCCATTCATCGTATGGAGGCGTGAATCACGACGTCATCCTTCCGTATAGGTCTCATTCACCGTGCAGGAGAGCTCCGAGGTTAGGTTCACTTTGAGCCTGAGTCTGCGGAAGGTCGGGGACAGCGTGTCCCTAACCCTGTATGTGTCACGCGACACGTTCGCCTCGTGATTCCTTACGGCCGGCCATTATTCCGCCATCCCGAGCGCTACAGCAGCGTCTATTACCGCTTGAATCTCCGGCGTGATCGGGAAGTTACGTGCCACCTTGAACCGTAGGCTGTCCGTGATCTTGCGCTTACCTACTTCGGCCATCGCTACGCATGAAAGGCTGACGCCGAGCACCTGCGCGAAATCCTTTTGCTTATACCCGTACGCCAGCCTTACCGATTTCAGATTGTTCCCCGTCATTAAAATTCCTCCATTATCGTAGTTTTTGGTGCGGAATCAAAAAAGGAACCCGTAGGTTCCCCGTTTGTCCCACACTCCACTAAGAAGCAATAATAGGCACAATTACGCCGTTTATCACAATAAAAAGATGTGACGGATTTTCGGCATATTAGACACAATTGTATATTTATTCATTTATACACAAACGCAATCACCATCGCTAATCAATTACGCTCAATTATCTCTCCCTTACGCATCACCGTAAAATCACCGTGAAATTAGCGTCTTATATGTCCGGGAGTGATAAGTCTACCCTCGCACTATCAAAACGCCTAAATCAACGGTGATTTAACGGGAGAATGACGGAGGGAGAGCGGAGGGTACGGATATGATAGCAGCGGCTGGGCGCATCGGCCTTGTTTTATCTCTTATATTTTAAAATCCGCGCAGTTAGATATGTGTAATACAAGTTAATCCGCGTGTTTCCTGATATGTCGGGACGGATTGTACTTTATCCGGTCCGAATTACTTATGAACGTAAGTGAATAAGTAATTTAAAAGAACTTAAGGTCTAAATCTTTAAGTACTTAAGTTCTTAAAAGATTTATAAAATACCACAACGTCCGCCCATTGTCAATAACTATTTTACGCGCGGCCTTTATTCGATGTATATTATACGTAAATTTGCATATTTAACCGCTATTGTATGCGCACGTAATCCTCGACGGTCACCACCGTTTCCGCGACGCTATTGATTGCGGAATTGAATACGTACCGGTCATGCGCCACCTCGCGCTAACGGACGAAGAAAAAGAAGGCCACGCGTACTTCCTTAATACGCTGGGCCGCGATATATCGAAGCGGGAGAAACAGGAAGCCGCCGTAAACTTGCGTCGGGCAGGCAAGAGTTACCGGTTAATAGGCGAATGGTTAGGTATTGACCCAAAGACAGCGTTAAATTGGACGAAGGATGCTTCGGAAATTCCAACTGCTGTTTTCCCCGCAGTTGGAAACGTAGAATCAGCGGATGGAAAGTTTCGCCCGTCAGTTGCCGCGTCCGCCGAAACGTTAACCGAACGCGAAGAAACAGCGCTGCGCCTCCGCGAAGAAGGCCGCACGCTAAAGGAGATCGCGCTTGCGATCGGAGTGTCCTCGCCGCAGACCGCAAGCAATACGCTGGCGCGTGCGGAAAGTAAGCGCGTGGAAATAGCGGACGAGCCTGACGAAGAGGAGACGCACATTCCCGCTAAGCCGGCGATCGACATGCGCATCTTCGAGTTAATCGAGTATTCGGCGCGGACGGCTGCGGAGATTGCCTATATCGACCGCTATGCCTGCGTAAGCCCGCGAATCAGCCGCGCTAAGGCTGTCCGAGGGTATAAGCGTAAGGCTACGGGCGATAGGCGCTGATTTGACGGTGATTCTACGTAAACCTCCCGCAACTCCCGTACGGTCATTTCGTCGACCGTTTTCGTCGCGCCGGTTGATGGAATTGTGTGCGGCTGCGTCCGTTCTTCAGGCGGAAGCGTTGCAATTTCGTAGAGGACACGCTGACCTAAATTGTGCCACGTGGCATATTTTGCCTCGCCGAGCTCCTCGACAATCCGCATGATACGCGTCGCTAGTGTTCGGTCGATCTCTACGCTTTCGAGCCACTTTCCGAAGTCCCCGTGTGCTAGACCGTTATCCTTAACGTGCTTCAACCTACGCCCGATCTCGAATATTGCTTCGCCTGCCACACGTTTGTATGCGTGTATTTCGGCGGTTAATGTTGACACTTCTATTAAAAATATGTGTATAATTGGAAGAAGTGATCTATATTTTCAAAGAGAGGTGAGAATATGAAGGGTTGGTCTATCTTGCTGTATGTTGTTTCGTTGGGTTTGGTTATTTTTGGTCTGGTTACTACCTTCCACTACGGCGACTATAATGCGGACTATAACACGACGGGGAGTATGTTCGGACACATAGTTGGTGGTGACGCTTATAACTACACAATAATAGCAACTAGAGGTGTTGTGTTACTTATAGCGGGATTAATTGCGGCTCTAGCGGCGAGTGCCTTATTGATTGTGAACGCTATTCAAGAAGCAGAGTACAGAATGAAGTCGTCTGCGGATGGCCTTGAGTATCGATTCAGAGAAACCGTTAGAGAGTTAGGAACATCGAATACATAATTATAGAACGTAATAAAAGGCGCAGTCTTAGCGGAGGGTATCCGTTAGGGCTGCGCCTTTTATTTGTTTGTATATCGTCCTATCTGCCTGATTAGCGCTTCTAGCCCTTCCGGAGTGTAGCGGTAGGGTACGAGGGTAGAACGGCTAATTTGTGGTGATTTCTACGTAAAAAGACCGCTACCGTTATTCGGCGCGGTCCTCTTCGTCTATGTATTCGATCAAATCGCCAGGTAGGACGCCTAGTGTGCGGCATAACTTATCTAACGTAGGGAAGTCGATCCGGTTATTCGCGTTGTTTGCCAAAGCCTTGATAGTGTTACGGTTAATACCGGAGATTTCTACAATATCTTTCTGTTCCAACTGGCGCTCTTTCATAATCTTATCTAATGAAAATCTAATCACAGAAATTCCTCCAATTTATTTTCGTAAACTAGTTGACAAGGTTGCGCCCAAGGTATAAGATGTAACCAAGACAACAAGTAATCTAGTTTACATGATACCTTGTTAATTACTAATACGCAGATTATAACATATGGTTTCATAATTATAAAGGAGGATTCCTAATGTCAAACTTAGTTCCCGTAATCTCTAACAACATAGAAGTCCCAACGTTCATTCCAAGCCGCGCCCTCACACGTAACGGCATCCGCAACCGCCGCTCTATGCTTAGAGGTGCGTTATGGCCTATCGCTAAAGCTGCCGTTGCCTTGACTGCCGTCTTTGTCCGCGAACTACTCTTTTAAATCGGAGGGATTACGCTAATGTCTAAAATCACCGTTGTGACTGAACTGTACGATAGGAACGAAGAATTAGAGCGCTACGAATATCCCGGCGTCCTCGTTGATGATAACCACGCGTTTTATATCGACGCTGAATACCGCACCGTTATCCTTGAGCGTGTTAATTCTGTCAATGGCGAGTATCTAACAACCGGAGGCCCCGGCTCGGTCGGCTTCGATCTTCCGGTTGACGACGTAACATTCTTTGACCGCATAGCGGAAATGTCGGCCGTCGAGCTTCTGTCCGCGCTGGTCCGCCGCAGTAAGGAGGGCGCTTGATGGTCGCGAAGCTGATAACGCTGATCTACATTTATGACGTTGACGACGATGAGCCGCTATCCGAAACGCTGCCGGCGTACCTTATTGGTGAGGACCGCGCGTTATTCGTATCGGAGGGCCTGCTATGGGCGCACGAAGTTCGGCCGAGCGAAGTTGATCCGGAATACTACGTAGGCAGCAACGAAAACGCCGGCATTATTCTCGCGGAGAACGTAACCGGCTCGGCCGCAGACGCTATCCCGGCGTTGATTGAACGGTGGGGCGGAATGACAGCGCTGAACTTTATCGTACGTGATTTGGTCGCCGCACCGCTGCTGGAATTGGGGCTAACGATATGATCCGCCTGACGAGTGCCGGAGGGATACCGGCCGAAACAAGGGTGTAGCTTTAACCGACGCCCTTTTCGCGGAAATCCGCACTGCAATCATACAATAGCCGTCGGGCTTAAATCGCGGAGGTCATTCATGGCAAAAGCGCCAAAAACTATCGAAATCGGATACGCACGCGACCGCAGAACAGACAACTTTATCGTCACCAAACTCGATTACAGATTCCCCGCAACTAGTAAATTCCGTCGTCAACAAATTTGCGTCCTTCCCGGCGCATTCTTCCGCGCATTACCTCACATCGACCGTAGATCAATCGCTAATGTTATCGAAGTAACCGCTGTTCAACTGCATCACCTCGGATTTATTGTTCCCGAACTCGCAACGGAGGTAACCGCACATGCCTGCGCCGTCGCCATCTAAGTACCCGCGTATTAACGTTCTTTGGGTCCCCGAAGCCGGTAGCGGTATGGAGCCGGAAGATAGCCTGGGCATCCTCGTAACTGATAACGCCGCACTTTACCGCTCAGAAGACGGCCGTACTGCGCTGGGCATCGTTGAGCCTGCGGATAAAGCCGACTCATACCGAATCAAAGGCGCTGACCTCGTTTTGTTATCACGCGAATCATTACCGAAGCTGGCCGACCGTCTCACCGGTATGACCACGCTGCAGTATCTGCTTTCACTTGTTCCGCGCTTTGACTGCCCGGAGGAACTACACGTATGAAGCCAGGCCAACACTGGTACACGTACGTTCTCGATCGCGACGGCTGGCGCATAACGACTAACATATATTCCGACCGGACGCTAACCGGTGAGGAATTACTACCGCTGGCCGTTGAGAAGGATATCATACACGCGCGCGCTCTCGGAGTTACTGCGCTGCCGAGCGAATATACTCCGGTAGGGTATAGATATCGCGGTATTATGTGAAGGAGGTGACTAACGATGTACTATCCACGTAAAGATAAGCTGATGGTCCGCACGCGCCACGCGATTCTAGTCCGGGCACATGATGGGGAGCTCGTACGCCTCAATACTAGCGCCGGTCTTCGCTGTGTACGATTGGGCTAACGATTACCTTCGATGAAACTCGGTACGACACCGTACCAAAGGCGCGCCAACGCCATATGTGGAGAAGACGATTAGACTGCGTTTAACGCAGGGTATTACCCCGACCGTCTTCGCGCTAACGTTGACGGCCGCCTAAGTTGAACTTAGGAACTGTAAAGACTTTATGTCCGCGCCTACCGGTTACAGCCGGCGGAACGCCACGCGGATAGTATTAATTGCGCCGCCAACGCTTTAAACGTCCGTGTTCTACGGTTGCAAACGTAGGAATCGCCACACGGAATGCTTCACCGGATTGCGTCAACAATTCGGGTAACAACGCAAGTAGCGCCAAATGCTTGCGGAACACTGTCCGGTCATCTACGCCAATAGGTGGCCGGACTTCCTAACGCCAATTACTGTATCTGCGGACTTGGCCGTCTGCAGGCTACGTTAACATATAGCGGACGGCAACCGCCTTTTATCGCGAACGACCTCGGAGTAACATATCGGGCAGCCGTGTGTTGTTCGCTGCTTTATGAATAGTAATACGCACATGTGTTCTATAGGTTCCAAAAATATTCATAATTTTATTTCTGTTTTTAAAACTATTTACAAACACTATATATTGGGTTATTTTTACCTAAAGAAACAAGATGTAGTATATACGGGCGCTACCGGAAGAAGGAAGCGTCCTTTTTATGCGCTAAAGGTGCGGGAGAGTTTATTCTTCATCCTCAATATGTCCTTCTTTGCCCAATTGCCAAAAGTCATGGTCTTCTTCCGGAACTAGCACAAGCAGTTCCCTTATGTCTGTAATCTTTAAAGCTTTTGCAATTCTTTCAATATGGTCAATGGAGAGACGTTCAGGAAATCCACGATAGATGTTACTTATCGCATTTGGACGGATTCCCGTCATTCTTGCCAGGTCACGTTGCTTTAGATTGCGTTCCTTTAGTGCGACGTGAAGACGTAGCTCTATCCTATAGGTTTGTTCTACTTCGTCTTCAATTTCATTATTAACGATCTCCGCACCAACCCGAGTGAACAAGTTACTTTTCTTTTCAACAGGCATAATTAATTTCCTCCTAAAATATCGTGTATACGTTATTGACAATAATATCGTATAAGCGTTATTATTGCAACAAAGACTTAGTATCGCATAAGCGATATGAAAAATCTATTTCAAATCCAAACGAGAAGGGAGGACGCTACTTTGAACAATAATCATTGCGTTGTTGGACGTTTTGGCTCGGCGACGTTTACGTTAGGACAAGCTGCACTAGTGCTCGGATGGGACGAGCGTACCATGCGCGAGTTTCTGTATAGACGCAAGGTGCTGCGTAAAAAAGGTCTGCCACTAAACCGTTACGTTCCTAAGTACTTCGTAATCCACGAGTTTGAAGTGACGGAGACGCCAGAACCTCCGTTCATTATGCGTTACACGGGCGTGACTCCTGACGGCGTTCTGCTTATACGGAGAGTACGCGAGGGTGAGGACGTTAACGTGCGGGACGATAGTGGGGATATTCGCGTCATTGCGGATCAAATACCGACGCGGCTACCTTCCGTGGCTTAGTCGTTTATATAAAACCAAACAAAAGGAGGCGGCGTAATGGAACAGTTGGCGAAATTGTTTACGCACGAGAGATTTGGGAGTGTTCATGTGCTCGTTATTGACAGCAAGGAGATGTTTGGAGCTACGCAAGTTGCCGCAGCTCTTGGCTACTCCAACACGCGGGATGCGATTTCAAGACACTGTCGAGAGGATGGGGTCGTGATTCACGACGTCATCGATAGTCTCGGACGCACACAGCAAATGAAGTTCATAAATGAGGGTAATGTCTACCGCCTCGTTGTCCGATCTAAGCTCCCGGAAGCCGAGCAGTTCGAGCGTTGGTTATTCGACGAGATACTTCCGACGATGCGCAAAACTGGCGGAGCAGTTGTAAACGACGTGCTATTTATCGACACTTACCTGCCTTTCGCAGATGCGGCTACTCGCGCGATGTTCGCGGCGACACTCGAGACTGTCCGAAAACAGACCGAACATATTGCGGTTATACAGCCGAAAGCGGACAAATACACGGAGTTTCTCGATTCCGAGGGATTAACGGCGTTTACAACGATCGGTAAACACTTCATGGGCGGGGTAGTTGGTGCGGAGGAAATCACGGCTTTTCTACAGAAGCACGGCGTTCTTTACTCACGTAAAATTGACAGATGCTTTCCGCCGCGTAAAGGTTACGAGAAGTATTTTCGTGTTGTTCCTTATTTCAAGGGCGGATTTCTACTTAACAACACCGTTAAGGCTACCGCCGAGGGGATAGACTTAATCGTCGATATGTATCAACGTGTTCGGGAAGGGTTACCTGCGGTGTCCAAACCTCCGATTTCGCATATATCACGGCCTATGAAGGTTAGCCTGCGCTTGAATGCGTAACTAATAAGAGAGGTATCGGCTACTTTGCGGTGCCTCTTTTTCATAAACAAACGGAGGAGGAATACGGATGGAATTTGTCCAGGCAGTAACTGCGTACCAAATGACCGGCGATCGCCACATAATCGACGTAATACTAGAAGATGTCGAAACGGATTTCTTAGCGAACACTTCACGTAGATATAAAACGAACTTCACGCACGACATTTCGATTAATCTGACAAGCCCGGAGGAATATATCGCTTATCGGATAAAGGCGATCCGCGAGAAAGCCGTCAAGCGCGTGTTCTATATCCGTAAAGATTCCGGATGGGCTCACTCGGAGATTAACCGTTATTTATCCATAATGGTGCTCGATTTACGTATGCGCATCCCATTCAAACCAGTGCGCCATAACGATTTCGGCTATGAGTACACGTTAACTCCCGAATTTACCGCCTGGCTAAGAGAAAAGAACGGCCGCATAGAGCGAAGATTCCGCGAAGAAGGATTCGGCAGTTCATTTACGCAGTACCAACGCGCCCTAGACGTTGCAGATCGTACTGAACGCGAAGCCGTGATTGAAGAAACGCGTATACGGGCGGAGGTTATGGCGGACATGGTCGGCGCACTAGAGTACGCGCTAAAATATGCCGATGTCAGCCGTAGTCCGAGGGAGATCGTCACCTACGTCAATAAGGCGTTGTTAACGCGCTACTACGAAGCCCAAGCGCGCCGAAAAGGGATGCGGAGAGTCACCGTAGACGGACGCCGGCGGATGATCGCGCCTTTTTATGAGGGAGCGATCCGAACGATACTTGGGGTTAACTCTACGGAAGATTACGTATATAGACGCGTATCCAGTAAACAGGCGGATTTCCTGCGGGAGCTCATCGGTATTGTCGAAACGGACATGGCTGCAGGGTATTGCGCGGCCTACCACGTGCTTCCGGACGGTGAGTACCTTCTCTCACGAAAATATGCGGCGGAGAAGACCGGATTATCTTACACAACCGTAAAAATGCGGCTATTAAGAATTCGAAAATTAATTACGGAAAAGGTTGCGTAAATGTATCCGTAAGGATGTATATCTAGAGACTACGAAGGAAGAAATAAGGGCGCAGATTGCCGCTTAACCACGCATAAACCACGGTGAGAAAAGGCGGATGAGTCCGGCGGCATGCGCTTTATTTTATGTTAAAACGTGGACTTTTGCCTTACTTTACGGGCAATAAGGGGAGACGTATTTTGCGCTGTATGGTTGCATTATGCAGGAACTGCGGACTAAGAGAGTACAGAGCGATAAGGTTACGAATGTTGCGGGTACACTCCGCACGTCCTTACGTTATTTTAACGATGGAGGGGATGGTAGAGTGGGAGTTCTAGAGAAGACGATAGAGGTAAGTACGGCTTTTCGCAACCGTCAATACTACATAGACAGAGGGTACGCTATAGGCCCCGGCGTAAAGAAGCTTGAGGTATCAGTAGAAGATTTACCTCGTGGGTGCGAACGTCCAGTTACGCCCATATGTGACGCTTGCGGTAAGGTAGGAAGGCCACGGAAATGGTCTCTTGTTAGGAGAGATCGCATGTACGGCACCGACCTATGCTCAAAGTGTATGTACGACATAAATGTCATTATTGATCCTGGCGGCATTGAGTCCGTTGGGGAGAAAACAGTAAAATACTGGTTAGATTTCTACCAGTTAGAGTATAGAGCGCAAGTACGCAGAAAAGGTGTTACCGGAGTTTGTGGGAGGCCTCTACTATTCGACTTCGCATTACTTGGCCTCTCCGGAGAACCTATTGCGTTTATAGAATACGATGGGGAACAGCATTACCGTCCGGCGGTATTTGAAGGGGAAGACCCAAGTAAGGCCGGCAATAACTTCGTGTTCCAACAGGAGTTTGACCGTATAAAAGACAGGTATTGCGCAAAGGCGGGCGTTCCTATGATTCGCATAAAGTACGCGCTATCTGTACAAGAGATCGGCGAGGTTATAAGAAGTTTGAAAGGGGAGTTGCTCGTTGCCTAGTAATTACCTTTATTGTTATTCGCCCGCTATGTTCCACTACCTACGAACGGCTGGACACCGCTATATCTGCGTAGGGATTAACGAAAAGACTGGTGGACGCTTCTGGCTATACGCAAAGGATGACGCGGTTAAACGGAGTCTAGACGAGTATGGTGCGAGTAGTTAGTTCGTAAATTACGTGGAGTGGAGTGATATGGAGTATGGGCAAGCAATTCCGTGATATAGGACACGAAGCTGCTAGACGTAAATCATCGTTTTTGGACCGAGGGCACTACGCTCCGGTCCCGCATGATTTATTCCGCCGGATAGTGCCGATCGCGCGCGAGTACGATAAGAGCAACGCGCATATAGCGGCTATCTATACGTACCTGCTTTCGATGGTGAACGGACAGCCGGACAATGACCGGTACATGAGCGCGTTCCCTTCCGTACAGCGTATTGCTGACGACACGGGCATCGGACGTAACCGGATTAAGCCGTTATGTGACGTGCTGGAGGCGGTGGGACTCGTTAAATCAGCGATGGACTATACGTCTAATAAACGCGATAAACTTTACTATCCGCAATATTATAGCGAGCTTACTGACGAGCAAATACGCGCTAAACTGGACGTTCTATATGGTCATTCACCGGAGAGTGAATTACTTAATGCACTGTAGAGTGAATTACCTAAATCACCGAGGAGTGACGGTAATAAGAACAAACGTAATAACAACGAACTCAATAATAATAAACAAAACATTACCGCATCCGATTAATTCGCTACGCTCATGAATCCTCGCGGAACTATATGATTAATAGATTATTTGCGCATAAAGATAGTTTCGAGGGAACGGTAGTGACTGAGATAGGTTTTGCAAAGAACTGAACTCTTACCTATTCATGATGATTAATCAAAGCAGAATCTCATGTAGGCAAAGACAAAGAATAGCGCGGATGTTAATAAACGTAGTTTACTTCGCATGTATAGCGCTATGTATCGAACTATTAAGCGCTAGTATTACGTTAAGAATCGGATAAGCAACGCACATAAATAGCGCTATTCTTACGCTTTGCTCGGGCGTAGGAATAGCGCTATTTAAGTGCGTATTTTTACGTTGAATTAGACGTTCAATACGTAAGGTAATACAAATACTTATACGCGACGTTAAGGCGCTAATATACGGGAGGAATTACGGATGAAATTCGAAACTATAAGCGGAAAGTATGCGCTAATATTTGACGAGGTGCCGGCGTTTGTATTCGTAAGTGACGGAGAAGAAGCAAAAGCGTTTGAGAAAGGCGTTCAAGTTACGGACGTTGATAGAGTTCTTATTGACGCGAGTCTATCTATCGGAACACGTAGACCGTTTCCGCGCGTAGGGTCTACGCTCATACATTCCCCACAACGAAAAGATGCGGCGGATCTACGTTCGTTATTTAGGGCCGTGGATAACGTATCATCGAAGGTTTTCGAAATCATTAAATGAGGAGGAATAATGGTGGCATTGAAACGATTAGAAGCACACCACCTTATAGCGCTGAACTACCTTGCGTTGCCTAGACGCGGAGGATTAACGATGGAACAGATCGGAGAGACCGCAAGTGTGTCGCGCCAGTCTGTATACGATTGGTTAAAAGATCCGCTATTCGAACGCGAACTCAAGCGGCAGATAGCGCGCAATACTCTCGATCGGATACCGGAAGTAGTGGACGCAATGGCAGACGCAGCTATACGGGACGGTAACGCAGCGGCCGCGAAGCTCTTGCTTAATATGAACGATATGTTAACGGAGCGTGTAGACGTAACGAAGACGGACATAACCGGCTTGGAACGCGATGAATTAGACCGTAAGATTGCGGAGTATAGAGCACGAACTACGGATGTGTAAAGCGTAGGTAACGCATATATTCTAACGCCTATATATGAAGGAACGCGATTGGGTGCGTCTTGACTACGGCTTACAGCGTAGGTAAATACATCGGCTGCGAAGCTTGGACGCGCGCCCTCCGAGAATTTTCGGAATGGCGAAAAGGGCCTGCGTTCAATGCCGACCCTACGCTTCCTATAGCTTAAACCCTTCGAGAGTCTCGTCGATCTCGTCCTGACGGATACCTATGTAGCGCTTCGTTATAGATGGCGCAGAGTGGTTGAATATCTCCTGCAGTGCGGCTACATTCTTATTGCGTTTGTAGTGGTGATAACCGAACGTCTTACGCATTGTGTGCGTTCCGATATCCGTACGGTCGATCATCTCGCCAGCCTTTACGAGCGCTCTATACGCCTGAGTTGGCGTGATATGACCGTTGCCCTTACGAGAAGGGAACAGCCAATCTTCCGGGCTCATACCGCGCGTATACTCGGCGATATCCGGCTGTAGCGCCTTGAGATTGACGTTGCGAACCTTGCCGCTCTTTTGCTCGACGATTCGTACGTGCGTCTTATCTTTGACGTCCGCAACCTTAAGCGTGACTATGTCCGATACGCGAAGGCCTGTATTTATTCCGCAGATAAACATAAATAGATCCCTTTCGCCATTCCACCGGCGGAGTGATTGTTTCATGTCTTCGATTTCCTCGCGTGTTCTAAGCGGCTGGACATCGTATATAGCTTTCTTCTCGCCCATTTTGACACGTCCTTTTCATACATAATAGTACGTTCAATGTACGATTACGTTATCATGAGCCAATCATATCACGTAACCCTAGTAAAATCAACGTTTTGAATGTACGAAAAGATACAAAATCATACATTCGAATGAAAATAAGAGGGCGGACCACCCCCGGCACCCCTCGCAGGCCCTGCGTTTCGTGCCGGACCAATCCGCGTATCAATTTTAACTTTGAACTTTACGTTATAGTCGACGGCTGGATGAACCTCGCAAGCTTACGCATGATTTTACCGTAGAATCAACGTTGAATTAGCGCGTTAGGGGCGCAGGACTACTATTTGCTAGGGTACGATATAACAACGCTAATTTAACGGTAATTGCACGGACATAACGAAGAGGAGGTGATGCGGCTATCGCGTGGATAAATGAACGTTGGATTAAACAAGACGAACGCGCTGAGACGATCGGAAAACTCGACGCACTAATCGGCGCGATGACCGCGAACCTTGATTCGCTGTCATACGAGGAGGAGGCGGATCTCGCGCAATACTTGGATGAGAGCGCCAGGTTAACGAGGATTCATCGTGCGGAGGGCGACCTTCTCTACTTTGCGTTTGAATATTTCTCTGAGACGCGAAATCCCGGTAACGCCGGTAATTGGGACGGATTCGATATCGCAAGTTTGGATGAATCGCCCGATTTCCACCGTGAAATATGCGCGACAATGGACGATGTTTCCATGCGGACGATAAACGCTAAGGTAGTACGTGCGGCGCCGCGATCTCACGCCAAATCATCGTATTTATCGAAGGCTAAACCACTACGCGAGATTGTGTACCGTCATCGTAAATACATTATTAATATTTCGGAGACGCCTACAGTATCAACCGGCAACCTCGAATGGATCGCAGGTCAGCTTAAAAGTAATGAGAAGCTCCGGCGCGATTTCGGTCCGTTATTATCTCCGAAGCAGCAAGCGAATCCAAGAGATAATTCAACGGAGTTTATCGCATGGGAGCCGCAACCTAACGGAATTCCACGCCTGCTAACGAAGATGGAAGCCGCGAGTAGTAACCAAACGTTGCGGGGGCGAAATTGGGAAGGCATACGGCCGGATTTAATAATCTGCGATGACCTGGAAGACGTAAGGACGAACGCGGCCACACCGGAACAGCGCTTGAAGCTGCGCGATTGGTTTTCCCAAACAGTCGTACCGTTAGGCGATCCGGAGGGTAAAAAGACTGCGATTATCTATATGGGAACGGTCGTACACGTTGAGTCATTGTTACGAACCGTAATGAAACGGCCGGACTTCAACGATAAACTGTATAAAGCGCTGATTGAGGAACCGGAACGCGCCGACCTCTGGGATAATTGCCGCTCAATCTATCTGAATACTGACGACGAAGACTCGGTAGTTCATGCTCGGGCCTATTACGAAGCAAATCGCGACGAAATGGATCGCGGAGCCGTCGTATTATGGCCGTCAGTTCAACCGCTATGGACGTTAATGACGTGGAAATGGGCGAATGGATCGAAGGCATTTAATACGGAGTATCAAAATACGCCGATTGACGAAGAATCCGCGATTTTTAATCCGGAAGAATTTCGATACTACGACGAATCAGACCTGTTTGACGAATCCGGACGGCCTAGACCGCTGGAGATGTACGCGTTTTGGGATATCGCGCAAGGAAAAAACAGCCGGTCAGACTATAACGCGATTGTCACGATAGGAAAAGACCGATTAACCGGCGTTATGTATGTACTGGATGCATGGGCGCGCAAATGCCCGGCACACATCGCGTTAGATCAGTCCGTTACCGTAATCGTAGAATATGGTCATAAAGTCTTTGCGATAGAAACTGTCGGTGCTCAACACGATATGTACCGTCAATTACAAGAACGACTATCAAAAGAACGTATCGGGACTACTCGACTAAAGCCCGTCATATCCCGCACTAAAAAAGAAATACGCATAGAGTCATTGGAGCCGCTTATAGAGAGCGGTTTTTTACGTTTCAATAGAGCGCACCGCCTATTGTTCGAGCAAATGGAGCAATTTCCCTCCGGCACACATGACGATTTACCTGACGCATTAGCTGGCGCAGTTGAGGCGGCTGGTGGAACGGGAAGGCGTGGACGGACGTGGCAGCGGAAACCAAAAGGATTATGAGGAGGTTAGGGATTGTTCGAAGTAGGACAAGTTTACCCACCGGTAGATCATGAAGATCGGATAGAACGTTACCGAGAAAATGCCGAGTTGATTAGTTGTAGCAAATACATGATTAGACGGATAGCACAATTATTAGAAACGGAAGAACACCGGTTCATATATACGAATTACGCCGGATTGATCTGTAAGAAGTCCGCGGATTTACTATTCGGAGAATCTCCGATATACAGCGCAGGCGAGGACAGTTCTACAGAGCAAAAAGCCCTTGAACGTATCGTTAAGGAAAACGCGCTAGGCACTGTCAATTACGAAATGGCCTATGGTAACGCCTATCGAGGCGACTCGTTCTATAAAGTGAAGTGGGCGCAAGAATATCGCGGAGCCCTATCCGAGACACTTGACCCATATCGCGCCGTAATCGAAGCGCAAAACGCAGCGTATGTGTTTCCGGAGACTATCCCAGGTAACGAGAAGAAAATCGCAGCTTATCACATCGCGGTTCCGGTAAAGGTGACGGAAGGGAATTCCGTAAAATGGGAACTTTTCGTTGAGACGCATAGGCCTGGCGAACTAACCACGGCTAAATACGCAATGACTGCGCAGTCAACTAAAGACGGCGAGGTCATTTCGTGGAATATAACCGAGGAAATAGAAGCGCCGAGCGCTCCAATTGAGACAGGCGTACCCTTGCCGCTAGTGGTCCACGTTCCTAACTTTGCGCTTGATACGTCGTGGCACGGAGTCGATGACATTACGGAGAATAGGGCGCTTCTACGCGAAATTAATCACCGCCTTACGCAGATATCCAACATCTTAGACAAACACGCTGACCCAATCCTAGCGGTTCCAACGGGTGTATTAGAAGACGGTCCGGACGGTGTACCACAACAAAAGGCCGCTTACGCTAAAGTATTTGAGATCGTAGGGAAAGACGACGTTATACCGCAGTACGTTACCTGGGACGGGCAACTTGAGTCCGCGTTTAAAGAGCTAGACAAGCTTATTGATGCACTGTTAACCGTTTCCGAGCTCCCTCCGGTGGCCCTCGGCAAAGAGAACGCCGGAACAAGCGGAGCAACAGGGCTCGCTGTTAAGTACCGGATGGGTCCGTTGCTTTCAAAGACGACGCGTAAACGTCAGTATTTCGATAAGGCGCTGGTAGAGGTGCTATTCATCGCGCAATTATTGGAACACGCGCAGTCCCGCGAAGAACTCGGCTACACTCCTACGAAACCGCACATTATTTTCAAAGATGGCCTGCCTACGGACGCCCGCGAAATGGCGGAAATAGCGCAAATTCGTACGGGGGGCAAGGCTACGATGGCAGTATCTGATGCTATTAAACTGCTGGACGGAGGCAATGACGAGCAGGCGGCGCAAGCAATCGCGAGGATAGATGGCGACGAATCGCGAACGGGTGGGACGGTAGACTCTTCGTTGTTTAATGACCTCGACGAGAGCGCTGCGTAATGATCATACCGGACCCGATTTACGATTACGACGTCGCCAAACTCGTCCGAGCGCTCAAAACCGCAATACTCGATATAACCGGAGAGCTCTCCCGTCTCGACCTTGCCGGCCTTTCCCTCGCTAATTCAAAGTTTGCACTCGCGGAAGTTTCAAAGATACTTAGCGGACTCAACGCGGAGTCTGAGGCGTGGGTAAATAAATACGTTCCTAAAGCGGCGACCGACGGAGTAATCCGCGCGATCGTCGATTTAGGCGTTGTATCAACGGTAGAAGAGGCGGAAAAGATCGCGAAGTTTAGCCGTATCAACCGCGAAATGGTTGCGGCGGCCGTAGCGGATACACAGGCTGACGTACTGGCCGTTACGCAGAATATTGAGCGTAGGGTTCGGATTGCAGTACGCCAGGCTACCGCAGATTCCTTGCGCGGAAATATGGCGAAGGGAGTTAACGGAAGCCGTACGATTAGTCGCGATATTCTTAGCGGAATGAAGAAAACGCTAGGCGATTCCGTGAATACCGGAATAATTGATGCGGCCGGAAGGCGCTGGGATCCAAAAGTTTATACCGATATGTTGGCGCGAACTAAGTTATCGCAAGTACACCGGGAAGCTTCGACGAACGAAGCAATAGGCCGCGGCGCTTACTACGCGGTTGTTTCGCGTCATGGTGCGACAGATGCCTGCCGCAGTTGGGAAGGCCGCATAGTCAAGCTTATTCCGGACGCTCCGGGCGAATTTCCGTATGTTGGCGACATCCCGAAACGTGAGCTTTTTCACCCGTCATGCCGCCACGTTTTATCACCAATACGCGATCCGAAGTTATTGGAGCAATGACTCCGCGTCCGAACGCAAACGACGCCATAAACTTCGCGGAAACTATGCGCTACGCGGCGCTTAAACGCGGGAGGACTAACGATGCAAAACGAAATTAAACGTTCACGATATCCGCTTAATCTTCAATTATTCGCGGAAGGCGATTCCGAAACGGACAAGACGTTCACGCAGGCGGATCTAGACCGCATTGTTGCCGATCGTCTTGCGAGAGACCGTAAAGGACGCGAAGATTACGACGATATCAAAACAAAGTTGACCGCGCTGGAACAAGCGGAGGCGGATCGTGAGGCCGCAAAGTTAAGCGATACGGAGCGATTAGAGGCGGAGAAGGCGGCCGCGCTCGCTGCAGCGGAGTCCGCAAAGGCTGAGCGGGATAGGGCGCTCACTACAGCGAATCAACGTCTGATTAACGCGGAGTTTAAGTCACTGGCGCGTGAGGCTAACGTACCTGCTGACCGGTTAGCCGCGGCATTGAAACTGGCGGATTTAAGCGCGGTTACGGTGGATGACGAAGGGAACGCGGTTGGCGTTAAGGAAGCGGTCGAGGCGCTTATCGCGGCAGAACCGTATTTAGCGAACACGGCTGGCGGTGGGAATCGTCAAATTGGTGGGGATACAAACGGCGGCAGTCGTAAGCCTGGAACTGATGGACTCAGTACGCGAGAGAAGCTTTCGGCAGGATACGCAAGTAAATAAATAAGCAGAAGGGTCCCTAGTGGGCTCTTTTTTATTACAAAAAAACATTACTAGGGGGATTTATAAATGGCTTTGACACTATTGGAATCTGCGAAACTTTCGCAAAACACGCTTCAACAAGGGGTAATTGAGACATTTGTACAGAATGCGCCAGTGCTTCAACTTATGCCGTTCATGGACATTCAAGGTAACGCCTACACCTATAACCGCGAGGCTACACTACCGGGAGTTGCGTTTCGTGGTGTTAACGAAGCTTACACAGAATCGACCGGTACAGTTAATCCGGTTACTGAAAGTTTGGTAATCCTGGGCGGAGACGCAGACGTGGATCGATTCATCCAACAAACACGCTCCAATATCAATGATCAACGCGCTATTCAAACGGCGCTAAAAACCAAGGCAGCGGCTTTTAAGTTTCAAGATACTTTTTTCAACGGAGATACCGCAGTAGATTCCAAATCCTTCGACGGTTTGAAGAAACGCCTTACTGGTAGTCAGTTGATTACTGCAGCTACAAACGGTTTGGATTTAAGCGATGCAGCTAATGCAACAATGTTCCTCGAAGCTCTGGACGCTTTGATTTACCAGACTCGCGGTAGAGCGGACGCGCTGTTCATGGACTCCAAGACAATGATTAAGGTTAATTCCATTGCGCGTAAACTTGGATACTTCACGCAAAGCGAGGACGCGTTCGGTAAACCTGTAGTTACTTATAACGGGGTGCCTATGTTCGATGCAGGTGATAATGCTAGCGGAAGCAAGGTAATCGGACACGCTGAAACAGCCGGGACAGCAACAAACACAACTTCGATCTATGCCGTTAAATTCGGTGCTGACGAGTATGTGTCCGGTTTGACTAACGGCGGAGTAATGGTTGAGGACCTTGGTCTTTTGCAAGAAAAGCCAGCTTACCGTACTCGTATCGAGTTTTACACTGGATTGGCGCTGTTTGACGGTAAATCCGCCGCACGTTTGTCCGGCATCATTGCCTAATTAACCGGGGAGGTGCGCAGATGTACGTAATCAAAACGCCTAACCCGAACTATGACGGGACGACACACGGCGTCAAGTTTAGCAACGGTGCGGCTGTAGTTGAGGACGAGGGTCTGCGCAAGATTCTCGTTCACGACTATGGATACACGTTGGAGGAAGACGAAAGCAAGCCGGAGGAGCTGCAAGTTAGCGTCGTAAAAGCGCCAAAACCGCGCAAGACTGCCGCAAAATCCTCCGGTAAATAAACGGAGGTGTGCGCATGTCAACGACAGTAATCGCAGCAGATACTTATATTAGCGCGAACGTAATTGATACCGAAGGATGGGTGGACTCAGACGCAGCCAAAAGACAACGAATGTTAAACGTGGCTGAGCGTACTTTAATTCGCTACTACTCGAAGTATACGATTCCGGACGAAGCTGTGTACGAATTTGCTGCGGCACTGGCTACGGTTTATAGCGACGTAATGGTTGCAGGACAGCGAGGAGTTCAATCGACCTCTTTGAGCGGAGTTACTTCAACGAGTTTCCGAGAGGGATCGCGTGAATTAGTAAGTATGATTCCGCAATCTTGCCGGGATCTAATAGGGGACGCGAACGGGGTTAGGATACCGGCGCGTCGAGTCGGGAGGCTGATACCTTAATGGCGGTTATCCCACTTAAGCAAGACGTAGTTATTACGCCGTTTACCGGATATGATCCGGATTATAACGAGCCGTCATACGGCGTCCCTTATACGCAGAAATGCCGCTTTAGCGAAGCGGTCAAACTCGTACGCAATCAACACGGCGCGGAAGTCGTAAGCGTCGGCACGTTTTACTTTGATAAACTCGCGGACATATCGCTCGACGACCGCCTCACGTACACCAACGAACTATTAGCGGAGACAACGTACACGCCACTCGCAATCAGCGTTAAACGGGCGCTCAACGGTAAGCCGCTAATAACGGAGGTGGGTGTATAGTGGCGCTATTAACAGTCGCAGATATTAACGCAACCATCCGCTTAATCGTTCCGGGATTTACCGTAGTCGGCAACGATTTTACAACGGCGAATCCGGATGATTGCGCATATACGCGGATAACAGGCGGACCGCCTCCGAGCGAATGGTCATCCGTTGCGTATCCGTCATTTCAAGTCGTGATTCGCGCGAAGTCGATGGCGACCGCGGAAGCGAAGGCAAACGCAATATTCGAAGCGTTACATGGTAGAGCGGAATTTATAATCGGAACTACGCGCGTCGTTAAGTGCCTAGCGGATCAGTCGGCGCCTTGGTATCTCGGACCTGACGCGAATAACCGAGCGCTATATTCCGTTAATTTTACGCTAACAACATCGCTATAAACGCAGGGCTGTCCGTTATCGGGCGGCTCTTTTTGTTGTGCTACGCAGTACACAAATATAAATATAAGGGGACATGTGAGAATGTCACAAAACTTTAGCAAGATCGAGGTAGGCCCGGCGATAGTCGAATACGGCACAGGACTAACGGCGGTCAAATTCGAAACGACCATCGGCGGCGTCGTCTTCACAACGGAGACTACTTATCGCGAACAGAAGACGGACCAAACCGGTGAGACCATCGTCGGTAAGCGTGTAACCGGTCGTAATGTAAGCGTGACGGTACCGTTCGGCGAGTATGATCTGCCAACTATTCCGAAGATTATGGCGGGCGCGGAAGTTGTAACAGGCGCAGGTGGTTCGAAGGTTGTTGTTAAGACTGGCGTAGGCCTTAACTTGATTGACACCGCAAAGCAAGCCGTCATTAAGCCATTGGCGAAACTGACTGATCCGGACTTTTGGATTACGATTCCGCTGGCGTACAGCGAGACGGATTTATCTTATTCGTTCAACAACGAAAATGAGCGCATCACAAACGTAACACTCCGGTCAACTCCGGATGAAGACGGAGTTATTGCGATTCTCGGTGACGAAACAATCACTGCAACACCGTAAATATCACGTTGAAAGGGGCGCTTAATTGCGCCTCTATTTCTTTATAAGGAGCGAATATAATGCAGATTTTTAAGCGTTCAGATAAAGCGGAAACTACCGCGCCAGAAATCGTAATTGACCCCAACGTAATCCAGCTCGGAGACAGAACGGTAAAGGTGCGGAAGGTTCCGGTCGGACAATGGCGCGAACTATTTGCCGCTGTTAATATGCTGCCGGAATTGATTATGGGCGTTATGTCAGCGCCAGCCGAAAACCGCGCAGCATACTTATTCGCGTTCATCGAGCACGCGCTAAATGACGTCGTTCAAGTAGTCAGCGTATTGACCGGATTTGAACCAGAGTGGATCGAGGCAAACGTAGCGCCCGACGAATTGATGGCGTATTTTACCGCCGTTGCGCGCGTTAACAACTTCGGTGGTCTCCTAAAAAACGTGCAAGGCGCTCTGCAACTAGCGAACCTACAAACGGGAGTAGCGGAAGCGAGCGCCGAGTAACGATAGATGAGTTTTTCATAGACGCAGCCGTCCGCCTCGGTAAAACGCAGGTCGAGTTCGAGCGCGGTTATTACGTTATGGATTTACTCGACGTGTTGGATGCGGACAAGCGACGTAAGGCTGGCGAAACACTTGACGCGCTAAACGTTAACGTCATGTCGCACACGACTAACGTAGAGGATTACCGCAAGTTTACGACGGGATTACAGCGGCAAGCTGGATTCGCGACGCAGAGTAAGCCGAAGTTTGATGAGGCCGGATTTAGACTACTGAAAGACCAGATGAGCGCGGGGAGGGTGTGACGGACGGATGGATTTCGAATTTAGAGTAGATGAACTGCACCGATTTTTAGAAGCGAAACGTGGCGCCATGGTTGAGGCAGCCGTCTCCGGACTCCACGATGCAACGGACCGCCTCCTCGCAGACTCACGTGATATGGCGCCATTGGATACCGGGACTTTACGAATGACAGCGGGCAAAGAAGTAACGGTTAAGGGCGCACAAGCTTACGGAGAGGTGTTTTACTCTGCTACGGAAGAAGGATCGAGCGGCGTCCGATTTAACTACGCATTGCGCGTTCACGAGATGGGACCGTATAAGAATCCGACGACTCCCGGCACGCGACCTAAGTTTCTATCTCAGCCGCTCAAAACTAACAAACGCTTATATACGCAGTTTATAAATGACGCTGTTAGGAGGGCGATGGGATGAGCGAAGGTGCTGGCGGTGCTACTAACGTAGGTGAAATACGCGCACGGATTACGCTAGAAATGGCGGAGTTTAGGCGTCAGATGGACGAAGCGCGTCGTAGGATAACAGGGCTTGAGGAAGAAGCTCGCCGAGGTGCGGACGGTATGAAAAAATTAGGCTCCGCGATGGCGGCGCTCGGTGCTGGCGCAGCTTTGACGAAACTTGTACGTGAGATGCAATCGGTCGTCGCGGAGAGCACGAAATTGTATAACGCGTTCCAGGGACTTAACGCCGTTGCGAAAGGCTTCGGCATCCAAACGGGAGACGCACAGCAAGCCGCGCAGGATTTAGCCAAGCGCGGTTTTTTAACGCTTACTGAATCGGTGCTAGCGTTTAAGACTGCGATGTCTACCGGACTTGATCTCGGAGAGTCTACGAAGCTTATTAACTCGCTCGCAGACTCAGCCGCATATAACCGCCAATCCTTCTACACGATGGGCGGCGCTATCCAAGCGTCCCTCGACGGTATCAAGAACGGTAACTCCGTACTATCTGATGCGGTCGGCGTAACGAAGAATCTATCCGTTATGCAAAAGGAATACGCGGAATCAATCGGAACAACAGCGGGCAGATTGACGGACGCTGAAAAGATCCAAGCGGCGTATTACGGGTTTATGCGTGAAGGTGCGATATTTACCGGAAATGCGGACGAAGCAATGCAGGGATTTACCGGTACGCAGAACCGTTTCGCGCAAGCGACGAATGAAGCGCGCGTCGCACTCGGAGAGTCGTTTACGCCGGTCGTACAGAAGACGCTTGAGGCTTTGACTCCTGTAATAATCGGACTTGCGGATTTTGTGTCGGAGAACAAAGCACTCGTATCTGGGCTAGCTACCGCAACGGGTGGCGTACTCGGATTTATCGTCGTATTGACGGGGCTGGCAACTGTCATGAAGACAATACCTATAGCAATCGAGGCTATCGCTGCGGCGTCTAAATTGTTAGGCATCTCGTCCGGACCAATCGGAATTGCAATCGTAGCTATCGCGGCTTTGGCCGGCGGAATTGGCGCACTCGTTGCTAAGCGCGGGGAAGACGCAAGAGCTACGCAGGACATGCTTAAGGCGCAGAAGGAACTTAACACGCTACTCGATAAAGCGCCAGTCGATCAATCGGCCGCGGATATCGAAACGCTAACAGCCAAAACGAAGGATCTTACGGAGGCCCTCAACGAACGCGCATCTATGGAAAAGCGGCTTAACGAAATACAAGCGGCGGGCGAACAAGGGTTAGGAAATCCGGCGATGATGTCGGAAGCGATGGACATTAACGAAGCGCTCGGTGAGATGGACGATAAGCTGCGCAATATGGGATTCGACGGTGTTGAGGCCGCAACGTCTAAACTCGAAGAGATGAACAAAGCGCTCAAGTATTCGATAGACTCGATATCCGCGCAGGATAAAGCGGAGTATTCCGCGCTCGCAACGAAGAAGGCAACGCTTGTACAAATGAGCGCATTGGCGACGCAGTTTAAGGAGTTATCCGGTTCTCAAACGCTGGACGCTACGCAAAAAGGACGCCTCGTTGATATAACGGAAAAGTTGATCGAACAGTATCCGGAGTTAAACGCGCACCAAGGCGAAGATGGCCGTATTCGTGCGGATAATATCGACGTGATTATCGACCAAATCGCCGCAGATAAGAAATTTACGGATCTCGCCGCCGATCAAGCTGCGCAACGTATTCGAAACTTCGCGAAGGAAAATAAGGCGCAAGAGGAATCGGTTAAGACGCAGATTAAGAACTATACGCTGCTGATCGAAGCTATGGCGAAAGTATCCGGAGCAAAGGCGGAGACATTTGCGGAGTCTGTAGCGCAAGGCGAATCGCGAATGAACGGTAAGACGCCGAACGTTATGGATATCGTAAACAACGACTACCTGACGAATAAAGTTTCGGAGGATGCGAAGAAGGGGCGGGACTTAGCTCTCGCACAACAGCAGAAGTATTCGGACGCAGCACGCGAGATGGAAAAGTTAGCGGCGGAAGTTGAATCCGGAGCGCAGGCGTTTACTAAGGATATTATTCCAGAGGACGCGCCGAAAGCTAAGAAGGAGAAGACCGGTAAAACAGCCGCCGAACTCGCCGCCGAAGCGCGTAAAGCAGCGTATGATGCCGATATGAAAACCGTCCAGTTTCAAGCGGACTTTTACGATATGACGGCTGATGCGCAGATTAAGAAATACGAAGAATTGCGCAAGAAGCACGCTACCTTTTTAAAGGAATCCGTAGATGATGCGCGCACACTAGCGCTACAGCTTAAGCGGCTCGGCGAAGACAGCGCCCAATCACGCTATGACTTTTCGGTTACGTGGATTGATGCGGAGTCGAAACGGATGGAAGACAGCGGTAAGTCGGAGCTAAAGATAGCGGAAATGAAACTCGCAAGCTGGACGCGATTACGTAATCGTTACGCCAAGGACAGCGCAGAGTATATTGCCGCCGACGATCAAGTCCGCCAATCGCGCAAGAACGTAGCCACCGCAACCGAAGCGGAGGCGCGCGCGCAGTACAACGCATCGTCGAAGTGGATTAGCGCAGAGGAACGCCGCATGTCTGACGCGGGTAAATCGGAGACAGAGATCGCGCAAATGAAGATCGACGCGTGGACTCGCGTACGGGATCGCTACGCCAAGGATTCGGAGTATTACGCGCAGGCGGACGAACAACTCTATAACCTCCGCAAGTCACTAACGAAGCTGACGCAGGATCTCGCGACCGATCTCGTTAAGACGCAGAAAGCCGCAATTAAGGACGCGAAGGATGCGGAGATTAAAGCGATTGAAGAGCGTAAGCAAGCGGCACTCGACGATTATGACGCGCGGATTGACGCTATTCAGCGCTTACGTGACGCCAACAAAGAGCTTAATGTTGACGCCGATTACGCGACGCAATTAGCGGAGAAGCAATCGCGCTTAGCGGAGTTATCGAGCGCAGTCGGTCCGGAAGGAATAGCGGAACGTGACGCGCTGCTTAAAGAGATCGCGCGCATGCAACTCGAACACGACCGCGAATTAACTGACCGTACGCTCGCGGATCAGCAAGATGCGCTTAAGGACGAAAAGGATGCGCAGACGAAAGCGTACGAAGCGGAGAAGACCGCAGCCGAAGCGCAATACAGCGTATTAACGGCGGCATTTGATGCGTACTCAGGCGACATCAAATCGATAGAGGACGGAATCGCGGCGTATCGTGTTAGCGCAAGTGGTTCCGCGAATACTGCGATCCTTACGGAGCTTGACGGCTTTCTTACGCAATATCGCGCGAAGATGGCGTCAATAACGCAGATCAATGCGGAGTCGAAGAAGGCAGCAGATTTGGCGCGCTACAACTCGAATAAGGACGCATATGACGTGGCGAAGAAGTCCGGTAATACAACGGAGATGTCGCGTTTGCAAACGGAGAATCAAGCGATTCGCGATCTGTACGGAATAGGCGTAGATACCGGTAAACTGCAGGCGTTTAAGGTCGGGGGCATCGTCCAAGGCGCGGTAGGTGAGGCGGTTCCTGCGATAGTACACGGAGGCGAAATGGTGTTGACCGCCGCAATGCAAGCTACGTTATGGGACGCCGTATCAAATCCGCGGATGGTTGCGCAATCTCCGGCAGCCCCGACTTATATTACGAATAACATTGATATGGGGGCGGAGAATGTGACGCTGACAGATAAGGCAGATATCGGTATGTATTATGATGAAAAAGCGCGCGCAGTCAGCCGATTAGCATCGATGGGCATTAAGAGCGATTAAGCGAAAAGGGGAGTCCGGCTATTGTGCGGGCTCCTTTTTATGTGGGTGTTTAATGTCTCACGAGTAGAGAGAAGGGAGATGTGCATTATCGGAGAAAAGACTTGTAGCGCCTGTGGTAAGGAGAAGGCATTGACGGAGTTTAGCCCAGATAAGCGTGCCCGCGATGGGAAACAGTCTGCGTGTAGGCTATGTGGAAACTTCCGTAAGCGTAAGCGTCTTGAAGCGCGCAACCCTGGAGCGAGAAAATCAATGCGTTGGACCACAGAAGCGTTTGCGGAAGCTGTAAATGTCCGAACAAATGGGGAATACACACTCATTAGCGATTACCTTGGCGCTTTGATACACGTAAGTATCCTCCATACTTGTTGTAACAACACCTACTCAGTAGCACCAAACAACTTTCTAAACGGAACACGTTGCCCTCACTGCGCTACTGAAATTAAACGGAAAACCTCTGCGCAATTTAAAGAGGAAGTGGCCTTGCTTGTGGGTGACGAATATAGCGTTGTTGGAGAATACACGAGTGCCAGGGCATATATAGACATGCGCCATAACATTTGTGGTGGTTCATACCTTGTGTACCCTAACAACTTTCTTTCTGGCAAACGCTGCCCACACTGCGTTGAGTCTCACGGAGAAACCACTGTTCGAAGGTACTTAATTGAGCATAAATATGCCTTTACCCCGCAGTATAGATTCAATGACTGCCGAAACGACCGACCACTGCCGTTCGATTTTGCTGTTCACTTTCCCAGCCTCGACGTTCTTATTGAGTACGACGGTGTGCAGCATTTTCAGCCAGTATCCTTCGGTCGCGGTGATGGTGATATGCTTCTCGAGTATAAGAGTATTCAACGCAGAGACCGCATTAAAACCACGTATTGTAAGGCGCACGGCATTCCGTTAATCCGAATCTCTTACGAGGAGTTCGACCGGATAGACGCTATTTTAGACGAAGCCTTAGCGCGTTATAGTGAGATACCGCCGGAGGTGAGCGCCGCATGAGTACGTACGATGTAGCGGTAAATGGCGTTTGGTTATCGGAGCATGGAGCCGCGCTATATGAACGTAACTTGCCGGTCTTGCCGGAGACCGAAGACAATACGGTCAAGCTCGCGAATACGGACGGCGTCGTTGATTTCGGTGCTTCCTACGGTCCGCGTACGATCGGACTAACGTTCGAGATTACGTCGAGCGCCGCGGAGTTTCACAGGACATTGGCGTATTTAGCGCGGACGTTTAACGCTAAGCGCGGAGAGATTACGCTAGAGTTTGCGGACATGCCCGGCAAGTATTACGTAGCGACTTACGCAGGTACGCTCGCGCTCGGTGCGACAGGATCACGTTTGATTGACGTCAATCTGCGCATGAATGATCCGTGGCCGACCGGTAGTGAAGTTCTAACGGAGTATACGATAGATGCGCCATTGCAAGCGGTGGCGATCGAGTCGGAAGCGGAGGTAAGAGCGCGGCCGGTTATTACGATGGCGAATACGGGATCGTCGACGGTTAACGGATTTACGATAACTAACGAATATACGCTCGAAGATTAAACGAAGGAAACGCGAGGGTTCGGCAATTATGCCGGGCCTTTTTGCGTTGTCCAAAAAATAGGAGGAAACGAATAATGGCGATGCAAATTTCGAACTACTTGAGCGCGGCGCTTCTTAACGCGGCTTTACGCAATACGGCGTTTACCGGACCAGCTACCGTTTACATTGCGCTATATAAATCGGACCCGACAGCAGCGGATACAGGCACGGAAGTAAGCGGAGGCTCATACGCACGGCAGGCGGTAACATTCGGAGCGCCGACGCTCGTTAGCGGACAACAAACCGTAGCGAACACCGCAGAAGTAGTATTCCCCGTTGCTACTGCGGATTGGGGACTCGTAACGCATATCGGATTACGTACGGCGGCAACTGGCGGAAGTCTATTATGGACGAAACCGCTCGATAATCCGCGTACATTACTCGTCGGCGACCGTCCACGTTTCGCGGTATCAAGTACGTCGGTTAAATTCACGCAATAATAGCGGAGAGGGGATTTTATAGATGGCGCAGGTAGAAATGTTCGCAGCAAAAGCGAATAGTCCGGTAACGGAATTGACCGCAGCAATCACGGACGTAGCAACGACTGTCTCCGTATTGGATGCGTCGAAATTACCGGACGCTCCGAATATTGCGACGATTGGCGTAGATGAGACGGCGGAGACGATTAAGTATACGGGAAAAAGCGGAAATACGCTGACGGGAGTAACGCGTGGATTTAGCGGGACGGCGGCGAAGGCGTGGGCGATCGGCGTAGGAGTGGCGCGTTACTTTACGGCGTACGATGCGGATGCGCTACGCGAGAATGTAGCGGAGCATAGCGCGGAATTGGTGACGGTTAATGCGCAGTTGGCGGATATATCGACGGTACTAGTCGGGGTGAGTTGGTACGGAGCCATCGCTGACGGAAATAGTCATCCCTTATCGGAGAGGTATGCTACCCTCGCGCAAGCTCAATCCGTATATCCGTTTGCCACATCCTTGACTAATGAGATTGACTGGTGTGCCTTACAAATGGCACTTAATAGCGGCAATAATATTGCAGTGTATGGCGGTTTAATTGTGGACCAAGCTGCTACGGCGAGCAGGGGCGGAATAAAACTCAGCGGCAATGGATCAATTACGCTAACCAATAAAAATGACGACATACTCAGAATTACGGGAACCGAACTTAGCCCACTCGATAACATTGAAATTTATGGTCTGGAATTTATCGGCAACGCCGATAAAGCGGACATCACTCCCCAACGTGCGATTAATATGTTTTGGGTGAATACGGTCAATATTCACGACTGTATTTTTAAAGAATTTAACTGTGCCATGCGACTCCAACGCTGTAATGATCTTCAAGTCCACCACAACAAATTGTACGATATACACGAAACCAGCGACAACATTAACGGCTATGGCGTGCTTTACGAGGGATGTAAACGTCAGACAACCTCGTTCAATCAGTTTTACAGGGTAGAACGGCATTCCATATATTTGAACGGGTACGAAGCAGCCGTAATATCAGGAAATACACTTATAGGCGATCCTGCCTATGTCCCCGCATCCGGATATGAGATGCCCATTAAGCTAACAAACGGGAATGGCTGTTCAATTCTTAACAATACCTGTAGGTACACAGTAGGGTTTGTCTGGCTGGACACAGCCTTCGACGGTCTCTTACTTGGTCCAGAAGATGTAATCATATCCGGAAACGCTTGTGAGAACTATCTGCAAAATGACTCTATCGTAACCGGCTGGATATTCTTAAAGGGTATGTATATGAAAAATATTAAGGTAACCAGCAATACGTTCAAGACAGCATACAATCACGCTTTCCACTATACGGGTTCTGGAAACGTAGAGATAACGAATAACACCATTGATGGTGGCGTGCAGGGGCTGAGAGTTGATACGGCCTCTACCGGAGCAAGAATTAAGTTCAGCGATAACTTGCTGTTAAATCTCACTTCTGGCATCAATGTCACGAATGCCAATGCTTTAATCTATGGACGGAATAACGGATTTAAGAATGTGTCTGCTGTATCTAACTGGAACAGCATATACCCCAACGTAGCTGTACTGGACAACTACGATATTGATAGTGTGGATGCCAAGTTGATTAATAGCGGGGAATCCACTATAGATGTGCGCCTTGGAAACACCTTTAGAGTGAGTAATACGGGTGTGACTAACGTTACTGGGTTGTCTGGTCAAGGAAAGCAGCAGAAAGTCACGCTGTATTTTACTAATGGGAACACCATTCTCAAACATAGCAGCACCTTTCGGATGAAAACAGGGGCAGACGTTACTTCTGTTGTAGGAATGGTCAAAGTATTTTACCAAGAAAGTATTGGAAATTGGTGGGAAATATAAAATAGGGAGGAGTATGGTAATGAGAGGAATTAACCAGGAGATCACTGTAACAAAAGAATCGACGATTACCTATACTGCAACATCGGAGCGTATTGTCGGAATAAACGAGAATAAAAATTCACAGGTCGTATACGTGCAGATTGAACTGAGTTCCTCTGACGGAACAGTTTTGAAAGAAGAGAGCCTTGTGATCACCGACGCTGACTACGATCTTTTGATGCAAGGGAATCCGTCTTATGCGCCGCAGAAGCCTGTCAACGAATATAGAGAGTCTGACATCTGGCATATCGTTGACCTAGTTAGAAGTCGGCAATAATCCGTAGTTGGACCAAACTGCGCACTAACGCGCCATCACTCACGCAAGCCCTTCGCATCCACGCGCAGGGCTTTTTTACTACGCATCTATTCGCATCCCACACGAAAGGAGACGCACGCCTATGTCGTTTCTCGGCGCATTCAATCGCGCGCCCTTTAATCGCCCTTACGTTATCCAAACGTTCTTCAACGTTACGATCGCATCCGAAACGGACGTATCCGCACGCCTAAACGCTGACTTCGCGGTCGGCATCGTGTTTGACACCGTGACGGAATTTAACGGAGCTCCAACGCGCGACATACCATCCGCCGCAGTATTCGAATCAGCTACGGAATTGCTCACGTCAATGATCCGCGAACGCCTACACACGGCCGGCATCCGATCATCTACGCAATTTAACGCAAAAGTACGCTATATGCACGTTGATAAGCTCGCGTTTACTGGCGGTTTCAACCCCGGCGATAAACTCGTAATTGACGTTAAGAAGCAGACGATTACGCTAAACGGAGTCAACGCGATTCACTTACTTGACGGAGATTTCTTCGAACTCGGCCTCGGACTTAACGAAGTCACCTACGCGGATAACGAAGCAGCTCGCGAAATCCTAACGCGCATTACGCACCGTGACCGCTATCTATACTAATCAGCTTACGCGAAGAGAGGTGAACGAATGATCAACGCACTACAATCGTACGACCGTTTCCGCAAGCGTATCGGCATCTTACGCGACGCTTACGATATCACACGAACGCGGCGGATTAACGCAGATTATACGCTGACTTTCACCGTCCCGATGACGTCCGATGATTTCCGCGATAAATTACCGCTGAAAGGTCACGTAATGGATGAACGCGGTCAATATTACGTAATTAATAAGCGCGAACGATCCCGCGAAGACCGCAAACTTACCGCACAAGTGACATGTAGCCATGTCCTTTTTAAACTCGCGGACTATAAATTTCCGTACGCGTCGTATATACGCGAAGCTTACGGAATCCATATCACGCAATTAACAGCGCTCATCTCGGCGGCAACCGGTGGGCGCTTTTCTATTGCGGTCGATGATACGTTTGATCTCGCGGACGTTAAAGCGTTCGGCGGCGGCAACTGTCTCGAAGCGCTCAACGCGGTCATTAACCTATATGGCGCGGAAGTTGAGCCGGATAACTTTACGCTTCACTTGCGTAAAAAGATCGGCAATCCCGCGTCAGACTATCGGATTCAAGTAACGCGGAATTTGATCACGGCCTCTTTTACAGACAGCGCGGCGTCATTATGTACGCGGCTATACGCGGAAATGAAAGATTCGCGGACATGGATCGGTCAGCCTGCGTCGATATTAACAGCGGAGGAACAGGCGCGACTTAGCGTGATACCTGGCGCAATCACTGACGGAATCCTCCGCGTCAATTACCTCGTATCTCCGTACGCTGACGCGTGGGCATCGGATAGCGTGCCGTTTTACGACGATCTAGTAACGGAGCAAGACGTTACCGATCCGCTTAAGCTCGTAGCTGCCGCGAGATTGCGCTTAGCCGAACGCGAAGTGCCGGCGCTTGAAGTATCCGTCAGCGCTGCGGATTTATTTAAGATCGATAAGCAAGAAGCGCGGCCCGGCCTCGGCGATACGGTTACGCTCGTTGATCCAGCGCTCGGCTTAACGGGCATCACTGCGCGGATTACGGAAATGACGGAGTATCCGTATGCGCCCGATAAACATACGTCCCTCACGGTCGCGAACGTAATGAAGCGCGACTATACGCAGATACTCGCGGACTTGGAGGCGGGGCGGCGCGCGATAGAGAACGTGTTTAGTGGCGGTCGTATCAGAGCGGAAGTATTCGAAGAGTTCGCGCGGCTGGCGGTTAACGAGATCAACGCGAGTAAGACGGAGATTAGATACGATGAACGCGGAATCGTCCTGCAGTCGAAAACGGACCCGTCCGATCAAGTCATATTAACGTCAAACGGACTTATCTTAACGACGGATGGCGGAGCGACTGCGCGGACAGCGATAACGGCGACCGGAATTGCGGCGGAGGTAATCGCGGGGCAACTCGGTAGTTTCGTATCGATGGTTATCGGTAGCGGTAATAACGTAGTCAAGATTAATACGAACGGAATTAGCGCGGGCCATGACGATTTCAATTCCGCGCCTTTTCGTCTAGATATGGCGGGTAACGTCGTACTCAATAAGCTGACCGCTAATAGCGCGTATATCAGTACGTCAAATTTAAACGCCTCAACATGGAAGGATGGGTACTTTACCGGAAATATTACGGCTAATGGCGAGATCACCGGCGGAACGATAACTGGTGCATTGATTCGAACTGGAATATCCGGAGCGCGTTTCGAAGTAGACTCGTCGGGTTGGCGAACATATGACGCATCAGGGACGCGGAGAATCGGGATATACGCGGACTCTGGCTATGGAATGAGCGCGATTACTTTCGATAAAACTGGCGGAGGGCGCAGCGGATATATAAACGGCGGTGACGGATTATTTGCTATTGCTTCGTCCGTTGATATGCAGATATCCGCAATGGCGGGCAATATATACTTTCAAGGTCAACTTGATTTTAGTTCGGCGTACAGTATTAGTGGACTTCAAATGTCTCATATTAGTGGGTTATCCTCTAGCATTTCCTCCCTACAGTCTGAGATGTCAGCAAAGGCAAGCAAAGGAAGTAGTACTGGATCGGCGGGACCATATAACTGCGGAATACCGATCGGTACAATAATCAAAGACGCAAGTGGAGCCGCTTATACTTGGTCCGGTGTCCCGGCGCACACACATACGCAAAACTAATATATGCGGGCTCTCCCTATTATTGGTATAATCGCGATATATCTACTAGGAGGGTTTGCTCATGAAAAAGTCGATCATTGCGCTATTAACTGCGTGTGTTCTTGTTACTGGTACGTCTGCGTTTGCTGCTACGTCTTCACTCGTTGGTAAAAAGGTAGCGAAGGAAGTCGTTATTGAAAAGAACGGAGTTAAGTCCGCTAAAAAGGCAGTAATCATAGACGGAGTAACCTACGCGCCAGTTCGTGACATTGCGGAAGGCGCGGGGTATAGCGTCACTTATAAGGGGGATTTGATCTCATTGGAAACCGTAGCGGAAGAGGTGTCCTCAAAAGAAGTAGATATCTTAAAAGCCGAGGTATCAAAACAGGAGGAGCTGATTAAGTGGCATCAGTTTAATATAACAAATACAACTACTACTGATATCGCTAACCTTGAACAAGAGATCGCAAAAGAGAATGCGCGAATTGAAAAAATACCTGGACGTCTAACGGGGCTGGAAGCGAACTTAAAAGAGCGTCGTACTTACGTTTCAGAACAACAGGCGTTGATTGACGCAGCTCAAGCGAAGATTACTGAACTGCAGGCGGAGATTTCCGCACTTAATAAATAAATTTCAAATTAACGAAGAGCTTCGCTGACACAGCGGGGCTCTTTTTACGTAAAGGGGATGCTATATGAAAGTGCGCACGTTACTCGAATGTACGATAGATACATTTAATCCCGCACCAGAACTTACTGCGACTATTGGTGTAGTATTAGCCGGACTCCCTAGCGCAGAGGAGCGCTTAGCGGTGCTTCAAACGTTATATGACGAAATCGTCAACGCGCTAGAGGAGTATACAACGCCTGAAACGGAGGCGGCTTCGTAATGGAAACGGTATGGTCCGAAATCGCAAAGAACGGAATATTTGCGCTCGCTGCCGCTGTTATTGGATACGCGCTATGGAAGCAGATGCAGCGCATATCAGACGAAGCTAAAGCGCGCGAAGAACGCATTACAGCGGAATCGAAAACGGAACGCGAGCGGATGCACAGCGAAGCTATCGCGCGTGAGGATCGCTTGATGAAGCTGGCGGAAGGACTGACGGATCGATTCGAAGCGCTGGCCGGTCAATACGAGAACCTGGCGCTCGATGTCCGCGATATTAAAACGATAGTACACGGAAAGGATGTTGCGTAATAATGACGCTCACAATCGAACAGGTACGTGCGAAGTCCGCCGCTAAGTTGGTTGGGCTTATTCCGTGCGTAAAAGCGGCAGCCGAAGCGCTTATCGATCGGTCATATGCGCTAGGTATTCCGATTGTTGTTACGCAAGGACTGCGAACATTTGCGGAGCAGAACGCACTATACGAACAGGGCCGCACGAAGCCGGGAAGTATCGTAACGAATGCGCGCGGAGGATATTCGAATCACAACTTCGGAGTCGCGATTGATTTCGCGTTACTTACGAACGATGGGAAATCCGTATCTTGGGATACGAAGCTAGACGGAAATCGGAATGGTAAAGCGGATTGGAACGAAGTAGTTACGCTGGCAAAGGCGCTCGGCTTTACGTGGGGCGGCGATTGGAAAACGTTCCTTGACCTGCCGCATTTCGAAATGACGTTCGGATTATCCACTGCTCAATATCGTGCGGGTAAATGTCCGACACAGGCGCAGGTAGACGCAATAATGGCGTTAGTTAATCCGAAAAAGGAGGTCAACGATATGATCGTATATAAAGCGAACGTAGTAGTTAACGGATGTAAGGCGAAGGACGGCGTATTGATTGACGGAGCAGTGTACGTTCCATTGCGCGAGATGTCCGATCAGTTTGGCGCGGCCATCGCGTGGGATAACGTTACGAAGACCGCAAGTGTTACAATTAAGGAGGCGAAATAATACGATGAATAGAAACGATATCATGCGTAAATTATCCTCGCGGAAGTTTTGGGCGCTACTCGCTGCGTTAGCTACTTCGGTACTTACGGCTTCGGGCGCGGGTGACAATACGGTGCTGCACGTAACTGGCGTCATTGGCGCGGTCGGTGCGTGCGTTGCGTATATGCTGGCGGAGGGCATTTCTGACGCAGCGCGAGGTACAGGCGGAGATAAGGCGGAGGATTAACGATTTAAAAGGCGCAGTTCTTACGGGAGTGACTCCGTAGGGGCTGCGCCTTTTTTTTTGCGTTTATATTAATAGAGAAGAAACGCGCTTCTGACGTTGCAATCCACGCGCCATTAGGGTACACTACGGTTAGCGAGATTAGGCGTTGTAGAGGCGCGTAATTAACAAGTGGTTGTACGGATTAACAATCCCCGACATCGTTCAAAAACGTTGATCTGACGCGGTTTTTAGCCGAGCGTTAGCCTAACGTCGATTCACCATTAATAACCCGAACGCTACTGCAACCTGCGGCTGTGGCTCAAGCTTCCGTACAGCTACGGATGCAGGTAAACCGAACGAAGAGCCTTGCTAATCGCGACGACACGCCTCCAGGTCCTATGTTGAGTTCTAGAACATCGGGCTTGGAGGCTTTTTTTTATTCTCAATGACAAAAGTCATCACAAGGAGCTCTATGCATGCTGATAAGGAAATTAAACGCAGAAGAACAACCCCCTTTGCATCTGTTGTTATTAGCCGATCCTTCACAAAGTCTTGTTGAAGCGTATTTAAAAAGAGGTCAATGTTTTGTAGCTGAAATAGAAAATTGCATTATTGGTGTCTATGTTTTGCTACAAACGAGGCCTGAGACAGTAGAACTAGTGAATATAGCCGTTGATGAGAAGCAGCAAAGTAAAGGAATAGGAAAACGGTTGGTCTATCATGCGATTGAGAATGCGAGATTACTTGGTGCGAAGACGATTGAAGTGGGTACCGGGAATTCAAGTGTAGGGCAGCTGGCTCTCTATCAGAAATGTGGATTTAGAATTACCGGAATCGATAAAGACTTTTTTATCAGACATTATAGTGAAGAGATTGTTGAGAATGGGATTAAAGTAGTAGATATGATCCGCCTTTCATTAGATATATGAGTACAATACAAACAAAAGCCCTCCGACGGAATTCCGTGAGAGGGCTTCTGTTTGTTTCAGGGTACACTTAGGCTGGAATAATGAACTTGTAATTAATCATAAACACGATGAGCGCTGCGGCTCCAAGGGAAAAGGCAATACAGCCAGCACCCAATGCTCTGCGTCTGTCTTTAATGAATTTAAAGCCAATAGCGCAGATCAGTATAGTCGTTCCAGCCAATACGATGGACATCCCAAGCATGGCCACCCAATATAATACCTCGAAAAACTGAGCCATTCCGAGCCCTCCCCGCGCTGTTTTTTTTAAGAACCTCTGAGACATAATTATATAGTTAGAATTGAAAATGTAACCGCTATTAATAATACAACGATTTTGAAGATTATTCTAGTTATAGTGAACTCATCCATTACGATTAAAATGTCGAATGTTCAGAGATAAGATTCTTCAAAATCTGCAATCTAACTATGCACGATTGAGATTGTTGTCGATACAAGCTCTAAGCCCTTTTTGCTAATAGCCTCTTCCTACACGGACAATCATACAAGAGGGCGGGACCTCTTCTGAGTAATGTATAGGGTAGGCTGGAATGTGAAAGGAGGGAAAGGACAATGTCGGGAAGACAGTTGGCTAGCAAATGGTTAAAGACAGAAGCATTGCTCAGTGACGCGAGGGTTTCTCATTATATACCAATGACGAGGGTGTATTCGGCTGACTCACTGTTAGCCATGCTCCGGAAATATGGAAATGTTGTTATTAAACCTATAGTTGGTGGCGGAGGTTACGGTGTAATCAAAGTATTTCGGGATAGCCGAGGTTATGGATTTACTTATATGGACAGAACTCGAATTTACAAGGATTTCAGATCCATGAGACGGGCGCTCCATTTCGTCAAGGTCAGACGCAGATATTTGATTCAACAGGGGATTTCTCTCGCCAGGATTGGCGGGCGTCCTATTGATTATCGGGTAAAGGTAGTGAAAAATGGTGCTGTATGGGAGTTTCGCTCCATGGTAGGAAGATTAGCTCGACCGGGCCTGTTCGTAACCAATTTATGTAAAGGTGGTACGATGCTTTCTTGTCGTGAAGGACTTCGCAGATCGTTGCCCCGGATGAAAGCATCGGCGAAGAAAGCGGAGATGCGTAGACTAACACTTGTATGTATTGAACTAATGGAGCGGCACTTCCCGGGAATAGGTGAACTGGGCTTTGATTATGCTGTGGATTATTCAGGTAAAATATGGATTTTGGAGGTTAATACAAGACCTCAGTAAATTAACAAATATTTTTAAATTGACGATAATAGAGTAGTGAGATAAAATTGCGTTTAGTTGCGTTCTTTTGGGGTAAATTATATTGTAATTTATTTACAATAAAAATATATTTTTAGCTGTATACAAGTGGTTCAATCCTGTGTATAACTATTATCCCCATATTCCACTGTGCAGTTATCACCTTTGTAACGCTTACGCACATATTATACACAGGATTTCCACATGTACTTGTGGATAACACGAACGCTTGTTCGAAAAATGATAGTTTGATATGATAGATTCAGATCCAAATACAGGAAAGGTAGATGAACGTTATGGTTGAATTGTCCGATGAGATGCTTCTAGACTCTTACCATAGAGCGATAGAATTGCAACTAGAGCATGATTTCATCGCTCTTCTACTCGTTGAGATTCGCAAACGAAACTTACACTCTCCAGTTCATGCGGTTCTTCATTAAAAGAGCGCAAAGTATACCTTTGTAGCTGGCTACATATAAATAGACCGCGAGTCACAAACATAAAAGGGTATCCTGATAGGCTGCTATTGATAGGCCTATCAGAATACCCTTTTTTATTGTAGTAGATAGAATTAGAGTTTCATATTACTGCTGTGACCTGGTGAAAGCTTAGCTTCCGGATCGATATAGACTTTTGCGTTATTCACAGCCGTTGGAGCTTCACCGAATCCTACAGCAATCAGCTTCAGCTTACCCGGATATGTGGTGATATCGCCGGCCGCAAAGATGCCTGGAATACTTGTTTCCATACGTGAGTCAACGACAATGGAGTTTCCTTCAATATCGATACCCCATTCTGCAATAGGTCCTAGCGAGGAAACAAATCCGAAATTGACGATTACACTGTCGACTTCGATCTCTTGTGTTTCCTTAGTTTTGATATGAGATAAGGTAACCTTAGTAATAAACTCGTCACCATGCAGTTCTGTAATTTCAGTAGGTGTAATTACGTTAACTTTGGAAGCCATCAGATTCTCTACGCTGTGTTCATGCGCACGGAATTTATCCCGGCGGTGAATCAGGGTTACCTGCTCCGCGATCGGCTCCAGCATTAGCGCCCAGTCTACTGCGGAATCTCCGCCACCGCTGATCAGAACTTTTTTATCTTTAAAGGCATTTAAATCATTCACAAAATAATGGAGGTTGGCTTTTTCAAACCGTCCTGCGTCTGGCAGTTCTAAACGGCGGGGTTCAAAAGCGCCTACACCAGCTGTGATGATAATAGCCTTACTGTGGTATTCTGCTACATCAGTTGTAACTACAAAATGGCGTTCGTCCCGTTTCTGAACAGAAATTACTTTCTCCTCCAGCCGGATATTCGATTGGAACATATCCATTTGCCGTGTCAGGTTGTCAACCAATTCTTGTGCAGTTACTTTTGGGAAACCTGCTACATCATAAATGTATTTTTCAGGATAAAGTGCAGCAAGTTGTCCTCCCAATTGGGGCATACTTTCAATAAGTGTTACTGATGCCTGACGCATCCCACCGTAAAATGCGGCAAACATGCCAGCTGGACCGCCACCTATGATTAAAAGGTCGCTCATAGGAACGCCGGATTGCTCTTGTGTCACGGGATATTACACCTCCGAGTTGATATATTCATTTTGCCATACTTGTATTCTTTCTTATTATAAACATTGTGACACATACCTGCAAAGAAAGACTTTAGAACACAATAAGAATGTGACGTTTTTTAGTATTTTAATGTTTGATTAATACTACACTAAGGTTTACAATGGATATGGTCAATTTAGAAATCCTTTAAGTTTGATTGGAATTTCTTCTAAATATAAGTGTATAAATTCACAAAAAGGACCGTACATTGTTTCAATAAAAAATACAAAGACAGATTTACCTCTTGGAAGGAGCCGGAACATGAGTAGTATTCCCAAAATCGTAATCTTAGGCGCGGGCTATGGGGGTATTTTGACCGCACAGCGCTTACAGAAGGCTTTGAACTATAATGAAGCGGATGTCACGCTCGTAAACCGTCACGAGTACCACTATTTTACTACCCATCTACATATGCCTGCTGCGGGTACAGATAGTATTGAACACACTCGGGTGTCTATTTCTAAACTAATCGATGAATTCAAGATCGATCTCGTTAAGTCATCTGTTCAGGAAATTCGTACCCAGCAGAAAAAGATTATTTTGGAGGATGGTACTCTTTCGTATGACTATCTCGTCATTGCTTTGGGCGGAGAGCCTGAAACCTTCGGTATCCCAGGACTTGATAAATACGCACTGACGATCCGGAGCATCAACTCCGTTCGTTTGATTCGTGAACATATTGAGTATCAATTTGCCAAATACAAGAACGAGAACAACGCTCAGGAGCATATCAATTTCGTAGTCGGTGGTGCCGGCTTTAGCGGAATTGAATTTGTGGCCGAATTAGCGGACCGCATCCCTGGGTTGTGTAAAGAATTTGACGTTGATCCAAGCATGGTAAATATATATAACATAGAAGCTGCTCCAACAGCTCTGCCTGGATTTGCACCAGAACTTGTTGAGTATGCAATGAACCTGCTCACTAAGAAGGGTGTTACATTCAAGATGGGCGTTGCGATCAAGGAATGTCTACCAAACGGTGTAATTCTGGCATCAGGTGAAGAGATTAAAGCTTCTACAATTGTCTGGACAGGCGGAATTCGCGGAAATCGTCTGATTGAAGCTGCAGGATTTGAAGCTATGCGTGGTCGTGTGAAAGTAGATGAATATTTACGTGCACCAGGCCAAGACAATATCTTCATTATTGGAGACGGCTCCTTGATGATTAACCCAGAAGGACGTCCTTACCCGCCAACAGCACAAATTGCTATGCAACAGGGAGAATGCTGTGCACATAATTTGGTGGCTGCGATCCGTAATCAACAACCAAAGAAATTCGCATTCAGCAATAAAGGAACAGTAGCTTCTCTAGGTAAAGGACAAGGGATTGCTGTAGTTGGCAGCAAAACTTACAAGGGCTGGACTGCAGCTCAATTGAAAAAAGTTGTGGATATGCGCTATTTGTTCATTATCGGTGGAATTCCGCTGGTTCTGAAAAAAGGAAGATTCTTATAAGATGCGTCACTGCAGCGTGCAGGTGCGTGGATTGCTGACAAGAGAAGAATTGGACCGATACAACGGACTGATTGAGGTTGGATCTTATCTGGAGGATCAGAATCAGTACGATCTAGCTTATGTTGTCCAAAAGGAAATTGATCTGCTCATTCTCCCTGGCATTGAACGCTTAAAGGAAAAAGGGCGAGCGCGTGACCGGGCTACGGCTGAATTTTTGGAAAGTCTGCGTGATGATGAAGATGACAGCGAAGAGGATGAGGAAGCAGGAACCTCGTTATAGCATTCAAAAAGGGTGAGTCTCCATAACGATCTGGAAACTCACCCTTTTTGTTACAATTTAAGCATTTCCTCAAAAGAATCCTCAGTCAGCAGGTTGCCGACATAGAAAGGTCCGAATTCACCGTAGCGAGCACTGACTTCGTCAAAGCGCATTTCGTAGACCAGCTTCTTGAATTGCAGCGGATCTTCAGCGAACAGGGTTACACCCCATTCCCAATCATCAAAACCTACGGAACCGGTGATAATCTGTTTCACCTTACCAGCATAACCTCGTCCGATTAATCCGTGAGAAGCCATCAGCTCGCGGCGTTTATCCATATCAAGCATATACCAGTTATCGGCAAGCTCGCGTTTCTTGTTCATTGGATAGAAGCAAATATGCTTCGCTTGCGGCAAAACAGGCTTTAGACGTGCGATGACATGTGGATTCTGCATAGGGTCGCTACCATCGCTGCCCCCCGCAAGGTAGTTGCTTAATTCAACAATACTTACGTAGGAATAGGCTTTAGTTGTATATTGAGCAAAAGCTATTTTGTTAAAGGCTGTCTCAAGCTGGTTCAGAGCTTCCAAACTTTCACGCAAGAACATCATTACGAAATCGGCCTTCTGGCCAACGATGGAATATACTGCAGAGCTGCCTTCCTTAGCTTCTTCGACAGTGCTCCACTCCTGCATAAAAGCATGTAATTCTTCCATAGCAACGGCACGTTCTTCATCATCTGCTGCCGTCCATGCGGTCCAGTTCAGTGAGCGGAAGTCATGCAATGCATACCAGCCTTCCAGTGTCATAGCGGCTTCGTTCATGATCTCACTCCTTAAAAGTTTTACGAAGCTTAAGCTTCGCTGAATAACTTCGCGTAAAACTTGCATCGAAAGCATACACTTAGTTTTACGAAGCCTAAGCTTCGCTGAATAACATCGTGTAAAACTTGCTACGAAGCTCCTGCATCATAGACTATGTACGATTCATTAATCTATATGCATTGTATCGCAATCGAGTTGCTTAGAGCAAATGATGACAATCTGTTGTAAGTGAATTAGGCCTAAATTTGAATAAAGTTCATTGCTTCGTGACATTTTTTCTAGTAAACTTACTACTAGCTCGTATAAGATGTGCGCTTCTTTATAGAAAGGGGTAGTGGCGGTAACATGGGGTTTATTCCAGTGTTTATCCTAACCGTTTTATTCTTTGTGATGATGTTTGGTATTGGATTTATTCTTAACATGTTAATGAAGACAACCTGGTTTCCCGCTTATCTATTCGTTCTTATTATTCTACCCGTCGTAGTCTATTCCATTTGGGATAGAAGCGCGATGTCGCTTTGGGAGCATCTCTCCAGTTTCCACTTTGTTGATTACTTAACGGGTGTTGCTGGTCTTGCAGGTGCTATATTGAGTGGATGGACCATTCAAAAACTGCGCTTTGGTGGTTACAAGATGTTTTAAAGATTTAATTGGAAGACCTGCGGCTCTGATGTGAGAGTCGTTTTTTTGAACATATAAGCTTTTAGGTGCTAAGAATCAATTTTGAAATTCAGCGAGAAACGGAACCTTCCTCTTTCAGAGGACAGCGAAGCCGTTTCTTCTTGTTTAATAGAGGCAGATAATCGTAAGAAAAAGCTGATTATATAGCGAAAAGAGTCGGAATTGGTAGTTTATTTACATTTCCGGTGACGTTTTTTATGATAGAATAGAATCCTGTATGAATTCGTGAAAACAAGGGGGTATCCGTAGATGCGCATGAGTAACTTACATCATTTCACCGAACATCATCGGTACTGCGTTTCCCGCGAATTTGGTCTTAGTGTTATAGATGGACGTATGCTTAGCTCTGTGTATCAACCTATGGTAGGAGCTTTTGCAATCAGTTTCTATCGTTTGCTGGTTGAACATGTGCCAGCAGATAGCATTGGCTATTCTGGAGTGGAGCAACAGCGCAGATTATTTATGACGCTAGGCGTTGAACCGAATGAGAAAGGCCGCAAATATTTAATAGATCAGGCTTCCCGGTTAGAAGCGGTAGGTCTGCTGCAGACCTGTCGAATCTATGTGCCGGAAACCGATGATTACTTATATGAATATGAGCTTATGCCGCCGCTATCGCCAGCTGACTTTTTTGCTACTCAGCATTTGACGTTGCTATTACGCGATAAGATCGGCAAGTTTGCTGTGCTGTCCTTACGGGAACAATTCTGGAACCGAGAGCCAGAAGAGTGGAGTCGCAGATCCATAGGCAAAGAGAATATTTCCGTGCCTTTTTATGATATTTTTCAACTAAATACACATGTCATTGATTATGAACTGGAACAGGCACTTGCAGAAGTGGCCTCTGTGCGTCAGCCCGGCATGCGTGAATCGGGAGAACAGGCGATTGGATATAGCGATATTATTTTGCGTTTTCCACGGGAGTCTGTGAACCGGGCTCATGTAGAAAAACTTCGCTTTGACCATACTCAAATGGGTGTTATTAACTATGTAGCTCATAAGTATGAACTCAGTCCACAGGATTTATGTCGTCTGCTGGATGAAGATGGCGTGTTCTCGCCGGAAGGCGAGGTAATACTGGATGCACTGCAATATAAAGCCAGCCAGCATTTCAGGCAAGATATGAAACGGCAGGAAAAGCGTGAAATTGCAGCTGCTAAGGTTGTTTCCATCCGAGCCAGTGCCTCCGAAGAGAATGATGATTCTATTGCGCCACCGGAGCAATCTGTAGAGATGGAGTATTATGTAGAAGTACCACCACAATTTTTGTCCAAATGCGACATTCACCAATATAATATGATGCTGCGGAACGAACCTTATACGCGGCTGCTTCAAACCTTTTTTCCAGGTGCAGTACCCAGTCATTTGATGGATATGTTCGAGAAAATAGATTTGAACTATAAGCTAAGCGGTGAAGTAATCAACGTACTTATTCATTATTTAATGACTATGGTAGCCTCTGGTGGAGAACAACGAATGAACCGCAATTTTGTGGAGGCTATTGCTTCCAATATGCTGGTTAAACAAGTGAACACCTACGAGAAGGCTGTAAAATATATCAGGGATCAGTCCAAAGTGAAGGGCAAGGGTGCCACAACTAACACGGCAGCAGGACCACGATCACGTTCATATGCTAAAAATGCAGGCAGATCGGCCAAGCCGGAAATACCGATTGGGCTGGACGATGGAAGTGCCGGAACGGTATCGGAAGAGGAATTCGCGGCGATGATGAAGAAAGCGGCAGAAATTAAAGCCAGCAAGAAAAAAGGCGTTTCCCAAGCGCCGTAATGAAAGAGAGGTGGAACTATGGAGTCTATGGGCGATGTACTTCGTTCGATCAACAATCCAACTCTACGGCAGCGTCAACGCGATCTTGAACAGGGGTTATTCAATCATCCACTTGTGAAGGCATTGCAGTCCGAACATCCTGAGCTGGATGAATCGCGACTGCGGCTTCATATGAGCCGTCTGTATCAATATGTTGAGGAAAGTCGCAACTGCGCGAACTGTCCGGGACTTGAGAAATGTCCAAATGATTTTCCGGGGCATTATAGTAAACTTACGGTAGAGACTGTGAATGGTTCAACGGATTTATATGAACGCAAAACGCCATGCCGTCTTAAAGTGGCACAGGACAGTCAGGATAGTATCCGCAAACGTATTCGCAGCTTTTATGTGGACGAGCGTGTGCTTAATGGCGGTTATGATGAAATAGATATTATGGGCAAGGATCCACGCCGGGTCTCGGCGGTTAATAAAATATTTGATTATATTACGAGCGTTAAAGATGAAGGTCTGACCTCACGCGGGATTTATTTACACGGAACCTTTGGAACAGGTAAAACATTTCTGATGTGTTACTTGCTTCATGAGCTTGCTGTTGCCGGCTATACTGGAGTTATCGTATATATGCCGGATTTTATCGAGGATTTAAAATCGATTATGATGGACGGCCAGAAGTTAAAGGAAACCGTGGATACGATGAAAAACTGCGATTTGCTTATCTTTGATGATATTGGTGCAGAGAACTTGAATCCATGGGCGCGTGATCACGTGCTTGGCGCGATTCTAAATTATCGGATGAACCGTAAACCAACCTTCTATACCTCGAATTATCCGCTCGATGGTTTGGAGAAACATCTTAGCTTTACAAGCAAGGATGGCGAGGAGATCTATAAAGGCCAACGTTTGATGGATCGTATTGCTCCTTTTGTGGATGTTATTCCACTGCACGGGGAGAATCAACGGGGGACAATTAGATAAGCCGGAGTATTCAAAACCTTAAAATTCAGAGAGAGCAGCGATTCTCCGTTTATTGGAGGGTCGCTGTTCTCTGTTTTCTTTCTCTAAATTACTTTTTTAAAAAAAGAAGCCGCCCCAAGTAGCATTCGCTATTTTTGAGACAGCCTCTTTTTATATTACGATGATTCCCTTACTCCGAAATGAACTTAATGATGACCATGCCGAAAAAGACAACGGTCATAAATGCAGTCATTCCGAAAAATCCATTCATTAAATCGCCTAGATCATTGCGGGGTTCTTCGTTGATGTGTTCTCGTGGGTCCCGTACTTGCGCGTTGACATCCATAGCTTCTGCCTCCTTACAGGGACAATGCCTGTATTGTTAAGATGCAAATTAAGTTGACCATTATGAAATAAGTCATTGACATTTAATGCGCTTTCTTAGAGTATACCGAAAGGCTGGGGAGATTGTAAAGAAAAGAGTAACGTAAATAAAATTAGTTTGAGGGCAATATAATTGTATGTGATATATAACATATCCCTTAAAGATATGTTATACTGGAATTGTGTCGGTAAGTGGTAATTTGGTTATCATATTACATGAAACAATTTATTAACTTATATTTTCGGAGCAACTTCCATAAACTAAGCTTTGGTTTAGAGTGGAGTAATGTTTCGTAAAACTTTAGAGGAGGAACAATATCATGGCTATCGTGAACGTGTCTGACCAAACCTTCAGTAACGAAGTGGAAGGTCAAGGTACTGTAGTAGTAGACTTCTGGGCTCCTTGGTGTGGTCCTTGTAAGATGATTGCTCCAATCTTGGACGAATTGTCCGCAGAACTGGGAGACAGCGTGAAGATTGCAAAATTGAATGTGGATGAGAATCCGGAAACGGCTTCCCGTTTTGGCGTGATGAGTATCCCAACCCTGATCTTCTTCAAAGACGGTCAACCGGTAGATAAAGTTGTGGGATTGAACTCCAAAGAATCCCTGAAAAATATCGTAGCTAAACATCAATAATTGTTAAATGCTACTGTTCGGGCCTCGGCCCTGCCGCTCAGCGCCTTCGGTTCATTCCGGAGGCGTTTTGTGTGCTGAATGCCAATTAATTATGGGTCCAATTTAGCTGGAGGGGATCATTTTGGACAACATCCGCAACAAACTGGCTCTATTACCCGACCTGCCCGGGTGCTATCTGATGAAGAATGAAGAAGGCACCATTATTTATGTGGGTAAGGCGAAGGTGCTTAAGAACCGGGTTCGCTCTTATTTTACAGGCAGTCATAATGGTAAAACTCAGCGGCTTGTCGCTAACATTGCTGATTTCGAATATATTGTTACGTCCAGTAACATGGAAGCGCTCATTCTCGAGTGCAATCTGATTAAGAAGCATATGCCGCGTTATAACGTACTTCTGAAGGACGATAAGACATTTCCTTATATCAAAATAACGAATGAAACTCACCCTCGGCTTGAAGTCACACGCCGGGTGATTAAAGATAAAGCAAAATATTTCGGCCCTTATCCTAATGGTTATGCTGCACAGCAAACGAAAAAGCTCCTCGATCGTATGTATCCGCTCCGTAAATGTGGCGTAATGCCAAAGGAAGTCTGTCTTTACTATCACATGGGCCAATGCTTGGCGCCGTGTGAGAAGGAAGTGCAGAAATCCGAGTATGAGCAGATTACGCAAGATATCGCTGCTTTTCTGAGCGGAGGTCATGATGCGGTTAAGAAGGATCTACAGCAGAAGATGCAGGAAGCTGCTGAGGAATTATATTTTGAACGGGCGAAGGAACTGCGGGATCAGATTATCCATATTGATGCATTGATGGAGAAACAAAAGATTAACACCACAGATACTAAGGATCGTGACGTATTTGGTTATGCGGTAGACAAGGGATGGATGTGTGTACAGATTCTGTACATGAGACAAGGGAAGATGATTCAGCGCCACTCCTCTGTCTTTCCGTTCTATGGGGAAGCCTACAGTGACTTTATGTCTTATGTGACGCAGTATTACAGTGATAATCCTGCTCTGCCGCAGGAGATTCTTCTGCCGGATGTGCTTGACGAGGAAGCAGTGGTTGATAAAGAAGCTAAACCGGCGATTGTCATTGCTGCTCCAGCCGAAGAAGATCTACAAAAGGGGGAAGATACCCCCGAATCGCCTGAAGAAGTTGAGGCCCGTGAAATGGCCGCTGCGGAAGCATCAGCAGCAGGTGTCGTTGATGCTGCAGGTGGCGCCTCTATTCTACAGGAGTGGCTCGGCACCAAAGTGCTAGTGCCACAGCGTGGCCTCAAGAAGCAGATGGTCGGTATGGCATGCCAAAATGCTACAGTCGCAATCGACGAGAAGTTCCGGCTTATTGAACGAGATGAAGTACGTACCTCTGGTGCTGCAATGAGCTTAGGCGAGAGCTTGGGGCTCGAACGCTTAAGCCGGATCGAGGCGTTCGATAACTCGAATATTCAAGGGACTAATCCGGTTTCTGCGATGGTTGTCTTCATTGATGGCAAGCCTGCACGAAAAGAGTATCGTAAATATAAGGTTCGTACGGTGGTGGGTGCGGATGATTATGGAACGATGCGCGAGGTCATCCGGCGGCGGTATGAACGGGTGCTGAAAGAAAACCTGCCGATACCAGATCTTATCGTAGTCGATGGTGGTAAAGGGCAGATATCCTCAGCTATTGATATTCTGGAGAACGAGCTGGGGTTATTCATTCCGGTCTGTGGTCTCGTCAAGGATGATAAGCATAAGACGGCTCAGCTTTTGGTTGGAGATCCGCCAGAACCTGTCGCTTTGGCTCGGGATAGTCAGGAATTTTATCTGTTGCAACGGATTCAGGATGAGGTGCATAGATTCGCCATCACCTTCCACCGTGAACAACGTGGGAAGTCCATGGTTACTTCTAAACTGGACTCCATACCAGGTATAGGCGAGAAGCGGCGCAAGGCGTTGCTTAAGCATTTCGGATCGCTAAAGAAAATTAAAGAGGCCTCCATAGAGGATTTTAAATCACTTTCTATTGGCGAAAAGCTGGCTAGTCAAATTCTTGAGGCGCTCAAGGATGAAGAGCCAGCGACATAGGCATTCGAAAGACTGGAATGATGTATACGTAAATATAAAAAAGGTGTCACAGCAGTTTTCTGCTGTGACACCTTTTTTTATTATCGGTTATCCACCCGTTACTTCTTTAAATGATAGATGTCGGTTCAACCGGCTTCGGATCAGGTTTTTGCGGTGGATTAAACCGGTAGACAATGTAGGCGACTATGAACGGCATGATAATCGCGAAGATACCTGCTCCGACATTCACGCTTTCCTTCATAAAGATCAGCGTAGCGCCCATCAGAATGCTGTCAAACACGACATGACTGAACATGACGGCAATAAAGCCGTAACGAAGGAAAATATAGCTGAAGAGCAGCCCGATCACGGTAAGCTCAATAGGACGGGAGCTGATAGGGTAGATCGGATAAAGTGTATGACCAAACGCCCATACCAGCGTAGTGATCAGGCAAGCGATGAACGTGCTCCGGAACACCTTTTTCAACATAGGGATTCCGAAAAAACGATAAATAGCTTCCTCGGATAACCCGGCGAGCCATGCAACGATAGGCAGCAGCCAAGCATATCTCATGTTGTAAGGAGATTGAGTAGCGTCAGTAGTGGACCAGTTCTGCAAAGTCAATGATAATACGATGAACATAAGGGTCTGTACCCCTAGCAGCACGAATGCCCAGACGTATCCAGCCCGGATACTATCCAGCACGTATTTACCATAGCCAGGCTCTTTAGCACGAGGCCATGGGTTCATCCCCTCTTCTTTTTTCCAAAGACCGTCCCCTCCAATTAAAGAGAAATAGAGCAGGGAGGACATTAGAAGGCTATATAAGGCATAAATGATGAACATAATGACGGAAGTGATCTGAGCCTCGAGTCCTTCGCCCGAAGATTCAGGAAGCATATTATAGGTGCTGATCATCATGATTACAAAATAAGCTGAGCTTAGGAAAATTCCGCGCTTAAAGGAGGTATGTTCTCTTCTAAGTATGCTGTAGATGAGTGCCAAAATTCCTAAAGCTAAGGTAGGCAGACCGTAACCGAATAGAGTAAGCTTTTCCGCGAGAGAGGTCTGGTCCTTCACGTAGGAGGTATGCCAGGCTGGAGCAGTGAATCCGGCTTTAAAGCTGGATACCTGTTCGTCAGCGAAATCGAAATAATAGTGAAGCAAGGATTCGCCGATCTGAACGGAACGGTCAGTATACACGAGCCCATAGTATCCTGCATTCGATTCAATTTGCAGCTTGGCGGGATTCACATCCCATTCCTGAAGCCAGGGGCGGGCAAGATTTTCTTTTTGTGCCAAAGACAAGTCAGCACCCTTGTCCTCTTCTTTTGCACCAGTGGTTACATTGCTTGCCGATTCTGCAGATGATCCTTCTGCACCTTGTGTGAAAGCGACAACTGCACCAGTATACATATTGAGGTCAACGGAGATCAGTGGCTCTTGTTCCGCTGAAGGACTAAGTGTTACACGAAAGATGTCAAAAGGATATCGTTGATCCAATTTCTTTTTTGTATAGTCCTCCAAAAGCTTCTCGCGGGACATATAACCATAAAAGGAAGAATCCGTTTCATAAAGTACATTCCACTGATCGTTTGGTGCTTTGGTATAGTTTAACTTTTGTTCCGCAAATGATATCGCTTTGTCGCGGGCTTCCGCCTTACTGATGACGGTAGTATCTTCCCCGGCAGGGCTATTTAGCACCGAGGGGGCAATCTGAAACATAATAAATAGAATAAGACCGATAATGCCCGAGATGATGAGCCTCTTGGAGAGGGCACGTTGCTGTAAGGGCTGGCCAACGGGATTCATGTAACGCCTCCTTGTAAACTGACAATGTTATGTTCCATTATAGTATTAGTGCCATGATAGTTACAAAAATCATCGTATATTTTTTTTATGGGTAATAGAGATATTATAGAATAGGAAACTGAATATATACCATGAATTTAAAGTGATCATTTCTTCATTTTTCATGAAAAACGATGCAATTGCAGGGAAAACACGGAAAAGTGATGAGAAAAGGCACTCCTTCTGGTACATCCTCTCCAAACCGCATTTTTCATATGAATCACCATTAATTGTGTCTTTGTGATTTATCGAAATAACAGATATAATTTGTATGCAATTGTATATAGCCGAATTTCAGGTGAAAACGGGGGAACCATAAGAAGTAATGAAAAGATGAGTATACGCCGTAAAAGGTGACTTTATTCATCAGGGGTGAATTTCGTTCTAGGAACGAATAGGGCAGCCTGCACAGTCCGAATCCGTCAGCTAACCTCGTAGGCTAATTTACTGCAGGAACCAAGGGTAGCATTGGTTTTCCAGTGCTTTTTTTGTTGGAATTCTTTAAATTAAGATAAGAGGGTGAGCATAGTGGCTTCACAGTTTCGCAGAGTTTCTGAATCAAAGTTTCTGAAGCTCTCTCCGCCTCAGATTATGGTGCTCGGTTTTGCATCGATTATTCTGATAGGAGCTTTGCTGCTTATGCTTCCCATTTCGAGTACGAGCGGGAATGCTGTGAGTTTTATTGATGCATTGTTTACTTCGACATCGGCAACCTGTGTGACTGGACTTGTGGTGCTGGACACCGGGACGACATTCACCTTTTTTGGAAAAACCGTGATTATGTTGCTTATCCAGGTTGGCGGCTTAGGTTTTATGACAATGGCCACCTTATTTGCCATGATGATGAAACGCAAAATCTCTTTGCGGGACAGGTTAATCCTACAGGAAGCCATGAACCAAGGTTCTATGGAGGGGATTGTTCGGCTGATCCGGAGAGTACTTATTTATTCATTAGTCATTGAGGGCTGTGCAGCGGTGCTGCTGTCCATACGTTGGGCGTTTGATATGCCGCTGGGAAAGGCCATTTATTTTGGGATATTTCATGCAGTGTCGATGTTTAATAATGCTGGATTTGATATTTTTGGGGATTTTCGGAGTTTAACCGACTATGTATATGACCCGCTAGTGAATATCGTGGTGATGTTTCTGATTGTCTCCGGCGGTATTGGTTTTATTGTCATGTCTGATCTGGTGGAGTTTCGTGTAAAACGTAAATTGTCTTTGCATAGCAAAGTTGTACTCTCTACCACGGCTGGGCTTATTGTTATTGGTGCTTTGGTTATTTTTATATTTGAATTTACGAATCAGCGCACACTGGGTAATCTTAATTTCGGCGGCAAAATATTATCGGCATTCTTCCAGTCTGTATCGCCCCGAACCGCTGGTGCCAATACGGTGGATATTGCCGGACTCCGGCAAGCCTCTCAGTTCTTTATGGTTATTCTTATGTTTATTGGTGCATCACCGGGTTCAACGGGTGGCGGGATTAAGACTACTACCTTTACCATTATGATAGGTGCGGTAATCGCGATGCTGCGCGGGCGTGAAGATGTTGTACTGTTCCGTTATCGATTGGCGCAGGAGCGTATCTATAAAGCGTTGACGTTAACATTACTAGCTTTACTATTGATCCTCTCTGTGTCGATGGTACTTTCCACAACAGAGGATAGTAATTTCTTAGCGATCTTATTTGAGACAACCTCGGCCTTTGCCACGGTAGGGCTAACGATGGGGCTGACACCTGAACTATCTATCATCGGTAAGATTCTGATCTGTCTGACTATGTTCGCAGGTCGACTAGGTCCATTAACTTTAGTGTATGCGCTTGGTCCTAAACAGGGTAAACCATTGTATAAGCATCCAGAAGGTAAAATAATTATTGGATAGGAGCTAATCAGAAATGAAAGCACAGCAATTTGTAGTAATCGGCTTAGGGCGCTTTGGGTCAAGTCTCGCGCTTGAGCTGATGGAAATGGGCTACGAGGTGCTCGGGATTGATCACCATGAAGAACGCGTAGAGGAAATGAGCGATCACTTGACACATGCCGTAGTGGCAGATGCTACAGATGAGGGGATTATGCGCTCACTAGGTGTACGGAACTTTGACTGCGGGATTGTAGCGATTGGCGACAATATGGAGCGAAGTATTCTGGCGGCTATTTTGTTAAAAGAGATTGGAGTGAAGCAAGTTGTAGCCAAGGCGATCTCGATTCTTCATGGTCGTGCGTTGTCCAGGCTGGGCGTGGACCGGGTTATTTTTCCGGAGCGGGATATGGGCATTCGTGTAGCACATCAGCTTGTGACACCCAATTTGCTTGATTATATTGAACTGTCAAAAGATTATAAAATCGTGGAGCTAACCGTACCGTCCTGCATGAACGGGAAAAGCTTGTCCGATTTAAATACAAGAGCAAAATATGGCTGCAGTATTGTTGCCCTGAACAGGGAAAGTGGAATTATCGTTGCTCCAACGGCTCATGATCATTTGAGCGAAGGCGATGTAATGGTACTCATTGGTTCTAATGAAAGTATTGATCGATTTGAGAATGAGGTTGTAAACCAAGATTAAATAGTTAGCCCTTCGTCCTTTCATTGGACGGAGGGCTTTTTAAATTTAAGTTGCACGAGAGAGGCAGGGATTACTTCTCTCGTTCTGTCAGAAACATTTCTTCTGTAACCTGCACCAGGCTGCGGGCCGCTGTGCTCAGGGTTCCATCGTCACGGTAGATCAGACAGGTAGTTCGCTGGGTCTGCTCTAGCTCTTTAATATGCAGAGAGACCAGTCCACCACCGTTTAACAGCTGCGGACGCAGATAAGACTTAGGCAGTAATGCGGCTACATTGACCGTCGGCAGCAGCCGCACGATGGCTTCGAAGGAGTCAATTTCCATACGTACGTCGGGATCAATCCCGCAGCGCTGGAAGAGATCGTCCGTTAGACGGCGATACCAGGTGCCTTTGGAGAAAAGGATCATTGGCAGTCGGGACAGATCATCCATGGTCAGCTTGGAAGACTGATTCAGAGGATGATGCTCAGAAACAACCAGCCTAAGCTGATCCTCAAACAGAGAAATACAGCGCAGTCCAGGCTCTTGAATAGAGGAAGCAATCAGACCTATATCTGATTTCCCTTCACTGACAGAGGAGACAATCTCATGCGTTCGGCCTGTGATTAGCTTTAGCTCCGCTGTCGGGTACTTTTCCATATATGCGTTAACCAGTGGAGGCAGAGTGGTCTGCAGTGAAGTGAGAGATGCCCCTAAGGTGACCAGCTTTGGCTCGCCTTCTTTGTATTTAGACAAAGCCTCCAGAAATTTAGAACGCTGCTGACGCTGTTCAAGTGCGTAGGAATAAGTGAGACGCCCAACCTCGGTTAACTCCAGCCGTTTGCCATAACGATTAAACAGCGCGACACCTAGACGTTCTTCCAGCTTGGAGATTTTACGAGATAGGGCAGGTTGGGACAGATTGAGCTGGCGCGAGGCGCGATTCAAGCTAGAATGCTCCACAACCGCTGCAAAAACATCTAAATCGTCAAACATATTTATGTTCCTCTCGTAGTGCAATCTATAAACAGTAGTGACGAAATTCATAGCCTTGAAGACAATACTTCTTGCTCCATAAGGAAATAAAAGATTTGTCGGAAAATGTTGCTTCTCTAAATGAGAATTATTATCATATAAAATCTATTCTTATGCGTTTATTGTATAACGATTAATAATTAGATTGCAATTCCCTTATAAGGGAAAAAGGAGTAACATGAAAAGTGACACAAGATATTCACATTTTGTGAAAAAGAAAACAAAGTCCGGGAAACTAGGGGATAGCGGTAAATATAGGCATTTTGTCATACATAGTCTACGTTATCCTGTGTCAAATGTAGTTCCGGCGGTGAATACACATTAATGAAAACGCTGTTTTAATCGGAAAGGGGTTACTTTGTATGAAAGGATTTTATTCCAGAAAGATTCATTCCTTGCTAGGCGTTATCCCGCTTGGAGCCTTCTTCATTGAGCACATGATGACGAATTTTGCGGCTGTAGAGGGTGGCGCTTCCGGTTTCACTGACAGTGTGATCTGGCTGAACAGCCTGCCGCTTGTCTTCTTCCTGGAATTGTTCGGTATATGGCTTCCTCTGCTATACCATGGCGTATATGGACTGTATATTGCCTATCAATCCAAGCCGAACTTAAACCGTTTCAACATTGAAAGAAACTGGCGTTATACGCTGCAACGTATTACAGGAATTATCACCTTTATCTTCATAGTCTGGCATTTGTTCCAAACTCGGGTTCAGGTGGCAGTGGGTAGTGTTGAGCACGAAGAATTGGGCGGTCTGATGCATGATATCGTGACTCAACCACTGATGTTGACACTGTATATTATCGGTATCGTTGCAGCATGCTTTCACTTCTCGAACGGCCTATGGTCTTTCCTGATAAGCTGGGGAATCACGGTAGGACCTCGTTCACAGCGGGTATCCTCTTACCTTTGTCTGGGTATTTTTGTTCTTGTAACGTTCATGTTCCTCATTTCGTTAGTCACTTTCCGTGATACCGAATTTCAAACCGCAGCTTCCATAGCTCAGTCCATAAAGACTTTCATCTAAGTAATTACCTCTCAGGACTAGATTCCAGAATCCTTTCTGATATTTTCGATAAAGGGAGTGAACTATCATGGCAACAGCAAATATCATTATCGTGGGCGGCGGTCTGGCCGGCCTGATGGCTACCATCAAGGCAGCGGAGTCCGGTGCGCATGTTCAATTATTCTCATTAGTGCCTGTAAAAAGATCACACTCCGTTTGTGCACAGGGCGGCATCAACGGCGCTGTAAATACGAAAGGAGAGGGCGACTCTCCTTGGGAGCATTTCGATGATACCGTTTATGGCGGTGACTTCCTGGCGAATCAGCCACCGGTCAAGGCGATGTGTGAAGCGGCACCAGGTATCATCCACCTCATGGACCGGATGGGCGTAATGTTCAACCGTACACCTGAGGGACTACTCGACTTCCGTCGTTTCGGAGGAACGAAGCGTCACCGCACTGCATTTGCTGGCGCAACGACAGGCCAACAGCTGCTGTACGCGCTGGATGAGCAGGTGCGTCGCTGGGAATCTGAAGGTCTCGTAACCAAACGGGAGAACTGGGAGTTCCTTTCAGCTATCATCGACGACGAAGGCGTATGCCGCGGCATCAGTGCTCAGAATCTAAAGACGATGGAGATTGAGACTTTTCCTGCGGATGCTGTTATTTTGGCTAGCGGCGGGCCTGGTATTATTTTTGGTAAAACGACAAACTCCGTAATTAATACGGGGACAGCTGCAAGTGCGGTATATCAACAGGGCGTACACTATGCCAACGGAGAATTTATACAGATTCACCCAACAGCTATTCCAGGAGATGACAAGCTCCGCCTAATGTCGGAATCGGCACGTGGCGAGGGTGGTCGTATCTGGACTTATAAAGACGGAAAACCGTGGTATTTCCTCGAAGAAAAATATCCGTCCTACGGTAACCTGGTGCCGCGTGATATTGCTACACGTGAGATTTTTAATGTGTGTGTGGATCAAGGGCTGGGCATTAACGGTGAGAACATGGTGTATTTGGACCTCTCTCACAAGGACCCAAAAGAGCTGGATGTGAAGCTTGGCGGGATTATAGAAATTTATGAAAAATTCATGGGGGATGACCCTCGTAAAATACCGATGAAAATCTTCCCGGCTGTGCATTATTCTATGGGCGGTATGTGGGTTGATTACAACCAAATGACGAATATTCCTGGTCTGTTTGCTGCAGGCGAATGTGAATATCAATATCATGGAGCGAATCGTCTAGGCGCTAACTCTCTGGTATCTGCCATTTACGGTGGTATGGTCGCAGGACCAAAGGCTGTTGAATACATTAAAGGTCTGAAGAAATCATCACAGGATATCTCTTCAACGGTATACGATAACTTCCACAAAAAGCAGACAGACAAATATGAGTCTCTGCTAGGGATGTCAGGTACAGAGAATGCTTATGTGATTCACAAGGAGCTGGGCGAATGGATGACCGCCAATATGACGGTTGTGCGGCACAATCCGAAGCTGGAAGCGACCATTGGCAAAATTAAAGAGCTTAAAGAGCGCTACGGCAATATCAATATGAATGATACGTCACGCTGGAATAACCAAGGTGTGGCCTTCACCCGCCAGCTGTGGAACATGCTGGAGCTCTCCGAAGCGATGACATTGGGCGCGCTAATGCGCAATGAAAGCCGCGGTGCTCATTACAAGCCGGAATTCCCGGATCGTAATGATGAGGAGTTCTTGAAGACCACGAAAGCAACCTGGACTGCAGACGGTCCACAAATCTCCTACGATGAAGTCGATGTCTCACTGATCCCTCCACGGGTACGTGATTACTCGAAGGATTAATTTTTTAAGCAGCGAAACAGCTTGCGAGGCAAGCTTAATGAAATAAAATTAGGCAATTTGAGGAGGGAACCATTATGGCGGAAACTGCTACAGCTCCCAAAAACGTAAAGTTTATCATCACCCGCCAGGACGATCCACAAAGCTCATCTTATGTTGAGGAATTTGAGCTCCCTTATCGTCCGGGTATGAATGTAATCAGTGCTTTGATGGAAATTCAGCGTAACCCTGTGAATGCCAAAGGTGACAGCACCGTTCCGGTATGCTGGGATTCCAACTGTCTAGAAGAAGTATGCGGAGCTTGCTCGATGGTGATCAACGGCAAACCTCGCCAAGCCTGCGCAGCGCTTATAGACAATCTGGAACAACCTGTACGCATTGAGCCAATGAAGACATTTCCGGTGGTGCGTGACTTAGTGATTGACCGTACTCGGATGTTCAACGCACTTAAACGAGTAAAGGCCTGGATTCCAATCGATGGTACGTATGACCTTGGGCCGGGACCACGTATGCCGGAGAAGAAACGGCAGTGGGCTTATGAATTATCTAAGTGTATGACTTGCGGCGTATGCTTGGAAGCTTGTCCGAATGTCAACGAGAAGACGGATTTTATCGGACCCGCAGCCATCTCACAAGTACGCCTATTCAATGCTCATCCTACGGGTGAAATGAATGCTGATGAAAGATTGGACGCTCTGATGGAAGATGGCGGTATTGATGGTTGTGGTAACTCACAGAACTGTGTACGCGCTTGTCCGAAGGGTATCCCTCTTACTACCTCCATTGCAGAAATTAACAAGCAGACGACAAAACATATGTTCAAACGCTGGTTAGGTGTGTAATAAGTAGTACCGCCAGATCTTTAATATTGAGCTATCCTCAAAGGTGGATTTTAATTCGCTGGGGATAGCTTTTTTGTTTATAATTGGTAGGGAATAGGAAATTGGTATTTCTCAGAATAAGGAATAGTATATGCTATAATGTCCATTGTTAACGTACGTTAGTGTGGAACAACAGGGAGGAATAATCGTGATTTGTCGGGAGCATGATGGAGCAATTGTAATGGTTAAACAGCATGATCACGGGAAGTTAGCTGGAGAGCTTGCCATTTGGTTCAAGGAAGAGCATGTGCCGGAAGAAGGGCGCAGAGATGAGGTGCTCTGGGCGGTAGCCGAACATGACCGGGGCTGGATTGACTTGGATGAGACACCCTTCTGGAACGATGCGGAGCATGCGCCTTACAGCTTTATTGATTTTCCTGTAGTGCCGAAGCTAACCTTTTATAAGCGAGGACTTGACGAGATTGAGGCGCGAACACCGTATGGAGCGCTTTTGTGCAGCTTGCATTTTGAACGACTCATTAAGATTTCAGGATTGGATTATCCAGAACTGACTTTATATCAAGAGCATGAGGAAGAACGTAGATCCCGTATTCACCGAGAGCTAGAAGTATCCAAGCCAATTGGTGAAGATGAACTCTATTATGATGCCCGTCTTTTAGAGTTCTGTGATGATTTATCCCTATATTTGGCCTTAAATGAGCCGGGGAGCCCGAAATCAGAGGAGCATCCATGGTGGCGTGAAGGGTTCTCGGGAAGTGAAGATTTCAGTTTTACATCAGGTCGTACGATAACCGTGGAGTGGAAAGATAAGTCAACGTTAGTGCTGGATCCTTTTCCATTTAAGAAGACGGTAGAAGTAGCATTTACGATGAAACGAGTCCCAAAAACAGAAATTGCTAAGAGAGGCATTGCACCCGCATATAGTGATACACCGGAAGAAGAATGTAGAATTGTACTGACGGCTCGAAACGAAAGCTGAACGGAAGGAGAAACTCCGTATGAAGATACAATCGTCTGGGGCTTCTCCCAATAAGGAACATACTAATTCGGGTAAAGACACCCATTCTAGCGCCTCTGGACGGCGATCTAAGGGCAAAACAACAATGACCCGCCGGCAATTCCTGGCTCGAAGTGCGGCTACTGTAATCGGCGCTGGTTTGCTTACAAGCGGTTACGCTTGGCAAGGGGAGCCAAACTGGATTGAGGTTACTAAACTGAAGCTGTCTTTCAAAGATCTTCCTTCTGCTTTTTCAGGGATGAAGGTTGTCCATTTTAGTGATACTCATCTTGGGTTTAATAAAGATGCCCGTGATTTGGAACGGCTTGCAGAACGTATAGCTAAGGCAGAACCAGATCTTATATGCTTTACCGGTGACATCGTAGACAGCAATCCTGAGGATCTTGTAGACGCCATACCTGTATTGGCATCGCTGAGTGCTCCGCTAGGGAAATATGCGGTTTTAGGCAATCATGATTACAAAAATACGAAGCGGATCATCGATCTGCTTACGTCGGCAGGCTTTCGAGTGTTAAGGAATGAATCCTATCTTCTAAAAAGAAGCGGAGCCGTTATGGCTGTGACGGGACTGGATGATCTGCTGCATGGCGAGCCTGATCCTGTGAAGGCACTCAGTGGTGTGCCAACAGGAACCTTTGCCCTTCTGATGATGCATGAACCGGACTATGCTGATACAGCAGAGACTCATTCTTTTCACCTGCAGCTATCCGGACACAGTCATGGGGGACAAATTCGCCTGCCGTTTGTAGGTGCGCCATTCACCCCTTACGGATCCCAAAAATACATAAATGGATTGTATTATACAGATGCCAAGCGCATGCCAGTGTATGTGAATAGAGGCTTTGGTGAAACAGTCATGCCTTTTCGTTTTTTATGTCGACCTGAATTAACGGTGCTAACGCTGCACCATTCATCGGGTGAATAGGCTGGACTTTTAACTGTATGGAGGGGGAGAGAGTATGAGCACCTATGAGGCAGTATCGTTCCAGACGCAACTAGGTATAACGGTCGACCTGAGGCTGATCCTGCCTGAGGATGCTTTTGCTTTGCAGCAGCTGCTCTCCCATCCAGAAGTGCAGGCACATATTCAAATACGCAATGGCGCTGGATCAGATCCTGCTCAGGTGGAGAAGCTGGTGAACCGGATGTTATTTGCATTTGATCCTTGTGCACTACATGCGGGTATCTATTTGAAAGAGCAGCAGAAGTTGATTGGTATAGTTGCTTTACAGCATTGGAACCGTCGTGAGGGAAAGGCCACTTTAGGATACATGCTAGACCCGGCGTACTGGGGAGGCGGACTGGCGACAGAGGCGGTTGGCTTATTCTTGAATTACAGTGTTCATAAGCTTGGGATAACACGGATTGAAGGACGCTGCCGAGGAGATAATATTAGATCCGAACGTGTGATGCTTAAGAACGGTATGATGCTGGAGCGAGTGTTGCCCAGAGTAGGGTCCTTGGACGATGTAATGAAAGTATTCACATTGTTACACAAATGAAATAATGCCGTTATGAAACTCTAACAGTGTCCGGTTAAACTAAGTACATGACCCCCTTTTAAAAATATAAATGCTTTGGGACCCGATGATTCGGGTCCATTTTTTTTGTCAGGACCTTATCTGATCGTTTATGATTAATAAACAGTCGAATGAATTGAGAAGGAGGCGTAACATTTTGAATGATGTAATCCAGACGTTAATGAATCACCGTTCTTTCCGGCAGTATTCTGATCTACAAGTGGAGCCGGAGAAGTTAAAGATAATGATCGAATCCGCCCAAGCAGCGCCCTCATGGGTAAATGGACAGCAGGTCTCAATTATAGCTATTAAAGATCCTGCGCGTAAGGAGCAGCTTTCGGTCTTGTGCGGCAATCAGAAGCATGTAGCAGCAGCACCCGTCTTTCTGGTGTTCTGTATGGACTTCTATAGGGCAAAATTAGCAAGTGAGCTGGAAGGTAAGTCTTTTGAAGCGGTAAAAGATGTAGATGCTCTGCTCGTTGGCGCTACAGATGTCGGTATCTCATTGGCTAACGCGATTGCAGCGGCAGAATCCATGGGACTCGGGATTATTCCTATTGGGGGTGTTCGCCGCAATACAGCAGGTGTTATTGATCTGTTGAAGCTGCCGGAGTACGTATTCCCTATCGTCGGCCTCTGTGTCGGATATCCAGCGGAAGAGATTGCACAGAAGCCGCGGCTGCCGATGGAAGGAGTGTTTCATGAGGAGCAATACAATCCGGATGTGGAAGGTCTCCTGGAGGCGTATAATCAAACCCACCGTGAATATATGCAGCAGCAGGGATTAACGGAGAGGGATTGGACGAGCACAATTGCTCATTTTTATGATATTAATCCGGAATACGGAGATGCGAAGCGCACCTTGAAGCAGCAAGGGTTTACCTGCGATAACCTATAAATAAACGACAATGCACCAAGCGGAGATTGGTTTAACGGAGGGTAACCCCACCACTAAACCAATAACACTTGGTGCATTTATTTAAATATAAGAAAGTATTACAGAGAAACTTTGATTTTCTCGCGTTGCTTGTAGTAAACCCAATGTGTAAAGCCTATCGCTTTAAGCTGTGTGGCTACCGCATCTAAGTCTTCAGCGACTCGGGATGGCTTATGCGCATCCGAACCAAAAGTAACCTCTACGCCAAAATGGTGCGCGCGCTCCAGTATCTCTTCTGATGGATACCAGCCGCCAACCAGCTTGGTTCCGCCTGAGGTATTAATTTCGATCGCCACGCCACATTCACTAATCACCTTCAGACAATCATCAATGGGCTTGGGTGCAGGAATATCGGAGAAGGCCGGGTAGTTCCCTTTCATCGCATCAATGTGTCCAAGAATTTGGAACATGCCACTGCGGGCTGAATCAGCAATCAATCGGTAATAATCAGACTTCACACGAATCTGTTCATTCTTACTAAGCCCTTTCCAGCGACCTTTGTTAAAGATACTAACGCCGCCAACACTATGTACCGATCCAATCACATAATCAAATGGGTAGGCAGATAATGTTTTGCGGTAAAGCTCGGCATGCTCAGGGAAATAGTCTGATTCGATGCCTAGCAGAACGTCGATTACACCTTCGTATTCTTTTTTGAGGGAGAGGACTTCCTCAACATAATTTGAGAATTCAGACTTACCCATAGCAATTTGAGGAAAAGCCTGTTCGGAAGGACTTCCGAAATAGGGGGTATGGTCAGAAATGCCTATTACCCCTAGACCCGCTGAAATTCCAGCTTCGATATAGTCTCTAATCGTTCCATCGGCATGACCACAGCGAAAATGATGTGTATGCAGGTCAAATTTCATCAAGATCAACTCCTTTAAACAAGGTTATGCAATACGCTCAGAAGTATCGATTCCACTTTCTGGGTGTGTGTTACTCAGAGCCAATAAATTGTGTCTCCGGCATACCTTTGAGATCACTAAGAAACTGTCTCATAGCAGAGTTCACGTATTTCCCAGACTTTGTTATTACACCTACAGGATGTGTGACTTCCAATTCAATAATAGGCACAATTTTGAGGGAACCGGCTCGAACCTCAGCGGTTACTGACTGCTTGGAAATAATGGCTGCACCTAAATCGAGCTCGACCATCCGTTTCACTTCCTCACTGCTGGTCAGTTCCATAATTACCTGTGGCTCTATGCCATGCTTGGCGAATACCTCATCGGCAAATTTACGGCCCACTGTATCTGGAGAGAGCAGAATTAGCGGGATTTTGTTTAGGGCTTCTATACCTGCGGTCTTAACTTGAGCCAGGGGGTGTCTCGGTGAGACCACCAACTCGAACGTATCATAATAAAGAATGGAAGTAGTCATGCTCGGACTACGTCCGATCAAATAGCCGATGCCGACATCGACAATGCCACTCTCGACATGCTGATAAATTTGAGACGAGGACATAGAGGAAATGGATGTTTTGATATGAGGGAACTGGTCTTTAAAATAGGATAAAATACGCGGTAAAATTTGAATGGCGATTGAGGTAGTTGTGCCGAGAATAATATGTCCTTGGGGATTATCTTCAAGGTCTGCAAGTCTTTGTTTAAGCTCCTCGACAATCGTCACAATTTGTTCCGCATGCTCCAGAAATACAGTCCCTCGATCGGTTAGTGTAACAGGCTGGTTCCGGTCAACCAGCTGTGTTTTGAACTCTTCTTCAAGGCTCTTGATTTGTGCTGAAACCGCTGGTTGGGTCAAGTTAAGCAGTTCTCCGGCCTTGCGAAAGCTCATCGTTTTGGAGATTGTTATTAGTGTCTCCAGCTGGCTGATGTTCATGGAATACCTCCTTTGGACAAGCGAATATGAAAGTGATGGGGTGATATTTTACGTTCCATGTTGGCATTTGATTTAAATTATAGGAGATAATACCCGACAGAGCAATGTTACTGCATAAACAAACTTGGGTTGGAATTCGACATATACATTAATTTTTGCTGAATTGTGCCGATATATAAAGTATAATAAATCCATATTACTTGGGACTTTTGGTATATGACTAAAGCACGATATAGGGGGAGACTGGACTTTAATGAAAGCAGAAGTAATTAATCCGTTTTTAGAATCTGCACGGACTGTTATAGAACAAGTGATTCAGGTCTCGCCTTCCACTGGGAATTTAGGCATTAAAGAAATTGAACTGATCGATAATCATATATGGATTCAAGTGGGAATGACTGGCCAGCTGAGCGGAAATATTATATTTGGTATCGCGGAGCAGGTAGCCTTGCGAATGGTATCAATTATGATGGGTGGCTATGTGATTACGGAGATGGATGAGATGGGTCAGAGTGCAATTTCAGAGCTTGGAAATATGATCAGTGGGAATGCTAGTACGATTCTTTATAATCAGGGAGTGTCAGTGGATATAAGCCCGCCTCAAATTATGAAGCTTGAGAGCATGTCTTTTTTGCCTCGCAGAGCACTTAGTATTCCATTGTTGATGGATGGGGTTGGAGAGATGGACATTCAGGTGATGATCTCTTAGGCAAGAGTTAGGAGCTGAAATACTTTTTATGGTACTCAAAGATAAGGTTGTTGTGATTACAGGAGCGTCAAGCGGTATTGGTGCATTAACAGCACAAATGCTTAGTAAGCGGGGGGCAATTCCGATCCTAGTGGCACGTTCCGAAGCGAAGCTGAAAGAAACGGCGGCCGGTATTCCGGGCGTTTTTGGACTGTATACTTGCGATGTAACAGATGCCGAGGCTGTACAAGAGACCTTTGCTCAAATTTTGGCGACTTACGGCAGAATTGATATTTTGCTAAATAATGCTGGGTACGGTAAATTCGCCTCTTTTACAGAGATGGAGCCTCATGAGTTTGATGAGATGATGGATGTTAACTACATGGGGATTGTTCGCTGTACGAAGGCTGTTGTTCCACATATGCTAGAGCGGGGAAGCGGCCAAATCGTAAATGTGGCTTCTATGGCAGGAAAGATCGGCACAGCCAAATCTGTGGCTTACACAGCTACCAAACATGCTGTTCTCGGATTCACGAATGCACTCCGTCAGGAGCTGCGGAAGAGCGGAATTATCGTTTCGGCTGTGAACCCTGGCCCCATTGCGACTGATTTTTTCAAAATAGCTGACCCATCCGGCAATTATCAAAAGAGCGTAGCTCGGATGATGATGACACCAGAACATGTCTCTTCCAAGATCGTAAAGGTCATGGAAACTGGCAAAGAAGAGATTGATCTTCCGGGTCTAGCGGGGTTTGGTATTCGGCTTTATGGACTGTTTCCTCGTCTGGCGGACAAGCTTACTTATAACGCGATGAACAGAAAATAGAGCCTATTGTCAGCATTATTGGCCTTCCATTTGGTGGAGAGGCCTTTTTGGCATATAATGAAGATATTATCTCAAGCGAAAAGGATGAATTACACTTATGAATAAAGCTTCTTTTGCGGCTATCGGCATTCAAGAAGACCTAGTTACCCGATTGTCGGAATTCGGCATTAACGCCCCATCCCCGGTACAAGAGCAGACAATTCCACTTCTGCTGGAGGGAAGAGATGTTATTGCTGCTTCCCAGACTGGAACGGGTAAGACCTTGGCCTATCTGTTGCCCCTGCTTCAAACGATTAACCCGGAGCAGAAGGTGGTCCAAAAGCTGGTGCTTGCCCCTACACAGGAACTGGCGATGCAAATCTTACGCGAGGCAGAACGTTATGGTGAACACCGCGGGATTCGGGTGATGGGCCTCATTGGCGGAGCAGCTATCAAACGCCAGATCGACAAACTGCGTGAGCATCCACAGCTTGTTGTGGGAACGCCCGGCCGAATCCGGGAGCTGATCGGACTTCGCAAGCTGAAGATGCATGAAGTCAGCACGATTGTTCTAGATGAAGCGGATCAAATGTTCCAGTTAAGCGGGGCCGGTGAGGTAACGAAAATTGTTAGCAGTGCGCTGCGTTCACGCCAGCTCGTGATGCTGTCAGCAACGATTGGACCGGAGACGAAGGCCTTGGCTAATCGTGAAATGAAGAACCCGGCAGAAGTAGGCATCGCTCCTGGTGTAATGACGGCTGAGAGCTTGGAGCATCATTATGTTGTCGCTGAAGAACGTAACAAAATAGACATGCTGCGTCGAGTCATCCGTCATTACAATCCGGATAAAGCGATTGTGTTCGTGAATGCTACAGATGATATTGCAGAGGTTGAGGCTAAGCTGAACCATCTTGGACTAACCGCAGCGGCCCTTTACGGTGATGCTGATAAGGTAACACGTAGTAATGTATTGTCACGTTTCCGCGAGGGGAAATTCCGTGTACTCGTTGCCAGTGATGTAGCAGCCAGAGGACTGGATATTGAGAATTTGTCACTGGTAGTCAGTTTCGATCCTGCGTTTGATTCCGAGCATTATGTACACCGTGCGGGTCGTACGGGTCGGATGGGAAAACGCGGACTATCCGTAACGATTGTGACAGAGCAGCAGACCTTTATCATGCGTAAATTTGCCCGTGAGCTGGATATTGCCCTTGAAGAGCGGGAAATGGTCGGTGGCAAGGTGCTAGCAGCAGATGAAGCGCGCAACGCTTTGAGTAGTGGGCGGGGACGCAATGAGAACAGTGGACAACGCCGCGATGGAGCTTCTCCGCAGAGCAGCAGACCACAGGCACGAACATCTGGGAATGCAGTCGTGCAGTCGCCAGCAGCCGGAACAAGCCAGCAACCTGCCAAAAGACTGGCTACGATTCATACAAACGAGGCAAGCGGAGAACCTCAGCGCGATTCTCAGCGTAGTGTGAATCCTTCCGCAGGTGCGCGTGGAGGTGCAACTCCTGCCCGGAGTAAACGCAGCAGCAATGCGGAACGTGAGAAGAACCGTAAGAATAAGGGAGCGCCAAAGTGGTTGAAAGACAAAACTCCGAGAGGTGACGGTCAATGAATAATTCTCCCGTATTGCAAATTACGGGCCTCAGTGGTGGATACAGCCTGAATAAGCCGGTGCTGCATGATATTGCTCTTCAGGTGCAGCCTGGCGAAATGGTTGGCTTGATTGGTTTAAATGGAGCAGGGAAAAGTACGACCATGAAGCATATTTTAGGATTGATGTCGCCCCATAAGGGCGATATTACAGTAAAGGGTAAGTCCCGTGCTGAAGATCCAATCGGATATCACAATGCGTTAACTTTTGTACCTGAATCGCCTCTTCTATATGATGAAATGACGGTACGCGAGCATGTTGAATTTACAGCAAGAGCGTATGGGGTAGAACAAAGTGATTACGAAACCCGCACCTTACATTTAGCCAAGCTGTTCCATATGGAAGATAAGATGGACACGTTGTCGACTCATCTATCTAAAGGGATGAAGCAGAAGGTCATGATCATGTGTGCTTTCGTGGCACGTCCTGCGTTATATGTGATCGACGAGCCTTTTTTAGGGCTGGACCCGCTCGGGATACGCTCTCTGCTTGATTTCATGATGGATCTGAAAAAATCAGGCTCCTCTATTCTGCTAAGCTCTCATATTCTTTCTACCATTGAGAATTATTGCGACCGCTTTATAGTGCTGCATAAAGGTAAGGTGATTGCTCAGGGAACGCTGGCAGAAATAGCGGCAACCACTGGACTACAGGGGCTGACTTTGGAGCAGCTGTTCTACGAGCTGGTTCAGGGAGGGAAATAATATGGATTTGAAAGAGCTGCGGCGCACGCGGCGAGGTCGATTCATGGGAAGTATGCTTCCTTATGTGGGATATATCATTCAAAGCGGCGTAGCGATGGTCTTCCTCTTTGTGTTGATTGTCTTCTCAGCTTGGTATACATCGTTGTTACAGAATGTACCAGAAGGTATTCCCATCCGTTGGATTATGCTTGCAATACTACTGCCTGCGGCATTACATAGCAGCTTCCGAACCTATTTGCAGACCCCGGATACAATCTTTCTATTGCCTCAAGGACACCGAATGAAGGAATATTTCGCACCTTCGTGGGTGAGTGGAAACGTATGGAAGATTATTCGATTGTTATTTGTACTCATTACGCTTTGGCCGTTGTACATACGTACAGATGACTCTCCTAAGCGACTGTTATTTACAATATTGATTCTGATCGCTGTGAAGCTAATCGCGAGTTATGGCTTATGGAAAGAGATAGCTATGCTGTCGCGTCCGATGGCTGGCATATTCACGTTCTTACGCTGGGCAGTAGGAGGATTAATTATAGCTGCTTGGTTGTGGCAGCCTGCTGGTAGAAGCCTGATATTTATGGCACTCTTAGCAGCAGCCTATCTGGTTGCATTGTCTGTGCCTGCACGTCACGCCGTGCCTTGGGAAAGACTAATCACCATGGAAAAGAATCAAGGTGGACGCGCGCTGATGGTTCTGGGGTGGTTCGTGGATGTACCGGGCCGTGAGCAGCGGGTGTATCCTCGACGATATCTTTCCAAATGGGGGGCTCGGCTGCCTTGGCGCAAGGATACGGCTTACCGTTATTTGCTGACCAAAAGCTTCGCCCGGGGAGATATCTTCGGAATCATCATGCGGATTTCGGTGCTGGCCTTGCTGCTGAATTGGTTGAACCGTGACAGTTATTTTGGCACCGCGATCTATTTGTTCTTCCTGTTCATTATTGGGGTGCAGTTGTCGGCACTTCGCAAATTGCATAGTGAATCTTTTTGGCTGACAGTGTATCCCTTTCCTGAAGGCAGTAAGGCGGATAATACAACACAATTCGTATTCCGCGCGCACTTGGTAGTGGCACTGATTCTTGGATTGCCTTTCTTAGCTTCTATTGGTGACCGACTACTGCCAGTGATCGGAACATTCGCAGCAGGTATTCTGGTATCCTTTTTGTTTAAGGCATACTTGTCCCGCAAAGCGGCACGGATAGCTGACGAAGATTTGTAAGGAATTCTTTCAAAATAAAAAGGCTTTCTCAAAAGTAGAGCATTCTACGGATGAGAGAGCCTTTTTTTTACGTATCAGAAAGTATATATTGGGGCTCCCGCATAGTACCTGAGTACGCATCGAAGCAAAGCCCAACTTAGTGGGGATATAATTGATGGGGAATGAGACGTACTACGGGAAATGGGAAAGAGCTCGAGGCTCTCTCCCCAGAATGTCATCTCTAGTTAGACAAAGAGTGAACGGCTGATGATTACCAGCAGGATAAAGAGAACCAGAATGGCGCCAGTGCTTGTGAATCCACCGCCACAACAACCGTTAAATCCGCCTCTTACTTCTTCGCTCATGTTCATTCCCCTTTCGGTGTGTGTTGTACTTGTGTACATCGTATTGTATGTGCGGAGAGAGAAGCATGTATAGGCCAATGCCGGAGGAGTCCAGAAAAAAATCAGCCCCGCAAAAGCGGAGCTGATTGTAGGGAATATGAAAGATGGGTTAAGCTTTTTCCAGATCACGCACGCCTGCGTATACAAGATCGAATAGATCTTCGAGCTGATCTTCTTCGATACAAGAGAAGGCAATACGCAGATCAGTTTCTCCGAGAGCGATAGTGCCCAGTCCGTAATTATGAATTAGGTGAAGCCGAAGGGCTTCAGCCGAAACGGTATGAAGCTTCAGACACATAAAGTATCCGGAGTTAAAAGGATAATATGTCCATACATCATCGCCGTATTTGCCGCTATCTAGCAGCGCCTTTACTTTATTCGCACGGCCTTTCATGATTTGGAACTTTTCATCCTTCTGTTCTTCGAATTGCGGTGATTTCAGTGCATCCAGTACAAAGGTCTGCGAAGGATGTGCACCGCTGGAAATGGTGGCGCGAATGATGCCTAATGTTTTTTGCTCCAAGGCAACCAGCAGATCCTTATCTTCCGAGGCATAAGTGATGAAGCCAACACGGAAGCCCCATACGTACTCCTCTTTAGTCGCTCCGTCAATCTTAATTGGAAGCACACGTGGGTGAATATTAGCTAATTTACCGAACAATGATTCCTTTAGTGAATCTTCAAAGAACAGTCCGAAGTAGGCGTCATCGCTTACGACAACCACGTTAATACCTTCTTCAGCCGCACGAAGGATAGCAGCGACGATTTCATCGCCTTCCTTCATCCCTGGAGTATATCCAGTAGGATTGTTAGGGAAGTTCAACAGAACGATCGCTTTTCCGCGTTCTTTTTGAGCCAGCAGCGCTTCTTCAAGACCCGCACTGTTAAAGGTCATTTCTTCTGTGAAAAGAGGATAGTTAACAGTCTCCCCATGACGGCGGATTCCGAAGGTCAGTTCATAGTTTTCCCAGTTCTTATCTGGATAGATAATTGCGTCGCCTGGCTCTGCGAAGAGGTCAGCCACAATGCTAAGCCCATGAGTCAGGGCATTGGTCACAACAGGATTACTGAAGGATTTTCCTTCAAGTGATGGGTTTTCACGTTGCATTTTTTCACGCCATACAGTACGTAGCTCAGGTTTACCTGCCGGTGGAGCATAGCTATACAGATCCTTAGGATTGTAAGCAGAGAGCTTATCCTGAATGATGCCGAGGTGCATAGGCACGCCGCCTTCGGTGGCAATCCCGATGGTTGCATTGTATTTCTTGGCGTGAGCACCTGCTTCAGCGGATTGGCTCAGAATGCCCTCCTTAGGGAAGTAAATTTCTTTGCCAAGCGTAGAGAGCATATCATACACATGTTCATTTCCTGCTTTGATGCTTTCGTTCAATTGTCCAGCTAGTGGATTCATCAGTTTCATCCTTCCAGGGTTCTTTGGGGATAACATACTGTTAACATTGCCTAACATTATATCACCGCGGCTTGCAACCGTCACTTGGAAAGATACGTTTTTTTAAAATTTAAAGAAGTATAAGTTTTACACTATACAGAATGCCCATTTTTGTATGAGAATCAGGTCTATCTTATATATTATTCGGAGTGGTAGGGGCAGTATTTTTTCATCATTTCAATGGTTTCTGCATCCCGTGGATGATTTCTTTCAGACAGACCGGAGATGACTCCAGAACGTCCTTCTTCTTTTAAATTTTGCCCAAACTTAAACTTCGCAGTGATCTCATCGGGGGTAATACGTACAACGGCAACTCCCTTTAGACGGGAACGGTACCTAGGGTCTTCCGATTCAATGGGATCATAACCCCCCTCGGGCTGAAGCTTATTCATAAATAAGGAGAGCACGGTGGCTTTTTCGCTAATGTCTTCGACAGGCTCGGCTGTGCCGTAGGCTGTAACACTTTTAAAATACGCGGTTGCTGGGCAGGCCATCTCTGGATCGCTAAAATAAGACGGAATCAGTGCATACTCATCCGCTACAGTAAAGCAGACCTTCTGTTGATTGCGGATCGCCTTCATTTTGCCACCAGCATGACTGCCGTGAAAATAGAAACACCCACCTGTATATACAAAATTCAGCGGAGTCACCCTCGGCAGCCCCTGTTCATCGCTTGTCCCGAGAAAACCGAAGCTCATTCCGTTTAGAAAAGAGACCAATTCTTCCTCCTGATCTACTTGAAATTCTTTTCTGCGCATAGGGATCACGTCCTTTTCTTAATAGTGTAGAGCGTTTGCTCCGATGTAGATGTTCTTTCAAGAATAGTAGAGTGGTTGACAATTAAAAAGTACCAATTAAGATTGTTTTTAATGGGCCACTTGTGGGCCAAGGAGGGAACAATGAATATCACGCTGGCATACGATCAATATCTAGCGATATACCGTTACAAATATCTAGCGCTATATCACGCGCTCCGCGCTGCAATATTGGAGGGAACTCTCCCAGGCAGCACTCAGCTTCCGTCTACACGAAGTCTGGCAATGCACTATGACATGTCGCGCGGGTCGGTCTCGCAGGTGTATGACATGTTGCTCGCTGATGGTTATGTAAGGACGGTGACTGGGCGGGGGACATTCGTATCGGAGGATAGCTTCTCTTCGGCTTCTGGTAATAATAAGGGTGAAAATAAGGCTTCGGAATCAGCGGCTGGAGTAAGCGGATTAACTGAGACAACAATCCCCCTATCAGCATGGGGCAGGAGACTGCTCGCGCGTCCGACACCCTTATATGAGCAGAGTAGCAAGCATATTGTGAGCTTCCTGAGCAGTGGTATGCGGATGGAGCATTTTCCGTATTCCGAATGGCGCAGTGCGTTGTCTTATGCCGGAGGCAAAGAAGGCGGATTGTTGCAGAGCACTTGTCCGCCTCAAGGTGATGCAGGACTTCGGAAAGCTATTGCTGCGCATCTGCGGATTACCCGCGGAATTCGTGCGGATGCTGAGCATATCGTATTGTTTAGCGGTTCGATGCAAGGCATCGTTATATTGACCCAGCTGCTGCTGGATGCGGGAGGTTCGGCTGTCGTAGAGGACCCGGGTTTTCATGGGATTCGCCGAGCGGTAGAGATCACTGGAGGTCAATTGCTGAGTGGCAAGCTGGATGGAAGCGGGCTTATCCCGGAGGATTGGGATGCACGCTTGTTGTTTGTTACACCGAGTCGTCAATTTCCTACAGGCGTCGTGCTACCCTTGGAAAGACGGCGGACCTTATTGGAATGGGCTCAGCAGCATGATGCGCTTATTATTGAAGATGATTATGATAGTGAGTTTCGGTGGTCAGGACGTCCAATTGAGCCTTTAAAAGCGCTAGATCGCGGAGAACGAGTGGTGTATATTGGCTCCTTCTCGAACACGATGTTCTCTGGCCTTCGGCTTGGCTTTGCCGTGCTTCCTCCCTCTCTGGTGAAGCCAACAATTGCCGCAAAGGCGCTGTATGAGCCCTCACCAGTAGGACTCCTGGAACAGCGTGCGTTAGCGCGGTTTATGAATACTGGCGGTTATGGTCGTCATCTACGTCGGATGACCCGTATTTACGGCGAGCGCGGCCGTATTCTTAGGGCTCTGCTGACAGAACAGCTTAAAGAGCTGTTTGAGCTGCTACCCGGAGATGCGGGGCTGCAAGTATATGCACGGTGGCTACGCAGTCGCGAAGAATTCGTAGCATTCCGTTCGGCGGCGCGCAGGCGCGGTACAGATTTCAGAGATGCGGCGTTATATCAAGTTTCGCTGGGGGAACCAGCCGCATGTTTTGCTTTTGCCCATCTTAGTGCAGTGGAGCTGGAAGAAGGAGTAAAGCGCCTGCTTTTGGCATGGGAAGATGTACAAAGTGCAACATGACAAGGTATGATGGTGGGGATGGGAAGCAAAACGAAGTGAATGCTTACGAAGCAAGTTTTGCGAAGGAACTCAAAGTAGATTATGCTAACAAAACGAAGTGAACGCTTACGAAGCAAGTTTTGCGGAGTAACTCAAAGTAGATTATGCTAACAAAACGAAGTGAACGCTTACGAAGCAAGTTTTGCGGAGTAACTCAAAGTAGATTATGCTAACAAAACGAAGTGAACGCTTACGAAGCAAGTTTTGCGAAGTAACTCAAAGTAGATTATGCTAACAAAACTTTTGGGAGGGAACGTTATGCTGCACGCATCGCCGTCCTCTTTTGTTATATTACCTGCCTTGGCGAAGATTGTGTGCGAACCAAGCTGGAAATGGCAAAAAAGAGAGAAGTCGCTGCAAAATTATGATTTATTCTATGTATGGAGCGGGGAAGGGACGGTTATACGTAACGGGGAACCCTTCCAAGTGGGCAAGGGTAGCTGTTTCTTGTTCCGTCCGGGTGACCATACAAGCGCTACTCATAATCCGCAACGGCCGCTTGTCCTTACATATATTCATTTTGATGTCACGGGAGAGGTGACGGAGATTCCGCTGCCCTATCGCGTACTTGCAGAAACGGTTGAATTTGAGCATCTGCTTGCTCGTTACGTTCGACTATTCTTAGTGGATACGTACGCGGCTGAGGAAGAAGGGCAGCTTGTTCTAAAACAACTAATGATTCATCTACTTAGGGAGGACCGAGTGAAGCCTGTAGAACGTTATGCTAGCAACCATTTAACAGAGATTATTCACGAAATAGCGAACTATGTGAGCCAGCATCCCGGAATTCCGCATCGCGTAGAGGATCTTGCTGCACGTGCAGGGCTGTCACCGCGGTATTTTTCAATTAAGTTCAAGGAGCTTACCGGCTCATCCGTTCAATCTTATGTCATCCGTGCCCGGATTGAGCGTGCTCAGCATTTGCTGCTTTACGCAGGAATGAATGTGACTGAGGTAGCGGATGCTCTTGGATATCGTGATATTTTCTTTTTTAGCCGCCAGTTCAAGCAATACACCGGAAAAAGTCCATCCGAGATCCGCTGATTTCCATTCTTTGTTTCAGATATGTCATCCAAGGGTAAATACTTTGCAGTTTAGTTTACAGAGAATTTACATAACATCTTGGAAGGGGAGACACATAGGATGGTGATCAGACGCCGAATCTGCAACACTGATTGTAAAAGTGGAGGCGCAAGGATTTTTAGAAACCGTTTAAAACGATTAAAACAGTCGAGTGCTTTTGCCATAGATAGCTGGTTCTAAACTAAGCAAGCAGGTATATCAACGCTGGATATGACCAAAGACTTTAAATAACCGGGGCCAACAGGCTGCCGGTTTTTTTGGCAAACTGAAGGGTTAATCATCCTTAACGTTGTATTTTATACAATAGAATGAACTCCTTTGAGGGTAATTTTGCATTCTGTTGCACATCTTACAATCAAATGCAGGGGAAACACCGATTCTAAAGATTATCACGGTGATCTATTGCATGAAGTACAACGAAATCTTTTTACGAGTTAAAATAAGGATGATCTGTTGCGCATTCTGCAATTAAATCAACACCTCGCATCAGATGATGTTTCAAAAGTCCAATGTTGGCTAGTAGTCGATATTTATTTGAGTGAATGGGTTATTACTAAGGAGAGTATTATTCTTGTAATGCATCGTAAAAATCACACGTGACAGAGTTCTAGAGCTATAGGTGGGAGGAGAGAGAAAATGTACGAAATCGTGCTTATACGTCATGGTGAAAGCCAGTACAATGTGCAGAATTTGTTTACGGGCTGGAGTGACCCCGATTTAACCGAGAAGGGTATTCAAGAGGCCAAGGCTGCTGGCAAGCTATTGAAGGATGAAGGGTATACGTTTGATCTTGCTTTTGCCTCGGTACTCAAACGATCGATCAAAACACTTAACTATGTTCTTGATGAAATGGATCTGCTGTGGATTCCTGTGCAAAAGTCCTGGAAGCTAAACGAACGGCATTACGGCGCACTTCAGGGACTCAGTAAAAGTGAAACGGCGATAAAATATGGTGAAGAACAATTGCATCTCTGGAGACGCAGTTTATCGGTTCGGCCCCCTCTGCTGGAGCTGGATGATCCCCGGTATGCCAGAAACGATATTCGCTACAGCAGTGCTCGCCCGGAAGATATCCCGCGTGGCGAGAGTCTGGAGGATACTGTTCATCGTGTGGGCGATTTCTGGAGAAACCGCATTGTCCCCCTTGTGCGTAAAAAGGAAAGGGTGCTTATTTCAGCTCACGGGAATACGCTGCGAGCGTTGATCAAATTTATGGAGGATATTGATGAGGCAGCACTGCTGGAGCTCAATATTCCTACCGGTGTGCCCCTCGTGTACAAACTGGATGAGGACATTAATCCAATCAGCCGCTTTTATTTAGGCGATCCGGAACAGGTGGCAGCCAAGGCACGGGATGTTGCTAAGCAGGGGCATGTGTAAATAGGGATTAAGGGACAGCCGCGGGGCTGTCCTTTTGTTTTTCCTTTTGCGACGGTTTGCTTGGATCTTGTTGTCTTTGTGATATATGAGTATATTCAATAAATCTATGAGGATTTTCTATGTTAGGATGATAATTCTGATGATAGTATTCAATGTGAGTTCAAAAGTAAAGGGGGAATCAATGAACATTTTCGCACGTTTTAATTTGTAAGATGGGTTAGTTGGTACTGTTCTTCCTCAAAAAAACAGGGAAATAGAGGGGAATTATGCACAAAATCTAAACCGGTTTAGATTTATTCTGATTTGTTCTGTTCTGTAACTTACTTGATCTTTGAATAAGCCTTACTCCACAGCGGCTGGCGCAAATTATTTTTAGAGAATAACTCCTTCCTGAAAGAAAATTCATCCTATTGATTTATGAAGTGAATATTTTACGATGACCCATTATCCTAAGCTGTACCTTAATCGAAAGGAATGGTGATAAGTATGAGGAATAATTGTAATCGCTTACTTAAAATATTATTCTGCTGCATTCTGATAACCTCAATCATAACGCCTGGTACCAGTTCTACCGTTATGGCCAAGGTTCTCCCGGGTTTAGCGGATGTATCCCGGGAAGTGGCCGCTGAAGGTATCGTGCTGCTGCAAAATCCGGAGTATAAACTAGCAGGGTCAGAAGTAAATGAGAATGAACAAGTGCTCCCTATCAAGAAGAGTGAAAATGTATCTGTATTTGGCCGCATACAAGCGCATTATTACAAGTCAGGCACAGGATCTGGGGGTGCTGTAAGGGTAGATTATGTGAACGGGATTCTGGAGGGGCTTCGGAACAATCCCAGTCTCAAGTTAAATGAAGAGCTGGCGAAGGTCTACGCCGACTGGATCAAAAAGAATCCTTTCAACAACGGCGGTGGTGGCTGGGCAGCAGAGCCATGGTCCCAGGCGGAAATGCCTTTAACCGATGAAATTGTGGATGCAGCAAAAGCAAAAACGGATGCTGCTGTGGTCATCATCGGCAGAACAGCCGGTGAAGATAAGGATAATACGGACGTCAAGGGTGCCTATAAGCTGACAGACCTTGAAGTTGATATGCTTGACCGGGTCTATGCCAAATTCGACCGAGTGGCCATCGTATTGAACGTAGCCAACGTTATCGATATGTCATGGGCTAAAAACTATCCCAAAGCTGCTATTTTGTATACATGGCAAGGGGGGATGGAAGGGGGGAGCGCAGTAGCTGATGTGCTGACCGGAGACGTTACGCCAAGCGGTAAATTGAGCGATACGATTGCAGCTACACTTGCTGACTATCCTTCTACTGCACATTTTGGCAGCAAAACTGAGAATTCTTATAGTGAGGATATTTATGTTGGTTATCGGTATTTTGAGACCTTTGCTCCAGATAAGGTGCTCTATCCATTTGGTTACGGGTTGTCCTATACCAATTTCAAGATCACTACTGACAATGTCACTGCTGGTGAGAATGAGGTTGCGGTGACTGTAACTGTTCAGAATACAGGTAAGGTGGAAGGCAAAGAAGTTGTACAGATTTATTACGGTGCACCACAAGGTAAACTTGGTAAACCGGCCAAGGAGCTTGCTGCTTTTGCTAAGACCCGGCTGCTACAGCCTGGGGAAGCACAGTCAATCACCATCACATATGACACCAAAGATATGGCTTCATATGATGACAGCGGAATTACAGGTCATGATTCATCTTATGTCCTAGAAGCTGGTGACTATAATATTTATGTAGGCAACAGTGTAAGTGACAGCGTAAAGCAAGGAGTATACAGTCTAAATACTTTGAAGGTTGTAGAAACCTTGCAGGAAGCGCTCGCGCCTACTAAGGAATTTGATCGCATCAAACCAGGTCAGCCGAATGGAAATGGTACTTTTACCACTGTTACTGAAAAGGTACCGATAAGAACTACCAACTTGGATGAGAGAATCAAACAAAATCTCCCTGCGTCCATTCCACAAACTGGGGACAAGGGTTATACCCTATTGGATGTATACAATCAAAAAGTGACTATGGACCAGTTCATCGCACAATTGTCCAACAACGATCTAGGGGCCATTATTTTAGGGGAAGGGATGTCCAGCCCTAAAGTTACTGCTGGCATCGCTGCCGCCTTTGGTGGTGTCACTAAAAATCTGCTGAAATTCGGACTCCCTATCGACAGTGCGGCGGACGGCCCTTCAGGCATCCGGATGGAGACCAATGCAGAGAAGGCAACCAGTATCCCGAACGGGACGATGCTTGCTTGTACGTGGAACACGGAGCTCAATGAAAGATTATTCGATCTTCTTGGCAAAGAAATGTTGATTAACAATATTGATACGCTGCTAGGACCGGGAATCAATATCCATAGAAGTCCCCTGAACGGGAGAAACTTCGAGTATTTTTCGGAGGATCCGTTACTGACAGGCATCATGGCTGCTGCACAGACAAGGGGTCTTCAGAAGAACGGTACGGCACCAACGATTAAGCATTTCGCTGCGAACAATCAGGAAACGGATAGACATCTTGTGAATGCACTTGTCTCTGAAAGAGCGCTGCGCGAGATTTATTTGAAAGGTTATGAAATGGCTGTGAAGAGTGGAAAGGCGCGTTCAGTGATGACGTCCTATGGTCCGGTAAACGGTACTTGGGCTTCCAGTAACTATGATCTGAATACCACCATCCTTCGCGGAGAATGGGGCTTTGACGGTATTGTCATGACAGACTGGTGGGCGAAGATGAGTGAGGACCAGGGCTTCTATGCCACTTCCAATCGTTATGATGAAACCAATGGCAAAGCTATGGTTCGTGCCCAAAACGATCTTTACATGGTAATTCCGAACGATTATGCAGAAACGCATAAGAACCGGAATAACAGTACATTTAATACGATGACATCGCTTGCTAACGGCAGTCTGACTTTAGGAGAATTGCAGCGTTCTGCTAAAAATATCACGAGCTTCTTGATGCAATCTCCAGCCTTTGCAAGAACGGCAAAGATTGACTACGTGGTCAATTACACGCCGGGAAAAGATTGGTTCCGGGTGAATACGGACAAATCGGGTGATCCGCAGCTCTCCGAGATTACGGTAGGCGGCAAAAAGATCAAGATATTTAATCCATTGAAACTCGACTATAAGGCGTTTGGTGAAACGACTGAAATAAGCAGCTACCCTGAAGTCAAAGCTACGGCGACAGCCGGTGTAGACGTAAGTGTACGACAAGCTGATAAAGATAGACCTGCTGCTGTAATTACTGCTTCGGCCGGAGGAGAGAAACGGATCTACAAGGTTATCTTCACTTCGGAGGAAGGCTTGGAACCGATTTTTGAGAATCCGACCTATGCTTATTTAAAGAATATCTCGATTGATGGTAAGCCGCTTGAGGGCTTTGCACAGACCAGGTTCAGTTATGATGTAGGTCTCAGTAACGGGGCTGCTTTACCTAAAGTTACGTTTGAATCGAATGATGGTGTAAAAGCGACAGCCAATGTAGAACTCATCAATAAAAGAGTGACGATCAAATGTATCAGCTCCGATCAGGCGAATTCCTATGTGATACAGTTTGGTACGACACCACAGAGCGATGAGTTCGACACTACGAGTTTAAGCAACTTCTGGACGATTAATAAAGAGACTGCTACCAATACAGAAAACAACAAAAATTGGTCTTTGAGCACTGCTCCCGGCAATTTGAGAATCATCGCTGAAAGAGGGGACTTCTGGAGTGATCATGCAGATTTGAAGAACTATTTCCAGCAGGAAGCCTTCGGCAACTGGGAAGCAACCGTAAAAATTAATATGAGCAAAGCGCCAAATCAAAATTATAACGGCGTTGGCATCACGGCTTCACAGGATAACAATAACTATATCTGGGTGAAGTATGAATACAGTAGCGGCAAGATCATTGGCATGACCAAAGAAACCGGAGGCACGGAGCCTGTTACCATCGGACAACTGTCTGCCAGTCAGCTCACTAGTATTTTCGGAGAAAAGAAAGAGCTATATTTACGGCTGAAAAAAATAGGTAACAGCTACTCCGGTTATGTCAGCGCTGACGGCAAGGAATATATTTCACTAGGCAGTACAACTGCGAATTATGCCAATCCGAAGTTTGGGTTACTTGCGTCCAACGGAAGTCAGACTCTCACAGATCCATTTATTGTTGATTTTGATTATGTCAGAATCAATAGTGATGTAGCTTTGGCAGTAAAGAAGATTGGGAAAAATACTAAATTGAAAGTAGCTGAAACGGAATTTGCCTCCATTACTCCAATAATCACGCCGGTAAGCAGCAATGATGTAGACGGCGGATTATGCTACACCAACACAAGCAAAGGTGAAGCCATTTCCTATAAGGTAAATGTGGAGAAAGAAGGCATGTACAAAGTCACATCACGAATTCGTTCCAGTCAATCGGATGTCGCCCAAATGTCCTTTGGCGTCTATGATGGCGATAAGCTACTGGGAACCTTTGACCTTACCACGACTAAAGGGGTATGGAAAACCTTCAGAATCCCTGATATTCATCTGTCGGAGGGCGAGCATACCCTTAGAATTGTATTTGAGAGTGCTGGCATTGACTTGAACTGGCTAACCTTTCAGTTAAAGCAGGACAATGTAGACACTTCTGCGTTAGATGCGGATATCAAGGCTGCTCAAAACATCGATATGAGTGCATACACAGCTTACAAAAAGCTCAAATTCAACGCTGTGCTGGAAGAGGTCAAGGCTGTTCTTGCCGAGCCGATCAACGATGAGGTTGTTGCAGAGGCCATAGCTTCTTTGAAAACGGCTATAACAGATCTGAGCCTATCGTCCATGCCGATCAATATTGCTCCGAGAGAAACGTTGAAGGTAGAGAACGGTATTAGAATTTATCCTTATAATGCACCATGGATTTATGCAACCAATACCCAGTTCAGATTTGAAAGTGGCACGGAGGCCATGAGCTATGTCAATTCTAATGACCTTGTTTATTTCGGTCAGGTTGACTTGACCAATCTTGTGGAAGTCAGAGTGCAGTATGCACGTGAAGGCGGAACCTCTCCATCCTTTAAGTTCTATACAGAGGCGGACAATACGGGTAAACCAGTTAAACGAGCTACCACAACAGGAAGAGCATACGCTGATGCTTACAGCGGCGGAGGTTCTTTTGAACTTGGTAATGAATTTGCAAGCATTAGTTTTGCTCAGAAAGCAGGCGCTGCTTGGGGAAATTATGGCATGGCAAGCACCAAGCAAACGCCCGGAAATTCTTATATTGATCATTATTTGACAGCGGAAACCTTCCTAGACAGAAGCAAAGTGACTGGAAAACAAAATGTGTATATGATTTTTAACGGATTAAATGCTAATTTGCAATATGTTGAACTCATTTATGCTGAGCCGATTGAAGTAACCTTCGATCAGAATTATCTGGACGCACCGTCGCCTACTAAGGTAACCGCACTTAAAGGTGAAGCATTAAGTAGCTTACCTATGGCACCGGAACGCGAAGGTTACATTTTTGATGGCTGGTTTGATAATAAAGAAGGGACCGGTAATGCATTAACCGCAGAGACAGTATTGAATAGAAGCACGGTGTATTATGCCAAATGGACAGAGGATACCCATGCCAGAGACATTGTATCGATTGTTCAGCCGCAACTGCTAAGTGTACCGTTCGGGACTGCTGAAGGAGAATTGAATCTACCTGCTACAGTGGAAGCGACATTGGGCAACAAAAAGGTAATTCACTTGCCTGTACAATGGGACGGTAAAGATTATAACGGCGGCAAAGCTGGGAATTATACGCTTGCAGGCAGCTTTGAGCTACCAGAGGGTGTGTTGAACAGTACCCATCAAACTGTTTCTATAACAGTGGTTGTACTGCCAGAAGGCACTAAACCTATCCAGATTACTAAAGTTGAGAAGCTGGAGGGTAAGAATGTTGAGTTTGGCACCGCCTTTGATAAGCTGGAATTGCCATCTTCAGTTACAGTAACACTGGATACGTATGAGATGAAGGAACTTGTTGTTCAATGGAGCCCTACTGGTTATAACGGTAATGCAGAAGGATCATACGTACTGAACGGTACTATGGTTCTGGAAGAAGGAATGATCAATCCGAATGATCTGAAAGCTTCCATCACTATTCAGGTAATGCCGGAGGTGATTCGTATTGCTGAGATTACCGCCGTGCAGGATTTGGAAAGTAAGAGCGTTCCATTCGGGACTCCATTTCATGGATTGAAGCTGCCATCTTCAATTAAAGCTACATTGAATAACGGGGAGACCAAGGAGATATCCATTGAATGGAACGATGAAGGTTACAATGGCGATAAACAGGGGACTTATATCCTGAATGGTGCGCTAGTACCTGTGGAAGGGATCAGCAATCCAAAGAACCTGAAGGCAACCATTAAGATCGATGTACTGCCAGAGATCGTTACGACTCCGGAGATTACGGCAGTGCAAGCACTAGCAAGTAAGAGCGTTGCTTACGGTACCGGATTTGACGCGCTGGAGCTGCCAGCGTCAGTATCTGTAACTCTAAATACCGAGGTGAATAGGGTCATTTCTGTTCAGTGGAACAAGGAAGGCTATAACGGTAATGCGGAAGGAACATACACTATCAAGGGGGATCTGATCTTGCCGGAGGGTGTAGGTAATCCGCTTGGTCTGAAGGTGCAGATTTCTGTGATCGTTAAACCTTACAGCGGCGGATCAGGTGGAGATAGCGGTCAACCAAACACACCAACACCGACTACCCCAGCGGTACCTTCAGTACCGTCGATTCCTGGAGAAGTCATAAAACCTGGAGAACAGCAGACTCCAAAAACAGATGAAAAAACTAAGACACCGGAACTAATCAGACAAGAGCTCAAGAATAAATTCAAAGATGCTGCTCTAATTCCTACTTGGGCAGAATCCGCAATTGCAGCGCTGATGGAGAGAAATATTATCGGCGGACGCACAGACGGAAGCTTTGATCCAAGCGGGAAGGTAAACCGTGCCGAGTTTGTTGCCATGGTAGTAAAAAGTTTCAACTTCAGCATGGGTGAGAATCAAAAGCAGTTTACTGACGTTCTGAAAGATGCTTGGTATAAAAACTATGTTGAGATTGGTACTTCTAATCAGCTGATCAACGGTATCGGTAATGGAATGTTTGCTCCAAATAGCAGCATTAGCCGTCAGGACTTGTGTGTAATTCTATTCAATGCATTGAAGAAACTGAATGTTGAATTACCGCAAGCGATGAACCATGACTTCCCAGATGATGCTTCTATCGCAGGTTATGCTAAAGAAGCGGTCTATGCCTTCAAAGATCTTGGTATTGTTAATGGAGGCAGTGGTGGAGAAATGCATCCGACAGCTTCGGCAACAAGAGCTGAAGCAGCTGTGATCATCAAAAATGTGCTCGATTACTATGCTAGTGTAACAAGCTCTAAAGTGAAATAAACAAAATAAGGGTATCCCGGCGCCGATTTTAAATCGGTCAGGGATACCCTTATTTTGTTATATCGTAACTTTACTAAGGCTGATGCAGCGTCCCCAGCAACTCCCCCATTTTTACCTTCGAGTTGACCTCAAGGTTAGGTCTTGGGGTAAAAGTACCGCTTTCCATAAGTAGTACTACAGTGGAGCCGAACTCGAAATAGGCTAGATCATCGCCGATTTGCCACTCGGTAGCATTAGCATCCGTATACCGGATGCTGCTGACGTTCATCGCGCCTACCTTTACTACTGCGGTTTCACCATAGCTTCCAGCGATATACGTAATGAGACGTTCGTTACGATTCAATACACCCTTCATATGTCGCATACCGAAATCATTGACAGGGTAGGCTCGTCCACGAATATAATCGCTCTCCACCTTATGTCCAGTAAGGGGAGAGTGAATCCGGTGATAATCTGTAGGACTCAGATAAAGGACGAAGAAAAAGCCCTTTTTGTACAGCTCCAGATGTGGAGAATGATTTAGTAGATCCTCGATCTTATAATCCTGCCCTTTTACATTCATAATCGTACCAGAATTAATATCGCCCATAGCAGTAATCATTGCATCTACGGGACTAACTAAAGCGTCAGCATCGGTTGCAATAGGCCGCATGCCAGGCTTCAGCCGGCGGCTGAAAAACTCATTAAGAGTGAGATATTCTCCAGGATTCTTCTCCGCCTGCGCGGAGGGGATTTGATAAGTCTTAATAAATACCGGGATTAGAAAACGGCTGAGTCTACTATGAGAAAAAGACCCCATTATCCGTGAAATCCATCGGTGCGAGGATAGCTCGGTCATCAGCCGCAGCAATTGTTTTACCATGCCCATCTCCCTTCCATAATACAGCAGTACGGCTGTATGCGGCCGTCTCTGCTCTGCATTATATTGACATAGAATAGGAGACAAATCAATAACCGTTATATATGAGACTATTCTTTTCTAGTAAAAAACGTGCGTATCCCATGGGTCTTCGGTAACTCTCCTTCCAAATCTCTGTTAGGCCAGCTTTGTGAAATCCATAGCGTTGGTCGCGGCCATTGCATTCTATGAAGAAGAGTTGGCCGTCCTTAGTAATGCCAATATCCAGTCCGATATCAGCTAGACCTGGAAGGTCTTGTTCGAGACAACGTGCGATCACAAGACTAAGTGCTTCGACAGACATACGGATATGGGCTGCTGTTGATCTAGTGAAAGCTTTTTCAAGTGCAAAGGAAGAGCTTAACGCTTCGCCTCCACGGGCTATATTGGAGACAAAACCCCCAGGGGGTGCCAGTTTGGCAAAGAGCCCCGTGACTTGCCAATCTCCTCCCCAGCCGCGTTGAACAGTGACCCGTAGATCAAATGGACGTCCTCCAATCTCCGCAAGGGGAATACGCTCCTGCACGAGATAAGGGACGGAGGCAAGACGTGTTCGGAGGGCTTTTGGCAGTGCCCCCTGATAGACGGGAGTGCTTATCCAGCGCCGCATTGAGGGAGAGAGATAATTTAGGCTCCAGTGCTGTGTTCCTTTGCGAACCAGCCGCATAACACCATGCCCAATGCTTCCACGGCATGGTTTAAGAATAAGATCGGGGTAATGGTTCATCATTTGTTTGAGTCCAGATACTCCTGTTGTTGCAGGTAATACCTCACGAAGCTCTTCATGCTGCTCAAGCAGTTCATGGATCTCATCTTTGCCGTATCGATTGCATGTATTGTACACCAAAGGATGGTGCCGCAGCAGACGTTGCATCCCTGGACTATTTTGGCTGTATATCGCCCGGTTATGGATGACTGTGGGCGTAGGTACTACAACGCTTTTATATCCAAGAGAACCTTTTATATAGGCGGCACTGAAGCCTGAGTCTGTATCGATGTCCGCGAGCTTCAGGAAGCAAGGGACTAAGCCGTATGCAGCGGCCGCCTCTTCATAGTTGAATAGAGACTCCTGTCCTGTTTTTAGCCTGGGAACGCCTCGGTGCATATCGGCATTTAGTAGTATTCCAACGAGCTTATGCCCCATGTCTGTACCTCCTGTTTCTTCGGCCACGTGATTCCCGCCTTTACTACTCTTGTCATTGTATGTTTGTACCCGCGTGTCAGGGTGGACGAATGCGCGGCGGCAGAAGCCTTTTTTTATAAATATAAGAAAGTATAAATTTCATCAGAATCTAATAAAGGGCTTATTGCAAAAGGGTGTCATCAGCCCATACCGCTGCATATGATGCCTAGGAGAAACATTAGATGGAAGGAGGAGACTGCTTGTGAGGGGTTCCAAAAAAAAGCAGCCGCGCAGTCCACAAAAACGACTCTACTATGTAGATAATCCCAATATAAAGGAACTGACTATGCTGGAAAGCAAAAGCAGTTCAAAGGATTCGGGGAGCGGCAGTGACGGAGTCAGTAAAGCAGAGCTCGCGGATGTTCAGGTAAGTGGAGGAGCAATAGCTGAAGTCGTTCAAGAGGAAGCGATTTTCGTACCCGTTCTGCAACCAGAGCCAGAGCCTATAGTGGAAACACAGCTTCAGAAACAGGCGGATAATCTTCCTGAGACGATATGGTTCGCTCCTGAAAAAGAGCGGTTCCAGCCTGTTTATACAGATGATCTATCGGATGCAGCGGTGACCGGGGCTAAAATCGCTCCACGCACCATTGACGGCTCAAAGCTGAAGTACGGCATTATTGGTACACCTTGGCTGCAAGATTACGCTGTACAGAGTATCAATATCGCGGACAAGGCAGTTACTTCTTCGAAAATTGCGCCTGAATCCATTGTAGGTGAGCATTTAGCCGAAGGAAGCGTAAGTGGCGGTAAACTGCTGGATCATTCCATCAGTGGAGAGAAGCTGAAGAACGGCAGTATTAGTCCGGAGAAGCTGGCGGATCGGATTATTGGCGGCGGTCAAATTGCAGATAAATCCATTGAGAGCCGTCATTTGAGTGATCTGATTATTACGGCAGAGCTACTGGAGGATGGGGCGGTAACTGGTGACAAAATAGGAAGCAGCAGCATCTCGGGCCGCCACATCGCAAATGGGAGTATTGACCGCTCCAAGCTAGCTGATGCAGCGGTATCAGGCGATAAAATAGCCGATGGTGAAATCAGCGGCTCCAAGCTGGCTGATGCTGTGATTGAAGGTCGCCATCTAAGCGATGCTCTGATAACCGCCAGACATTTGGCTCCGGGAGCGATCGGCCCAGGGCAGCTTGCCAGCAAGCTGATCGGCAAGGAGCAGCTCCAGTCGGGTGTAATCGAAGGCGCACATGTAGCAGATGGCGCTATCGGTTCCAAGCAGCTAGGTGCAGAAGTGGTGAGAAGTATCCACTTAAGTGCAGAAAGCGTGCACGGTTCCCATATCAGCGACGGGGAAATAACGAGTCGACATCTGGCTGACCGAAGTATCTCCTTTTTGAAGCTAACAGAAGGTGCGGTAGGCACTGCACAGCTGGTTGAGCAAGCGGTCACCTCATCGAAAATCGCTGATCAAAGCATACTCGCACATAAGCTAGCAGATGAAGCTGTAACCACCAGACATATTGCCAAATCCGCCATACGCGGACCGCAAATCGCTATGCAAGCTGTTTCCTCTAATCATCTGGAACGTGAGGCTGTGAATCACTCCCATTTAGCTTCGGAAGCAGTAGGCTCGGAGCAGCTTATGGATGAAGCTGTTCATACGGATCATCTATCCTCTGGTGCTGTTACTGGAGAAAAGCTGGCCTCAGAGTCAGTGGGTGCGGAGCACCTGCGTCCACAGAGCGTTACTTCCGCCAAGTTAGCGGACGGAGTGGTGAGCTCGGCGAAACTAGCAGCAGGATCGGTCATTGGAAGCACGATTGCCCGTGAAGTGGTGAGTGGGGAGCATATTGCTTTTTGTGCAGTAGAGGAGAAACATCTAGCCGATGCCAGCGTGAGCGGCCGTGCGTTGCAGGATGCTGTGGTAGATAAAGATCATCTTGCCACTGGAGCTGTGGAACGGAGACATCTCGGAGAAAATAGTGTGACTGCAGCTGCGATTCAGTCCGGTTCGGTTTCAGGCGATAAGCTGGCTTCTGCTGCGGTGAGGGAGATTCATTTGGCCGCTGGAGCAGTGCAGCCGCATCATCTGGCAGATCATGTAGTGACGTCGTTAAAGCTGTCCCCGGAAAGTGTATCAACAGATAAGATTAGTGATTTATCGGTCACTTCGGCTAAGCTTGCCGACGGAAGTGTAGATTCTAGTAAATTAGCTGCGTCGGCAGTTCAGGCAGAGCATTTATCTGTGAATGTAGTTCAATCAAAATCCATTAGTGACAGTGCGGTTCAGAGCAGACATTTGAATCCGGGAAGCATCGGCGGAGCGCATATCCGGCCGTTGTCCATCGGAAATGGCCATATTATTCCTAATTCCATCTCTACGGTTCAAATACAAGAGGGCAGTATAAGCGGCTCTAAGCTGGCCAAAGGGGCTGTGGATTCCCAGCATCTTTCACCGAGCAGTGTAGACGGCAGCCATCTATGTGCGGATACGATTGAAGGACGGCATATCGGATATGGTGAGATCAAGCTGGCTCATCTAGCAGAAGATGCACGCAGCTCCGACTTGCTGCCAGAGGGCAGTATTACCGGGGAGAAGCTAGCAGAAGAATCCGTTGATTCTATTCATCTTGTACCTGAAAGTGTGGACGGAAATCATCTGAGTCTTGGTGCAGTAGAAGGCCGTCACATCCGGCATGGAGAGATCACACTCGCTCATTTGGCAGAAGAGACTTTTAGTTCTGAGCTGCTGCCTAACGGTAGTATTACCGGCGAGAAGCTCGCAAAGGAATCTGTAGGTTCTGTTCATTTAGTGGATGGAAGTGTAAATGGCAGTCATCTGAGCTTAGATACAGTGAAAGGTCGTCATATTGGGCATGGTGAAATAACCTTAGCTCATCTGGCCAAAGATGCACGCAGCGCAGATTTACTTCCAGACGGCAGTATTACCAGAGAAAAGCTGGCGGAAGAATCTGTGAATTCAATTCATTTAATACCTGGAAGTGTAAATGGCAGTCATCTGAGCCCAGATACAATAGAAGGACGTCATATCGGGTACGGTGAGATCACACTGGCTCATCTAGCTAACGATGCACGTAGTGCAGACTTGCTTCCAGACGGCAGTATTACCAGAGAAAAGCTAGCAGAAGAATCTGTGAATTCAATTCATTTAATACCTGGAAGCGTAAATGGCAGTCATCTGAGCCCAGATACAATAGAAGGACGTCATATCGGGTACGGTGAGATCACATTGGCCCATCTGGCTAACGACGCACGTAGTGCAGACTTGCTTCCAGACGGCAGTATTACCAGAGAAAAGCTAGCAGAAGAATCTGTGAATTCAATTCATTTAATACCTGGAAGCGTAAATGGCAGTCATCTGAGCCCAGATACAATAGAAGGACGTCATATTGGGTACGGTGAGATCACACTGGCTCATCTAGCTAACGATGCACGTAGCTCAGACTTGCTTCCAGACGGCAGTATTACCAGAGAAAAACTGGCAGAAGAATCTGTGAATTCAAGTCATCTAATACCTGGAAGTATAAATGGCGATCATCTGGGTCCGGATACAATAGAGGGCCGGCATATCGGGTACGGTGAGATTACCCTATCACATCTAGCTAAAGAAGTACGTAGTTCGGAGTTGTTACCGGAAGGCTGTATTACCGGGGATAAGCTGGCAAAAGAATCCGTAGATTCTACTCATCTTGCACCTGAAAGTGTAGGGAGTAGTCATCTGAGTTCGGGTGCAGTAGAAGGTCGCCATATCGGAAACAGCGAAATCACACTGGCTCATCTAGCAGCAGAAACGCGTAGTGCGGACTTGTTACTGGATGGCAGTATTACTGGCGAGAAGTTGGCAGAAGAATCGGTAAGTTCTATCCATCTTGCACTTGGAAGTGTAGGGAGCAGTCATCTGAGTCCGGGTGCAGTAGAAGGCCGACATATTGGGTACGGTGAAATCACGCTGGCTCATCTGTCGGAAGAAGCTTGTAGTGCTGATCTGCTGCCAGACGGTAGCCTTACTGGTGAGAAGCTGGCAAATCAATCCGTAGATTCTATTCACCTGGTGCCTGGAAGTGTGGATGGTAGTCATCTGAGTTCGGGGACAGTAGAAGGGCGTCACATCCTGCATGGTGAGATCACTTTAGCTCATCTGTCAGAAGAGGCTCGTAGTGCTGACCTGCTGCCAGATGGTAGCCTTACTGGTGAGAAGCTGGCGGAAGCATCCGTAGATTCTATTCATCTAGCGCCTGAAAGTGTAAATGGAAGTCATCTGAGTCCAAGTACAATAAAAGGCCGTCATATCCGACACGGAGAGATTAGTCTGGCTCATCTGTCAGAAGAGGTTCGTAGCTCTGATCTGCTGCCAGACGGCAGTATTACCGGAAAGAAATTGGAGGGTGGATCTATTAATGCCTTCCATTTGTCTCCGGGCAGCGTGTATGGGGGACATTTAGCGAGTGATACGATAGATAGCCGTCATCTCCGGTCTGGAAGCATCGCTCTGAATCATTTAGCAGAAGAAGTATTTAGCGCCGATTTGTTGCCGGATGGCAGTATCACAGGAGAAAAATTGGAGGGTGGATCCATCCATTCTTTCCATCTGGCTCCTGGTAGCGTCTATGGTGGTCATTTGGCAGCGGATGCGGTGGATAGTCGTCACATTCGATCCGACAGCATCACCTTAGGGCATCTGTCAGAAGAGGTGCGTAGCGCCGATCTGTTGCCGGAAGGAAGTATCACCGAAGAAAAGCTGGCCGAAGGTTCAGTGAATTCTTTACATTTGCAGCCATGGAGTGTGTATGGAGAGCATCTTGCTGACCAGATCGTGGCAGATCGACATTTGCAGCCCGGTATCATCAAATTGGAGCATCTTGCGGATGAAACACGTAGCGCAGCGCTGCTTCAGGATGCTAGCATCGACGGATTGAAGCTTAAGGCAGGCAGCATCGAGTCCACTCATCTGGCCGATGGTGCAGTAGGGACGACGGAGCTTCAGGATGAAGCGGTTGTAGCTTCCAAAATCTCTTCATTTGCCATTCAAGCCCGTCATCTGGAGGAAGAAAGCGTTCAGGATTATCATATTGCGCCCGGTGCAGTAAACGGAGCCCATTTGGCAGTGAATTCTGTCAATGCTGAACATCTATCCTTCAGTCCGATTCAGACTGCAGGAAAGCGAGAGGCGCTCCAGCAGTTCGGTATGACAGCATTTATGTTCAATGGAGATGCTGAGAGTGTGGAGGTGACCGTATCATTCGATGAGAACTTCGGTCATACGGGTTATGTGCTCGTCGCCATGACGAATCAACCTTACTTCTATGCTTCCTTAAAGAGCAGAGCTAATGGAGATGCAGTGATACAAGTGGTGCGCTTGCGCGAAACTCCTCATTTCTACGGGGTCATCTCTTGGATTGCTATCGGCGCTCCTTTAGCCAAACCGGCAGTGGATGATCGAGTGTTTGATTAAATTTCAAATCGTCTCTCTTAAAATAACAGAGCAGCGATTCTTCTTATGGAGATCGCTGCTCTGTTGTTTTTTGGGTCGTTAGCTACATGTACCGCCGAGTCCTAGTCACCCGCTACGGCTTCCGGATCCAGATAACGTAATTTAGGAATAGGGCATTCTTTGGTGTTTTTCCGGACAATAGCGTCTATGGAGTCCATTAGCAATTCAAATAAGGGATAATGCAGCGTTTAGGGTTAGCGGTGTCCCATAGCATACTAGGTACAAGCAAATGTCTCAGCCAAAGTTTGGCGGTGAGTACATTTGTCCTGTTTTCCACTCGACAGGAGACAAAGGCCGTTACCCTGTTCGGCGCAGTACATAAACTGTGATGTAACCCTCAGCCTGACGAATAGGCTCTGTAAGGAAGGTGGATGAGCATGAAGCCCAAACGTACTTCTGCCCGCCGCACAGGACGGCGGGTCTCTCGGATCAAGCGGCGGACTTCACGCCCAGTGCGGCAAGTCGCTGCAGTCCCTATCGTTAACCATCCAAATCCCTATGTTTCCGTAATTATTCCGGCTATGAACGAAGCTAAAACCATTGCGGGAGTGATATCCGGAGCTAGAGGGGTCCATCCGCGCTGCGAGGTTATTGTAGTCGTCAACGGATCAGCCGATCAAACGGCAGAAATTGCTCTTTCGCTTGGTGCACATGTTATTTCCTATGAGTTGCCGCTTGGTCATGACGCTGGTCGCAGTGTGGGAGCAGAGGCAGCCAAGGGAGAGGTTCTCTTGTTTACAGATGGAGATTTAGTGATTCCTGCTACGGGGCTACGTCCTTTCGTCACCGCTATTAGCGGTGGGGCAGACATAGCGCTTAATGATTATTCCGGACCGGTACGAAAACTTTCACCACATCCGGTAGTACTGTCCAAACATGCACTCAATATTTTGCTTGGCCGTCCGGATCTAAAAGGATGTTCGATGACGGCAGTTCCGCACGCAATCAGCCGGAGAGCGCTTGAAATCTTAGGGAGTGAATCATTATCTCGTCCCCCTTTGGCACATGCTCAGGCAGTTCTGAGTGGTTTACGTGTGGTGGCTGCTCACAAAGTACATGTAGGGAAACTGAATGCAGTCAGACGTAAGGAAGATGGCACAGATCCTTTGCAGCAGTTGATTACAACAGATCATATGGAGGCTGTATCCCTCTTGCTTGAACACCGGGGAAACAGGGCAGGGTTTAGCGACGGAACCCGGCGCAGAGAGATGGTGAGATGATGGTTGCTCTGTTACAAGTATCTGGCAGCTCCACCGTTCGACGAGGAACAGCAACTCGTACGGTAAAGAAACGTTCAGCAGCTCGTCCGTCCAAAACGACACGGGCACCCCGTCAAAGGGCAGCGAATCGTTCTGTAAAAAGAGAAGCCGCTGCCGTTCGATCGCCTATTTTGTCTCGGCAATCAAAGGTAGGTCGTGAGGCAATGAAACTACCGAGCTTACGTGGGACCTTGTCGGTTATTATCTCCGCGCGTAACGAGGAGCAGACCCTGGGACGTCTGCTACAACAGGCATCCCGGTTGGAGCCTGCTGAAATAATCGTCGTGCTGAACGGTTGCAGCGATAGCAGCTTTCCCATTTCCAGACAACATCGTCAAGCTGTAATTGTACATTGTCCGGAGTCTGTCGGACATGACGTAGGGCGGGCTATTGGCGCGAAGCTGAGTCGAGGAGATATTCTGCTTTTTCTGGACGGAGATATGGTCATTCCTGCATCTCAGCTTGGATTATTCACAGCTGCGGTAGATGGAGGAATTGATGTGGCTCTTAATGATTTGGATCCACTGATGCCTTCTTTTGGATTATGCGACGATGTCACTCGCAGTAAGCTGTTTCTGAATTATGCTCTTGGACGGTACGATCTCGGAGTTAGCTCTATGACGGCTGTCCCGCACGCGCTTTCTCGGCGAGCGCTTGAGACCATAGGCTACCGTGAATTAATAGTTCCTCCTAAAGCCCAAGCTCTTTCTGTATTGAAAAAGCTAAGGGTGGAGAAAGTGGGAACAGTGAATGTGATTAAGCATAATCGGCTGCGTCAGGCGAACATAGGCGCTGGAAATGCTGTGGAGAAACTGATCATAGGAGATCACGCAGAGGCTCTCCTTGAGGTGCTTTCCCGTCGTGAGGATGGGGGCCTACGAAATAATGAAACGCAGCGCGAATACCGCAGACAAGTAGCCGCTTGGAGGAACCGTATATGACAATGACCAGTATTATTATTCCGACCTATAACGCATTACCTCTGCTGCGGTCCTGTGTGGAATCGATTCGTGCCTATACTCCACTGCCTTACGAGATCATCGTTGTAGACAATGCTTCAACGGATGGAACGGATGCCTATTGCCGTGCGAATCGTATAACGTTTATTTCTTTGCCTGAGAATCGAGGTTTTCCAACCGCATGCAACATGGGCTTATTGTTAGCATCGGGTGATGAATTATTGCTGCTGAACAATGATGTGGTGGTTTCCCACGGATGGTTAACCAATCTGAAGAGATCATTATATAGTGCTCCTGAAGTAGGTATTGTTGGACCTGTGACTAACTATGCGAGTGGACGTCAGCAGGTGAAGACCGATTATGAAAGTCTGTTGGATTTTCATAAGGCTGCAGAGAGAGCTAACCGTTCCAATCCTCAAAAATGGCTGGAGACTAAACGGTTGGTAGGATTATGTTTTTTATTCAAAAGAGAGCTACTTACTTCCGTAGGTCTGCTGGATGAGAGATACTCACCAGGACATTACGAGGACGATGACTATTGCTATCGCGCCAGGCTAAAGGGATACCGATTGCTCATCGCAGGGGATTGCCTTATACACCATGAAGGAAGTGCGAGCTTTAAGCAGGTATACCACACCGGGCTGCAGGAGCTGGTGGAACGAAATCGTAAGCTTTTTATGAACAAATGGAATGTGGATCCAATACTTTTCATATAAAGTGCAGATCCGAAGGCAAAGGACTTAGATAAAGAGGAGGAAAGTAAGTGAAAGGAGTCATACTGGCGGGCGGAACAGGATCCAGACTTCAACCGCTGACCCGGCTTATGAACAAACATTTGCTTCCGGTCGGCAAATATCCTATGGTGTGTTACGGCATAGATCGGCTTCGCCGAGGAGGAATTACCGACATTCTTCTGGTCATCAGCAAGCAGTCTGCTGGTCTGTATACGGATTTTTTAGGCAGCGGTGCAGCCTTTGGTGTATCTCTGACCTACAAAATTCAGGAGGCTGCTGGAGGCATTGCAGAGGCTCTTGATTTAGCAGAAGGATTCATTTTCCCTGGAGAACGGTTTGTCGTATTGCTTGGGGATAATCTATTTATGGATGATCTGACGCCTTATGTGGAGAGCTATCTTCGACAGCCTGAAGGAACAGCGAAGGTATTGTTGAAGCCGGTGGATGACGCTCGTAGATACGGTGTTCCCGTGTTTGACAGTCAAGATTCTGCTTGGATTGCATATATCGAAGAGAAGCCGGAGCATCCAAAGACTAAATTTTGTGTAACAGGTATTTATATGTACGATGAAGCTGTGTTTGATATCATCCGCCAAGTATCTCCTTCCAAGAGAGGGGAACTGGAGATTACCGATGTAAATAATATATATGCTGCCAACCGCAGGCTTAGCTATGATGTCCTCAAGGAGTGGTGGAGTGATGCGGGCACGTTCCAGTCTCTGCGGGAGGCGGGAGAGAAGCTAAAGGATGCACTGCCATAAGTGGCAGTGCTTTTTTTGTAATATTGGAAAGTTGGAAGGGAGTCGGGAGATCATGAAAGTTCCTTAGCGATTCTCCACCAGATCAAATCCTCAGTCTCTAGGTACCTTTCTGAACCTAAGCGCTCCAATACTTTATGGGAGGCAATGTTATCTTTTTCAGTATCAGCGATTACATAGATGGCTTGGGGATGGCTGAGAATCCACGTATTGATCGTCCGCAATGCCTCAGTAGCGTATCCTTTTCTTCTATATTTCTCATCAATCACGTAACCTATAGTAACCTCGCCTTTTTCATTCGGATACCCTTTAAGAATAATGAACCCGATAATGCATTGATCTTTCTGATGAATGATTGCCCAATTGGTCAACCATAGGTAATGCTCTGGTTCCTGCCGAACTTTTTTGAGCCGTATCTTCATCGCATATTGCATGTCATCGTCAAGCTCGGCACTAATGGCGTTTAAACCCAAATGTTGCTGAAGTTCCGCGTAGTTTTCTGTGGCTAGTGAAAGCTCTGCAGCATTTAAAGGTGCCAAATCGATCCGTTGGCTTCCAAGCTTCATAGTCCCCCTCCAATCTTTGTGAATGATAGAATGCGCATTTCACATTTTAATCCATTTATAGGCAGGCAGCAATTATTAACATTTTCTATTCAAAATATAAGAAAGTTTAAGTTTTACACCATACTTTATGCCTTATATTTCCCGCTGAAATGCTTGGCGGCCTCTTATATCCCCGGCACCGTCCCGGCTTCTGCCGCATATGCTGTAGCAGGGCGTTTGAGCAAAGGAGACATGAAGGTGCAGAATAAAATAACTAAAGTCCTGCAGCACATGGCCCATACGCACGAACAGATGGCGCGGATTCTAGACGCAGAGCGCCACGTGGCTGTCCGTATGTCGCAAATAGTCCACGATCTGCCAGATGCAGATCCCGATTTTGACGGTATCAGCGGGATGATCGAAAGCTCAACTCAGGTAAACAAGAATATTATTGCTTACTTGAACGCACTTGCAGATCTGGAAGAAGCGATGGCTGAAGGGGTAGGCAGAGTAATTAAGGAACTGAACGGTCAAGACGAAGAGTAACGCTATAGGAGCAGGAGGCGGATGATGAGCAGAGAACAAGCATATCTGCAAATGCTGGAGTCGACCGCCACTATCCAGTGGAACATTGCAATGATTCTGGAAGCTAAGGCGGTTGAAGCTGAAAAGGTAAAGCAGTGGGCACAGCATCATATCCACGCTAGAGCTTTCGAATCCCATGGTGAGCAGCTAAAGGAATCCCTCTCTATTCACGAAGTCATCGTGGAGATGGTTGAAGGGCTGACCAAACTGGAGAATGGACTCTACAGCAATTTAAAAGCAGTGTTGGGCAGTGGTGAAGATGATGGCGGCGGAGAAGGTTTTGGTGACATGGCAGGTGATGGGTTTAGTTTTGGGGAAGACAGCAAATGAGCGGGGACCGTCTCTCTGAACATGCCGTCAAGCTGGAGATGATCCGCTCCATTTCGCGCAGTCAGGCTGCATTGGCGGCCATCTTGGAGAGCATCGCCGAATTGACGGGGCAATCTGAGCTGACGGCCCGTAAATTGAGCGACAATATTAGAATCCTTAGTGGGTATCAGAGCGCGATGTGCCGGATGATGTCCGGGATTTCACTGCATCAACCGAAACGGGGGATTCCTGCTGCGCCCTGGCTGAGCAAGGCATACGCCGTAGGAACCTCCAGAGATCATGGAGCACAGGAGGAATAGAAGCATGAAGAAAAAAAGCCTTAGAACATTACGTTCGGGCAGAACCCGCAGACGTACATTGCTGCTCTCGCGTAAAACGAAAGTTCGTAGAGGTCTAGCCCGCAAACCTCGCAGAGGGCATGCTCGGAAAATCGTTCGTTACGGTAAGACGAAGAAAGGCCTTTTGGTACGTAAGAAAAGAAGGCTCCGCCGAAAGCTTGTTCGAAAGGTAAGAGTTATTCACGCACCGGTACATGTAGTGCCGGCTGTCGAGGCTCCACCTGCTCCACAGGTTATTCCGCTCCCCCCGGACCTGGGCGTTTCGCCGGAAACGCCACCGGCAGACGCCTATCAGCAGGGCTACACCGAAGCATACAACGTGGGGTTCGACGCCGGTTTCGCCAAGGGCTTCGAGGACGGGCATAAACTGGAGTTTAATTAAGCAGCAGGTGAATTAAGAGGAAGGGACCCGGAGATCTAATCTATGACGCGTTATACTGATCTTTCGTGTCCCTCAACTTAGAGGGACTGCTTCCTCTCTGGAATCATCCTACTATCGGAATTTGTCTCCGAATATGATAGACTTCTAAAACGAGAATCTATTTAAACGGTTTTCAGATGTCGATAAGAAAGAGGGGATAGCAGGATGCAAGTAGGAAATGGGATCAGAAAAGCTAGACAGGAAGAGATAGAAGAGATTATGGAATTGATCTCAAAATGTGTACAAGTTATGCAGGCCGCTGGAAGCGACCAGTGGGATGAGCGCTATCCGAATAGAGAGATTATCGAACTGGATATCGCGCAGGGTACCTTATATGTATGTGAAGAGGATCAGGCTATCGCAGGTATTCTTGTATTGGATGAGAATGCTTCTGAGGAATATAAGAAGATCGAGTGGAAGCAAAATCAAGGGCCACATCTGATTATGCATCGGTTAGCAGTCCATCCACAGATTCAGGGTAAAGGGATTGCGACTAGGTTAATTGCTTTTGCAGAGGATTACGCAGCACGTAATGGTTACACTAGTATTCGGTTAGATACTTATGCCAAGAATACTAGAGCACTTGAAATTTATCCTCGCCTTGGTTATGACCATAGAGGTGAAGTGGATTTTCCAAACCGCACGGCGAACTTTCCAGTATTCGAGAAGGTGCTGAAACCGGAACAGCGTCCGGATTCTTCAACATAAACAAGCTGGTTGTGTACTAGAACGATGACTGCGTCTAGGATAGCTGGCGGTAAATAGATGCACAAAGAAAATGCTCCTATGGAGATGGTTGGGTGATCCCTCCATTTCTACATAGGAGCGTTTTTGTGTTTATAAGATTATGGAGATTTTCATTAACGGCAGGTCTGGTATCGTGGGTCAGTATTTTTTTGATCTCGGTTAAGGATGAGCAGTCTATTTCCTGATACGCCGATTAGATAACGAACGTTAACGATATCTTCATCGCTCATATCATCTATCGACAGAACTGCTGTAAGGCGTATTCTTGTTGATGTGCGACCCGTAACGGTAAGTCTTCTTGGGATAAAAGCAATGGTTCCTGTATCTCCCGATATTACGTAGAGTCTGTTGTTTCTAGAAACGGTTTGTAAATTACAGAACATGGTGTTGCTCATTGTAATACCCCAGTATTTTCTAAAATATGAAATGACCTTCGCTCTGGTGCTGAATCTAACCGGCAGACGATAATAATCAGCACCGTCAACGCGGATCACTCTACGGGAATCGGCAGAATCGTAGACCTCGAACCATGCTTTTTCAGCAGCGGTAATGAATGCTTGCAACTCACTTGGGGTTTGAGAAATTGTTGGCATTTGATCTCCTCCTCGCTATTACTTTATTAAAAGCGCGGCTATCGGTTCGGGTAATAGGACGAGTATAAAAAGCGGAATTAATGAGTTATTAGAATAATAGTGCGGAAAACCAAAGTTTGAGTTATGTTTTATAACATAAACAAGGGGTGAATTATTTATATTTACGTAAAAACATCTAAATTTAAGTTTTGTGTTATTTTAAATAACTTGTGTTGACACTAAACCTGTCTTTGTTTTATGATTGTTTTATTCAAATTTGGAATAGAATAGTTTCTTTTCGTATATCCTTAATAATTGGTTTAAGGGTCTCTACCGGGAACCGTAAATTTCTGGCTACGAAAATATGCTAAGGCATATTTTTGTGGCCTTTTTCTGTTACATCGTGGAGCGGCAAACGAATGAATAATGAGGGGGAGAAGCACAATGGGGAACATCCTAATTAAAAATGCTGAAATCATTACCATGAATAAGCAGGAGGATATGCTTGTCGGGGATGTTCGAATTAAGGACGATATCATCGTAGAGATCGGCACTGACCTGATCCCGAAGGGAGACGAAAAGGTAATCAATGCCACAAACCGGACCTTAATCCCCGGTTTTGTTCAGACACATATTCATTTATGCCAGACGTTATTCCGTGGGAAGGGAGATGATCTGGAGCTTATGGATTGGCTGCGTAAACGGATTTGGCCGTTAGAAGCTGCGCATGATGAAGAATCCCTTTATTATTCGGCGATGCTTGGTATTGGGGAACTGATCTCCAGCGGAACCACTACGATTGTTGATATGGAGACTGTCCATCATACGGACTATGCTTTTCAGGCTATTGCTAAAAGTGGAATTCGGGCATTGTCCGGCAAGGTGATGATGGATCAAAAAGGAGGAGATGTGCCTGAAGCACTGCAAGAAGACACTGCTTCTTCTTTGCAGGAAAGTGTGGATTTGCTTGAAAAATGGAATGGCTATGGCAATGGCCGAATTCAATATGCGTTCTCTCCGCGTTTTGTAATATCCTGTACCGAGCCCTTATTAACCGAGGTACGAGTTCTCTCCGCAAGGTATGATGTGAAGGTCCATACCCATGCTTCTGAGAACTTAGGGGAAATTGAGATTGTGCAGGCGATGACCGGAATGCGTAACATCGTCTACCTGGACCATCTAGGATTAGCTAATGAGCGCTTAATACTGGCGCACTGTGTTTGGCTGGATGCTGAGGAGCGGCGCATATTGCGAGATCGCGGAGTCCATGTAAGTCATTGCCCCGGTTCAAATCTGAAACTAGCCTCTGGAATTGCAGATACACCGGGGATGCTCCATGATCATGTGTCACTAAGTCTAGGTGCTGACGGTGCACCGTGCAATAATAATCTAGATATGTTTAATGAAATGCGCCTTGCGGCAATTATTCAGAAGCCTCAACATGGACCTACGACGATGGATGCGAGAAGTGTATTTCGTATGGCAACTATAGGCGGGGCAAAGGCGGTAGGAATGGAAGAGAAGATCGGCAGTATTGAGGTAGGTAAAAAGGCAGACCTAGTGCTTCTGAATCTCTTCAATTTCCACACCTTCCCCTCCTACGACGTAGATCCCATCTCTAGAATTGTATATCCCGCTACCCGGGCGGATGTGGAAACTACGATTATCGATGGGGAGATCGTGATGGATAGAGGCCTGTTGAAGACTGTAGATAAAGAAATTGTTCTAAATGAAGCTAACCGTTCTATTAAAAGATTGCTTAAGCATACTTCGATCGTCTAAAGATTGATCAACTCAGAGTTAACAGGGATGTTCCAATGCCGAAAGGGCAGCGGGGCATCTCTTTTTTTGAGTGGAAGATAATTCTACCATTTTGATAAAAAAAGTAAGTATTGTTATACTAGAACAACCTGATATTTTACAAAATAATAGAATAGATTTTATATTTTGAACAAATGAACATGTAAGAGGGGATTATTCGTGAAAAAGCAAGGGCAGGATCGTGCCCATTTCTTTATCGTTGTTATATTGTTATGGTTAAAGCTATTGTTTTTGAGAGTGTTGTTCTTTGATAGAATTGCTTGGGAATGGATTGCATCGGATGTAGCGCCAGTCCTTTTTATCATGGGGATTTTAACGGTGATTACGCCATCTAGGGTGAGAACAACCGTCTATTGGATATTTAATGGTTTTTTATCGCTGTTGCTGTTCGCAGCTAGTGTGTATTTTAATCACTTTGGTTCTGTTCCAACCTACCTGGCCTTATCTGAAATTAATCAGGTATTTCAAGTGAAGGCAAGCGTAGAATCTACTATTAAGAGTATTGATTACTTATTCTTCGCGGATTTTGTTATCTTCGCCATCTACGGTTTGATTCGCAGATGGAGACAAGGAAAAGCCTACCCGCGTGAACGCTATAGTTACCGGAAGACAGGATTAGTACAGGTGCTGGTGATTCTGGTATCCATTATTGGAGGTTTTTCTTTATCGGCATATTCTGTTCACTCTGCTCGGGGGATTACGAATGAGCTTGTACAGGCAGAAACTGCCGGATTTATAAATTATGAGGTCGTTGCAGCGATTAAGATTAAAGAAGATAACAATCTTATTGGAACGGGAGATATTAAGGATACGATCGCGAAGGTTGATGCGCTGCAATCTTCCTATCCATATAGTGACAAGCCAGCAGGTACGACTCCTGATTATTTTGGCTCACAAAAGGGTAAAAATGTAATTGTGCTACAATTAGAAGCTTTTCAGAATTTCCCATTGCATCAATCCTTGGATGGGCAAGAATTGACGCCAGTCATGAATAAGTTAGCAGATGAGGGCTTTTATTTCCCTCATGTCTATCAGCAGATTGGTCCAGGGAATACATCTGATGCGGAATTCATGAGCAATACGTCAATTTATCCGATTGGTACGTTGGCCATGTCTACCGGATTCGGGGACAGAGAATTGCCAAGCTTACCACGCCTGCTAAGGGATAAAGGATATGAGGCGTACACCTTTCATGTGAATAAAGTAGGCTTTTGGAATCGGAATGAGCTTTACCCGGCGCTTGGTTTTAACGGCTATTATGATAAAGATTATTTTACGAATGATCATTTTAATGCGTTCGGTGCTTCCGATGAACAGCTGTATATTACGGGTGTCGAGAAATTGGCAGAGCTAAAGAAGAAAGGTACTCCTTTTTACGCGCAGATGGTGACAGCATCCAGTCATCATCCTTTCAAAATCCCAGATTCCTTTAAGAAAATCACTGTGCCTGATAATTTGAAAGATACGATGCTAGGTGATTATTTGACTGCTATAAACTATACTGATTATGCCATTGGTACTTTAATAGAAGGTTTGAAAGAAAATGGATTATGGGATAACACTGTTCTGGTTATGTATGGTGATCACTTTGGCCTTCAGCCTCAGGATGTTCCGCCGGAGCAAGTGGAAAGCGCACTTGGTGTTCCATATGATTCCCGGATCAGCCGCTTTAATATTCCACTCATTGTGCGTGTGCCGGGAATGGAGCAAGGGAAGGTAGTAGAGCGTACGGGAGGACAACTAGATATCCTTCCTACGATAGCTAATTTAATGGGCGTTTCACTGCAACAAGAAGGATTTACAGCCTTTGGTCATGACCTGCTCAACATTGATCGTAATGTGTTAGGCATGAGGTATTATTTGCCTTCCGGCTCCTTCTTTAATGATGACATTCTCTATGTCCCTGGAAAAGGATTTGCAGATGGTGAAGCTGTGTCGCTGGATACGCTCAAGCCGGTAACGGACTTCTCGAAATATCAGAGTGATTATGAGTATGTATTGAAGCTTATGAACTTGTCCGACGAATATGTGAAGCTGTTACCACAGAGATAGGGGGAATCATGAAAAAGTTCTGGAAACCGGAGTATCTCGTAAGCCTTGCCGGCTGCGGTCTCATTATTTATCTGTTATTCGTAGGTCCTTTTATTGGGGTTGCCGATAATGGGGATTTCCTGCGTATGATGAATACCATCGGTCTGAACTACTATGATACTGCAGCATCGTATACCGACCAGTTTTTTAATTTTAGCCATTCTCGTTTTGCGTATGAGAATTTGTTTAGGGGCTTCTATCCTTCTTCACAGATTTTGGTTGTGCTTGTACCGAGGTTGATCGGCGGGCTCATCCATGGCAGCTTTTTTGATGTTAGATTGCTCGGTGCAGTTTACGGTCTTCTTTTACTGGTGGCGACCTGGCTGCTGGTGAAGTACAATGCTCGCGGCTCTTATGTTACGGGGCTGCTGCTAGGTGCAGCTATTTTGTTTGTTTTTTACGATATTGGGTATTTGGCATACTTCAACTCCTTGTTTGGAGAACCGGTATCGATGGTGTTTATGCTGCTGACCTTTGCGCTGGGGTTAAGATTAACTAGCCAAGAAAAGCCTACGACAAAGGGGTTAACCTTATTTTTTATTGCGATACTGTTTCTGGTCACCTCCAAAATTCAGAATGCGCCGATTGGGGTTGCCTTTGCATTGATCTTCCTGCGGTTTATGACGCTTGATGGTGAACGAAAATGGAGAAAGCTGGCCTTACGCTTTTCGATTGCGATATTTCTGGTATCCATCGTTATGTACGTGACGGCGCCAAAAGAGCTGAAGCATATTAACCTGTATCAGACTGTGTTTTTTGGGATATTAAACGAATCACCGGATGTGAAGGGAGATTTGCAGGATCTCGGATTGCCGGAGCGGTTGGAGGTACTTGCGGGCACGAATTATTTTCAGACCGATACAGTGATCAAACAGGATGATCCTTCGCTGGTACCGGATTTCTACGACCGGGTATCCCATAAGGATGTATTGTTCTTCTACTTAAAACATCCAGGACGGTTAATAGATAATATGGAATATGCTGCGAGTAACAGTATGGCGATTCGCCCTTATTATTTAGGGAACTATGAGAAGAGTGAAAATAAGCCAGCAGGCGCATTATCGTATACTTATAGCGGATGGAGCGAATTCAAGAACAAGCATATTCCGCATACGCTTGGATTCCTCTCCCTATTTTATCTGCTGTATTTTGCCGGGGCATTGTTCCAATACTTCCGCAGTAGGGATGTTCGTGGTAGAGTTGCCGGTGAACTGCTGATGTTATTAGGGCTGATAGGGATTTTCTCCTTCTTGGTTCCGATTCTTGGGGACGGAAGGGCTGATATCGGTAAGCATTTATTCCTGTTTAATGTGTGCTTCGATATGATGGTTGTAGTCATGTTCGGATGGGTTGTACACAAGCTCGTAGGGATTGTAAGACGTTAAGTTAAGGAACAAATCAAACAGCAAGTTTCCGATTATGGAGACTTGCTGTTTTTATTTGTTTATCTATTCATTCATCCTCTAAAAGCTCACGCAGCATGCCCTGACGGTCATTCATAAATGCTTTGGTCACGGTATAGTGCTCCGTCTCCTCCAAGGCGACAGAACGGATGCCCTCACCCTCTAGAAGAAAAATTTCAGCTTCCGGATAGGACATCAGAATAGGTGAATGGGTTGCGATAATAAACTGTGAGTCCTGTTGCACTAGCTCATGCATACGCACCAGCAGAGACATTTGCCGCAGCGGAGATAGAGCTGCTTCAGGTTCATCAAGGATATAAAGTCCGCGGCCTCCGAAACGATGAACAAACGCTGCGAAAAAAGACTCTCCGTGAGACTGCTCGTGAAGAGACTTGCCTCCATAGGAGTTCTTGATTGGTGGACCAAAACTAGGCTGTTCATCTAATTCATCGATGTAGGAAGCCACATTATAATAGCTCTCCGCGCGTAGAAAAAAGCCGTCCTTCGGACGTCTAACCCCTCTAGCAATTCTAAAATACTCATAGAGACTCGAATGCGAGGAACGAGTGTTAAAAGAGAAGTTAAGTGTTCCACCTTCAGGGTTAAAGCCCCACGCAGCAGCAATTCCCTCTAACAAGGTAGATTTCCCTGTGCCGTTCTCCCCGACAAGAAAGGTTACTGGCTTTTGAAAAATAAGCCGATCCAGTGTTCTTACGGCTGGCAGATGAAATGGATAGGTTTGGAATGATGGAACCTGATCACGCAGCAGTTCTGCATGACGCAAGTAAAGCGTGGTGTTATTCATAGTGCCCCCCTGTGAATGCCAGAAAATAATCTATTCCGGACAGATATGACGAGATTAGAGCTAGACCATTATAGTGCGTGTTCAAAAAGTACGGTTTTCAGCACCGAGAAGATTGAAAGAAGGTAGAAACTGAGGAGCTGAGCGTAGTGGAAGCTACGTGAGCACCGGAAGTTTCGCCTGAATTCAATATTCGATGTCGAGTAATCTTCTTGGGGTACTTCGTGATCAAAAGCGGACTTTTTGAACTACCTCTTATAGTATACCAGCATCCTGTGAGTGGATGAAATCATCTAAGGTTCGGGCAAGCCGGGCAAAAGACAGGGGACATCTGCCAATTTAGTTCTAGTAAAGACAGATGTCCATGAGGCGAGTGCTGACTCCGCATATAGTTATACTGTCTTGAGAATACGACGGGGCAGGGTGAAGGCCGTGAAAGCGAGAAAAAGAAAAAAACACAAGCGTCCGCGAGAATATCGCGACGGTTATCACGAAGGATATCGTCTTGGCATGTGTGAAGCTGTGCAGCGTCTGAATACTCCAGGGGTCGAAGCCTGCCGACCATTTAAGTTAATGTATGTTCCTCAAGGATTTCAGGCGATCGACACTGGCGTAACGGAGGCACTGCAGCAGCTTGTAAGTGAGCTTGTAATAAGCACTCCTGAAACGATGCTGGAAACCGCGGCACGGGAAATGCCTGGAGCAGTATTAGTAATGAATGGGCTTCACGTATTCCCGGAAAATCATTTAGAGCAGATTTCAGAGATAAGAAAGCTAGGCATCCCAACCGCCATCTGGTTTGTGGATGATCCTTATTTTACAGAGGACACTTCAGTCATTTGTAGGCACTATGATCACGTATTTACACATGAGCTGGGTTGTGTGGAGTTCTATCAATCCCTTGGAGTGTCATCGGTTCATTATTTGCCACTATGTGTCAATCCAAAGATGTTCTACCCACGCCGTACCGGCCCGCAATATCAGTATGACATTGTATTTATTGGTAATGCATTTCGTAACCGGACAGAGCTGTTCGATGAACTGGCACCTTATCTAAAGGGGAAGAAGGTGCTTATCGCCGGGGGATTTTGGGAACGCCTCGCCACCTATGATCAGCTTACACCTTTTATTAGCAACGGCTTTATTCCGCCTGAGGAAACAGCGAACTACTACAGTGGTGCGAAAATAGTCATTAATATTCACCGCCCGTGGGAAGAAGGACAGGATAACCGGAATAGCTACCGCCTTCCTTCACGTTCCATTAATCCGCGGACCTATGAGATCAGCGCCTGCGGTACTATGCAGCTTACGGATGTACGTGAGGACCTGGGCAATTATTATCGGCCTGGTTATGATCTGGATACTTTTGGCTCCGCTAAGGAATTGCAGCAGAAGATTGAGTACTATCTGAAGCATGAAAAAGAGCGTCGAATCTACGCCTTACGGGGATTACGGACTACAATGCGCAACCATACATTCACTGCGCGTTTGCCTCATTTGTTGAATGTGATTGCTTCACGTGTATGAAATCTATAACGGGATAAAGGAGCGAGGATTATGAATAATAATGAATTTATTATGCCTACACCACCATTACCTCTGACACCTCCAGAGGAAGAAAAGCTGCGTGGTCGCCTGAGTGGTTTTAAAGGCGGTTATGATGAGGGCTATTTACGGGGGCGTCTTGCGATTCTGAATGGTCGTCCTGAAGAAGTGTTTCCTGTACGGAATATTCATGTCATGTATGTCGCTTCTGGTAAAGGATACCCTTACTCCCCTTTAGATGATGCGGTTCTTTGCGCTCTGCAAAAATTAACAGCTCAAGTTACGATAACGGACGTGCGTCAAAATCTAGTAGAGCTGGCTGCAGCGCAAAGACCGGATCTTGTACTGGTATTGGACGGTATGGATTTACCGCTTGAGCAGATCGATGCGATTCGCACTAGTGGCGTCCGGACAGCGATTTGGCTCACAGATGATCCTTATTACACTGACTTTACGATCAAGATTGTGGCACACTACGATTTTGTATTCACACTTGAACGTAATTGTATTGATTTCTACCGGGGACTCGGTTGCCCTGAGGTCCATTATCTCCCCTTTGCTGCTCATTTAGAGCATTACCGTCCTACTACAACACGTTCGTCATTGAATCGGGAAGTTAGCTTTATTGGCTCCGCCTATTGGAACCGGGTCAACTTCTTCCGTGAGATTCTTCCTGACCTGATGAACTATAACACGGTGATTAACGGAATCTGGTGGGATCGTCTGCCTGAGGCCCCGCTGTACGGTGACCGTATTGAAATTGGTAAGTGGATGTCGCCACAAGAAACAGCGGTAGCTTACAGTGGCTCTAAAATCGTCATTAACCTCCACCGCTCGCACATTGATGAAGTAGTTAACAACAATACGCTTTCGATTCCCGCCGTTTCTCCGAATCCGCGTACCTTTGAAATTGCAGCAACGGGCACGTTGCAATTAGTAGATGCCAGAGATGATATGGGATCTTTCTACAAACCGGGTGAAGAAATTGAGACCTTTGCAAGCCCTCAGGAAATGATGGATAAAATCCGTTATTACCTAACTCATGAGGAGGAACGCCGGGCGATCGCACTGCGCGCTTTTGAACGGACGCTTAAGGATCACACCTACGCAAAACGTATTTACCAGATGTTAGCGGTAATTTACGGCTAGGCTTGTTTCTGAACTGGATATGGAAATGTGCGTTTAGCAGGGGACAGGTGTCGTGCCGGCATCTGTTTTTCCTCGATATACTGTAGAACCGGCCTCAGCGTATGCCTGTAACCTATGATAAGAAATTGCAGCTGGAGCGGCTTGAATAGCTGAGTGGCTGGGCTCGGGAAAAGCGACTGCTTTCGAAGCGAATTTTACTGCGAAGTAAGAAACTTGAGTAACGCTTCGTAAAACTTTTAGGGAGGTGAATGGCTGCTCCAGGCCCTCGTTAGGGAGCGCCGAAACGCCATGGCTGATAAAGCTACAATCGTCCTCTTTTCACATGTATCCAATACACGCAGTATTACCGGAGCGGAGAAGCTGTTGTTGTTTTTCGCTCAGGAGCTTTCTCCGTACTTTAATTGTATTCTCGTTGCACCTCAGGACGGCAAGCTTACTGCTCAGGCTCGAAGCTGCGGAATAAGTGTACAGTTGCTCTCGATTCCTCTTTTATACGGAATGTACACTCCTTATGCAGGGCTCGAGGCAGATGCTCGTAAATTTCAGGAAGGCAGGGAGTATCATGAATTAACAGACTGGCTAGCCTCTCTGCGCCCGTCGTTTATTATTACAAGTACCTGTGTGCATGCTTTGCCGGCAATGGCTGCCAAGTCACTGGGCATTCCGGTGGTATGGAAAATATCAGAGACGATAACTGACAATGAATATACACCCATTAGTGTAGGGCTGATTCATCGGAATAGTGATGAGATTCTGTCTATTTCACAGACGGCAGCAGCTTGCTTTCCAGAGGAAGTGAGAGCGGAGAAAGTAATCCAGCTACCCCCTTCTTGGAATGACAAAGAGATGATGATTGAGGCTTGGAGCAAGCTTCGGGGCGAACACCGGCGAGAGCTAAGGATTAAACCGCAGGAGCAGCTGGTCGGTTATATTTCTTCCTTTATTAATAAGGAAAAAGGATTGGAACATTTTGTGAAAATGGCTGTGCTTGTGTACGCAGTCCATCCCAATACGAAATTTGTTGTCATAGGCTCAGCCGGTGACAAAAGCTACTATGATCGCTGTGTCCGCAAGGTAAAGCTTGAGGGACTGTATACCCGCTTTAAATTTGTTGGTTATGCTGAATGTCTTCCATCTGCTTATTGCGCGATGGATGTACTGGTTGTTCCCAGTCTGATCCGTGAAGGCTTTGGAATGACCGCTTTGGAAGGAATGGCTTTTGGAAAGCCCGTTGTCGCTTACGACTCCGGGGGCTTACGGGAAATTCTGCACGCAGCAGGCTGCAGCGAAAATCTCGTCCCAGCGTCGGACATTTCCGCGCTGGCCGAAAGAGTCAACGTCATGCTGGCGCAGCCGGGACTGGCGATAACCATAGGCGCCCAAGCGCGGGAGCGCGTCGACGCCGTTTATGGCCCGGCGGCTTATCGGAGCCGCCTGCAGGGTCTTGCGGAGATGTGGAGCCTCCGCTATTGCAGCGCACCGCCGGTGCGCGAGGCGGACAGCGTGGTGGAATCACCCGCTGTCCTGCCTGAATTGCCCGCAGCATCGCCGGCTTTGCCGCCGCGAAGCAAGGGCCTACCGAGCCGCGTCGCCCGCAAGCGGCGCGGCAAAGCCCGGGCGCGCCGGCGAAGCGGGCGCCCGTTGGTTTTGCGCCGCGCTGCTCGCAAGCGGCGTAAGGGTTCTGCCCGGCGGCGGAGCACCGCCGGGGGCAAGCGCCGCCGAGCCCGCCGGAGTGGGCGGCGGCGCGCGGCGTAAATGCTCCGCTTGCCGCGAAGGTGGCTAGCGGAGCAAGAGGTGTATAAATCCCCCAGATTGCCGCGAATCGGGCCAAATGAGCAAAAAGAGGGGTAAAAATCCCCCATATTGCCGCGAATTCAGCCGAATGAGCGGAAAGAGGGGTAAAAATCCCCCATATTGCCGCGAATCCGACCGGAAACGCGCAATAAACAGTATAAATCTCGTAGATTAGCCGAGTCCAGATAAGAGACCTATCCTTTTCACACTCAGTCCACCCGACTGAGCCAAGACAGACCATCATCAAACAGGCAGGGGAGTGAACTCATGAAGATCATGACGATTTTGGGCACGAGGCCTGAAATCATCCGCCTCAGTGTTATCATTCCGCTTCTCGACGAACATGCTGAGCGGCACATTCTGGTGCATACCGGCCAGAACTTCACCGCCAGTCTCAGTGGCATTTTCTTTGCGGAGCTGGGACTGCGAGCGCCGGATTATGTGCTGCAGGATAAGCAAGCAGGACTCGGCGGCCAGCTTGCCGCTATGTTCGGAGGGCTAGAAAGCATTTTACAGAAAGAACAGCCAGACCGTGTCTTGCTTCTGGGGGATACGAATAGCGCGCTATGCGCGATTTTGGCGGAACGAATGGGTATTCCGGTGGTGCATATGGAAGCGGGGAACCGCTGCTATGACCTAAAAGTGCCCGAAGAGAAAAACCGCCGTGTCATAGATGCCGTTTCAACCATTAATATGCCATATACACAGCAGAGCAAAAGACATCTAATTAGCGAAGGCTTCCCTAGCAGACGTATTGTGTTAACAGGAAATCCGATTCATGAGGTCATGACTCATTTTGAAGCAAGGATCCAGTCTAGCAGCATTCTGGAGCAGCTGAAGCTTACCTCAGGGCAGTATTTTCTTGTAACAGCACACCGTGCAGAGAATGTAGATGATCCAGAGTCCCTTGTACAAATTATGTCAGGTCTTAACGCTGTGGCTGAGCATTTTGGAATTCGTTTAATATGCAGCATTCATCCTCGCACTCGCTCCAAACTAACCGAGCAATTCTCTCTTCCAATGAACCCTCTCGTTGAATTTCATGAGCCCTTCGGATTTTTTGATTTTGTTTATTTGGAACAGCATGCCTTGTGTGCCATCACCGACAGCGGGACCGTACAGGAGGAATGCTGCTTGATGAAAGTACCAACCGTGACGATTCGCAGAACAACGGAGCGTCCAGAAACGGTGGATTGCGGAAGTAATGTGGTATCAGGTGTAGATCAGAACAGTATTCTGCGCAGCGTCAAGCTGATGACGGCGCTTCGCCGGGATTGGGTGGCTCCGGAAGGTTACTTGACTCCGGATGTTTCGGTAAAGGTAGTTAAATTTTTGCTTGGAGGGAACCTGCATGTTCAATAATAAACGGATTGTGGTCACAGGCGGCACCGGTTCCTGGGGGCATGAACTGATTAGGCAACTTCTGCCTCAAAATCCTAAGGAAATCATCGTATTCTCCCGCAGCGAATCTGCACAAGTGGCAATGAGCCGGGAGTTCGAGGATCACCGTCTCAGTTTTATCATTGGCGATATCCGTGACAAGGATGCGCTGATCGCCGCCTGCCGTGGCGTGGATTACATCTTCCATTTGGCGGCACTTAAGCATGTTCCGGTCTGTGAAGATCAGCCCTATGAAGCACTTAAAACCAATGTAGTCGGTACCCAGAATGTGATTGAAGCTGCCATTGTGAATGGTGTTGAGAAAGCCATTTACATCTCTACTGATAAGGCTGCAAACCCGTCGAACTTCTATGGGATGACCAAAGCGATTGGGGAAAAATTGTTCGTCTACGCCAACCTAATTGGCTCAAACACCCGTTTTGTAACCGTGCGTGGAGGTAATGTGCTCGGAACGAACGGCAGCGTAGTGCACTTGTTCATGAAGCAGATCAAGGACAAGGGACAGGTACGCATTACAGATATGAAAATGACCCGCTTCTTTTTCACATTACGCGATGCGATAACCTTGTTATTTAAAGCTTCTGAGGTTAGCTTAGGTGGAGAAATCTTTGTCATGACGATGCCGACCTGTCGGATAATAGATTTGGCAGAGGTGTTAATCGAAGCCTCTGGAGAGTCCAATGTAAGTATTGTTGAGACCGGAATTCGTCCTGGGGAGAAAATACACGAGATTCTAATGAGTGATTTCGAAAGCTTAACCACTGTCGTCTACGATGAACAGTATCTAGTAATTCTCCCTACGCTGAACATGCCGGAATTAAAGGCGCATTATAGCGCTTATCCTCATGTCTCCTTTAATAGCTTCAGTTCAGAGACAAATCTAATGGATCAGGAAGAGATCAAAAGCATCCTGATTCGGGGAGGGTTTCTGCAATGAAGCTGCTTATCCTTGGTGGAAACGGTATGGCGGGGCATATGCTGGCGGATTATTTTCGCCGCCAGGGCAAGCATCACGTCTTCCATACAACCCGGGATAAGAGCGATCTTGGCGGGCTGTATGTAGATGCGAACGATATAGCCGGAGTAGAGAAGCTGGTCGATATCGTCTCCCCTCATTGCATCATTAATGCGATGGGGGTACTCAATCAATTCGCAGAACGTGACAGAATTGGAGCTTACCACGTGAATGGATTTCTTCCTCACCACTTGTGGCGAATGGCGGAAGCTGTTCACGCAAGACTTATTCATATCAGTACCGACTGCGTGTTTGAAGGAACACGCGGGGGGTACACAGAAGAGGATGTACCTGATGGCACGTCATCTTATGCGATTTCGAAAAGTCTTGGCGAGGTGCGGCAACCTGGACATCTTACAATCCGTACTTCGATTATTGGTCCGGAAATCCGTTCAGGCGGTATTGGTCTGATGGATTGGTTCCTGTCACAGAGTGGTCAAGTGTCAGGATACCGCCGGGTGATGTGGAATGGAGTCACTACACTCCAATTAGCCAAAGCAGTGGATACACTGCTGGATTCTACGGTATCGGGGCTGATCCATTTAGCGCATCCGAAGCCGGTGAGCAAGTATGAGCTGCTTCAGTATATTCAGGCTGCTTTTCATAAAGAGGATGTGGAAATCATTCCTGAGGATGAACATGTGCAAGATCGTACATTAGTGAATACAAGAACGGATGTTAACTTTCCGTTGCCTTCGTACCCCCTGATGCTGCAAGAACTGGCTGACTGGATGAAACAGTCAGAGATGTCCCCATGAAAGGGCAAAAACTACTAATCACCGGGGCGGCCGGATTCACCGGTCGACATGCTGTTCATTTGTTCTCGGCAGGAGGCGCTGAGGTTACCGCTGTGGTACGTCCGTCATCAACATCGGGGGTCCTGGCTTCCGCTGTGTTTCCAGAAGGAGTAAAGGTTTATCACTGTGATTTAAGCAATCGGAAGGCCGTAGCTGAGATGATCAAGGAAACTTCACCGGAGGCTGTCCTTCATTTGGCAGGAAACAATTCGGTGCCCGAGTCTTGGCGCAACCCTTTGCTCTTTATGGAGACGAATGTGATGGCTACGTTATATTTGCTAGAGGCGATGCGAAGTTTACCTGCCAGTCGGATTCTTGTAGCAGGCTCACGGCTTAAATTCAAACCGGGTGTGGTGGCAGGACCACCACATCCATATAGCCTTAGCAAAACAATAGAAGAGCTGGTGTCCCTAGCTTGGGGCACCTTGTTTAAACAGCCCGTTCTACTGGCTGAGCCCTGCAACCTGATCGGTCCCGGTCCTTCTACCGGCTTCTGCTCATTATTGGCACAGCATATTGTTCGTAGTGAAGTGTATGCAGGCGAAGAAATCCCTCCCTTTAAACTTTCCTCTCGCTATGCCTTACGTGATTTTTTGGATGTACGCGATGCTGTAAGAGCTTATGACCTTATATTGCGCGAAGGTACCAATGGAACCATCTATCGAATTGATTCAGGAATACAGCGGCCACTTGGAGATATCTCGGAGCAACTGATAAGCCTTTCCACAACTTCGGTTCCAATGGACTGGGGACCAGAACTAGCTGCACCCTCTATTCTAGAAAACGGAGTGGCGGGGGATAGACTAATCCCTTCAGATGCTTCGGCAACACCGGAGGAAGATGTATCTTCCCTGGGCTGGAAGCCAGAAATTGAGTTTAGTCAGTCCTTAACAGATATTTTGGACTATTGCCGTGCGAACTGGGAAGGACGGATGTTATGAGACCGAAAGTATCGGTAGTGATTCCTTTTTATAACTGCCCTTATATAGAGCATGCTTTACAAAGTGTGCTATCACAGTCTTGGGAGCCTTACGAGATCATTGTCGTTGATGACGGCTCGACCGTTCATTCAGAACTGATAAGACCGTATTTTCCGCGAATTCATTATTTGGGAAAAAGCAACGGAGGAACCGCCTCCGCACTGAATCACGGCATCTTGCATGCAACTGGAGATTATGTGGCATGGCTCAGCTCAGATGACTTATTCTACCGTGACAAAATCAATAATCAGGTGCTGTTCATGGAGCAGAACCACCTGTTCATCTCTTATACCAACTTCAATTATATTAACGGTCAATCTCAGTTACTTCAGATGAACGCCGCACTTCTGTTTCCGAATCAGTTGGAGTATTTACGTTGCTTTCTGCACGGTAACCCTATTAATGGCTGTACGGTGATGTTCAAAAGAGAGGTGTTTGGAGCGATTGGACTTTTTAATGAATCACTTCCCTATACACATGACTATGATTTATGGTACCGTGCGATTCTGAACGGTTATGCACCCGCGATGCTGAATCAGTCACTCACTGCTTACCGTAATCATGAAGGGATGGGGACGCTTAAATATTACGATGTCATTATGGCAGAGGCTGCTGCAACTAACGCTCGCTACAAGGCTCCGCTCCAGCACTTGATCTCTTCTATGGGGGGGTAAGAAAGTTATGTACCGGGAAATTGAAGTGAATGACTTTCTACCAATCTTATTGGAGCAGTTAAAATTCTGTGAAAGTATACTGGATATCGGCAGTGGCACCGGTACCCTGCTTGAACGGTATGAAGCCGCAGTAGTCCTTGGACTAGAAATTCACAGACCTTACCTGCTGCATCGTGAATATAAAGCACCTCATATTATTCCTGTGCACGGGGATGCTTGTCATATGGATAAATTATTCCTTCCAAAGACGTTCTCAGCGGTCACTTTTATCGATTCAATTGAACACTTTGAAAGGAAGGAAGGACAAAGATTACTCGGGATGGCAGAGAGAATCGCCTATAATCGTGTAGTCGTATTTACACCTCGGGGTTTTTTTCCGCAGGAGGGAATGGACCATTATCACTTGCAAGGAGAACATTATCAAAAGCACCGGAGCGGATGGGAGCCAGAGGACTTTATAGAGCTGGGGTATGCTGTAACAGTACTTAAAGGTTTTCATCATGCTCAAAACCCATCGTTTCGTGAGGCGTTTGGTGAAGGTCATGCTCCGGTAGATGCCTTATTGGCTTGCAAAACAGTATAAAGGCCGAGCTTCAGGTGAAGGAGGTGAGCGCATGAGTGAAGAACCTAAAGTGTCGGTGGTCATTCCTTTTTATAACTGTCCATATGTGGATCTCGCCATCCAAAGCGTTTTGGAACAAAGCTATTCGAACATAGAGATCATTGTAATTGATGATGGGTCTACGCTTTGGATGGAGAAGCTTGAACCTTTCAGGGATAAGATTGTTTATATACGAAAAAACAATGGAGGAACCGCCTCCGCGTTAAATAAAGGAATAGATGCGGCTACCGGAACTTATTTTGCCTGGCTAAGCGCTGATGATTTATTTCATCCGAATAAAATCAAACACCAGATGCAAATGCTCAAGAGGACAGGTACTTCGTTTAATTATACAGCCTATTATTATATAAACGAGCAGGGTGAGCGGATTTCCGAGACGATAAGTATGATTTTTGACAGCAGGGCAAAGTTTATTGAGACCATGATGTTAGGCTGCCCGGTGAATGGAAGTACGGTCCTTCTTCATATGGGTATCTTCCGCGCAGTTGGGAAATTTAATGAGAGATTATTATATACACAAGATTATGATCTTTGGCTGCGTATTTTACCGTATTATACATGGTCTTATATAGAGGAACCGCTGCTTGATTACCGAGTTCATAATGAGATGGGCTCAGTCATTCACAAAGAGGAGCAGAAAAAGGAGATTGAACAAGTACAAGCAAAACATCACAGGGTTTTATCGCGGTTGTTGCAAAAGGAGAGAGGGAGATGAAGTTAATATTTCCTGTTCTAACTCTTACCAGAGGCGGGGCCCAGCGTATGCTAGCGGAATTGGCTAATCGTTTGACAGAGATTGGTCATGAAGTAACGATTCTTTTACCCAGCGATGGTGTTGTAGAATACGAGATGGAATGTGAGCTGCTCTATGCAAAAGAAGGTGAACTGGCAGCAAGCGATTTTCCAGTAGGAGATGTGATTATTTCCAACTTCTATACCACAGTTGAAGTATCGCAGCGGGCAAGTGAAGAGGGTAAAGGTGTTCATGTTCGATTGGCGCTTTGTTATGAGCCGGCCTTTTTACCTGACAATAGCCGTTCTTTTTCATCATATAATATTGCGACAAACCTACTCGTTCTATCACGCTGGCAACAAGGAATTGTCCAAATGAATCATGGCATTAAAGGGAGAATTGTACCGATCGGGGTAGGTCCGGTCTTTAAAAATATGCAAATCCGTGATCCTAAAAAAAGGCTGGTAGTTTCTGCGATTATGCGCAAGCCAGAGGGTGGATTCTCAGCTCACCGTGAGCAGGATTATTTACTTCAGCAATTAAACAAGGTTAAAGCCTACCACCCGGAGGTTGAACTGTATTTGATTTCTCCTCCCGGAGAACAAGCGGAATCTGCAACGCTGCAAACCCTGGTGAACGATGAACGTTACCAAATAAGGACTCCAGCGGATGATACAGAACTCTGTTTCCATTATAGTGAGAGCGACATTTTTGTGAGTTCGAGTACGTATGATACAGGTTCGTTGCCAGGGATTGAGGCTATGCGTTGTGGTGCAGCGCTCGTTACGGTTTACTCAGGTGGGAATATGGAATATTGCACGCATGGCCATAACTGCTTAATGTCCTACCGATTTCAGAATCGGCTCGCAGATGATATTATAACCTTAATCAGAGATCCGGCTTTACGCCAACGATTAGCTCGTAAGGGTGAACAGGTTTCACAGAATTTCACTTGGGAAAAAAGCACACAAATATTTCAAAATGTGTTGTTTGAGATTGTATCAAGAAATCCATCTTAGTATGTCCCACAATAATAAAAGAACCTTCAAATCCACAAATAAAGTGGTTTGAAGGTTCTTTTGCAGTTAAAAGTTAGAAGATGGCAAAGGAGTTCATCATTTCACGAAATGACTGCGCATATTTTTCTGTACCGTAACGTGTAACCATATAATTCCTTCCTTGCTGGCGGAGTGCATTTCGCAGTGGCATATTGTTCATTAGCTCTAACCCTTCATTGACGGCCGTTTCGATGTTGCCAAGAGGATAAAATTTGCCTGAGATATTATGCACAATAAAAGATCTAACACCGTCAGAATCCGTACTAAGTACAGGACAAGTGCAGCAAATGGCTTCTGCAACAGCATATCCAAAACCCTCTGTAATAGAAGTGGATAACAGAAACCCTCCAGAATTAGCTATGGAGGAATAATAAATCGGCATTACATGGTTAGGAATATTGGTGAAGGTACTTAGACGATCGTTCAGACCTAAGTTTTGCAATTCTTCTTGGAAGGGCTGCTTTTGATCCTCTGTGGCTAATTCAGGGTCATGAAACATCCATAAATGAAGGTTTGGTTTGTGAAGGCGAAGTTGATGGGCAATTCTCAAATATTCGCGCCAATTTTTATTGCTTTCCAGACGCCCGACCCAAGCGATGACCGGATCAGCCGGAGGCTCGGCAGGGATGTGCTGAAAGGACTGGACATCAACAATATTGGGAATGACATATCGATGTAGCCATGGACAGATTTCAATAAACAGCTCCAGTAAATGATCCGTTGGTGGAATTAGGACAGCATTACAATAGGAGCGGAAATATGGGACAGCGTCTTTGATTAGTTCTTTTGCATGACTACGTTTTCCAAGTCCTTGGGATTCGTATATCAAAATACCGCTGTAACCAAGCTCACGCAGACGCTTCAGCAATAAATAATCCGATGTAACAATAATGGCATCATAGTTATGGGTCTCAAGTACTTCTTTAATCTCCTCATCTATAGAGGAAATAAACACCGGAAAGTTAGCCTTATTCTGGCTTCCTGAACCAGGCATTAGATATAAAACATGACATTCGATCCCATCACGCTGGAGACTTTCACACCGCAGCTTATTTAAAGTCTCCACCCCGCCACTCGGTACATAAAACGTGAATAAAACTTTCATGCACGCGCCTCCTAACTTTTGCGGAGCACTACCGACTCGTTGAAATACGGCTTACTGTTTATAAGATACGCCGATATGCATTGGCAGGTGACGGTCAAACGGGCACAGTTCCAAATCCTTTCAGGATAGCTTGTTCGCCGGAAGGTCATCCTAACGACTGTTATGCTGCACACATACAACAATAGAGATGGAGGATGAATTCATGATGCGATCCAAGATCAGCATGTCAGTCTCAGCCGCATTACTTCTAGGCTTGGTGAGTATTACAGGGTGTGGGACGAATACGGCAGAGAAGACTAATGTGCAAACTAATAGTGTCCGGGGGGTAAATGACGGACGTATCGGTGTAAACTCCGTACGCGGAGGAACGATGGGGACGCATAATATTACTAAAATGGAGGTCAGTCAGGAGCTCGCTGATCGTATTGCTGCTATGCCTGAAGTTCGCACAGCGAACGTAATGCTTGCAGGTAAGAATGCGTATGTCGCCGTAACGTTACATGATACAACTACTGGTCTGCGGGCTAAAGGAACTACATCCTATCGAGCAAAATCGTCTACAGTACCTCACAATTATGGACCGACAGGGGTCATGTCGGGTACTGGAAGAGTGAAAATAGGACGCGATGGAATGAATGATACAGGGGCGGTAACGAATGGGACGAACGGAACCCTAAGAGGTACTGTGAATACAGTTCCTGGTACAACAAGTACTGGACCTGCAACCAGAAACGGAACACTTGGCATGGGGACTCTGGGTACGGGGACGACAGGTGTGGGCACTCACAGAAATGGAACAACCGGAATGGGAAGTTTGGGGACAGGAACAGGGACGACCGGAACTAGAACCCATACTTATAATAATGGACCTCTGCTGAACAGCAACGGTTCGAAACATGATGTCAATATGGGGATGGGCATTGGTAACGGAATGGGTATGGGAACTAGAAACGGCACTGGGATGACGGATGGCTTGGGAACTGGAATGGGCATTCGCAGCACCACTCCAAACTACACCAATAGTACCCATGGTACGAATTACAGAAGTAATTCTACCCACATGAACAGTACTCATTCGACTCACATGAACAACACAAATAACACTATGCATACAAAAGCAGCAGATACAGTTACAAAAGAAATTAAAGCGAAAATCGCTGCTGAAATTAAAAAACATGATGCAACCATTAAGGATGTATACGTATCAGCAAATCCAGACTTTGTAGATCGTGTCAATGTCTACGCAGAAGAGGCTCGTGCGGGTCATCCGATCAAAGGTTTTGTGGATGAATTCAGAACGATGGTTGAGCGAATTTTCCCGACTCGTAATTATTAATAAATAGTTTGATTTTTAAATAAAAAAGCAACAGTCCTCACCTTTATGGCGAGAATTGTTGCTTTTTTATTATACATCATTCTTATTTGACGTTAATTTGGCGCCCGCCAATCCATACACTTTGCAGATTCAATTCAGCATCAAGTCGCAGGATATCACCACGTTTTCCGGCTTCCAAGGTACCGATGGAGCGTTCCATTCCAATGGATATTGCCGGAGTAAGGCTTGCAGCACGGGAGGCTTCTTCTAGGCTGAGTCCTACTTCTTGTATGAGATAACGGAAGCCGCGGATCATGGTAAGTGTACTACCCGCTAAAGCGGCAGGGTTATCTTTAAGTGTGGCAATGCCATCTTGAACCAGTACAGGTAAATCACCGATCGTATATTCACCATCGCTAAGTCCAGTAGCAGACATGGCATCTGTAATTAATAACAGGTTGTTATCTTTTTTTAGATTAGCCACTAGAGAAATGGCTGCAGGATGAACATGTATGCCATCGGCGATGATCTCTGCACGTATGCGTTTATCGAACATTACAGCACCAGCAGCACCAGGCTTGCGGTGATGTAGCGGTGTCATCGCATTAAACATATGCACGGCTTGATTTAATCCGGCATCTGCCGCAGCAATGACCTCTTCAAAGGATGCATCCGTATGACCGAGCGCGGCGGTAATTCCATGCTTACGCAGCCATAGGATAGCCTCTAGTGCACCTTCGCGTTCTGGAGCCAATGTGACTTGCCGGATCATGCCCGGATAGTCGTTCTCCCATTGTTCCAGCCACTCAATATTAGCCAGAACAATATGCTCAGGATTCTGAGCACCGGACCATTTCGGGCTGATGAACGGCCCCTCCAAATGCATGCCCGCGATTTGTGTGTATGGCATCTCAGTGGCGCGATATGCATTTATTTCAGTAAATACTTGGTCAATAGCTGGCTTGGAAGCCGTCATAGTCGTAGCCAGCATGGTAGTAGTTCCTTGGGAGCTGTGAAATTTAGTGATGGCATTTAAAGATTCAGCATCACTATACATAAAGTCGTGGCCGGCCCCACCATGTACATGAACATCTACGAATCCAGGGATGAGCAGGTCTTCTGATGTTTGACCATCAGCTGGCCAGTGCGCGTAAACTTCTGGAAGCCATATTGCCTCACCCGCGTAATGAATTTGCTCACTCGATACGGCAATTACGCCACGCTCAATTAATCTTTGGGGAGTCAGCACCTTACCAAACAGTAATTTACCTTGTTCTTTATTTATTTCAGCCATTTTCCTGCTCCTTCATCTACAAGGACGATAACATTCGGATGGCTCTGCAGTAGAGATGCAGGGCATTGGGTAGTAATCGGACCTTCAACTGCATTACGGATAGCTTCAGCTTTACCAGCACCGCGTACTAACAAAAGAATTTGGCGTGCTTTCAGAATGCCGCCGATGCCCATAGTTATCGCTTGCCGTGGTACATCGTCCAAAGAGTCAAAGAATCTGGCATTAGCTTCCCGTGTGTCTTCAAGCAAATCAACGACATGGGTTTTGCTGCTCAGATTAGCATCTGGTTCATTGAATCCGATATGGCCGTTGCTTCCAATCCCGAGAATCTGCAAGTCAACCGGTCCGTATTCTTCCAGCATTTTGTCGTAAGCGAGGCATTCCGCTTCCATATCTGCTGCGTTGCCGTTAGGGATATGTGTCTGTGCAGGGTCAATATCTATATGATTGAATAATTGCTCATTCATGAAGCTGCGATAGCTCTGCGGGTGATCGACAGGCAATCCGATATACTCATCAAGATTGAAAGAAGTGGCCTTCGAGAAGCTTACAAGCCCTTTTTGGTTCATTTCAACCAATTTAGCATAAACACCCACTGGGGAACTTCCAGTCGCAAGACCGAGCACCGCTTTAGGATTGCTTTGAAGCAGACTGGCGATAAGATTCGCACCAGTTTGTACGAAATCCTCATCACTATTGAACTTAAGAATATTCATTAAGATTGACCTCCTCGTTTGTTTCGGTAATGTTGGACATTCAAATAAGATTGCTCCAGTCTAGGAATAAAATCCCCAAAACGGGTGCTGACCATTCCAGTAAACAAAATATCAATGATGTGTAACTGTGCAATACGTGAAGCCATATCGCCTCGTCGCATTCCTTTTTCCAAGGAGGAGGAGAACAGTGGGATATCAGCTAGAGTGGCCAAGGTACTGCTGCCGTAAGAGGTTAGAGCAATAGTGCTTGCTCCACTGGCTTTGGCACATGTTAAAGCATCAATGGTCTCTGGGGTTTCTCCGGAATACGATACTGCGAACACGACATCACCTTCAGATAGCGATGAGGCAGAGGTGATCTGCATATGGGAATCGGCGAAAGCAGTACAATTCACGCCAATACGGATCAATTTTTGATAGAAATCCTGAGCGACAATGGAGGAGGTAGCCATTCCATATAGATCCACTCGCCGTGCTTGGCATAATAAATTAACGGCTTCCTGTAGTCGTTCCAGATCCAGAAGTGAAGTTGTATCACGAATGGATGTCAGATGGTTCATTTGCATTGCTTCCACAATAACGGAGAGTGGATTACCTGCAACAATATCTTGATAAGAAGAACCGCCATCCTGAGGAGCTGCATCGCTATGAGCAATCTCAGCAGCCAGCTTTACTTTGAAATCTGGAAAACCCTTGAAATGCAGAACCTTACAAAAACGTGTAATCGTAGCAGGACTAATACCGCATTGTTCTGCGAGTTCTGTGATGCCCATATGAACAATTTCACCTGGTGATGACAGGATCCGTTCCGCCAGCTTCCGCTCCATTTGAGAGAGCTTGGACTTTTCATGCTCAAGTGCATATAAAATTGGGGACATCCATTCACCTCGACTTCTGATGTAGCTCATTGAAATTATTTTTAAAATTATTTATTAAAATAAGAAAATTATTTTCATATTCAGAATAAAACAAAATCTATCCGGATGCAAGGGGTAAAAATGAATACAAAAAGGATATTATGCAATCACGCATAAACTCATAGATTTAAATCAAAACGGCCCACTTGCAGATGACTGCGAAGTGGACCGTTTTTGAACAGCGCCTGAATTGAGCTATACCGTTGAACGTTCAATAATGCGATATTCAAGCTTATAGTGGACCGGAAGCCTATCATTATTCTGAATCTGATCATAAATGATCCGAAAAGCTGTCGTACCCATTTCGGACAATTGGTTATCTATGGTGGTCAGACCCAGCGTTCGGCCGATAGGCTGGTTGTCAAATCCAATGACGGCCAAATCCTCAGGAATTCGAATACCATTCTTCCAGGCTTCGATGATTAGACCAGCCGCAACATGATCGCCAGATATAATTAGCGCGTCAGGCTGTTCCTTCATTTGGAGCAGATGGTGAAGCACACGAACCCCATCCTCTTCCGTTACACAGTCGTATATCATCCACTCTTCAGGATAAGGCTGACCAGTTGTGTCTAGAAAGTCCCGGAAGGCGATTTGCCGGATAGAGCTGCTGCTGCCATGTTGTCTGCCTTCACAGTAACCGATCCTGCGGTATCCTTTATCATTCAAGTATTGAAGACCGCTTCGAAAAGCGGAATAGTGCTCAATATAAACGGAAGAGAACTGGCAATTCCCTCTATCTTGGCAGACCACGATGGGACCATATGCTGTATATTCTTCAATAACTTCTGAGCTCATGCTTGTAGAGACAATAACCACGCCGTCAATTTCTTTATTGCGTAGCATCTCCAGTACTTTTATTTCTTCATCAGGTTGGTAATCGGTCTGGCATAAAATTAGTCGGTATTGTGCTAAAAGTGCCTCTTGGGCTAGTCCTTCGATGATCACAGAGAAATAAAATAAGTTTATGTAAGGAATAATAACTGCAATGGCTTGCGTACGACCGGTAATCAGATGTACGGCGTTCATATTACGTGAGTAATTTAACTTTTCAATCGTATTTAGGACTGCGGTTCTTTTGGCTTCACTTACATAAGGATGATTATTAAGTACTCGCGAGACCGTTGTCACGGAAACACCAGCCATACGGGCGATTTCTTTAATATTAGCCATTCGAGAACAACAGCCTCCTTTTGGTGCTTGTGTATAGTGTATAGTCTTTTTATTCTATCATATCGTCCGTAAATTACCTCCCAAATAAAAAAGCTTGCTATGGAATCCATTTCATAAATTAGACTGTATTTGCAAGGGATTACCGGACTAAACCGGCGTAACCTAACGGGCGTGACGGACCGGTAAATCTAGCCTCATTTCTAAATGTAATGGTCATCGGATCAGCTTCTTTTAAATGCTAAGAAAAACGGTTGTCATCGTTTAACGATGACAACCGTTTTTCTTATGGCTATGCTATGCCGTTCGTGAAGCTCTTGGTGCTCTATTGCGCAACATATCCCACACAATAAACGCAAGGACAAGCAGTTGAGGCACTAAAGTTTCCCATGTCGGATACATCCCGAGCCAGCTTATAGAAGGCAACCCATCCTGTACATGTGCGGGAAGTTTCCCAGCGACTTGAAGGGAGTGAATGCTTTCTCCAAGAAAGCGGAACACTAAATAGTAAATAAGAAGTGTAGCTGTACGGAAGAAGGCGGCAATTGGCAATTTTGCACTTAAGGCAATAATCGCGTATCCTACAATCCCTAGAATCACTAGAGCACTTCCGATTCCTAGCAGCAACTGAGACAGTTTAATGGAAGGCGCCATCCCTACATAAAAAATAGTGGTTTCTGCACCTTCACGTAAAATTGCGAGCGCTGCTACGGAGGACAATGACCATAGATTACCCTTGGCTAACGCTCCATCCACTTGTCGACCAACATAGTTGTTCCAATTCGCAGTATTTGATTTACTATGCAACCAACGTCCAATGGTAAGCATCATAATGACGGCAACAAGACCCGTGATGCCCTCAATCATCTCACGTGCTCCACCGGATGCAGCGCGGGAAATGGTATAGGTGAGTATAACAGCTAATCCGATACTCGCTACAAGTCCTACAGCTGCGCCAGACCAAATCCATTTTTGTGCTTTGGCGTTGCCATCGCGCTTCAGGTAAGCAAAAAGGGCAGATAATACGAGGATTGCCTCTAGTCCTTCACGAAGAAGAATAAGTGCAGCATCCCAAGCATTATAGGTTGTTTCACCTGCCAAGGGAGTCAACTCAGAGACCATATTATCCATGATCTTCAAAGCCTGATCTAGTTTAGGCGGATTAGAAAGCAGATAGCCGGTGACCGCTGCGCTTTCGTTCTCGATATTGGTATAGACCGCTGGAGAAGCGATCTGCACTTGTCCTTCAGCAGAGGGCCAATCTACGATGAATTGCTCCATGATATTAGCCGCTTCTGCGCTATTGCCTGCTTTTGCGGTGGAAGAAGCTTTATTGAGGTGGCTGATCAGTCCTTCAATAGATGCTGGTTTACTGGAAGTATCTCCAGCATCTATTGCTTTGCCTTCACTGTAATCGGCAAGCAGCTGATACAAGGCCTCGGCTTCTGATTTCGCCGACTCCTCGCGGAGCGGCTCTGCCTGCAGCGCGATGCGCAGCAGGCTTATCTTCGTCTCCAGCAAGCTGTAGACGGCGGAATTGTCGGCCCGGATGTTGCGCTCTGCCGGCTTCCATCCGCTGACGATGTCGCGGTACGCTGCCGCTGCCGCGCTCCAGTCGGCGCTACGCACCGCATCCCGCGTGCGTTCTGCCGCGGGCAACAGCTTCGCCGCCGTCTCCCGACCGGCGGCTCCAGTGTCACCTCCGTCCGTGCCGGAGGCGGCGGTGACATACGCGTCCACGCTTCTTGCAAGCGTGGACAGTGCGGTTTTGGCGGGCGCACCATCGCCCGCCGCAAGGGCCGCCGCCGCGTCTGCAAGCGCGGCGTCAACGGCGGCAGCCGGACCGGCGAGTGCCGGGTCCGGCGTGTTCGCGTTCGCGGTGCGCCACAGCGCAGCGAACGCTTCTACATCGGCGGCGGCCGCGTCCCAGCGGCTCTGGCCGGCTTCGACGAGCGCGCTGCCGACAGGTGGCAGCAGCTCGTCGACCGAGCCATCACCCTCCGCCCCCGCCGCCGGGTTAGATAGCATCAGTATACATACGATGCTAAACAGAATCAGTACGGCTGCCTTCGATAGCAGCCGTTTATTAAGAGAGTACATCGGGATAATCCCCTTTCAATAATGGACAGGAACATTCGATTGAGAAACTTAGGGGCAAGCTTAGCCTAGAAGCGCTTCCCCGATGTAGCCGCCTTTGCGGATACCTGGGAAGCAGGCAAACACTGCGCTGCCGGTGTGCGTCATATATTCATTTAGCCGATCACTCTTGGAGAGACGCTGCTGGATCGCAACAAATTGCTTCATTAAATCCCGTTGAAAACTAATGAATAATAATCCTGCATCGAGCTGACCTGTTGCGGCATCTAATCCGCTGGAAATGGAGTAGGAGCGGCGCAGCATCTTGACTGTACCGTCACCATGCGCTAAAGCAGAATGTGAATCCGGCGGGATGACAGGTTTCCCGGATGCATCAGCCGCTTTAAGATTTAAATCATCGAATTCATCCTTTGCACCGATAGGTGCTCCGTTATGACGATAACGGCCGAAGGTGGCTTCTTGATCGCTTAAAGAAGAACGATCCCAGACCTCAATTCGGAAACGTACACGGCGAACTGCCATATAAGTGCCGCCGCTCATCCATGAAGGACCGTCACTACTGCTGTTCCAGACCACTTCGTTCATTTCTGCTTCATTCTTAGTGTCTGGATTTCCCGTACCGTCTTTGAATCCCAGAAGATTACGCGGCGTCGTTCCTTTAGGGTCGGCTGTGCCTGTGCGCTGGAAGCCTTCCTGAGTCCAGCGGAGTACAGCTGTGCCGCGAGCGATACGTGCCAGATTTCGGATGGCATGGAAAGCCACCTGCAGATCATCAGCGCATGCTTGGACACAAATATCTCCACCACACCACTTTGGATCCAGGTTGTCTCCCGTAAATGCCGGAAGATCGGCTAATAGGGTTGGACGCTTGGAAGATAAGCCGAATCTGCTGTCAAAAAAAGAAGGTCCGACACCAAAGGTAAGCGTACAGCGTGAAGGGTTTAAACCATCTACTTCACCTGTATCGGAGGGTGGGAGATTAGGATTGTCATTGACATCGCCTATGAGGCTGCCAGTAGTAAGAGAAGCTGCGGCAGTTGTCCATGCTTTCATTAGCTTTTTAACATCGGATAGCCTTGTTGTGGTGAGATCAAAGGCTGCGAAGTAAATAAAATTCTGTGAAGGGGTTAGAATGCCGGCCTGATGACTCCCGTAAAAAGGAATGGAATCACCATCAGAGGCAACTGTTGGCTCAGCTACGGCATTGCGCGCAGCCATAATTCCGCCAACACCTCCACCACCTAATAGTAGACCGAGACTAGTGGCGCCAGTAAGCCGCAGCATATCGCGGCGGCTTAGTTTTTTATCTAATATAGGATTGCTCTTGGATTCTTCATTGAGAGGGGCACCCTCTGCACTAGCTGGTAAATCGGTAAATCTGTTTTGCTTATTCATGATGGTCACACTCCTAGAATAGTTCCCATGTTGGACAATGGCTCAGCCAAGGCATCCAAATTTTGACTCAATTTACGCACATCTTCTTCTTTCAGCTCTTCATAGGAAACATATCCATCTCCAGATTTGAAAGGAGCAAGCTCAGCTTGCAAAGCTGCAAACCGTTCACCAATCGTTTTTTCCAGCTCAGCGTCTTTTTTCGCCAGTTCTGGCTTTAACAGCTCGTATATCTTTTGGGCGCCTTCAACATTAGCTACGAAATCATAAAGATCTGTGTGGGAGTAACGTTCTTCCTCACCTGTTACTTTGGAAGAAGAAACCTCATTAAGCAGTTCTACAGCACCAGTAACGAGCAGATTAGCATCGATCTCTACGGTCTCTACTTTTGCACGCAGAAGCTGGGCATCTTTCAATAATTGGTCAGCAACCTCGGTCATATCTTTAGTTGTATTGTCCTGCCAGAGCGCTTTCTCAAGCTTGTGGAAGCCGCGCCATTCAGCAGCATCTACGTCATTCTCGCGGGCATCAATATTCGGATCCAAATCACCAAGTGCTTCTGCAATCGGCTCAATTCGCTCGTAATACATGCGGGCTGGCGCATAAAGTGCCTTCGCATCCTCAATCTTTGCTTCTTTAACTGCGTTTGTGAAATTTTCTGTTTGCTTTACAAATTCATCACATTGCTCGATGACATATGTACGATATTGCTCAACCGCCGATGTAAAGTCGGCAGTGGTTGCTGCAGAAGTATCAGATGTATTCGTTGCTGCGGTACTGTTAGCAGCGGCATTTGTAGAGTTATTGTTGCTTGTGTTGCTATTACTGTTATCGTTGTTGCTGGTACACCCGGTAAATAGTATGGAGGCTGCAAGTAGACCTGCAGGCACGGCATATGTGAATTTCATTGAATGAAGCACCCCTTTTTTTATATGTGAATGATAATCGTTATCATTTATGCTGGATTTATCATAAGTCCGTATACATTTACTGTCAATATAAAATTGTGATGTATTTCATAGTTATATTTTGCAAGACAAAAAAACTCCCGGGACTGGGAGTTGAGTTTGTAGAAATATATCTAATTACATCCGGGTATTAGCAAGTTAACACTTCCTTTGATTTGATCATTTATTTGCGCGTAAGCAACTGCTATCGGACACATCTGCTCTTAAATGCAGCATATTTTGAGTTTGGATCGCTAACGGACCTCATACTCGCCATTGGCTTAAAAGTCACCCAACATTGACCGCTTCCTTAGTAGGAATAGCTGCACTGGGGTCCGAAACTCTGCTAAAAAGGCAATGAATTTACTAATAACGTCATCGGGGGCCTTTCTGTAACCCTCCGAAGGAGAAGATGAATACACTGTTGAATCGGGCAGTTAACGACCAACAACACAAAAGAGCGATTCTTCCAATAATGGCTGAATCGCTGCTCTGTGTTCTTTACGATTTTTATAATTAACCGGACCGTCTCACTTATAGAAAAAAGCTACTTATTCGACAGCCCCATTCTGTGTCGTCTTTAATTTATTGTTCATTATGGGATTCATGTTCCGCAGAGGGGTGATTTTTGAATACTTCTGCGGCTTCCTCAGCAGAGAATTCCGGTTCAAATTTATCCACTAGTGGCAATTTGTTTAATTTCGTAGTTTGTACCTCTGCTTTAGTAGGTTGATTATTTTTCGAGTTACTCATATTTACACCTCCTTTAATAAGAAACAACAAGTTGTAGTTTGCCCTGTAAGGAGATGATTTTATCCAAGAAAATTTCAACGTTTTGCAGGTGAAAGCCCTCACTAAAGCCATGTAATAAGCCCCGGATGGTTAAGCCCATTTTGTAGTTATGACAGCACCATTAACTTCATCAATACATAATATGTTTTGACTGTATCCCTTTACCTTGTTATACCAAACAAACCCAGGGCAAGGAGGGGTGACACCATTGAAGGGGAACGAACACCACAGCAAATTTCTGTTGACTCATCGTGAGCGCGAAGTTTTCGAGCTTCTCGTGCAGGACAAAACGACTCGTGATATCGCTGGTTTATTATTTATCAGCGAAAAAACAGTTCGGAACCACATCTCCAATGTAATGCAAAAACTAAACGTTAAAGGCCGTTCACAAGCGGTTGTCGAGCTGATTAAGCTTGGGGAGCTGAAAATATAGCTGGCCATGTCTTCGGAAGTGACGCGTTTAAGCCTTCTCCACCTTTAGGGGTGTGGGGAGGTTTTTTGTTGTGGTTCTTGAATTAATAATAAGCGATTATATCCTGCGGAAAGACATTGCTATTCCCGACGATTTAAATTCCGAAATATTAATTTTGGCTGCAGTTTATGGATTGACGGATATTGGGAATGGTTGTAAAATCATGTTAAAGTTAAAACCTTTATACTTTCGAAAAAGTTCTAATACTTTCTATAAAGGGGGAACTGACATTAAATGTTCGATTCTCAGTCAGGACGTAGTTGTGACGAGTTGAGTTAATCTTTTTTATTTCCCCTAAAAGTTATAACGTTTAAACTATTGAACTTGGAGGCATAGAAGCTTAGATGAATATACATGATGTAGCCAAAAAGTCGGGACTTTCTGTAGTGACCGTATCCAGGGTGCTTAACAATTTACCATCTGTACGTGAAGCTAATAGACAGAAAGTGCTCGAAGCAATGGAGGAATTGAATTATCAGCCTAATTCAGCAGCGCGAAGTCTTGTGAGGGGCAAAACGGGAGTCATTGGTATGTCGATTACCAACTTTAACGATTCTTTCTATGACCGCGTGATTCGCGTGGTGAACCGGAAGCTGGCAGAACAGGGTTACTTCTTGGCCTTGTCCATAGCCGAGAATGAGGATGAAGGTGTTAACTTCCTGTTTCAGAAGGACCGCGTAGACGGGATTATCCTGTTGTCTCCGATTGAGGAAAAAGAATATGTAGAGGAGCTGAAAAGAAAAAAAATTCCGTTTGTCTTGCTGGATAACCAGCTCCAGCATGAGGATGTTCCCAGTGTTGTCGTCGATAACTATCAAGGGGGGTATGAAGCAACCAAACACTTGATTGGTCTTGGACACACCCAGATCGCCTACATCGGTGGCCCTTCGGTGTTCCTGAGTGTAGCGGAGCGTAAGCGGGGTTATGTACAGGCGCTGGGTGAAGCGGGGCTAACGCCTTTTGGTACGGAATATTGCGGATTTACGGTAAGTAGCGGTTATGAGGTAGCTAAGAGATGGATTCGTGAAGATAAGCTGCCCACAGCCATTTTTTCTGGAGACGATTTTATTGCTCTAGGTGTTGTTCAAGCCCTGCGTGAGGAGGGAATTCTGGTACCTCAGGATATCTCAGTGGTTGGTTTTGATGATCAGCAGTTCGTAGGTGAATTTTATCCCCGATTGACGACAGTCAGACAGCCTGAGGCGCAAATGGGCAGCATTGGTGTTGATTTGCTGATGAAATTAATTAATGGGGAGGTGATGCCAGCTGTTGTAACGAAGCTCGCTCCTCAGCTTCTCGTGCGTGAATCCACCGCATCTGTAAGGTTAACCTAAATATTAGGAGTGAAACGAATTGTGAAGTACTTTTTGGGAGTCGATGCAGGGGGCAGCAAAACCTACGCAATGATTGCAAATGAACAGGGAGCGGTCATCGGTGTAGGCAGGGGAGAGAACGGAAATCATCAAAATAATCGTGAGCAGGCGGAGAATAGTTTGCAACAGGCCGTATCGGGAGCGATTATGGCGTCAGGGCTGACAAAGGACCAGTTGGAGTATTCCTGGTTCGGTCTGGCTGGAGCGGACAGAGAATCCGATTTTCGAATTTTACGGCCAATCATCAGCAGACTTGGCCTTCCCCGAACTGAGATTTCCTGCGATACCTGGATTGCCTTGCGATCAGGTACAGAGAGTAATCATGGGGTCGTACTGATCTGTGGCTCGGGAGTGAACTGCGCCGGTAAAAATCAGCGAGGTGTTACGTACCAATGTGGTGGATTTGGTTACCGGTTCGGTGATTACGGCGGAGGCTATGATCTAAGTATTGAGGTATTCCGTAGCGTTCTTCGGGCGGATGAAGGAAGAGAGAAAGAGACTGTCTTAAGCGAACGTTTAATTCATTTGTTGGGCTATTCCAGTGTTTCGGAGCTAAGAGAGGATCACCTGGATCATTCCAGAGACTTGCCTCCCCATATTGCTGAGCTGCTGTTTCAAGCGGCAGATGAAGGAGACCAGGTTGCCACCCTACTGCTAACCAAGCAAGGGGATGAGCTGGGTTTGGCAGCGGCATCGACAATCCGCCATTTGGCTATGGAGGAGGATTCCTTTGACATCGTACTTGCAGGCAGCCTATTGACCAAGGGAGATCGCTCAGGCATCATCCGGCGGGCCATTGAACAGAGAGTGAAGCATTCGGCTCCAAATGGCACTCTAAGGATTCTAACTCGGGAGCCGGTTGTAGGCTCGGTCGTTCTGGCGATGGAAAGCTGCGGTATGCGTGTAAATCAGGAGGTTCTTGGTCGTCTATCACTGGGTAAGGAGGGGCTGTTATTATGAAGGATACTTTGAAGCTCGTTGTTATCGGAGCGGGTTCATCATATACGCCTGAGCTTATTGAAGGCATCATCTTGCATTACAAAGAGCTTCCGGTCCGCGAAATATGGCTGGTGGATATTGAGGCGGGAAGGGAGAAGCTACATACGATTGCGGAACTGAGCAAGCGCATGATTGCTGAGTCCGGATTGCCGATTACCGTGGCCCAGACGCTTGAGCGCAGGGAGGCCATCGCCGGAGCAGACTTTATCTGCACCCAAATCCGAGTGGGCATGCTGGAAGCGCGAAAATGGGACGAATTAATTCCGCTTCAATACAATGTCATCGGTCAGGAGACGACGGGTCCCGGAGGGATGATGAAAGGACTACGGACTATTCCGGTCATTCTGGATATTTGCAAGGACATTGAGGAGCTGGCTCCGGATGCCTGGTTGCTGAATTTTACGAATCCGGCCGGTATGGTGACTGAAGCTGTTCACAAATATTCATCCGTAAAAAGCGTAGGCCTCTGCAACTCGCCTATCGGTTTTCAAAAGTGGCTCTCCGAGTTCTTCGGACTTCCTATGGAGAAGATCTACGCGGAGTTTGTCGGCATCAACCATCTGCATTGGGTATCCGATGTCGTGATTGACGGTGAGAGCAAGCTGCAGGAGCTCATTGATTACCCTCAGAGCTACAAGGCGAGCAATGTGCCGTTTGATTCCTGGAACCACCGGTTTCTGAATGCTTTGAAAGCCATCCCCTCTTATTACCTGAGCTATTACTATCTGACGGACACGATGCTTGCGGAACAGAAGGAAGCAGCAGTAACGACCGGGTCGCGCGCTGAGGTAGTGAAGAAGGTGGAGGAGGAGCTGTTTGAGCTGTACCGGAACGTAGAGCTGAAGGAGAAGCCAAAGCAGCTGGAGCAGCGCGGCGGAGCCTATTACTCGGAAGCAGCAGTGCTGCTAATGCGCTCCATTTATAATGATTTCCGCGATATCCAGACGTTGAATGTAAGGAATAACGGAATGATTGACTTCTTGCCGGACGATGCCTCCATTGAGGTGAACTGTTTGGTAACTAGACAAGGTCCGCTGCCGATTCCGATGCGCACAATTCCTCAGTCCATCAAAGGCCTGCTAGCCGCGGTCAAGCAATACGAGAGCCTCACCATCGAGGCGGCTGTGCACGGAGACCGGGATATGGCCCTGCAGGCTATGGTACATCATCCGCTCGTGCCTTCGGTCACCGTAGCAGAACAACTGCTGGATGAAATGCTAGAGAAGAACAAAGCGTTTTTGCCGTTGTTTCACTAGAATCGTCCAGAGGAGGAAAAACGGATGAACACGGCCGAGAAACCAAGTAGATGGAAGAAATTCACCAGTCAATTGGATTTGCAGTCCATGGTTTGGCCGGGAATTATCTTTGTATTCATTTTTAGCTACATTCCGATGTATGGTGTGGTTATGGCATTCCAGCAATACGATATTTTTGGCGGCATTATGAAGAGTCCCTGGGTTGGATTTATGCATTTCAGAATGTTCTTTGAGGCGCCGGAGTTCTGGAATGTGATGCGAAATACCATTGTGATTAGCTTGCTTAAATTGATTATCTCTTTTCCTGCCCCGATTCTTCTTGCACTGATGCTGAATGAGATCGGGCATATGGGCTTTAAACGCGTTATCCAGACCGTCAGCTATTTACCTTATTTTTTGTCCTGGGTTATTGTATCTGGTTTTGTATTTTCGCTGTTATCCGTTGACAACGGAACGGTGAACTATGTGCTGGAGCGATTCAATCTAGTCGGGGAGCCGGTTAACTTCCTGGCGTTACCCAAATACTTCTGGTCCATTCTAGTAAGTGTAAATGTATGGAAGGAGGTCGGATTTGGGAGCATTGTTTATCTGGCTGCAATTGCAGGCATTGATCCGACCCTATATGAGGCCGCTTCTATAGACGGAGCAAGCCGTTTTAAGCAAATTCACTTAATTACACTCCCCAGCATTACCCCCATTATCATCATCTTTATGATTCTTGCTATCGGCAGTCTGCTCAGTGCGGGCTTCGAGGATATTTTGCTGCTGGCAACCAATCCAATTCTGCGACCCTACTCCGATGTCATCGACACCTATGTGTACCGTGTTGGGATTTTGAATGCCAGATTCTCTTATGCGACAGCGGTAGGACTATTTAAAGCAGTCATCAGTGTCATTCTGCTGGTGATGGCCAACAAAATCGCCCGCCAGGCAGATGTTAGTCTCTGGTAGGTACTACTACTCATAGCGAATGCTTCCGATGCAAGTTTTATTGGGATGTATCGACTGTAAGTAATGCTCCATAAACCTTTTAGGAGAGGTGAACAATGAGACTAAGCCTGGGCGACAAAATCATGCAGCGGACTATTTATATCCTTTTGACGCTGCTGGCGCTACTTATGCTGTACCCATTTTGGAACGCGCTGGTCATTTCCTTTAATCTAGGGAGCGATACGGCGCTCGGCGGTGTAACTTTGTTGCCGAGAGCATTTACTCTGGAAAATTATTATATTGTGTTTCAGGATCATCGCCTGCTGAATTCTTTTCTGATCACCATTCTTAGAACATTGAGCGGCACGGCATTGTCCGTCTTCTTCACGGCCCTGTTAGCTTACGGAATGTCCAAGAAAACATTGCTTTTTCGAAAACAATATATGGTGTTCTTCATGATTACCATGTTCTTCAGTGGAGGGCTCATCCCTAGTTATTTACTAGTTCGCTCTTTGGGTATGCTAGACACCTTTTGGGTTCTGATTATCCCCGGCATCATCAGCGTCTGGAACATGATTGTCATCCGCACCTTCTTCAACGCTTTGCCTGAGGGGCTTGAGGAATCGGCCAAAATCGACGGTTGCAGTAACTACGGCATTTTCTTCCGAATCGTTATTCCCGTCTCCGGCCCGGTGCTGGCCACGATTGCTTTATTTACTGCGGTTGGTTACTGGAACGACTGGTTTACGGGAGCGATCTATATTACGAAGGACGAACTGCTTCCCATACAGACTCTGCTGCGGCAGGTTATGAACTCCAACATTATGACCCAAATTGGTTCATCGAATGCCATCGCACTGGATCATATGAACCGAAATCGGACGATTACTACGAAGTCACTGACCATGGCTACGATGATGATCGCTACTATTCCGATTATCCTGACGTACCCTTTTCTCCAAAAGTACTTTGTTAAGGGCGTAATGATCGGTTCATTGAAAGAATAGCAGCAGTCTCCATATTATGTAGAAAGAAGGGAAAAGAATGGGCAATCGTATGAAATGGGTATCACTTCTGCTGACTTCGCTGGTGCTTCTTCTCGCTGCCTGTAGCGGAGGGGGGAATTCTAACACTTCACCAAACACAAGCGAGAAAAATTTGAATACCGAGGTCGCCACTGATGACGGCAGCGGGATTAAGCCCGTCACCTTCAGCTTCTATGGAAATTACGACTGGCTTACGACATCACCCTGGGGGGATAATGAGGCGACAAAATGGATTCAGGAGAACCGTAAGGTTACTGTTGAACCGATTCAATCGGGAGGTGCGGCCGGAGAAAAACTCAACACGATGATCGTCGGTGGTGATTTACCGGATGTCATTTTTACTGACCGGGGATCCTCAGTGGAACGGCTGGTGCAGGCAGGGCAACTTGTTGCGCTGGATGATTACTATGACAAGTATCCGAACTTCAAGAAATATGTGAAGGAATCCACCCTGAATTTGCTCCGTTCAGATGACGGAAAAATCTATCAAATCCCCAACTGGTATACATCCGGGCAATTCGGCAACGGCGGATGGATGGTGAATAAAGATATTTATAATGAGCTCGGCAGACCGGCGCTGGAGACCTTTGATGATTTGTATCAATATTTACGCTTGGTGCAAGAGAAGTATCCGGATGTTGTACCCCTGGAGGTTGGCGAAAAGGGGGCAGGTCTGGAAATTATGTATGGCGGTTTTAAGGAGAACTCCACCAGTAAGTTCATTTCACTCATGGGATATCCGGAAGGCGACAAGCTGTCATCTATCTTGGACGATCCTGCCTACGAGGAGATGGTGCTGTATATCAATAAGCTGTATCGTGAACGGCTGATTACGCAGGATGCACTGCAACAAACCCAGGATGCGGTCAAAGAAAAGGTCAATACCAGCCGGGTAGCGGTCATGGTCGAATCCAATATCACTACGTATGGAGCCGAGGGACACCGTGCACTGACTGCGAACAATCCGGACAGCGGTTATGAAATTATATGGCCGATTCATAAAGCCGGAATAGACAAAACACAAGTGTTTGTAAGCGGTTTCGAGACACTGGGTTGGAACGTCAATGTCATTACGAAAAAGGCCAAGGATCCGGAGGCCATCTTCGCTTACTTTGACTGGATTACGGGTCCAGAGGGACAGAAGGTGCTTTTCTTCGGTCCTAAAGGCTTGTACTGGGATGAGGAGGACGCAGACGGAGCACCAATTCCGAACGAGAAATACAAGACGACTCCTGCTAACGAGCGTACGGAAACGATGAGAAAATTCGAGGACTTTAACTGGGCAGGAAATACGACCTTTATTGATACGGCAAAAATGAGCCTCGAGGCGCTGCTTTCTGCGAACCAGAAATCATGGGAGACGGTGGCGCAGTCCACGGTCACCTGGAAAACCGCGCTGGACATTACGGAATTTGTGAATACCGATCCGCTTCCAGATACGGAGATCGGTATCATCGCACAGAATGTAGGGGATATTTATACCCTTGCTTACGCACAAATGGTTCAGGCGAAGTCGGATGAAGAGGTATTGTCGGCACTGGAGACAGCCAAAAAGAACACCCAAAAAGCGGGCCTGGATAAGCTGCTTGAGTTCAGAACCGAAAAATGGCAGGAGAATGTCAAAAAAATCAACGCGACGAAATAAGACTTTTATTAAATCTTATACTTGTGGAGGCGATATTATGGCATTTGCGCTGAGGTCGAAATTCATAGCAATGTTAAGCTTCGTATTAGTTTCTTCGATAGCAGGTGGTTCCGTGCCGGCTAAGGCCGATGTGGAGAGTAATCCCCCTTTTGAAACGGAAGTGATTGTACGGACAGTAAACCAGTTTAAGAATACGGCGGATGTCCATAATTTCATCCAGCTGTCCACAAGCTACGGTGTCGATGTCATCAGCATGAACGTGAAGCAGGATGAAGATGATGAGGTTCCGTCTGGAAGTGTATTTTATCAGAGTGATATCGCTCCGATCGCGCAAGGCTACGAGAATTTCGATGCCCTGCAGGCTGTCATTACAGCAGCCCATGCTGCAGGAATCAAGGTTCATGCCTGGATTCCTCAGTTCCATGATCAGCAAGCCTTCCTTGCTCACGATGAATGGCAGATGCAAGCACTGGTTGACGGGGTTCAGACTCCTTTCACAGGTTCTAACGGCAATGAATACTTCGTCAATCCGATTCACCACGAAGTGCAGCAGTATGAGCGTTCCATCATTCAGGAAGTGATCGAGAATTATGCTGTTGACGGTGTTGTGCTAGACTGGATCCGTTTCGACAATTATAACATGGACGTCAGTGATTACACGGTTGCGAAGTATCAGGCGCAGTTCGGCTATTCCCCGCTCAGCATTGACTTCGATACGGATTCCCCTCAGCGTGAGCAGTGGAATGAATGGAGAACTGAACAAATTGGACAGTATGTAGGCGATATCCGTGAGGATATTTCCGCATCCTCAAATCCGGATGTGCAGCTCGGTGTGTATATTTTGCCGCCGGAATTTACAGAGGTTGGACAGAATGTAGCCAAATTCAAGGATGATATCGACTTTGTCGCACCGATGGCGTACTTTGATGACTGGGAGTTCAATAGTGATTGGGTATACAGCACTTCCTACGGCATTCTGAAGGATACGAGCGACCGGATCAGTGACAGTGATGTGGAGATTGTAGCCACACTGGATAATGACTGGACTGATGATCAATATCAGGAGATTTACAAGGGAATCCGCGAGAATTATCCGGACGTGAAGCGCCTGTCGTTCTTTGCCTATGGGGCCTGGCCAGAAGATGAATTGGCCAATATTAAGGAACGTGAAACCTGGCCGACGCCGGGCTGGACGCCTCCGGTAGAACAAGACTATCCGGCTCAATTACCAGTAGGATGGAAGGCTCGGAATATCGGTTCCATGCCGGGGAACGTTACCTACAATTCATCCAATAAGCAATTTACACTCAGCAGCACCTCTACGGATATTTGGGGAAATGGAGATCAACTGAATTATATATATAAATCCGTGAGTGGCAATGCGGAGATTATTGTAAAAGTACAGTCCACTAGCCGATTGGACGGCTGGGCTAAGGCCGGTATTATGATTCGCGAGTCGCTGGGGCATAATTCGAAGCACGCGGATATGATGCTTACCCCTGAGAATGGGGCAACCTTCCAGTATCGTGCAGAGACAGCGGGCAATATGGTCGACCATACTGCGGCTGCCTCGGCTCCAAGATGGCTAAAGCTGACCAGAAGCGGAAATACCTTCAAAGGGGCTATTTCGGCGAACGGGAATAACTGGCAAACGGTCGGAACTGTTCAGATCCCGATGAATCGCAAGGTGTATATTGGCATAGCGCTTAGCAATCCGGGGGATGATTCGAGGAATAAGGCCGTGTTTGGAAATGTGAAGATTACGGATTAAGTCTAATACAATAGCTTGGGGAGCTGAAAATATAGCTGGCCATGTCTTCGGAAGTGACGCGTTTAAGCCTTCTCCACCTCTAGGGGTGAGGGAAGGCTTTTTGTTGATGATGTGTATTTACGGACTTTGCCAAATCCCTTTCTTGCATGGTTATAAGCTGTTCTGCGGTCTTCTGTCTCGTCAAGGAAAGCTCGGCCAATCAACATGAAAAGGGATTAACGGGTTATTCTCCGGTTGGGCGCGGAAACTCCTGTATTGTATTGAATTGAATTAGAGGTGTAATTTCCTCATAGTGTTCTGAAAATGTCATTTATCGTGTAATACAAAGCATTAAGTTCTTCCATATAAACTGTTTTTATTTTAGTTTTATCAGGATTGTCACTTACCATTTCCATAAAAACATCCAGATCATTAATGATACCGTTAAGGCTTGCGCGCTTTAACAATTCTGAATCGGAAATATCATCTTTAAACGATAGTCTTAAGATTTCCATAGTGTCGTTTACAATATCCTTGAAATTTTCTTCTTCTCCATAGAAAGTTGCAATCTTTTTTAAGAAGTCTGCATATTTATCTGGTATTTTTGAATTTTCTGAAAAAATAATCATATATATCTTCTCCCTATATTCATTGAATTTTTAAACAGTTTAAGTCTTGGCCAGCTGTGAAATCACCTAATTGTAGTCAGGGATATTATAATTAGTTTTGGAACAATTGGCGGTTAAAAATGATACAGTAGTTCAGTTATAGTTGACCACTTCGAAAGCGGGTGCTGGTAATGCTAAAGACAGTATCAGTTATTTTTAATGAGCGGCCAAAAAGTTGGGGATTAAGAGGGGATCCATATCTTTGGGATGAGCTAGAGAATTACTTTCAAGAAGTGACTTATCCATGTACAGGTGAGGCGTTTGCACAGAGATTCAAATACGCGTTTGAGGAATTAACAGGAGGTAACTTAGATGATTTAGACAAACAAATCTATTGTGAGAAATACAGTCATGGTGGTATGTCCAGTGGGTACGTTTCTCTGGAGTTTTGGGTTGAAGTAGTGATTCCAATGCTAATTGAACGATTGGAGGAATTAGCAAATTAAATTGGTGAACAATAAAGCGTTAAAGACCGTTCACAAGCGGTTGTCGAGCTAATCAAGCTTAGGGAGCTGAAACTATAGCTGGCCATGTCTTCAGAAGTGATGTGTTTAAGACTTCTTCACCTTTAGGGGGGAAGTTTTTTTGTTGTGTATGCGTATTTGCCTAAAAGAACATTCAATTGATAATCATTCTCAATACATATATAATGAATCCAAAGTACGGGGAAGCAGGGATGAGCATGGAGCGTAGCGATGGTCTGAATGCAGCAGAAACAATTGATGCCCATAAGACGCTTATATACGAGGGGTTTAATTTTACTTACCAGCTGGATGGGAGTCACTTTGAGATAAAACCACCGGTCGAACTAGGGGGAGGCAGCTGCCGGAGCCTGCTTACGCATGGGTATCTTCAGATGACGGATTTTGATCTCCGATTTAACCGGGATATTGAAGCGAAGGGCGAGTTTAGAACACCGCGTACGGAGCTTGTATTCTGCATGGGCCATGGAATTGAATGGGGTACCTCGCTGAAGCAGGACTATTTTGCCATAGATACAGGAGAAAGTGCGCTGCTTCACGGTGGAGTAAGAAGTGAGAATTGCACGTACCTTAGCGGAGCAGGCTACCGATTCCTAAGCATAGATATGAGTCCGGCACAATTTGAGCGGATGACCAGTGGATTGACTGAGGATACACGGCTCCGAGCCGGAGGAGGAACGGGTTTGTTTTTTGGTAAAAGTGGTATCACGCCATCTATCCGGCTCATTCTGTCGCAAATTGCGGATTGTTCCTATGGTCAGGGTATGCGGGAACTCTATCTGGAGGGAAAAATGCTGGAGCTGATGGCGGTCTATCTCAATGAATCTTTATATGAAGCGGAGCGGATTCCAGGTTCGGTTAAGCTGTCTAAAGATGATATGGAGAGCCTGCGACTAGCCAAAGAAATTCTGCAGCGTGATTATTTACACCCACCGACACTGGCTGGCCTCTCTCGCATCATTTGCCTCAATGAGTTCAAATTGAAAAAGGGTTTTAAGGAAATGTTCGGTTATACCGTCCATGCCTATGTTATCGAACAACGGATGCAAAGGGCGCAGCAGCTGCTGGAACAAGGAAATATGACTGTAAGTGAAGCAGCTTCCAGGGTTGGATACGGGAATGTCAGCCATTTCTCAGCAGCCTTTCGCAAAAAGTTCGGTGTGCGTCCCGGAGAATATTTGATCAGCAGCAGACAGCGTTCTGTAGGAACTTGGATGTAAGCGCGTATCGAATAGAGATGCTCCTGATTTGATTAGTTATAATCCGGGAAGCGGTAGCAACCGTGAACAGCATTCTTATACACTAGTGCACAGAGAATCATTCTCAGTGCACTTTTTTTGTGCGTAATTATCAAGAGTGGGGGAACAGCTGTGAGTAAAACCAAAACTGGCATGTCGAGACTGCTAGAGATTGCCGGAGAGAAGCGGGGCCTGCTGATCCTGTCTGGCGTATTGTCATCTGTCAGCGCCGTGCTAATGCTGGTACCGTTTTTATCTGTTTATTTCATATTGGCTGAGCTACTGCGGCATGCCGCGTCTCCTGGACAGGTCGATGGTGATGCCATGATTCGCTGGGGATGGATTGCACTCGGCGGATTGATTGGAGGTCTGGTGACCTCGTATTGCGGTATTATGTGCTCGCATATTGCGGCTTTTCGTATTCAGTTTAATCTGCGTGTGCGAATGACCGAACATTTGGGCAGACTGCCGCTTGGTTTCCTGAACGGAACTTCGACCGGCGCAGTGAAGAAGACGCTGGAACAGAATGTCGACAAGGTGGAAAATTTCGTAGCGCATCAGCTCCCTGATCTGGTCAGTGCGCTGGCGTCTACGGTGCTGATGATTGTGGCGATGTTCTGGCTGAGTCCGCCGTTAGCTGTTGCCTGTCTTCTACCGATCCTCATAGGAATGGTTGTACAGTCGGCACTTATGATGAACGGCAAGGGAAAAACCAGTGTGAAGCAGTATCATGATTCTTTGGAGCAGATTAATGCTTCGGCGGTGCAGTATGTACGGGGGATGCCGGCGGTGAAGGTGTTCGGGCAGACGGTGCATTCCTTCCGTAAGTTCTACAGTGATATGACCAGATACCGTGATTATTGTCTAGAGTTTACGGACCGTTATCAATCAGGGTATATCCTGTTCAAAACATTGCTGGCTTCCTCGTTTACCTTTATTTTACCGGTGGGTGTCTTTATGCTAAGCGGCCAGCCGGACTCCATGTCTTTTGCGCTTGTGCTGCTGTTTTTTCTAATTATGGCACCTGGCGTATCCTCTCCGCTCTATAAGCTGCTTATGCTGGCTTCAAGCACAAGGGATATCGGAGAAGGTGTAGAGCGGATGGATCGTCTTTTGGCACAGCAGCCTGTACCAGAGATAACAATGCCGCTGTCACCGTATGCTTTCGACGTTGAATTCACGGACGTAACTTTTTCCTACAGTGAAGAAGAGGGGGCTGCGGCTGCGCTCAGTAAGGTATCCTTCCGGGCAGAACAAGGGAAGGTTACAGCGTTGGTTGGACCGTCAGGTTCAGGGAAATCGACGGTGGCCAGCCTGGTGCCGCGGTTCTGGGACCCGCAAGAGGGTGCGATCCGTATCGGTGGCGTGGATATTCGCCATATGGCGATTCATGAACTGATGAATACAGTTGCCTTTGTATTTCAGGAGACCTTCCTGTTCTATGACACTTTGTATGAGAATATTGCCGTCGGCAAACCGGGAGCGACGCTGGATGAAGTCCAGGCTGCAGCCAGAGCTGCGCAATGCGACGAGTTCATCTCTCGGCTTCCGCAGGGGTACGAAACGTTAATCGGTGAAGGTGGTGTCTATCTCTCCGGCGGTGAAGAGCAGCGTATTGCGGTAGCCCGGGCCATCCTCAAAAATGCGCCGGTACTTGTGCTCGATGAAGCGACTGCTTTTGCCGACCCGGAGAATGAGCATCACATGCAGCTGGCACTAACGGAGCTTATGCGCGGGAAGACGGTTATTGTCATTGCCCACCGCCTGTCTTCTATTCGTGAAGCTGCACAAATTTTGGTACTGAGAGACGGGGAAATCGTGGAGCGCGGAGATCATGATCGTTTGATTGATCTCAATGGACTTTACACTCAAATGTGGCATGCCTACAGTGACACTGGAGATTGGCATATGGAAAAGGGAGGGGATCAGCTATGAAGGTATTGCATAATATTACCGCAGGTAAACCTCAACAGCTGCTAAGGCCTGTGCTTTTTTCTTTGCTAGCCAATCTAGTCAGTGTGCTTCCGTTCGCGCTTGTCATTGAGGCGGTGAGGTTAATTTTTGCTCCTTATATTACGGTGGGGGCAGAGCTTCAGATAGAACGGCTTTGGTGGATTTGTGCGGGACTAGCTGCTGTCATGATACTGATGTTCCTGAGCGAAATTCCGGCATACCGCTCGGCATACCGCGGGGCTTACAATGTTGCGGCGCAGGGACGGGCGGAATTAGCAGAGCATCTGCGAAAGCTTCCGCTAGGTTACCTGACTCGCCGGGACCCTGGTGATCTGGCCAATATGATGATGGGCGATTTCACATTGGTGGAGACAGGGATTTCTCATCTGCTGCCACAGCTTGCAGGGGCTTTTGTGCTGCCGATATTCGCACTTGCGGGGTTGCTGTTCCTAGACTGGCAGATGGCAATCTCCATGTTCGTAGCGCTGCCGATTGCCCTCTTGATCATGTATTTATCGGGCAGACTGCGGCGAAGACTCGGAGCAGATCATATGAAGGCTAAATTGAACGCTGCGAACCGGCTGCAGGAATATTTAAACGGTATACGGGTGATGAAAGCCTACAATCTGACGGGAGAGCGATTTGTTCGTCTGGATAACTCTTTTAGAACTTTGATGAAGGAAAGTGTGAAGCTTGAAGGGATATTCGGACCGGTCATTCTAACGGCTATGGCTCTTCTTCGTGCGGGTCTGACCTTAATGGTATACGTAGGTGTGCATCTATTGTTAGGCGGGGAGCTCGGTGTTTTGCAGCTGGCGGTATTCCTTATTGTCGGCACACGCATCTATGATCCACTGACGACGGCGCTCGCCAACTATGCTGAATTCCGGTACAACGAACAAGCGGGTGAACGCATCGTAGACCTGCTTCGCCAGCCGGTAATGACGGGTACTACAGCCTCGCTTCCCGAGTGCAGTACCATCCGCTTTGACAATGTTACCTTCAGTTATGGAGGTGACCCAGTTCTCAAACAATTAAGCATAGAAATGCCGCAAGGCTCATTAACTGCAATCGTGGGTCCCTCCGGCAGCGGAAAGAGTACAGTGCTGCGTTTGATCTCACGTTTCTATGATCCTGACGAAGGAAGTGTTCTGCTAGGCGGACGCAATATTAAAGAGATTGATCCAGAACATTTGCTAGGGTCTGTGTCGGTTGTGTTTCAGGATGTGTACCTGTTCCAAGATACCATCGGAAACAACATTGCCTTTGGACGGCCGGGCGCGTCACAGCAGGATATTCAACAAGCAGCAGAAATGGCCCGTTGCCATGATTTCATTATGAAATTGCCGCTTGGTTATGACACGCCAGTAGGAGAGGGTGGCAGTACGCTTTCCGGAGGGGAAAAGCAGCGGATTTCCATTGCACGCGCAATTCTCAAGAACGCTCCAATCGTATTGCTGGATGAAGCTACTGCATCGCTTGACCCGCAAAATGAAGCCGAAATCCAGAAGGGAATTGATGCACTGATTACGGGAAGAACCGTTATTGTTATCGCCCATCGCCTGAAGACCATACGTGGTGCAGACAACATTATCGTGCTGGAAGATGGCCGACTGGTGGAGCAGGGACGGCATGAAGCTTTACTACTACGAGGCGGATTGTACGGCCGTCTCTGGAAGCTGCAGCAGCAATCCGTCGGATTCCGTATCACATCATAGGGAACGTCATTCACATTTTTAGGTGGGCAAACGTATGACTATCACAAAGTATGAATCTAACTGGCCGATTATAAGCCTAAGTCTGAGAGTGATAAGGAAATGAGCTGTGCGGAGAAAATATCGAAGCTGGCTTCAGCTAAATAACCTACAAAAGACGAAGCCAGATTTGGCTTCGTCTTTTGTAGGTTTGCATACCCTTTTCATCATAGAGAATAATGTCCTTTTTACAAATGAACTATTGCACCGAAATTACAGTCTCCAGCTCAGGGATATATTCCTTGACCATATTGTTGTCCTCCCACCGTCCTTTAGTCCCAGCTGGGGCTTGACCTTCGGAAACGACTAAGTACGGTTTGATGGTTACGGTACTCGGTATAGTCTTGAAGGGTTCAAAACGAACATTATAAGATTCGCTTAAGGGGTGAGCACCGATGGGCTTCAGTTGAACGCCATGTTCATCCACAATGTCAAACTGAAGAGCGATGATGCCTCCGTTAGCACCCTTGTATTTCGAAGGGATAGAAGCGAGCATTTCTTCTATGCTCTGGCCTGGTTTAGTTTTGTACTCAACGGATATCTGTGTTGTAATTGGGGTGATTTCTACCTTACTGATCTGCAAGTTAATGTTATCGTGATGCTTGGTCTCCTCTGAAGTTAGTGCGGTAACGGGCGTTGATTTTGTAACAGGCAGAACGAATTCGAACGGGACATCGTAACCCTTTAACGTTACATTTACAGTCAAGTCAAACTGATCAGGGAACTGGACAGTCTGTGTTGTTGTACTCGGCTCATAATAAGTGTTCAAAACCTGAACCATTATACTGGAAGCAGTCTCACCGTCCATATGTTCGTAACTCCAGAGCAGAGGTTGGCCTTTATAGAGAACCTCAAACTTATCCACCGCTCCTTTATTGGCATCTGAAGGCGGTGAATTGGGCTCCGAAGCCAGACTGTTTCCAGGAGTGGTTATGTTCATAAGAATTCGGGTTCCGTCAAATAACAACGTTGGGATATTCATGGTCACATCGCCATGGGTCACGCTTTGGTTTACGTTTGTGATGAAATCCTCGGCTTGTTGAACACCGGGATCTCCATTGTTTTCGCCCCATAATGAATAGATTTCTCCCAGAACCGGAATTTGCTTGAGTGCATCAGCCATTACGGGCGATACAAAGCCGGAAGCAAGGACTGTAACTCCAAGAATTGCAGCGGCTGCAGTGGAAATCCACCATTTATTAAAAGTTTTTGATACATTTTTCTTTTTCTGAACGGGGGAAATGGAATTATCGGTTTCCCTGATGATTTGGTAAGTCTCATTCAGTTTGGAGCGGGCAATATCCGATAACTGATCGGGAAGTAGGCTTTGGCAGTTTTTTAATTGTTCTTCTAACTTAGTGTTTACCATGTCGCAACTCCATTTCTTGATTGAATTGAGATAAATGCTTTAGCTTTTTGCGGGCGCGATGCAGCCGGGTCTTCACGGCTACCGTAGAAATTTCGAGAATGTCGGAAATTTGACTGATCGGCATGTCCTGTAGGTAATGAAGGTGAATGACAATCCGTAGATTCTCCTCAAGATGTTGAACGGCATCCCATATTTCGATTTTCTCATAATCCTTGGAAATGGAAGGGACTTCGGGAAGCTCTCCATAAGGGAGGGCTCTTGAGTTGTTTTTGATCATTTTGTTGCATTCATTAATCAGAATCCGGAAGATCCACGTTTTGAAAAAAGCGGGCTCTCTGAGTGTATGGATGGACCTAAAGGCTTTAAGCATCGTCTCTTGCAGGGCATCTGCACAATCTTCTTCTTTGTTGACGATGGACCTTGCAGTTCTATACAGAGGTAACTCTATCTCTTGCATCAACTGCACGAATGCTTCAGAGTCCCCAGCTTTGGCTTTGACGACAATAGGATTAATATGCAAAGATTTACCTGCTTTCTTGACTAAAAGTCTTAGGATGTTCGTAACGTTACTTAAATATTAGATCGGGTAGGTAGCTAGAAGGTTACAACGAAAGTAAACCTAAGATATCCGGAGACTGCACCGCTTGGGTAAAATCAGCACACACGGGTTTCTGTAAGCATTCTTGTTCACAAAATAATGTAGTATCTGGTGGGGCAGTTTTGTTTACTGAAAGCAAAAGCCCTTCCGCCGTTTTGGCGGAAAGGGCCAGTCGAACTTGCTATTTGGTATTTTAATAATGTTAGGTTTATTTATTCAACATTATCTTTAAATTTTCTATTTCTCTCTTATAAAAATCAACGGTCTTACCCTCTGTGACTTTCCAGTCCTTTTCTAGTGATTCGGTACGAAATTCTTATACTACTCAATGAGTTTATGGTGATTTGAAAAGTTTCAATCAAAAATGATTCCATTCTCCGCATCCCGCAAAACATTATGATTGCTTTTACTGTCGTGTTTTCCCATTTGGACAATCTCCAAGTAGTCTAAACCCATTGGAAGATGAGAATTATGTAAAAAATTCCCTTGTAATCTCGATTTTCTTTCCCAAGGTTGCAGAGGATATCTTGTTATGACATACTCGTCAGCAAATGGTTCGCTAAGTTAAACGATTGAACGAGATGAAAGCGGTGAGAATCATAAATAAACAGCAACAAGTTGAAGTCATCAAAGAAGATTTCAAATTATGCCAGAAGGTCTTTTTGGCCATTGGTAATGAGACACGGCAATCTATTATTACTGTACTTATGGAGACTACTTGTACGAACGGACTACGCCTAGGTGAGATTACTGAACAAACTCATCTCTCACGACCTGCTGTTTCACATCATCTGAGGATCTTAAGAGAAGCTGGAATCATTATGGTGCGGGAAGAAGGCGCTAAAAATTATTATTTTATGGATGTTAGAACAAAATTAGGAGTGTTAAAAAATCTTATAAACCATCTAGATGAATTCATGGAACAATATTACTAGAAAATACAGACGAAGTAGACTAACAATTACATGCTTCGCATCTCGATAATGAAAAGGAGGATTCTTGTGAAAGCAATGATCATTGAAAAATACGGAAAAAGTCCTCTTCTATTGGCAGACATTCTAACGCCTTCAGTGGGTGATTATGATGTATTGGCGGAAATCCATGCGGCGAGTATTAATCCTATCGATTTCAAGGTGCGGGATGGCAAAACTCGTATGCTGTTGAAATACGATATGCCGCTTGTTTTAGGAAATGATTTTTCAGGTATAGTCACCAAAGTAGGAAACAAAGTAACAAAATTCAAAATAGGTGATGCAATATACGGACGGCCAAGAAAGAATAGAATTGGAACCTTCGCTGAATATATATCCGTACATGAGGACGATATAGCCTTAAAGCCTCACAACCTTTCCTTTGAGGAAGCGGCGTCAATCCCACTAGTCGGGCTTACATCCTATCAAACATTACATGATATATTACAGCTGTCGGCAGGGCAAAAAGTATTGATTCAAGCTGGCTCGGGCGGCGTTGGAACCTTTGCTATCCAGCTTGCCAAAGCAATGGGGCTTTATGTGGCTACAACTACTAGTGATGCCGGAGCTAAACTGGTCAAATCTCTTGGAGCCGATCAAATAATTAATTATAAAACAGAACAATTTGATGAGGTTTTACAAAATTATGATGGAGTATTCGATACGATTGGCGGAGAAACATTAGAAAAGGCTTTTAAAATAGTCAAACCAGGTGGACAAATTGTATCGGTTTCTGGGCTGCCCAATGCGCGCTTCGGAGAAGAATATGGGGCTGGCTTTATAAAAACGAGTCTTTTTCGATTGGTTACCCGTAAGCTCACAAAATTAGAGAAGCAATACCATGTTAAATACAACTTCCTGTTCAAGAAACCAAGCGGGAGACAATTAGAGATCATTTCAGAGTTTATAGAGGCAGGGAAAATAAAGCCTGTAATTGATCAAATATTTTCTTTTGAAGAAGCTCAAAAGGCAATGGAGTATTCCGAATCGGGAAGAGCAAAAGGAAAAATCATATTAAAGATAAAGTGATAGGGAATTTAACCCAACTCATAGAATATAACTACTTGTGCCAAGAAAGGAGCATTTCTATGTGTTTTCACTGTTATAGGAAGATAAGAATCCGCCACCTCTCCGAAACCAACGTGTTAAAGTAAGATACTACACAAATCATATGGGGTGTATCGGATGAAGATAAATGATAATTATTTGAAGGAACAATTAAAACATGTTTATTGGCTTAATGGTGGACCTTGTGCTGGAAAGACTACTATGACCAAAAAATTCGTAGAGGAACTAGGCTTTCAAACATTAGGTGATGATGTCTTAAAATATAGACCATTCACTAGTCCTGTTGATTACCCTGCTCTTCAATTTCCTAATCCTGATTTGGATTGGAATAAGTGGTTCAATAAACCCGTAGATGAGCACTGCCAATGGCTATTTCAAATCGTCGAAGAGATGATGGACTTCTTTATCATTGACTTGTTAACAATGCCTAATGACAAACCAATAATTATTGATTTAGGCATAATGCCTGAACGTATATTACCTTTTATAGCAGAAGAGAGAATGATTTGTTTGTATACGTCTGACGAAGAGATAGAGCGATTATATTACTTTAGAGAAGATCATAAGATGATTTTGGACTGTATCAACGCCTATACGATAAACCCAGAGGAAACGATTAAGCACGGGAACAAATCTATGGTTAAGTTTTCTAATGAGATTAAGCACGCCTGTACTGCTATAGGGATTAAAACCGTTGAAAGAATACCAAGTATGAGCGTGGAGGAACAATTTAAGTTAGTTAAAGAACATTTTGGATTGTAGAGATGACCTAAAGGTAAGTTTTGTACTGACTTTTTCGTGCAGTAAATGCACGGCTTTCATTTGTTAACTACACTAAAATTTATCTCGAAGGGAGGGAATACGATGGATTGGTTGCAGAGGATGAACAGCGCGATGGAATATATAGAAACAAATTTAACGGATAAAATCTCATATGATGACATAGCGCAGATCGCCTGTTGTTCTACTTATCATTTTCAACGAATGTTTCCGTTTATTACTGGAATAACGTTATCTGAGTACATTCGACGTCGACGGTTGACATTGGCGGCTTTTGAGCTGCAGACAACAAATGCAAAGGTTATTGATATAGCTATGAAATATGGGTATGATTCGCCGGAAGCGTTTGCGCGAGCGTTTAAGATTCTTCATGGGATAATACCGATATCTGCACGCGATAAAGGCGTTTCTCTAAAAGCCTATCCTCGGATGTCCTTTCATATTTCTATAAAAGGAGATGTCGAGATGAATTATCGAATTGAACAAAGAGGGCCTTTTGAGATGTTCGGAGTATATGGTCTAATAAATTTGGACATGAAAACAGCGTTCTCTGAAGTTCCTCAATTCCGTGTAAAATGTGATGATGATGGTAGTGTTGATCTTATGAATGAATTACTGGGACGTTTTGGTGATACCGTATTGCACGCTGCCTTATATGATCACACGGGAGAATCTTTCAAGTATATGATTTGTTACAATTTACCAAAGGGGCTTGAAATTCCAGAAAGATTTACAAAGCTCTCTGTCCAGGCTTTAACATGGGCTATTTTCCCGGAGCCGCAATGTGATTTGCAAAAACTGTGGGAACGAATATACTCCGAATGGTTTCCGACCTCTGAATACGAACAGGTTGATGGTCCTAGTTTCGAAATGTATTATGGTATGGCAGTGAATGTTACAGGGGAAATATGGATACCCGTAAAGAAAAAATAACATTTACTCAAGTGAAATGCAGGGATGCGTAAGCGAAGATGATAGCTGAACAAAGTAAATCTATTTAAAGAAACCACTCCTTTGTCGGGAGTGGTTTTGTCTTATATATTTTGTATGATAAAACTACCTGCAGTTTATGAGCTGGAAAAAAATTTTAGTATAAGTGCAACCATTTCTACGAACTTTCTACTATATAGATAAGAGTGTTGAAAAGGAGAACAGCGGATGGAAGACCAAGGAATAGTTCACTTATATCTACAGCGTTCACAGCAAGCTATTTTAGAGACTAAGAAAAAATATGGGGCTTACTGCAGAGTGATTGCAAGAAACATTATTTCAAATTTGTCTGATGTTGAAGAGTGTGAGAACGATACATATTTAGCAGCATGGAATGCAATACCGCCTAATCTGCCTAGAAATTTTCCGGTATTTCTGGGGAGGATCACCCGTAATATTGCGCTTGATAAATATGGTTATAATACAGCGCAAAAGCGTAATCGTGAGTTTGAAGTCATTCTAACTGAACTAGAAGAATGTTTAGCTTCCCCTGATACGGTAGAAACAGAGTATGAAGAAGGTGAGATAGCGAGCTTAATAAATCAATTTTTATATGGCATAGATGAGCAAGCCAGAAACATATTTATTGGAAGGTACTGGTATTCGTATTCGATAGAGGAGCTTTCCATGAGATTTAATATGAGTAGTAGCAAAGTGAAATCTATATTATTTAGGACAAGAAAAAAACTTAGAATTCATCTAAATCAAGAGGGGGTTAACCTATGAAAAAAGAAGATTTATTTAAGGAGATCGGATTCATTGATGAGAACTTAATTGAAGCGGCTAAGCACAATGGGAAAGAGAAAAGAAAAAAAGGTATCTCTAAAAAGTGGGTTGTTTTGGTCGCCTGTCTTATCCTGTATAGTTCAACTGCTTCAGCTTTATTAGCAACAGAATATTATAAAAATCAAAATTCTGAGCCTTACATACGTTACCTAAAAGCTGAAGATATGGAGTTAGAGCCTGCTACTAAATATGATGCCGAAAAATTTCTACATGCTTTGAAAAGTGATAATAATGAATATGTATATATTGCTATTAATAGGCTGGTAGAAAGCTTTAATGATCAAAAGTTGAGAGTAAAAGCTTTAAAAGAACTTCAACCATTTTTAAAAAATGAGAATCAAAAAATCGCCGATGCGGCTGCTTTTGCCGTCGATATTTTGTCAAAAAGTTATAAGAGCCCTTATATTGTTAAATTAGCAGACGGAAGTATGATATTTACGTTGTTTAATAATTATTCGGATTATGGAAGTCAAAATGTCATTTGGAGAATAAAAGACAATGTGCTTGAAGAGTATCTAAGTTTTTCAACACCATCAATGTATGTTAAAAAAATTATTCCTTCACCAAATCATAAGTTAGTTGCAATACTAACATGCTCTAATAAAAGTAATTTCGTCCAAATTAATAATATTGAAGAGGGAAGGGTAAGTCCAGAATTAATAGAATCTGCAAGAGTTAAATATGGTGTGCAAAAAAAATTAGATACATGGATTCGCACAGATCATGAAAATTATAGCTATGCAGATAAGATAGTGTGGAAAGACAATGATACTTTAGCATTTGAGGGGTCTCTTGCCTACCAGAATACTGAGATTATTGAGAATGTTACTGTAAAGTATCAGTTTAGTAAAAAGATCATAGAAGTAAAAGAGCTTAATTCTAGATGAGAGTATGTTCCGGCGGCTCCTGTTATAGTTTTCGCCCCCCTTGTGATACGGTTTACTGTATCATAAGGAGGGGTATTTTTGCGCTGGAATTTCTTGAAATAAGAGTGATTAATTATGAAAAGAACTCCAAATATCCATATGGAGCATGAAGTCACTTTTGAATAAACAAGGTCATTTGCAAGAGAGAATTCGTTTCTGTTCTTCTACTATAATGAATCCATCCAGATTAAGTAGAGTGAGGTTCGAACCTATGACAAACCCTGCAACGAAAGCTGTAACCAAGCCGTCCTATACGCAGTCAATGGGCCGCATTGACCGGCTGCTGCGCAATATCGTGAAGTACCGGGTGCTGCTGCTTATGCTGCTGCCCACCTCCATTATCTTCTTCATCAATTGCTACATCCCAATGTTCGGATTATTCATTGCGTTCAAGAACATCAACTACGTGGATGGTATTATGGGCAGTCCATGGGCGGGGCTAGACAACTTCCGTTTCCTGTTCGCTACCTCCGATGCCCTGCGGGTGACCATCAACACCGTTGCCTACAACGTGGTTTTTATTATCTCAGGCCTCATTCTCTCCGTCTCCCTGGCGATTGCGATCAATGAGGTCCGCAGCAAGCTTTCCTCCCGTTTCTTCCAGACCGTTATGATTATGCCGAATTTCTTGTCCATGGTGGTCGTCAGCTTCATCGTCTATGCCTTCCTGCACCCGGAGTATGGCTTCCTGGTCAAGCATATTCTGCCGATGTTCGGCTATTCCTCAGTCAATGCTTACATGCATCCTAATGCATGGCCCTACATTCTATGGGCTACCAAGATGTGGCATTCCATCGGTATAGGGAGCGTCATCTATCTCGCCGCCATCACGGGTATCAGCGAGGAACTGTACGAGGCCGCCGTCATGGACGGCGCCAGCAAGTGGCAACAGATCACCCGGATTACCCTGCCGTTGCTCACGCCGATCATGGTCATTCTTACTATTCTCAACCTGGGCGGCATTTTTCGCTCGGACTTCGGGCTGTTCTACCACGTTACACTCGACTCCGGTGCGCTGCGTTCGACAACGGATGTCATCGACACCTATGTGTACCGGGGCTTGATCCAGCTCAATGACCTAGGCATGTCCTCGGCGGCGAACTTCTATCAATCTGTCATCGGCTTCTTTCTTGTCATTGGAGCGAACAGTCTGGCCCGTAAGCTGAACCGCGATACGGCACTTTTCTAGAACGGAGGATCATAATGAATACTGCATCCCATATCAGTTCTTACTCCAAGGGGCCAAAGACCGCCCAGATTATTCTTCACCTGTTCTTCATTGCTTTCAGCATGGCCTGCATCCTGCCCATTGTGCTGATTGTGGCCATTTCCTTAACCAATGAGAAAACGTTAACTCTAGAGGGGTATAAATTCTTTCCCGACAAGGTTGATTTATCCGCTTACCAGTATTTGTTCAACCATTCGGAGACCCTGATCAAAGCTTATGGAATCAGTCTGACCGTTACGCTGATCGGAACCCTTCTGGCCGTACTGCTGATTGCACTATATGCATACCCCCTTTACCGGAAGGACTTTCCCTTTAAAAAGGTGTTTAACTTCTATCTTCTAATTACGATGCTGTTCTCGGGAGGGCTTGTTCCGTTCTACCTGCTATACGTTAACTATCTGAATCTGAAGGACTCGCTGATCGCGCTCATTCTTCCCGGACTGTCTAACGCATTCTATATTTTTATTACGCGAACCTTCTTCCAACAAACGGTGCCGGAAGAGATGATAGAATCTGGTAAATTGGATGGGGCATCAGAATGGCGGATTTTCTTCCAGCTTGTGCTTCCGATCTCGCTGCCCGTGCTCGCTACCATCGGTTTGTTCACCACGCTGATGTATTGGAATGACTGGTTCAATTCGATGCTCTTTATTAATGACACTGACAAGTACTCTCTGCAGTACGTCATGATTCAAATGATCCGTCAGGCGGAGTTCTTCAAGAACCAGTTGGCGGGAAGCGGTGTGGCCCTGCTTGTACACGAGTCGGTTCCGACCGAAAGCCTGCGGATGGCCATGGTCGTTGTATCGATAGGTCCCATTCTGTTCATCTATCCGTTTTTCCAGAAGTACTTCACCAAAGGCCTTACAATAGGAGCTATCAAAGGTTAAGCTGTCTAACTCTGGCTAAAATGCCGGTTAGAATATATGATCCGAATTATCATTGAGGAGGTTTAAACAAATGAGAACAAAAAGAGGCTCAGGCGCGGTGCTTGCTGCTCTAACCGCCGTTATACTGGGCATTACCGGGTGTAGCGGAGGAAATTCTAACGCTTCCGATCCGTCCGAGGCAGAGTCCAGTGCCGCAGCTACAGCTACCGGGGGCACGGAGAGCGGCAATCTCGATATTTCAACTTACCGGAAGCTAACCGTTTACACGGTCGGAAATTTCCCGCAGAATGATACCAAGGCGGTTGTGGAGGAGATCAATAAATATCTTAAGCAAAAGATCAACGCCGAAGTTGACTTCCAGGGGCTTCCTTGGTCCTCTTGGGCCGAAAAGATGGCTCTGGCGTATCAATCCGGGGAACAGGTCGATTTAACGTTTGCCCCCAACTGGGCCGATTTCGCCAACAACGTTGCCAAGGGTGCGTTCCTACCTCTTGACGATTTGTTGGACAAATATGGACAAGGGATCAAGGAGACGTTGGATCCCCGTTTTCTTGACGGCGGAACGGTGGACGGCAAAATCTATGCCATTCCAACCAATAAGGAAATCGGCGAGAGCCACACCATTATGTTCCGCAAAGACCTTGTGGACAAATACGGATTCGATGTAGACTCAATTCAGACTCTGGAGGATCTGGAGCCATGGCTTCAGACGATCAAGGAGAAGGAGCCCGCTATTGCGCCGATCTGGCTCTCCGGCAGCGGTTCAGACACACTTGGCTACTTCGACAAAACCAGGGAGAGCATCAAAGAAAACTTCCGTTACGAGCTGGTTGCAGGCGCTCCCGCCGGCATCGTCCTGGATACCAAGACCGATAAGATGATTATCAGCTCAATGGAATCCGACACTGCGATCTACCGGATGAAGCTCTACAGCGATTGGTTCAGCAAAGGCTTTATCAATAAGGATGCCGCAACGACCAAGACCAGTACTGAAGATGCTTTCAAAGCGGGCAAGACCTGGATGAAATTCGGCTCGGATAAACCGGACTCCGACAAGGAAGATTCCATCGCCACCGGAATTGAGCTGGTGAAGCTGAAGGGCAATGATCCCGAGATCAGCACAGCCAGCGTCAGCAACTCCATGATGGCCATTGGACGCACCTCCGTTGATCCGGAGCGGACGATGATGCTGCTGAACCTGCTGCATACAGACCCGCATCTGGTCAATCTGATTGATTTCGGTGTGGAAGACCGGCAATACGTCAAGGTGGACGGCAAGGAGAACTTCATCAAGCTTCCCGACGGCGTGGCGACCCGGGCCGATACCGGCTGGGCGCCGGGGATTGAATGGATGTTCGGCAACCAGACCTTAACTTACCTTTGGGAAGGCGAAAGCGCTGACAAGTGGGAGAAGTTCAAGGCTTACAACGATAAGGCCCATAAGGTGAAGTCTTTCGGCTTCAACTTCAATACGGACCCTGTCAAAACGCAGGTATCTGTCGTCAGCAACATCATCAAGGAATTCCGTCCGCTGCTTGAAACGGGCAGCCTGAGTGTAGACAAAGTACTGACAGAATACAATAAAAAGTTGAAAGCCAACGGAATCGAGGACATCCGCGCCGAGGTTCAGAAGCAATACGATGCCTGGAAGGCAAAACAATCCTAAATAAACAGGCTGAGGGGAAGGACGGCTACCGTCCTTCCCTTTCCTGCAGCCGAGGCGCAAATGTACCTAAGGGGTGGGAATGTGAAATTATCCTTGCGATTCAAAGTGAGTGCCCTGGTCTTGCTGCTGGTCACTCCGCTGTTTTTCTTTCTCTATTACACCAACATCTATGCGACCAACATCGTTCGGGAGAAAGTCGCAAAATCTGCTTCCGATACACTGACCCTTCACTTAGGTACGCTCGACGAGTTGCTGGAGCAGACCAGCCATTATCTACTGCGTACCGCTAATGAGAACATGCTACTGGAGCTCTATTCGGACAGCGGTCCGGATAGTGTCAATTACTATCTGTCCATCCGTAAGCTAATGGACCAGTGGTACAGCGATGTCAGCTATTACACGATTATCCGTAGTGTGTTCGTATACCATCAGGACCGGGATGAGTTATTCCTCAGTAGCCAGAAAGAATATTATCAGGAGAAAGAGATGATTTCTACCGGATTGTCCACGCGCTTGAATGCTTCCAGTCTTCCAGCTTCCCTGAAGTGGGAGACCGTCACCATCGGAGGAGAGCCGCTGCTATTCAAGGTGCTGCCGGACAAGAGTGGGCGGCTCCTGATGGGTGTTCTGATCAGCATTGACGCTTTGGCACAGCCCCTGACCCAACTGGAGTCTACAGGAGGTAGTGAGCAGATCGGCATGATTAGCAATGACGGTAAGCTGTTATGGGGCCAATTCGCCGGGGAGGATCTTACACGTATCCGTAGACAGCTCAATAATCCTGCCCATCCCGTGGATGCATCGATTCGTCTCAGTAACGGCAATAATTATCTGCTGATTGACAAGCCTTCGCAATACTCCAATCTGAATGTCTTTATTCTATTGGACGAGAAATCTATTCTGGATGAGCTGCCGATCTTCCAGAGGATCATCAAGACCATTCCCATAGCCATTATTATCATTATGGCTATCCTTCTGGCTCTGCTGAGTCGGCTTGTGTTCAAGCCGATCCAGCATTTGACCAGCGGGATGCGTATTCTGGGGAAGGGGCATCTGGAGCACCGGCTGAAGGAAGGCAACAGCAGGGAGTTCCAGATCATCACCCGGCAATTCAACCAGATGGCCGAGCATATCGGCAATCTCAAGATTGATGTGTATGAAGAGCAAATGAAGGTGCAGCAAGCGGAGCTCAAGCATCTTCAGGCGCAGATCAACCCGCATTTTTTTATGAATTCCTTGAATATCGTCTTTCATCTGGTGGAGCTGCAGAAGTATTCGCTGATCAAAAAAATGATAAGCCATCTGGTCTCCCATTTCAGATTCATTATGAATACCAATAGTACCTGGATTCCCCTCCTCAGCGAGCTAAAACATATTCAAAACTACATTGAGATTCAGATGGTCATGTATCCGGACAAGCTGTCCTATCAAGTCCATCTGCCGAAGGAGCTTGAATCCAACCTCATTCCGCCGCTGCTGATTCAGCCATTCGTCGAGAACGCGATCAAGCATGGATTCGTCAACAACGCCAAGCCATTCGAGGTCGTGATCACGGTCCGGGAAGAAGCCGGGGAGAACAGCGATGCCTGCATTGCCATTCAGGTCCGGGATTCCGGGCCGGGCTTCTCCGCACTTCAATTGGAGATGCTCAATCTGGGTTTGTATGAGCAGAAGCCTACAGACCACCATCTGGGAATATGGAATGTATACAGACGCATGCTGATGTTTTACAACAACCGGGCAAGGCTTACCTTCCATAATATCCCTGACGGGGGGGCGGTGGTGGAGATAAGACTGCCCGCTCAAAGGGAGCTGTGAAGTTCATATGTACAGAGTTCTAATCGTTGATGACCAATATTTCGCCTTGCTAGGTCTGAAGCAGGGCGTGAATTGGAGCGCGCTGCAGGTGGAGGAGGTCCGGCTGGCGGAGAATGTGGATCAGGCGGTTGCCTGCCTGGAGCAGCAAGCCATAGATTTGCTTATCTGCGATATTGAGATGCCCGGAAGAAGTGGGCTGGAGCTGCTCGCCTGGGTGAAGCAGTATTCTCCCGGCACGCTGACAATTATGCTGACTTGCCATGCCGATTTCGAGTATGCACAGCGCGCTCTTTACCATGGTGCATTCCATTATTTGCTCAAGCCGGTGGACTATGAAGAATTAATGAAGATATCTCATGAGGCGCTCTCAGAAATCAGCAAGCAGAGGGAGCAGCAGCAATTCGAGGCGCTCATCCGCGAGTACCGACAAAAGTGGGAGCATCAGCTTCCCCTGCTGGTAGAAAGGTTCTGGCAGGATATTCTCAGCCAGCGGGCCGCGCCCGTCCTGGAATCGCTCACTATTTCGGCGAATACCTACAATCTGGATCTGCAGCCAGGAGACCGCTACTTTCTCGCTCTGCTCGGCCTGGAGCAATGGAAGGAGAATCTGAGCGCACGGGATGAGACCATCATGGAATATGCGCTACGAAATCTGGCGGAAGAACTGCTGCTGAGCGGGCTGGGAGGGGCTGTGCTGCAGGATCAGGTAGGCCATAACCTGGCAATTGTCTACGTGAGGGGCGACATGAATGCGGTTCGACACACACTGGAGCAGAACTGCCAGACCTTCTTGAACACCTGCGAGCAGCTCCTGCATTGCTCCTTGTCTGTCTATATCAGCCCGGGCGTATTGCTGCACGAGATGATGAGCGCCTACACATACGTCACTGAACGGGAACAGCGGAATCTGAAGCATTCCCGTCAGGTGTTCGGCCCGAATGATCCGGCTTATGATCAACCGCTTGGCACCATGCCTCTGGCCGCTCCAATGCATATCTTCGGGGAGTGGGCGACCATCCTGGAACTGGGCGAGTTGGAGGAGCTGGAGCGCCGGGTGAAGCTGTGGTTCGTGAGTATCGGTGCAGACCGCTGGACCCGTGAGCTGCACCGGCAGCTTGTCCACGGCATTCTTTTCATTCTGCATACTGTACTGGCCAAAAAAGGCTTATCCGCCCACGCCTCTTCCGAGTTGAAATCGCTGATGGACAAGGAGAATTACCCGAAGCATTCCTCCACTTTGCAGAACTGGGCAATAGATTGCCTGAAAGCCGCAATGCAGTTATTGCAGAAAAGCCATAATATGTCCTCGGCCGTGGTCACCAAGATCAGACAATATATCCGCTCCCGGCTGAGTGAAGAGATTACTCGTGATGAATTGGCCGCCTATGTTTATCTGAACCCCGCTTATCTGTCCCGGCTGTTCAAGAAAGAGACTGGACTGTCGATATCGGATGTCATTATTCAGGAACGTCTGCAGAAGGCCAAGCAATTACTGGAGGAAACCGAGCTTAAGATTACCGATATTGCAGAGCAGGTGGGATACACCAGTCTGGGCAGCTTCTCCAACCTGTTTAAACGGGTAGTCGGCGTAACGCCGCAGCAATACCGAGCCCGGAAGAAAAAATAAATACTCCTGCTTGCATTTTCATGCCAGGTTGCACTCGGCATTGAGAGCCGTATTCGAGATCACCATGGGCAACCAACCTGATTAAGGGTTCATGAAATCCTTTTCTATGAATGGCTAACCAAGAGCATTTAACCCATATGGTGAGACACACCGCAAGTAGCAGAAATTTGACAGTCCGACATTCGCTTTTACGGCTACTTTTTTCCTTGTATAGCTGTCGTATCCTTGTGACCATCGGATAAATGTATTTTTTTTCTTGTCCACCTTTATACCTTAATAAAACGATGCAATTGCATTTAATGAATAATATCGATAATAAGGGAGGTTTTGGGGATGGGAAATAGAAAAGCTGGCGGTTATGACCCCGTACAGATCTTTAACTCCACATCGTTTAATGCATTTGGAAAAGTTGAATATGCATCCATCTTATGTAGTGATGGTTCAGCGTGACGAGACTTGGAAAGCTTCTAGCCGTGGAGTCTGTTTGGTGACTAGAATCACTGCAACGGTTAGAACGCCTAGTGGAAATATTCAAGCGGAACCTTATACGTCTTCCGGCACTTCTTACAGCCAGTTTGCCATTATACAGGTAGGGGTAAATAAGTTCCAAGTGACGCGTGTTGTAAGTAACAAAAGACGCAAGTAAAATTGCAAGCGGGGTATTATCAAGGATAGGCACCAAACATGAAAAAACGACAGGCCAAAGATAAGAGGCTGGTCGTCTTTTTTTCGTTTTAATGTTTCTTATACCATAATATTCTGCGGTGCATTGAAGAATCTTTCAGGAGCCGGAATGGGCGTAAGTCCGGTTGATAATTGCCTTCAATGATCCAAATCCGGCAGTTCCTGTCGATGCCTATATCGAACCCGACTTGTCTAAGCTTTGGGTAACGCTCTCCCAGTCGTGCTTTCTTTTCGTTATGAATACGATAGGCGTTTGCACCGTTTCTTTTAGTGAACAGGATATCCCTTCCGTAATTCCCGTTGTGGGGTTTCAATACGACGCTTTGATAGTGAAGCAGCATATTCGTTAATGCGTTCTTCTTAAGCAACTGTGTCTCTGGCAGCCGTCCGGCGAGAGAGGAACCTTTGCGAAGGATGCGATATTGCAACCATTTGTCTCTTTTGATTAACATTAGAATCACAGCCTTTTTCAATCTTCTACGGTAATTCTAAGTCAAATTAGGAATCAGTATAAGTGGATATTCGTCCATATTTATGAGCCGAAGCAGGTGAAAAAGGCTTTTAGGTGGCTAAATTTCATTACTGTTCAGCTTCGGCTGGGCGTGGATTATTTATTGGCATTCGCCCAAACACTCTTTCCGCGAATGCATATGATGATTGTGCCTACTCATTGAAAGGAGCGATCACATATGGGATTTTTTCCAACGCCGGGAAGCGGCCAATTCCCAGGGTTTCCGGGTGGACCAGGAGGACCAGGAGGACCAGGAGGACCGGGTGGACCAGGTGGATTTCCTGGGACTCCGGGACCTCCAGGAGCTGCACCGGGAGGCGTTCAAGCGCCGACGGCACCTCCACCGCAATTCGTACCGCAAATGTCGGCCACTGCATTTGCCATCGACCCTGGTGCGATCAGAGGCTGTCTGTTCCGCAACACATACATTTGGCTGAACAACGGCGAGCAATTCTGGTTCTTCCCGGTATTCGTGGGGCGTAATTCTGTTGCAGGGTTCAGATGGTTCGGTCTCTTCTGGGGGTACTTCGGTATTGATTTGAATCGGATTCGCTCGTTCACCTGCTTCTAAGGCAGACAGCATCGAGAAGGGGACCCTAAATAAGGGGACGTTTTGCGGCGAGGCATGATATGGTACCTAAAGAAGGAACTTTTACTTGCAGAAGTAAAAGCCCTTCTTTTTTTTGGTTGTAGAGGGGCATTTCTAAAGTTGTTGAAGGTCGGACGAACTCAAGTTGTCGCTATCGGGTCTTTTTATGGAATCGAATCCTGGTATTTGTCGATATATAACGATCCGTCCAATTGGAGCTCTGCGTAAAATACTTGATCAAAAGAATGAATGTTGGCTTTCTTTAGTTGCTGGTTGAGCCAGACTTTGGAAACATCTATTTTAGTAAGGTTTTTTTCTACGATTTTACCATCAACGATAAGCTCAGTCGGGATATTGTGAATAGGCATAACGGTTGCTTTTACATCCTTTTTTGTTGCAGGCAGCATTTCTTCTTTTTTTAACACGCTGAGTTGACCGTCAGGTTCCAAAATAGCAACTTCGACATCTGTGGGGGAGAAGACATCCTTGTTCCGAAGCAGCATGCTTAAATCGTCGATGTTGAGGTGCTGCTTAGCCAATGCCTTTTCCAGAATTTTGCCTTGTTTGACGAGAATCGTAGGTTGGCCATCGAGAATCTCACGTGCTCTGACGGAGCGCAATCCGATCCAAGCAACGATGAACGCCAAGAGCGACCATAAGATCAAGCTAGATATTCCTTGCAGCAGCGTGATTTGTCTGTTGACGATAATCTCCGCAGTGGTGGAGCCGAAGGTGATTCCTGTTACATAATTGAAGAACGTTAGATGCCCGACTTGTTTTTTACCGAGCAGACGTGTCAATAAGAGTAGAGCAACGAAAGACGTTGCCGTACGAAATAGAATTTCTCCATATGTCATATGCTGAGCCCCTTGCATAACAGATGGTCTTAAATTAGCCCTTATTTCCATCTCTTATACTTGTTAATTGAAAGGAATCTACTGATCATGAACACGTTATATTACATCAATAGAAACTAACAAGAAAGTATCTAAAATTTATTATTGTTTTATATATCCAAAGAGGCACTGATCGGGAGGACGGAATGCAATTTTAATCAATGTATTATGAGGGGGAATTATTTCTACCGAAGATTGAATTAAATATGACGTTGAACCAATCGATTGTCATTATAACGGACTTGAAGCGGAAACAGCTATTGATGAGTCAATTAGTGGACCATTCTCATTATTATATATTTCGAGCTGGACCTCATTATCTTGGTATGGACGTTTGTCCTAACAGTAGTGTCTGTCATTTTTGTATCAGTGGGGGTTGAAGGACGAGTAAGGGGGCAATAAAGGGACTTTAGCCAGCCTTCGGTGGGTCTTTGGTATGGTCGAAACAAGCGGCCAAATGTGACTATACGACGATTATTTTCCAATTGAGGCTGTGATGTTGTCATGAAGAGGATTGGCGGGTAATAAAGATGATTAGAACTTTCAAATTTGGTTGAATTTGGAGTGGAAGCCAAGGAAACGGAGTGAAGGATCATGGCAGCACTGACAGTAGCAGGCATCCGTCCGTTACAGGCCATTGCGGCCTACGGCGGTACACAGAGTGAGGTCAGTTCCCTGGAAAAACAGCGGAACCGGCTGATGATGGAACTGGATAAAGTGAATGCAGCACAAGGAAGCGAGATGCAGACTCCTTATCGCCGGGAGCAGCTGCAGCGGCAAATCCGGCTGCTGGAGTCCCAACTCGTACAGAAAAGCGGGAGTAGCAGCCCCGTAAATTTTGTACCGGCTTCTCCGCTACAAGATCACCCCTTCCTCTGGCGGAATGAGTGGAAGGGAGGCCTCAAGGGCATCGGTTTGACCGATCCCCGGACGGCGACGGTGAACTCGGAGGGACATTTCGACGCGTTAATTTAGACAAGAGAGCGAAGGTGAGAAAAGCTTCCGGTGATGAACCGGCTTTTTCGCACTTTCTTTTTTGAATAGGCGGCTCATAATCATGAGGCTAGCTAGCCGATCTTCCACCGAGGAGAACAGCATGACAGAAACAACAAAATAGGCGAGAGGGAAGTTCCAACACTTCCTCTTCGCCTATTCGTGTTTATGCATTTTGCCTAGGGTTCATCTAGATTACTCCGGTGTTCCTTGGGTTACCCCATGGATATAGGTGAGTGTCGGAGAATCGACGGCCCCTTGCCCCGGATTATAGGTGAAGGAGTACTCGATAGTATCCCCTTGTTGCAGGTTATTTACAGGGTAGGTATAGTTACCGTTCCCTGCCGGGGTCATGGCTACGTTCAGCTGCCCACCGTTATTTAGCTTATAGTGTAAGTCGGCAAAGGTTGCGCCGTTCACATAGAACAGCAGGTCGTCGCCTATTTTCTTCAAGCCACGCACCTCATCGCCAACAATGATAACACCGGATGATGATGCCGGTACAACAGTGATGGTGGAAGTGGCTGTTTTATTGCCGTTGGCTGTTGTAGCCGTTACGGTTGTCGTGCCCGGAACGATTCCCGTCACGAGACCGTTCGGATTCACGGAAGCGACGTTGGCGTTCGACACGGCCCAAGTGACCTGCTTATTCGTTGCATTAGACGGGGCTACATTGGCGTTCAACTGTACAGTCTGTCCGACTTCCACCTGTGCAGTGGTCTGATTCAGGGTTACACCGGTAACCGGTACGTCGTTACCCGGATTCTGGCTGTTGCCTTCTTTATAGACACGTACATAATCGACCTGCATTGTTGCAGGGATATCGGATGGGTCCGGGGTATGACCGTTGTCAAAATATCCGCCGATCGCCAAATTCATAATGATGTAGAAGGGCTGATCGAATGGGGCATTCGGATTGTTCGGTGCAGCTACGGAATACCATTGATCTCTGCTCACTTTAAAGAAGAACTTTCCATCTACATACCATTTCATATTATCTTCTTCCCAGACCATGGAGTACACATGATAATCATTGGCGAAGGTCTGGCCTTCAGAGAAGTGATACTCACCCGCAATATATCTGTTCACCGGCCATTGACCACCAAAGTGTATGGCGCCGCTGGTCGTGCCAGGCAAGCGTCCTTTGGCTTCCATAATATCAATTTCGCCGGATGCGGCCCATGCACCATAGGCGGAATCTTTCGGAAGCATCCAGAGTGCTGGCCAGACGCCATTACCTGTAGGCAGCTTGGCACGAATGTCTACTCTTCCGTACTGGAAGGACAACTGATCTTTGGTGTTAATTTTACCGGAGGAATATTGTGCATACCGGTTTGGGTCCTGCGGAAAGGATTTGGAATCGTGCAATGCTCGGATGTTTAGCTTTCCGTCCTGTACAAATATATTTTGTGCACTGTCTGTATAGTGCTGAAGTTCCGCGTTGCCCCAACCCCAACTATTGGGATCGTCAGTGATATAATAACCCTGCTCATAGCTCCATTTATTCGTATCGAGCGTGGTTCCGTTAAATTCATCCTGCCAGATGAGATTCATGCCTTCAATGGCTGGGTCGTTTGGTGTTCCGATAGTAATGTCATCATGATCGGATACATCCGGACGCGGGGCATCGGGATTGCCAATAAAGGTGTAGTTGACGTAATTGTTGCCCACATTTCCGCCCGTCTGTCCATTCAATGGATAGCCGATACGAATCTGCACATCCTCTTGTACGGGCTGGAACCAAAGCCCATAGATATAGTCAGCCCAATATCCCCATTGGTTGGCATCGGACATGTTGTTATAGCCGTTACCGGCGTATACAAATCCGCTCTGACTGGAATCACTCATAGCCACCCATTGTCCGTTGATGTTAATCTGGTAAACGTAATTTCCGAGCTCGGTGCCAATAGGTGCTCCCCCATCAATCTTGGGCAGCGGTACACCTATGACGCCTTTCGCATCTGCGGTAAAGGTCGTTCCCTCATAGGGAGTGAGGACGTATGAATTTCTTACAGGTTTATTAAAGGTGAGAGTGTAAATGACGTTAGCTGAAGAGGTCTTCGATTCTAATTTTACATGGATAGACTCCGTTACGGTAAACCAGTAGCCGCCGCCCCCTTCAGTGAATTGTCCGAAGTTGTTATCATAGATCCAGCCGCTGGCTGCGTTATTGTCAATATCAATCCAGGTACTGCTGTTTACAGGTTTTACATATACCTTCAAATCGTCAGCCACTGCTTCATACGTTACCGCCGAATCGTTGTTGAAGGTAGGATAAGTAAAGCCGGCACTACCGGTGAAACCTGCCGTAATCTGTGGCCCTTGTGTAGGCGCCATAGCGGTGATAGTTGTCTTGTTTATGTTCTGAAATACTAGGGTGTAATCCAGTGTTACCCCGTTAGCTTTGGAGTACAGCTGAATTTCAGTGGTTGCGGAGAGCGTGAACCAATAGCCATTCAAGCCGCCGTCACTCCAGTGTCCCCAGTTTTGGTTGTAGGTATAGCCGCCGGCACTGTCTATATCAACCCAACTGCCAGCAACTTTCACTTTTACACCGACATCATCGGAAACATCATTCCAGGTAGCAGAGCCTCCATTGAATGTAGGCATGACGAATCCATAGCTAGCGTGTCCAACCCCTGATTTTGAGATGACAGGTCCGTCTGCCGCTGAAAAGTAAGACATAGAGGTAACTGTGGTTACTGCTGCTTGCACCTTCGAAGTCGGCATTAGACCAACACCAGCCAACAGCACTACCGCTAAGAACAAACTGAATACCTTCTGCTTAAAACCACTCTCCGTATTGTGAATTCGCTTCATACTTGCCCTCCTTTAATAAAATAATAGAAAACGAAACCGCTTTCATTTAGGAACAACTCTATTCTATCGAATATAATAATCAGCTAAAAGGTACAATTATTTTTGTTATAACCCAATTTTTTGGCTTTTGACTATTTATAGCGCTGTGTCCTGGTAATTGTCTTCTCTGTCATGCTTCCGGCGAATCATTTGGCGGTACTCTGTGGGTTGCATGTCCATGACATCCCGGAAGGCACGTGTAAAGCTTTTATAGCTTTCATACCCTACCATGGTGGCTACCTCTACGATTTTATGATCGGTCTCAGCCAGCAGCCGCCGAGCTTTATCCAGGCGCACGTCGCGCAGGTATTCTGCAAAGCCTTTGCCGATATTCTTCTTGAACAGATTAGAAAAATAGGCATAATTAAGCGACACGTGGTTGGATACCATCGCGAGGTCCAGTGGTTTATGATAACTTTCGTGTATAAAACGAATGGCTTCATTCAAATCCTGCGAGTTTCGGTAGCTGCACTTATATTCGTAATAGAATTGGTTCAGCCGAAGCAGCTGTTGTTGCAACGCCTGAATATAATCGCGAATACCCGGATAGTCGAATAGATTACGCAAACATTCGATGTCCAGCGCTTCTTCTCCCATGTATGGGCGGATGACACGCACGTATTCCTCCAGCATTTGCACGATGGCACGGCATAGCTGCTGGGTGTATTGGATGTGATAGCGTTGCAGCGTATCTTTGTGAAATATCATAGAAATACCTTGGGTAATTGCACCGCTATTCTTGCTACCGACTAATTGGAACAGGGCATACAGCTCCTCATAGGGAAGCTCCCACTGCTGTTCCAGCCTTACAATATGCGTAGGTAGAATGCAGCTCTTTTCAGGAAAAAGGTAACTGTGGCGGTAGAGCTCAAGCGCTTGTGTATAGCTGAGGGGCAGTGCCTTCAATCCTTGCTGCGGGCTGGTCATGGCAGTGATGGCATCGATCTGTCCTGTCTTAAGAGCGGACGGAAAGGCGCCCGTATCTACGGACGCATCCACCGCGAGGATCAGATACGGGCGGTGCTGCAGGCATATGCAACCTTGTCTGCCATATACACGATAGGCAATAGATTCCATGCTGTGGCTACTATTAGCCCCCGGTTGGTTAATCCATAGTTCCTCCCGCAGCAGGCATAGGCGGTAATTACTCCATAACTTTAGATTCTGCTGCTGGGTCTGGAGGACCCACGACTCATCGCTCACCGCGCCCTGCATATACATACTCAGTTCTTTGCGGTCGGTCTCTTGAGCACGACGGGAGATATGCTCCATATTGCGCGAGAGCGCCTGCCGGGTTTTTATTTCATGCGCTACATGTTCTACCGCGGTTTGTAAATCTTCACGTTTCACAGGCTTAAGCAGGTAGCCCTTTGCCCCGAGTTCGATGGCTTTTTGAGCATAAGCAAAATCACTGAAGCCGCTAATAATCAGGTATTCCACCTCGATGCGTTCCGCTTTGCTCCGGGCCATCAGTGTTAGCCCATCCATATCAGGCATTCGGATATCGGTAATTACCAGTTGAATGTTGTGCTGACGTAATATTCCCAAGGCCTCGATGCCGTTTACGGCACAGTAAATGTTGTCCAGCTGCAGGGGAAATTGGGGCAGCATGGCCTGAAGTCCATCGCGAATATGCTTTTGATCATCGACAATCAGAATATTGATCATACTCTACCATCCTCCAAGATTCACATTTTCCCAAGGCAAGCGTATGGTCACACAGGTATAGGCACCCTGCACACTGTCAATCCAAAGACCGCAGCCCTTGCCATAATGAAGTTGTATGCGTTTATGCACGTTCTCTAGGCCCAGTCCGTTCTTGCTGGTGACAATCGGCGAATCCATATCGCCTAGTAGCACAGCTTGTAAATTGTACAGCATCTCTGGGTTAACACCTGCACCATCATCTCGTATTTTTATTAGCAGAAGGCTTTCATTCTCTACAGATACGGTAATTTGGATATTTACACTGCCGCCTGAAGGCGCCGCGTGATGAACGGCATTTTCGACGATGGGCTGCATGCACATTTTAGGAATTGTATAACGCAGCACCTCCTGAGGGAGATCAGCCATCAATACAATGTTGCCGCCTTCCATAAAATTTATGAAGCGGATATAGCTGTGTATGTTGGCAAGTTCTTCGCTAAGGGCAACCGTATCGCTGCGCCACTGCATGCTGTAACGCAGTTGGGAACCTAGAGACACCAACGCGTCGGCGATCGCAGGCTGTCGCTGAACCTCCGCGAGCATACGAATAGATTCCAGTGCGTTATATAAAAAATGCGAATTGATCTGCGAATGCAGCGAGTGCAGTTGAGCATTTTTGGCAACCAGTTGCTTATCTACCACCTGAGTCATCAGATGCTTGATCTCGTCTAACATGTTATTGTAGCTGACGGCCACCTCATCAATTTCATCACCGGTTTCGTTCGCACCGAGACCGGTTTCGATTTTTGCATCCAATTGTCCTTGCCGCACCTTACGCATAGAAGCCAGAACCCTGTCCAGCCGCCTGAATATACGCCGGGTAGTATGTGAAACGAGCAGCAGCATCAGGAGCAGTACACATAATGTGATCGCTACAACGAGTAGATACCAGCTCCGCGGACCCTTCATCAGTGCCTGATGAGAGGCAATATCTACGACATAGGCGTTCAAGGGGGCGATGTACCGGTACAATGCGTAGTAAGTATGGTTGCCGACCTCAACCTTAATGGGGCTGGGGCTACTTTGCTGAAGCACATCCAGCTGTTGATGAATGCTGCCCAGAATTTTATCCAAATCCTCCCTGGCATTTTGAGAAAAGAGATGATCAGGATTGTAAACAGAGCGGGAAGGGTTGCTTCCGTCCATCACTACAGAAAAGAAATCTCCCCCGCTATCCTCAAGCAGGTCACTGAAAAAGACGCTATGCTGGGCGCGAATTTCCATAATGGTAGGGAGTTTCTGCTGCTGCCCTTGTAGGCGTACCAGTCGGTAATAAGATAGCGTATGCTCGCCATCCTTAAAAGCAAATAGGCGGAATGCCGCACCACCTTCCTCCCGAAGGGTCACCCAGTAGTCCTGCGGCCAAAACTTGTCATAATGGTAGATTTCAGGCCAAATCTCAAATAGATTTGGATTATCGACATAGAAACTGAGCTCACTGATCATCTCGTGGCTCTGAATAATATTATGCATTTGCTCAAATTGATTTTGTCTAAATTTTACGAGACGCAGGCCATCTCCGCGCATATTGGAGTGAATAAAATCTACAAATGCCTTTTGATTCAGCGCAGTAGAGGAAGCGTTCTCAATAACGCCCATTCTGCTACGCAGCTGTTCGTTAAGCCGTGAGACATGGCTGCTGCCGGTGGCCATAGCGTCCTTGTATAGCTGGCTTTCCTGCATGCGAATAAATAAAAAAGATACTACAATCGCAGGAACGGCAATCATCATGCTAAAGGCCAGAAACAATTTTTTCGAAATGCGTGAATTTCGGTAAAGCCTCTTCATTTTAGTCAGCAGATACTTCATTTAAGCAGCCTCCTACCCTTGTAATATACCATATATTACAAACCGCCTGGTAGGTAACTAGGCTGTTTTTCCAAATGGTTATAACTAGTGAAAAAGGGAATACCGGCCACCATTTCGGTGACCGGCAGCAATCTTTATACGGGGATTATTACTCTGCCATTTTGGATTTTCGCACATCCAGTTCAGCCTGGCGGTATTCCATCACCTTGCCGAAGCTGTAATTCTCGCGGCGGTCAAGGAAGTTTTCAAAGACCTTATCAAAGTCAGCCTCATTCTTGGCCGTAATCAGCTCAGGGAGAACTTCCTCCCAATTTTGAGAAATACGCGACCAGGCTACCGATACATCAGAATCACCCTGTGGATCTAAGCCCTTGTAGATACCGCTATCAATATCAGCCCGTTTATTAGCGAAGTCTTCCATTTGCTTAATGACAGGAGCTTTCTCTGGTCTCCACTGGTTGATGATTACAGGGTTTCGCATCATCCAATAGGTATCCATGATGCCATATTCCTTCTCCATTTTCTCAATATCAGTTTCGAGCAAATTTACCATTTCAGGCTTCAGCTGCGGCTTGCCGTCTACCATTTCCCATGTTTCGCCTTCTTTGCCAAGGAATATATCCCGTTGGCCTTCTTCGCTGGCCAGATAGCTCAAAAAGCGGATGGCCCGTTCAGGATTTTCGGTGGATTTGCTAATCATCGTCACCATCCAGCCGTCCATGTTGCCGGGGAATAGCTTAGGACTGTCGCCCTTGCTGTTCTTTGGCCCATCGACTGCGATGTAATAAGAATCGGGGTTTCCACTTGCAGCCAGCATAGGATTGACAGCCGACATACCAGTCCACTCCCGGACCATCATGAAATAACGTGCGTTGTTCGTTTTTTCCTCTACCTGAGTATCGGAATCCACCAGGAAATCTACATTAATCAGCCCGCGCTCGTAAGCCGTACGGAAGGTTTTCAGCCAGGCGATATAATCGGGATCGGTAATGCGGTCGTATACTTTACCGTCTTTTTCATGCGGAACGGCCAGCAGGTTCTGCAAATATTCGGTCATCCCGTAAGGGACATTCCCTTGTGCAAAGAAGGGGCTGATCGGCTGACCTTTATACTGCGAATATTTATCCTTCAACAATTGCAATGCATTCAGAAAGCCCTCTGGTGTGCTCAGGTCTGGGCTGCCCATCTCCTCATACAGATCCTTCCGCACCAGAAAAGTCTGGTTGGCGGCCGTCATGCCGGTTTCATGCATCAGGTTAGGGCTATATGAATCATTCGGAACACCATAGGTATTACCATTTTCTTGGCGATACCATTTCAGTGTGCCGTCTCCAGCCACCTTGAAGAAGTAGGGATCATACTTATCTGCCAATTCATTCAAGGCATAGACATGATCGCCTTCCCATAGCTTTTTAACAGCCGTTTCCCACGAACCCATCGAGATCAAGTCGGGCAGCTTTCCGGAGGTCATCATCAAAGTAATATGCTCGTTCGCTTCGCCGGAGGGTACTTCTAGCTTGATGTTAACACCTGTTTTTTCCGTTACATACTTGGAGGTCAAGCTTTCTCCCCAGGTGTGGGCATACCAGTTAGCACCAACGAACCAGGTCAGATCCACAGGGCTGGTGTCGAGTTTCCATGCTGGTTCATCGGGATTGAGTGTTGCTTCATTCGGCGGCGGTGATGTACTGTCCGTCGGTTGTGGTGTTGGTTTGTTATTGGCTGAATTGTTGCTACATGCGGCCATGCCTAGCGTCAGAATTATAGCCAGAACGAGGGTCAAACCTGGCTTAATGAGATTGCGTTTCATGACATAATCATCCTTTCTCTGCTGCTTCTGAATTTTTGGATACCCGTTTCTATACGCATACACTTATCCCTTAATGGCGCCAATCATCACACCTTTGACCAGATAGCGCTGGATAAAGGGGTAGACTACTAGAATTGGCAGTGTGGCTACCATCATGGATGCAAATTTGATAGAGTTGCCAGGCAACCTAGCGCCGAATTGTGCCATAGCTTGCTGCTGCATGAAAGACATGGAGTTCTCTGCAATAATTTTGTACAACATGGTCTGCAGTGGCAGTAATTCCTGCGAGCGGATGTAGATAACGCCCTGGTAATAATCATTCCAATGATAAACGGCTGAAAAAAGCGATATGGTTGCAATGACAGCCATACTGTTGGGCAATACAATTCTGAACAAGACGCCATAGTCTGAAGCGCCGTCTACCTTCGCAGATTCCTCCAGGCTGTCAGGAATGGTGCGGAAGAAGCTCATAAAAATGACCATATTAAAAAAAGTGTACATGGAAGGAATAATAAATACCCAAAAATTATCATATAAGCCCAGCTTTGTCATCAGAATAAACGTAGGGATTAGACCGCCTGAGAACAGCATTGTAATCAATGCAATTTTGAGATACACTTTGCGGCCGATTAGATTAGACTTGCTCATTCCATAAGCTATAACGGCGGTAAAGAATACATGGATCGCTGTCCCAAGTACCGTGCGCAGGGTGGTGATGTAAAAACCGTTCATCATCGTCTTATCATTGAACACAACACTATAGCTGGCCAGCGATAATTCTTTGGGAAACCAATTGACGGTGCCCAGTGATGCTTGCTGCGGCGCATTAAGTGAGTTAATAAATACAAACCACATCGGGTACAGTGTTAAAAAACAAACCGCCAGCATCAGCAGGGTATTGCAGACCTCAAATACTCCGATTTGCCGAAACCTCTTGCGTCTTTCCATACCTCTGTCCTCTCCCTTTTAAAAAATGCTGTCACCGGTTAGTTTTTTGGATGTGTGATTGGCCAAAAACAACAAACCTAGCGCCACAATAGAGCGGGCAAACAGGACGGCTGTTGAGAAAGAATGGCGCCCGGAGACCAACCCCATATTATAGATATACAAGTCCAGGCTTTCCGCCATCTTCATGTTCATGTTGTTCTTCAACATAAAGATCTGCTCAAAGTTACTGCCGAGTATCCCGCTGACAGCGAGGATGAACAAAATAGCGATGGTGGGGCGTATGCTCTGAATGGTGATATGCCACATTCGCTGCCGCCGATTTGCGCCATCCAGTTCGGCTGCTTCGTACAGTCCAGGATCAATACCGGATATTGCCGCTATGTAGATAATGGCGCTCCAACCCGTCTCCTTCAAAATATCGGTGAAATAGGTAATCCACCAAAAGTACTTAGGGTCGCTGTTAAACAGGATTTCACGTTCCTGAAACCCGATTGCCATCATCAGCTGATTGATCACACCTCCTTCACCGAGCCAATTGAGTGCAATGCCACCAAAAATCGTCCAGGCAATAAAGTGCGGCAGGTACGAAATGGTTTGTACCGTACGCTTAAATCGAAGACTCCGTATTTCATTAAGCATTAAGGCAAACAAGATAGGAATGGGGAAACCCAAGATCAGCTTAATGCTGCTCATCCCCAGGGTATTGCGGATCGAACGCCAAAAACGCTCATCTGTCATAAAATCGTGAAAATGCTTCAGCCCTATAAACGGTGATTCTAGTAAAGGTTTGGCGATGCTGTAGTCCATAAATGCAATAATGAGCCAAAACATGGGGATATAACAAAAGATAAACATCCAGAGGATTCCCGGGATAACCATGCTTTGCAATTGCCACTGTTTAACAAGCGCTTTCATTTGTTCCGTTCTGTATTGGAACATGTTCCGTGCCCCCTTTCTATTTCATCGTATGAAAAAGCGTATAGGAAAAAAAGCCCAGGATTATTGACCCTATCCCAATTTTTTAGATTTGTTTGACCAGCCGCAAAATTTAAGTATGCTGTGATTAAATGAGGGGAGTGTGCAAAGGATGAACAAGCTTGTATGGGAACAAAATTTCTTAGCTAGTAATACTGATCTGAAGTTATGGAATATTCGCCATGGCAACGACTTGCTAGATAACAATGGTAATCCTATAGACCCAGGTTGGGGCAACGGTGAGCAGCAGTATTACACGGATCATTCCAGCAACCTATATATCGATGAATTTGGCTTAAACTTGTGTGCGCGCAGCGAATCCATTGAAAAGGATGGGCGGCATTTTGGGTATACCTCGGCCCGTTTGGATACAAAGGACCGTTTTTCCTTTTGCTATGGTAAGTTAGTCGTGCGTGCAAGGCTGCCGTTAGGGCAAGGGATATGGCCTGCCATTTGGCTGCTTCCGCAGGAACAAGTTTATGGGCATTGGCCAGCTTCCGGCGAGATTGATATCATGGAAGCCAAAGGCCGCTTGCCCCAGCAAATATCCGGAACGCTGCACTACGGAAAGGATTGGGAACATCAAATCGTCGAGGAGTTTTCGTACCAGTTTGAAAACGGGACGATTAATGAATTCCGTGATTATGCACTGGAATGGGATGCAAATTCAATTCGATGGCTGGTAGATGGCCATTGCTTTGCTGAGCGTCGCCAGGAGCCGGGCGTGATGCCCTTTGATGAACCCTTTTATCTAGTGCTTAACCTTGCGGTGGGTGGCTGGTACGACAATGTGGCGGTGGACGAGTCTGCACTGCCAGCAATCATGACGGTTTCAGGGATATGGCTGTACCAATAATTAGGCCTTATTTCAATTTTCAATACCTACTTCCTATCTGGTAGAATAGGGAAAACTATATTTCTATATTCTAGCAACTTGATTATTTGCTTGGGGAGGTAGACATGGATAAAGAGCGAATTGCACAGCTGGTACAGTGGCATGAAGATGATGAACATCAGAAGATAGTTGATACCTTGATGGAGATTTCACCAGAGGACAGAGATTACGAGGCGATCAGCAGTCTGGCAAGAGCGTATAACAATCTGGGTCATTATGAAGAAGCGCTTGAACAGTTTGCGATGATTGCAGAACAGGGGCAGGATGACCCGTTGTGGCATTTTCGAGTAGGGTATTCCTACTATTATCTGAACCGATATGAGGAAGCAGTGAGAGTGCTGGGTATCGCCCATGACCTCGATCCTGACAACGAGAATACGGCCATGTTACTGAACTTTAGCCAGCGCAAGCTACGCAAAGAACAACTCGCCGCAGCTAGACGGGTGATTAAAAATTCGCATAATGATTCGAGGACGGCTGCAATTCCTTTTGAAGGGATGAATTTCTCCGAGTTTTGGGACGATAGCGATTATGCAATAAGAGAATATGTCTCTGATCCGCCTACGGATGAACTGATTGCTTCCGTAGAAGAAGAGCTTGGTTACAAGCTTCCTGCCTCCTATATCCGTCTGATGAAGCAGCATAATGGGGGAGTTCCTTACAATACTTGTTACCCGACGGAGGACGCGACCTCATGGGCTGAGGATCATATTGCGATAACAGGCATTATGGGCATTGGGCGCGAGAAAAGCTATTCAATCTGCGGCGATCTCGGCAGCCCGTTCATTATTGAGGAGTGGGGGTATCCTGACATCGGGGTGGTGATTTGTGACTGCCCTTCGGCAGGCCATGATGTTGTGATGCTGGATTACCGGAACTGCGGGAGGGACGGTGAACCGGAGGTGATTCATGTGGATCAGGAAGACGATTATGAGATTACGTTCCTCGCGCAAGACTTCGAGACATTTATCCGCGGTCTGGTGAGTGAGGAGGAATATGATACCTCTCAAGAAGATAAAGAAGAGGATCTGCGAAAAGTAGCCGTAGGCAAGTTCTCACCTTTGCTCGCGGAGCTGTGTAGTCGTGTGCCTGAGGTGGACCAGCTTGAGCAGAAGATCCGTAAAGTCTGTACCCGAATCGTTGAAGAGAAAGGACACTTTTCCTTTCATGCGGATGAGCTTTCTATTCTGATGTACGATGTGCAGTTCTGGCTGTACACAAGGGCTTATCCGAATACGGGCCGTCAACAATATCTGGATGTATATGAGACAATAATCGCTTTTGGCGGCGAGTTCGGTCAAGGCGGGTATGCTCCCGGATGGATCAGCGACTGGCTGGATGGGCGGATTCGTGAAGGGATAATCGTACAGGAAAATGAGGTGCTTCGCTTCACGGATCAAGCCCACTTCGAGGTCATTGCAAGGCTCGAGGCGGAATGCGCAGACGCGGAGCTTGATTGATCCAAAAATAATCATAAGCTGGACCGTAGCACATACAGGTAAGATATCTCTTTTCATAAAAGTAAGAGCAACCCATACTTCATGTAAGGGTTGCTCTTTTTGATATATTTGGTAGTGCCTTTGATGTCGCTCCGTAGATTATTTGATGAATCAAGCCTAAAGTTAAGATTGACCCTAATTTTTACATATGAGAAAATAATGGAAATTTTAAAGATGAAGGGAAAATAATGTTATGAGCAATCTTTTCCGATTCATTCCTATTAGTCAACTAGCAGATAAATTTCCGGAAGGATCTTGGTGGGCGAAGTTTTACCAGGATTTCAGTGACGAGCAGCTTGCCGCTTATTATGAAGGGGATTTAACACTGCCTTCTCTTAATCTGGATTGGGAGCAGGCATTTCCGCAACAAAAAGAGGTAATTATCATTTTTATAGATGGGAATTTTACTGTAGACAATCTCTATAACAAAGAAACAGACGGTGCTATTGGACTTATGGTGACCGGTAATATGAGTGCGAAAAATATAGCTGTAGGCGGTCAGGAAATTTATGTTTCGGGCAATCTGATGATTGAGGAAATATTGTGCGGCTCTTACAATCATGGGGAAACGATTGTGAAAGGTGATCTCAGCGCTGCAGTTTTAGTTCAGGATGATGAGTACAGCATCAAAGTTGACGGACAGAAATCGATTCCCTGCTTAGTAAATGTGTGGGAAGGGGACGGCGTATTTCAGGAGCTTCCGGTGGATATTCATGAGGTGTTAATCGATGAAGTTTTTCTGGATGTAGAAGAGGAGGAAGATGAAGCCGACTTTTCCTTTGGCACACTAGTGAACATAATTAAAGAAGGGCGTTCCGTACTGAAAAAAATAAATGAATCCCCGACTAACAAGAAAGCTTTTCATTTATATTTCACCCACAACACGATCAATGAGGAAAATATATTGAAGTTGACGCAGTGTATTTTAATGCCGAGTGACAAGCCGTCTTTTAGATTTTGGGAGCAAGACGTTTTTTTCAAAGTTCAACTGGAGCATATAGATGCTGACGGAGAAGAGCGGGATCTTAGCGTGTATATGAATGATAACCGGCATCACTATTATATTTGGCTGGAGCAAGATCATTCTGTCGGTTTGTTGAGGAGAACCATAGATGAAGGCTCTGAGTGGGAGGACATTTCAGAAGAGTCTCAGGAACAACTAGCAGAGATTAGCGATTGCTGGACGATGTTGCTGACCTGCGCGAATATGGCTGAGCTTTATTTACGAAACATTGAGGTACAGTATGTGGAAGATATTTTGCAACACCCCGTAATTCAGGAATTATATTCGGAAGAGGAAGAAGAGGTGGATGACGGGTTCTGGGACGGCTCCAAATGCTACAGCTTCCGTCAAGCGCATACGGACGAGGACGGAGACCTCCTGCATGGTCGGATTGAAATCAAGACACCGGATGGAGCATATTATTTTTATACACTGGATAATGGAACTTATGTTTCCCGGTATTATCAGCCGCCCGATCAATATGGCAAGCAGGACATGCCCTATTTGGATCTTAGGCGCTGGGAAGCATCAGAGCGGTATTTTACAAGATTCAAACAATTTATTGCTCAGAAGATAGAGTCAGGCGTGAATAGTTAGGTCTGGATATGCTTCTGAAGAAAGGATGATAGAAATGCCAAATGATAGCCAAGCTAGTCCTTCAGCTGGTTCAGTTAGAGAAGTTGGTGGTTATCCTATCGACCTGACAGGTCCACTTAGTCACACTCTTGTCATTAAGCCCGGTGTGGGCAGTCTATCCATTGGACCGTCGCAATTGGGGAAGAAGGCAGACCTTCATGTCTCACCTGATACGCATATTGATTGGACCGTATTTGATGTCTTTGCCACCCCGGCGGGCTCTCCTTGGCCGCGATTTCTGCATTATACAGGCAGTGACCAAGGCTTCTTTGACTGGGCACAGAAACGTCCCATTGAAGAGATGACGTGGACTCCGATCCTCTCTGCAGACACGGTGGCGGATGCCACTCAGTCTAATTTGTATGGCTTGCATATCGAGTTGGATCAGTCCGGGAGCTCTCTGAGCTTGAGACTTCCGAAGCGGCATTTCCGCCTGAGTGTATCCGGCGACCTATCACGCTTCTCGGCCACAGGAGATATGCCATCTTCTCTGACACTAGCGCCGCGCACCGGCCGACGCAAGAATGATACTCCTTTCTTGCTGCCTGACATGGGTGAGCTGCACAAGGTAACGAGCCTGACGCTACAGAATACGCCGTTAGGTCAGCCGATTTCGCTGGAGTGTCTAAACCGGTTCCCAAACCTAACCTCACTGAGTTTGTGGGGAGACTTTTGCGACCTGGACTTAATGGCTCATCATACCCAGTTAACGAATTTGGAGCTGCGCTTCATGCCTGATCTGGGTGGCTTGCCGACCTTGAACGCGTGGCCGTTGCTTACTAGATTTATCGCCTATAATGTGGAAGAGATTGCTGGCAAGCGTCTAAAACAGCAAATGAAAACTCGCGCTGTAACCCGCCCTTGGACCGACCATGCTTCAGTGAGCCAATTACGAAAGGCTGAGTGGTGGACGACTGAGTTCGGCCGCCCGTTTTCGTCGTGGCCTAAACGTCAGGCCAAGCTGGCTAATGAAGCTTACAACGTTGCACAGGCAACTTTGTCCGAGGCTCGTAGTTTTGCCGAAGCCGAGGCAGCTATTACCGCTTTCACCGTGCGCTTCAACAACCTCAAAGGCATTGAAACCACTGAACGTGAAGACCTTGGTGAAGCGGTGTGGCAACTCAGTCAGTCTGATCACCTGATTGGTCAGCCAATAGCAGAGGAGATGGCTCAACAGTGGTTCGATGCAGCGCGCGAATACTGAATGAAATAAACGTTCAGTCCAACATTGCTTGCGAGCTGTTCGCTATTGCAAGGGCAACATCATTCGCTACGTTGCAGCACAATATTTAAAATCTATGTTTTGAATAGGAAGGAAGTCAATCGTGCTGTTTCGAAAAGCTATTGCAACGGATATACCGCAGTTAATTGAATTTCGCAAGATACTGCTATCTCATGAGGACAATAGTAGCATGGATGAAACTTTTAGAAACTACTTTGATTCCTCATTATCGGATAAGTCACTCGTTGTATGGGTTGCATATATGACTAATGTTTTCACAATCCCTAATTATCGTCGCCAGGGTATTGTATCCAAACTTGTTAGTGAAGCAATAGACGATTTGAAGGCACAAGGAATTAGAAAAATCCTGCTACATTCGTCTGATATGGCTAAACCGATGTATGAAAGTCTAGGTTTTGTTGAAGGAAAGAATTATATGTCAATTAATATTTGATGCTAGAACGTCCTCTAATAAGTATTCTCTACCAAAAAACTGGGATTCCGATAACGGGTTCCAGTTTTTATTTGCGTGGAGGTAAGAATCCATTATGGAAATTTCGCTAGAAAAATATACTTGACTCCATTCGTTTGTGAATTGTAGTCGGGGTTACAGACTGATCACCATATCGGATGTAACAATAGTACAAGATAACATCGAGATAGGATAACGGCTTGATTAAGCATGGATAGGTTGGTGGCATTACGTTAAGGTTTCCAAAAAACAACCGATTCTCTAAGCGAAAGGACGGAAGAACAGTGATAAGGCTACGCAGCAAATTGGCAATTATGGTTTTGATTATTCTTTTTTTAATAGGTGTACTTCCGGGGAAGTATGGGGCAGGTATTGGCGGCATATCGGCCGTTGCAGCGGCTGCAAATATCTCTAATCAGGACGGGTTCGGATATAGTGGCTCCATTCCTGAAAACGAAGTGCTGGGGACCGCTTTTACGGGATACCAAGCCTGGCCAAGTGGGTTTTCAAAGGGATTATCTGCCTTTGTCGGCGGCGTTTATGACGGTACAAGTATTTGGATGATACCCTATAATGCCGACCGATTGATGAAGGTCAATCCGTCCACTGGAGAAATGACAGGGTAAAGCAATTGGCCAGACGGATCGAGAGGTAGCGAGCTATATATTGGAGGCACTTTTGACGGAACTAATATATGGCTCACCCCCTATTCCGGTAGTCGTTTAAAGCAGCACAGAGCGGAATCGTGAACGGTTATGTGAATGGCATGTTCAAACCTAATGGCGTCGTAACCCGTGAGGAATTTGTAGTTATGTTAATGAAGGCGTTGAAGCCGCAAATAGATGCTGAGAAGTTAAAGTTTACCGATTCGGTGAAGATTGGCATATGGGCGCAGCAAGCGGTAGAGCAAGCTGTACAATTAGGCATTGTTAAAGGCTATTCGGATGGCAGTTTCCGTCCAGACGCAGAAATTACACGCACAGAGATGGCTGTGATGATCGTCAAAGCATTAGCATTGAAGGTGGAAGACAGTGCTGTAACCAGTTTTGTGGATGACGCTCAAATTCCAAATTGGGCGAAGGGGCAGGTAGCGGCATTGAAGAATCTTAGCCTTGTATCCGGTAAAGGCAATAACGAATTCGCTCCTAATGATAAGGCAACAAGAGCAGAGGCGGTAACGATTCTAATGAAGATGATCGCTCAAAAGAGTTATTAAAGCAACAATATTACTTCAATCTCAATGGAAGACATTGAAGAGAAAAAAAGTTCTTTAAAGTTTTATCTACGATTAATAGATAACAGGGCATCCAAGGGGTGCCCTATTAAATTGCAATTCATTGCTGTATGCCCACGGTTCTGTGTGAAGCGTGTACTATGTCGCTTACTTTGAGTGGTTATTCTTGTTTATTACATAAAAATCCATATTGTCATATGACAAAGTGATGACAGCACTCACTATTCGACAATTTATTTATTCTCTATTATTGAAAGAATTGAGGCTTAAAGTGGCAGCTTGCCCTTTTAGTTCACTTTATAATTGATTACCCCAAGGAGTGAGCGTGTGTGGAACAAACGGTAACTAATCGAGTTACGGGTGAACAAATTACTTTTATAGAAACAGCAAAGGATACGAAGGGTGAATACTTATTAATTGAAGTTGCACTCCCCCCACATGGCAAAGGTCCTCCACTACATATTCATGATCGTTTTGAAGAAGAATTTGAAGTGATTTCTGGCAATCTCACGGTAACATTAGGCAAAACAAACCACATTCTAGTAGCGGGAGAACGTCGTATTGCCCCGATGAAGACACCACATACTTTTACGAATAATGACGATGATCCGGTTGTATTCCGTGTACGATTAACACCACCAAGTCAGTTCGAGCAGTCTGTTCGTATTCATTACGGGCTAATGGAGGATGGTTTAACTGATTCAAAAGGTAATCCTAAATTGCTCGCACACACCGCTTTAGTGTTATTACTACAAAATACGCTCATCGCTGGCATTCCACTCTGGATACAGCGTAGTATCTTTGGTCTAATCGTTAAACGCGCACATAAAAGGGGGCTATATGAAGCGCTAGAAAAGTATACAGGGGAGACCATATAATCCCCATGCTCTGTCGCTAGAAACTATGGGGATTATGATTTTCTGCAAGCCAAGCTGTAGTTGTATGAGGGCAGCTCAGCACAGTTTGCTAGAGTAGCATTAATCTATTTTACAACTTGAAAGAGGAGGGAGCCCCTTTATGAAACGTTCTTTATCTTTATTAATGTCATTGATAATTCTATTTGCAAGCCTTCCCGCAGCCAAGGCTTCGGAGGCTCCCGATTCTCTATCTCCTAGCGAATTTATAAGTGCTTCGATTCAAAATGCAAGAGCACTCGCTTACCATGACGGCTATATTTATGTAGCTCAGCGAGAGCCGGGCGGCATCTATCGCATTTCGGTCGAGACGGGGGCGGTCACGAAAGTGCTGGATAGAGGTGTTGTTATGACCGTCGCCTTGAACCAAGCCGGAGATCTGTTCTTCACGACTGACGGATATGATAAAAATATTTATAAAATCAACAAAAGCGCACTCGTCAATTTTCCTCTTCCCGCGAATAGCGGCACCGTATATTACAATACGGGCTTTAATTTTGTATACGGCATGGCTTTTGATGCCACAGACAACCTTTATTTCACGGACTACACAAGTAAAGGCATTTACAAGCTTGCGCCAGGAGTAATGGCTGCGACATCGGTCATTCAAGGACTTCCAACACCTGTGCTAGGTATAACGATAAGTCCTGCCGGCCATCTATATGCACTTGGACAATTTAATTATAATGTCTATCGCATTAACAGTGATCATTTATCGAACGGTACTGTAGCTGCGTCCGAATTCGAGACATTGCTGAATAATATGCAGTACAGTCTCTATGGCATCGCTTATCTTCCAAGCGGCAAAGCTTATACATCCTACGGCTCGCAGGTCTTGCAGAGTCCTGAGCTTGACGAATATTCAAGTCCCGCCATCGATACGGAAAAACCAGTCATTACGCTTAACGGTGCTTCAACCGTGCTGGTTAGGAATGGTACGTCCTTCCATGATCCTGGTGTAATAGTAACTGATAATGTCGACATCGATCTGACAGCCAAAGTCACTTACAGCTTGAACAATGTCCAGCTCCCGGCTATCGATACGTCTGTTGCGGGCCGGTATACCATTCGATATGATGCCACTGATACCGCAGGCAATGAAGCTGTCGCGGTAAAGAGAACCATCATCGTTAATGAAGACAGCACTAACCTGGCATATGGTGTACCGGTTACAGTCGATAAAGGAACCACCAGCGGTCAGACCGGCCATTTGACTGACGATTTATTGGAGACTGGCTGGATTGGCAGTCAATTCGATGCACCTTGGACAATCACACTAGATATGAATGTAGGCGCGACTTATAATGAAATCCTTGTTGTCGATACCGTCTATCTGCAATCCTACGAAGTGAAGGTCAGCGACAGCGTGACTGGACCGTTTGAAACAGTCACAGGCACGACTTACGCTAGCCTTGTCCATACGGATGGACAATATAATGGCTATACGACAGATTCGGTCTCTTTTCCGAAAGAGATCTCCAAGCGCTACATTCAGATTGTGATCCATGCAGTTGGAGAAGATGGCAACACGGGTCCTGATCTTCAAGAAATTAAAGTGTTTAATCAACCGATAATACCGACGCCAACACCAACAGCGACGCCAATGCCAACGCCAACAGCGACGCCAACGCCAACAGCGACGCCAACGCCAACAGCGACGCCAATGCCAACAGCGACGCCAACGCCAACAGCGACGCCAACGCCAACAGCGACGCCAACGCCAACAGCAACGCCAACAGCGACGCCAACGCCAACAGCGACGCCAACGCCAATAGCGACGCCAACGCCAACAGCGACGCCAACGCCAACAGCGACGCCAACGCCAATAGCGACGCCAACGCCAACAGCGACGCCAACGCCAACAGCGACAGCAACGCCAACAGCGACACCAACTCCAACTCCAACTCCAACTCCAACTCCAACTCTAAAGCCTACTCTGGAACCTGAAGTAACAGTCGGAGGCTCCAGCCCACCGAATCAAACGGAACAGATTTTGATTCCGGTGGATGACGGTGATAACAACCATATCTTATTTGCGATTATCATTCGTACCACTGGATCTGACGGCAAGAGAAGAGATGAGATTACATTGTCTGTCGATAATGTCCATGAAATCGTAGAGAAGCTTTCAGCAGCGGGGATTGATACTGCCCGCATTGTCATCCCTGATACAAAGGACGATGTTGTCCAAGTAAACGTAAACCTTCCTGCGGGAGCCACCCGACAGCTGGCTGAGGAACATATTAACCTGGAGATTCGTACGGCCAACGTAGGTTTGCTCATTCCTTATGCCTCTTTGACAGGTATAACCGGCGATATTTACTTCCGCATCATTCCGATTAAGAATCAAGCGGAACAGGATCAAGTCAAAGAACGCTCGCTTAAAGAAGGAGCGATCAAAGCTGTGCTGGGAAGTGGAGGCCTCCAACTCATCGGTCGTCCGATGACAATCGAGACCAATTTGCCATCCCGGTCTGTTAGTCTGTCACTGCCACTGCCTGCGGCACTGATTCCTGATAATGCGAAGGAGCGCCAGCAATGGCTGGACAACCTTGCCATATTCATCGAACATAGCGATGGGGAACGGGTCGTAATTAAGCCGGAAATCGCAATCGATGCTACCGGACAGTTAAGTCTGAAATTTACAGTTACAAAATTTAGTACCTTTTCAATTCTTCATATAAGCAACTGGTCGCTATATCAGCAACAGCAGCAGAGCTCTTATATTAACGGATATGCTGACGGCTCCTTCAAACCGGAGAAGAGCGTTAGCCGCGCCGAGATTGCCGCGATGCTGTCGCGAATCGGTGCTGGCGAGCAAGGCACCGTTGCAACTGTTTCTTTCTCGGATATGCCTGCCGATCACTGGGTATACCAAGCCGCCGCGCTTATTCAAAGTACTGGATTGATGAAGGGACTTGCAGATGGTACGTTCAAGCCTAATGCTGAGCTGACCCGTGCCGAAATGGCTGTTATTATCAGCCGCTGGCTGAAGCTAACGAACGAAGGCGATGGAGTGGCTAGCGACATTCAAGGTCATTGGGCAGAGCGCTCTATCCGATTGGTTATCCAATCCGGTATGATGTCCGATACACCGGACGGTTCTTTTAAACCAGATCGAGCTTTAACACGCGCAGAAGCTGTGGATGTATTCAACCGCGTGCTAGGTAGGGAGCCATTACCGGCTTCAAGCGTTCCGACATGGACAGATGTTCCGTCCTCCCATTGGGCTTTCGGCCATATCGAACAAGCTTCGCGTAATCATAGCTTGAAGCTAGATTAATCACAAATGCACCTGCTCCAAGGACAAAGGCTATGAGTCTCGACCTCCTTGTAGCAGGTACTCTTTTTTAGAATGATGAAAGGCAATGAATCACAAGAAGATACACCGAGTAATGCATACTATAACCTGTTGCGAGGATAGATTTGAATATATGAAGTAGAATGTTTTTGATATAATATAGTTAAAATTTTAGTTATTGTATCCTGTTGATAGGGAATAATGAGAGAAAAGGAGAGATGGAAATGTCGTATATCGTTGATTTTAATAATGTATCTACGGTTGGATTAGAGTCTTCACCTGTAGCAGAAGCGCTTGCTGGTTTACGTGCGAATGAAGCCCGTTATTTTATGAACAAGTACAAGCATGAATTCACAGTTGTCCCAGCTAGCGAAAGTCAGGATAATCTTGATTATGTGAACCGGATTTTGAAAGAAGAACGAAAGATTGAGTTTGCGGCCAAACCTTTAGAAACTTCGCGTTTTCAAGTAGAAAACATCAAATTCACCTATGTCTTTTATGAAGATGGTCTTGAGGTTAATGTCATGTATACGGTTGATGATCCTAAGAAGCGGGCCGTTGGTTTTAAGCTCTCTGAGGGGATGGAGATCCCAAAAGAGTTAGAAGAGAAGTTTAAGTTTGCTAGGCAGAAGTCTAAACTAGCCGGTACAATTCGGGGCTCGTATTTTGTAATCAAAGGTGAGTATTAAGGCATGAGAATAATATAAGCCTCTATTCCGAGTGGCGGGATAGAGGCTTTATTTATTTGCTATCTGCATAAGCCAAGTATCTTAAAATGAAGGCGTAACCAAGGGATTCACGGAAATGATTTTATAGGATTATCTCCGCAAGGCAATGTATCCCCCGCTCAATGGATGCTTCATCTACTTTTGCAAACCCCAATACCCATCCCTTTCTTTTGCTATCCAGACAATAGGGTCCAAGAGGGTAAACACGTATTCCATGTTGTAGGGCTAAATTTGTCACAGTTTCTTCGTCGTATGATTCCTCAGCCTCAAGTAACATATGCAATCCTGTTTCTACTCCACTGAGTGTAAAACGCTCCCCTAAACCACTAGCCATAATAGCTTTTGTCATGACTTCGTGTCTTCTTCGATATACATTTCTGACTCTTCTCATATGCCGCATAAAATGACCATTTTTAATGAAATGGGTTAGTGTTAGCTGATCCATAATCGGAAGATGACGGTAAGTCAGCTCCTGTACCTTCGCTAGTTGAGCGATTGCCTCGACTGAACCTATAATAGCTGAAATACGAATGCCAGGAGCAATCATTTTAGAGAAACTCATGAGATACAAAGTATTATTGGATGCCTGACTAAACAACGTTGGCAGCGGCTCCCCACGATACCGGAATTCACTGTCGTAATCGTCTTCAATGATCCAAAATCGTTCTTGAACCGCTTTATGCAGCAATTGCTGCCGGCGGGGCTCCGACATAACAACCCCTACTGCGCACTGGTGTGAAGGGGTGGCAAAGACCAGTTTGGATTGAGGATGAATATGCTCCACCACTAGACCATACTCATCAACGGGAACAGGTACCACATTCATTCTTCGATATTTCATCGCCATCCAAGCAGCTGGGAAACCGGGATCTTCTACTGAAACTCTGTCCCCATCAGCTAAAAGCGACTGTGCGATTAAGTCGATACTATGTTGAGCTCCTGAGGTCAACAGAATCTGATTGGTTTGGATATGTATGCCCCGTTCAAGGGATAAATAACGCTGTATTTGCTCACGTAATGGTGTGTAACCGTAGCAATTACCGTAAGCCCAGCTTGATAAATCCATTTCAGCAGATGCGTGTAGCAGCGATTGCCGCCAGCTTTTTTGAAATTGTTCATCCAAATAGGGTTCATGAGGACTGAAATCAATATCCACTTCTAGCTGTTCTTTACCTCTGAACCAGTCATGTAAATGATCAACAGCTGAGTCTAACAAGGAGAGTGAAGGAGGTGTGGGACCCCCTGTTTCTATTTCCTTCGTTGAAACATTGAATTGCTTCCATTTACTAACTCGCGTTCCTCCTCGGCGAGAGGTAACTGTATAACCTCGACTTAACAATTCCTCATAGACGATCTGTATAGTTGAGCGTGAGACACCTACGATGTGAGCTAGTTCGCGGGTAGGTATTAGTAATTCTCCTGGCGCCCAGACTCCGCTAGTAATATTATGAATCGCTTGATCAAGCAATTGCTGCCAGATCGGTCTCTTATCATTACGAATTACTTTCATCATCGTACACACCTCCAAATAGAAGCCTATCATAATAATATTAATTATGGATTGCTCTAAATGGTGATTTTTGGATATTTTAATGCAATCCATACATTGATATACTACCGTAACAACGCTGGTATTCGCAATTTGGTCGTTGCCGCACGCTAGAGTTAAAGGAGAGATATCAATATGAATTCGGTTCGTTACAAGAGCAGGGAATGCCTGGATCAAGAGAAGATTGAAAGGTTCCTTAAGCAAGCGAGATTGGGTTATCTTGGGTTGGTTGATGGCAATCTCCCCTATGTTGTACCACTTAATTATGTATGGACTGAAGGGAAACTCTATTTTCACGGGGCTGGAGATGGAAGGCGTAATCAGGTGATGAGTGATAATTCAGAGGTGTGTTTTACGGTATGTGAGGAATACGGAACCATTACGGATCCGGTACCTGCGAAAACGGATACAGCTTATATGAGCGTAATGATATTCGGACAAGCAGAACCGATCACAGATTTGGATGAAGCCACTCATGTACTTCAGGAAATGATGAATAAATATGTACCGGGTTACTATAATCGCCCCTTGTCCAAGCAGCATGTGGAGAAGTATAGATCAGCTGTATTCGGCGGTCCGGTTCAAGTTTATCGGGTCATTCCGAGCCATATGACGGCAAAAGAGAGTCCTATTGAAGCGGAAAAAATGTATAAAAAGAGCATGGATAATGAACGTCAAGTTTAACCACAAGATATGCTGGTTTCGTTAGAAATTTCATCAAAAAAAAAGCCTTTTGGAATCAAATCCAAAGGCTTTTTGTATGCTTATTTTTTTCAAGACCTAATTCAATATGATAATTGATCATAAAGAAAAAGTCTATACTTTTGGCTGGATTTTATTTACTATTGTGAAGCCGGCAAAACCTAATAAATGGAGTGTTGTAAATGAACGTTACTTGTCATCTCGATCAGGCTGATTTGCAGGATTATATTGGACGGGTTTTTGGCAGCAGTTATTTAGTTACTTCTGTTTCGCGAATGCATGGTGGCGCACAAAAGGTGGTCTACAAGATGGAGTGCAGTAATGGATTTTCCTGCGTTTTGTATGTGTGGGATCTTTCCATGAATTATTTTGAAGAAGAAAAAGCCAATGAAGATATAAATGAACGATCCTATGGAAGTGACTTATTTGAATTAAACAATAAGTTCTTAATACAACATGGAATTCAGACCCCTGCACTTTATGATCTAAATAAGGAAAAAGATCGTTACCCATTTGATTATGCGCTCGTTGAATATATAGATGGACGTAAGGCAGAAGACTATTTTCATCATGCTGATTTACGTGTTCAAGATAAAGTGTTTCAGCGGCTAGGGGACATGCTTACTACTATGCATACCAACGAAAGGCGTATCTTTGGGAAAGTGAATGCTAACGAGATCATCTCAGAACAATGTCATTTCTTACAAATGGAAAATGCGAAAGTACAGCTAGCTTATGCCTCTCAATATATAGAAAAGATCGGGTCTAATCAAAGTAAACTGCTCGACAAGTTGCATGAGTTAGAATCAAGAATTAAGCCCAGACAGCAGTACGGATTTATTCACGGGGAAATGGGTCCTGACCATGTATTGGTTAATGATAAGCTGGAACCCTTTTTGATCGATATCGAAGGGGCCATGTTTTTTGATATTGAGCATGAGCATAGTTTTTTGGAGATGCGATTTGGAGATTTCTATCGGTATCTTAAGAACGATAAGCTTGATCCGGATAGGCTGTTATTTTATCAATTGCATCACCATATATCATTAACTTCAGCGGGTTTAAAGCTACAGCATAGAGGATTTCCCGATCAACAATTCGCAAAAGGTCTAGCTGAATATCAATCTGAACGTGCGCTTAGGTTTATCGAAAAATGATGAAGAATTGAAAATGAAGCAAGAAGCGGCGCATCAGCTCTTGTCAAATATCGTGGGAGCTGAATATTTGAGTTGTTACACGGTAACGTTTCAACGAAGCGAAGGGGGAGTCAACCTAACCTAGGGGAGACTCCCCCTCTCTTGTGCGTTCTAGGGGCAAGCCTGACGGTAGTCAAGAGGTGTATACGAAAGTAAAGACTAGTATATAGATGGGGATCACTCCCTTTCCTATACTAGAACTAGGAAGAGAAGCTGCATGAAGTAGATGCACGACCTATTTTGAGACAATGTGGAGGGGTAATATGAAGAAAAAAAGTAAAATACTTCTGATCGTCGCATTGATCCTAAGTTTAACTATCACGGCATGCGGCAAAACCACAAATGAAGGGGAGAAGCAGCCTGAGAAGCAGCCTGAGACACCTGTGGAACAAAAAAATGAAGTGATTGAAGTTTCAACAGTTTCGGCAAGCGATCAGTATCTCAAATTCGATGAGGGCGAAAGCTTCGAGAAGAACTCGGTCTATGATGCGTATGAGAAAGATATCGGTGTGAAGCTCACGAATAAATGGGTGTCCGCCGATGACGTTCAATTCAAGGAAAAAGTGAAGATGTCCATCGCCTCCAATGATCTTCCGGACTTCATGAAGGTTAATGCTACACAGCTGAAAGAGCTGACCGAAGCGGATATGATTATGGATATCACGGACGTATATGACAAGAATGCGACGGATGAGACGAAGAAATTCTTGTCGATGGATGGCGGAATGCAACTGAAGACCGCCACTTTCGACGGTAAACTCATGGGGATTCCAAGTTCTTATAATCCGTACCAGTATCAGTTCCTCTATGTACGCACGGACTGGCTGAAGAAATTGAACCTGCCGGAACCGAAGACGATGGCAGATCTCTTGACGATCGCCGAAGCGTTCAAAACAAAAGATCCAGGCGGCACTGGGAAACCGTATGGAATTGTAATTAGCAAAGATCCATTTAACAACCAGTCCACAGCTGTTACAGGACTAATAGCATTCTTGAATAGTTACCATGCTTATGAAAATCTTTGGATGGAAGACGGAAATGGCAATTTGGTCAACAGTGACATTCAGCCTCAAGTGAAAGACGCACTTAAGGCGCTGCAGGAAATGTTCAAGAAAGGATTAATTGATCCTGAGTTCGTCGTTAAAGATGTGGAGAAAGCAGCAGAGCTCCTCTATAACAACAACGCAGGTATCGTATACGGCCAGTCTTGGGTACCGGCTCAGCTCGCTAAAGGCGCAGTAAAGGATGGTAAAGTCGTACAAGAGTGGGGCGTATTCCCGATTCCATCGGTGGATAGCGAACCTGCACTATCGCAGATAGGTTTGGGTGTTGACGAATATTATGTTATCTCCAAGCAAGCGAAGCATCCGGAAGGCGTTATTAAATTGCTGAACCATTGGATTGTCGTGGATAATCATCCGACGCCAGAACAGAAAGTGTATGAGTATGGTAAAGACCTGAAGGAGAAAGGCAACAACTACTGGCTTCTAAGCCCGCTTCGTGTTGGTAAACAAAAGGATAATAACGGTGAAATATTGCCAAAAGCGATCGAGAACAAAGACGAGAGCATTTTGGAGACGAAAGATCAAAAAACTCGTTACGAGCGTGCCATGAAGTATGTTGACGGTACCGATATTAACATGTGGTGGGAATATCTGATTTCAGGTCCAAAAGGCGCATATTCACTTGTTCCTGAAATTCAGAACAATAAACAATACTTACAGAACAAATTCTACGGCGCACCGACTCCAACCATGGCAGATCGACAAGAAATCCTGAAGAAGAAGCGGGATGAAGTATACTTCAAGATTATGATGAATCAAGTATCCGTGGATGAATTCGATAAATTCGTGGAAGAGTGGAAAAAGCTTGGCGACGACGAAATGACCAAAGAAGTCAATGAATGGTACGCGACTAACAAACAATGATAGCAGGAGAATCGAGGGGTTGGACACAAACGACCTCTCTTTTCTTTAATCTAGTTCTTATTTTTTAGTCCTATAGCGAGGTGGATGGCATGAATGTATTAACGCGTATGTGGAAAAGGGAGTGGCCGCTTCACTTGATGTTGGTTCCTGGGATCGTATTGGTCCTCATCTTCAGTTATATCCCGATGGCCGGCATTACGATGGCCTTTCAGAAATACGTACCGAATAAAGGGTTGTTCGGCTCACCATTTATTGGTCTTAAAAACTTTCAGTTACTGATGGATTACCCCGATATCGGCCGGATATTCTTCAATACAGTATACATTGCGGTGATGAAAATTGTAGCAGGCATGGTCGTTCCGGTCACCATAGCGATACTGCTGAATGAGCTGCGGAAAGAATGGGTCAAACGGACCTTCCAGACGCTCGTGTACTTGCCGCATTTTCTATCATGGGTCTTGTTAAGCGGTATTCTAATCGATGTTTTGTCTCCATCTTCCGGTATTCTCAATCAAGTGCTTGGCTTGTTTGGTATCGACCCTGTTTTTTTCCTGGGAGACAATAAATGGTTTCCTTATGTCATGGTCATATCGGATGTATGGAAAGAGTTCGGATTTGGTACGATTGTCTATCTGGCTGCGCTTACCGGTATTAATCCGTCACTGTACGAGGCAGCGGAGATCGACGGCGCAGGACGCTTTAAGCAGACGTTACATGTGACGCTGCCGGGGATGCTTCCTATTATCGTTCTCATGTTTACGCTTAGTATCGGGAATGTACTGAATGCCGGATTTGATCAAATCTTCAATCTATACAGTCCTCCGGTCTATGAGAGCGCGGATATTATCGATACCTTCGTATATCGTATGGGGATTGAGCAAGCACAGTTCGGTTTCGCTACGGCCGTAGGACTACTGAAATCAGTCATCTCTTTCGTATTCGTATCTATGTCCTATATCTTAGCCTATCGTGTAGCGAATTACCGCATTTTCTAATGCAATCGTCGGTAATTTAGAAGGGAGATACATCGTGCGTACTAACAGATCATTCGGAAGGAAATTGTTTTTGATATGTAATTTCATTTCTCTGGCATCCGTATCTTTGTTATGCCTCATGCCTATTATTCATATTTTGGCGCTCTCGTTTAGCTCCGGGCAGGCAGCATCCGCCGGAAAAGTCATCCTGTGGCCAGTTGAATTCACAACGGCTGCTTATGCTAACGTATTTGGAAAACCTGAATATTTACGTGCATTCTGGGTATCGATTCAGCGGGTCCTTATGGGAACGACAATCAGCATGTTCCTGACGATTATCACGGCCTATCCATTATCCAAAGATTCTCGCCAATTTCGGCTGCGGACCTTCTATTCATGGTTCTTCGTATTCACGATTTTATTCAGTGGCGGGCTTATTCCAAACTATTTAACCGTGAAGAACCTTGGAATGCTCGATACAATCTGGGCTTTGGTGCTGCCAGGAGCGGTCACGGTGTTCAACGTTATTCTGCTGCTGAATTTCTATCGCAGTCTGCCCAAAGAACTTGAGGAATCTTCGCTGCTCGATGGGGCGGGTCAATTTACTACCTTATGGAAAATATATGTGCCGCTATCGTTGCCGGCATTGGCAACGACAGGTCTTTTCACCATGGTGGGGCATTGGAATAGCTGGTTTGACGGTATGATTTACATGAATCATCCCGAGAATTATCCGCTGCAGACCTTTCTGCAGACGATCATTATCAAAATGGATTTCCGCTTTATTAAACCTGAGAGGGCAGAATTAATGCTCAAATTGTCCGATCGTACAAGCAGAGCCGCTCAAATTTTCGTAGCAGCATTTCCGATTCTAATCGTGTATCCGTTCTTGCAGCGGTTCTTCATTAAAGGAATTGTGATGGGGAGTGTCAAAGAATAAAATAGGGCACTCAAACTAAGACATTGCATTGCAGGAGAACAAACGATGAAAATCCGATTCTTGATTAAAGATTCCTCTATATTCCAGAAAATAATGGCTGCCTTTCTGGCAGCCTTGTTTCCGCTCATGGCGATTACCTGGTTGATTAATGAGAAGGGTTCGGACAATATTCGGAGTGAAATTTCCGAGTCTATTCTAAATACGACTCGCTTCTATCTGGATTCACTGGACAAGGAAGCAGACCGGATCAGCCGTTATTTGCCGAACTATGTGATGGACAAAGACTTGATGGAAATTGCAACTACAGGCAATTACATGAGTTATTACGATCGTGCGCAAAAAATATTAGATATCCAAAGACGGCTTGAATTGATGAAGAACTCAAGTCCATTTATTCAAGAAGCAAGGGCGTATATCCCTCTTATCGACCGAACGATTCTTAGCAATAAATTTGAAACCTCGGTGAATAAGCAGGAATATGCTTCTATGCAGCAAAACAAGAGATTATACGAAGAACCTTTCATTTATTGGAACGATCGATTATTTATTTCCATGCAATATCCCATTAATACCGTTAAAAATCCGATTTATATCGTAGCGGTTGAATTATCGACTACCAAAATCAGAGAAACGTTATCTCAAATTGGCAGCTCGCGTGGTGGGCAGAGCGTATTGCTCAATCTGGAACGTGGTTGGGAGATCGAGAGTAACATGGATCCGGAACTGCTGGAACAAATGAAATCCTTCGCTGCAGATAAGCGGGAATTGCAAAAAAACGAAGGATACGAAACGATTATGTATAATAGTAAGCGGTTTCTTACGGTATATAAATACTCCAGTCTCTGGAATTCCTATTCGATTATGTGCATTCCCGAAGAGACGATTTTGGGTTCTCTTGAGATCTATCGAACATTGTTCTGGTGGGCTTGCGCGCTAGCTGTGGGTATTGTCGTTTTCTTCTCCTACTTTCTATTACGATTTATCTATCGGCCATTAATGAAACTTGTGCATTCCTTTCGGCGCGTTCAGCAGAATAGGCTGGAACCGATCGTGATCGATCGTGGAGCTGATGAGTTCGGGTATTTGTACCAAGCTTTTAATAATACGATCCGATCCTTGAAAACACTAATCGAGGAAAATTACGAGCAGCAAATCAGGAACCAGCGTTCCGAGCTGAAACGATTGCAATCGCAAATTAATCCTCATTTTTTATATAATTGTTTTTTTGTATTGTGCCGGTTAATTAAATCTGAGAATCAGAAGGAAAAGGCTTATCAATTCTGCCTGTACATCGGACAATATTTTCAGTTTATTACTCGCGATGACGAGGATGATATTCCGCTGGGGCTGGAGGTCAATCATTCTCGCACGTATGTAGACATGCAAACCATATGTTACGGAGATCGTATTCAAGTCAAGTTCGAAGGTGATGTTCCCGATCTCTTTGTGCCGAGGCTGATTCTGCAGCCGATCATCGAAAATGCTTATAAGCATGCCTTGGGCAATATGATTCAGCAGGGTGAGCTATGGGTTCATTGTGAGCGGGTGGGCGATGTATTCTCCATCTATGTCGAAGATAATGGCCGAAGCATCTCCGATGCGGAGATCGAACAGCTTCAGAAGCGACTGCGTCAATCCACGATTCGGATGGAGGAAACAACCGGAATCATAAATGTGCATCGCAGAATACAGCTGCGGTACGGTGAGGAATATGGCATTACCGTGTCACGTTCTGCTCTTGGTGGACTTCAAGTAAGAATCAATCTGAGCACGAACTAGAGGAGGAATCAGCATGTACCGACTGCTAATCGTCGATGATCTTCCCATTATTGTCGATGGTCTTCTGGAGCTATTCGATGAGACCGATCATTTGCAACTCGAGGTTATGAAGGCGTATTCAGGTGAAGAAGCACTGGAGGTACTGTCTCATCATCGTATTGATATCGTGATTTCCGACATTAAGATGCCTGGACTGGAAGGGATTGAGCTGCTTCGGGAAATCAAATCCCAGTGGCCGGCCTGCAAAGTTATTTTCTTAACAGGATACAATGATTTTCATTATGCAAAGAGCGCAATTACGTACGGTGGGTTCGATTATATTCTGAAGGTCGAAAGTGATGAGAAAATTATTCAGTCCGTAGAACGGGCGATTGAGAAAATTGAAGAAGAAAATAACCAAGAACAGATGATCGCTAGAGCGCAATCCAAAATGAGACTGGCATTGCCCTCCCTGCAAAAAGAGTATGTGTGGGAGCTCTTTCAAGGCAAGCATGTATCGGATAGCCAATTAAAGCAGGCGTTCAAAGAAATCGATATCCGGCTTGATGCGACATTGCCGGTTTACTTGCTCATAGGCAGGGTAGACGCATGGAAAGAAATGTTCACGACGCCGGATAAAGCGTTGTTGACTTACGCCGTACAGAACATTTGCGATGAGTATTTGTCCATGCAGGTCAGATGTTATTCCGTTGTATTCGAGTTATCCAAAATCGTCTGGATGATTCAACCGAAAATCCCGGATGGATCGTCTACCGAATATGGGGATCAGGATTGGATCAGAGCTCATCGGTATACGAGCGGTATTCTGGAGACCGTGCAGGGAAATTGCAAGAGGTTGCTGAGTTTATCGGTTTCTTTCCTTCTTGGAAGTGAAGCAACGACATGGGATAACATATCTGATCGGTTTCACTCGATCAAATACGGCCTGGTACAAGGACATGGATTATTTAATGAGGTCATATTGACCGATAAAGACATTCAAAGAGAAGTGAACGGTGATCTGAGTGGGAACTACCACGATGCCTTCTATCACGCCCGTGTTCAATTGCTGATGTCTTGTCTCGAGAATAATCATCGGGAGCAATTCAACAAGCTGTATGCTGAACTAACGTTCATTTGGAATGATAAGGAGTCGCCGAATGAGCGGAAGATCGAACTGTATCATTCGCTTTCAGCTATTTTTCTGTTCTATATCCATAAGAATCGGGAAATTCGGGATTACATCAATACGCTGATGGATCTGGATAAGTTATATCGCTATGGAGATTCCGCATCATGGTCGGAGCTGATTCAATACTTCTCGCAAATGGCGGAGTGCTTCTTCGAATGGAATGCGCTGCGGGGTACGCAATTGCCGACAGAGGTCGTGAATAAGGTACATCGATATATTGAAGAACATATTTCCACTGATATTTCCTTAAATGCGCTGGCTGATTACGTGAGCTTGAATCCATCGTATTTGTCCCGGCTTTATAAGCAAATCACTGGAATAGGGTTATCTAAATATGTGAACGACTATCGTAATCTGATCGCAAAAAATATGCTGCTCAACACATCGATGAAAGTGAATGAAATTGCTGCTGCCCTGGGGTACAACTCAGCGCTTGCATTTATTCGCTTCTTCAAGAAGCAGAACGAAACAACGCCGCAAGATTTCCGTATGACAAGGACCCATATACAGAATCAAGGTCAATAAATGTATATGAAATGTCAGTAACGATCTCTTTTGCCTCCGTTCCTACCGCCTTACAATGGAAGTACATTAGGTGCGCAAGAGGAGGAGTAGTCTTGAGAACATTAACAGCTGTATTACTTGGCGCTGGCAGTCGAGGGAGATATATTTATGGGCCCTACGCGGAGAAGTTCCCGAATGAATTAAAGATTGTTGCCGTAGCTGAGCCGGATGATGAACGTAGAAATCGATTTGCAGAAATTCATAGAATTGCCCCAGAGCATGTCTACAATTCTTGGGAGAAAGTATTCGATCAGGGACAAATTGCGGACGTGATGATAATTGCTACGCTCGATCGGATGCATTATATTCCAGCGATGAAAGCGATGGAGCTAGGCTATCATGTCATGCTAGAGAAGCCGATGTCTCCTTCCATGGAAGAATGCATCGAATTGGAGCAAGCTTCGCTTCGGTATAAGCGACTGCTCGTAGTAACCCATGTCCTGCGATATTCCCCGTTCTGGTCTGGGATCAAAAAATGCATCGAAGACGGTGAACTCGGAACGATAGGTACGATTCAATTAACCGAAAATGTGGGCTACCTGCATATGACACACAGTTATGTCCGCGGGAATTGGCGCAATTCGGAGGAGACGAGTCCCATGATCCTGGCCAAATCATGCCATGATCTGGATCTCATCTCATGGCTTATGAATCAACCGTGTACAAGCGTGAGCTCGTACGGATCATTACTGCATTTCAGGGCGGAGAACGCTCCGGAAGGCTCCGCGGATCGCTGTATCAACGGCTGTGAGGTTGAGAAGGAATGCGCCTTCTCGGCGATGAAAATATATATTCAGCCTCCGGAACACCCTTGGGCACGCTATATGACGAATGATTTGTCGCAAGAGGGGATCTTGAAGGCGCTTAAGGAAGGACCGTGGGGTCGCTGCGTGTATCGCTGCGATAATAATGTCGTGGATCACCAGGTAGTCAACATGGAGTTCGAGAACGGAGCGAATGCATCGTTCATCATGTCAGGGCTGACACAGAGCGGCACACGTCGGGTTCAAATTATGGGAACACAAGGCGAGATCATCGGGGATATGGACAAAGGATCCTTCACGCTGTACCGCTATGTATCGGGTGAGAAGGTTGAGATTGGCTGCAATGTGGAAGGCGATGGTCATGGAGGCGGCGATGACCGTATGGTGAGCTCATTCCTGCGGATTGTGCGTCAATTTGACAGCAATCCATCGCAAGGCTTGACCTCGGCGACGGCATCCCTGCAGAGCCATTTGATCGCATTCGCGTCGGAACATTCGAGATTGAACGCAGGTCAGACGGTCAAGCTTTCGGACTTGCAGAAAAAAGAAGAAATGTCGTATAAGATAAAATGATGCTAGGAAGCCTCTTTCGAAGTGATGGGATGCTGTCATGGAGAGGGAGGTTTTTTGGTATGGATTTGATTCAAGTAATTGAGTCAATATGGAAAAGGTTATTCGTTGCATAATCTCAAGACATAATAAAAGACCGCTCTACTGGAATGACTTCCGGATCTGGCGGCCTTAGGACAAGATTCTATTATAGGGTCAATCTGTATCTAAATGTAGTGAGATTAATGGAATTTAACTGTCTTGATACGAGCTTCTTCTTCATAGGTAAGTGGTTTTGGGGATCTTGGAGTGTGCAAATGACGTTGCACGGAATATTCCATTTTTTGATAATCCTCATTACCTGAATTCATCGTTGGATTCCAATTTTCCGTTACCCAATTTTTAAGTTCCTTAAGACCTGCTAGCATTTCCTCCAGCCTCCTTTGGCGAAGAAACAATATATTTTATATTGTTTTGATTACGCTTTCATTATAACATAGATATTAGTTTTTTAAAGATATGTCCACCGTAAAAACACAGTTTTATTAGTGAACATTGTGTGTTAATTAGGTTTTGTATGCCGTTGAAAGAGAAGTGTCTCCCGGATAAGGACATTTTTGGCGGGATCAAATAAATAGAACATTATCCATAAAAGATATACTTAATATCCAATAAGCACCAAATAGGAAAACTGACTTTTAAGCTGCAGATAGTGATACTCTGATAATAACTAGGGCCGCATATATAGTACGATAATCTATTTATATAAAGGGAATAAGATCTTATTTTTGAGAAAGTTCACTTAAAAGAAAATGTTTTTCTATTAATAAACGTTTTCTGGTGGAAATAAATTTTATTTTATAAAAAATAGAGAAAATAATTTACAGAATTAAATTTAAGTGATATCTTGAATATGTAGAACAGAAACCGCTCACATCTTAAGGGGGATTAATAAACAATGACACTAACCAAGTTCCACGGAATTATACCTGCCTTCTATGCTTGCTATGACGATCAAGGGAATATTTCTGAATCCCGTACGCATGCCTTATGTGATTATTTATTTGAAAAAGGTGTTCAAGGTGTTTATGTGGGAGGCAGTTCTGGAGAATGTATCTACCAGAGTCTGGACGAACGCAAAGCGGTACTTAGCTACGTAGCTAACAACTTGAAAGGTAAAATGACGCTGATCGCTCATGTAGGTGCGCCTTCTACAAGAGATAGTATCGAATTAGCAAAACATGCGGCGAGCTTAGGATATGATGCACTATCCGCAATTCCCCCTATATATTTTAAATTACCAGATAGTGCAGTAACTAAATATTGGAGCGATATTATGGAGGCAACTCCTCTACCGTTCATCATTTACAACATCCCTCAGACTACGGGATATACACTAACCCCAGCTTTATTCGAGAAACTGCTTGCTAATAAAAAGGTTATCGGTGTTAAGAATTCTTCTATGCCACCTATGGATATTGAACGCTTCAAAAGAGTGGGCGGAAAAGATGTAGTGGTATTTAATGGACCGGATGAACAATATGTTGCGGGAAGAATTATGGGAGCTGATGCAGGTATTGGTGGCACTTATGCTGTTATGCCGGAGCTGTTCTTGCAAGCTAATAAATTTGTTCTTGCCGGCAAGTTTGAGGAAGCAGGACAACTTCAAAGTGATATCAACGATATCATCATCGCGCTTTGTTCCCTCAAGGGTTCTATGTATGCGGAAATTAAAGAGGTTCTGAGATTAAGAGGCGTAAACGTTGGTAGTGTAAGAGCACCACTTGAAGGGATAGCCGCTGAAGATGCTGGTCCAATCGCAGACATTATGAAATTGATTGATCAAGCGATCGAAAAATATTGTGGTTAATGCAATGAAGAGAACGATCGTATGCTTTGGCGATTCCAATACTTGGGGCTACGACGCAGAGACTGACCAAAGGTTTACGGATGAAATCCGTTGGACAGGACTTCTGGATACAGAACTGGGCAACTCTTATCGTGTCATAGAAGAAGGGCTTCCCGGTAGAACCAGTGTCAGTGAGGATCCGTTATTTGAAGGGTTAGCCGGAATTTCTTACCTCTATCCATGCCTCATGTCACATGCACCGCTTGACTTGGTTGTGATCATGCTTGGAACGAATGATACGAAAGAAAGATTTGCACTCACTTCATATAACATCGCTCAAGGTATCGTTAGACTTGCTCTTAAAGCTAAAGGGAGCGGGGCAGGACACGCGGGAAAAGCTCCAGAAGTGCTTGTGATCGCTCCTCCCCCTATTGGGGCAGAGTATATCCATACTCCCATTGGTAAGCCGATGGGAAGTAATTGTAGCGAGAAATCTATGGAGCTATCGCAGCATCTTGCAGCGTTGCTTAAGGGCACAGATATCCACTTTATGGATTCCAGAGAATATGTATCGATGAATGAAATTGACTACATGCATCTTGATATACAAGGACATCGAAACATGGCTGATCTGGTGCAAAATCATGTCAAACGGATTTTAGATTAGGATTTGTTTCTGGACTGGCTTATAAAACACGAAGCGATTCAGAAAAAATAATACTAACAAAACTTTTAGGGAGGATTATTAATGAAGAAGAAACGTTTACTCTCGACAATGGTTGCATTAATGGTAATTATTTCAATAATTTCAGGATGTTCTGGTAACAATGCAGCAAGCTCTAATAAATCCGATAATGCTTCTACATCAGGCAAGGAAAAAGTGGCAATTAAAGTATGGCTGACCCCTCAGTGGAAGGGTGTTGTGGATGCAACCGAAAGCGGTGCTGACTATGATAGTTTCCTTAAAGCCGCTGCTGAGAAGTTCAAAGCGCAATACGACAAATATGATGCTGACATTCAAGTCGAAGTCATTGCCGGGGATCAGCGCGACCAACTCCTCAATGTTAACTTGAGCGGAGGTACGCCGCCGAATGTCTTCTTTGAAAGCGTATTCCCTATGGGCGATTATGTTCACCGTGGTGCGTTGGAGCCTTTGACAGACATCATCGATGATAACGCAAAAAGTGATATCGCACAAAATTACTGGGATGCAGTAACGTTCGGAAAAGATGTGTACTTCTATCCATTCCAACATAATCCAGGTACTTTGGTCTATAACGCAGACATGTTTAAAGCGGCTGGTTTAGAAAAGTTCATCGGTGGAGAGTCCGAAATTAAGACTTGGAACTTGGATGAATATCAACAAATCTTGGACGGTCTGAAAAATGATCTTCCGAAGGATAAATATTCTAATGCTTATCCAATGGCACTGTACGCTGTGAATAACCAAGGAGATACTTGGAACCTTGCATACTTAAGAATGTTCGGCAATAAGTTCTTTGACGATCAAGGAAACATTATTCTGAATGATGCGAATGGTGTTAAAGCTGCTACATGGTTGAAAAAACTATATGACGGTGGATATACAAATCCAGGTGCAGAATCTGTATCCTCCAATGACGCCAATGCCATGTTCCAGAATCAGCAGCTAGCGATCAGTTTCACCAATCCAATCTTGTTCAATGGCTCAAAAGCAAATATGGAATCCGGCACTTCTCCTAAATTTGATATGCGTCTTGCTAATATTCCGTCTGAAAGCGGAGATCCTCTATCCTTTACTTATGTAGTGGGTGCTAGTGTATTTAAGTCCAAAGATGCGAAGAAGACTGAAGTCGCTAAAGATTTCGTGAAGTTCTTTTCAAGTGATCCTGAATTAGTTAAATCCTCTAAGAATGGTATCCCTGTGAGAAGCTCGGTGGCCGAAGAACTGAAGTCAGAGAATCCACTCTTTGCTGCTTATGACGCCAATTCAAAATATTTGTTCAACTTCACGGGTAACGTTCCAGGATATAGCCAATTAAGAGAAGTTTTGTACCCTGATCTGCAGGCGCTTTACATGGGAGCAAAGACACCAGAACAGTTTGTACAAGATTATCAGACCAATGGTAATAAAGTGATTGATACGAATAAAGCTAGCTCTGTCATTTTCCAATAATCTAAGAACAGGTAAACAATAAACGATTAACAGCCTTTAGAGTCTGAAGAGGCTCCAAGGGCTGTTAATTAGAAAGGTAAACGATATGAAACTACGTAGTAATTACCTAAAAGAGAATATTACAGGTTATCTGTTTATTTTACCTCAGATGATAGTATTCTTAGCCTTTCTTGTCTATCCGATCTTAGAAGGGATGCGCCTGAGTTTATACCAAATTAATTATGATAGTGAGAAGTTTGTGGGTCTGGCTAACTACACCACATTGTTTAATGATCCGGTATTCTTTAAAGCTACCTTTAATACGATTATATTCGTAGTCTTTATCGTTCTACTTACCGTGGGCTTTGCACTATTCGTTGCCTCGGCTGTATTTGATAAGAACGCTAAGTACGTCTCCTTTATAAGAGGAAGCTATTATATTCCGGTCATGGTATCCATGGTTGTTATGAGTATGGTGTGGAGCTTCCTGTTGAATCCCGCTAACGGACTTATTTCTTTTATCTATAAAGATATGGGTTTTGGGACGATCAATCTTCTAGGAAATCCAAAGACGGTTTTGCCGGTGGTTATCTTTGTGACCTTCGCAACGAACGTAGGCCAAGCCATTATTCTGTATATAGCTTCGATGATTGGTGTATCTAAAGAGCTTTTTGAAGCAGCAGAAATCGACGGTGCAAGCAGATGGCAAGTGATTTCGAAGATCCTCATTCCTTCTGTAGGACCTACAACGACCTATATTACGATTATCAATATTATTGCTGTTCTAAAAATATTTGTAGTCATCCAGCTATTAACCGGCGGCGGACCGAACAACTCATCGGTAACCTTGATGTACTACCTTTACAATAATGCATTTAAGTACAATCAACTCGGTGTAGCTTCTGCGGTAGGCGTTATCATGTTCGTGATTACATTATTATTATCTGTGCCTCAGCTGCGAAGCATGATTAAGGTGAAGTGAGGGGGAATACAACATGTCGAAAATTAGAAACAAGAAGAAGAGAGAGAAGTTTGATGTGATATCGAATGTTATCATTGTCCTCTTCGCGCTCCTTAATCTTTTTCCATTGTATTGGTTATTCACAAGCTCGCTCAAGAACAGTTCAGATGTTGTGAAGATGCCTCCAGACTGGTGGCCTAAATCGATTACATTCTCCAACTATGTAGATGTGTTTCAGAACCAACCGGCTTTGAGATGGACGTTTAATAGTATTTATGTCTCAGGTGTATCTACGATTATCGTTATTATTGTAGGCGCTATGGCAGCTTATGCTTTCTCAAAGATCAATTTTAAAGGTAAAGATATCATCTTCATTATCTTCATATCGAGCTTGATGATCCCTAAAGAAATTATGATTGTGCCTTTATTCCGGATTACACAGCAATTTGGAATGGTGAATTCCTATAACGGTATGATTTGGCCGAACGTCGCGGGTGCATTTGGAGTGTTCCTGTTAAAAGGATTCTTCGATTTAACGCCTAACGCTTTAAGAGAAGCTGGGAGAATAGATGGTGCAAATGAATGGAGAATCTTTACTCGCATCATGGTGCCAATTATTAAACCTGGTATTGGAGCCTTATTTATTCTGAATTTCGTGCAAGTCTGGAATGATTACTTGTGGCAGCTGGTTATAGGCCAAGAGAACAAAATGAAAACATTAATGGTTGGTACTGCGACCTTAATGCAGGATTTGAATCCTAATTTCGCATATAAAATGGCCGGAGCCACCATTGCTGCAATTCCGATGTTGCTAGTGTTCATGTTATTCCAACGGTTCTTCACCAATGGGATTACTGCAGGAGCAGTTAAAGAATAAATAAAAAAGTGGAGTGGGTTACTGATGAATACTGAAAATAATGTACTTAAAAAGATAAAACATAAACTAGTCGTCTCTAGTCAAGCCTTACCCGAAGAACCACTGCATAGTCCGTTTATTATGGGGAGAATGGCATATGCAGCATACTTGGGCGGTGCCTCCGGCATTCGGGCTAATAGCGTAGCTGATATTCAAGAAATCAAGAAAACAGTGAATCTACCCATCATCGGGATCATCAAGAGGGTATATGAAGGTTCAGAAGTATTTATAACACCAACCCTGAAGGAAGTAGATGAGCTTTACCGCGAAGGCGTAGATATCATTGCTATGGATGCGACGGACCGAATTAGACCAGATGGATCTACCATTTCAGAACTATTTCCTAACATAAGAGAGACCTACAAAGATCAGCTGTTTATGGCAGACTGCTCTACATTTGAAGAAGCGGCTAAAGCTGTCGAGCTGGGATTTGATCTTGTGGGAACGACCTTAAGCGGATATACAGCATACACTAAAGACCGTTCACTCCCAGACTTCGAGCTAGTCAAACAAATCGTAAGCAACTTCTCTGTGCCTGTGATAGCTGAAGGTGGCGTTTCTACGCCCGAAGAACTGAAGACGATGTTTGATTTAGGGGTCTATTCAGCGGTAGTTGGCTCAGCGATTACAAGACCAATGGAGATTACAAAAAGGTTTGTGAGCGCTATTCAGTAGAATGCCAGAGAGGGTAGATGGGAATGAGAATTGTAGCCGTAGATATTGGCGGTACCAACACCAAAATGTGTATTTGCGATGAGTATGGGAATGTTGATAATTTTAAAGAGTATGCAACAGAAAGTGATTTGGGCGGTCCGCATGTAGTCGCAAGATTGCTTGTGAAAATTGCAGAATATGATGATTTTGATGCCATCGCTATAAGCACGGCTGGTCAAGTCAATGCTGAAGAAGGATTTATTGTCTATGCTAACGAAAATATACCTAGATATACAGGGATGAAGATTAAGGAAATTGTAACAAATCATTTTCATAAACCTGTTATGGTAGAGAACGATGTGAATTCAGCAGCATTAGGTGAAGCTCATTATGGTGCTGCCCAGAACTTTAACAATTTCTTATGCTTGACGTTTGGCACGGGCATCGGCGGTGCAATTGTAATGAACCGCCAAATCTATAAAGGAGCAGATGGAGTGGCGGCCGAATTTGGCCATATCCTTACACATCCATTGTCAGATGCGGTGGAGGGACTGCCTTTTTATGAAAAGTATGCTTCAACCACCGCTTTAGTCAAGATGGCTCAGCAGGCAGATCCCGAATGTGTAGACGGGAAGGTTCTTTTTGATAAAATACACAACGGGGACGAAGCTCTGAAACAGATCTTGGATTCTTGGATAACTGAGGTGTCTGCGGGCTTAGCCTCTATTATTCATATTTTTAATCCATCCGCTATAATCATTGGGGGTGGTGTTATGGAGCAAGAAGATTTAGTTCAAAGGGTAGAAGAACGGACAAAGTCTTTAATTATGGAGAGTTTTGCAGGTGTAAGAATTGTTAAGGCCTCACTTGGGAATAAGGCAGGCTTGCTAGGAGCTTCCTCTTTATTCGCATATTAAACCATTGTAAAGGAGGGGCTTATTTGCGAACAATCAGTATTTTTACTTCTATTCATTCCAAGTACAATAATTTGACGAATACGGAGAAGAAGGTAGCGGACTACGTCCTGGAGAACACGAGAAGTGTTGTCTACATGTCCATTACTGATCTTGCAGATGCGTGCGATGTAGGGGAATCAAGTATCTTTCGATTTTGCAAATCTTTAAGTTATAAAGGGTACCAAGAGTTCAAGATTGCACTAGCTCATAGTATCACTGTGGAGAATGAGATCCCGCAGCTTACGGATCAAATTCTAATGGACGACACGACTGAAGCAGTGGCTTCCAAAGTGCTGACCACAAATGTAAGTGCACTGAACGAGACCTATAATTTAATTGATATAAAGAAGATCAATGAAGCTATTGATTATATGATTAACGCTGAACGTGTATTATTCTTCGGCGTTGGCTCTTCTCTAATCACGGCAATGGAAGCCAAAATTAAATTTATGCGCATTACAAACAAAACAGAATGTTTGATGGACTCACATCTTCAGATGATGTCAGCAGCGCTAATGTCTGAGCGAGACGTCGCTGTAATCATTTCTTATTCCGGCTCAACGAAGGATAGTATTGAGGTCGCAAGAAAGGCGAAGGAACGAGGCGCTAAAGTGGTGTCCATTACGAGATTTGAAAAGTCACCTTTAACATCGTATTCGGATCTAACCTTACTATGTGGTGCTAATGAGGGCCCTCTGCAGGGCGGTTCATTATCTGCTAAGATCTCACAGCTCTATCTGCTGGATATTTTATATGTGGAATATTTCAAAAAGACTAGCGAGCAGTCCATTATCAATAAAGAAACAACTGCTGCGGCAGTTAGTGAAAAGCTCCTATAAGTGCGAGCTCAAAAAGTATGGTTTTCAGCACCGAGAAGATTGGATGAAGGTAGAAACTGAGGAACGTAGCGTAGTGGAAGTGGAAGCTACGTGAGCACCGGAAGATTCGCCTGAATTCAATATTCGATGTCGAGTAAGCTTCTTAGGCTACTTCGTGGTCAAAAGCGGACTTTTTGAACAACCTCTGTAAGATAATTGAGATGTGGGGAGAATGAGACATTATGATCTTAGGTTCATTGTCATCTTGGGAAGAGCATAGCAGATATGAGAATTCAGTCATTGTAGAGGCTATTGAGGAATTGAAAGTCATCTTACAACACGAACCGGATCTCGGGCGAATCGAGATCCGCGGGAACGAGATCTATGTTTCGATTATGGCGCTTGAGGCGAAGTCGCTGGAGGAACAGGTTGCTGAAAAGCATGAGGCTTATATTGATGTGCATTATCTGATCGAAGGTGAAGAAACGATCGGTTGGTCCCCCCTGCAAGAAGGGATCGAGGCTACTAAGCCTTACGATGCCGATGCAGATTATGCGCTTTATCCTCCCTCAACTGAAGAAATTTTGTTAACTTTGAAGCCGGGTATGTTCGCTGTCTTTTTCCCGCATGATGTACACAGACCTGGGATGGGTCAACCGGGTATGAAGATTAAGAAGGCTGTTATTAAGATACATGTAGGGTTATTAAATTCATAGATTAAGAAAGCAGCGATTCTCCTTTGTATTGGAGGATCGCTGCTCTGCGTTTTCGGTCATTTGCAGCTTACCTCAGTAGATTGTGGGCAAGAGATGGCCAAACTGATAGATAATTAGGGAAAATCTCCCTCTAATTTATCTGATTCGGTGGTGAATATAGATATTACCCCGATTTTTAGGGAGGAATTCCCTAATTTTTTTCATTTAAAGCAATCATCGGCTATAATCAGGGAGATTTTCCCTAATTACTCTCAAAAAGAATTCTTCACATAAGTAGGCTGCTCTAATTTTGTGACAGTCCCGTCTATTTTTATCCATAAACATTATAACGTTATATTTACTTCCTGTACTATTCGTGGTATTTTAAACATTATAATGTTATATGGAAAAAGGTGAGAACAATGGATGAAAGATACGTGCTTCGTCAGGTGAAACGAGTTAGCGGAGAAGAGATCGACATTGTAATCGAGAATGGAAGAATCGCTGAGATCACTCCGGCAGATGAGGGTCGTGGGGGGCAGATGTGGGAAGGCTCAGGTGCATACGTATCCAGTGGTTGGATTGATATGCATGTGCATGCTTTTCGCGAATTTGATCCGTATGGCGATGAGATTGATGAGATCGGTGTCCGGCAAGGGGTGACAACTCTAGTAGATGCCGGTAGCTGTGGGGCGGATCGGATAGGTGATCTGGTTCAGGACGCATCTCTAGCTAAGACGAATGTGCTGGCGTTCTTGAATATCTCGCGGATTGGACTACTAAGAATTGATGAGTTATCCAACTTGGAATGGATTGATAAGGAGAAGGTTTTGGAGTCTGTCCGAACTTACGGGAAGATGATCGTAGGATTAAAGGCTAGGATCAGCAAGAGCGTTGTCGGGCCTAGCGGAATTGAGCCGCTGCATATTGCACGAAGCCTATCATTGGAGACAGGGCTGCCCTTAATGGTACATATCGGTTCAGCACCGCCAGATATCAGAGAGGTTATGCCTCTTTTGCAGCAAAAGGATATTGTTACCCATTATCTCAACGGAAAAGAGAATAATTTGTTTGCTGCAGACGGTCAGCCGCTTCAAGTACTGACTGAGGCTATCGAACGAGGAGTTCATCTAGATGTGGGGCATGGAACAGCAAGTTTCTCTTTTAAGGTAGCTGAGGCTGCTAAACGTAACGGCATAGGACTGAATACGATTAGCACGGATATCTATCGAGTGAACCGGATGAAGGGACCTGTCTTTAGCATGTCTAATGTACTTTCCAAGTTTCTATGTTTGGGCTATGCTCTGGATGAGATTATGGCAGCGGTTACTTCAAATGCGGCAGAATGGCTGGGCAGACCGGAGCTAGGCCGAATACAGGTAGGTGATCCTGCTAACCTGACCCTGTTCACCTTGCAGCATGAACCTACTGTACTTATTGATTCTGAAGGGGAAGAAAGAGTGGCGGATAAAGTAATTCACGCAAAAGGAGTGGTTATAGGTGGGGAATTCATTAAATGCGAAATACGGGCTTAAACGCGTAATTAATGCTAGCGGTCGAATGAGCATTCTGGGGGTGTCGGCTCCTACTGATACTGTGATGAATGCGATGAAGCAAGGTGGACAGAATTACGTAGAAATAGCGGATTTGGTAGATAAAGCCGGAGATTACACGGCGCGTATTCTCGGTGCTGAAGCAGCGATTATCGTCAACTCAGCCTCCAGTGGTATTGCGTTGTCCGTTGCGGCGCTAGTGACCCAAGGTAACCGCCGCCGCAGTGAACGTCTGCACCAAGAGGTCATTCCGCGCAATGAAATCATCATTCTAAAGGGTCATAATGTACAGTACGGAGCTCCGGTGGAAACGATGGTCTATCTAGGTGGAGGTAAACTAATTGAGGTAGGCTATGCGAATGAAGGCCGGGCTGAACATATAGAGGACGCTATTGGTGAGCAGACTGCTGCTATTCTGTATGTGAAGTCCCACCATGCGGTGCAGAAAAATATGTTGTCTGTTGAAGAAGCATGGGAGATCGCCAAGCGTAAAGGGGTGCCGCTAATCGTTGATGCTGCAGCGGAAGAAGACCTCTGTAAATATGTGAAATGCTCTGACCTGGCGATTTATAGTGGGTCCAAGGCCATTGAAGGGCCTACTTCCGGAATCATTGCCGGTAAACGTAGTTATGTGGAATGGGTTAAGGTCCAATTGTATGGAATAGGACGCAGTATGAAAGTGGGTAAAGAAACAACCTTTGGTCTGCTGCAAGCTTTGGAGGAATACATGGTGAAGGAAGACAGAAGTGACATCGAGCAAGCGTCTTTGCAGGCACTGATGGTGCTGAATGATCTTCCTGGTATTCGTGTAACCATTGTGCAGGATGAGGCGGGACGTGCCATCTATCGCGGCCGAGTTCAGGTGGATCCACAGCAGGCCGGTATTACGGCGAAGGAATTGGTAGAGGGGTTGCAGCAAGGCGAGGTTGCGATCTATACCCGCGACTATGGAGTGAAGCAGGGATATTTCGATATTGACCCACGGCCGCTTCTGGGGGATGATCTGCTCGTGATTGTAGACAGTATTCGTAAATTAATAGGGGGACAATAAGATGACGACGATTTCACAACGTTTTTATAAGGGCCGCACCGCATTAAATGTACTCGCAAAAGATATCGCTAATGCTAAAGCGATTTATGAAGCGGCGGAAGGATATGTGCTGGTCGGTGTGCTCTCTAAGGATTATAAGACAGCAGAAGAAGCCGTAACAGCCATGAAGCAGTATGGTCAAGAGATTGAAGATGCGGTATCGATTGGCTTAGGTGCAGGAGATAATCGCCAAGCGGCAATTGTTGCCGAGATTGCTAAGCATTATCCGGGGAGTCATATTAACCAGGTGTTCCCGGTGGTTGGAGCTACGCGCGCTAATCTTGGCGGGAAAGACAGCTGGATCAACAGCATGATCGCCCCTTCCGGTCACGCTGGTTATGTGAATATCTCTACAGGACCTTTCAGCGCTGCGCAGAGTGAAGCGGCGATTGTACCTATAGCATCAGCAATTGCGCTAGTTCGGGATATGGGTGGTAATGCACTGAAGTATTTCCCGATGGAGGGTTTAAGCCGTGAAGAGGAATACCGCTCTGTCGCTAAGGCCTGTGCTGAGGCAGGGTTTGCACTCGAACCTACCGGTGGGATTGATATGGACAATTTCGAGGCAATATTGGAAATTGCGCTTGAAGCAGGGGTGCCACATGTGATTCCGCATGTCTACTCATCCATTATCGATAAAGAATCGGGCCAGACCCGGATCCAGGATGTGCGTGATTTGCTTGGAATTATGAAAAGGCTGACAGATAAATATGCCTAAACGAATCGGGGCATTCGGAGAAGTGATGATGCGTCTGCAGGTGCCGGGAGTTCAGCTGCTATCACAAGGAAACAGCTTAAACTATTCATTCTCTGGCACCGGGGTTAATGTCAGCTCTGCACTGGCACGCTTCGGGCATGAAGGTGCTTTGGTTTCCCGTTTGCCGAATACTTCTTTGGGGGAAGCCGCTGCGGCGCATTTGCGTAAGCTGGGGATTTCTTCAAACTTCGTTATGCGAGGAGGAGAATATCTAGGCTTGTACTTCTTGGAGAATGGATTTGGTGCACGTCCAAGCAAGGTGACTTACAGCAATCGTCTGGAGAGCAGCTTCAACACGGCTCCTGAGGAAACATATCATTATGAAGAGATTGCGCGAAGTCTCGATGTGATCCATTTCTGCGGCATTACGCTGGCTATGAACGAAAGTGTGCGTCATCACATGAAATCTTTAGCTAGAGCGGTCAAGCAGCAGGGTGGAACAGTGATCTTTGATTGCAACTATCGTCCGTCCTTGTGGGGAGCGGAAGGATATTCACTAGCGAAGCCGCATTACGAGGAGATGCTGCAGCTGGCCGATATCGTAATGATGAATGAGAAGGACGCGATCCATATCTTAGGGATGAGTACTGCACAAGCTGAACGTGAAGAGCAATTGCTCGAACTTATTCCGGTAGTTGCGAAGCAGTACGATATCTCGGTGATCGCTGGCACCCATCGCAGTATTCATGGTGACAACTCACATTCACTGCGTGGTTTTCTTTATAAGAATCAGAGCTTCTTCTTTTCGGATACGCTGAGATTTCTCGTCTATGATAGAATAGGGGCTGGAGATGCCTATACGAGCGGAATTGTGCATGGCGAGCTAACAGGATTTACACCTGAGCAGACCGTACAGTTTGCCGCTGCCGCTAGTATGCTAGCTCATACTGTCGAGGGCGACACTCCCATGGCTTCAGAAGCGGATGTCCTTCGAGCTATGACTCTATCCGTAGGCGATGTAGAAAGGTAGTGAACCTCTTGAGTTTGTCCCGAAAAGATAAGCCCTTATATTTGCAAATCGCAAATATTATAAAGGATCGGATTCTACACGGAGTCTATCCTATAGGATTAAATATTCCTTCCGAACCTCAGCTAGAGCAGGAATTCAATGTCAGCAAGATCACAGTACGCGGTGCCATTCAGGAGCTTGTCCAAGAAGGATTTCTGGAGAAAGGGAGCGGCAAGGGGACGAAGGTGATCCGTAATACCTCATCCTCCAAGCTGTCCAAATGGAAAAAGTTCACGGAAATTCTGGTGGATGAAGGGCACCAAATTCGGAAGCAATGGCTGAAGGCGGAGCGAGTATTTAATGAGGTCGGAAGTGAACCTTACCGTTTATTCGGCGAACATTGTTTACGCTTGGAACGCATATACACTCTCAATGATATTCCATACGTTCATTACACGCATTATTTAGTAAATGGTATGGATGATTTGGATCTACTTGATTTGAATGCTCAGTCCTTGTATGAGCTGCTTGAAGAGCGGAGTGTTTCCCTTGAGAGGCTACGTGATGAATTTTCTGTTGCTGTCCCTCCGCCTGAGGTAGAAGAGATCCTACTATTGGAAAAGAAGTGTCCTTTGCTGAAGCGAACACGTTATTCTTATGATGAGCTGGGCAAGGTGACGGAGTATAGTATTGGTTTCTATAATACGGAGCTACAGAATTATGTAGTGAACTATGAGGTGTAGTTAGCGAAAATCCGGAGCAATTTGCAGGGGAGATTCCTTGCAGAATGGTTCGGATTTTTTGCATCTTAGTATGTGATAAATATAACTATTTAAATTTATGAATATACAAGATGTGATGACTGATGTAAAATTACAATACCTGAAGCGTCCTGGAACAGCTTAAGGGCTTTTTGCATGCTCTTTTGCAGATTGCAAAGAATAGAGGCATGTCTACTATAGAAAGATTAATGGAGGTAGGAGAGTTTTATGAAGAAAAAATCTTTAAAAAAGATGTTAATGTTGTCGATGATGGTCGTTGTCATTGCTGTACTTGCAGTAGGTTGTGGTTCAAAGAATAACACGAATACAACATCGACAGAGGGAAACGCAGCAGAGGCTTCAAAAGAACCTGTTACTTTGTCGCTTGGCTTACTGCCTTCGATTGATGCTATTCCTTTTGTGATTGCTCATGAGCAAGGCTTTGATAAGAAACATGGAGTGAACCTAGACATTCAAACGTTCAAGAGTGCAAAAGATCGTGATGTCGCTTTTCAAGCTGGTAAGCTAGAGGGGATCAGCGCTGATCTAGTTGCGATTTCTATCTACAATGAAGCTGGGCTGGATGTGAAGATCACTAGTACAACTTTTGGTGAATTCGATTTATTGACTGGGAATGATGCCATCCAAGATGTGAAGGATCTGAAAGGCAAAACCGTGATTTTGTCCAAAAATACTTCCACACAATATACGGTGGCGATGATGCTGAAACAAGCGGGTTTGACAGAAGACGATATTACGGTAACTGAGGTTCCGCAAATCCCTACCCGTTTAGAATTGCTTAAGAACAATAAGGCGGATGCAGCTATTTTGCCTGAACCATTTGTAACTATGGGTAAAACCTCAGGCTTGCGCGTGCTTAGCTCCACGCATACCGCGGGAGTGAATCCATTTGTATTGGCTTTCCCACAAAATGCTATTGATGCTAAGGCAGATGCGATTCGGAATATGTATGCTGCTTATGACGAGGCTGTAGCGTATATGAAATCTCATGATCAATCCGAATATATCGATCTTGTGATCAAAGAAGTTGGCTATCCAGAAACGTTGAAAGATGAGATTAAGGTGCCTGATTATGTTCCTGCCAATCAAGTGGATGTGAAAGAAGTAGAAGCTGCATTTGCATGGGCACGGGAAAAAGGTTTGCTTAGCAAAAATATCTCGGCTGAAGATGTGATTTCTGATGTCCAATTCAAAAAATAAGGGACTCGTCATTAAGGGTCTTAAAGTAGAGTACAAGACGGGTCAACTGGCCTTAGGACAGATGGATTTATCTTTGCCAGAGCATGGGATTTACACGATCATCGGACCCTCTGGCAGCGGGAAATCCACGTTACTACGGGCGATCGCAGGTTTGCTGCCGAGCTATAAGGGGCAAATACTTTTTAATGAAAAATCCGTGCATGATAAAGAAACTCTGATCGGTCTGGTACCACAAAACTATGGGCTTCTCCCATGGAAGACTGTACATGATAATATTCAAATCGCAATGAAAATCTCGCATACTGCGAGCACAACCAAGCAAGAACGGGAGAACCAGATTAATCAGTGGCTTTCATCAATGGGAATCTCTGATTTAGCTGATCGTTATCCTCTATCTCTCAGTGGAGGACAGCAGCAAAGAGTGGCAATCGCTAGAGCCTTCGCTATTTTGCCCACCATTTTGCTGCTGGACGAGCCATTCTCCGCACTGGATGCGATTACGCGGGAAACGCTGCAGCTTCTCTTTTTGGATAACTGGTTGACGCATCCGGCGACTACCCTATTTGTTACCCATGATGTGGAAGAAGCTATTCTGCTGGGACAGAAAATTATTGTCATGCCATCTAACAAAGAAGAAATACCGGAAATTATCGATAATCAATTGGTGTTTCATATGAAGCATGAGGATAAGCGGGACAGTGTAGATTTCTTTGAGCAGACTAAGCGAATCAGAAAGGTAATGCAGGAGATATGGTGAGAAAAAGTCGGATTCATCACATAATAAGACTGGTATTTGTGTTCTTTTGTATGAATGTGGTTTGGTATATTGCCTATTTGCTTATGAATCATTCGATTTTGCCTAGTCCATTCGCAGTGTATAACGCTATGTTTCACTTGGGTGCACAGGATATTGCTTTGAATGTGGGGTATAGCTTGTTCAGAATTTTTGCAGGTGTAGTGCTTGCGTTAATCATTGGGCTGCTCATTGGTCTTCTGATGGGACGTTCGCTGACTTGGAATAAGCTGCTGGACCCTGTGGTCTATTTAACCTATCCTGTTCCAAAAATTGCTCTGCTTCCCGTTGTGATGTTATTCTTCGGGCTTGGAGAAACATCTAAAATCTTAATGATTATGCTGATTCTCTTGTTCCAGATTATCATTTCGGTTAGGGATGGTGTGAAGGCTATTCCTGAGAATACCTATGATGTCTTAACGAGTATAGGGGCAAGTACAGTACAGAAATTCTGGCATGTGACACTGCCGGGTGCACTGTCAGTCATTCTGAGTACGATTCGTATTTCGCTTGGAACGGCGATATCTGTCCTCTTTTTCACGGAGATTTATGGTACCGAGCATGGCATGGGCTTTTTCATTATGGATGCTTGGTTAAGACTGGATTATCCGGAAATGTATGCGGGAATTATGCTGTTCAGCTTGGTGGGGTTTGTCCTCTTCTTGCTTGTTGATTTTCTGGATTACAAGTTTATGAAGTGGCGGAATTAGCTGTGTCAGGGATCCAACACATCCAAACCAAGGGAGCAAAACGATGAATAAGAGCACATCGGGAACTGAACACAGATCAACATCAATGGCTGAGAAGAAAGTGACCTGGCTGGAACTGTTTTATGATCTACTGTTTGTAGCTGCAGTTTCAAAAGCGAGTCATGTCTTATTGCATGTAGAGACGGGTACAATTCCACTTGAATACTTATCCAAGTTTATCTTAATCTTTGTTCCGATCTGGTGGGCTTGGGTGGGGCAATCGGTTTTTGTTAACAGGTTTGGACAAGACATTTTTTCACACCGAATATTTCTGATTCTACAATTATTCTTTGTATTAATCATGACAGCTAGCTTATCGGTTGATTTTGATCAACATTATGTACCATTCTTAGTAGGTTATGTTGGTTTAAGAGCCATGACAGCCATTCAATATCTTACGGTACATAAAAATGAAGAGGACGATAGAAAGAGCACTGCCTGGTATTTGGGAAGTCGATTTTGGATTGGTATAGTAATCTCTTCTTTATCACTTTTCTTCGATTCTTGGGTTCGTTATGCAGTGCTGTATGCAGGAATTACTGTAGACATCTTGCTCCCCTTAATCGGTCGGAAATACTTGGTGAAAAGTCCTATAAACACTCATCATTTATTAGAGCGCTTCTCATTGTTCACGCTCATTCTGCTTGGTGAATCAGTGGTCAGTATACTTGCAGTGCTGCAGTCCAGCCACTGGACCTGGCAATCTATTTTATTTGCATTATTAACTTTCTTATTAATTATTGCGATGTGGTGGCAATATTTTGATAATGTTGAGAAGAAAGTGGACAAGAGTATAGAGACTGCCGGGCAGACCATAATTTATGGACATTTGTTTATTTATATCTCCTTGAGTATGATCGCTGCTTCGATCCAATTGTTATTTCTGGAACAACTGGATTATATATTTATGGTGTTTTTTATTTTTGGGTCGGTGTTGCTCTACTTCTTCTCTACTTCGTTGGTCTTCCATAAATATAGACGTTCACAGCAAAGATTAGGGATGTTCCATTTAGTGTTATTATTAGGTTTACTTGGAGTGTTTTTCGCAGTAGATTTGCTGTTCCTTATACCTAATTACCTGATCATCGGAGAGATGATGTTGTTCTTTGGTGTATATGCCAAAGTAACGACTTGAGCAGCTTTACATCGCAGCTGAATCATAAGAAGAAGGAAGCCGGTCCATGTGATCGGCTTCCTTTTTGTTTAGATCCATGAAATATAATCTATTTAGTTAAGAACGAAATTAGTTCAAAGAAAACAGAGACAGCCTAAGACTTTATCCGTCTAGGGCTGCTGCAGCTCTATAGGTGGTATCCACACATAAAGCTGCATATAATCCCCTGTCCCTATCGCCCAAGAAGAGCAGGTACAATAAATCGGCCGAAGACATTTGCAGGTGAGCGTTTCTTATATTTATCCGCAGTGATGACTGCAACCAGCTCGTAGGCTGGAACCACAATAATGTGCTGACCCATGAAACCAAGCGCAAAATAATAAGGGATCTCATTCGGCTGCTGCTCTGTGCCTGCATTGAATGAGGATACCCACCAGTGCCAGCCGTAGAAGCCCTTCTGTGGAAGTGTGGCTTCAACATATGGGTGAGTGGACTTCTGAACCGTGTCTGAAAGAATAAGCTGCTGAGCCTTCCAGCGCCCCTCTTGCAAATAAAGGAGACCGAATTTCTGCATATCCTCTGGCTTCAGATAAAGGCCAAAACCACCAGTATGTATGCCTTGCGGATCACTATCCCAGCGATAGCTTTCGATGCCAAGCGGCTGAAACAGCTGATCTTCGGCAAAGGCAGCCACGTCTTGTCCAGAACAATCCCGCAGAATCGAGGATAAGAGCTGAGAGCATCCGGAGTTATAAGTCATCACGGTTCCAGGCGTATGCGCAAGCGGCTGCGCGAGCACAAACTTTATCCAGTCTGCGGTTTTGGTCATGGTCGGAAAAGAATTCTGCCCCCCAAACTCCGTCCAGTTAAAGCCAGCTGTCATTGTTAATAAGTGACCGATCGTGATCTCTCTTTTTCGGGGGTCCTGATCCTCTTTTAATAAAGGGAAAAAGAGTGAAATAGGGGTATCCGGTGGTGGAACGATTTGTTTATCTATGGCTATGCTGACTAGAGCGGCGAGTACACTTTTGGTGCATGAGTTAATTTTGCCAAGCTCTACTGCAATTTTAGGCTCGCGATAATGCTCCAGTATGGGTTTTCCATGTTGAACGATTAGACAACTGCGAATATCTAGGCCAGTAATACCGTCTATAAGCGGCTGAAGGTTCCAGTCAGTGATGTGGGTGGCCCCCTTTCATAGATGAGTTGAAGCTGTAGCTGCCTACCATTATAGCTTATATAGCATACATTACATAAATGTCGTAATTTCCTGTCGTTAATTAAATATGGAAAATATAAGAAATTATCTGTATAATGTTATGAATCACGTGTTAGAGGAGGATGAATTCTTTTGAAAAGCAATAACACGCACTTTGTTCATCAGACAGCTAAAACGGTATTGATTACTTCAGTGGCAATCGCATTATTGTTACCACCAAGCTTGGCTGCTGCCGATTCTACATCTGTTAGCAGCAACACTGTGGTAACCCAGGTTAGCGCACAAGCCCCGACTACTACAACGACGTCCGAGGCAGATATTACAAAAGTGAAATTCACGCAGGAGCAAGCGATTGCAAAGCTAAGAGAACTATTCCCATCCCTAAAAAATGCAACGGTAAACAATGTTCAACTGGGATCTAACCAAAGCTACCCCGCTCCAGCAAATCAAATGATCTGGAATATTCAGTGGCAAATGCAAGAAGGGAATATGGGATATGGCTTTAGCAGCGAGATAGATGCGATTAATGGAGATATCATCAGTACGTATATTTCATATCCACGTGAGAATAACGAATCCTATTATCCACCGAAAATATCGCAGGCGCAGGCACTGGAGATCGCCAAGGCTTTTGTGGCTAAGGCAGCTTCATCGGTTAAGAGCAGTGATCTGCAATTAAATGAAAATGTTGGTTATAATTATTTTTCGAGCGCTTTATTCGGTCCTATTCAATATGGCTATTTCTTCAATATCATGAAGAATGGTCTTCCCTCTGGATCGGATAGCATTAACATAGCTGTGGATGGGAACGGAGATGTAATTCAATTCTCTAAGTCTTCTCAAGGGCTTGAGTATCCGTCCGCACAGCCTAAGATTACCTTGGAGCAAGCACAGAAGCAATTTGCGGATCAGCTTGATGTAGGTCTTTTTTACATTCCTATTTATAAGAACGGAAAACCTAACAACTGGATTCTAGGCTGGCGTCCGGTGGATCAATCACTATATCCTATCGATGCATTGACCGGCAAGAGAATAGATTATGAAGGAAAAGAATCCGTATCCACTCCAGTCGTTTATTCAGATATTGCCAAGAGTAAGGATGTCTTTCAAGCAAGAAGCTCTACTACAGAGCTTTCTGCAAAAGAAGCGGAACAGCTTGTAAAGAAGGTAGCTTACATTCCAGCAGATCGTAAATTGATTTCTCAAAGCTTGAGAAATGACTATCAGGATACGAATCGGAAGATCTGGCAGTTATACTGGGGTGGTAATGGAAATGAACGTTTCATTGGTGCTGGTTTTCCAGAACAATCCTCTGCTGAAATAGATGCAAAGACCGGTGAAATATTGCAGTACCAAGTTCAAACCTATGGTGTTACTCAGGATAAAAAAGAAGAGCCGGCTCCTGTTGGAGGGAAGAAGCTTAGTGAGGCTGAAGCTAAGTCTAAAGCGCTTAGTATAATTAATAGCCTATATCCTCAGGCGAGCGAGAAGCTAAAGCTTGTTGAATATGGAGCTAATTCAAGCGTGACTTCAGACGGATCTGCATTCAGATACCAGTTTATTAGATATCATCAAGGGATTCCTGTGAGTGACAGCAATATTACGGTAAGCTTGGATCTTTACGGCAGACTGATTTCTTACATAGGGAATCGGATAAGCGGTATCGATGAGATCACATTATCGCCAGATGCTAAAATATCCAAGAAGGAAGCACTCGAAAGTTATAAACCCAAATATCAGACTAAGCTAAGATACACTCAGGTTGGCGGATACAATACTTATAGCAGTTATGTCGCGCCAAAGGTGAAGCTGGTATATGATACAACCTTTGATGAATCTAACGGATTGTATCAGGTTTTAGATGCAGCCACTGGAAAATGGACTGCGGTTTATGATTATCTCGGTCAGCAAGATACTCAAATATCTGCGACGGATATCAAAGGCCACGCAGCAGAACAGCCATTGTCAGAATTAGTAAAGTATCATGTGCTTACTCCGGATGCCGATGGTAAAGTGAACCCGGATCAAGAAATAACTGTTGGTGATTGGATAACCTATCTTGTTAAGGCTTCTAATCCGAATTTCAGCAATTATTATAATAATAATGAACGAAAAACTGTGGCTGGCGTGAAGCCTGAAAATTCATATTATGATGCTGTTACTTATGCGGCAGATCGTAAGTGGATCAATAAGGATGAAAGCCTCCAAATTGATAGTAAATTAACCCGGGAACAGCTTGCTGTTCTGCTGGCTAATTTTTTGAAATACAACAAACTCACAACCTATCTTGATAAAGATGTGACTGTAAGTCAATTTAGCGATAGTTCATCTATTAACAAAAAGGGTGCAGTGGCTCTTGTTGTGAAATTGGGAATCTTAAAGGATGACAACGGCAAGTTTAATCCGCAACAGACGGTATCGAAAGCGCTGGCGGCTACGGTGATTATGAAGCTGGTGGAGCTGCAAGGAAAGACCGATCAGATTATAGGTCAATAAGAAAATAACCCGAAAGACAAACACCTTTACAGTTCAGGGTATGTCTTTCGGGTTATATTTTTTTTTACAATACAAATACAATTAATGGAGCTGTTTATCTACTTCTTTAACTGGATTCTCTCCAACATTCTCTTCTACCTTGCTGCTCATAAACCAACCGATTGCAGCGATGAGCACGAGTACAACATAGAAGGTAACCTTCCAAATGGTACTATGCGCGAAATCCTCGGAAAGAACACCAAGTGAAGGGTGTGCCAAGGTAATGACTGCGAGCTTAACGCCGACCCAGCCTACGATGAAGAAGGCTGCAATTTCAAGACCTGGACGGGTGTGAAGCAGCTTAACGAAGAAGGAAGCTGCAAAACGCATAATAACCAATCCGATAAATCCGCCGGCAAAGATGACGAGGAATTGTCCGCCGTCAAGGCCTCCGATTTTTGGAAGACCACTTGCAGGAAGTGCAACCGCAAGTGCAACTGCGGCTAGGATGGAATCTACCGCGAAGGCGATGTCAGCAACTTCTACTTTAAAGACAGTAAACCAAAAGCTTGATTTCTTTTTGTTGACTGCGCCGTCCGTACCGCTTTCAGCTGCCTCATCCGTAACTGGTTTCTTGATTAATAGTTTTCGGAAGATATGGTTCCCCGCGATAAACAGTAAATAAAGTGCGCCGATGGCTTGTACTTGCCAAATATCAACCAGGTAAGAGATGACAAATAGTGAACCGAAGCGGAATACGAAGGCTCCGGCTAATCCGTAGAATAGTGCTTTTTTTCTTTCCTCATCAGGAAGGTGTTTAACCATAATTGCCAATACCAGTGCGTTATCTGCGGCTAGTAGTCCTTCAAGTGCTACAAGAACTAGTAATACCCAGCCGTACTCTAATAATAATCCCCAATCCATTACTGTTGTCCTCCCTTTTCTTATGCAAATATCTACTAAAAGATACTTACCTTACCATTTTAACCAATTTTATATAAAAAAGACCTTTACCAAACAGATTAGCCTTTGGAATAAAGGTCTAACCTGATTGGTAAAGGTCTCGCTAACAATGTTGAATTGCCAATAAAGCCGGAGAATATCCTCATATTCTCGTATTGACGACTTTATTTAACAGCTACTCCCCTTTACGGGATATATTAAATTTTTGATTTAATTCGTTGTGATTTTGCCTAAGGAGATCATATACGAGTTGAAAGTTAATGTCAATAAAATGTTGGAGAAAGAAGAGAAGCTAGAGTTCTCCGTGTTTTTTGTGTTATCCCTTAACCGCTCCGGCGGTAATTCCCTTGGTCATCTGTTCTGTGAAAAGCAGATAGATTAGGATGGTCGGGATGGCAATGATCGTCATAACCGCGAACTGAGCACCATAGTTGGACGAATATTCTCCGGCGAATTTCATAATGGAGAACGGAATGGTTTTGAGATCCTCTGAGGTGAGGAAGGTGTTCGCCATAATGAATTCATTCCAGGTGCTGATGAAATTGAGTACACAGATGGTAGCGAGTGCGGGTTTCGTAATTGGCAGGATGATGCGGAAGATCACACCGTAAATGCCACAGCCATCGATAACCGCCGATTCTTCAATCGCGCGAGGGATGGTCTCAAGAAAACCGGTCATAATGAGCACGCTCATTGGAATGACAATAGCCGAATAAGGCAGAATCAGCGTGTACATATTGTTCAGCATTCCGAGCTTGTTAAACAGGATAAAGTTCGGCAGCAATGTCGCATGAATAGGAATGATCATGCCCATCATGATGAGTGACAACACAATACCACTCAGCTTCCATTTCATGCGTGTGAACGCATATCCCATCATCAGTGACACTAGTGCGGACAGCGCAACGGTAATTACTGTAATGATAAGACTGTTGGCAAAATAGCGTGGTACACGCCCATAGGTAAAAGCGTTTCTATAATTCTCCCATTGCGGTGGCGATGGCCATTTCAGAAAAGAGCTTCCGAAGAAATCACCACTCTTTAGCAGGGAGTAATCGATCAGCCAGATGAGCGGAAATAACTGAATCAAAGCGATGAGACAAAGAAACACCATCATTAGGATTTTGCCAGTTGTAGGTTTACTGCGCTTCTGTTTATGAAGCTTCAGATTGGGGGGCGAAGCGGCAGGTGCTAATGAATTATTCATATGATTTCCTCCGGTTACAGGGATTCTAAAACTCTCCGATATCTTTCTTCAGAACCTTGTTGAGTATTACGGTCAGTACAAGGCAGAACACAATGAATAGGATGGATATGGCATTACCGTAGCCGTATAGCGACGATGAGAAGGCGGTTTTGTAAAGGTAGTTCCCTAAGAATTGCGTGCTGTTCGCCGGGCCGCCGTTAGTCATTAAGAACACGGTTTCCATTTGCTTAAGACAGGTTGTAACCGCGATGATAATGGCAACTCGCATCATAGGCGACAGAAGCGGAATGATGATGCGCGTGTAGAGGGTGTAGTTGTTCGCACCATCGATCTTTGCGGCCTCGCTTAAGTCACTTGGAATGCCTTGCAGACCTGAATAATAAAGCAGCAGTGCGTATCCAAAGCCTTGCCACATAACAACAATGATGATGCACCAGATCGCTGTCTTCGGATCTCCAAGCCAATCATGTGTGAGTGAATCCAGTCCAACGCCGCTTAGCAACTTGTTGAGCAATCCGTAATTGGGATGAAAAATCCCGCTCCACAGCTTGGCTGTAACCACAACAGAAATTACGGCTGGGATAAAGAAGATCGTCCGGAATATTTTTTCGTATTTGCCGGAATTGGTCAGGAAAATCCCTATGAGAATAGCAAAGGGATGCTGTAAGAATACAGTGGCAGCAGTCAGTAACAGGGCATTGCCCAGCGAAGTCCAGAATACTTTGTCATGAAATAGGATTTCACGATAGCATTCCTGTAGAGCGTTAATTATCAGCTTTGCAAAAAAACAAGCGCCTCGGTACGATGGGAGTACGCAACGGGTCATAGCCCTTTAAATCCCATCATCCAGGAGGACGCTCTACTATGAAGTTTAAATCGCAGGACAGACAAAATCAACTCATTGAAAAAATTACCGCCCAGCATCTAGTCGTAGGAATCGACATTGCTCAGCAAACGCATGTCGCTCGTGCTGTTAACTTTCGAGGAATCGTGGTCGGTAATCCTCTATCCTTTTCTAATGATGAAGAGGGTTTTCAATTCCTTCTTCGTTGGATTCAAACGTTGCAATCCACACACGCTTTAACGGAGGCTATTGTTGGTATGGAGCCTACCGGGCACTATTGGTTTAGCCTATCCAACTGGCTTTCGGATCGCCAGTTTGAAGTCGTTCTAGTCAATCCACATCTCGTGAGAAAAAATAAGGAGAACCGCGACAATACGCCATCCAAGAGCGACAAAAAGGATGCTCTGGTCATCGCTGATATGGTCAAAAACGGCTATTATTTGTTCATTCGCAACACACCAGAAGCCTTCGAAGAATTACGTGTCTTTCTCTCAAACCGCGACTCTGTCGTAACGAGACTCGTTAGTGCGAAGAACCAAATCCATCGCTGGGTCGACGTTGTTTTTCCTGAGCTGCGACAAGTCTTCAAAAACATCATGTGTACAGGTTCACTAGCCACACTTCGTCTTTTTCCTACACCCGAAGAATTGTATAAACTTCAGCCTCAAGACGTCCTGCAAGGTTGGAAATCGGTTATGAAACGGCATTCTGGTGAACCAAAGGCCAAAGCTCTTATCTCTTTTGCTAGCCGTTCTGTTGGCACTAAGCAAGCATTGCATGCCTACAAACTTCACTTGAAGCAACTTCTCGATGAGTACGACCTTGCTTGCCTGCAACTAAAAACGGTAGAGACAGAGATTGTTGCCGTTCTAAAACGTATTCCATTTGCTGAATCCATGCTTGCTGTCAAAGGGATAAGTGTTATTTCACTAGCCGGTATTCTAGGTGAGGCAGGGGATTTAAGCGGATTTGTGCACGGCAATGCCTTGCTGCGCCATGCTGGGCTAAACCTCGCAGAAGCTAGTTCAGGCAAATGGACTGGACAAATGAAGATTAGCAAACGAGGACGATCTCGTCTCCGCCGTTTCATCTTTATGATGACCATGAGTTTAGTAGCAAGTAATTCGGAGTTTAAAGCCATGCATACCTACAATGTACAAGTAAAGAAGATGAAGAAAATGAGGTCTATTATGAAACTGTGTGGAAAGTTAGCTCGAATACTTGTAGGGATGGCCCGCAGTGGCGAAGCTTACAACCCTCCAAAAACAATGCCTATTCAGCTCGCAGCTTAACCTATAACCTACCGTTTCGTAGCACGAGTATTGGCTTATTTGCAGGATTTCAAAGAAAGCACGGAGTACCGGATATATTTAACCAAAGGGCACAGACCCGTAACGATAGCAAGACCGGCCTCCACCCCTTGGACAGGCGTAACGAAGGAATGAGAGGGCACAGACCCGTTGAGACATGGGAGTGAAAACCTCCAAGGGAGGCGTGGAGAAAGCGTGCAGTAAATGGAATTATATGGGGCAGGATATGTTCCCCACTATTCCCGTGCGTCTTCATGTTGCCGAAGTCTAACACGGAGTTCCCCTTCTGATCTTTCACCCCTTACCCACCGGGCGAAATCCTGCGAATAAGCGAGTATTAGTGAGAAAACTATATCGTATCGAGGGAGTTATCAAAGCCGATAAAATTGTACTTCCCGATTCCGCCCCAGTCTGTAGAGCCGTAATAAGCGCTCATGAAGATAGGGATGCAAATCATAAAAGCAAACAGGAATAGCCCGGGTGCGATGAGTAGGAATATCGCTTTTTTGTCGCTTAACACTCTGTGCATGGAAATCTCCGTCCTTTGAAAGAGTAATCTATCTACTACCATCGTAACGGGAAGCCAGACCCTGGAACATGCCGTATATTTCAGATGATTGTACACATTTTTTAAATTATGGAATGATAATTTTCTCTGACGTCGAAGGCGCTTATGCCCGAACAACAAACCCCCGACCTCTGGGGGAAGTCGGGGGTTGTACGCCACTATTTATGATGTTAAATCAGAAGCGCCGTCATTCATATACCTAGTAGTATTAGTGTTTATTTACCAGCCAATTTATCGGACGCAGCGTCAAGCGCTTTGGCGAATTCCGCTGTATTCATAGCGCCGGAGAGCAGGCTTTGGTGAGCCTCCATTACCTTTTGCTTGAACTCGTCGTTACCAATATCCTGCAGCGGAGTTCCGCTGGAAGAGGTCATTGAGCTGAAGACATCTACTAGTTCTTTTTGGAGTTGAGTTTCATTACCCGTTAAGAATTCATCGAATTTTTGCGCAGGTGTACCCGCGCCAGCTTGCCATAACATCTTGGACCAGTTCTCAGGCGCGAAGAAATATTTCAAGAAATCAACAGCAGCATCAGGATGCTTGGAGTTCTTACTTACTGCATACCCACCACCGTACCAAGCAGCATCATCCGTTGATTTACCTTTATCTGAACCAGGGAAAGCGAATGCGCCTACATTATTACGGAATTCTTCAGAGAAGTTCATATCTGTAGCTAGGCCGGACTCCCAAGCGCCCATAAAGAACATAGCGGCTTGTCCTTGTCCGAACAAGTTACGTGCTGCGCCATAATCAGCGGTTAACCAGCCATCGGCAAAGCCTTTAGCATTTGCGAAATCTTGCATTTCCGTTGCAGCTGCAACAAGGCTAGGATCATTAAAGGATATTTTACGTGCAACAGCTTCATCCATCTTATTGAAATCACCATTTTGACGTTGAGCAACGAACTCATACCAGATTGGCAGCGTCCATGCATCCATACCATTCATAGCAATCGGGTTAATTTTGTTGGCACGCAATGTTTTGACAGCTGCCAGCAGGTCAGCAGTAGTCTTTGGAACCTCGATGCCGTTGTCAGCAAAGATTTTTTTGTTATAGAACATGACCATATAGTCGGCACTGCGTGGCAATCCATACAGCTTGCCATCTTTGCTGAAGCCGTCCATGGAACCGGAAACAAATTGATCGCCTTCGAAGTCAGCGCTGTTCAGCTCAAGCAGCAAGTCATTATCGAGTAGTGGACTCAGGAAAGAAGGCTGACCCCAAGCTTGAATGATATCAGGCATCTGATTGCTGGAAGCATATACTTTAATTTTTGATTTATAAGGCTCATCTTGAAGCGCTTCCACTTCTATCTTGACGTTAGGGTGCTCTTTCATATAAGCGTCGATAATGTCTTGCTCCACCTTGCCTGAACCGTTTGCCCGATCCGCAAGTGCGGTAAAGAACTTCAGTGTAATTTTTTCGGCTGGTGCGTTTTCCGCTGCGTTCGCTGTTGCCTCGGCAGTAGCTTCGGCTTTGTCATTCGCAGGAGCGTTTGTAGCTTTCGCATTGTTATTTCCGCCACCGCAGCCTGCAAGCAGAGCTGGAAGCATTAGACTCATAAGCATTAGCTTGATTCCTTTATTTCTCATCAAAAACCCACCTTTTTAGAATGATGTATTTTGAAGAAACGATTGTTATCTATCGAGGAAGCCGACAACGTCGTTTCTTCTTGAAATATAAGAATGTATAAGTTTCACGCTATACATTATCCTTATATTTCTCGCATAAACGCTGACCGTCTATAAGAGACGTCGAAGGCGTTTTTGCTTGCATCCTCATCTTAAGAGTTTCTAGCTAATAGAAACATGGTCCATATTTAAGAATAATGTAGGCATTTTTTAGCGAATGTAAAAAGCCGGTTCAGGGCTGAATGATTTCAGTTATACTTGGTTTACACATCTTTCTAATATAAATGAAGGTGGTTCTCATGAATCGGAATTTTCGCTTACTCAGCCGTTATCGCCATCTTCCGCTCCAATTTAAGCTGTTGTTATGGTTCGTTCCTCTGCTTCTGGTGACCATATTTGCTATGGGTTGGAACTCTTATCAGATCTCTTCGCAGCAGGTTGTGGAGAAAATGAAGCAGTCACAGGATCATCTTACCAAAAAAACAGCAGAGCAGATCGATGAAATGGTGCGAGGCATGATATCTTTTTCGAATACACTCTTTCTGGATGAAAGTGTGCAGCGGCTTTTAGCATCGTCTGAAGCGCAAAAGGAACGTAATTCTGTATTTAAGACCGTTACCAATCTTATGGTTGCAGGCAATTCTATTCAATCTCTGATTCTATACTCTTTAGAAGATAACAATGGAGCAGAGCCTTTTGCTGCGAATCAGGCAGGATTGACGACAGGTATGAAGTACTCGGATTTTATCAAAACCTCGTATTATCAGGAAGCTATTAAAGCAGCAGGGAGCCCAACCTTTGGTCTCTCCAGACCCACGGACGGTATTTTTGTAGGCGATCATTATCATAAGATTGTCCTTTCCAGAATCATCAAGAATATTTACACCTTAAAGCCGGCAGGACTCGCTGTGATCGGTGTAGATGCAGGGAAGATTGGGAGTCAATATCTCGACAATGCTGAAGATGATGTGGATATGTTCGTGATTGATCGGAACGGGCTGATTATTACGGCTTCGAACCCGAGCTGGATTGGCAAAAGAGATCTGGAACTTCCGTATTTTGCAGACAGCGATCCTAATCTGACTGTGAAGAAAAGGCTGGAATCTACAGCGGATCATAAGCAGTGGATTGTGTCGCATCTTCAGTCGGAGACGACGGGCTGGTATGTGGTGGTGGCTCATTCCAAGCGGCAGCTTGTTAAAGAGCTTGGTCAGATTTTACAGGTCACAATGACGATCGCTGTTCTGTGTTTAGTAGTTAGCCTAATGGTTACTTGGCTGGCAGCTGCCGCTATTACGAAACCGCTGAAGAAGCTTTCCCGTTCGATGCGCAGACTGCAGACAGGTGATTTTACGCAGCGGGTATTTTTTGAAGGAAATGACGAGATCGGCTTACTCGGGCATGGTTATAATCTAATGGTGCAGCGGATCAAATCGCTCATCAATGATGTATACGCCTCAAGAATGAAGCAACAGGAAGCAGAATTGAAAACGCTTCAAGCTCAAATTAGGCCGCACTTTTTATATAACACGTTAAATACAATTTGTTGGGAAGCCGAGAAAAAGGGAGATAAAGAAATTGCCGATATGGTGTATTCTCTCTCTCAAGTGTTTCGGCTGAGCTTAAATGATGGACGCGATACGTTTACCTTGGAGCAGGAAGTGGAGCTGGTGACCAATTACTTGTTCCTGCAGAAAAATCGCTTTAAGGAGCGTTTTGAATTCGAAATTTCTCTGGATGAGAGTATCAAGGATTTTACTGTACCAAAGCTGCTGCTGCAGCCACTAGCCGAGAACGCAGTGATTCACGGGATTGAGCCGTTGTCTGGCAGTGGACTGATATCGGTTCGTGCTTATCGTATAGAGAAAACTATTGTGCTTGAAGTGCAGGATAATGGTGTGGGGATCACAGCAGATAGACTTTTAGAGCTACATCAACGTTTAGCGAGGGGAAACTCTTTAGCTGAAGAAGAGAATGTTGGACGTACAGGATTTGCGCTCATGAATGTGCAGGAACGACTGTCCTTATTTTTTGCGGGAGCCTCTTTGCAACTGGAGAGTGTAGAAGGGGCTGGCACACGTATTATTATTCATATCACGGTGGAGGGTCCATAAATGATGAAGCTGCTGATTGCCGAAGACGAAGATACGATTCGTGAGGGCATCGTAAATATGATTGATTGGAAGTCTCATCAGATTGAGGTAATGGGTGAGGCGGGGAACGGAAGTGAAGCGCTGGCTTTGATGGAGAAAGAACAGCCCGATCTTTTGTTAACGGATATCCGTATGCCGCAAATGGATGGTCTGGAGCTGATTGAAGTCGCGCGGCGCAGAGGGTACGGCTTCCGGTCGATTATTTTATCCGGCTATAATGAGTTTTCTTATGCGAAGCAAGCGATCTCCCTAGGCGTTGTTGATTATGTGCTGAAGCCCTGCCGCCCTGAGGAAATTTTGAAGACGGTACTGAAGGCCAAGGAACTCATTGAAAGACAACGCAATCAAGAGGATGAGCAGCTTAAACGAGACCGTTCCTGGCATAAAAATGCACCGCTTGTCAAAAGCCAGGTCCTTTCCCAATGGATTTATCATCCACCGGTTCCGCTAGAACGGCGACAGGAGCTGATCGGAGAGTTATCGATGGCGATTGGCTTTGAAGGGCCGCAAATTGGTCTCGTCAGCTTTGATTTTGACCCGCCTTCCGCTACAGGCACAGCGCAGGATTTTGTACTTTTGCGTTACGCAGCATTAAACATTATCAGTGAGACATTGTCACCCATCTATCGAGGAAAGATAGAAACTTTTCATGACGGCAATAATTTGCTCTGGATCGGCAGCTGCTTAGCCGGAACGGATTCTCGCAAGCTTTACCGAGCGCCCCTCCAGTTGAAAGAGCAAATTGAGAAGCTGCAGTGTAATCTGGAGAAATACCTCAAATTATCAATCAGTATTGCCGTTGGCTCCTGTCGTTCGGATATTTCTGAAGCTCATCTGTCGTATAAAGAAGCACTTCAGGCGATGGAATCGCGATTTTTAAACGGAAAAGGCGGTGTCTATTACTATACAGAAGGAACGGGAGTAATAGGTGGCACTCCGCAGGAAATCGGGATTTTAGATGATTCTGAATTAAATGTGCTGGAGGATGAAATGCTTGTGGCGGTGGGTGCTGGGAGCAATGAGCTCGCACTTGATCTGCTGGAGAAATGGCTCGATCGTTTTCGCAGCAATCCGGGATGTCTTAAGCAAGAGGTGAATATTCGAGCCACGGCTTTTGTAGTTCGATTAAAGAGACTCGCGCAAGAGAAACAAGTCGCTGGCTTCGAATGGAAGCAGCATTTGGTCAATTGGATGGAGCAGGCACCACAGATAGAAACACTCGAAGAGTTGTCTACGATTCTGAATAAGGTTATGCAGAATGTGGTAGAGGCTTTTTCCAACCATCGACCGCTGCATCGCACAGTAGTCACTGCAATGGAGATCATTCGTAATAAATATAATACCAATCTGACACTAGAGTATGTCGCGAAGGAAGCCTATGTTTCTAATACTTATTTAAGTTCACTATTCCGCCAGGAGCTTGGTGTGAATTTTCTCGATTACTTGCATCAATACCGGGTAGAAGAAGCGAAAAAGCTGCTCCGCCAAAATCTTAAGATGTACGCAGTTGCCAAATTGGTGGGGTACGGTGAAGAGCGCCACTTCAGTGCTACTTTTAAAAAATGGACTGGACTTACGCCCTCGCAATATCAAAAAGGACTAACCAAGTAGGGGGAATTTGTTATCTACTAGGCTCTGTGTGGTTAAACTCTACATATAGCTAAATAGGAGGTAACCGAGTTATGAACCCCAAATGGTGGAAAGAAAGCGTCGTGTATCAGATTTATCCGATCAGCTTCATGGACAGTAACGGAGATGGAATCGGAGACTTACAAGGGATTATATCCAGACTGGATTATTTACAGGACCTAGGTGTAGATGTGATTTGGGTCTGCCCTATTTATAAATCACCTAACCATGATAACGGGTATGATATCAGTGATTATTGTGACATTATGAAGGAATTCGGCACGATGGATGATTTTGACCGGTTGCTCAGGGAACTGCACGCACGTGGAATGAAGCTGATGATGGATTTGGTGCTGAACCACACGTCACATGAGCATCCTTGGTTTGTAGAATCCAGGTCGTCGAAGGACAATCCTAAACGGGATTATTATATATGGCGAAAAGGTAAAAATGGCGGTCCCCCGAACAACTGGGAGTCTTATTTCAGCGGCTCGGTCTGGGAGCTTGATCCTCATACGGATGAATATTATCTTCACCTCTACTCTAAATACCAGCCCGATCTGAACTGGGAGAATCCGGTGGTTATTGATAAGCTGCATGAGATGGTGGAGTGGTGGCTGAAGAAGGGCGTGGATGGATTTCGTTTTGATGCGATTGCACATATCGTGAAGACGAAAGGCTATCCAGATGCAGACAACCCGAACGGAACACCTACTGTAAGGGCTTATGGTATGTTCTCTAATCTGGAGGATGTACACACCTTGCTGCAAAATCTATACGATAAGGTGCTATATTTCTACGATATTATGACGGTAGGAGAGACTTCAGGACTCGGACCAGAGCAGGCGCTGGATTATGTAGGTGACGGACGGAGGGAGCTGAATATGACTTTTCAGTTTGAGCATATGTTTCTGGATGCCGCTTCGCCGGGTAGTGGGAAATGGGATGTGGTCCCTTGGAATCTACTAGAGCTGAAAAAGATCATGAGCAACTGGCAGACGGTTCTGCATGACAGAGGCTGGAATGCGAATTATTTATGTAACCATGATCAGCCGCGCTCGGTATCCCGGTTTGGGAACGATCTCTTCTACCGGATTCCTTCGGCCAAAATGTTGGCGACCTTTATTCATATGTTGGAGGGCACACCTTATATTTATCAAGGAGAGGAAATCGGCATGACGAATGTCTGTTTCGATTCCATTGATGAATACCGGGATGTGGAGACCCTTAATTATTATGAAGAGAAGCGAAAAAACGGTGTTCCAGAAGAGCAGATTATGTCTGCGATTCATCATAAAAGCCGGGACAATGCCCGTACCCCTATGCAGTGGGATGATGGACATGCAGGTGGTTTTACAACGGGGACGCCCTGGATTGAAGTAAATTCCAACCATATGGAGATCAATGCTGGCAATGCGGTAAAAGATCCGGATTCTATCTACAACTACTATAAACAGCTGATTGCGTTAAGAAAAAAATACAAGGTGATCGTATACGGATCGTATGATCTACTGCTAGCAGAGCACACTGAGATTTATGCGTATACCCGAACTTTAGAGAATCAGCGACTGTTGGTCATTTTGAACTTTTTTGATGGAGAGCCTGAATTCGAATGGCCAGCGGGGTTCGATTCAAATCCAGATCATCTGGAGCTATTAATCAGTAATTACACGCAGTCAAAAGATCAGGATATTCGTTCTTTCAAGCTTCGTCCTTATGAAGCAAGGGTCTATTTACAGCAGCTTGTGTAAAGGAAGTTACAATAAGAGTTGTCATTAAAGGCCGAGAGGTCACGATGATGACTCTTCTTTGAGTTTGTCAGCAAAAGACTGTACAATGGCGTTACATAAGCATACATAAGAGGAGTTGCAGAATGACGTCTGTAGGAGGAGAGACAACATGACTGAATGGTATGAAAAGAGCTTCGGAGAGGATTATCTGATCGTATATAGACATCGGGATTTCGGTGGTGCACGTAAAGAAGTGGATCAAATGATCGCCTGGCTGAGACTACCTCCAGGTTCGAAAGTGCTGGATTTATGTTGTGGGATGGGACGTCATTCTCTGGCACTTGCGGAGGAAGGATACGAGGTTACGGGAGTAGATTTGTCGGAGGTCTTGCTGCGTGAAGCTCGATCTCAAGTCGGGGCGGAAAAAGTAACCTGGATCCGTTCCGACATGCGTGATTTACCACTAGATGAAGGATTCGATGCCGTAGTTAATCTGTTCACTTCTTTTGGTTATTTTGAAAAAGATGAGGAGCAAGTAAAGGTTCTGCGTGAAATCTATCGTCTGCTGAAGCCAGGTGGCAAGTTCGTTATTGATTTTTTGAATCCTGCGCATGTGATTCGTCATCTGGTGCCGCATTCTACGCGTGAGGACGGAGAGAATTTGATAGATGAGTCACGCCGGATTGAGGATGGTTATGTGAAGAAGGACATCATTCTAACCACTAAGAATGACCCTACGCCTCGTCAATATCATGAGCGTGTGAAGCTTTATTCACTGGAGGAGTTCAAGGAAATGATTGAGAAAGCGGGCTTGCAGCTCGAAGCTGTACATGGCAGCTATGAAGATGAGGTTTATGATGCAGAAAGGTCCACGCGGATGATCTTTGGTGGAACACGTCCCTAAATGGTTTCCGGAAAAAGATTTAAAGGTGGTGAACGCTCCATGTCTAAGGCAGAGCTTACTTCATGGGACAAGAACATTCTCCAAGTCTCGGTACCCATGGACTCGCCTCTTCGTCAAGTGAACAGCTATATTCTTTCGGACGAAGATGGGAGAGTGACTATTATCGATCCGGGTCCGCGCAGCCCGGATACAGAGAATTGCTGGCTCGGGATTTTGCAGGAGCTGGACTTGTCGTGGATGGATATACGGGATATCGTCGTTACGCATCACCATCCCGATCATTATGGATTATCCGGCTGGCTGCAGTCGCAGAGTGGCTGTAAGGTGTGGATGACGGAGCGTGCCCATGCGGAGGCTAGATTGATGTGGGGCGATGGCTTTGGTGATGATCGAGGCAATGGCGCTGAGGAAAATGCAGGGAAAGACAATAGCAAAGACATCAATGAGATATTACCGGTTTATTTCATCCGGCATGGGATGACAGATGAGTGGTCGAACGGGATTAAGGCCCACTTGGAAAGCTTTAATTCCCAGGTGGAGCCGCAGCCTGTCGTTTCTTATTTCGATGTGGCGGAGCCCTTCAAGATGGGCGGCCGTAAATGGCAGCTCATTATTACCGGCGGACATGCACCGGGGCATGTGAGCCTGTATCATGCTGACAGCGGGCTTATGATCTGCGGGGACGCTGTGCTGCCGCAGATCTCGCCCAATGTCAGCCTGCTGCCAGGCAGCGATCCCCAGCCGCTGCAGACGTTCCTTCAGGGGCTGCGGGAACTGGGCAGCTACCCGGTCAGCATGGCATTCCCGGGGCATCGCGAGCCCTTCGCTGGCTTCGAGCACCGGGTGAACAGCCTGCTCGCTCATCATGAGGAGCGGCTGGATACAGCGGGTGCCCTGCTTGCAAACGGTCCGCTAAGCGCGTTTGCGGTGTGCGAAGTTCTGTTTCGAAGCCGGGTAACCACCGTTCACCAGATGCGCTTTGCGATGAGTGAGACCCTAGCGCATTTGGCGGAGTTAGTGCGTCGGGAGCGGGCGGTGATGCTGGAGGTAGACGGCGGTTTCTTGTTCGACGGAGCTTAAAGTGTTGAAGAGCATATCAGTTAGAGTATGTTGCAAGATCGACGTGGAATAGATGATGTATAACGCTGTTATAGAGCAGTCTTCCTTTGTGAGGACTGCTCTTTTTGTATTTGAGTAACTAAATGTTGGTAGTGATTAAATTATAGGAATTCATAGAACCCATCAAAAAAAGCGATTGTCCCAGCAGCCCGCAGGGCTTGTGAAACAATCGCTTTTTCCTCAGAGTTACATTTGATGTATTAGAAACTCACCTTCTGGTGCATCTGAAACTCCTCACTCCGGAGTTTCATCATATTCCGCAAGTTTTCTAGCGGCTTCTTCACGATCCTCCGGTGTATGAGGCAGTTCAAGCTCAATTTCTCGCTCCGCTTGCTTGCGGTGTGCGATTCGGCTACTGGCTGCTGCCGCCACGGCTCCGACGATGTCGTCGAGATAGGTGTGGATCTGTCCCGTGCTTTTATCATTTAACCGTTTAAGAACGCCAGGCTTCAGCTTGTCTACATAGCCATAGTTCGTAAATCCGATACTGCCGTATACGTTCACGATAGAGAAGGCAAGAATCTCATCTACGCCGTACAATCCCTCATCATTCTCGATCATATCCTGAAGGGGGGAGAACAGCTTGCCCTCTTCTGCCAGTACATCTAATTGAATACCTGTTAGCACAGCATTCTGCACTTCTCGCTTGCTAAGCACCATCTCTACATTATGGATACATTCATCCATCGTTAAATTCGGATAGTATTTCTGTTGCAGAAACATTACGAGTTCCGCAATTTCCTCCAGAGTTACTCCACGCTTGTTCAGCCAGAATTTGGTCGCATCTGCGACGGCCTTGCTGTTCAGACTGTACGGTATTTTTGCGATTTTTTCATCAGCCATGTTCAGTCACCTCGTTGTTTAGTAAGTCATTTCATTACAGCAAACGTTAGTATGATGTTAAGGACTGTTGTTACCTCAGATTGTACGTTTACCGGAAGTATTTGTCCAGAGAGGGAAGTTTCAGTGACCTGAAATCCAGGTCCTACTTGAGATGAAGAAGTAGTTCACAGGCTTTTCCAACAATTTAGGATAAGCTGTTGTTATTTTTTGGACAAAGGTCTCGTATACATAGCAGTACAAATGATATCTAACCTTGAAAGGGGTAATAAATGATGAAACCTATGCAACAAATCCGCGGAATCTCCGCAGTCTGCTTACTCGCAGTTCCACTGGCACTGTCCGGCTGTGGGCTGTTTGGTTCAGAATCGGCATCGATTGATGCTCCGCCACCAGAGGTTGAAGCGCAAATGTTACAGACTAGTGGAGGTACTACTTTGGATTCAGGTGTATTTGGTCCGGTGACACAGGAGGATACACAGACAGCAACTAAAGGCAGCACCAAAAGCGCTCAAGGCACTGCTTCCGGAGATCGGACAACTGTATTTTTGGAAGATGGTAATGGATTACTTGCTCCTGTATCCCTAAACTTGCCAAAGAGCAAAGATGCTTCCTCCGCACTCAAAAACTCGTTAATGGCTCTAGTGAGCAAAGGAGAATATGCCTCATCAGTGCCTAAAGGATTCCAAGGCGTTCTTCCAGCAGGAACAGAAGTAAGTGTTACGGTAGACAAATCTAATCTTGCGGTTGTGGAATTTAATTCAGAGTTCAATAACTATGATCCTGCGGATGAGCGTAAAATCCTCGAAGCTATCACTTGGACGCTGACCGGTCAAGATGAGATTAAAGGCGTACAGCTCTGGGTAGATGGTAAAAAGCTCACAGAGATGCCGCTACAAGGAACTCCGCTGGATCGTCCATTATCCCGTACAATGGGCATTAACTTGCCGAAGCAAGGTCCACTTCTGATGAACTCAAGTGCGGTTACTGTTTATTTTTCCACAACATCCCCTGACGGTATCCAATATTATGTTCCTGTAACCCGCTTTGTACCCGCCGGACAAGAACAGCTGACTGCTGCTTTGAACGAATTGATTGCAGGTCCTGAATCCGGTAATGGGCTGGAAATGGTCATGACACAGGGAACGATTCTTGATTCCGTTGATGCTGGGCAGAACGGCGTAGTTACCGTGTCCTTGACTGACGATATGTTCACAGACGGTAAAGGGGTACCCGCTGAGATGCTGGAATCGGTTGTGTTGACGGTTGCGCAAAATTCAGATGATTCTCTGGTGCAAATTCGCTTGAATGGCAAGGAATCGATTACTGACACGGATAATGTGGACTACAGTAAACCTGTTTCCGCACCAGAATATTTGAATGAGATCCCGTTATAGAATGACCCTTTAAGGTTTAAAAGATGCTTTTGTGCCTCCTCTTTGGTAGAATAAAAGTTGCTCAAAAAGACGTTACGTCCCAAGCATTGTGCTACTCAGTATTTATGACGGGGGAAATGGGACTCACGCTAAACTTTTAGCTATACGATGTAGGAGGCAGAAAAGATGAGATCAAACGGGCGAAACGACGACCAATTACGGCCGCTGACAATAACGACCCAAACGAATAAATATGCTGAGGGCTCCGTGATCATTGAAATGGGAGATACCAAGGTCATTTGTACGGCTACTGTGGAGGAAAAAGTGCCTCCATTTCTTAAAGGGCAAGGAAAAGGTTGGGTAACCGCTGAATATTCGATGCTTCCTCGGGCAACTCAATCCCGTAATCAGCGTGAAGCTGCACGCGGTAAGCTTACCGGACGGACTATGGAGATCCAACGGCTGATCGGACGAGCGCTTCGTTCCGTAGTGAATTTGCAAGCGTTAGGCGAGCGTAGTATTACGCTGGATTGTGATGTGATTCAGGCGGATGGTGGTACGCGGACCGCTTCGATTACGGGTGCTTTTGTTGCTATGGCTTTTGCTATTAACAAAATTGCACTTCAGCACAAGCTGCCTGTGTTTCCTATAACAGATTTCTTAGGGGCAATCAGTGTCGGTGTTGTAGGGGATAAAACGCTGCTCGATTTGAATTATGAAGAAGATTCCAAAGCAAAAGTAGATATGAATGTAGTTATGACTGGCGGCGGTGCTTTTGTTGAACTTCAGGGCACTGGCGAAGAAAGACCGTTCACGCGTCAAGAGCTTGATCTTTTGCTAGGTCTAGGTGAGAAGGGAATTTATGAACTGATTGCTGCGCAGAAAGAAGCGCTGGGAGCAATTGCTCTCAAAATCCCTTCCGGCCAGCCGGGCCAAGAGGTGTAACATGAGGTCTGACGGCGGCATTCTCATTGTTGCGACGAAGAATAAGGGGAAAGTGCGCGAATTCGAGCATGCTTTTGCTCCGCTGGGGCTGACAGTGAAAAGTATGTACGATTATCCGGATCTGCCTGATGTGGTAGAAGACGGAGCCACTTTTGCCGAGAACGCCTTTAAAAAATCCAAAGCTGTAGGTGATGCCCTTGGAATCCCGGTCCTCGCTGATGATTCGGGTCTTTGTGTAGACGCTTTGGATGGCAAGCCGGGTGTGTACTCTGCGCGTTATGCAGGGGAAAATGCTACGGATGGAGAGAATAATCTGAAGTTGCTTAGCGAGCTGGAGCGATTGAAGCAGGGGGAAGACACGGACCAGCCTTTGCTGAGCACAGCAAGGTTTGTCTGCACTTTGTCGCTGTATGATCCGGTTTCTAAACAGGAGCTAACCGCAGAAGGCGCGGTGGAGGGCTGGATTACCTCAGAACCTTCCGGTGCTGGCGGATTTGGTTATGACCCACTCTTCTATCTCTCGGAGCATGAAAAAACTATGGCCGAGCTTACGCTGGAAGAGAAGCAGCAGATCAGCCATCGAGGTGCTGCATTGCGAATGCTGACAGCGAAGCTGGAGAAGAAGCTGGCAGCTGAAGGCGAACTAGCTGAGGAATAGAGTATTTTTATACAAAACAGGGTATCCAAAAGCCATTGGCTGCTGGACACCCTGTTTTTTTGCGTGTTCGTGTCCATTACCGGACACAGCTGATCTTAAAAGTGGCTTCATTTATGATTTTAGAATTTAACGGACTCCAAAGTCGCTATTAGCACTAGACTCAGAGGTTGTAAAATACTCGGAAATATTAATGTAGAGCTTTTTATTGGCTGGATTATAACAGCTTCCAAAGAGCAGGCGTGGAACCTGGTTCCCACCCTTGAAGGGAAGTGTGAGGCTGCAAGCATGAATATGTTTTTCCATTATAGGTGACGACGTCGCCTACTTTGTAGGCTACCCCAGTTACCCAAATAGAGCCTCCCGAAGTAGGTGTAATGGTAGGCAACGGAGTTGACGTCGGTACAACGGTAGCTGTAGATGTTGGTACAACAGTTGATGTTGGTGCCACCGTAGGTGCCAAAGTCGGCGTCACTGTTGGAGCTACAGTTACCGCAGGTGTAGATGTTGCGGTTTCGCATGCGCTGATGAATTTCCAGACACCATTAGCGCCGCTCAGATCTGGACGATCTCCTTGCGTCCACCACTTGGCTTCATAAAGTGAACCGTTGTAGGAAACGCGCTGTCCGCCAGTGTACACGGTTGTCGCACTCCACGTCGCTGCCGAACATTGTCCCGGTGTAGGTGTTGGAGTCACGGTTGCAGTCGGTGTTGGAGTAGGAGTCACGGTAGCTGTCGGCGTTGGCGTTGCAGTAGGCAGCGGTGTTGGTGTTGCTGTTGCTGTTGCAGTCGGTGTCGCGGTTGGGGTAGCTGTTGGTGTTGCTGTCGGTGTAGGAGTTGGCGTCATGCCTCCATACAACTTCTCGTACTCCTGCTGGGACGAGCTTCCGTTCAGCGTAATGCGTTGCGGCCCGCCCGAGAAGTTCAGCTTCATCATACCCGGAACTTCCAGCGTGGCTCCGTTTGCAATCGTTTGGGAAGCCGTCCCGGTAATCCGGTAGCGATTAAAGTCCCAAGCCGTAGAGATTTGCTCTACAGTACCAGCTCCCCATGCAGAAGTCAGGGTGGTGGTTGTCGGTAGATCGAATTCAAGCTTCCAACCACCGGCGATATCTGTACCTGTGTTATTCGTTATTTTCAGGGAGTAGGTATAATTCGGATGATCGTAAGCGCCACTGAAGCTAAGACTGAAGTTCGTAGGTGCAGGTAGTTGTGGCTTCGGAGTTCCACCTGGCAGAGAGGCTGTCTTAAGCTGGTCATAGGCAAAATCGGTCAACGAGTTGCCATACGTATAAGTGCCATCACTCTTTTCAGAGTAATCGCCTGTCAACTCCCAGAACATCATCCCTCCCAATCCTTTTTGCTTGATATAATCCAGTTTGTAGCCGAGTGACTCCTTATCTTCATACGTAAGAAAGACCTTCTTGTCTGCGTTGAACAAGTATGGAGTTTTGGTAACGGGATCGAAATAACGTTTGTTCGCTGGATCTTTGAGCAGGTTCAGCACATGCCAGATAGGATTTGCGCCAGCAGGCTGCTCTGGTGCAGGATCGTTCCAGATTCCGTAAATGCCGTCTGCTCCGCCTCCGGTTGTAGGAGCTGTACCGTAAAGACCGGTGTTGTTGATGCCTCCATTCACATTCTTCCAGCCACGTGAGTAGTAAGGAACTCCGATGACGATTTTTTCCGGAGGAAGCGTACCCAAATAGTATCGAACGGCCCAGTCGGTATTCAGAACCGGAGTGCCTAGTGCAGCTGTTTCGGTATCGCGAGAATCTGGATACAGGGCGGAATGCGGCCCTACATAGCCATTCCACGCGCCGTGGAAATCATAGGTCATAAGATTCGCCCAGTCCAAATACTGGTTAGCTTCTCCGAGCTTCATCCCGCCTAGAATCCAGGAGGAGGCGGTTGCGGCGACGGTTAGGTCATATTTTTGATTGTCCTGTGCGCCTGCCTGATCCAGCTTTTCACGAAGCTTTTTCATGAGGAGAACATAGTTGTTGTAATTCACTGTGCGCAGTGGCTCAGCCACACCGAAGTCATTCGGGTTGCCTGATTGTCCGGTACCGGATGGGTACTCCCAATCAATGTCTACACCGTTGAACTGGTAGGTTCGTAGAAAATCTACGACACTATTCGCAAACGTCTCGCGGCCAGCTTCCGAATTGGCCATGTTATAAAAACCACCAGAACCCGACCAGCCACCAACCGAAATCAGGGTGCGGACATCGGGATATAACTGCTTATACTTTACGAGTTGATTAAAATGTCCTTTATACGGCAAATTAGTTAGTTGGCCGGGATAATCTTTTTCGATAGCTGCTGTACGGTCCATCAGATCAATCTTGTTCGTTTGAGCGTTTACCTTGGCGAACGCATAGTTAATGTGAGTGATTTTGTCCCACGGTATTTTGTCGACAGTATAAAATCCTTTATTCTCCTGATCTCCCCACTCCGGGAAGTAAGCAACAATTTTACGTGGATGATCTGCAGCGGGAGCGGGAGCAGTAGGCGTTGTCCCTGCTGCTAAGGCTACTTGCGACGATCCACCTGCACTTGTATATAGCGGAAGCAGAATGATGGCGCTCATTAAAGCCGCAATGTAGCGTGCAGATTTACTTCGCCTATTACGTGTACTTATATTCATTTAACATTCCTCCAAAAGGGATAATATGACTGCGAGAGTAGATAGAAACGGTGATCCTTTCGCGTTAATAATGAGTCTTAATTCAGCTTCCAGAGTGCGGGTGTAGTCGCCGGTTCCCAGCCTTGAAGTGAAGTATGGGGCTGGAGGCAAGTATACGTTTTGGCGTTGTAGCTAACGATATCACCCGTTTTGTAAGCGATTCCTGCAATCCAGCTAGAACTCCCAGGGGTCGGTGCTACAGTTGCGGTTGGTGCCGGAGTTGCTGTCGGTGCTACAGTGGCCGTTGGTGTTGGAGTTGCTGTCGGTGTTACAGTGGCCGTTGGTGTGGGAGTTGCGGTTGGTGCCACTGTTGCCGTCGGAGTCGGAGTTGCTGTCCCGCATACGTTGATGAATTTCCAGACTCCGGTAGCACCGCTAAGGTCGGGACGATCGCCTTGAGTCCACCATTTAGCTTCATAGACTGAACCATTGTAAGAAACTTGCTGACCGCCAGTATATACAGCTGTCTGGTTCCATGCCGCTGCACATTGACCCGGAGTAGCCGTCGGCGTTGGGGTTACCGTCGGTGTCGGTGTCGGTGTAATGGTTGGAGTTGCCGTAGGTGTTGGCGTTGGTGTAGTGGTTGGAGTAGCCGATGGAGTCGGAGTCGGTTGCACTACTCCGCCGCCCAGATCGGCGTTTAGTTTGTTGGTCAGCGTTTTGTTCCTGTCACCGCTTGTCTCCCAGAACATGGCGCCTGCTAGGCCTTTTGATTTGAGATAACTGATTTTATGGCCAAAGGATTCTACGTCGTCATAACTGATATAGGTTTGGTTCGTTGGATTATAGAGATAGGGCACTTTAGAAACATCATTCCAATAACGGGTATAGCCGTTTTTGTTAATATAATTAGCTTCGAGGTCGTAGAAATCATAACTGCCTTTCTCCCATGTACCCGTGGACGAAATGCCAGCAGACAATTGATATTGGCCATTTCCTGCTGCAGGAGCGCCGCCCCAACCACGGCCATAGAATCCCATGCCAAGCACTAACTTGTTCGCGGGTACGCCATTAGCTAAATAGCTGGTTACCGCTTTGTCGATGTTGAAGTTTTGCGGTTCGGTTAGGCCTGACGCAGAAGCGGCAGGATCATAGTACAATGGAGCATTGTGACCTGTAGTCTTATTCCAGCTTCCGTTGAAGTCATAGGTCATAATATTGATCCAATCGACAACGGAAGCAATACCTGCAAGATTATTGTTATTCACGTATGTCGGGCCTGCGCCGGAAGCAATGGTCAGCAGGTAGGTTTTGCCGTCGGTCTGACCGGCAGCATTTAGCTTCTCACGGATTTTTTGCAGAAGAAGGACATAGTTCTCCTTGTCTTCGGGACGGTAGCTGTTGCCTGCGAGCCCACCGCTAACTGGGTACTCCCAGTCGAGATCGACACCGTCCATTTTATATTTACGAATGAAGTCTACCGCTGAGTTGGCAAAAACCTCACGGGTTGCAGCCGTAGCCGCCACATCAGAGAATCGGTTCGACCAGGTCCAGCCTCCGACGGAGATCAACGTCTTCAGGTTCGGGTTCTTTTCTTTCAGCTTCCACAGCTGCTTCAGGTTACCTTTGATGGGGTCATCCCATTTGTCATCCCCAAAGCTCTTACCGGTATCAATCCACGGGTCACCGAGCACAATTGTACCGTTCGGAACGTTAATGGGCTGTGCTTGTTCATTTTGACAGCTCCAGGTTACTGGATTCGGGCCAGTTGGGTCGGGGTTGCCGTGAATGCCATTCCAACAAATATCTGCGAAGGCGTAGTTAATGACATTCATTTTGGTAGGATCAATATCGGATACATTGTAAGCCCGTCCATAAGCGGCCCAAGAAGCGTAATAACCAACCAGTTTATAATCCTCTGCAGCGTTGGCCGTTTTAGCACTACTACCTAGGGCTGAAAAAAGGGTCAGAACAAGCGCGGCGATCATCGCGATCGCAAAGGTTTTGCGTGATCTTTTTTTCATGAATATCATTGATTTTCTACCTCCGAGGTTTAATGTGTAGTTCGAAATCTTTTCGGCAAGAAATCCCGATGTTCACCTCCCGCAGTTTAAAATGGATCTGTACCTTCACCTGTGCGTATCTCTCATTCTACCGACATCCAATTCATAGATTTAGCAGCAAAAAAATAGCGTCTTCATGAAGCATCACACAACAAGTAAGCGCTTTCTAAATTGCTGTTCTAAGAATTCCTTTTCTGATAAACTTGTAGATATAACAATGCTGGTAGAGGGTAAGATGGGTAGAAGAGTTGGTTGGAAGTTGAATAATTAGGATTAATTTCATATATATGGGTGGAGGCATTTCTTATTTTCAAGCATAGAGAGCGATTAAGCTAGGGATAAAATTCGGTAATGTAGGGGGACATTTTTATAATTATTGGGTGCTTAATGAGGGGAACTTTGATAGAAAAGGTGCCTGTCCTCTTTTTCAGGAAACTCATGCAGAACACATAACCTCAGATGTAATGAATATAAATTATATACATGCCTGCAATTATTTTACGGAATTACGCAACGCATCGCTGTTTCTTTTCGTTATAGTAGTATCATACGGAAGGTGGTGGGTTCACCGATGGTTGTGTTTTGGTTGATCGCAGCCGGTGTCCTGTTTGTTGTAGAGATGATGACGCTTACTTTTTATCTGCTATGGCTTAGTATTGGTGCGTTGGCTGGAGGCGTGGTGTCGTTATTCGTTCCCGAATCTATTTTGCTTCAGGTGGTGGTCGGCTCACTGGTCGCGCTTGGTTTGACCTTATTCTCGAAACCACTGGTTTCTAAATTTCGTAGTTCACGTGGATTCAAGGATACAGGTACGGAAATCGTCGGCAGGCAAGGTGTCGTTATTGAGCCGATTGAGCAGGGGCGTTACGGGCAAGTGAAGGTAGGCGGAGATACGTGGAGCGCGAGCTCTGACGAGTCACTGGGTAAGGATGAAGTGGTAAGAGTAGTGAAGAGAGGCACGACGATTATTGAGGTAGAACGATGGGGGGACATGAACTAATGGAATGGGCAATAATTACAATTATTCTGGTGGTAGTCGTAGTGTTTGTGGCATTAACGGTCAAAATCGTACCACAACAGCGGGTAGGCGTAGTGGAACGTCTGGGTAAATTCAATCGGCTGCTGACACCAGGGCTGAACATTCTGATTCCTGTAATTGATCAGGTGCGTACGTACCATGACCTGCGGATTCAACAAGCGAACGTACCTCCGCAAACGGTAATCACGAAGGATAACGTGCAGGTGCAGATCGACACGATTATTTTCTATCAGGTCGTCGGACCAGAGGAAGCAACTTATGGAATTTCCGATTATGTATATGGGGTAAGAAACATCTCGACGGCAACGATGCGGCAAATTATCGGTAAGCTTGAATTGGATGAAACACTGTCAGGGCGTGAAAAAATCTCGACTGATATCCGCTTGGCGCTTGATGAGGCTACTGAGAAGTGGGGCGTACGGATCGAGCGTGTGGAAGTTATCGATATCAAGCCACCGCTGGATATTCAAGAAGCGATGGATAAGCAAATGAAAGCAGAGCGGAGCAAACGTGCGATTGTTTTGGAAGCGGAAGCTGCCAAGCAGGATATGATCCTGCGTGCTGAAGGGGATAAGCAGAGCAAGATTCTGAAAGCGGAAGGCGACAAGGAAGCACGAATCCGTCAAGCAGAGGGTTCACGGCAAGCTCAGGAGCTGGAAGCTCATGGTGAAGCGAAAGCGATTCAAGCGGTGGCTGAAGCGGAAAAATCACGCATTGAGCTGATTCGCTCAGCAGGTCTGGATGAGCAGGTGCTCGCTTATCGCTCCTTCGAGGCTCTGGCTGAAATCGCCAAAGGTCCTGCGAATAAAGTGTTCTTGCCAACAAGTGCTGTTGAAACGCTGGGAAGTCTTGGCGCGATTGCTGAAGTATTCAAAGCGAGTAAGGACAGTAAATAGATTTTACAATTCGGGCTTCTTCCGTTAAAGTAAAAAGCAAAAACAACCTTATGCATACGAAGCTATTGTTGCTTATGCAAACTTTGAAGGAGAGAAGCTACCGTGACACAAAAAGAAATCTCACCGCTAGTTGAACTGCTCGGACTACAGCCTCACGTTGAGGGCGGTTGGTACAAAAGACTTTGGAACTCCGAATTTGAAATATCGCAAGAAGTGCTCGGCGATAGCTACTCCGGATCGCGTCATTCGGCCTCTTCAATTTATTTTCTGCTTCACGAGGGCGAACAATCTGACTGGCATACTGTATTGTCCGATGAAGTCTGGTTATGGCATTCCGGTAGTCCTATAGTGCTTAGTCTCGGAGGTAGTGGAGATAAGCCTGAGGATGTGCAGGAGGTTATTCTGGGTCTCGATATTGCTGCAGGTCAACAGCCTCAGGTTGTCGTTCCAGCAGGCGTATGGCAGGCAGCTCGCACGTTAGGCAAAGAGCCGACGCTAGTATCCTGTATTGTTTCTCCAGAATTCCATTTCGATGATTTTAAACTGATTGAGAAATAAAGCGTCCTCCTGTCTAAACGTTAAAGAAGCAAAAAAGTAGCGAGTCTCCGTTCATGGGGCTCGCTTTTTTTGCGTCCGGTCGTTGGCAGCCTGCCTTATGTCATAAATGCACAATGTAAAAATCCTCGGAGTCTTGTAAATATCCTCTATTCCAGTAGAATCGGGCAATTTATATGATGGAGTTACTAAAAACATACGAACAAGGGGTTCGTAAGTGGAAGGAGTAACACCATGACGCCAAATTTAGAAACTAAGCGCATATCGCCCAATCCAAAGCGCGGATTCGGGTCAAGACTGACTGGACTGGGAAGTTCATCAACGTTCGTAGGCTACTTGTTTGTCGCCCCCATCTTGATTCTGATGGGGATCTGGTTCTATTACCCACTGCTGCAATCTTTAATCTACAGCTTCCAGGACATCAGCTTCTTAAATCCGGATGCAGCGAAATTTATCGGATTCGGAAACTATGTGGAGATTGTCCAGGATAAGGAATTCTGGACGGCCTTGAGCCATTCCTTATTGTTGACAGTAGTAGCGGTACCGCTGCAAGCGATTATCGCCTTGGTGATTGCAGTTAACTTGAACAAGGTGATGCGCCTTAAAGGTGTGTTCCGCACACTGTATTACATGCCATATATCACCTCAACTATTGCAGTGACAACTGTATTTATGTATTTGTTCATGCAGAATGACGGGATTGCAACCCAGTTGCTGACATGGTTTGGTTTCCCGGACGTTTCCTGGTACGCCAACGTCAAGTATGCACTCCCATTTTTGATGATTCTAACCGTTTGGACGTATGTGGGATTCTACATGGTAGTGTATTTGGGGGGATTACAAACCATTCCAAACGATATTTATGAAGCGGGTCGGGTGGATGGAGCGAACGGATGGCAGCAGTTCTGGAAGCTTACGGTTCCTATGTTGAAACCAGTGACCTTCCTTGTCATAATGTCCGGAATTATTAACGTTATGCAACTGTTCGACCAGCCTTATGCCTTGGCGAGAAACGGTTCGCTCGGAAGTCCGGCCGGCGCAACGAGCACGATCGTTACTTATTTCTACAGCCAGGCATTCAGCTTCAACCGTTCCGGTTACGGTAGCGCAGCTGCATTTATTATTTTTGCCCTTATTATTGCACTCTCCATGCTTCAAAAACGCTTTCTTAAGGAGGAGATATAGATGATGCATAGCCGGAGAACTCAAATATTACGCTATTTTCTACTGTTCGCATTTTCTATTTTCTTCATCGTACCGTTTGGTTACGCCATCTATACTTCGCTTTTGTCTAAAGCAGACATCGGCCATCTTGTGCTGCCAAGCCAGTGGACATTTGAAAACTACAGGGACATTTTCGAAACGTCCGATATTTTGATTTGGTATAAGAACTCGATCATTGTAACGTTCGGAATTTTGATTGGTAACTTATTTGTCAACACGACGGCTGCCTATTCCTTGGCTCGTATTAATTATCGGGGCAGAGGCGTAGTGTTTTTCCTGGTGATCGGGATGATGATGGTGCCTTACCAAGTGATGATTATTCCGATTTTCTCCATGATCGTTGATTTGAAATGGCTTAACAGCTATCAGGGTCTCATTATTCCATTTCTATTTCAGGGCTTCCTTGTCTTTCTGATGCGTCAATTCTTTTTGACCGTGCCGAAGGAGCTTGAGGAAGCGGCAGAGGTTGACGGATTGAGCAAGATCGGGATTTTCTACCGAATCATGCTTCCGCTATCTAAAGGTGCAATTGGTACACAGATTATATTCAGTTTTACTGGCACGTGGAACTCTTTCGTATGGCCGGTGACCTTGGTGAATGACAGTCGTTGGTATGTAATGACTGTTGGTCTGAACACACTTAAGAATCGTTATTTTGAATGGCCAAACCTCACGATGACTGGTGTTGTACTCTTGACCCTGCCAATCATTATCGTCTTTTTGATGTTCCAGCGCCATATGGTGCAAGGCATTGCGACTACAGGACTGAAAGGTTAATACAGAATACGTTCAGACAGGAGGATGTAAAGTGATTGAATATACAGGATTGAATGCGCTCGATGACGGATGGGTGATTGCGGAAACAGAGTTTGATGCTAGATTTTTAGGGAAGTTTGAAACAATTTTTTGTCAGGGTAACGGATATCTTGGTCTAAGAGCTGCTACAGAGGAGTCCTATCCGGGTGAACGCCGCAACTTGTTTGTTGCAGGAGCTTTTAACCGCTTTGCCAATCAGGAGGTTACTGAGCTTCCGAATGCCGCAGATATGGTGCAGCTCGATATCCGTCTGAACGGTAAACCATTTCATTTAGAAAAAGGGAAAATTCACAGCTACCGTCGGGAGCTGGATTTACGGCAAGGAGAGCTCCGGCGTGACATCCTCTGGGAGGACGAGAACGGCGATCAGTTTAAGATGACTTTCTTGCGGTTCGTATCGCTACAGGACCGGCATCTAATGGGTATGCGGGTGGAAATCACCCCGCTGACGAAATCCGCGGAAATTACAATTCGTTCCGGTATCAACGGGCAGATGACAAATTCGGGCGCACAGCATTTTATAGAAGGTGAGCGGAGGGTGTTTGATAAAGAGGTGCTCCAGCTTACCGCAACGACATCGGAGTCGAATATTGAATTTGTACATACGTGTGTCCATCAGATGTATGAGGGGGGCGTACGTCTTACAACTGCGCCAGCTCCGAGCATGGATCGCAGAAGAGTTTCACTGACTTACAAGCTTAAAGCGGAAGTAGGCAAGTGCATTACGCTGGATAAAGTGGCTTCGGTGCATACGAGTTATGATAAGGAGTGGAGAGATCGGGGGGCCGCGCATCAAGCTTTGCAGGATACCGCCCGGGAATATCTCAGCAAGAAGGCAGAAAAAGGCTTTGATGTACTATTCAATGAAAACGAGCAGGCTTGGAAAAGTGTATGGGCTAAAACGAACATTGAGATCAAGAGCAGCGACTCCTTTGATCAGTTGGCTATCCGGTTTGCACAGTATCATTTGCTTCTGATGACACCTGCCCATGACAGTCGTTTCTCTGTAGGAGCCAAGGGACTGACAGGAGAGGGATACAAGGGACATGTATTCTGGGACACAGAAATTTTTATTCTGCCATACTTTTTGTATATGAACCCGCAAACAGCCCGCAAGCTGGTGGAATATCGTTACCACACCTTGAACGGTGCGAGAACAAAAGCGCGTGACAATGGTTATCGCGGCGCGATGTACCCTTGGGAATCCGCAGCAACCGGCGAGGAAGAGACGCCAGAGTGGGGCCCTGTAGATATCGTTACCGGAAAGCCAACCTTTATTTGGACAGGCAAAATCGAACAGCATATTACAGCGGACGTGGCATATGGCGTGTGGCATTATTATCAGGCTACCGGTGATCAGGAATATATGGACCGGTACGGATATGAGATTATATTCGAAACAGCGACCTTCTGGGCAAGCCGGCTAGAGTGGAGCGATAAGGAACAGAAGTATCATATCTGTGATGTGATTGGTCCGGACGAATATAAGGAACATGTCTCTAACAATGCATTCACCAACTATATGGCCTACTGGAATATGACAAAAGCAATTGAATGCTCCCGCAAGCTTATGCAAGCGCAAAGCGATGTTTATTTGACTTTGGAAAGTAAGTTGGCTCTAACCGAGCGATTGAAGGAATGGGAGGATAAATCCAAGCAGATCTATCTGCCGCAGCCGGATATGCATTCGTTCATCATTCCGCAGGACGATACTTATTTGAACAAGCAAATTATTGATCTGAAGAAGTACCGTGATCAGGAGCAGGTGGCTTCCATTCTTGCCGACTACAGCATGACCCAGCTCAGTGAAATACAGGTTTCGAAGCAGGCGGACATTCTCGTTTTGTTTTACTTACTGGAGGACTGGTTCTCTAAAGAGACTAAAGCGGCGAATTGGCATTATTATGAGCCGAAAACGTTGCATGACTCTTCGCTCAGCTTATCCACGCACAGTATGCTGGCTAGCGATGTCAATGAACTGGAATTGGCTTACGATATGTTTGCCAAGGCAGCCCGCATTGATTTAGGTACGAACATGCATAGCTGCGATGAAGGTATTCATTCTGCTTCGATTGGCGGCATTTGGAAGACAGCGATCATGGGTTTTGGCGGGGTTCGTTCCTGGGAGGGCTCTCTTCGCCTGAACCCAAAACTTCCACAGGCCTGGGAGCGCTTGTCTTTCCCACTTGCCTGGCAGGGTGAGCGTCTGCAGGTGACGGTTACCCGTAGCAAGCTGGAAGTGGAGCGCCTAACTTCAGGATTTGGTGAGCTTACCTTGCTCATTCATGGCCGGGAATACGTGTTGAAGGATCGTATCGTTACAGACATGAAGGAGGCTGAGCGAAGTGAATAAAGAACATCAGGAGATTCAAGCCTTTATTTTTGATCTGGACGGAGTAATAACCGATACGGCGAAATATCATTATGAAGCGTGGAAACAGCTGGCAGATGAGCTGGGTATTCCCTTTGACCTGGAATTTAATGAGCAGCTCAAGGGGATCGACCGCATGGCTTCCTTGGAAAAAATACTGAGTCAACTACCGGATGGCGGTGCAACCTTCACTTTGGAACAAAAAAAGGAATGGGCTGATCGGAAGAACAACAATTATAAGCAATTGATTCAGACTGTGGATAAATCTGAAATATTGCCAGGCATCCTGGATTTGTTCCATGATCTCGAGTATGCCGGAATACCGATCGGGTTGGCTTCGGCCAGCCGTAATGCCGGCACACTGCTACGGCAGTTGAAGGTAGATTCATATTTTCATGTGATTGCGGCTCCGGAGAGTGTGGCTCATGGAAAACCGGCTCCGGATATTTTTCTGAAGGCAGCGGAGGAGCTGGGGGTTGACCCCCGTTATTGTGTTGGAGTAGAGGATGCAGAGGCTGGAGTTCAGGCGATAAAAAGTGCGGGGATGTTTGCTGTAGGGGTTGGTGATGCTAAGATTCTGTCAAAAGCGGACTATATTGTCTCGGAAACATCGAAGTTATCTCTGTCCGAGATTCAGCAGCATATGGCCGGACGCTAATTTAAAAGTTAAATCACAAAATACTATGTAAGTTGAACGAATTCGTATGAATAGTTCAGCTTACATAGTTTGCTATTGAAGCAAACTAGGATATGGAATAAGATTGATTCGTCATAATACAACAATTTTCTACAGTGGGAAGGGATATCTTCATGCGGAAATGGAGTCGGTTTCGGGATCGCAACATACGAGAAAAGCTGTTATTGACCTACACGCTGTTGATGATTGTCCCTCTCGTGGTGATTAGTATTTACTTTTACATTTACGCCATGTCCGTTTTTGAATCTCGTATTGTGAAATCGTTTCAAGAGACCAATCAGCAGATGGTATCCACTGCGGACTCGTTTGTTAGCAGTATGTTCAAATCCTCGGAGCAGCCTTTTTATGATGAAAGGCTTATGCAAATTTTGTCGAAAGATTATTCTGCTGTAACCTACGAGACTTTTGAAAAAAGTATGGATTTCCGTTACATAAGCGATAACGTTTTTAAAGAGTTGATGACATTTAATCCCGATATTGATTCCATTCTCATCTACCCTGTAAACAATTCATTAATCTATCGTAGGGGTTATGATACGACATTCAATTATAATTACAGTCCGGTGACTGAACCGTGGTACCGAACGATTGTGAATAATGCAGAGAGACCCATTCTAGTAGGCATGCATGAGGAAAAACAGATGTATGCCAAGCCCCGCTCTGTGCTATCTGTAGGTCGTGTATTGGTCGATGTGGGTACCTATCAGAAGCTTGGTGTGCTGCTCGTTAATTTCCGTATGGATAAGCTTGAGAAGCTATTCAGCGGACTAGGTGACAAACAGGATGTAAACCAGTTCATCGTGGATGAAAAAGGGACGGTTGTGTTCAGTTCAGATCCGGCCATGATTGGGATGAAATATAGTCAGGTTATGGAAAAAATGAAGCCGGACGATGAGAACTACTATGTTGTTCACGATGAATCCAATGTGTCTGGATGGCACTTCTACAGCATCGTTCTCCGTGACAAACTGCTCGCTGAAATTAACCAAATACGCAATTTTTCTACTCTGCTTCTTCTTTTGTTGATTGTGCTGGGTTTTGTAACAGCTTTCTATGTATCTGGTAGCATCTCCAATCCGATCCGAAGACTCAATCGACTGATGCGAAAGGTAGAGAAGGGGGATTTTGATGTTACCGCTCAGCAGGATAGTCTGGATGAAGTAGGGCATCTGTCGCGTACCTTTAACCGAATGACTGTCGAAATCAAAGATTTGATTGAGCAAACCAAGATTGAAGAGAAGAAGAAGCGGAGTGCAGAACTTAATGCGCTGCAAAATCAAATTAATCCGCATTTCATTTATAATACGCTCTCCGTGATTAAGTGGATGGCGCAAGCTCAAATGGCGAACAACATTACGGAAACAGTAGATGACATAATCAAAGTTCTATCCTTTTCCACACGTAATACTCAGGAGTTTGTTTCTATTCAGGAAGAAGCGGCCTTTATACACAGTTACCTGGAACTGCTGCAGCTCAGGTATTTCAATGTGTTTGATTATGAAATCGATGTTGCGCCGGATGTTCTGGAATGCAGAACGTTAAAATTTATGGTGCAGCCTTTTGTAGAGAATGCGGTGTTTCACGGCTTTGCAGAAGATTCCCGTCAATATAACTTGAGTGTACGTGTGCAGAGGAAAGGCAGCGATATTCAGTTTACGATCTCGGATAACGGGATGGGGATCTCAGAGGAACAGCTAAGTAGGCTCTTGCAACAGGAAATGTCAGACGGTCAAACGATGAATTCCATTGGTGTGGGCAATGTCTCCAGAAGATTGAAGCTTCATTTTGGAGAAAAGTATGGGGTGACTATCAATAGCGTAAAAGGGGAAGGAACTACGGTTCTTATTCTGATCCCTAGCTTGGAGGATTCTCAGAACCACGATGGAACAAGGAGAGAAGGATACGCATGAAAATCATGATTGTGGACGATGAGTCCTTTATCCGAATGAATTTTAAGACATTTGTGGACTGGAAGCATCATGGCTATTACCTAGTAGGCGAAGCCGCTAACGGCAAAGAGGCTTTGGAGAAAGTGGATGAGCTTCATCCGGATGTAGTTTTTCTGGATATCCGAATGCCTTTGATGGATGGGCTGGAGGTTCTCCGTCAGCTCCGGCATACCAATCATGCCTGCAAAGTTATTATTCTGAGCAGCCATAATGAGTTTGAATATGCCCAAGAGGCGCTTAGGCTAGGTGCATGCGATTATATTCATAAACCGAATCTGACACAGTCCGCTGTATTTGAAGCGTTGAGCCGCGTCCGGACACAGTTGAATCACCAGCCTGTGGGAGATCATTTTGTTTCTCTGCAGCAAAATATGGAGAAGAACCGCAATGAGTTGAAAACGCTTTTTTTACGGGATTTAGCGGTCGGTGTTGTTCGCCATGAGTGGGAAATTGAGCAAAAGACAAAGCTGTACGATTTGAATCTGAAGCAGCCTAATGTGCTTTGCATCGTCATGTTGATTGATCAATATGACAAGGTGAAGGAACGTTACAATAAGGGAATGGAGCATTTACTCGGCTTTTCGATCCTCAACATTTTGCAAGAGGTGCTGCATCGGTACAGCGAGCTAGAGCTGTTTCTGATGAGTCCGAACGAGCTGGTTATTATAAAAACGTATTCCGGCATCAGAAGTATGAATGAAATTCTTGAAGAACGCTGGGGACTCATCCGTAAAATTGAAAAGACATTAAAACAGTTTTTGAACATACAAGTTAGTTTTCTTATCAGCGGGCTGCATGCCCGTCTGCTTGATATTCCCAAAGCCTATCATGAAGCTCAGGAATCTGCTGAAATGCTATTTTATGAGGATCGCAGCAACGTTGTTGTCTACGAACCAGGCAGCATCAAGGAAATGAGTGATAAGGCACTGTGTACCCTGTTTGAACAGCGTATCCGTAAGGAAATGGATGAAAAGCACGTATCTTCTGCTATTGCTATAGTTCATGAGATGTTTGCCACGATCAAGGAGAAGAGATCTTTAAGCAGGCATGCCACCTTGGAAATATGCGTGAATCTCCACTGCCAGATTCAGTCCCATATGAAGGAGGACAGCGGGGAGGAAGACTATACAGGAATGCAGGAAATCATGTCAGCCGAGCGTTTGGAGCATCTTCATCTGCTGCTAATCCAGGAGTTGGAGAGTCTACAGGAGAGTTATACGGATGCGGCGACATCTACGAACTACAAGATCAAAAGGGTCATTGATTATATTCACCACAATTACAATCAAGATTTGACACTGAATGAGCTAGCCGATTACGTTGGTCTGAACAACAGCTATCTGAGCCGTATTTTTAAGGAACAAACGGGTTCCATGCTGATTCCATATATCAACGGCTATCGTGTGAAAAAGTCTCTAGAGCTACTTAAAGAAGGAAAGCTGAAAACGTATGAGATCGCGGAGAGAGTAGGGTTTAACAGTATTGACAACTACTATATCAGCTTTAAGAAGATTTATGGGCTCCCACCGAACGAATACCGAAAGACTAACATGGTAAAGTAAAAAATCACAAAGATATGTAAAGATCCTCTGTTTGCTCTCGATTGCTGTGTAGCTAAGATGAAGATAACACCACTTACGGTGAATCTTCTTAAATAAAAGGGGTAGTGACAAATGAGAAAGAAGTCAGTCCTGTTATTGTGCTCGCTGATGTTGATGCTGTCTACGGCAGCGTGTGGCAACAAATCCAATACCGGTAACTCTGGTAATGGAGCTTCAGACAACGCCGGAGCGGCAAAGCCGGAGAAGCAAGAAACCGTCGAAGTCACGATGGCATACTGGGCTAATGCGTCCGAGCAAAAGAACTTCGAATTTATGGTAGACGGTATTGATAAGGAATATCCGAACATTAAAGTTAAGATGCAAATGTACCCAACCAGTGATGAATTTTGGAAAGCGGTTCCAACGGCGATTGCTGCCGGGGTAGGACCTGATATCATAGCTATGTCGGATGAAGGAAACTATGAGTATATCAAGAAAGGCGTACTCGCTCCACTCGATGATATGATCGATAAAGTGGGGTTTGATAAAGAACGTATTACTGGATCGCTGTACAAAGGCTGGACAGATGATAATAAACTTTACGGAATTCCTTATGATTCTTCTACTTCTATGCTGGCGATCAACAAAGAGATGTTTGAAAAATCAGGAATCACTAAATATCCAGAAACAATGGATGAGGTTGTTGAGTTGGCAAAAGCCATGACTAAAGATGGTATGAAAGGTATTATCGGCAGTATCGATCCATTCCACATCACTCAATATGTTCACGCTTTCGGTGGAGACTGGGGCTTCGGAAAAACGATCGATTCCAAAGAAAACGTAGCTGGTGTGCAGTTCTTCGTGGACCTTTTCCTCAAAAATAAAGTTGCTATTGCTCCAATTGAAGTAGGGGCTCCATGGGACGGCGAAGTATTCAGTCAAGAAAAAGGGGCTATGTCCACGGCTGGTCCATGGTATGTAGGTCATTTGAAAGAAGCTAACCCAGATATGGGATTGATTGCTCTGCCGATGCCAAAAGGTACGGTAGAAGCACAAAGCGCGTACTCTCACGGCTTGTCGATACTGGACGGCAGCAAGCATAAGGAAGAAGCTATGCAAGTGATCAAGTATGCGCTACGTGATGAAGCACAATTGAATGCAATTGAGGCAGTTGGATATTCACCGGCAGTATCTTCTCTGCTTCCTAAATATTTGGAGAAAAATCCTGAATTGAAAGCGGTATTCGACAATATGGAAAAAGTCGGCATGCCCTTTGCTTACCCTGAACAAACCAAAGCGTTTCATGCCGATCTGCTTAAAGGCGTAGAGGAAATCATCTTTAAGCAAGACGGCTTGACGGTTGAAAAGCTGCTGAATGATCTTCAAAGTAAATACGGTGAAAACTAGTTATCAAGCGGTTGGACTTTGCCATAACCAAAGTCCAACCATTTTTTTCACAATCATTTAAGGAGGTCTAAGGGGAAAATGAAAAAGTCGTTTAACAGTGTCATTTCAAAGTTTGTACTCATGTGCTTGTTCATCACATCTATCGGTCCTGTGTACTCTATGCAGGCCGCACCCGCAGCACCTGCTCCTAAGATTAATGAAGGCGTGGTCAATGGCGAGTTTCCACTGAATTTAACACATACGGGAGATATCGACTGGCTACATTTTAAAGCGGATAATTTGAATCAGCTTCAACGAATTCAGAAGGCAGGCCCCAATTCAGTTACCTTCAGTGTATATGGAGATACAGCAACTGAGGGTAAGTTGAACAGAGGCACCGATGCCGATTACATGTCCTATACCTGGAGTAATGGTATGCCAGGATTTGAATATGGATTAAATGACACTGGGACGGGTTTATTTTATCCAAAATCCAGTCGAGACAAAGGAAGCTATAACAATGTTGGCTGGGACATTGAAGTAGCAGCGCAGCCACAGGATTCCACCCTAGTATTTAGTCTTGGGTTGTGGCAAGCGGATGTAGATCTCAATATCTATACTGACGATGTACTCTCGGTAACCCGAAGCGTATACGGCGATTCTGTTTCCAAGAACTATAAATATCAAGTTAACGTGCCTGCGAATGTGAAGCTGAAAATTGAAGGGCGTTTGACAAAGGTTGTCGCGAAGAACGGAAATATATCATTCTCTGGACTCGCTTTAAGCAGTATGGCACTTGCGGATAAATTGGCGCTGCAAAATGAATACAACCGAGTTAGCAATATGACACAAGGTCTTTATACAAATGAGACGTGGCAAGTTCTGGTGAATACGCTGGTAGCTGCCAAGCTTATCCTTGATCGAACAGAGGCAACGCAGACGGAAGTTGACAGCGCTATCAATGCTTTGGTAGCAGCGCAGCTTGGTCTGGTGAAGAGAGAATCGAACATTGTAATTGATTTTACGGATAAAGCGTTCAAGGAGTATACTTTCGGTGCTAAAACCGATCAACAGGATAGATATCAAACCTTCATAGTGAAGGAAGCTGTTGATATGAAGTATGTTCAGGTGAATGTCAAAAGATATAAAGAGCCTGTGAGCGACTTGATCATCAAACTACATGCAGTAAACAGTGAAGGGCTGCCGACTGGAGAACCGCTGGTCCAAACGACAGTGGACAAAAACAGGATTGTGGACGGAGGTCTCACTACTGCGGAGTTGAGCTACAGTCTCCTTCAGGATACGCGGTATGCGCTCGTTCTGACTCAGCAAGATCGGGGTTCCGGAGAATACCGCTGGGTCATTATGTCTAAGAACTTTGAATCTCAAAAGGAGTACTTTGGCAAATCGACATCAGGTGTCTTTAAATCTGAAGCGAGTCTGGGCACGGGCATCATGAGAATTGTGAAAGAAGGTAACGTGGATCGAGCCCCACTGCAGGGCTTGATTGAAGAGCTTAAGCAATATAACAGACAACTTTACACGCTCCAAAGCTGGTCTTCCTTGGAGATAGCATTGAGCAGCGCTCATGAGCGCTTGAACGATGTAGATGTTAAACAGGCAGAGCTTGATACGGCATTAAATCAGCTGCAAACAGCCTTTAATAACCTAGCGCTAAGTACGAACCTGGATGTAATGGCTAAACAGATGAAGACGATCAGCCAAGCGGCCCTAATTGGCTACACCAGCCAGTCGGCAGATGCTTTGCATCAAGCAATCCAGGAAGCACAAGCTTTGAATATCGGTGCATCCGAGCAAGAACGGATCAAGGTGTATTCAAAAGTACTGAATGCAATGGATGGATTGCAACTGGAAATGAAATATCAGTACGAATTGAACCCTAAAATGACCGCTGGTTTTGGTTTTGAAGGTGACAAGAACGCCACGCTGGCTTTCCTTGACGGATCCTATCAGATCGGCGGAACCCGCCCTATGCAAAATGGGTTTGTGGCAACGAAACAAATCGTTACGTTCGGTGCGACAAATACATCAGGCATCAAATGGTATAATGCCGAAGGCTATCTGCCAGTCTTTATAAATGAGTTTGCTAAAGACAATATGGACTATAAAATTGAATCGTTTGGTAACAAACATACGGTAGAGAGCAAAGACTACGTGATTAACTATTCCAGAATGACGGTTACCAATCATTCGGATGAGACGCGCCTGCTGCCGGTTGTATCTGCCAATCTGGTTCCGATGAATCAGGCTGCAAACGAAGTTTATACGATCAAACCTGGTGAGACTGTTGTCAGAGAGTTTGCTATTGAAGGGGATAAGTATGAATATTTCGATGCGGGGAAAACGAGCTTTACATCCTTAACGAGAGAGCAAGTGTCGAAACTAGGTACGTTTGACAGCAACTACAGTGAGATGAAATCCTACTGGAATAACAGACTGTCCACAATAGTTGATATCGATCTGCCGAATAAAGAGCTGGTTAATGCTTTTAAAGCAGGCTACATTTACAATATGATTATTAAAGACGGCAATTATCTGCATGTGGGTGAGAATGGTTATGCCAGACTTTACTCTCACGATACCATCGGGATTGTTGTTCAATTGATCCAGAGCGGTGACTTTGCACACGCAAGAGAGTATCTGGAAAGCATACCTCTTACCGGCGGAATTAACATCGAGACCGGTCAAGTGGACCCAAACCTGTTCTGGGATGCCAACTGGAAGCTTCCGTGGACGTATGCTGTATATTTGAGCAAAACCGGCGATACATCCTTATTTGATGAAAAGATGAAAGCCGATGACGGATCAGAGGGTACCGTTTTCGATAAGCGGGTAAAATTCGGAGCAAGAAGCATTGAAAGCGACCGCGCTGGAGATGGTCGAATTATGAAAGAAACGAAAGCCATAGATTCATTGGGGTATTGGACGATTGACAATTACTCCGCTCTGACAGGATTGGCATCTTATGAATACATCGCGCGTGAGCTGTATAAGGTGAAAGGTCAAGCAAGTTATCTGGCAGAGGCAGAGTGGGCTAACGCTCAATACGAGGATCTGCTCGCGGCTTTCACAGCCAAATTGCAAAAAACAATTACCGACAAAGCACTAAACTATATTCCTGCATCTGTTGTGCAAAGTAATGACGAGAACCGGATGAAAGACTCCCGTGATGCCAACTGGGCTTCCATGTTCCTGTTCGGAAGATGGCTGTGGGATGGATATTTGTATGGTGCGAACCAGCCAGAGGACAATATCAACCTGACGATGCTAGATGATACTTATACCTATGGTATGGAGCGACGCGTCAAGGAAGGGACAACCGATTCTATTTATAACTTTGGCGGTTATCCGCATGGCTTCTACTCCAGTGCGTATAACGCCGGTTACGGCAGCGCCGCGCTTCGCGGTGAGAAATACAGAGACATGGGGATTAAAGCTTACGAGTTTATGATTGAAAACTCCATGAGTGGACCGTTTAGTTGGTGGGAAGGCGTAGCTTACCCTACCGCAGAATCTAGCCCTTGGACGGCAACCAATGATGAACTTGGTGTGCGTAGTACGCCTGGCGGTGGCGGATCGGCCCAGCATATGTGGGGGCAGGCCGTCAATTCAAAGGTATTGGTGGACTCGCTGATCACTGAGCGTATCTACGATCAGAACACAAAATACGAAATTATTGTGGGACGTGGTATTCCTAAAGATTGGGTTATGGATGCCGATAAGAACAACAATGTGGTAGCGGATGTTCAGAACTATCCTGCTTTCCAAGGTGGAAGAGTAGGATACAATGTGGTTAGAAAAGCAAACCAGCTTGTGGTTACATTTACGACCAGTCTGGAGCAAGCCAAGGCTGATACGAGCAATGCACAAATCAGCATTCAATTGCCTAGTATGGTTAACAACATTCTGGAGTCTTCTGAGGGTGTTGTTGATAACGCCAAAGGTATCGTGACCGTTCCGCTCAGTACAAAAAGATTAGCAATCACTTTGAGTGATCTACCTAAGCCTACCGATGTAGAGCTTGATAGAGAGGAGCTTACCATTGGATTTGCTACCGGCGACTCCAGTGACTCGGTAACCCAAAACGTGGTGTTGAGAGCGGAAGGAAAGCGCGGTAGCTCAATCACTTGGTCTTCAAGCGAGCCGAATATAATTTCGAATACGGGTAAGGTTAAGCGCCCGACTGTTTCTACTCCAGTGACGTTGAAAGCAATTTTGGAAAAAGACGGCGTTCAGGTTGAGAAGACGTTTGTCTTAACGGTTATCAAGGCAAATGAAGATTCGGGCAATAACGGAAACAATAGCAACAACGGTAACAATAGTAATAATAGCAACATCGGAAACACCAGCAATAATGGTAATAACGGAAACAACGGAAACAACGGAGGTTCGGTTAATCTACCGAAATTTCCGGACATTTCGAATCACTGGGCATTCGATTCTATTGTTACCGCAATAGAACGTGGAATTATCAATGGTTATGAAGACGGAACATTCCGTCCGAATGCTGTGGTGAAACGCAGTGAGCTGATGGTTATGCTTGGCCGTGCGTTGAAACTCTCGGATACGGACACTACAACTCTTCCGTTTGAAGATGCAACTAGCATTCCGTCATGGGCGAAACCTTACATCTCTAGTGCAGTCAAATCTGGAATTATTAAGGGATACGAGGATAATTCTTTCCGTCCTGATGGTAAGGTGACCAGGATCGAATTTGTAGCGATGGTTGCACGTGCACTCGATTTGAAGAGTGGTACGAAGACTAGCTTGCCTTTTGCTGATGCTGATCAAATTCCTGCCTGGGGAAAAGATTATGCAGCAGCGGCATATGAGGCAGGTCTGATCCAAGGTAAAGGAAATGACCGATTTGCTCCAAATGAACCGGTGACGAGAGCGGAAGTGGTGACCCTGCTTTTGAGAATGTCTAAATAAGATAGAATAATTTAGTTGAATAAAAAAGTTAGAGGCTTGCGGATAAGATGCAAGCCTCTTTTGATTTTACACAGCAACTGTTTTTTATGAGGATTTTGGGAATGATGAAGCAGTCTGCTATACTCTTGTGGTAGCGCTTGCTTCTGAAGTTTAAAATTAGGTTAAGTAAGATTAACGAAATAATAATATACTTGGAGGGCTAAACGATGAGTGAATTGAACGCACCGTTCTCGGGTGGACCCACTTTAAATGATGGAGTGACCATGCCGTGGTTGGGTCTTGGCGTGTATAAGACTAAGGATGGCGAAGAGGTTATTCATGCGGTCAAAACCGCAATAGAATTAGGATATCGCAGTATTGATACGGCTGCTGGTTATAATAACGAAGATGGCGTTGGACAAGCTATTCGTGAATGTGGAGTGGCCCGTGATGAACTGTTTATTACGACGAAAGTACGCAACCCTGATCAAGGCTATGAATCAACACTGAAAGCATTCGAGGTTAGCCGGCGTAAGCTGGGGCTGGACTATATAGATTTGTATCTTATACACTGGCCGGTGGCAGGGAAGTATCGGGAGACATGGAAAGCTCTGATTCATTTGCAAAAAGAGGGCCTCATCAAGTCCATCGGTGTGAGCAATTTTCAGATTCATCATCTGAAGGATATCATCGAGGATACGGGAATAGTGCCAGTGGTGAATCAGGTGGAATTCCATCCGCTGTTAACTCAGCGCGAGCTGCTGAAGTATGCCAATGAGCAAGGCATTCAGCTTGAAGCTTGGAGTCCGCTAATGCAAGGGAATCTGGATCTCCCCCTCCTCAACGAGCTGGCTGAAAAGTATGGTAAAACCCCCGCACAAATTGTGCTTCGTTGGGATTTACAGCAAGGCGTCATTACGATTCCAAAATCGGTGAATGCCGATCGAATCAAGGAGAATGCAGGATTCTTTGACTTCACGCTAAGCGATGAGGACGTCAAGGCCATCGAAGATCTGAACCAAGATCACCGGTTTGGTCCGGATCCTGATAATTTTAATTTTTAATAAATGCGAAAATAAACCAAACAGCAAGTCACCGGATAAGGAGACTTGCTGTTTGGTTTGTCGTTTACCTCTTATTTTTCTAAGTGCCTATTGGATGGAGACGTTATATTTTCGCAGCCAGAGATCTACTTGCGCCAGATACGCAAACAGCTGAGGACCGGACATGAGCTGACCGAACCAAGGGAGATTGGTAGAGGATTCTGGGGAAGCGGCGATCTCACGGATTTTGGCAGCATCAATTAAAGGGAGTATTGGCGAAGTAGAATCATCTAGAATGTTCAATACTTGTGTTCGTACTGCATTTAAATAGGCTGGATTGTGGGTTTTTGGGTATGGACTTTTTTTACGATATAGCACATCATCTGGAAGAATTCCCTCAAGCGCTTTACGTAAAATCCCTTTTTCACGACCGTTCAGGTTCTTGATTTCCCAAGGAATATTAAAGACATATTGAACGAGGCGATGATCACAATAAGGAACACGTACCTCTAGTCCGGCGCCCATACTCATTCGGTCCTTACGGTCGAGCAAAGTAGGCATGAATCGGGTGATGTTTAGATAGGACATTACGCGCATTTGTGCTTGTTTACCTGTCTCCCCATCCAATTTTGGGACTTCTGCCACTGCATCACTGTATCTGTCACCCAAATATTCCAGCGGTCGAATCCATTCATTAACTTCAGGGGATAATAGACTTGCGCGCATTTTAGGGGCAACTGACCAAGGGAAAGTACCTGAGGAGAGCATCTCCTCCCGATGGAACCAAGGATATCCGCCAAAAATCTCATCAGCGGCTTCACCGGAAATGGCTACAGTAGCATTCTTTTTAATCTCGCGGCAAAATAAATATAAAGAAGAGTCCACATCGGTCATCCCCGGTAAATCGCGTGTGTACAGGGCATTATCAAGTGCTTCTACAAGCTCCGGCGTATCAAATGAGATATAGTGATGGTTTGTATTTAATTCATCGACCATTCGCTTAATCCACGGTCCATCTGCTCCGGGCTGAAAAGTATGACTCTTAAAGTGCTTGTCGTTATCGACATAATCGACGGAATACGTATCCACTCGTCCCTGACCGTTTCGGTTGTAGTAATCGACTGCAAGTGCTGTTAGCGCACTGGAATCCAGCCCTCCCGACAAGAGGGAGCAAACAGGAACATCTGAAACCAGCTGACGTTCGAGCGTATCCTGCAGCAGTTCACGCACCTTAGCGGCTGTCTCTGTTTCATTGTCAGTGTGTTTTGCGCTTTCCAGCTTCCAATAAGCATAACTGCGCAGACCTTCGCGACTATAGATCATGGCATGCCCCGGACGAAGTTCCTGCATATCCTTATATACACCGTGTCCGGGAGTACGGGCTGGGCCGACAATAAAGATTTCTGCTAGTCCTTCGGGACCTACGACAGGCTGTACCTTGGGGTGCTGCAGGAGCGCCTTAGGCTCTGAGCCAAAAACTAAGACATCATCCACCTTACTATAGAACAGGGGCTTCACACCTAAGCGGTCACGTGCAAAAAAGACCTGATCTCGAAGACCGTCCCACACCGCAAAGGCAAAGATTCCATTGAGCTTCTCTGCACAATCCGGCCCCCATTCGATATAGGCATGCAGCAGAACCTCGGTGTCACATTGGGTACGGAATTGATGCCCACGCTGCTTAAGCTCTTGTTTGAGCTCGGGTGCGTTATATAATTCGCCGTTGTACACAATCGCATATACCTGTTCCTCATGGCGGGTGATCATAGGCTGCGCGCCGTTCTCTGGATCGATAACGCTAAGTCTGCGGTGACCGAATGCGCAGGGGCCTGAAATCCAAGTTCCAGCTGCATCGGGTCCGCGGTTTGCTAAAGTTTCAGTCATTTTGACCAGCAACTGCGAGTGCTGCGTGAGATCTCCGCGCCACTGGATAAATCCGGTTATTCCGCACATGATGGTTCATCCTCTCTTATTGTGCGATTGTTGTCCTTACTTTTTTGCCAAGTAATACAGATATATGCCGAAGGAAGGCATAAAATGTATGTCCTTATCCGAACACTAGGGGAGAGAGGAATTTGCCAGGAGGGAAGGATGACAGGTGTATTATATTAAAGATGCCAAGATTCGCAGAATGATGGAGTATGACGGTGCACCTTGTGCAGAAGTAGGGGTGCTGCCAGGTGCTGTTAGTGATCCTGCGCTTTTGGTGTATATCGTAGAAGATCAGCGCGAGGAAGGATACGAGATTGTCCGTATTCTCACTAATGATGCGGATACTTCTACCGATTGGTTTGATAACAATATGCATGACGCTTTTAAAGATGTGACTTCGAGCGCGTTTACAGGCAGTATGATTATGTCGCCAGAAGATGAACGTTCCAAATTTCAGAGAGAATTAATGACATACGGTGATTTAAAAAAGCAGCTGGAGCAGCATTTTCGGAATTTGGAGTAGAGTAGAAACGAGGGTATCCTTGAGCTATGAAAATAGCTTGGTACCCTCGTAATTATTAAAACAGGATGAAGATGACTTATTTTCCAAAATGTTTGATCTTGAAAAATCTGCTGAATACGGTATAATAAATATCGTTGCGTCAATACATATCATTATTTCTTATATGTCCCGGTAGCTCAGCTGGATAGAGCATGCGCCTTCTAAGCGCACGGTCAGGGGTTCGAATCCCTTCCGGGACGTCAAGTAACAGCCTTCCATCGGGAAGGCTGTTTTTGCGTGCAGGGAAAGAGAAGCCCGGGTGGTTCGTCGGAGCATAAGCATCGATAGAAATAGCTTCGCAGTCAGCCCGAAAGGGCTGCATCCCGCTCGGGGCAAGTAACAGCCTTCCATCGGGAAGGCTGTTTTTGCGTGCAGGGAAAGAGAAGCCCGGGTGGTTCGTCGGAGCATAAGCATCGATAGGATCAGCTTCGCAGTCAGCCCGAAAGGGCTGCATCCTGCTCGGGGCGAGTAACAGCCTTCCTTCGGGGAGGCTGTTTTTGCGTACGTGGGAAGAGAAGCCCGGGTGGTTCGTCGGAGCATAAGCATCGATAGGATCAGCTTCGCAGTCAGCCCGAAAGGGCTGCATCCCGCTCGGGGCAAGTAACAGCCTTTCTTCGGGAGGGCTGTTTTTGCGTGCAGAGCACCCTGCATCAAAGAAAAGGAAGCTCTAATAGATAATTAGGGAATATCTCCCTATAATCCAGAGATTTCTGCTCAATAAACTAACAATTAGGGAAATTCTCCCTGTAATTTAGCTAATTCGTTGGCGAATATAGAAATTCTCTCGATTATTAGGGAGGATTTCCTTCATTTTATTCATTTTTAGAAATTATCGGCTAAATACAGGGAGTTTTTCCCTAATTCCTCTCAAAAAGGCCAACCCAATAATCCTGGTTGGCCTAAATATACGAAAAAAAAATCTGCGTGAAGCCTATCTTACATATACCCACCTAAAGAAGCGGCCAGATTTCCTCCCAGACAGTGTCTAGTATAGCTTGCAAATTATCTTCCATACTGTTAATAGCGATTACTACTTGAGCATCCGGTGCAACAATACAGAATTGTCCGTAAGCGCCATCAGCACGATAAGCATCGTGTGTGCACAGCCAGAATTGACAGCCGTACCCTTGGCCCCAATCACCGTCGCCATTATTCTCGATCTGCTTTTGCGTGACAAAATCGATCCAAGCTGCAGGAATAAGCTGTTGCCCTTGCCATACTCCTTTTTGCAAAAGAAGCTGTCCAAATCGGCTTAATTCTTCCGTGTTAATCTGAAGACCGGCACAACCTAGGGTGATCCCTTGAGGGGTCATTTCCCAATCGACATTTTCAATGCCTAGTGGGGCAAAGAGACGGGGAACGAGGTAATCTTTTACGGTTTGTCCGACACTGGCCTGTACCATTGCAGAGATCATAATGGTATCCCCACTGCTGTAGGTAAACTGTTCCCCGGGACTTCTGTCCAATGGCAGAGATAGATAATGTTGTATCCAGTTTACGTCCTTCAATGCTAATCTCTCTTCAACCCAAAATGGAGGGGAATCATGACCTGTGCTCATTCGCAGTAAATCGAACAAGGTCAATTCACCAGGCTGCATTGAGGGAAGGGCTTGCTTATGAGTGAATGCGTAATCCGGAAACACATCTTTTAATGTTGTATCTAGTGTTAGCTTCCCTTCTTCGATGGCCAGTCCCACCGCCATGCATGTAAAAGATTTGCTGACCGAATGCTGCAAGCGCCGAATATCCTCCGCGAGATCCAGTTTGCCCACTAGAGTTCCATTTTGAAGCACGCGAACATTGAACACATTCAATCCACGTTCACGGATCTGAGCTTCGAAGCGAGTCATGTTTAACATAAAATGTAGCCCTCTCTCTCTAAGATTCCAAGCTGAGATTAGATAATTTAGTAGTCGATATGATTGAAAACAATGTGGAAACGTTTCCTCTATACAGATATTAAATAGCTAAATCGATGGTATTCCATTCTTATTTTAAAGTCAATTAAAGCGGGGAAACTAGTAATTAACACCAAATCCCTTGAAAAATTAAAATAAATTCGAAACGCGAGTTGGTTTTTGTCAAAAAAACATAGGTTGACTTCTAAAAAATATCTGTCCATAATGAACGTATTAAGCGATTTGAATACGAAAACAGTCAAAATGATGTCATGGGAAACGTTTCCCATCATTTCAGGGGTTTCCACTAAGCTGATTTTATCAGATGAAGGGGGAGCTCATTATAGGGGTGAAACAGGAGAAATTATGAATATCAAGGATATTGCAAGGCTATCAGGAGTTGGTATCGCCACCGTTTCCAGGGTAATTAATAACTCCGGTGTCGTAAGTGATGCAACCAGAGCTAAAGTAATGGCTGTTGTAAGAGAACATAATTATATTCCAAATGGAAATGCGAGCAATCTGAAAAAAACGCGTTCTAATACGATAGCGCTTATGGTTAAGGGAATTGCAAACCCGTTTTTTGCAGACATGATCAAAGAAGTAGAGCGTCAAGTGAATCTGCGCGGCTGCCCGCTTCTGATCCAGCATGTTGAAGATGGTGTGGATGAGATCAATGCTGCTCTTCAGCTCGTAAAGGAAAAGAATTTGTACGGGGTAATCTTTATGGGTGGTACATATGACCATTCTGAAGAAAAATTCAAACAATTGCCGATCCCATTTGTTTTGACTACCATCACGACTACGAAGGATGTTGATCCTGCCGTATTCTCCAGTGTGATCATTGATGATATGCAAGAGTCTTATAAAGCTGTGAGCTATCTGATCTCACTTGGACACCGGAACATTTGCTTTTTGGCCAGATTTCCTTTGGTTCAGCATACTACCGGTAACCGTCGTCTTATGGGTTATATCAAGGCGCTTGAGGATCATGGGATTGAGTATGATGCTTCCTTGGTAGAGGATTGTGAATACAGTCCAAGTTCTGGCTTTACGGCTACGAAAAGACTGCTCAATAAGAAAAAAGACATCACCGCTGTGTTTGCCGCATCAGATACTATTGCTATCGGAGCTGCCAAAGCTTTATTGTCTTTGGGTCTATCGATTCCAAATGATATTTCGATCATCGGATTTGACGGTATAGAGATGGCAGAATACTATCACCCATCGCTGGATACGATCAGCCAACCTGGGGTGGATATGGCGAAAGCCAGTGTTGAAATTCTGTTTGATCTGATCTCGGGACAATCGGAGAACAAACATGTGGTATTCGAGTCTGTTTTGGTTAAGCGAGGATCTTGTAAGAAGATTAATAAATAAGCATAAACGCCTTTGGCGTCCTTATAAGGACGGTAATCGTTTGAGCTAGAAATAGAAGGATAATTTATAGCGTAAGCATACACTTATTTATTTTTTTAAAAAAGGTTCCGTAAGGAGATGACATATGGCACTTCTAACCGTTGAGACCGGTTCTCCTACCTTAAGAATGACAACGTCCATCAGTATAATCTCCCCTGTCGATTCGGGCAACACCACCGGAGGAACGCTCTATCTGTTGCATGGTGCTGGTGATAATGCTAGCACTTGGTACCGGCTGACTACCATTGAGCAGTATGCTAACAAGTATGGCTGCACAGTCATAATGCCTCAGGTAGGCAGAAGTTATTATACAGATATGGAGTACGGACTAGATTACTTCCACTATGTTACGCATGAGCTTCCTGAGCTTTGTGGCCGAATGATGAGACTGGATGATGATCCGCAAAAGACATACGTTGCCGGTCTGTCGATGGGCGGATATGGGGCCCTAAAATGTGCGCTTACCTATCCCGAAAGATACAGCAAAGTAGTTTCTTTATCGGGTGTTACAGATATTCAGAAAAGATTGAAAGACCCGCAGATGTCTCCGGATATGGCGAGGGAGATGGCAGGCACTTTCGGAAAACGCTTACAAGTTAAGCCGGATCAAGACCTATATGCTTTAGCGGCTAAATTGGTCAACGATAACCGTAAGTTGCCTTCGATTCTGACTTGCTGTGGTTCGGAAGATCCATTTGTGGAGATGAACCGGGAATTTGCTTCTTATATGCAAGCGAGTCCGTATACCTTTCAATATGTTGAGACCCCGGGAACGCATGAATGGGGATTCTGGGAGGAACATCTGAAGACAACTTTTGATTTCTTGTACAACAAAGAATAATGAGCAATTACAGAAAGAGATATTATGGAGGATTTGAGATGAAAGACCAGCAACTGACGTCGCTGCTAAACCAGATGACGCTTGAGGAGAAAATAGCACAATTGCAGCAGCTTGCGGCAAATTTTTATGAAGGAGCGGAAGAAGGAGGCCAAATTACTGGTCCTATGGCATCCATGGGGATTACAGATCACATGATTGAGAACAGTGGTTCAGTACTTGGTCTTTCGGGCGCAGAGCAAGTCATAGCCGTCCAAGAAGCTCATTTACGTAAAAATAGATTGGGTATTCCATTGTTGATGATGGCGGATATCGTGCACGGCTTTAAGACGATTTTTCCGGTGCCCTTGGCGATTGGCTGCTCTTGGGATATGGAGCGAGCAGAGCTAAGCGCCGAGATTGCGGCTAAAGAAGCGGCAGTCTCCGGTGTACACGTCACTTTTGCACCTATGGCGGACCTTGTTCGAGACCCGCGCTGGGGACGAGTGATGGAGTCTACTGGTGAAGATCCTTATTTGAATGGTAGGTTTGCCTGTGCATTTGTACGCGGATTTCAGGGGAATGACTTGACGGATGATGTAAATCGTCTGGCGGCTTGCGTTAAGCACTTTGCGGCCTATGGTCTATCCGAAGGCGGACGGGATTATAATACGGTTGATTTATCAGAACGTCAGCTACGGGAATATTATCTGCCAGCTTATCGTGCAGCACTAGATGAGGGCGCAGAAATGGTTATGACTTCGTTCAACACAATTGACGGTATTCCAATAAGTGGGAATGTTAAGTTACTTCGTCAACTGCTGCGTGAGGAATGGGGCTTTGACGGTGTGTTGATCTCGGATTGGGGCGCGGTGAAGGAACTGATCCCGCATGGTGTCGCCGAGGACGAGGCTGAAGCAGCGCTTAAAGCTATCAAGGCTAGCGTGGATATCGAGATGATGACAGAGTGTTATGTTCACCAATTGCCATCTCTTGTAGCTGATGGGCAAGTGGATGAAAGTATCATTGATGAAGCCGTACTTCGTATTTTGAAATTGAAGCAAAGACTGGGCTTGTTTGAGAATCCGTTACGTGGGGCAGATATAGAGAAAGAGCGCGAGGTAATTTTCTGTGAGGCTCACCGGACAGCAGCGAGGGAATTAGCGGTTAAATCCTGCGTTCTACTAAAGAATGATCAGGTTCTGCCGCTTGCGACAGAGCAGCGGATTGCGCTAATCGGACCGTTTGCTAATAACGGAGATATTCTTGGACCATGGTCCTGGTTGGGTTCAACAGAAGAAGCTAGCCGTCTTGCTCCAGCTCTTGAAGCTCGTGCAGCTGCAGGTAAGGTTACCGTTGCAGAAGGCTCCGGGATTGAGAGCTTTACAGAAGAGCAATGGCTGGAGGCGAAAGCGGCAGCGCTGGAAGCCGATGTGATTGTGCTGGCACTTGGAGAACATTCAGATATGAGCGGAGAAGCTGGAAGTCGTTCAGATATCCGCTTGCCGGAAGCGCAGCGTGAGCTTTTGCAACGTATGAAGACGCTGGGTAAGCCTGTTGTGGTGGTGTTGTTTAACGGACGCCCACTAGATCTTAGCGGTGTGATCGAGAACGCGGATGCTATTCTGGAAGCCTGGTTCCCAGGAAGCGAGGGCGGCGCGGCGATTACCAGTCTACTGTATGGTGACGAGAATCCGTCAGGAAGATTAACGATGTCTTTCCCTGTATCTGTTGGGCAAATTCCGGTCTATTACAATCATTTCAACACTGGACGTCCTCTACATGTACCGGGTGCGGACAAACGTTATGTCTCACAATATCTGGACATTCCTAATGAGCCGTTCCTGCCATTTGGCTTTGGTCTTAGTTATACGACATTTAGCTACAGTGAACCGATCCTTTCTGGAGTAATAATGACGAAGGATCAGCCTATTAAGGTAACTGTTACGGTGACAAATACGGGCAATGTGCATGGAGAAGAGGTAGTGCAACTCTACATTCGAGACATTTCAGGAGAAGTCGTAAGACCGATGAAGGAACTGAAAGACTTCGTCAAGATCAGTCTCTCCCCGGGAGAAAGCAAGGAAGTGAGCTTTACGCTTACGGAAGAACAGCTTCGTTACTATCATAGCGATTTAAGCTTTAGCAGTGATCCTGGACAATTCAAATTGTTTGTGGGTCCAAATAGCCAAGAGGTTAAAGAACGAGATTTTCGCTTAGCATTAGATTATGTAGAATATAAACGGCACTAGCTGTCGAAATGGAGGAAATACAAGAATATGACTACTACTATGAATTCTAACATCCATTTAAACGCCGGGGACTTATCATTCATTTTTACAAACAGCGGGGACCTGTTCCAAGTTCTTCATGAACGGACAATGATCAATCAATTGCTGCCTAATATTGTGGATGGCTCCTTATCCAATCTATATTTACGCATTCATAGTAATGGAAGCATTCAAGCTGTTCCTTTGCTTGGCATTCATTCTTCAAGTACTGTACGTAAGGCTGGGAACCGCTTGGTTTGGGAAGGTACTGCGGAAAAAATTGAGTATCAGGTTATTTTTACTCCGACGGCTCAAGGCGCTTGGTTCTGGGATGTGAAGCTTTCAGGGCAAGACGCAGATGTGGATCTCGTTTACGGACAAGATGTTGGTAATGCCGATATCGGTGCTGTTCGCAGTAATGAAGCCTACCTGTCACAGTATATTGATCATGCCGTATTCGAGGATCAGTCAAAGGGATATGTAGTATGCTCCAGACAGAATCAACCGCAAGGTGGCAAATTTCCATATCTACAACAGGGTGCAATCACTAAAGCAGCAAGCTTCTCAACGGATGGTTTCCAATTCTTTGGATTGTCTTATAAAGAGACCAATCAACCGGAAAGCCTGAGTCATGAGCAATTAAGTAATGAAATCTATCAATATGAATTCGCTTATACCGCGCTGCAATCGGAGCGGGTGAAGCTGAGCGGGGAAGCCCGATTTGTATTTTATGGATTGTTCAAGCAAGATCATCCAGAAGCGATCACCTCGTTAGAATTCGCGAAGGATGTTACTGCGGCTTGGGAAACTGTAAAAGAGTTGCCTTTAGAAGTTGAAGCAACGCTCGAACGTTCTTTCCTAACGAAAGAGCTGGGCGCGCCTCTGGCTGCAAACTCTCTGACGGGCGAAGAGATCGATGCCTTGTTCCCGGTTCGTTTTCAAGAAGAGAAAGAGGGAGACCAGCTTCTGTCTTTCTTCACGGAAAATTATGAGCATGTTGTATTGAAAGAGAAGGAACTTAAGGTAGAGCGCCCTCATGGCCATATTCTAATGAGTGGCGATAATGCCCGACTTAACGATAAAGTCATCACTACGACTTCCTATATGTACGGAATATTTAACTCTCAAATCGTTATTGGTAATACTAATTTCAACAAACTCATGACCAATGCAAGAAATGCACTTAACATTCCGAAAGCTTCAGGACAACGTATCTATGTGCAGTGGAATGGTGAATACCGTCTGTTGACCATGCCTTCTCTATTCGAGGTTGGTTTCAACTATGCCCGTTGGTATTACAGAACTGATGGCGAATGCTTCATTATTACGAACTACACTACTGCAGATTCTCCGGAGATATTCCTGAATGTGCGTACCGAAAGCGGAAAAGCTTATCGCTATCTAGTCACTAACCAAATCACAATGAACGTTAACGAATACGAGCTTCCATATCAATTCAAGCAAGAAGAGGGAACCGTAACTTTCTCGGCTGACAGAAGCGCACTAAGTGCAGGAGAATATCCTGATCTGCAATATAAATTCCAGGTACAGGGAGCAGATTTTACTCTTCAAAATGAAGGTAGACTTGTCTCTCATGCTGAGCAGACCGATGCACCGCTAGCAGTTCTGGAACTGTCGGAGAGCAGTGAGTGGACATTGAACATTCAAGGTCTTCTGGATGGTAAGGAGATTCAATCGAGCAGTCGTACAGCTGAAGAAGAGATTTCCGCATACCGCGAGTTCTATAGCGGGGTTATGAATGGCTTCCGTTTGACGTTAGGTGATGGGTCGGAAGGCGAGCTGTTTAAGGTAAATGCTCTGGCTTGGTGGTATACCCATAATATGCTCGTCCATTATTCAGTCCCTCACGGATTGGAACAATATGGCGGTGCTGCTTGGGGAACCCGTGACGTGTGTCAAGGACCAGTAGAATACTTCATGGCTACGCAAAAATACGATCAAGTTCGTGAAATATTGCTTACCCTGTATGCTCATCAATATGAAGATGACGGTAACTGGCCGCAGTGGTTCATGTTTGATAAATATACGAAGATTCAGCAAGAGGAGAGCCATGGAGATATTATTGTATGGCCACTCAAAGTGCTTGGAGACTATTTGGCAGTAACGCAAGACTACAGCATTTTGCAAGCGACTGTGCCGTACACTCGTAAGCATAGCTTTGATTTTACAGAGGAAAAAGCGACGCTGCTGGATCATGCACGGAAGGAAGTTGCTTATATTAAGAATCACTTCCTGCATGACACGCATTTGTCTTCTTACGGTGATGGAGACTGGGATGATACACTCCAGCCGGCAAATCCACAGCTGAAGCAGTACATGGTGAGTAGCTGGACAGTGGCGCTTACGTATCAGACATTGAATCAGTTCTCTGAAGTGCTTCATAAAGTTGATCCAGCAGGTTCTGAAGAGCTGAAAGCGATGGTAGAGGGAATCCGTGAGGATTTCAACACTCATATGCTCCAATCTGAGGTAATTCCTGGATTCCTGTATATGGAGGACCCTGAGCAGGTGAAGCTTATGGTACATCCAAGCGATACAGAAACCGGAATTCAATACCGTCTGCTGCCAATGACGCGCAGTATGATCAGTGAGCTGCTTACACCGGAACAAGCTGAAGCGCACTATGAAGTGATCCAGGATAAATTGTTCTGCCCAGACGGCGTTCGTCTGATGAACCGTCCAGCACAATACGTTGGCGGCGTTAGCACTCATTTCAAACGTGCGGAGCAAGCTTCTAACTTTGGTCGGGAAATTGGACTTCAATATGTGCATGCACACATCCGTTATGTAGAAGCTATGGCTAAGCTAGGGAAAACCGATCAGGTCTGGAATGGCCTAGCGGCGATCAATCCGATCGGAATCCGTGACGTGGTGCCAAACGCTGAACTACGTCAGGCTAACTCTTATTTCAGCAGCTCGGACGGTAAATTTAACACCCGTTATGAGGCACAGGAGAATTTCGATAAGCTGCGTAATGGTGATGTAGCGGTCAAAGGTGGATGGAGAATCTATTCCAGCGGTCCTGGGATCTACATGAACCAGTTAATCTCCAATGCACTGGGGATCCGTACGGAAGGCGGGGATTTAATCATCGACCCAATTCTGCCGGAGTCACTGGACGGAATGCACTTTAGCTTTGAGTATGCAGGTACTAAGGTAGACTTTATTTATCACCTTACGGGCTCTGACAACAGTCGGATTACTGTTAACGGTAAGGAAGTGCAAGCGGAAGATACGCTTAATCGTTACCGTAGTGGCGGTATCCGGATCAAGCGCGAAGACTTTGATCGTCTCTGCGTGGAAGCTGGAAATGTGATAGACATTTATAAGTAAGATCATATTATTTGAAGGGCAATCTCCGCGATAAGCGTGGAGATTGCCCTTTTTTGTGCTACATACGGCTCGGTGTCGGTAACCCAAGCACTTCAAGTACATCCCCTAAAGTGTCCTTAAATCTCGAAGTGAGCCAGAGACGAAAGGCAATGGTTCCTGCCTCACCTTTTAAAATCGGACATAAAGAATAGAAGTTATTGAAGAGTGTGGCTAAGGTATGCGCGTAGGTACAGAGTATATTCGGCGTCAATTCTACACTGGCAGAATACAATGTCTCCTGCCAGAGGCTAAGCTGTCTCAGGAGAGCAAGTTCTGCTTTTTCCATTTCGATAGGGAATTGAAGTACTGAGGCGTCTGTGCTGAATGGGATTGTAGATTTGCTCAAAACACTGCTAGCACGAGCATAGGTGTACATCAGATAAACCCCGGTATTCCCGGATATTTCTGTAGCTTGTTTGAAATCAAACACGATTTCCGTTCCCAGATTGAACCGCAGCAGATAATAACGAATGGCAGCAGCTGCAATGATGTGGCTGGAAAGCCCCTCTTTATCGGAGCGCGAATGTTCTATGTTCTGTTCCATAAGCTTCACTAAATCGCTCACCTTTACGCCAATTCCTTGGCGTCCGGACATGGCATAAGAAGATTTTCCTTCTGAAATATTTATTCCCAGCTCAGCAGCTGAGGCCGGACTAAGAGAAACAACACCGTAACTTACATGATGGAGCTTTTCTGCCTGATCGTTATAACCTAGTGCGCTTAAAGCCTGCTTAACCATTTGTTGCGGATATTCCTGTCTATAATCAATCACGTTAATGACACGGTCTGCATGTCCATAAGGCTCTTGGGTTCCAGTTAATCCTGTGGTCCATAAGCCGGATGAGAATTCACTATAGGTGAAATCCTTGGTTAGTAGACCGAATTTCCAGAGATGATAAGCAATGTCTTTGGCTGTATACGTCAAAATACCATTCGAACGCACAAGCACCTTATCCATCTGATGATCCTCGGAATCCGTTTCATTGTTTACGTCTGTCCCTTGCTTTAGCACCCAGCATCCCGCAAGCTTACCTTCAGTCTCCTGTACAAAAACTGCCGTTTGCTTCAATCGCTCAGATGCGGCTGTCCAGAATCCCTCTTTTAAAATATTACTCTCCCATACCAGCAGGTCATAATGAATACCAAAACGCTTCATTTCCGCTACATGTTCTCTCACGATACGTTCAGCGACTAGGTTGCCCAGCCACGCCTCATTGCCGTCACCCTGTTCAAGAGCATGCAGCATATCCGTGCGCTTGTGTGTCATCTCTGGATTCCGTGCATATTCTTTGTTCACTTTGGCATAAAGATCCCAGCAATAATCACCGAAGCGTTGATGATCTCCTTCCAAAGGTACATTTAATAAACCTACAACTGTATCAGCCAGCTGGTTGCCCAGATCATCAACGTAGTTATGGACCTCAACATTATATCCGGTTCTTTTCATTATTCTGACTAGTGTATCGCCGATGCAAGCATTTCTCAGGTGACCTACATGAGCAGCTTTATTGGGATTGATGGAAGTGTGCTCGATGATGACCTTGCCCCCTGTGCTGTCAGGTAGATCAAAGGAATGTTTAGCCCACACCTGCCAATCGATATACAAATTAATGAAACCAGGAGCAGCTACTTCGACTTTTTGTAAAAGACCTGTGTAACTCTCTTGTAGTTTAATTTCTGTTTTTACTAATTCGGCTATGACGAGAGGAGATTTGCGCAGGGTTTTAGCTAGCTGCATAGCAATATTGCAGGAATAATCACCATGCTCCAGATTCGCTGGCTGTTCGATTAGAAGAGCAACATCCTTAGTGTAGGAAATTTCTAAGCTGTGGAACACTTTTTTTACACTTTGTTCAATGCTGTTTTTGATGATTTGCTTTAACATGTTATACCCTCCTTTGAAAATACAAAAAAGCCCTCGTCTCAAAAGAGACGAGGGCTTAAGCGCTCGCGGTACCACTCTCGTTGCTAAACAGACGTTTAGCCACCTTACAGGATAACGGTCTTTAGCCGGGGCTTCCTACTTGGGTTCAGAAGTCCATCTCACGGGTGCGCTTCATTAGGTGATCTGTGCCGGCTTACACTTACCCGGCTCGCTGAGGACTAGAACACGTTAACTACTCTCCCGCTCATCGATGCTTGAATAATTTTTATCAGTATAACGAATATTTCGAAAAAAGCAATAGGGTGTGTTACTCAGTGAAATCTAGAAGATGTTTGAGTATTAGATTGTTCGATTAGTAGATTGCGAATTCAAAGTATAGAAGGTAGTCATTACTCGAATGGCAATTCCTTTGCATAAATGTCCACACATTAATTTTAAATACAGAATATTACTATATAGAGCTATTAATTATGAACCATGTTACTAGTGTTATAGTTTGTAATCTTTCAAAATGCAGTGGGAGAGAGGAGTGAATAAAGATGGCTTTATATTCAACTGGACCTATAGATAATACTTCAATTCTGGGGGTCAGACAGACTCAAATCGTAACAGTAAAAGTAGTTAACCGTGATTCTCTTAATCCATATAATTTTGTCATTCAAGGCTTTTTATTAAATGGATCAAGAACGATGTACGTGAATGAAATGCTAAATCTCGCACCTAACCAAGTTCTTACTAGGAACTATTTTGCTGATTTAGATGCATTTGAATTTGTGTTTGCAACAGTAGACGAGGTTGAAGCAGAGCTAGGGATTTCGGTCTGGGGAAAACAGGCTTCGGGGCAATTAGTAGATCCTCATCGAATAGCAGCGTGGGAAAAATATTCAGCAATAATCTAAAGGAGTGTTGAGAAATTGAGCAATTTATCTACCGGGCCGATTGATAATACGATGGTGGGAGGTATACGACCTACTCAACATGTTACGATCAAAATCGATAACCAAAGCGATGTTGTTTCTTCTACGGTTCTCGTCCAAGGATATTATATAGATGGGACAAGAACTTTATATGTTAGTGAACTTTTTAACGTTATGCCTGAACAAGTAATATCATCAGATTATTATGCAGATTTTGATGGATTTGAATTTATATTTACGACTTTAAGCCTGGTAAATGATCCTATTCAAATTTCAGTATGGGGAAAAAATAGTATAGGTCAAATCGTGACTGCTCACCGACTTGTTCATTCTGAATTACTCGGTGCAACAGTTGGAGTAACTGGAGCGACAGGGGCGGACGGAGCGACTGGAGCAACGGGAGCAGACGGAGTGACTGGAGCAACAGGAGCAGACGGAGTGACTGGAGCAACAGGAGCAGACGGAGTGACTGGAGCAACAGGAGCAGACGGAGTGACTGGAGCAACAGGAGCAGACGGAGTGACTGGAGCAACAGGAGCAGACGGAGCGATTGGAGCAACGGGAGCAGACGGAGTGACTGGAGCAACAGGTGCGACTGGAGCTGATGGAGCAGACGGGGTGACTGGAGCAACGGGAGCAGACGGAGCAACTGGAGCAACGGGAGCAGACGGAGTGACAGGTGCAACAGGAGCAGATGGAGTGACTGGAGCAACGGGAGCAGACGGAGTGACTGGAGCAACGGGAACAGACGGAGCGACTGGAGCGACAGGTGCAGACGGAGTGACAGGAGCGACTGGAGCAGACGGAGTGACTGGAGCAACAGGAGCGACAGGTGTGACAGGTGCGGACGGAGTGACTGGAGCAACAGGAGCGGACGGAGCAACAGGTGCGACTGGAGCAGACGGAGTGACTGGAGCAACGGGAGCAAACGGAGTGACTGGAGCAACAGGAGCAGACGGAGTGACAGGTGCAACGGGAGCAGACGGAGTGACTGGAGCAACGGGAGCAGCCGGAGTGACTGGAGCAACGGGAGCAGACGGAGCGACTGGAGCAACGGGAGCAGACGGAGTGACTGGAGCAACAGGAGCAGACGGAGTGACTGGAGCGACGGGAGCAGACGGGGTGACTGGAGCAACAGGAGCAGACGGGGTGACTGGTGCAACAGGAGCAGACGGAGTGACTGGAGCAACAGGAGCAACGGGAGCTGACGGAGCAACAGGAGTAACTGGAGCAGACGGAGTGACAGGAGCGACTGGAGCAACGGGAGCAGACGGAGCAACTGGAGCAACGGGAGCAGACGGAGTGACTGGAGCAACTGGAGCTGATGGAGCGACTGGAGTAACGGGAGCAGACGGAGTGACTGGAGAAACGGGAGCAGACGGAGCGACTGGTGCAACAGGAGCAGACGGAGTGACTGGAGCAACGGGAGCAGACGGAGTGACTGGAGCAACAGGAGCAGACGGAGCAGACGGAGCAGACGGGGTGACTGGAGCAACAGGAGCAGACGGAGTGACTGGAGCAACGGGAGCAGACGGAGTGACAGGAGCAACAGGAGCAGACGGAGTGACAGGAGCAACGGGAGCAGACGGAGTGACAGGAGCAACAGGAGCAGACGGAGTGACTGGAGCAACAGGAGCAACAGGAGCAACAGGAGCGACAGGTGTGACAGGTGTGACAGGTGCGACTGGAGCAGATGGGGTGACTGGTGCAACAGGAGCGACAGGTGTGACAGGTGCGGACGGAGTGACTGGAGCAACTGGAGCAGCGGGAGCAAACGGAGTGACTGGTGCAACAGGAGCGACAGGTGTGACAGGTGCGGACGGAGTGACAGGAGCGACTGGAGCAGACGGAGTGACAGGTGCAACGGGAGCAGACGGAGTGACAGGTGCGACTGGAGCAGATGGGGTGACTGGAGCAACAGGAGCAGACGGAGCGACTGGAGTGACTGGTGCAACAGGAGCAACAGGAGCAGTTGGAGTAACTGGAGCGACTGGAGCAACCGGAGTAGATGGAGCAACCGGAGTAGATGGAGCAACAGGAGCGACTGGAGTTACCGGAGCAACAGGAGCAGCTGGAGTAACTGGAGCGACAGGAGCAGACGGAGTGACAGGTGCAACAGGAGCAACTGGAGTTACCGGAGCAACAGGAGTAACTGGAGCGACTGGAGCAGCCGGAGTAACCGGAGCAGACGGGGTGACTGGAGCAACTGGAATAACAGGAGCAACAGGAGCAACGGGAGCAAACGGAGTGACTGGAGCAACGGGAGCAAACGGAGTGACTGGAGCAACAGGAGTAACTGGAGCGACTGGAGCAAACGGAGTGACTGGAGCAACGGGAGCAACTGGAATAACAGGAGCAACAGGAGCTACGGGAGCAAACGGAGTGACTGGTGCAACAGGAGCAGACGGAGTGACTGGAGCAACTGGAGCAACTGGAGCAACGGGAGCAGACGGAGCAACTGGAGCAACGGGAGCAGCCGGAGTGACTGGAGCAACAGGAGCAGACGGGGTGACTGGAGCAACGGGAGCAAACGGAGTGACTGGAGCAACGGGAGCAGCCGGAGTGACTGGAGTAACAGGAGCAACTGGAGCAACGGGAGCAGCCGGAGTGACTGGAGTAACAGGAGCAACTGGAGCAACGGGAGCAGACGGAGTGACTGGTGCAACAGGAGCAACTGGAATAACAGGAGCAACAGGAGCAACGGGAGCAAACGGAGTGACTGGTGCAACAGGAGCAACAGGAGCAGATGGAGTAACTGGAGCGACTGGAGCAACCGGAGCAGATGGAGTAACTGGAGCGACTGGAGCAGCCGGAGTAACTGGAGCAACCGGAGTAACTGGAGCGACTGGAGCGACTGGAGCAACAGGAACAACAGGAGCAACAGGAGCAACAGGAGCAACAGGTGCAACAGGAGTAACTGGAGTAACAGGTATTACCGGAGCAACAGGAGTCACGGGTCCGAATATTCAACAAGAGGGATTTTCGGCATTTAAATCTTCATTGTCGGTCTCCACTTCCTCACAAATAACAGGTTGGACTGTAACAACACCATTTTATGATAGCCCGACTTTCGACGAAGTTGGGGGCAATTATACCATTCCGACAACCGGCAGATATTCAATTGAAGCTACTATCAACTATTCCACAACTGCCTCAATCTCAATTAGTCTCGGCAGTGCGATCAATCCAGCTTTCGTAGTTCAGAGAACTTCTCCAACAACAACAAATCTGGTTAGTGGATTATTTCCAGTGTTGGATGTGAATGTTGCGCTTATTCTAACTTTGAGAGCTATTTTGGGAAGCGGGACTGTAACGTTGGCTGGTGAATTTGCACTGACAGCAGGTGATGTTATTGGTTTGTTCTATGTGTCAAATGGCTTGACGGTTCCTTTGGATTTGGGCGGCGCTAACACAGCGGGTATCGTTTGGTCTGTTCATGAATTGACTTAATTTATTCACGTAGTTTGATGGTAAAAAGAGGGGGTACTCTGGAGCGTAAGTAAGGTTCCTGAGCTATCCTCTGTTTTGTTAAAGGGACATGTTATGGGGAGAACAGAATAATGCTCCTAAGATCTACAGCTAATTAAATGATGATAGATTTTCAGAGTTTTTATAAGTATTTAATATGTATAGTAGTAGCTTTTGATGGATGTCCACACCTTAAATCAAGATAAGAATATTACTATTAAGAGCCGGAAATTTCCAACTGAAAAATATAATAGGCTCATTGCTAGCGAATTTAGAGTAGATCGGAGGAATGTTTATAGTAACGCAACTATTTAGAGTTTTTGTAGGACAATCTTTTTGTAGGCAATCTATTTAAAAATAAAAGGAGTTGATAACTTGAGTTATTTATCTACTGGACCTATAGAAAACAATCTGGTAGGCGGAGGAAGACCCACCCAGCTGGTTACTATTAAGCTTGTCAATCAGAGTGATGTTTCTGCGGCTATGATACAAATTCAAGGCTACTATATGAACGGTACAAGAACACTATATGTTAGTGAACTTCATACTGTGGGTCCTAATCAAGTGCTAACGAAAGATTATTATGCAGATTTTGATTCATTCGAATTTTTATTCATAACATCAGCTCAGATAGACGATCCAATTCAAGTCTCAGTTTGGGGAAAAAGCAGCACAGGCCAATTAGTGACTGCCCATCGGCTTGTATACTCTGAATTGTATAGTGAATATATAGGTTATACAGGAGCTACCGGAGAAACCGGTGCCACAGGAGATAGGGGGGCGACGGGAAGTACAGGTGCAACGGGAGCGACCGGAAATGCAGGCGCAACAGGAGCAACCGGAAGTGCAGGCGCAACAGGAGCAACCGGAAGCGCAGGCGCAACAGGAGCAACCGGAAGCGCAGGCGCAACAGGAGCAACCGGAAGCGCAGGCGCAACAGGAGCAACCGGAAGCGCAGGCGCAACAGGAGCAACCGGAAGCGCAGGCGCAACAGGAGCAACCGGAAGTGCAGGAGCAACAGGAGCAACAGGAGTCGCAGGTGTAACAGGAGCGACCGGAAGCGCAGGTGTAACAGGAGCGACAGGAAGTGCAGGCACAACAGGAGCAACCGGAAATGCAGGAGCAACAGGAGCAACCGGAAATGCAGGCACAACAGGAGCAACCGGAAGTGCAGGCGCAACAGGAGCAACCGGAAGTGCAGGCGTAACAGGAGCAACCGGAGTCGCAGGCGTAACAGGAGCGACCGGAGTCGCAGGCGTAACAGGAGCGACAGGAAATGCAGGCGCAACAGGAGCGACCGGAAGTGCAGGCGTAACAGGAGCGACCGGAGTCGCAGGTGTAACAGGAGCAACCGGAGTCGCAGGCGTAACAGGAGCGACCGGAATTGCAGGCGTAACAGGAGCAACAGGAGCAACAGGAGCTACGGGTTCAGGAGCCATTATTCCATATGCTTCTGGTCTGCCAGCTGTTATGACCACAGTATTGGGAGGTCTTTTGAATACTTCAAGTGCGATTGGTTTTGGTAGCACTGCAACAAATATCGCTATTACAGGTGGCACTATAGATCTTACAGGAGCAGCTGGAACCTTGCTGAACTTTGCGTTCTCAGTTCCTCGAACTGGAACGCTTACTTCTATAGCAGCCTATTTCAGTACGACAGCTTCCGTTAGTTTAGTTGGTTCTACAGTAACAATCACGGCTCAATTATACAGATCTACTACACCTAACAATACCTTCACAGCAGTACCTGGGGCTTTAGTTACATTAAGTCCTGCTCTTACAGGTTTAATTTCTCTTGGATCTATTAGCAGTGGGAATACCACAGGTTTGAGCATTCCTGTAACTGTGGGAGAGCGCTTGTTGTTGGTCTTTACTTCAACGGTAACGGCTGGCCTTGATGTTGCAGCAACCGTTGCAGGCTACGCTAGTGCAGGAGTTACAATCGCATAATCTGATGATGATTATGACGTATTTACTACAGAAAAAGGGATATCCCAAAAGCCATTTGGCTGAAGGATATCCCTTTTTTTCTCCAAACATCATTACACCTAGATCATCAGAATTTCTCGGATGTCTTGTTCTGTCAGAGTAGATAACCCTTCCTGACCTGGCTGAATTACCTCATCGATCAAGTTCCTTTTCTTCTGTTGTAGCTCATACATCTTGTCCTCCACAGTGCCTTGGGTGACGAGCCGAATGACTTGCACTACTTTTTTCTGCCCGATTCGGTGTGCACGATCCGCTGCTTGCTGTTCGACGGCAGGGTTCCACCACAGATCGTATAAGATTACAGTGTCAGCCCCTGTTAAATTGAGTCCGGTTCCGCCAGCCTTTAAAGAGATCAGGAAAATATCCCGCCCTCCTTCATTAAACTTATTACATAAATCTACCCGCTGTGACACAGGCGTTTGACCGTCTAGATAAAAATATGGAATGCCTTGATATCCAAGCTCCCGTCCAATTAGGCCAAGCATTTCTGTGAACTGGGAGAATACTAGCATTCGTTTACCTGAGCTGCGGCATTCCTCGATGATTTCAAGAAGCTGCTCGAACTTGGCGGAGCCTCCTTCATACCCATCTACAAAAAGAGCCGGGTGGCAGCATAGCTGGCGCAGACGGGTGAGTCCCGCAAGGATTTTAATCCGATTATTATTGCCAAAGCTATCTTGTGTAAGATGCTTAAGCGCCTCTTTTTTCAAACGGGCGAGATAAGCGACATATAACTTCTTCTGCTCAGGCAGTAGCTCACAGGCTTGAAGGGACTCGATTTTCTCAGGAAGCTCCTTTAACACATCACTCTTTAAGCGCCGCAGCAAAAAGGGACGTGCCCGTTTAGCAATAACATCTCGCGGTAAATCGTGGAAAGCCTTCTTGCCTGGAAACAGCCCAGGGAATACAGTGCCGAAGATGGACCAAAGATCTTCCAGCGCATTCTCCACAGGAGTCCCAGTAAGTGCAAAACGATGCCGGGCCTGAAGAGCCATCACAGCTTGAGCGGTTTGTGTTGTATGGTTCTTTATAGTTTGTGCTTCATCGAGAATTAGGGTATGAAAAGATTTCTTAGCATACAACTGTACATCTCTGCGAAGCAGCGGGTAAGAGGTGATGATTACATCAGCCTTTGCTGCATTTTTTAAAATTCGACCGCGTTCCGTTAAACTTCCATCTGCAATAACAGCCTTGATTTCAGGCGTAAATTTTTTGAGTTCATTAAGCCAGTTGTAGGTAAGAGACGCCGGAGCGACAATAAGAGCCGGCAGACCACTCTGACGAATATTTGGAAGCTCAGAGAGCAGAAAAGCGATACTCTGCAACGTTTTTCCAAGACCCATATCATCCGCCAAAATACCGCCAAAACGGTAATGGGCCAATGTTTTCAGCCACTGAAATCCATACTTCTGATAATCCCGAAGCACAGGAACTAGACTTTCTGGTATAGGAAAATCAAGGTTCTCAGGGTTGTGCATATTCGCCAGTAGCCGCCTAAAAGATCTGCCAAGCTTAACGGAGTCACTTTTCTCGTCTGCGGAGGTCAAATGTAAACCACGTACAATCGGCAGAGAAAATGCGGCACCTTTGATCTCACCTTCCCGAATACCCATTTCGTTCATAAAGGTGATGATTTCTTGAAGCTCCTCACTTTCCAGCGGCAGCAACGCCCCTTCGGGCAAGCGGTAGTATTTACGTTTATCCTGAAGTGATTTCAAGACCATCACAATCTCAGATTCGGGAATACCACCCATGTCGAATTTAAAATCAAGCCAGTCGGTTTTCTCATTCCAACTAATGCTCACCTTTGGTGGCGTGGTCCCCGTGAACAATCTATCTTTGACAGCGGTGGTCGCATAGACCGTTAGCAGTGGCTCAAGCAACGGAATCGTATGGTACAAAAAATCGTACTCACCTTCCTCATCCGTCATAATATACCCGCCTTCGGTTTTGGCGAAGGATTCATGCCCCATTAGCTCCAGAATTCGGGCCTCTCCTTCGCCGTCGCGAATAAGAATCAAGTTCGTACCGCGAATATGGGCATTTTCGTCTAAAGGATTGATAATGATGTCACCATACTGAAACTCTAACCCTGCGAGTAGTCTATCTCTCACACGGTCCAGATAAAGCCTCGCTGTAAGCTTGTGTTGTACAATTCGATCAGCAATGGAGTCGGCGATATGCACGTTGCCCAGTTTTTTCAGTCCAGGAATAACCTTGTCCATAAAAGGCTCCATTTGCTCAGGTGCGATATCGATGCCATCTCGCCGGGAAGATTCCAGCATTTTCTTCATCTCAGATAGGCGCATGCATTCCTGAGGGGATAGCTTCAACAGCTTCCCTTCAGACAGCACGAGTCCATAGTCTTCCAGAACTGAGATCTGCTCAAGTCCTTGAATATCCAGATGGTATCCTTCGCCTTCGGCTTGCTCGAATGCAAAGCTAAGAGGCGGTGCTTCATTAGACATATGAATGCCTTCGTGTAGTATCTCTCCTTGTTGCAGATATACCGATGAAACCTCTGAAAGCGCAGGCTGGAGCGTCTCCCAGAAAAAAGGAGGGACAGCCAGCAGGCGATCTCCTCCCAGGTTACCACCATATGGAGAGTAGTTAGTGACGTTGTCACGATACATTTTTTCATTTAAGACAATTTCAATCAGCTTCTGAAGAACGATGTTATCTTCCTTCCGAAAGCTGTGAATGGCAGGATCATAGATGAAATGCTTAGAGAACTCGAAGGTTTCTCCACGATGAATGCGTTCCAGAAAACCTCTTATTTTATGAACGACATATAGACGTTTCAAGCCGACTTTTATTTCTATCCCCAGCATGGTAGCGGTGTAGCTGTAAGTGAATGGCTTGCAGATGAACTCTACATTTAATGGGATTCTATTGTCCACAAAAGCTCCAGTACCACTCGGACGCGGTTTATGGTTGCTGAACATGCCTAACAGGCTGCTCACCAGATGCTGATCTCTGGAATTTCCTCCTATGTCTCGCGTAGAATCCGTAACAATACGTGGGGTTAAGACCCCAGTATCTTCTATAGAAGAAAGACGGGAAGCCCCGGAAGGCTCCTCTTGTTCTCCGGTAGACTCAAGGGCATCAATGCTGATCAATACGGCAGCGATATGTTTGCAGAAAGGCCCCCCGTGTGAGTAAGCGGGACAAGTACACTCTGCCGATACATCACCATCGATATCAATGACAACCATGACTTCGTAGCCAATGCCCCCTTGAACGAGCGCTTCATAACGAGATCTGGGCAGATCTGGGATGGATTCATTTCGTTCTTCAATATCAAGGATATCGACGCTTCCAGACTGGTGATAAGCCAATCCTTTTTCAAAAATAGACTTGCCGCACAGCAGCTTAATTACCCGTTCTGTTACACTAAAGCCCATAACATAATTCCTTCCTCGTAACTTGTTCTTCGAAAAGTCCGATTATTATATAGTTCTTATGATAACAGAACGGGCGTGCGCATCAAATAGGAGCCGCGGCTCTACCAATCCCATGCATAATAAAATGGATCGTCAGGTTAATCTCTTCGTCGTCGTTCCAGTCCTTCTCTGGCTGTAGAAGCAGGCGATTAATCACATACCCTACAACGGATGAAATAGTGAAGCGTAGAATAGCGGGTGCAGGTAATTCAATGACTTCGCCTTTTGCCTTGAAATGTTCAACAATTTCGATGAAACGTTCCAGCACTTTACTCAGAATATTCTCCGTGAATTGCTCTTTGAGCTTTGGCTGGAAAGGGATCTCCTGAATTAGGATCTTTAGAATTTTATAATTCTTGCGGGCAAACTCCAACCGATTACTGATGAATGATCGCAGGAATTCTTCAAAACTGTCAAAGGGTACGTCAAGTACCCCATTGAAATTTCGTAGCACAAAAGGGGCGAGCATACGACTCATGGTGGGAGCTACGATGGACAGGAGTAAATCTTTTTTGGTTTTGTAATATCGGAAAATCGTTCCCTCTGCTACGCCTGCCTTTTGAGCAATCACACTAGTCGCTGTAGCAGCGTATCCTTTTTCGGAAAACACCTCAATCGCCGCATGCAAAATGGAAATCTGCTTCGGTGTCAGTTTATCGTCTTCACTTCTGGCCAGCAGCTCTTCAATCCACTGCTCTTCTATATTTTGATCCGCAGAATCGTGTTCCTTCATTACATTTATCCTCCAAACTTGGTTCATTCCGTTTAACCGATGAAAGATCTTAGTGAGGCTACATTTTCCGGTGTTTGCGCAGCGCCAATACATTCAGAATCATGAACAATAGTGAGAATCCGATCAGCACATAGACATCCAAAGCGATGGAGTTCCATCCTTTGCCACGGATCATGATGTTCATAAGCGCTTCTGATCCATAATAAATCGGGGTCGCGTAGCCGATGCGCTGTAGCCACAGTGGTAGAGTGTCGAGTGGGAACAGTCCGCTGAGGAAAACTTGTGGCACGATAATGAGTGGAATGAATTGAATCATCTGTAGCTCGTTAGCTGCAAAAGCAGATAGTAACGTGCCCAGTGTCAAAGCTGTCATCGACAGGAGTAAGGTGATCAGCATTACGTAACCAAAGCTTCCCGTCATCATAATGCCAAGAATCTGAATGGAGAACCATGAGATCAACAGCGCTTGGAATACGGTGAAAATGCCGAAACCACATACATACCCGAGTACAATCTCCCATCTTTTTAAAGGAGTGGAAAGCAAACGTTCAAGAGTGCCTGTAGTCCGCTCTCGCAGGAAAGAAACACCGGCAATCAGGAATACGAAAAAGAAAACAAATACACCAATCATAATCGGACCGAAGCGATCGATCGCCTTCATATTCTCAGAACCGTATAGGTAGCTGATCTGGGGCTGTAATTGCAATGGTTTCTCTGTACTAGGGAGAAGCTTCTGAGATAGCTGTTGAAGCGTCATAATTACCGCCTTGTTGGCCGTTGGATTGCTGCCTTCTAACAACACTTGGGGCATGCCTAGTGATTCTCCGGCCTTTCCGTCCAAAGTGATCAAAGCGTCAATCTTTCCTTCTACTAGAGCGTCTTTTCCTAACTCTGCGCTGGCGTAATCTTGGATTGTGACCTGTTGTTCTTTTAACGCAGCTGAGATACTTAATGGCACTTCGGATATTCCGATTGTTGGCTCATAGGCATCACCGTTAAATACCAAGCTCATTAAGCTTAGAACGAGGAGCGGTGCGATAAACATTAAGGCCATCGTTCTTTTATCATGAATAAATTGTCGCAAAATCCGTAAGGTGATCGCTCGGATTCTCATGAACGGACACCTCCATAATATAGAAAGGCTTCTTCAATAGAAGTTGAGCCAGTGGCTTGAAGCAGTCCAGCAGGTGTGTCGGCGGCAAGCAGCTTGCCATCACGGATCATTCCGAGGCGATCACATTTCTCTGCTTCGTCCATGACATGCGTAGTTAATACAATCGTGGTACCTTTCTCGTTCAGTGCTTTTAGTTCTTTCCAGATGGATAGTCGGAGTACAGGATCGATACCTACTGTTGGTTCATCTAGTAGAAGTAGCGGAGGCTCATGGAGCAGCGCAATCGCCAGGGATAAGCGGCGCTTCATTCCGCCAGAGTATTGATCTACTCTTTTGCGCAGATGCTCTTGCAGATCCACCAGTTCCATAACAGCTTTGATACGTTTGCCGCGCTCCGCACCTTTAAGTCCATATAGCGCAGCGAAGAACTCCAGATTTTCTTTTGCGCTGAGTTCCGTATATAGGGCATCGGATTGAGCCATGTATCCAATTTGCTGCAGGATGGATAGCTTAGGCATGGTGACACCAAGCACCTTTACCTCGCCTGAGGTCACCACATCGATACCTGTTAACAGCTTCACTAGCGTTGTTTTTCCGGAGCCAGATGGGCCTAGTATACCGAAGGTTTCTGCACGTTCGACTTGAAGCGAAATATCCTCGAGAACCTGTTTGTCTCCAAAGGCTTTTCTGACACGGCTCACTGAAATGACTGGAAATTCCGGACCCATATTCATCTCCTCGATTCTGAATAGTCTGGGATACTGAATGGTGTTACAGAGTGCTCTCCAACACGATAATGAGTGAGCGCTCGCTCATTATTGTGCTCCGGAATCCAGTAAATGTAAAGTATTCAATTTTTGGCTGAAAGCTGCTTAAAATCAGGTATAAATCGCAAAGTAGCGGCATTTTTACACAAGATGTGAATACTTGTTCACGAACCGGCTTGATATGATGTTAACTAGGAATGAGGCAGATGGAATATTCAACAACCTAATGATGGATATACCATTGCTTCCGAAATCGATTAGGCGTTGTGCCGAAATGAGTTTTGAACAATTTGCAGAAATGAGAGCAATTCGTGATTCCGACTTCCTCGGCGATGTGCGCGACTGTGTATTCGCTTGAAGTCAGAAGATGAACCGCTTCTTGCATTCTTTTTACCGTTAAATAATTGGAAATACTGCTGCCTGTACATTCTTTGAATAAGTGGGATAAATGATGGGGTGAAAGATGCAGATCCTTGCTCATTTGATCCAGCCGCAAAGGTTCCTTGTAATGCAACTGCAGCCATTCCATGATACTTTCTGCCTGATGTGGTTTGCGGAGCAGTTGTTCCCTGGAGACCGTCTGATGCTGTGTATCCCATAACGGCTTTAAAGTATGTAGGAACGTGATGAGAAACAACGAAACCTCCTCAAGGAAATCATTTTTGTGCAAAGTTGGAAGCGCTTCATCCAGATCTTTCAGAAGAGCTGTCAGGGATTGAAGGTCCTGCTGTTCATACCATCGAGGTGAGGCCAAATCGCCACTATGAATATGATTAAAAAACTTTTGCAGGATAGGCCACTTCTCAAAATAAGCTTTAAATAGGCTAGGCTCATAATGAACGATCGAACGCACGAAAGGAATCGCCTCATTAATTTCAATTTGAATATGATGCAGTTGGTAAGGCTGGAAAATACAGATCATCCCTGGTTTTATTTCATAACTATTCTGATCAATAATCAGCGTACCTTTACCTTCATGAACAATAAGAATTTCAACACCTTGATGGGCATGGAATGTTCCTTGATAGTCATCTGTATTTGTACTAGTTCTTTTATATACAAAATAGAGATGGAACGGTTGTAAGTCCTGCTGCGCATGGTACGTCACATTCGTGTTCCTCCTATATAGTAGGGATGCGGTTAATCTATCGTTTACAAAAGTATAAGAGAACCATTGCATAGCTAGCAACATTTGGGCATAAAAGTCTTACACTAATGGAGGACACCGAATTATGGCAAAGAAAAAAACAGAATTACATAACGCAGGGTATAAAGCTTGGCTCGAATATCCTAATATCCAATCGAGCGCCATAAGAGAGCGCTATGCTTCATGGTGTTATAACATCTTGACCTCCAATCAGGAACACCCAGTGATCAAAAGTGCTGTGCAAGAACTAACACGCGGCATACAAGGAATGCTTAATATCGATGCTATCATTACTCAGTCTCAGGATATAGCTGAGCAAGCTTGTATTACAATCGGTACGTTTGACAGTCATCATCCACTTCTTACGCATACCTTCAGCGAAGCTGAGAGGACAGAGGTTGGGCTTGAAGGATATGTCATTCGAACAAATGTGGAGAAGAATTGCATTGGAATCGGTGCCGCAACACCTGTTGGATTACTGTACGGCGTATTTGCATTCTTACGCTTACTTGGAACGGGTCAATCTATTGAAGCGTTGGACGTGTTGGATCATCCGGTAAATACACTCCGCATGATGAATCAATGGGATAATATCGATGGAAGCATCGAACGTGGTTACGCAGGGAAGTCGATATTCTACGCGGGCAACGAAATCACTAAGGACTTTGATCGTTTGCAAGATTATGCGAGAATGCTCGCTTCGATAGGGATCAATGCGATTGCTATAAACAATGTCAATGTACATCGGTTTGAGACGATGTTTATTACGGACCGCTATCTTCCAGACATCGCGAGGGTTGCAGATATCTTCCGTAACTACGGTGTGAAGCTGTTCCTAAGTATTAACTATGCTAGTCCGATCGAACTCGGGGGATTGAACACAGCGGACCCATTAGATCCAGAGGTTCGCCAATGGTGGAAGGCTAAGGCTATAGAAATCTATAAAGAGATTCCAGACTTCGGTGGTTTCCTCGTAAAAGCAGATTCAGAGAATCGTCCAGGACCGTTTACTTATGATCGTGATCATGCGGAGGGTTCAAATATGCTAGCTGAAGCTTTATTGCCTTTCGAGGGAATCGTCATCTGGCGCTGCTTTGTCTACAATTGCAAGCAGGATTGGCGGGATCGTTCTACCGATCGCGCACGTGCGGCATATGATCATTTTAAACCGCTGGATGGCCGATTCATGGAGAATGTTATTTTACAGGTGAAGAATGGTCCAATGGATTTCCAAGTGCGAGAAGGCGTATCTCCGTTGTTCGGTGCTATGAAGCACACGAATATGATGATTGAATTTCAGATTACGCAGGAATATACAGGCCAACAGCGTCATGTCTGCTACCTCGTCCCTCAATGGAAGGAAGTTCTTGATTTTAATACGTACGCAACAGATTCGGAGTCATCGGTAAAGCGGGTTGTTGATGGATCCATGTATGGTAATAGATATAGCGGCTTCGCGGCTGTTTCGAACATTGGCAATGACCATAACTGGACAGGGCATTTGTTAGCACAGGCCAATCTGTATGGTTACGGTCGACTCGCTTGGAATCCAGAATTAAGTGCAGAGCAAATTGCGAAGGAATGGATTATGCTCACATTCGGTGCAGAGGATGAGCAGTTAATCGATACTATTCGTGAGATATTGCTAACCTCTTGGCATATCTATGAATCTTATACTTCGCCGCTTGGGGTAGGTTGGATGGTCAATCCGGATCATCATTACGGTCCAAATGTGGATGGATATGAGTATTCGAAATGGGGAACGTATCATTTTGCAGACCTACAAGGCATTGGCGTAGACCGGACTATGAAGACAGGTACAGGATATGTCGGTCAGTATCAAGGCGCGAATGTAGATCTGTATGAATCTGTAACTACATGTCCGGATGAGCTATTGCTGTTCTTCCATCATGTCCCGTATACGCATACGCTTCATTCTGGTAAAACCGTCATAGAGCATATTTATGATTCGCATTTTGAAGGTGTGGAACAGGCAGATCAACTGAAAGAGATGTGGCAATCTCTTGAGGGGAAAATAGACGATAGCAGACACGGGCAGGTGGCAGACCGTCTGCATGAACAGGCACTGCATGCTCGCGAGTGGAGAGATATCATCAATACGTATTTTTATCGAAAAAGCGGTATCCCAGACCGGCTTCAACGCAAAGTATACTAAATATTAACATTAGGAGGAGTGTGTCCAGTAGGGCCGCTCCTTCTAATGTTCCCTCTCTTTGTTTCATACTCCTAGGAGAAGAAAGGAAGATACATATTGAATCATAAAAGATTGTTTAATGAAGGCTGGGAATTTGCTAAGAGCACCTTAGAAGTGACGGATGGAGAATTCTTGGATTTTCATACCGTAGATCTCCCTCATGATTGGTTGATTTATAATACTTTAGACTTGTATGAGGATAGCATTGGCTGGTATCGAAAGTGTTTTATAAATACGAAGAACGATGAGCAGCTACCGTCCCAAAAGCCATGATTTTGGCTGCATGGGGCGGTCTTTTAGTTTTAAGTTGGCTCTGTTCATACACGTTATTACGCTTTAATATAATCTGCAAAATTCTCCAGTAGGTATAAGGAGTTCATATCCTCACGTAAATGATGTTGGACTAGCTCATCCACTTTGTCTGGTTCATGGTTTGTCATACAATCCAGGATCATGTGATGCTCACTCAAAATTTTCTCCAGCTTTTCTTGCTTTAGGTTATGCAAGCGTCGATATCTTTCATAATGCACATGGGAGAACTTAATTTGATCCCATAAAAATTCATGTCCTGCTAATGTGAATAACGTCTTATGATAGGCGTCATCCAAAGTAAAAAAGTGCTCAGTGGCATGTTCTTGATGTATGGCATTTCTTTGCTCTTCTAGATTCTTTTTAAGTTCTATAATTCCTTTAAGAGTAAGGCTACCGCATAGACCCTTGATAATATCTTTTTCCAAAACACTTCTTAAATAAATCATTTGCTCGACAGATTCCAAATCAATGTATGAAACCAGATTCCCTTTCTTCGGATACACATCAATATAGGACTCTAGTGACAGCTGCTTTAGTACATCGCGCAAAGGTGTTCTGGAGATCTGAAACCGTTCGGATAACACGGTCTCACTTAGAATGGATCCAGGCTTTAGTGTTAGGTTAAGAATTTCGTGTTTTAATAGGTTCAAAATATTATTTTTGGTGGACATGAGGTTACGTCTCCATTGCCGTTGAATTTGTAATGCGGATATGTGAAACGGGATCCTGATATAAGATAGTGATTTCATTATATAATTTTTTAATCTTGTATACAAGATCGGGAATTATTGATTTTATGTCATTGACAAAAGGTATTATTTAAATCTAATATTTGAGTATATTATCTTGTATACAAGATCTCGACATATGAAATTATAGGAGGTTTTATCTAGATGAAAATGACATGGAGATGGTATGGAGAAGGCAATGACAACATTACGCTTGATCATATCCGGCAAATTCCGGGGGTAATGGGTATTGTCTGGTCACTACATCATAAGGTAGCGGGCGAAGTGTGGGAAATGGATGACATTCAAAAGGTTGCGGATCAAATTACGAGCAAAGGGTTTAGCACTGCCGTAGTAGAGAGTGTGAACGTCCATGATGATATCAAGATTGGACTCCCGACGCGTGATAAATATATCGATATTTACATAGACACCATACGGAAGCTAGCCAAGGTCGGTACTAAAGTGATCTGTTACAATTTCATGCCTATCTTTGACTGGACTCGGACGGAGCTGTACAAGGAATTGCCAGATGGCTCGAATGCTCTTTTTTATGAAAATGCGGCCATTAATGAGAACCCGCGCGACATGGTGAATCGTATTCTCAAGGGGGCCGGCGAATTTACGATGCCTGGCTGGGAGCCGGAGCGTCTTGCGAAGCTCGATGAGCTATTCGCCGCTTATGCAGATGTAACGGAAGAGAAGCTGTTCGAGAACTTGGTCTATTTTCTGAAGCGCATTATTCCTGTCTGTGAAGAAGTCGATATCAAAATGGCTATTCATCCCGATGATCCTGCTTGGCCGATCTTTGGCTTGCCCCGCATTGTCCGCAGCCGTGATACGATCCGTCGTTTACTTGACGCAGTAGATAGTCCGTATAATGGATTAACCTTCTGCACTGGGTCGCTCGGTACGAATCCGAAGAACGATCTGCCGGCTATGATTCGGGAATTCTGTAATCGCATTCATTTTGCTCATATTCGAAATGTTAAGGTTTTTGAGAACGGAGATTTTATTGAGGTGTCTCATCGTGGACGGGATGGCAGTGTGGATGTGGCAGAGGTTGTTAAAGCGTATCATGAGAATGGATATACGGGGTATGTGCGTCCAGATCATGGTCGTCATTTGTGGGGTGAAGAGAAGACTTGCCGCCCGGGGTACGGGCTGTACGATAGAGCAATGGGGATCATGTATTTACTTGGTGTATGGGACAGTCTCGACAATACGATGGGGGTGAAGTGAATGCTGCTTCTGACAAGAGAGAGTATTCAATCATGTGCAGAGGCATGGAAGGACGCTGACGTGGAGCTTCCTCAGTTTGATTATAAGCAGGTGGCGGAGAATACGCGCGTTAGGCCGGAATGGGTTCATTTTGGAGCGGGAAATATTTTTCGGGGATTTGTTGCGAATGCTCACCAGAAGCTGTTGGAGCTTGGAAAAGCAGATACAGGTATTATTGCCGCTACCTCCTCTGACTACGAGCTGATTGACAAGATTTATAAACCACATGATCATTTAACACTTCTCGTACTAATGAATGCGAGTGGCGAGTTTACAAAAAAGGTCATTAGCAGCATTACCGAAGCTATTATGGCAAACAAGAATCGAGCGGAGGATTACTGCCGTTTGGTTGAAATTTTTGAAAACCCGAGCCTGCAGATGGCCAGCTTCACCATTACAGAGAAAGGTTATACCTTGACCGGTCCTGATGGAATGTACCTTGATATCGTGAAGAAGGATATGGAGCAAGGGCCAGAGCAGCCATCCCACAGCATGAGTGTGATCGCTTCTCTAGCGTACCGTCGATATCTTAAGGGGCAGTATCCGATGACTTTTGTCAGTATGGATAACTGTTCGCACAATGGGGATATGTTGAAAAATAGCGTGATTACAATCGCCAAGGCATGGGCTGCGAAAGGGATTGTGGAGGAAGGTTTTGTTGCGTACCTCGAAGACGAGAGTCACATAACATTCCCCTTGTCGATGATCGATAAAATCACACCACGTCCATCCGAGGTAATACGTAATGCTTTACAGGAGCAGGGGATTGGCGGCATGGATATACTTATTACCTCGAGGAACGCTCATACCGCGCCTTTTGTTAACGCAGAAGTTAGTGAATATCTGGTCATTGAGGATAAGTTTACGAATGGGCGACCTTTATTAGAAGAAGCCGGCATTATATTCACAGATCGTGAGACCGTGAACAGGGTAGAAACGATGAAAGTTACCACCTGTCTAAACCCCTTGCATACTGCATTAGCGGTCACTGGCTGTCTACTAGGCTACACACAGATTTCGGATGAGATGCAGGATCAGACCCTACGTACATTAGTCGAGCGGATTGGGTATAAGGAAGGATTGCCTGTAGTTGTAGATCCTATCATTCTACGTCCACAGCAGTTTTTGGATGAAGTGCTGCAAGAGCGATTGGCGAATCCATTTATTCCAGACACCCCGCAGCGAATTACGACAGATACGTCGCAGAAGATAGGCATTCGTTATGGGGAAACGATCAAATCCTATGTACAACGCGAAGATCTTCATCCAGCTGAATTGACGGCGATTCCACTAGCAATTGCTGCTTGGTGCCGCTATTTGATCGGAGTGGATGATGAAGGGAATTCATTTGAGCTAAGTCCCGATCCGTTAATGGAGTCACTTCAAGCGCATCTGCAGGGAGTGACTTTGGGAGATTCGACCTCTAATGTGCATAGAATTCTAGAAAATGAGAAGATCTTTGGTGTACCGTTATATGAAATCGGTCTGGGTAGCAAGATTGAAAGTTACTTCTACGAGATGCTGAAAGGCCCAGGAGCTGTACGGAGAACGTTGGAAAAGCATTTAAATGAAGAGTTAGGGTAGATCACATTTACAAAAAGCCTCATGGAGTAAAAGCTACTGCACCCCGCAGAGCTATCCCCCATGAGGCTTTTTCGTGTCTAGTCCATTTGGTTTATCTGAATTTAGCAGTCTAGTACGCTAATATACCTACTTTTTCAAAAAAATAATTATAGTTAATATTTCCATAACATTCCTCTGCAACAGAGTTGACAATTGTAGACGAAAATGACATTAGCAGTTACCTATACGAAAAGGGTGAATCTAATTGAAAAACAGTAAATGGATTAGCGCAACGTTGGCTTCAGCACTTCTTGCAACTGTAGGCGTTGGGAGTGTATCTGCAGCTAGCATCGGCAGTAATGTAAAATCTGTGGCTACCAATCAAACCGCTGCAAAAACAGCAGTTAAAGAAGGTACAGCCACTTGGAATGTAAATGGTACGCCGATTGTGTTTAACACCATTAATAGCAGTGGTTACAAGTTGTACTCGCTGAATCAGGTAGCTGGTGAAATTGGAGCTAAGTTAGTACTTGGAGCTGGCGGGTTTGAACTTAATGACAGCAAAGGATTACATAATGTCCAACTCAAAACAGGCTCAAAGAGCTATCAAGTAGATGGTAATTCCGAGACATTCACAGTTGCTCCAGTATTTTATAACGGTAAAACCTATGTAGAGCTTTCAAAGTTAGTTTATGCATTAGGTGGAGAACTGGATGCTGACGCTAGCACGATTCTAAGCTTTGCTCGTCCTGAAGGATTGTTTGATACTTTGCACTGGACAGCAGCTGGAAGTCTGATTGCGAACAAAAGTGATGCTGAATCTGCTCAACTTATCAAGTTCAGCACAGAGCCAGGTAACTATGAAGTATTTTCGTCGAATGACAGTGCGGTGGATTTTGCAGTATCGCCGGATGGGCAGTGGGGAGCTTTCAATGATGAGACTGGTTTGTTGAATCTGATTAACCTGTCTAGCGGAGCTACTAAGACACTTGGTACTGACAATAGTGTAAAAACAGATCTGGTTTGGTCGAACGATGGTAAAAGTATTTACTTTATCCAAGGTGACAAGCAGGAGAAAATTGCAAAAATCTCTGTAGACACTGGTGAAGTTAAATCCGTATTGGCAGACAAAGTAGAAAATAAATCCGAACTGCGCATTTCCGCTGACCAAAAGAGCGCCGTTTATATCGTTAACTTGACGGGTGTTGCTAAAAACGATGCGGACAGCACAGAAGATTCCCTTACTGTAGACTTCAGCTCTGCTGGAGAGCAGCTTTACAAGCTTGATCTTGCTACAAAAGATGCTAAGCCTGCTGCACTTACGACTACACCGGATAACAAGCTATACCCTGAAATTTCAGCCGATGGTAGCGTCGTATATCTGAGCGCAGATTCTGATGGCAATGCGGCTAACACACTGAAGGTTATCAAAGCAGACGGAACAAGCAGTAACCTTGCACTTGATGTCGAAGTAACTTGGTCCACTGGCGTTAACAATGGCTTGGTTGTAGCGGGTACAGCGGCAAACGGAAGCACAGTAGTCTACTCCATCGATAGTAAAGGTGCAAAAACTGAGCTGTACCGCTCCACTGAAGATGTATCTGAAGTTGCTGTTTCGAATGATGGAAGCAAGCTTGCTATCGTAAGTGATGGCGGTGTATGGGTGGTTCAAGGCGGTAAAGCATTGCAACTGTCGAAATAATAAATATCCCTAATCATATTTTAACGGCGTAGAGCCGAGAGGAGAAATAATACAAATGAAGATTTTCAAAAAGCTAACAGTAACGGCTCTAACGGCTGTAATTGCGGTAACCGCATCTTTCGCAGGGGTTGCAGCAGCAGCCGATTCACTTAAAGGTAAAATCACAGTTAACGGTTCAACCGCACTTCTTCCATTGACGCTTCAAGCGGCAAAAGAATTCCAAAAGCTGCACCCTAAAGTGAAAATCGCAGCCTCAGGTAAAGGTTCAGTAACTGGACCTCAAGCTGTTAAAAAAGGCATCGCTGATATCGGCGCTTGCGACTGGGATGCTAGCATCGACGTACCAGGCTTCAAAGCTTTTGACGGTCAAGTAGCAAACAAAGTAGCAGTTATTCCTTTTGCTACAATCGTTAACAAAAATGTTGGTGTAGATAACCTTACAACTGAACAGCTTAAAGGTATTTTCGCAGGTAAAATCACGAACTGGAAAGAAGTAGGCGGTGCAGATGCTGACATCGTGGTTATCACTCGCTCTTTCGGTTCCGGTACACGCGTAAACTATCAAGCTAAAGCTTTGGATGGCGGAGATATCGTTAAAAAAGCTAAGAACTACAAAGAAACAGGTTCATCCGGTGACATGAAGACTGCCGTAGGAACAACTCCTAACTCTATCGGTTATATCGACCTTGTATATGTAAGTGGCGACGTAAAAGCTGTTAAACACAACGGTATAGCTGCTACTACAGACAACGTAATCAATGGATCTTATAAGATCTGGGCTTATGGTTACTACATGACTAAAGGCCAACCTACTGGCGCTACAAAAGAATTCATCGAATACGTACAAAGCAAGAAGTTCCAACAAGGTTCCCTGAAAAAGCTTAAATTTATTCCGATCGCAGCAATGAAGGGCTAATAACATCTAAAGATCATATTGAACGGTAACAGCGGCCAGCTCCGATCTTGATACGGGGGTGGCCGCTTACAGGAGGGAAAGTATGGGGGCACCAGTCCAAGGCTTGGCAACTAGGGGAAAAGAGAGCGTAACGCAGGTTAGCGCTAATCCCAAACGTCATGGTAGGCATTTGTTTAGCAACAAATTGTTTAAGTTTTATTTTTTATTCAGCATTCTTGCGCTTTGCTTCGTGCTTGGACTTGTAATTCTATTTATCGGCAAAACGGCTATGCTTCTGTTCGGCCATCTCTCGCCTGCGGACTTTTTCTTTTCCTTTAACTGGACGCCGGAAGAGGATTCTTTTGGAGCGGCTGCCTTCATTGTAAATACACTTTCACTAACTGCATTAACGCTGCTGATCGCAGTTCCTATTTCGGTAGGGATGGCAGTACTTTGTGCAGAGATTGCTCCAAAATGGATGAAGACTTTCATCCGTCCAGTGCTAGATTTGTTAGTAGGTATTCCTTCAATTGTTTACGGATATATAGGCTTAACGGTATTACTTCCTTTCTTGCGCAGAATTAGCGGGGAGAGCTTAGGTGATGGCTTGTTAGCAGCTGCACTTGTGCTCGCATTAATGGTGCTGCCAACGATTTGCCGAATCAGTGATGATGCCATTGTCTCTGTGCCGCGCAAATATCGGGATGCAGCATATGCTCTTGGATCTACCCGTTTACAGGTCATCATGCGTGTAATACTGCCTGCCGCTAGCCGGGGAATTATCTCTGCGGTTATTCTGGGTATGACTCGTGCTGTGGGTGAGACGATGGCTGTAGTTATGGTTATCGGGAATACACCGCAATTGGCGAAGACGTTATTCACGCCAGCATCGGTGCTGACTAGTAACATCGTTATGCAAATCTCCAATGTAGAGTTTGACTCTACATGGAACTATGCGCTACATATGATGGCATTTCTCCTGCTAGTAATATCATTTGTATTAATTCTGATCATCCGCGTGCTGGGTAGAAAAAGGAGGGATGCAGCGTGAACGGATTCGCAAGTACAAAGCATACAGCGCGGGCTCAAAGAAACAATAAAATTGCAACCATAGGGTTTTATACGCTTGGGGCTTTAGTCATGCTGCTGATCTTCTGGCTGCTCTTCACGATTCTTAGTAAAGGTTTACCGGCACTTCGGCCCGATTTCTTGATTAAACAGCCTGAAGAGATTGACGCAGGTGGTGGGATTGGCCCGGTGCTGTTTAACTCCTTTTACATTTTGTTCATCTCGCTGTTTATTTCCGTTCCAATTGGTTTGGGTGCGGGAATCTATATGGCTGAATATGCACCAGACAATAAATTTACAGGCGCACTACGTATTTGCGTAGAATCTCTGTCATCAGTACCATCGATTGTGTTCGGTATGCTCGGACTTGCGATTTTTGCGGAATATTTCGATATCGGTCTGACGATTCTTGGCGGAGGCGTCAGCTTGGCGCTGCTGAATTTACCTATGCTTGCGCGAGTGACAGAGGAAGCGGTACGTGCTGTCCCCGGGGAGATCCGCGAGGCTGGTTATGCGCTTGGGATGACTAAATTCCACGTGATCCGCACGGTAGTCCTGCCCGTTGCAATGTCTGCCATTGTTACTGGGATTTGTCTCGTTGCTGGACGCGCCTTCGGGGAGTCTGCGGTTATTATCCTTACCGCTGGTCTCAGTACCTCGGGAGAAATGTGGGATTTCAATCTGTTCTCGCCGGGTGAAACACTGGCCGTACACCTTTGGTATGTACAATCCGAAGCGATCGTAGAAGATGCGCGTCAAATTGCTGATAAGTCGGCAGCCGTACTTGTATTTGTAGTTTTGTTTATCAATTTTGTATTCCGATTTCCGTTGTGGCTTAGCAATCGCCGCAAAGGACACTAATTCGTTCAAAAGGTACGTAAAAACTGTCACCCGGCAATGGATATCGGTGGGTGACAGTTTTTTTGTCTTCTTATGATGAATTATTTAATGTAGCATTCCCTACGGATACGGCCAAAGGAATAACCTCGCGAAACACTCGCGGCAAGGCTGAGACAATATCGCACATTTCACTTTCATGTCTAAATTGATAATATTCGCACAAACACATCCTGCACTATTGCTTCCGCGTGCTCCTGCTTCCCAGCATACGAATAGTAAAAAAACTTTTTCGTAATGTGCCTCGATTTCCTCAAAGGATAAAGTATGATGTGGTGAGTAATGAGTAATGAGTAATGAGTAATGAGTAATGAGTAATGGTGTTAGAGGTGGCTTTAGTTGCACTTTATGCAGCTATTTATCATGGTGTAGGGTTTATTTAGGATTAATTGTACTTTGTGCAACTAAAAATGGAGAAAATGACAATCTAGGAGTTAATCAGAGAATATAAGTGTACGGAATACAGTTAAACCGAGTTGTTGAGGTGAAAGGGAACCTTTTAGTTGCACAAAATGCAATTAGAGTGTTCGAGTTAGGCAGAATCTAAGCGGAACGTTGTCTAATGATCTGACTGCTACGTGGGTGTATAACGTAGTAGGGGGCTTATCGAAGCTTGAACTCCACAGAAGCCTGAGCTCCATAGAAGCCTGAGCTCCATTGAAAAGTGAGCTACATCGAGGCCTGAGCCTCATGGAACCCTAAGCCCTAGGCTCTGCTTAGGCTCTGCTCCTAGCTCTGTCCCTAGGGCTACGCCTTCTCCCAGGTTCGCATCCCCTGAACGCAAAAACAGCCTCCCCGAAGGAAGGCTGTTACTCTGACGTCCCGGAAGGGATTCGAACCCCTGACCGTGCGCTTAGAAGGCGCATGCTCTATCCAGCTGAGCTACCGGGACATGATTGCTGGCTGAAAAGCAAGCAGGAGTTATCATATCATGTACGCCGATGTTTTTCAAGCTGTTTTTTAAAAAGAGTACGGGGTATGCTATAATCTACAATTATTAAGTTTCGGAAGAAGCTTAAGGTCTTAATAACATTTATGACGTTTTAGAATTCAATTCACATAATTAGCTATAAGGAGGTGCCCTCATTAAAGATTCAGATTCCCCCGCCACAAAAGAAAATATCGTCCTGTTTCCCAAGACACTGGACTATTATCAAATCCAGCTTACGGTGATGCTGGAGAGTGAACGATACGGGGAAGCGATGGAGCTGCTGCGTTTTTTGTTGCAGTGTCAAGGACAGGAAGAACGAAATTACGAGGAATGGCGGTCTCTGCTGGAATGGCTCGAAACTGCTTTCCCCTACGCCTCTCAGAATGGAGATGCGGAAGGAGCCGTTCACCCCGAAGACGAAGATTTAAGGGAAGAAGATATGGCCCGTCTCTTGGCCAAATCAAAAATGACCGAGGATGCGGGGTACCCTCAAAAGCTGCTGCAGCGGGTAATGAATGAGCCGCTGTCAGAGGCGACAATCCTAGCACTAGAGCAGCTTTCTTATCTGGAAGGCGGCGGAGTCGATGAGGCGCTGACGGCTTGGCTGCAGGGGGATAATGTTCACCCACTGCTGCAATTTCGGACCCTGCAGACCCTTCGGCGGCGTGGGATGCAGGGTACGGTCAATCTGATTCGAGGTCACGAAACAGCAATTGTAGAGATTGAAAGTGTGCCGCTGCAGACCGAGGATTTTCCACCGCAGGTGAGTCAGGTGCTGGAGCGGGTAGCCGAACAGGCGGAGGTACACGAGCCTACGCTGTATTATTTTGCACAGGAGCTCTGGGGTCAGTTCGTCATGTCGATTTATGGATCGGAAGAGTATCGGAAATTACTGGATGGAGAAGATGCGCTGCTGGATATTTGGGCAGGGGCGTTACACCAGTTTGTATCCGAGAGCTTAAACGGTACACGGCAAGAAGAGGAGACTCGTGGAATGTACGGCATTACAGACGGCATGCGCTTTCAATTTGAGGGAGCTTATCGTGCGATCAAGGGTTTTGTAAAGACTTCTCTACTTGATAAATAAAGTAATGTTGTATATAATATAATGGTTATTCTGTGCGTGGATTGTATCATTTTTTGAAGTAAACTTGTGAACCTATATTTTGGAGGGAAAAGTATAATATGAAAGCAACATGGGAAAAAATAGAGAAGAACCTTGGAGTTCTTGAAGTAGAAGTTGACGCAGAACGCGTTGCAGCAGCACTCGATAAAGCTTTTAACAAAGTCGTTAAGAAAGCTAACGTACCAGGCTTCCGTAAAGGTAAAGTGCCACGCCCGATCTTTGAATCCCGTTTTGGTGTAGAAAGCTTGTACCAAGATGCAATCGACATTCTTCTTCCTGAAGCTTACGGTGAAGCAGTTGAACAAACTGACATCTTCCCTGTAGACCGTCCTGAAGTTGATATTGAGCAATTTGCTAAAGGTCAATCCTTTATCTTCAAAGCGAAGATCACGGTTAAACCTGAAGTGAAGCTTGGCGATTACAAAGGTCTGGAAGTTCCAGTACAAAAAGCTGAAGTGACTGAAGAAGAGTTGAGCGCTGAGCTTGCTCGTCTGCAAGAGCGTCATGCTGAACTCGTTGTAATTGAAGAAGAAGCAGCAGCTAACGGCGACATCGCTGTGATCGATTTTGACGGATACGTTGATGACGTAGCGTTCGAAGGCGGAAAAGCTGAGCGTCATTCTCTTGAGCTTGGTAGCAACTCCTTCATTCCTGGATTTGAAGAGCAAGTAGTGGGAATGTCCACTGGAGATTTCAAAGATATCGAAGTTACTTTCCCAGAAGAATATCATGCAGAGAACCTTGCGGGTAAGAAAGCAGTATTCAAAGTGAAACTGCACGAAATCAAACGCAAACAACTTCCTGCACTCGATGATGAGTTCGCTAAAGATGTAAGTGAATTCGAAACTTTGGAAGAGTACAAAGCGGATCTGAAAGCTCAGCTCGAATCCCGTAAACAGGATGAACTGAAAGGTCTTCGTGAGAACGCAGTTGTTGATAAAGCAGCAGCAAACGCTGAAGTTGAGATCCCAGAAGCAATGATCAACAGTGAAGTTGAGAACATGGTTCGTGATTTCGACACTCGTCTTCGTCAACAAGGTATGAACATGGATATGTTCCTTAGCTTCTCCGGTCAAACACGTGAAGACTTGCAGAACCAAATGAAAGGCGATGCTGAAAAACGCGTTCGCAACAACCTGGTACTGGAAGTTATCGCTAAAGAAGAGAACATTGAAGTTTCTGAAGAAGAAGTTAACGAAGAGTTGGCTACTATGGCTGAAGCTTACAAACGTACTCCTGAAGAAATTCGCAGCATCTTGGCAGCTAACGGTTCCCTGGGCAGCTTGAGCGAAGAACTTTCTTTGCGCAAAACCATTGATTTCCTTGTTAGCAACAGTGTAGAAGTTGAAGCAGTAGAAGAAGCACCAGCTGCTGAAGACACTAAAGCTGAGTAAGATCTTTTTGACACTACCTAGAACGGCCAAGTAAGTCGGCCTCCATACAGATATGATAAGGCACGTAAGTTTCGTTACGTGCCTTATTTTTATCCTCGGCCACAGATATATGTGAGTACATAGGTATTCGTATGAGCGTATGGTAATAAAAAAATGGCGTGACAATCATTATTGACAAGCAGTGGACAGGTCTGCTGTAGTGAAAAAATGACATCGAGCCGTGAACGTGTTAAAATATTTTTGAAACGATAAGACTAATCTGTAAAGAGAAAAGAGGTTGGTGGCATGAGTCTGGTACCAATGGTTGTGGAATCAACAAGTCGTGGGGAACGTTCATACGATATCTATTCCAGATTGCTCAAGGATCGCATTATTTTCTTAAGCAGTGCGATTGACGATGATGTCGCCAATCTGGTTATTGCTCAACTGCTGTTCCTTGCAGCAGATGATCCCGAGAAGGACATTCACTTGTACCTCAACTCACCCGGTGGTTCAGTAACAGCCGGCATGGGTATATACGATACGATGCAATATATCAAACCGGATGTTTCAACCATTTGTGTAGGAATGGCGGCAAGCATGGGATCGCTCCTTCTAACAGCTGGGGCTCCGGGCAAAAGATATGCGCTGACTAACAGCGAAGTTATGATTCATCAACCGCTCGGTGGTGTTCAAGGTCAAGCGTCCGACATTTGGATTCATACCGATTGGATCCTCAAGACGAAACAGAAGTTGAATCAAATTTATGTAGATCGCACAGGTCAGCCCCTTGAAAAAATCGAACGGGACACAGACCGCGATAACTTCATGAGCGCGGAAGAAGCCAAGGAATATGGGCTTATTGACCAGGTTCTTTCTTCACCGATGAAATCTTAAAGGGGTGGTTAGATGTTTAAATTTAATGATGAAAAAGGGCAATTGAAATGTTCTTTTTGCGGCAAATCACAAGAGCAGGTTCGTAAGCTTGTAGCAGGACCGGGCGTTTATATATGTGACGAATGTATCGAGCTTTGCACGGAAATCGTGGAAGAAGAGCTCGGTCATGAGGAAGAGCTTGATCTGAAGGATATTCCAAAACCAAAGGAAATCCGCGACATTTTGGATCAATATGTAATCGGTCAAGAACAAGCGAAGAAATCGCTGTCTGTTGCGGTTTACAATCACTATAAACGTGTGAACAGCCAAAGCAAGATCGAAGATGTTGAATTGACAAAGAGTAATATTCTCTTGCTTGGTCCAACAGGTTCGGGTAAAACCTTGCTTGCTCAGACGATGGCGAAGATTATCAACGTTCCTTTTGCTATTGCAGACGCTACTTCCCTAACGGAAGCTGGGTATGTCGGCGAGGATGTTGAGAACATTCTGCTTAAGCTGATTCAAGCAGCAGATTATGATGTGGAGAAAGCCGAACGCGGCATTATCTATATTGATGAGATTGATAAAGTGGCACGTAAATCCGAGAACCCGTCCATTACTCGTGACGTATCCGGTGAAGGTGTTCAGCAAGCGCTTCTGAAGATTCTGGAAGGAACAGTTGCTTCTGTACCTCCACAAGGTGGACGTAAGCATCCACATCAAGAGTTTATTCAAATCGACACGACGAACATTTTGTTCATCGTTGGCGGTGCCTTTGACGGTCTGGAGCAAATGATTAAACGCCGTATCGGTAAAAAAGTCATTGGCTTCAACGCAGCGGTTGAAGGACAAAAGGATCTCAAGCCTGGCGAATATTTGTCGATGGTATTGCCTGAAGACTTGCTCAAATTCGGATTAATTCCTGAATTTGTAGGCCGTCTACCGGTTATCTCGACTTTGGAGCCGCTTGATGAGAATACGCTGGTGCGTATCCTTTCCGAGCCTAAGAATGCACTCACGAAACAATACATCAAGCTGCTGGAAATGGATAACGTAGCGCTGAAGTTCGAACCGTTGGCACTCGAAGCAATTGCCAAGGAAGCGATCAAACGCAATACGGGAGCCCGTGGACTGCGCGCGATTATTGAGAGCATCATGCTTGATGTGATGTATGAAGTTCCTTCACGCGATGATATCAAGGATTGTGTGATCACGGAGCAGGTCGTTCAAGAGAAGGCTTTGCCTGAATTGAACCTTAAGAAAGATAAGAAGAAAGAGGAAAGCGCGTAAGTCGCTTACCTTAACAATACATGTCACTGTCTCCACCTTTCTTCCGCTTATCCCGCTTCACTAGCGGTTGCGAAGGGGTGGAGCTTTGGCGTTATGGGGGAGAAAAATCATGTTCTTGAGACACCAAACCCGTCCTGTCAATGTTGGCGGGCTCATTATTGGGGGAAACAACGAGGTTGCGATTCAAAGCATGTGTACAACCAAAACAGCTGATGTGGAGGCTACTGTAGCCGAAATTTTACGGCTTGAGGAAGCAGGCTGCCAACTGGTACGCGTTACTGTCAACAATGAAGAGGCAGCCGCCGCGATTAAGGAGATCAAGAAGCAGATTCATATCCCACTCGTAGCGGATATTCATTTTAACTATAAGCTCGCGCTGATGGCTATTGAGAACGGCATCGATAAAGTACGGATTAATCCGGGCAATATCGGTCGTCGGGAGAAGGTAGAAGCGGTAGTTAAAGCTTGTAAAGAAAAAGGAATTCCGATTCGGATTGGTGTAAACGCCGGTTCTTTGGAGAATCATCTCTTGGAGAAATACGGATACCCGACTCCAGAAGCTATGGTAGAAAGTGCGTTATACCATATTGGCATTCTGGAAGAGCTGGACTTCCACGACATTATCGTTTCGCTAAAAGCATCCGATGTGCCTATGGCCATCGAAGCTTACCGTCAGGCTGCGGAAGTCATTCCTTATCCGCTGCACCTCGGGATTACTGAATCCGGCACCTTGTTTGCCGGTACAGTAAAAAGCTCCGCGGGTATTGGTGCACTGCTCTCTATGGGCATCGGCAGCACCCTGCGTATCTCGCTTAGCGCTGACCCAGTGGAAGAAGTGAAGGTAGCGCGTGAGCTGCTGAAGACCTTTGGTCTGATCTCTAACGCGGCAACGCTGATCTCTTGTCCAACTTGCGGCCGACTGGATATCGATCTTTTCTCCATCGCTAATGAGGTGGAAGAATACATTTCGAAGCTTAAGGTGCCTATTAAAGTTTCCGTGCTTGGCTGCGCCGTTAATGGTCCTGGTGAGGCACGTGAAGCAGATATCGGTATTGCTGGTGCCCGTGGGGAAGGTTTGTTGTTCCGTTACGGACAAATGATTCGTAAAGTCCCTGAAGCGGAACTAGTGAACGAGCTGAAGAAGGAAATTGATGCGATTGTTGTGGCGTATGAGGCAACTGGTGAAATTCCAGGCCGTGCACACGCTAATCTTGCACCTCCTGTGCAATCGAAGTAATCTGGTCTTTTACGAATTTATGATTCGTTAATAATAGGTGGCGAAGAACGCCCTGTTACACCCCGGTTTATCCGGTGGTGGGAACGGGGCGTTCTTTTTTTGCGTGAAATTAATTATATAGGGGGAACATCGAATGAATTATGAACAAGCCCATGAAGCATTTATTGCGCAACATCTAACAAGCAGGACAGGTGAAAGACGGGGAAGGTTGGAGAGAGGACATCGTCATGCCGAAGAAATGTTTTTGCAGAATGTATGGTGGCCACTTCGTGGGGACTTCAAGGATCTGCATCCGGAGTATGAGGTGCTGGATTGGCGCGGACGATCATACTTTGCTGACTTTGCGTATTTGCCAGGACCAGTGAAGCTGTTGTTCGAGATCAAGGGTTATGCAGCACATGTACGAGACATGGACCGACAAAAGTATAGCAATGAGCTGAATCGTGAAACTTTCCTGTACGGGATGGGGTACCAAGTAATTTCATTTGCCTATGATGATGTGAACGAGCGGCCTGATTTATGCATCACATTGCTGACTATGGCGCTAAGTCGACATCAGGTTGTTAGTGTACCGGGCGGTAGACTTCTACTCGCTGAGAAGGAAATTATCCGTTTAGTTGTCCGTAAAGCTGGGACAGTGCGTCCAAAAGATGTGTCAGATTACTTTGGGTTAGATCCCAAGACTGTACGAACGATGTTAGTTAATTTATGCGAAAAAGGCTGGCTGGCTCCAGTAAGAAGGGGAGTTGGTGTCAAAAATGTTGAGTATAAACTGGCACGTGATGTTCTTTATTATTGGGATTGAACAGAATGTAGCAAAGTGTGAAGTAGTGACAAGTAATTAGGGAAATTCTCCCTGATCTATGCTTGATATTGCTCGAAATAGGCTAGATTGCGGAAAAACTCCCTAATTAATGGGCGATTTCCACGTTTTGAGCCTTCTGAGCAAATAATCAGGGAGGATTTCCCCAATTATCGGCAATCGGCATACTGTTCTGAAGGTTACTTTGCGTGCTTAGCGAGTGTGATGAACGGAGTAAAGTTTGGATACCGAGGGCTGTAGAGTAATCAAGGTACTTACCCATCAAAAGGTTACTTTGCGTGCTTAGTGAGTGTGATGAATGGAGCAAAGTTTGGATACCGAGGGCTGTAGAGTAATCAAGGTACTTACCCATCAAAAGGTTACTTTGCGTGCTTAGTGAGTGTGATGAATGGAGCAAAGTTTGGATACCGAGGGCTGTAGAGTAGTGAAGGTAATTACCCATCTGAAGGTTACTTTGCGTGCTTAGTGAGTGTGATGAATGGAGCAAAGTTTGGATACCGAGGGCTGTAGAGTAATCAAGGTACTTACCCATCAAAAGGTTACTTTGCGTGCTTAGTGAGTGTGATGAATGGAGCAAAGTTTGGATACCGAGGGCTGTAGAGTAATCAAGGTACTTACTCATCTAATGGTTACTTTGCGTGCTTAGCGAGTGTGGAGAATGGAGCAAAGTTTGGTTACCGAGGGCTGTAGAGTAGTGAAGGTAATTACCCATCTGAAGGTTACTTTGCGTACTTAGTGAGTGTGATGAATGGAGCGAATTTTGGATACCGAGGGCTGTAGAGTAATCAAGGTAATTACCCATCAAAAGGTTACTTTGCGTGCTTAGCGAGTGTGGAGAATGGAGCAAAGTTTGGTTACCGAGGGCTGTAGAGTAATCAAGGTACTTACCCATCAAAAGGTTACTTTGCGTGCTTAGTGAGTGTGATGAATGGAGCAAAGTTTGGATACCGATGGACGCCAACTAATTAGGGAAATTCTCCCTGATCTATGCTTGATATTGCTCGAAATGGGCTAGATTGCGGAAAAACTCCCTAATTAATGGGCGATTTCCACATTTTGAGCCCTTCTGAGCGAATAATCAGGGAGAAATTCCACAATTGTCAGCGTAGAGGGCATATATAACGAATAATCAGGGAGGATTTCCGCAATTGTCGGTAAGCCAGCAATGGCATCCCCATTCCAAGCCAAAGGATACTCTGCGTACTAAGCGAATTCGGCGCATGGAGATACTCAATTCAACAAATCCTCAATTGTGCGTTTACTAATTACCGAAACGGCTATACTACCTAATAGTAGCCAAAGGTGGAAAGGTAGACTGAACGAAACAGGAGGATGACCTATGGAATTAAGTATAGTTGTGATGATCGTGCAGCTCTTTTTCGCGCTGGTTATCGGCGTATACTTTTGGAATCTGCTGCGGGGTCAAAAGACAAATAAGACAGCGGTAGAACGAGAGTCGCGCAAGGAATTGGATAAACTTCGAAAAATGCGAATGATTTCACTGACCAAACCATTGTCGGAGAAAACTAGGCCGGCTTCTATTGGAGATATTGTCGGACAAAAAGACGGGCTGCGCGCCCTGAAGGCCGCACTATGTAGCGCTAACCCGCAGCATGTGATTATCTATGGTCCGCCAGGAGTTGGCAAGACTGCCGCAGCGCGTGTAGTCATGGAAGAGGCGAAAAAAAATGTTCTTTCCCCTTTTAAAAGTGACGCCAAATTCACAGAGATCGATGCCACAACCGCTCGTTTTGATGAGCGTGGTATTGCCGACCCGTTAATCGGATCGGTGCATGATCCTATTTATCAGGGCGCCGGAGCTATGGGCGTGGCGGGTGTGCCACAACCGAAGCCGGGAGCGGTGACGAAGGCGCATGGCGGGATTCTCTTTCTGGATGAGATCGGTGAGCTTCACCCCATTCAGATGAATAAGCTCTTAAAGGTGCTGGAGGACCGGAAGGTGCTATTAGAGAGCGCATATTATAATTCGGAGGATAATAATACTCCGGCTTATATTCATGATATTTTTCAAAATGGCTTACCGGCTGATTTCCGGTTAGTTGGCGCTACTACGCGTTCCCCGGATGAGATCTCTCCCGCGCTGCGCTCACGCTGCATGGAGATTTATTTCCGTCCGCTATTGCCGGATGAGATTGCAGTCATCGCGCGTGACGCGATACAGAAGATCGGACTGAAGCCAAGCCCGGATGCTGTCACTGTAGTGCAGCAATATGCAACAAATGGCCGGGAGGCGGTTAATATGATTCAGCTCGCAGCTGGATTAGCGCTAACTGAGCAAAGAGATACGCTAAACGCTGCTGATGTAGAATGGGTAGCAGGCAGTAGCCAGCTTCCACTTCGTACAGAACGCAAGATTCCTTCGGCGCCTCAGATTGGATTAGTTAATGGGCTCGCAGTGTATGGACCAGGAATGGGCACCTTGCTCGAAATCGAGGTATCCGCAGCGCCTGCGCAGAATGGTCAAGGTAGACTGAACGTAACCGGAGTAGTAGATGAGGAAGAGATCGGTGGAGGTTCTCGCACGATTCGGAGAAAGAGTATGGCCAAAGGCTCGGTTGAGAATGTATTGACCGTACTGCGCACCATGAATCTGGAGCCGGACCGTTATGATCTGCATGTCAACTTCCCTGGGGGTACACCGATTGATGGACCTTCAGCAGGAATTGCGATGGCCGTGGCTATCGTCTCCGCTATTCGTGGTCTGCCCGTGGATAATACCGTAGCGATCACTGGTGAGATAGGCATTCATGGCCGCGTGAAGCCTGTTGGTGGTGTAATTGCGAAGGTGGAGGCTGCTTTTCAAGCGGGAGCTACTACGGTGCTTATTCCAAAAGAAAACTGGCAGTCCTTATTCGCTGATCTCGCCCCTCTACGAGTCATACCTATGGAAACGGTGGAAGAAGTGTTCCGTCATCTGTTTGGTGCCGATACAGCAGATGTAAGGCTTCCTGCAGTAGCCGGCGAGCTATTCTCTGCAGCACCTTCACTGCTGAAGGCTGATGCCGCTGGGGAATCTGCAAAGGGCTAAGCTTAAATTATAACTTCAAATGTGAGCTAGGTTGTATTGAGTTGTGGACGAGTAAATCGAGACTTACCGCTGTAAAATAAAGGGAGCTGCAGGTGTGTCTGCTGCTTCCTTTTTTAAAATATAGATTCACACTTTCCATAATCCTTACATTTCTTTGAGAAACGTTGCTGTTTTTTAAGGATAATAAGGTTGTTTATTCTTAAATTGCAAGTACTTTGTTGGTGTTTTGGGGCTGCTTTTGTTAGAATGAATTCATATGAGATTAATTGAGAGCCATGGGAGGTGCGAAAGCGATGATGACAAATAAAACAAAAGGTCGTCGTTTTCCTTTATTACCGCTAAGAGGTCTTCTTGTGTACCCAAGCATGGTTCTTCACTTGGATGTGGGCCGTGAGAAGTCAGTTCGGGCACTAGAAAAAGCTATGGTTGAAGATAATTTGATTCTTCTTTGTTCACAGTCGGAAGTGAATATTGAAGAGCCTGGTCAGGACGATATTTTTCGGGTCGGTACTGTTGCGAATGTGCGACAAATGCTGAAGCTGCCAAACGGTACGATTCGTGTACTGGTTGAGGGTGTAGAACGAGCCGAAATTATTAATTATATCGATAATGATGAGTATTATGAGGTCATGGCGCGCGAGCTACCAGAAGAAGAAGATAGCGATCAAGAGTGTGATGCGCTGATGCGTACAGTACTTAATCAGTTCGAACACTATATAACGTTATCCAAAAAAGTGACACCAGAGACACTGGCTGCTGTATCCGATATTGAGGAGCCCGGTCGCCTTGCGGATGTCATTACGAGTCATTTATCGCTAAAGATTAAGGATAAGCAAGAAATTCTAGAGACGATTGATGTTAGTAAACGGCTGGAGAAGCTTCTTGATATTCTTAATAATGAGCGTGAAGTGCTGGAGCTTGAACGCAAGATCAATCAACGTGTGAAGAAGCAGATGGAGAAGACGCAGAAGGAATATTATTTGCGCGAGCAAATGAAAGCGATCCAGAAAGAACTCGGTGAGAAGGAAGGTCGAGTGGGAGAAGCGGAAGAGCTGCGGACTCTAATGGAAGAAAAGAATTTGCCGGAACGTGTAAAAGAGAAGATGGAGAAGGAAATCGATCGTCTGGAAAAAATGCCAGTAAGCTCAGCGGAAGGCGGCGTAATTCGCAATTATGTGGATTGGCTGCTGGGGCTTCCTTGGAATGAACAGACAGAGGATGACCTTGACATCAAGAAGGCAGAACAGGTACTCGATGAGGACCACTACGGTTTGGAAAAACCAAAGGAGCGAGTATTGGAATATTTAGCCGTTCAACAGCTGGTGAAGAAGTTAAAAGGTCCGATATTATGTCTTGTAGGGCCTCCAGGTGTGGGCAAAACCTCACTGGCTCGTTCCATCGCCCGTTCACTCAATCGTAAGTTCGTTCGCATTTCGCTTGGCGGTGTGCGTGATGAAGCGGAAATCCGTGGTCATCGCCGGACTTATGTCGGTGCAATGCCAGGCCGAATTATCCAAGGGATGAAGACGGCAGGTACGATTAATCCGGTTATCCTGTTAGATGAAATTGATAAGATGGCTGCAGATTTCAGGGGAGATCCATCTTCGGCATTGCTTGAGGTATTGGACCCAGAACAGAACAATACGTTCAGTGACCATTTCGTCGAGCTACCGTTTGATTTGTCGAACGTTATGTTTGTGACTACCGCAAATGTGGTGCATAATATTCCGCGTCCGCTACTAGATCGGATGGAAATGCTGTTCATTCCGGGTTATACAGAACTGGAGAAATTGCAGATTGGCAGCCGTTATCTTTTGCCGAAGCAGAAGAAGAATCACGGTCTTGCAGAAGATCAACTGATCATCGAGGATGACAGTTTATTGCGTATCGTGCGTGAATATACCCGTGAATCCGGAGTGCGTAATTTGGAGCAGCAGATTGCAGCGTTATGCCGCAAAGCCGCGAAACAGATTGTGTCTAAGGAAAAAGAAAGTGTGGTCATTCTGCCGGATGACATCAAGGATTACTTAGGTGCATCGAAATACCGTTACGGTATGGCAGAGCTCGAAGACCAGATTGGTACAGTAACTGGGCTGGCCTGGACTGAGGTTGGTGGCGATACACTGCTGATCGAAGTGACGGTTGTGCAGGGAACGGGCAAGCTGACACTTACTGGACAACTGGGCGATGTAATGAAGGAGTCGGCGCAGGCTGCTTTCAGTTATACACGTTCGAAGGCGGAGGAGCTGGGGCTCCAGCCCGATTTTTATGAGAAGATTGATATTCATATTCACATTCCTGAAGGTGCGATTCCGAAGGATGGCCCATCTGCAGGGATTACGATTGCTACCGCGTTGATCTCCGCACTCACGAAGCGTTATGTTTCGAAGGATGTAGCCATGACCGGTGAGATCACCCTGCGTGGACGCGTGTTGCCGATCGGTGGACTGAAAGAGAAGTCTCTCGCTGCACACCGTGCCGGATATAAAAAGATCCTTCTTCCAAAAGACAATGAACGTGATCTAAAAGAAATTCCAGAGAGCGTGCGTAATGATGTGGAGTTCATACCAGTATCTACTATGGATCAGGTCTTGCATCATGCATTAGTAGAGCATCATAATGAAATTAGCAGTGAGCCACCGAGTAGTGTGCATTAGAAAGGAAGTCCTATGAAAGTTAATATTGCCGAATTTATAATCAGTGCCGTTGGCCCTGATCAATACCCTGATGATGCTTTGCCAGAGGTTGCTCTGGCAGGGCGCTCCAATGTAGGGAAGTCCTCCCTCATTAACCGAATGATTAACCGCAAGAATCTGGCTCGGACAAGCTCCACCCCAGGTAAGACCCAGCATATGAACTATTACCGTATCAATGAAGACAGCATGTATTTTGTTGACTTTCCAGGTTACGGATATGCTAAAGTGTCGAAGACGCAACGTGCAACATGGGGCAAGATGGTGGAGAAATATCTCTCTGAGCGCGATACGTTGAAGCTTGTTCTGCTCATCGTGGATCTACGTCATCCGCCGACCAGTAATGATAAGATGATGTTCGATTGGTTGAAGCATTATGATCTTCCTATGTGTGTAGTAGCGACAAAGGCGGATAAGATTCCGAAGACTCGCTGGCAAAAGCATATTAAGATCATGAAGCAGGAGCTTGGCGTGCTGCCAGGGGATAATTTCATTCCATTCTCTTCAGAGATTGGCCTTGGTAAAGAAGAACTTTGGGGCTTAATCGACGGGTATGTTCTTTCCTCGAAGGATGAAACTCCAGATTCTGAGGATGCTGAAATAGATGCAATTGAACCTCAGCAAGAAGAATCTACTGAAGCTTAAGACAGAACTCATTTACAATCAAGCAACCGTTCCTTTTGGGAATGGTTGTTTTTTTTGCCGTTAAAACTAAATTTTCTGTGAGAAGGGACCGATAGATAACATATGAAAGATATCCATTGCCACATCTTACCCTTTATGGATGACGGAGCCGCTGATTGGGAATCCGCTCTCGCCATGGCGCATGACGCCTACAGAGACGGGATTACTTCCGTCATTGCCACACCACATCACGCCAACGGTCAATATATGAATAATGCCTCCAGTATAAGAGAAGCAGTGGAATTGATGAATGAGAAACTTCATCAGCATGGAAATCCACTGCTTGTTCTTCCAGGTCAGGAAATTAGAGTGTACGGGGATTTACTGGATGATCTGGAGCGGGGGCAACTGCTAAGTCTTGCAGACTCGCGGTATATTTTGCTAGAAATGCCTTCTTCACGAGTCCCACGCAACATGGAAGAAATCTGTCACGAGTTGATCATTCAAGGATTCGTTCCGGTCATTGCTCATCCGGAGCGTAATGCTGAGGTAGCTGCCGATCCTTCTAAGTTAGAAAGATTGATAGAGCTAGGATCACTAGGTCAGGTAACCGCACAAAGTCTTGCAGGCGTCTTCGGGAATAAACTTCAGAAGCTATCCCTGGAGTTATGTCGTAGAAATGCAGTACATGTGTTGGCCTCTGATGCACATGACAGTGTTCATCGTCCTTTTGGACTAAATGCTGCTTATGTGGTTTTAGAGAAAGAATTAGGTCCTGAGATGCGCGACTATATGCGCGAGAACTCTCAGCAAATTGTGGCAAATGGTGAGGTTAATCATGGTAATCACGTACAAAAAAGGAGGAATAGACACAAATTGTTTGGCATTTTTTCCCGAAAGGGCTGACTAATCTACCTAATAGTGGTAGAATGGGTTTTATTGGGTGAATCGTTGATATACGTAATAATGTAGACATAAGGTGAAATAGTCTAGGACTATAGTAATAAAATGGATTTAAATACATATAAAGAGGTGGATATTTAGTGACTTTGAAAAAGAAACTAGTAGTATCGACATTAGCAGCAAGTATGGTAGCAGCATCCGTAGCGGGTCTTCCGCTCAGCAGCAAAGGATTAGCAAATCAGTTTGGAATCGTTGGAACTGCATCTGCAGCGACTAGCTCGGATTTTGCAAGCTTGAAGGAGCGTGCAACGAAGCTTTATAGCACACTTACTGATGCTGATAAGCAGACGCTTCGTGATTTCCGTACTGAGCTTCAAGGCCTTTCACGTGGACAACTGGAAGCAGATTTCGCACCTGTTCTGGCTCAACTTGAGCTTAGCGATGCAGAAATAACTACATTGTTTGATCTCTATTTAGAAGTAGTATCATCTATCTATACTCCGGATTTATCCGCAGTTACAGATATTCTGAAATCCCCTAATTATGATGCTTATCAAGCACTACTGAAGAAGATCGGTGAACAAGCCGGTGTTACAGATCTTTCGGTTGAAGAAGTGTACAGCTTCATCTTTGGTTCAAACGGTGTTGAACAGCAGCTAATCAACTTGCTAAAAGGAAAATCAGAATCGGAGCTGGCTGACCTTATTATTCATCCGAACAGTGAATTGGCTAATAAAGTGAAGACTCTTGTTCTCGACAGCACCATTGGTACTGCGAACTATTCCTTGAGAGCATCTCTTGCAGAACTTAAGATTACTAAAGAGATGATTGCAGCAACCAAAAACAATGTTGAATCCACACTTACTAATGAAAAAGCAGCCGCTTTAGTGTTGGCGAAGGCTTACTATAACGCCTATCTAAAAACATCTACACCAACTAATCCACCTAATCCAGGAACTTCCGATTCCAGTTCCATAACAACTCCACCTGTACTAACAGTGGATCAGAAATTGACTGCTGCTGCTACTTACGATGTATCTAAACTGGTACAAGTAGTAGATGGTAAAGCAACTGTGAAATTGGTAGATACCGATACAATCAATGCATTGGCTAATCTTGCTGCTGCAGCTAAAGCTGCCGGCAAAGAAGGAACTGCCCTTACGCTGACATTGAATCTTGGCACGATCACTGCGCCTACGGTTGAAGTTCCATTGTCCAAAGCTATTGTTGAAGCAGCTAAGACTAATGGAATTGCAAATATCGCAGTAACCTTTAATGGCGTAACCGTAACGATTCCTGTAAGTCAGTTCAGCACAGCGATTGCATTGACTGTAACAACTGCTAAACCAGAAGTCGTAACTTCCGTTACGCAATTGAAATTGGCTTCGGATGTTTATGAATTCGGACTTAGTGTGGATGGTGTAGCAACAAGCACATTCAAACAACCAATCACCATCAAACTTCCGCTTAAGAACACTGAGGGTCTTGATAAAGAATTACTGTCCGTAGCGAAGCTTGTATACGGCAGCCTGCAATTCCAAGGTGGTGTACTTATAGGAGAGTTCATCGTAGAACCGCGTGATACCTTCTCTTCCTATGCAGTGCTTGAGAATAAAGTAAACTTTACGGATATTGCTAGTGTACAAGCATGGGCTGGCAAACAAATTCAAGTCGTAGCTGCAAAAGGCGCGATTGAAGGCGTAGGCGAAGGTAAATTCGCACCGAAGAGCAATGTAACTCGTGCAGAGTTCGCTAAAATGCTGATTCGTGCGCTTAACCTGGAGAACAATTCAGCCGTACAAAGTTTTAGCGATGTAAGTGGGGCGGCTTGGTATGCACCATATGTAGCTGTTGCAGCAGAAAAAGGAATCATTACTGGCCGCAGTGCGGACAAGTTCGATCCTAATGCAACTATCACACGTGCAGAGATGGCAACAATGATTTCCCGCGCAGTGAAATCTATGAATCCAGCTGCAACAACAAATGTAACGGCAATTAGCCAATTCTCCGATGCTGCTAAGATCAGCGCATCTTTGAGAGATGGCGTAGCATTCGCAGCAGATCATAACTTGGTTATCGGAAATGCTGGTAAGTTCAACCCGAACGATACAGCTACTCGTGCTGAAGCAGCAGTAATTATCTACCGTACCATTAACTTTAAGTAAATAAATTTAAAAGTATAGAATACAGCCTCCTCTCATGTAGGTGAGAGGAGGCGCTTTTTTGCCAATCGAGAAGTGTTCGAATATTGTAACGAAATATTTCAGAAATAGCTTGGAGGTAATTACACTTGTCATCACAAGAATTGGATCTTCGCGATTATTTTCAGATCGTCAGGAAGAGACTATGGCTGATTGTTAGCATAGTTGTTTTGGTGTGCGGTGTTGCTGGTGTGTACAGTCTGTATATTAAGAATCCGGTGTATGAAGCATCCACTAAGATTATTGTTAACCAGACTCCGACTCAGTCAGCAGCAGCGCAGCTTGATTTGAATCAGATTAATACTAATATTCAATTAATTAATACGTATAAGGAAATTATTAAGACTCCAGCGATCCTTGATATTGTTACTAGGGATTATCCGCAGTTCAATATTACTGCAGAAGAGCTGTTGAAGAAGGTTAATGTGAGCTCTGTCAATAATACGCAGGTGATGACACTTGTCGTTCGAGATAATTCGTATCAGCGAGCCGCTGAAATCGTGAATGCCATTTCACTTGTATTCAAGGACGAGATTCCTAACCTATTTAACGTGGAGAACGTATCGATTCTGAATGAGGCCAAAGTGAATCCACTTAATGAGCCAAGACCTGTAGAACCGAATGTCTTAATGAATATGGCTATAGCTTTCATCGTTTCCTTAATGATTGGTTTAGGGATTGCTTTCTTGCTGGAATACATGGACGATACGCTGAAGACTGAAGCAGATATTGAGAAATATCTTGGTCTGCCAACGATAGCTATGATTACTAGATTGGGTTCAGAAGAAAGTAAACAAGGCGCAACTCAGGCACAGATGCAAACATCCAGAAAGGCGGGCGAACTCGAACATGTCACAGCTGCCAAATAAACAACGTCATCTGATTACCGTTACGAACCCTCGCTCCCCTGTATCTGAAGCATTTCGCGCGCTGCGCACGAATATTGATTTTTCCTCTGTGGATGAGACTATTCAAGTAATTATGGTAACTTCATCCGGACCTGAGGAAGGTAAATCTACGGTATCAGCGAATTTAGCGGCAGCCTATGCACAGGCAGATAAGAAGGTATTGTTGATTGACGCGGATTTGCGGAAACCGACAGCACATAAGACTTTTTCGCTTAGTAACCGTTTCGGTTTATCGTCACTACTGTCTCAGCAGGCGGTTCTTGAGGACACTGTCCAAGATTCTGGTGTTCCTAATCTTTCCATTATGACCTCAGGACCGATTCCACCCAACCCTGCGGAAATGATGGCTTCTAATCGGATGAGTACGCTCTTGCAGGACTTACGTCAGCGTTACGATATCATTCTTATTGATACTCCACCATTATTGGCGGTTACAGATGCGCAGATCATGGCTTCCAAGAGTGATGGTGTCATTATGGTCGTCAGCTATGGCAAGGTAAAACGGGATATTGCTGTAAAAGCAAAAGCTAACCTCGATCGCGTAGGTGCAAAAATGCTTGGCGTGGTTCTCAATAATGTTAAACGTAAAGCCAGCGAAGGTTACTATTACTACTACTATGGAAATTGATTTGTTCTTTAACAATAATGTTGTTTTTGGAGGCACTGAAAATGACAGCGAAATCTAGAGTAGTTCTTTTATTCTTTATTGACCTTGCAATCATCTGGTTCAGCATTATAACATCCTATTTGTTTCGGTATCCTAATCATCCTATCCAGGATTATGTTGTACAGATGCTGCAATTTGGTGTGATTGCAACGGTTGCATTCGGTGGTAGTCTGATCTATTTCGGTTTATACCGAAGAATGTGGCAATATGCCAGCATTGGTGAGATCATATCCGTTTCAAAAGCGATTGTAGTAGGGTCAATACTCTCATTTGCAGCAGCATATTTTATATTGCCAGAACGGGTACCTTTAGCAATAGAAGTTCGGACTATGGAGACTGTTCTTGTGTTAGTTGGTGGGATTCGATTCTTGTGGAGAGTGCTCCATAATGATCGAATCAATTATAAAGATACTCAGACACATACACTTATTGTTGGTGCAGGCGATTGTGGAATACTAATTGCTCGGGAAATGATGGGTCCGTCTTTTGCTCATACGAAGCTGGTAGGTTTCATCGATGATAGTATCAATAAATATCATATGTCTATATTGGGTGTGCCCGTGTTAGGAAATCGTTACGCGATTCCCGCTATTGTGAAAGAACGGGAAATTCATGAGATTATTATCGCCATGCCTTCCGTTTCACGTACTGAAATCTCTGAAATTATTAATTTGGCGAAGAAGACAGGGGCCAAGCTAAAGATTATACCGGCGCTTAACGATCTGATTGCCGGGAAAATTTCGGTTAAGAAACTGCGGGATGTTAGTGTTGAAGATTTACTAGGCCGTGAGCCGATTGTAGCGGATTTGAACAGTATCCTAGGGTATGTCCATCATAAGACTGTGTTAGTTACGGGTGCTGGTGGTTCTATTGGTTCAGAACTTTGTCGGCAAATCGCTCCTTTTGGTCCGGACAAGTTAATGCTGCTTGGACACGGTGAGAACAGCATTTATACGATTGAGATGGAGCTGCGCAAGAAATATCCGGATCTGAATATTGTTACCGTAATCGCGGATGTGCAGGATCGCAGTCGGATGATGGACGTATTCAGTAGCAATCACCCACATGTTGTCTTTCATGCGGCAGCACATAAACACGTTCCATTGATGGAGCGTAACCCTTCGGAAGCCATTAAGAACAATGTCTTCGGTACAAGGAATGTTGCGGATTGCGCAGATAAGTATGGTGCGGAGAGATTTGTAATGATCTCTTCGGATAAAGCAGTTAACCCAACAAGTGTGATGGGTGCAACTAAGAGAATCGCTGAAATGTATGTGCAGAGTCTGCATACCACAAGTCAAACGAAGTTCTCCGCTGTGCGTTTTGGGAACGTGCTTGGCAGTCGCGGAAGTGTAATACCAGCCTTTAAACAGCAGATTGCTGCTGGTGGTCCAGTCACGGTTACTCATCCAGAAATGGTCCGTTATTTTATGACGATTCCAGAGGCAGTTCAGCTTGTAATCCAGTCTGGTTCTTTTGCCAAAGGCGGAGAAGTGTTCATTCTGGATATGGGAGAACCGGTTAAGATTCTAACATTAGCGGAAGATTTAATTACTCTCTCTGGTTATGAGCCTTATAGGGATATTGATATTCAGTTCTCCGGCATTCGTGAGGGCGAGAAGTTATATGAAGAGTTACTGACGGAAGAAGAAAATCTAGGCTCTACAGATCACGGAAGAATCTTTATCGGTAGACCTAATGTGATAAGTCTGAATCAGCTAGAACTGGAATTTAAACGCTTGGAACGTGTTCTCGCTGAAGAACCTGAAGTTATACGTGAAGTGATTAATCAGATTGTACCGATGCAGCCCGTTGCTCAAGTTGCTATCAGCTAATTCATTCATAAAGGGGGATACATTAGTGTTCAACAAACGATGGAAAAAGATCCTTTTATGGACGCTGTCAATCATTGTAATTCTGGGTGTAGGTGGTCTGTTCGCTGCTAATTATGCTGTGGATAAGCTGATGAATTCAATGGTGGATAGTTTTGATCTTGAGTCTGAGAGTAATGTTAGCGGAGGTCAAGATCAAGGAACCGCGCCCGAAGATAAAGTGGTGGATGTTGATGTTGAACCTGTGGCTTCTGCAACACCTGGTCCATCAACAGATGATAAGGCAAACAAAGGTACTGAGGAAACTGGCAAAGATTCGACAGCTTCTAACACTAGTGAACCTACGAAAGCCCCATCAACAGATTCGAAAGATAGCTCTTCAGATGGCTATACGGCACAGGTCTCAACAGATAAAGCTAAAGAAATTCAAGAGAATGTAACGATGAAGGATAAAGCTGACGTAGCTGCTATTGTGCTCAGTCAACTAAGTGTGTCTGATATTAATCGTCTAAAAGATTTGGCCAAAGGTGGCTTAACCATTGACGAGAAAAGGGAAGCACGCAGTATCATCCTCGGTAAGGTTTCCGAAGAACAATATAATGAGCTTTCACAGGTTGCTAAGAAGTATGGCGTGAGTCAAGGGAAGACACGTGATCAAGTCCTTAAAGAAGAAGAACAATTAAAAGCGAAAGAAAAGGGAAGTGAATAAGTATGTCTAAAGCAACGCTACCAGTCATAGCTCTATCGTTAATAGCTTCAATAGGGTTAGCACCCTTAACGGCATCCGCGCCTATTTCCGTATCAGCAGCGGCGGTACCTAGTACAACAACTAAGACGGCAACAACAACGGTCAAAGTACAAAGTATGAACGTGAATATGATTTTTGATGGAGCAAGTATTGGGACGCCTTCAGGTCAATATGTATTCATGTACAACAATACAACTTATGTTCCATTACGCTTTATGTCATATGCGTTGCAAAAGAGTGTAGCTTGGGATGCTAAAAACGTTAAAGTTACTGTAGCAGAGCCTAGCAAATCAGAGCTAGTAGTGATTAAAGAGTACCTAATGAATGCAACCAACGGAAATAGTGCTTTAGCAGTATCTAAGAATCTTGTACTCAATCAAGTGAAGGCAAGTTATGTATTTAACGGTGCAACTAAGGCATTGCCTACTGGGCAATCCAGCTTTATCCTAAATGGCTCTTTATATGTACCTCTACGTTTTTTATCGGAATCTGTAGGTCATAACATTAGCTGGGATCAGAAGACGAAAACCATTACTGCTGCTTCTAAGGCGTATCAAGAGCAAGGCGGCACTAATAGTTCGACTGGTAACAATGGCAAGGACCCATCTCCAGTAGTGACACCTGCACCTACGGATTCAACTGGTACAGCTGGTGGTGGTACTGCGGGTACTGGAAAGGTTTCTTATGAAACCATTACTAGTGAAACGGAAGCCAAACTTACTGCACTTAAAGATCAAAGCCAATCCACATTAATGAGTATTGCGTTAGAGTATCTCGGAGCAAAAGATGAAGCGAGTAAAAAGAGTATTAAGGCTAAAGGTGTACAACAACTTTCAGCGTTTACTGCTAGCTTCAATAGTATAGTTGCCGACACTGAACAAAAACTGAACAGTAATGGATATAGCACAGCAATCATTAGTCAATATAGAAGTGAATTTGAATCACAGCTGCAATTGGGTAAGGAAATTGCTGAGGGAATGTCTAAATAGATTGAAATAAAGGCGCTCCTAAACCCTCAGAAAGACCTCTCCTAGGCAAAGAGAACGAATTATTACAAACGTAAAGTTGAATTGATATGTAGAGTGTTTAACTCTATTAATGAAATAGAATGGTTTAGTTTGTGAAATATTATTAAGAGGTTTTCTCTGGGAAGGAAGTTGTGAGGAATGGCAAGTGGAAATAAGATATTTCTCTCTTCACCACATATGAGTGATGAAGGATACGAAATGGAGTATATCAAAGAAGCATTTGACACCAATTGGGTAGCACCTCTAGGTGCAAACGTCAATGAGTTTGAAAATGAGTTAACAGCAAAGGTGGGGAGCATGGCAGCGGCAGCACTTACGACAGGCACTGCCGCTATCCACTTAGCACTCAAAGCTGTTGGGGTTGGTTCTGGAGATGTTGTATTTTGTCAATCATTAACGTTCTCCGCAACAGCCAATCCAATTATTTATCAAAATGCTGTCCCAGTGTTTATAGACAGTAATTTAGAAACATGGAATATGGATCCTTTGGCTTTAGAGGAGGCATTTATAAAATATCCTGATGTAAAAGCAGTAATAGTTGTACATCTATATGGGCTATCAGCTGATATGGATGCAATTATGGAGATTTGTAATAGATATAACGTCCCTTTAATAGAGGATGCCGCAGAGTCGCTGGGTACTTATTATAAGGGACAACATACAGGGACCATTGGAGAGTACGGTATCTTCTCTTTTAATGGAAATAAGATCATCACTACTTCCGGGGGCGGCATGCTCGTTTCAAATCATGAAAGGCAAATTTCAAAGGTTAGATTCTGGGCCACACAATCGAGAGAGCAGGCTAGACATTATCAGCATAGTGAGTTGGGCTTCAACTATCGAATGAGTAATATTGTAGCGGGAATTGGTAGAGGACAGCTAAAAGTGCTGGAACAACGTGTGGCAAAGAAAAAATACATATTTAATTATTACCAAAAGGAACTCAGTCACTTAGAGGGTGTTTCGTTCATGCCAATAAATGACTGGAATGACCCGAATTGCTGGCTGAGTTGTTTAACATTAACTGGTGCCGTAAGACCACTCGATGTCATGCTAGCATTAGAACAAGAAAATATCGAATCGAGACCAGTTTGGAAACCGATGCACATTCAACCTTTTTTTTCTAAATATGATTATATTGGAGGAAAAGTATCAGAGCAATTGTTTGAAAATGGCATTTGTATACCGTCTGACACAAAAATGACTGATATAGACCTGGAACGAGTGTGTACAGTGATTAAGGGGTTGTGGAAGTGGAATGACTAATAAAAAAGGATTATATGAAAAATATTTTAAGAGACTACAAGATCTATTGCTTTCATCTATTGCGCTGATATTACTTAGTCCAATACTTCTTATTCTAGCAATATTGATAAGGCTTAAGTTAGGTGGACCAGTATTATTCACTCAGAAGCGTCCAGGAATAGAAGAGAAGATTTTTAATATGTACAAGTTCAGGACAATGACGGATGAACGTGATGAGTATGGTCAATTACTATCTGATAGCTTGCGAATTACACCATTTGGAAGATTTCTTCGTTCTACAAGTTTAGACGAACTACCAGAACTATGGAATATTGTACGGGGAGACATGAGTATTGTAGGTCCACGACCTCAGCTTATTAAAGATATGATGTTCATGACCATAGATCAAAGAGTAAGGCACAGCGTAATGCCGGGTCTTACAGGACTGGCGCAAATTAAAGGTAGGAATAACATCTCATGGGAAGCTAAGCTAATATATGATCTTGAATATATTGATTCTATTACTTTTATTAATGATTTTAAAATATTGTTCCTAACAGTCATTAATGTATTTAAAAGAGAAGGTATAACAATGGAAGGGATGGATACTGCTGAAGATTTAGGCGATTATTTGCTAAGGAATGGAAGGATTAACGATGAGGTCCATACTAAAGGGTTAAAAAAAGCAGAGAGATATGGAGAATCGGTTCTTTTAGTAGGAGGAAATAATGAATAACACTGAAATATTAGTTTCGATAATTACGCCAGTATATAATTCGGAATTATATATACGGGATACAATTAACAGCGTCTTATTTCAAACACATCAAAACTGGGAAATGCTGATAGTAGATGATTGTTCAACAGATAAAACTGCTGGAATAATTAAAGAATATAACGATCCAAGAATTAAATATTTTAGATTACAGGAGAACTCAGGGGCGGCAGAAGCGAGAAATAAGGCTTTGGAAAAAGCACAAGGAAAATACATAGCATTTTTGGATTCTGATGATATGTGGAAACCCAATAAATTAGAAGAACAATTAATATTTATGGTTGAAGGAAAGATTGGCTTTTCTTTCACGGCATACGAAATACTAAGAGGAAAGAATACAAAAAATATAAAAGTTCCCTCGACTCTCAATTATGGACAATTTATGAAGAACACAATTATTGGTACGCTTACAGTAATGGTCAATACTGATATTATTGGCGATATTAGATTGGTTAATGTTAAGAAAGACCATGATTCTATGACTTGGGCTAAAATACTCAGGGGAGGACATATAGCATCAGGATTGAATGTAAGCTTAGCGTATTACAGAAAGGTAGAGGGATCAATATCAAATAATAAATGGGAAGCGTTTAAGAATCATTGGATTAATTGCAGAAGAGTGGAAAGATTACCGATTTATAAATGTCTTTACTATTTTCCCTTTTATGGAATTAACGCAATTAAAAAACACTATTTTTAAACCAATTATAATAGGCAGTAAAATTGGAGGTACAATATGAAAATTACCGTCGTGGGATTAGGGTATGTTGGCTTATCAAACGCTATCTTATTAGCCCAGCATAATGAAGTAATTGCTCTAGACATTGTTCAAGAAAAAGTTAATATGATTAATAATAGAATATCTCCAATTAGTGATAGTGAAATAGAATCGTTTTTGGCAACAAAAAATATAAATTTAACAGCAACAACAAATATATATGACGCTTATAAATCCGCAGAATACATTATCATTTCTACACCTACTAATTATGATCCTGACCAAAACTATTTTAATACAAGAAATGTAGAAGCAGTTATTAGTGATGTTTTATCTATAAATTCATATGCAACTATGGTGATTAAGTCGACAATTCCGGTGGGTTATACTGAAAAAATGAAGGAGAAATTCAAAACCGATAATATTATTTTCTGTCCAGAGTTCTTAAGAGAAGGTAAGGCATTGTACGATAATTTATATCCATCTAGAATTGTTGTGGGAGAACAGTCAATTAGAGCTGAGAAGTTTGCTGAACTATTAGTTTCAGGGGCCATCAGTACTGATATACCATTATTATTTACAAATTCTACTGAGGCAGAAGCAATAAAACTTTTTGCTAATACATATCTTGCAATGAGGGTTGCCTTTTTTAATGAGCTGGATTCATATGCAGAGATAAGAGGCTTAGAAACAAAGCAAATTATTGAGGGAATTGGATTAGATCCTAGGATAGGTACTCATTATAACAATCCGTCATTTGGTTATGGGGGCTATTGTCTACCTAAAGATACGAAACAACTACTTGCAAATTATTCAGATGTTCCTAATAACATAATAGCTGCAATTGTTGATGCTAATATAACTAGGAAGGAACATATAGCTGAGATGATTAAAAAAAGAAATCCAAAAATTGTAGGAATATATAGACTTACAATGAAAAAAGATTCGGATAATTTTAGGCAATCAGCTATTCAAGGGGTTATAAAAAGAATATTGGAAAAAGGCATTGAAGTAGTTATCTATGAACCATCAGTTTCCAAAAATCACTTTAATAATCTTAAAATAATTAATGATTTGAGTGAGTTCAAGAGAATGTCAGATGTAATAGTAGCGAATCGATTATCAGATGAAATAAGAGAAGTAGGACATAAGGTTTATACTAGAGATTTGTTTAGTAGAGATTAGTTTTCTTTAAATAAAGTTTTTAGAGAATATGTGTGATTTGAAATAAATAGGGAGATTATGTTATGGAAGCTGTAATTATATTAGTAAACTATAAAAATGATCAGGAAACTATAAAATGCGCTATCTCAATTTTATCCGAATTTAATAATGTTGATGTTGTAATCGTAAATAACTGTACAATTAATGAAAAATTAAATATCGATAGTTCTCCTAATTTATTAGTGGAATACACAAATGAGAACTTGGGGTATTTTGGCGGTATGCAATTTGGATTAGAGAAATATATTCTCTGGAAAGGTGAATATCCAAAATGGATTGTGCTTTCCAATACAGATATAGAAATTACTAGTAAAGATTTATTTAGTACAATGAATGCTACTGACGATGAGAACATAGGAGGCATTGCACCGAAAATTGTAAGTGTTTTTACTAAGAAAAATCAAAATCCCTTTTTATTAGAACGACCAAGCAAAAGGTATTTGACAGCAAGAAGAATAATGTTTAAAAATCCAATTATGTTTTGCTGTTTCAATATATTGAGAAAAGTGAAAATAAAGTTAGAAAAAACTGTAGAAAGTCAGAATGAGATGGATATTTATGCACCTCATGGATCTTTTATGATTATCAATAAGAGATATTTTGAAAGTGGAGGGGATATAAAATTCAACTCTTTCTTATTTGGAGAAGAGATATTTCTTGGTGAAAACATGAGACGAATGAATCTGAAAGTGAGATTCAGAAGTGATATTGAAATTTTACATAAAGAGCATGTAACTACTTCGCTTATAAAAAAAAGCAAGAAACGGGAGTACCATTATAATTCTATAGTCTATTTATTAGACTTTCTTTATGGCAAAAAAATATGATTTTGTTTATTTATATGGGGTGAAACATGAAGTCAGGTGCTGTGGTTGTAACATATTTTCCTAATGAGAGATTTTTGAATTTGATTAATAATTTGATTTTGGATTTCAATATTGAAAAAATTATAATCGTTGATAATACAGATGCAAATAATTGGATTTTGTATGAGGATATTATCAAAAATGAAAAAGTGATACTTATAGAAAATAAGGAAAATCTAGGAATAGCAAGAGCGCTTAATCAAGGAATAGAATGTTTAGCTAGCATGAATTTCGACTGGGTGTTAACCATGGATCAAGATTCGAATATAGGTCCTGAACTTTTGGAGAAGTATAAAGAATTTGTAAACAAAAATAATACAGATAAAATAGGAATGCTGGGCACTAACTATATTGATATTAATCTTAATGAAATAAAAATTCCAGGTGAATGGAATGAAAAAGAAGTTAATGAAGTGATTAGTTCAGGATCATTTTTAAATATGAAAATTTTCTCGGAATTAAAAGGATTTAAGGAACATTATTTTATTGATCAAGTAGATAATGAATATTGTTTTAGACTAATAAAAAATAACTACAAGATATTTATGATAAATGGGATAGATTTAGAACATAGTATGGGAGATATCACAAGGATTACTATAGGTCCTGTTAAATTTCATTTATATAATCAAAAGCCGATTAGAACTTTTTATAGGACAAGAAACATGATATATATGATGAAAGAATATAAAGAATTAACTTTAATATATTCTAAAATTATGAGTTTATTAATAGATTTTATTAAAATAGCATTTGAAAAAGAAAGTTTACATAAATACTTATATTTTATAAAAGGTGTAAAAACTGGAATATTAGGTGAGTTGCATGATAAATGATATGTTTATTTTTAATAATATTATAGTAGTTTTTATTATTATAATTATTTCATTAATCTTCAGTAAATTATATGGTGATTTTTTTAATCCGGTTTCACTCTTCATGTTGTTATGGGGAATTATAGTTTTTAATGTATTTACAATATTCGAGTTTAGTTTTTCAAGTTTTCTATATTTTGTGGTTGCGTTCCTAAGTTTTATATTACCAACATTCATACTTTTAAAGAAGTTTCCTGATAAAAGAATTGTTTTATTAGGTTCTACACCTACTCAACTAGAAAATATTAAATTAATTTTGATAATATGTATTATTGCGCGTTTTTTTCAAATAATTTATGATTTATCAGTTTTTTTTGAATTAGGTGGAGATATTAATTCGATATTTGGAGATGCGCAGTCCCTAAGATTTAGATATCTATCAAAAGAAAGTGGTTTATTTCAAAATATTATCACGAACTTTCTTAACTACTTTAGTGAATTAGGTGTCATATTGTCAGCTATTTACTATAAAAGTGCAAAGAAATATATGTTTTTAATAATTTCAATTATTTTAGCATTATTCCACTCTACTTTAACGTTCTCGAAATTCGCATTTTTTTTAGATGTGATTTTTATTGTCTCAATATTAACGATATATACTGTTCCAAAAGTTGAAAGAAAGAATACGAAACAAAATAATAAGATGTTAATCTTAATTGGAATTTCTGTGATTTTACTACTGAACATTATTAGTAATCAAAGAGGTTATGATATGCAGGAAAGTCGAATTCCAGGAATAGATAGTGTATTAATTTACAAGGTAGTTACTTATTTTTTTGGACCTACTCTTGCATTTTTGACTTTGCTAGATTCCAATATAACACATAGTTATGGAATAATGACATTCACTCCTTTTTTACGTAAAGTTTTAGAATATCCCAGTATAGGAACTATAAATCTCGGATTCTTTGATACAAACGTCTACACATTATTCGGTTCCTTGTATATTGATTTTGGGTATTTTGGAAGTATCTTTATGATCTTTGTGTTTTCTTTAGTATTAAATATTATTTATATAAAATTAAAGTCGAGAATGAATATTGGATTATTAAGTATATATTGCATATTGAATAGTGCATTGTATTTATCTTTTTTTGACTGGATTGGAAGGCAAACGTTCTTTTGGTTGTTTCCAGTGTTTGTTTATATAATTGATAAATTATTTATTACTAAAAAGGATAAAGGAGAAAGGAGAAAGTAATGCCATTAGTTAGTGTAATTATACCTTGTTATAACAGTAACAAAAATTTACTAAACACAATTAACTCTATTAAAACTCAGGAATATAAAAATATTGAGATTATAATTGTTAATGATGGATCTAATAATTTAGAGACAATTAATACAATCAATAATTTGAAAATTGATAGGTTGCAACTTTACAATATTAATAATCATGGCGTTTCTTATGCTAGAAATTTTGGTGCTCAAATGGCCACAGGGAAATATCTTTTTTTTATTGATGATGATGATTTAATTGATACATGTTATATAAATAAAGCAGTTGAAATTTTGGAAAAGTATGAACAAGTCGCCTTAGTATATTGTTTTGCAAGGAGATTCGGGAAAGATCAAAAAATATGGTGGATCGAGAATTTTAGTTATAAAAAACTTTTGTGTAAAAATTGTTTATTTATTTCCTCTATGGTAAGAAAATCGGATTTTTCTTTAACTTCTGGTTTTAATGAAAATATGAACTTTGGTCTAGAGGATTGGGATTTTTGGATAAGGTTTTTATCTGAGAAAAAGTACATATATAGGATAAATGAAATTTTATTCTTTTATAGAATTAATGAAATTTCAAGAACAACGAGTCTAGTTGATACAAAGGAAAAGATATATAGGATGTATTTAAATGTATTGAATAATAACTTTAGTATCTATCTTAATAATACAAAGGCTTTGAGAAAATATAAAATTGCAGAAAATAATAACATTTTTCAAGAATCAATAAATAAAGTTAGATATCTTCTCTATGTTATAAAAGTCACTTTTTATTCTGTGATAAATAAAAAGGGGTTTAAAAAACTTTTCAAGGGTAAATTGATTAAAATTTGAAGATTAATAAGAAACGGGAAGGCGTGATTCAAACGAAAAAGGTATATGTGGACGCATATATTAATTATAATCTTGGTGATGATTTATTTATGACGGTTTTATTTCAGAGGTACCCTAACCATTTTTTTTATTTCAGAGGGAATAAAAAGTATAAGCAGGCTTTTAGAAAACACAAAAATGTTTTAGTTATTGTAAATCCTTTATGGAAAAGAATAATTAATGCGCTATTATACATTATATTTCTTAAATTAATGAAAATAGAATCTATCAGAGACTATTACTTAGGAAGGAATATAAGTGTAGAAAAGTATGATGCCCTTGTTAAAATTGGAGGTTCAATATTCATAGATGAAGATGGAAATCATTTTAAGAAAAATTCAAAAATGATAAATTCGTTTTTGGAAAAAAATAAACCTGTCTTTATTCTGGGATGTAATTTTGAAAAGACTTATGAAGAGTCATTTTATCTGGCCTATAAAGAGTTATTTTCTACAGCACAGGCAGATTTGTTAGATGTCAGTTTTAGAGATGAATATTCTTATGGATTATTTTCAAATTCTAAAAATGTTAGGTATTCTCCTGACATAATATTTGGTTATGAAAACGATGAGTTGAAAAGTGAGAATGAGAATGTATATATTGGATTTTCGATTATTGATTTATCTGGTAGAGAACTATTAGTGGAGTATAGAACAGCTTATGAAAAAAAGATACGAGAATTAATTATTGACTGTATTAGTAATAATGAAAGAGTTGCGCTTTTTTCTTTTTGTTCTTCTGAAGGGGATTATAATTCTATAAATAATATTCTTGAAGATATACCAGATGATTATAAAGCTTATATTCAAACATTTAATTATTCGACGAATATAAACGACTTTTTAAAGGCTTATTTAAAATGCAAAGTAATAATTGCAACTAGATTTCATGCAATGATTTTAGGCTGGATATATCAAAAAAAGGTGATTCCTATTATTTACAGTGAGAAAATGAAGAATGTAATCGTAGATACGAAATTTAAAGGGAAATATTTCTATATAAAGGATATTCTCGATATGAGTTATGTGGATATAATTGATGCTTATCAATTTCCTGATTTAGTACATATTAAGAGCCAAGCAGAAAATCATTTTTTGAAATTAGATTATTTTTTGAAATAATAGTTTTATGTCATTGATGTTTTAGTTATGTCAGTATGGTCAAGTGTATTACTCATTATTATTATTTTGGTAGATTTAAGGGTATTTATTACGCGAGTTTCTCCTGTTTTTTGGTTCGATAAGTATAATGATATTTTCTAAGGGTCACTTCTTAAGTCCCATTATACCTTTCAATTTAAATTATGGGTATGCGACTGATGGCTGAAATGCCTCTGAATGCAGCTGAACAAGAGCTACGGGAAAAGCTATGAATCAGTTTGGTTTCAGCGATTTGAGACGAATTACAGTTGATGAAATATTCTCACGCCGAGGGCATCGTTACATTACGTTGTTTGTTGAAGCAGATTCAAAGATCGTGCTATTTCCTACATAAAGAACAGGCATAACAACACTTGAGTAATTCAAAGCGCGGTTGAGTGGAAAAGCTTTGCCACAGACCAAATTGAAGAAGTGTACTGTGATATGTCTTTTGCATTTATTAGCGGGATTAAGACGTGTTTTTTAAGGAAGAGATTACATTTTAGATAAGCTCCATGTGATGAAGTTAGTGAATGAAGCAGTTGAAGAAGTGCGAATAAAAACAGAAAAAAGAAAAAGAAACCTGAACTAAAGTGTACCAAGTATCTCTGGTTAAGGAATAAAAGTAATTTAAATGCAGAACAGCGAGAAACATTGATTGGTTTAAAGACTTACATTTTAATACGGGATGAGCTTACCGCTTAAAGCTATCCTTACAAGGATATGGGATGATTCCGGAAATCTACGCTAATGTACATTTACCTGAATGGATTGGGTGGATCAAGTGTTCCAAGCTAGAACCAGTGATGAAACTGGTTAAAACCATTAAATCTCATGAGGAAGATGCTTTTCGCTGTTTTCACAGCAGAATGATAAATGCTTTCCTTGAAATAACCTATTAGATTGGTTCAAGCTGCAAAGTGAAAAACAATGTGTTACCGTAACGTTGGAATTTAATCGCGATGGTGTACAGGACGGTGAATAAAGGTCGGTTGCCAGAGATCACGACAAGTCGTGCATAATACCCAATTGCCCCTCTTGACCTGCCTTATAGTAGAAGAAGCGATCTTCTTGAGGGCTTATTCTATTTATAATTGATTTTTCATTGATTCATCTTATTTATCCTACATCGAAAGTAGCTGTTGAAATGAGTTCAATTAAAAAGGGAGCAATCTTATCATATTTATCGCTATTTGTAACTATTCTAATAGCTCTATTGTATACTCCTATCTTAATTCGTTTACTAGGTCAATCCGAATACGGACTTTATGCCCTTATCGGTTCCATTGCATCATATTTTAGTATTATGGATTTGGGTTTAGGTAATGCAATTGTAAGATATACGGCTAGAAATAGAGTGGTTGGTGATAAAGCAGCAGAATCAAACTTAAACGCATTATTTTTAATTATGTATTCTATATTAGGTATATTGACACTTATAATAGGTTTTATATTTTTGAATAAATTAAATAGTTTATTTGATTCTAGTCTCACGTTGATTGAATTGAAAAAAGCGAAAGTAATGTTAATAATACTAATTATTAATTTTGCATTATCATTCCCGTTAGGGATTTTTGGTTCGATTATGCAAGCTTATGAAAAATTTATGGCTATTAAGCTTTTAACAATCGGTCGTACCATTTTAACTCCCATGGTTACAGTGCCTTTAATATATATAGGATATGGGACAGTTGCTATGGTTGTAATTACTACAATAATTAATTTATTATTTTTATTATTTAGTATGTATTATTCTTTCAAGTATTTAAAAGTTAGCTTTTATTTTGGGAAGCTTGACTCTAAGATAGTGAAAGAAATATTGGGATATTCGTTTTTTGTTTTTTTAGGAGTTATTGTTGATCAAGTATACTGGAATTCGGATCAATTTATACTTGGAATTGTTGCTGGAACGATTCCTGTTGCTGTTTATGCTATAGCTATGCAATTTATTAGAATATATATGCAATTTTCTACTTCCATTAGTGGTTTGTTTTTGCCAAAAGTTACAATGATGGTTGCAAAAAAAGCCAGCAATAATGAATTAACTGAAATTATGATTAAATATGGTAGACTTCAATTTATAATTATGGCTTATATTTTGAGTGGTTTTATTCTATTTGGACAACCCTTTATAAATATCTGGGCAGGAAATGATTATAGGGATGCTTATTATATAGTACTTTTGGTAATGGTGCCGTTATCTATTCCTTTAATACAAAATGTTGGTCTTTCAATTCTTTATGCGAAAAACTTACAGGGTTTTAGGTCTATAATATTAATTTTTATAGCAATATTAAATGTTGTAATTTCAATTCCATTAGCAAAAGAATTCGGAGGAATTGGTGCTGCATGTGCAACTGCTATTTCTTTAATAATTGGAAATATAATTAGTATGAATATTTATTACCAACGCAAGATTGGTATAAATATAAAGGCATTCTGGAAAAATATTTACTTAATTACTATACCGGTATTAATAACTTTAATTATAGGTGTTGGAATAAATTATCTAATAAAAGAAAATAATCTATGGTTCTTTATGTTTAAAATAATATTATTTACATTTGCGTATATTAATTTCATGTGGTTGTTTGGATTTAATAAATATGAAAAACGCCTTATATTATCATTTGTGAATTTAGCGAGAAATGCATTTTATAAAAGTGATTTTAAAAAGAAATTCTATAAGTAAGTATGATATGCGCATAAACATGTAAGATAATATATTCGATGTATCAGTAACTTGGTGTGAAAAAGCGATCATAAGTACGCAACCATAGATTGGAAACAGGTTCCAACCTCTATCCCCGCCTACACTTTCTTCTCGCCCCATATGTCATCACAACATGATATCTCTAACTATTAAAATATTCGATGTTTAAATTCAAAGAAAACAAGAGCGAATGAAAGAAAATATTAATTGGGAGGGAATTACAATGAAAGGCATTATCCTAGCAGGTGGCAGTGGCACACGTCTATACCCATTAACAATGGTAACGAGTAAACAATTACTTCCTGTTTACGATAAACCGATGATCTACTATCCCCTATCCACGTTAATGCTAGCGGGCATTAAAGAGATTCTAATTATCTCCACTCCAGAGGATACACCTAGATTTGAAAGTCTACTAGGTGACGGTTCTCAATTCGGAATCTCATTACAATACATAGTACAACCAAATCCTGACGGTTTAGCTCAGGCTTTTATTTTGGGTGAGTCTTTTATCGGTGATGATTCGGTTGCCATGATCCTTGGTGATAATATCTACTATGGAAATGGAATGCGAAAGATGTTGCAGCGTGCTTCTTCTAAAGAGCAAGGAGCTACAGTATTCGGATATCATGTGCAAGATCCAGAGCGATTTGGTGTTGTTGAATTTAATGAAGATGGTAAAGTATTGAGCGTGGAAGAAAAACCAGCTCAGCCGAAATCTAACTATGCGATTACTGGACTATATTTTTATGATAATAGAGTTATTGAGATTGCTAAGAATGTTGAAGTCTCCTCACGTGGAGAATTAGAGATTACCTCTATTAATGAAGCTTATTTGAATCTTGGGGAGCTTGATGTTGAACTTCTAGGTCGAGGATTCACCTGGTTAGATACGGGAACTCATCAAAGTCTTGTTGATGCAACTAACTTTGTACGAACTATTGAGGATCATCAAGGAATCAAGATCGCCGCTCCTGAGGAAATCGCATATATTAATGGATGGATTACTAAAGAACATTTGTGGAATTGTGGGGAGAAGTTGAGTAAGACTGGGTATGGTCAATATTTGATGAAGGTAGCTACAGGTAAAATACAATACTAATAACTGAAAGTGTGGCAGCGATGAAAATTACAGAAACCATTTTGCAAGACGTATTAGTCGTTGAACCAGCTGTTTTTGGGGACCACCGAGGTTGGTTTATGGAGACATATAGCGGAGCTAAGTTCAAAGAGCACGGTATTGAGATGGATTTTGTACAAGACAACCAATCGTACTCTGCGACTAAGGGAACATTACGTGGTTTGCATTATCAATTACATCCGAAAGCACAGACGAAGCTGGTTCGTTGTACACATGGTGCTATTTTTGATGTAGCCGTAGATATCAGAAAAGGTAGTCCTACTTATAGTAAATGGTTCGGAATTGAACTGAGTGCTGAGAACAAGAAACAACTACTTATTCCAAAAGGGTTCGCTCATGGATTCATGACGCTAACAGAAGACGTAGAGGTTCAGTATAAGTGCGATAAGCTTTATGCCCCGGAATGTGATGGGGGTATTCTGTGGAATGATCCTTCTATTGGCATTAAATGGCCTATTCATGTTACACCAGTACTGTCTGCCAAAGATGAGAAGGCACCTTTATTAAAAGATGCTAATTTGAATTTCTTATATAATAACTAATATTAAAGCTAATAGATCGGAAGTGCATTCATTGAGTAAGCAAAAGATGCTAGTTACGGGTGGTGCCGGATTTATTGGAGGCAACTTCGTACAGTATATGGTGGATAAATATCCGCAGTATGATATTGTGAATTTAGATTTATTAACTTATGCGGGTGATCTAACGAAGCATAAGAATATTGAGTCAAAATCGAATTATCGGTTTATTCAAGCTGACATTGCTGACCGAGAGGCAATATTGTCACTTTTTGAGTTGGAGAAATTCGATTATGTAGTTCATTTCGCTGCGGAGAGCCATGTGGATCGCTCAATTACTGATCCTGCGATATTCGTTCGTACGAATGTTATGGGGACACAGGTGCTGCTGGATGCTGCTAAAAAATACGGAATAACCAAATTCTTACATGTTTCTACGGATGAAGTGTATGGCGAACTCGATTTTGATCCTACTATATTTTTTACCGAAGAAACACCTTTGCAACCTAACAGTCCTTATAGTGCTAGTAAAACGGCGTCTGATTTGCTAGTTCGTGCGTATTTTGAGACCTTTGGTTTACCAATGAACATAACACGGTGCTCGAACAATTACGGCCCCTATCATTTTCCTGAAAAACTGATTCCACTAACCATCTCAAGAGTATTAAATGAAGAGAAGATTCCTGTATACGGAGATGGAAAAAACATTCGTGACTGGCTCCATGTCTGGGATCACTGTGCGGCCATTGACCTTGTTATACACCAAGGAATAAGTGGTGAAGTTTATAACGTAGGTGGTCATAATGAGAGAACTAATCTAGAAGTAGTTAAGACGATTATTAGTACCTTAGGGAAATCTGATGATTTGATCGAATTCGTAACCGATCGTCTTGGACATGATAAACGCTACGCCATTGATCCGACGAAACTTGAGAATTTAGGTTGGAAGCCAACTTATACTTTTGAGACAGGAATTGCGCAGACGATCCAATGGTATATTGATAATGCTGAATGGTGGCAACAAATCCTTAGTAACGAATCGCATAAGTGATTTATGAGTAACGTATCTGTTAAGAAAAGAAAAGGTGAATTAATTAATAGAAGAGTTATCATTTTCATTTGCTTACTATTATTGATTACTGGTTTCTTTACCGCTGGCCGCTTCCTCAGCCTAACTGAATCTCCCAAGCAAGCAGACGTTATCATCGTACTTAGCGGAGGTCAAGGCCGAGTAGAAAAAGCAGCTGAGTTATATAAAGCAGGCTACGCTCCTTATATAATTCTTTCCAATGCCAAAGAGTCAACGAGTAAATCGGGTGACATGGTCCAAACCGCCCTAGCCTTAGGCATACCACAGGAAGTTGTTTATACCGAGAACGCGGCGGATAGCACTTACCAGAATGCAGAGTTCACACTCCCTATAATGAAAGAACACGCTTTTCAATCTGCTATTGTCGTTTCCTCGGAATTTCACATGCGGCGAGTAAAACTTCTTTTTGATCGTGTGTACAAAAAATCAGATATTGAGCTTACGTATGTAGGATCTGCCTCAGGATATAACGCTAAGCGCTGGTGGAGTGACCGAAAGAGCAGAGAAACAACGTTCAACGAGTATGTAAAAATGATTGGCAACACCTTTGGTTACAATGGACCGGAGGCAAAAAGCACTCTTGATCAGATTAAGAACTGGTTTCGCTAGTATGAAGTACCATATACTTTATCCGAGGTGATCCTTATGAGCGAAGCAAACTCAGTCTGTAAATCATGTGGTAGCACTACATTCACCAAAGGTGAAATGAGCAGAGGGGATTCCAACCTTCTGCCCATTGGTAAAACCTTTTCTTTTGGCTCACCGCTTATCTTCACATTTTGTAAAAAGTGTGGAGAAGTAGCTTCCATAAAAGTTACCAAACCTGAGAAATTTTGAGTTGTTAATTTAGGGCTGTATTATTGGAGGATATAAGACGATTTTTAGAACTAATCCTTATATTATTCCCCTCCCACTTCCACCAACTAATAATTAATCACAAAATAACCCATCCTAACCGTAGCGAACCTGCGGTTTTTTATTTATAATAATTATTATCTGGATTTCATAAAGCGTTCAAAAAATCTGTAAAAAGTCGTATTTTCGTGTGATATACTTAACACAGTGTTTTGAGATGTTGTGAAAGTGAATATTATGTAAAAATATTCTTAATATAACTGTACTACAGTAATGAATAGAGACTAGGATGGTGAACTATCGATGCACATCGTCGTCGTTGGCCTGAATTATCGTACGGCTCCCGTGGAGGTTAGGGAACAGTTTGCTTTTGCGGAGAGTGATCTTCCGGCAGCGCTTCATCAATTGATGAAGACGAAGGGTGTGCTGGAAGGGGTCGTAGTAGCCACCTGCAACCGTACGGAAATTTATGTGGTCATGGACCGTCTCCATATGGGAGGTTATTTCCTCCGCGGCTTTATGGAGCAGTGGTTTGGAGTGAAAAACGAGCAATTTGCACAGCATATGTATATATATGAAGACGAGCAGGCGATTGCGCATTTGTTCCGCGTGACCTGCGGCCTGGATTCCATGGTGATTGGCGAGACGCAGATCCTGGGACAGGTACGGAGTTCTTTTCTCACGGCTCAGGCTGAGGGTGTAACTGGAACTTGGTTTAATCGGTTATTTAAACAAGCGGTGACGCTGGGCAAAAGAGCACATAGTGAAACGTCAATCGGCGAAAGCGCAGTATCTGTCAGTTATGCGGCAGTGGAGCTGGGCAAGCGGATTTTTGGCATGTTCACTGGTAAAAGGGTGCTGATTCTCGGTGCCGGCAAAATGAGCGAGCTGACTGTAAAGCATCTATATAGTAGCGGTGCGGCGGAAGTGATTGTCGCTAACCGTACGCTATCGCGTGCGATTGAGCTGGCAGAGAAATTCTCGGGTAAGCCGAGCACGATTGAAGATGCACTAAAAACACTTAATGAGGTAGATATCGTGATCAGCTCAACGGGAGCGGATGGGTATGTACTCTCGGGAGATCAGGTAGCGAATGCTATGAAGCGTCGCCCTTCGCGGCCGCTTTTCATGATTGATATAGCTGTACCTCGTGATATTGATCCTGCAGCGGCTAATGTGCCAGATGTTTTTTTGTATGATATTGACGATCTGGAGGGCATTGTGGAGAGTAACCTGGAAATGCGCCGGAGTGAAGCTGCGAAGATTGAAGTGATGATCAGCGAGGAAATGGATGAATTCCAACTGTGGCTGAAGACGCTTGGCGTGAGACCGGTAATCCGGGCGCTTCAGGATAAGTCGAATGCAATTCATGAGGAAACGATGGAGAGTCTGTTCAATAAGCTGCCTGAGCTGGACGAGCATCAGCGCAAGGTGATTCGTCGTTTGACCAAAAGCATTGTGAACCAAATGATGCATGATCCTATCAATGTAATTAAAGAGATGTCCGGCGGCAAGCAGGGGAATGAAGCGCTTGATTATTTCTCCAAAATCTTTGCCTTGCAGGAACAGCTCGAATCCAATTCAGATGGCGGAGATTCCGCCCCGGTTAAGCAGTCTAGTTCCGCAGAACGAACTGCCGGTAGCGGCGATTTTTCTGTGCCTAAGACGGTGCTTGCTCCGGCAGGCCTGTTGGGTAGGTGAGTGATATGCAACTGCTGAACGGAATATATGATGCCGCTCTGCTGCTATATGCCCTGAGCCTGCTGTTTGTTTTCTCGGATTGCCTTTATCGCAACCCGAGTGGGAAGCGGTTAGGCACGGGGCTTCTTGTTGTTGTGGGTCTTTTACAAGCTGCGGGGCTCGGGATTCGTTTCTCTCAGGAGAAGGGACTGCCCATTTTTACACCTTATGATTTCTTGTTCTGGTTTGCATTTAGTATTGTTCTGACTTCGCTTGCGGTGGCTTTCACGCGTGGTGGGGAGTTTACGATTCTGCTGCTTAGTGTGGCTGGATTCTGTGTTTTTCTGCTAAATCGGGTGTGGCTGACGGCTGGGGGACATACGCTTGAGACTTGGAGCGCGGTGTATGGCTGGCTGACGATGCATGTGATTTTGGCTAACTTAAGTTTTGCTGCACTGACTCTAGGGACCGTATTTGCAATATTGTATTTATTCCTGCACACCAGACTCAAAAGCAAGCAATGGAGTGATCGAATCCGTCGTTTGCCGAACTTAGAGACTACAGATAAATACTCTTACACAGCTATTCTGGTGGGGACTCCTTTGCTGGCAATCTCTCTGGTGATGGCTAGCTTATCTATTGTATCTGAGGGCCGGACACTATTATTGAAGGATTTAAAAGTATTAACAACGCTTATCGGCCTCGGGATTTACATATTTTATATTATCTTTAAGAAATCCGGGCGGAAAAGTGGAGTAAGTATGGCTCGCTGGGCGATTTTAGGATATGCTTTTACTATCTTGAATTTTTTGTTGAATTCTTTGTCTGGTTTTCACGGTTGGAGCGGGGAGTGAAGGACATGACTCGGTATTTACCTATAATGCTGGATTGCGAAGGGCAACTGGTTGTGGTTATTGGCGGTGGTGCTGTGGCTGAACGGAAGGTGAGTGGGCTGCTGGAAGCTGGAGCGGTGGTTAAGGTGATTAGTCCCTCTTTGACAGATACACTTGTCGCTCTAACAACTAAGGGTCTCATGACCTGGCATGACCGCGCTTATGCTCCCGGAGATCTCCGTGGGGCCTTTCTCGTATATGCAGCCACTAATGATAGAACGGTTAATGAAGAGATTGCGCAGGAATCTAGGCGAATTGGCATTCCTGTGAATGTGGCTAGCCATGCGGAAGCGGGAAACTTTATCACGCCCGGAGTTATACGAAGGGGTCGTTTGACGGTAGCTGTATCTACTTCAGGAGCTGGGCCGCTTGCGGCTGCGAGGATTAAAACTGTGCTTGAAGAGGCACTGGATGCGGCGTATGAGCCTTATTTGGATTTTGTACATACCATGCGAACCCGGATTAAGGAAAGGGAATCTTCTGCTGAAGTTCGCGGAAGGCTTTTGCGGAAGCTCGGGGCGATCGATGTGTTGAACGAGATGAGAAACGGTAGCTTTATCGGGTGGAGCGCGGAGGATATGGATGCTTGGATTGCTAGTCATCGGGCGGAGTAAAAGTGCGCGTGAACACTGTGAAGATTACAAAATTAGGTTAGATTAATGATATGAGAAAAATAGGCTACTGTCGGGATAGGTGAGATAGCGGTAAAAGTACTGATGAACTAATTAAAGATGAGCAAAACAGCGAAAAGAGGGACAAAAATACCTCTCAATTGAGCTATAGTCGTCGAAGATGCTAAATGAGGTGTATAAATGCCCCTGAATTAGCTGAAAACGGTCATATCAGCGAAAAGAGGGACAAAAATACCCCAGAATTGAGCTATAGTCGCCGAAGAAGCTAAATGAGGTGTATAAATACCCTTGAATTAGCAGAAAACGACCATATCAGTGAAAAGAGGGACAAAAATACCCCTTAATTGAGCTACAACCTCGATATCAGTGAAAAGAGGGACAAAAATACCCCTTAATTGAGCTACAACCTCGGAAGTACTATATATGTTTTACGGTGAAGAGTAAGAGGCAGACGCTATCAGGAGGAATGGACAATGCGTAAGATTATTGTGGGGAGTAGACAGAGTGCGCTTGCGTTGACGCAAACAGGGCATGTAATTGCCGATCTGGAGCGACTTAGTGAGGAGCATGGGTTTGGTTTTACTTTTGAGGTGAAAAAGATTGTTACCAAAGGGGACCGCATCCTTGATGTCACCTTGTCCAAGGTCGGCGGGAAAGGGCTGTTCGTGAAGGAAATTGAGCAAGCAATGCTTGAAAAGGAAATTGACATGGCAGTGCACAGCATGAAGGACATGCCCTCCGAGCTACCGGAGGGGCTGATCAACGGCGCTGTGCCGAAGCGTGTCGATCCGCGCGATGCACTGATCTCTAACGGAGGCGTCTCGCTGAACGAGCTGCCTCCGGGCGCACGCGTAGGCACAAGCAGCCTACGCCGCTCCAGCCAGCTAGCTGCGCTGCGGCCTGATCTGGTCATTGAGCCCGTGCGCGGCAACATTGACTCGCGGCTGCGCAAGCTGGAGAGCGGCGAGTACGACGCGATCCTGCTGGCAGTAGCGGGGCTGTCGCGTATGGGCTGGCAGGATCGCGTGAGCGCCTACCTGCCGCCGGAAGTTTGCCTGCCCGCTGTAGGGCAGGGCGCACTCGGCATAGAGTGCCGCGAAGATGACGCCGACCTGCGGAAGCTGTTGGCGTTATATAACGACGCCGATACAGCGTTGACGGTGGCAGCGGAGCGCACGTTCCTTGGCGCGCTGAATGGAGGCTGCCAAGTGCCGATTGGCGCTCATGCAGTGCTTGACACAGCTTCCGAAGCTGTTGCAGCGGAGCGCAAAGTGATCTCCTTAACCGGAATGGTGGGAACGCCTGACGGTTCAACGATTTTGAAAGAAACTTGCACTGGGGTAGACCCGGTACAGCTCGGCGAAGAAGTTGCTAAGAAGCTGATCGCAAGAGGAGCGGAGAAGATACTGTCAGACGTTAGGGGATGAGGGGATTGACGGGGAAGGTTTATTTGGTAGGTGCAGGTCCCGGGGACGCAAAACTGATTACTGTAAAAGGCCTCGAGTGTATTCGAAAAAGCGACGTACTGGTGTACGATCGGCTGGCAAGTCCTAGATTGCTGAAATGCATGAAGCCTGGCGGCGAGAAGATTTATGTAGGCAAGCTGCCGGATCGCCACACGATGAAGCAGGAAGAGATTAATCAATTGTTAGTTGATTTGGCTTTGCAGGGGAAAACAGTGGTGCGGCTTAAGGGTGGGGACCCTACGATTTTTGGCCGCGTAGGTGAAGAAGCGGAGCTGCTGCGCAAAAATGGGATCTATTACGAAATCGTACCGGGCATCACGTCGGCGATCAGCGTACCTGCTTATGCGGGTATACCTGTCACGCACCGCGATCATGCTTCTTCCCTGTCGATTATCACCGGACATGAGAGTCCAGATAAACTGGATCATTCCATTCATTGGGATAAAGTAACGAACGCCACAGGGACGTTAGTATTCTTGATGGGCGTAGCTAAAATAGGATATATCAGCGCCCAGCTAATCAAGCATGGGCGTCCGCCAGAAACACCCGTGGCGCTGGTACGCTGGGGCACACGCGCAGATCAGGAGACACTGACGGGAACCCTCGCCGATATTGAGGCGAAGGTGAAGGCTGCGGATTTTCAGCCGCCAGCCGTGATCGTTGTCGGCGACGTGGTGCTGCAACGCGAGCAGCTCAAGTGGGTTGAGGCGATGCCGTTATTCGGCAAACGCATCGTAGTGACACGGGCTCGCAGCCAAGCAAGCGAGCTCGTGGATATGATTGAGGAACTCGGCGGGGAACCCTACGAGTTCCCGGTGATCGAGACGATCATGCCGGAAGGGGCAGAGAAGAAGGAGAAGATTGCAGCGGCGTTTGGCGCGCTGGAATCGTACGACTGGGTATTCTTCACTAGCCCGAACGGCGTGGAGTTTTTTTGGCGCCACTTGGCGGAGCAGGGGGCGGACATTCGGGGGCTTCACCGCGCAAGGATTGCAGCGGTGGGGCCGGGCACTGCCGCCGCGCTGGCGCAGCGCGGGGTGATTGCTGAAGAACTTCCGGCGAAGTTTCAGGCGGAAGGTCTGATTGAGACGTTCGGCCCTCGGCTGCTGCCGGGGCAGAACGTGCTGTTGCCGCGCGGTGATCTGGCGCGCGAATGGCTGCCGGACAAGCTGAGAGAGCTTGGCCTTCAAGTGACAGACGTCGATACCTATGAGACGGTTGTAACGGGTGAGGATGATGATGAGCTGTTGAAGCTGCTGGAGGAGGGGCGTGTTCACGCAGTAACCTTTACCAGCTCTTCGACGGTGCGCAATTTCATCCACATTCTGAAGCGAATGGGGCTGGAAGATCCACTCCCACTGCTAGCTAACGTGAAAATAGCCTGCATTGGGCCATTAACCGAGCAGACTGCCGTGGAGGCGGGGCTTACTCCGGGACTACTTCCTGAAGAAGCTACTATTAATGCTCTGGTGCAGGAGCTCTGTCGCTGGAATGCAGAGACTCAACTTCAAAAAGCTTGAATGGACGCCAATCGAACATCGGCTTTATAACATCGCCTGAAGTTGTATCTATCTAGGAAGTCTCACATCGCTATTGTAAGTAACTTAAGTAACATGCGCTTGACCTCCGAACGTAGTTACTGTTGAAGCTCAGAGTATGATGGACGGCTGAGTTGTAAACTAACTGGTGTGTATGGGTGAGTAAGTCTATGTACGTATAAAGTTCACGTAGCTCTAACTGATATGTTAGATATTGGGTACTTGGATTAATATGCAACCTAGTGGAAATATAGCTTTTAATCTGGTTACTAGACTGGTATGAGGTCTGTTAGCATGAGGTCAGATTGAGGTTTAGTTGCACTTTATACACTTAAATTCCCTGAATTTTAGCGAAAATCCATTTTAGTTGTAATATGTGCAATTAAATATGCGCTAAAACAGGGGTTTTCGCTCTTTTGTAATAAATAACTGTAGAGAGTGCAACTAAAACTTACAGTTACGATAAAACTTCAAAATAACTGCACAAACTACAACTATGCCGCAGTTAGTCAACGATCGAGGGTTTAGTTATTATTTTATTTTCAGGAGGATGAACAAATGAGCTTTCCAATAACACGTCACCGCCGTCTACGCGGATCTGCTGGAATTCGCGGTATGGTGCGGGAGACCGTACTGAATGTGCTGGATTTTGTACAGCCTATATTTGTGACTTATGGAACAGGTGTGAAGAATGAGATTAGCTCGATGCCGGGTGTGTACCATTTTTCACTGGATACTTTAAAAGCAGAAGTGGACGAGATTGCCGCACTGGGCATTCCGGCTGTGCTGTTATTCGGGATTCCTGAAACGAAGGATGCTATCGGTTCTTCCGGTTTCGCAGAGGATGGAATTGTGCAAGAGGCTACTCGCTTGATCAAGCAGTGGTACCCTGAGCTGCTGGTCGTTGCAGATACCTGCCTTTGTGAATTTACGGATCACGGACATTGCGGGATGGTGCATACGCATACGGTGAATGGTGTTGTACACGGTGATGTCATCAACGATGCTTCGTTAGAGCTGTTGACTCGTACGGCGGTGTCCCAAGCTAAAGCTGGAGCAGATATTATTGCCCCTTCGAATATGATGGATGGATTCGTACACGCGATTCGTGCGGGACTGGATGAGAATGGCTTTGAGCATGTGCCGATTATGTCGTATTCGGTCAAATATGCTTCGGCATTTTATGGCCCTTTCCGCGAAGCTGCGGATTCGGCACCTCAGTTCGGGAATCGCAAAACGTATCAAATGGACCCTGCTAATCTGCGCGAAGCGCTCCGTGAAGCAGAATCCGATGTGCTGGAAGGCGCAGATATGTTAATGGTGAAGCCAGCTCTGGCTTACTTGGACGTGATTCGTACGATCCGTGATCAATTTGATTTGCCTCTTGTAGCTTATAATGTGAGTGGCGAATATTCCATGGTAAAAGCAGCGGCACAGCAAGGCTGGATTGATGAGCAAGCTGTTGTGCTGGAAATGCTGACTGGAATGAAGCGCGCCGGAGCGGACATTATTATTACTTATTTTGCAAAAGATGCAGCCCGCTGGCTGCGTGGTTAATCCTTATCACACTGATATCGCTGCCTAAGCAGCTGCTATATACTTGTGAGACCCAGAACAGAACAGGAGTGAAGATAGATGAGTAATGTGCCAATGGCGCGTAAAGAGGAAGCGTCCCGTAAGGCTTTTGATGAAGCAAAACAATATATTCCCGGTGGGGTGAACAGCCCTGTACGGGCGTTCAAATCCGTAGGTTTGACTCCAATTTATGTGGATCATGGGGTCGGCTCGCGTATTTATGATATCGACGGCAACAGCTTTATCGACTATGTATGCTCATGGGGACCGCTGATTATGGGTCATGCGCATCCTGAGGTTGTAAAGGCATTGCAGGAGACAGCAGTAAAAGGGACAAGCTTTGGTGCACCAACTTTACTCGAAACAGAGATGGCAAAAACCGTTGTTGAACGTGTGGCCTCTGTAGATATCGTACGTATGGTTAACTCCGGAACGGAAGCAACGATGAGCGCGATTCGTTTGGCACGTGGTTATACCGGACGCAGCAAAATCTTGAAGTTCGAAGGCTCCTATCACGGCCACGCGGATAGTTTGCTTATTAAAGCAGGTTCCGGTGTAGCCACATTAGGTTTGCCGGATAGCCCGGGCGTTCCTGAAGGTGTAGCAGTAAATACCATCACAGTTCCATACAATGATTTGGAGTCCACTCAGGTTGCTTTCGAACGCTTTGGCAGTGAGATTGCCGCAGTGATTGTGGAGCCGATTGCCGGGAACATGGGTGTTGTACCACCACTTCCAGGATTCCTGGAAGGACTTCGCAAGTTAACCTCAGACCATGGATCTTTGCTTATTTTTGATGAAGTAATGACAGGCTTCCGTGTCAACCGTGGCTGTGCTCAAGGATTGTTCAACATTACTCCGGATATCACTTGCTTCGGCAAAGTCATCGGCGGAGGACTTCCAGTAGGCGCTTATGGCGGCAAAAGAGAGATTATGGAGCAAATCGCTCCTACGGGACCGATTTATCAGGCGGGCACACTTAGTGGTAATCCATTAGCGATGGCAGCAGGATATACTACGTTGAAGCTGTTAACACCTGAAGTTTATGATCGGTTGGAGCAATTAGGAGCACGATTGGAAGCAGGCTTGAAAAAGAATTCCATCGAGACTGGCATTCCGCTGACCATTAACCGCGTGGGCTCGATGGTCTGCCCTTTCTTCACGGAAGGACCTGTTACCAATTTTGAGACGGCCAAGACTAGCGACACAGACCTATTCCGTCGTTATTTTGGTCATATGTTGAGCCAAGGCATTAGCGTGCCGCCTTCACAGTTTGAAGGCATGTTCGTATCGGCTGCGCATAGTGAGCAGGATATTGATGATACCATTGAGGGCCATTATAACGCCCTGAAAGCCCTTTGAGTAACGGAGCCGGAGAACGAACCGGTGGTGGAGCTTGGACTAGACGTGGAGAATGGCTGGAAGTCACACCCGGCAAAATCATTACTGGAGCCGAGGACTCTGAAGCTGCGATTGACAAGTGGCTGCTAGAAACTGTAGGGATGCCTGAGAAGCTTCATCTGCGTCTGCGCCGTGAGGGAGGCATTCAGTGGAAGGGAGACCGACTTCGGTTGGCGCTTTTCCCTCATCGTGAAGCGGGTATTGAACCGGTATGGGAAGAGCTTGAGGTGCTGTATGAGGATGATTTTTGCTTGGTCGCCCACAAGCCGGCAGGGATGGCGGTTCATCCAGACGGCAGTGGCTTAGGTGTAACGCTGGATCACCTTGTAGCTGCGCATTATATAGCTTCCGGAGAAGGTGTGGCTGTGCGCCATATTCACCGGCTGGACAAGGATACAACAGGCCCGGTGATGTATGCGAAGAATGAGTTCGCACAGCTTGTCTTAGACGAGAATATGCGCGACAAAAGCATCTCGCGGCTCTACGCCGCGATCGTCGAAGGCACAGTGCCGCCTGCGCTTAAAGTGATCGACGCGCCGATTGGGCGCGATCGCCATCATGCGGCGCGGAGAAGAGTCTCACCCGGCGGAAAATCCGCCGTGACTCGAATCATTGGACGCGAGGCACTGCATGGCGGGAGCCTGGTGCATGTGCAGCTGGAGACCGGACGGACGCATCAGATTCGCGTCCATCTCAGCCATATGGGTCATCCCTTGTATGGGGATGCGCTATATGGCGGCCCGGTCTGGGCTTCAAGCGCAGTCGGCCGTCATGCGCTTCATGGTGAATCGTTGACCTTTCGTCACCCTTGGAGCGGAGAACAGCTTGAGGTGAGTGATCCGTGGCCAGAGGATATGCTACAGCTGCGGGTGCTGCTGGCTGAAGCACCTTAACGATACGTATACCTAAGAGCCGTAAAATCAGCAAAAGCTGGTTTTACGGCTTTATTAATTTATTTTTCGCAGAGTAAATAAATTTCTAATTTTTTTCAGAAAGAAACATCTATCTATGTCCTATTAGCAAACGAAGCATATAATACTTTGTTCATGCGGAGCAGGGTATGTCTGTACAAGGAGAGTTCGATTAGCCTCTGAATTTATGAAATTAATTAGCATCCTGTCCGGTTAGTGCTGCCAAAGTTGTCATGCCTTCCTGTTTGAAGCATATACATGTGGGGAGTAACATTTTGGGCTTATGCTCTGGGCCTGTCTCAGGGTTAGATTATGCCAAGAAGGAGGACATATCCCGTGTTTGATCAGTCCCACGGCTTGCGGTTTGATATTTATGAACGCATTCACCTATCGGAAGAGCTTCCGGGAATAGCTGAGCTGGAGGAGGTTGAACTACTTCCGGAAATCCAGGTGATTCAGCGGGAGGATCGTGCCGAGTTATATGGTCAGCTGTTGCTTACCGGACTCTACCGGAGCGAAGATGACCGAACGCAGCGTCTGGAGCACGCCATTCCCGTCGAAATCACTGTTCCGCTTACACGCGTCAGCTCGATTGAAGATATTGGGGTGGAGATTGAGAATTTTGATATTGATCTGCTCACGATGCGTACTGTGAATATAACAGGCGTATTATCCCTGCGGGGAATCGGTGGTGCGGAGCCTCAACCACAACCGACCTGGCAGCAGGAAGAGTACACAGTGGCTTATTCCCCTCTCAGTGATGACAGGGTAATCGAAGCATCTGCAGAGAACCAAGAACACGAAACTGATGCACTTTATGAAAATTCACAGTGGACCTTTGGTGAGGATGCATCGGAAGTTGCTGTAGAAGAACATGAGCATGCAGAAGCAACAGAGCCCCCGCTGGTCTCAAGCGGAGCGGGTCAATCGTCCCCTATAGTTAATTTCTCATCCGCTCATGAGAAGGACAAGGGCGCGAAAGCACGGACGCATAGTCTGAATTCGCAAACTGAGGATTCCAAAGCAGGTATAGCGGATTACTGGTTTAAAGCTGAGTCACAAAATGAGGAAGCTGAGGTCACACAGCTGAATCAAGTTAGCCAAGTGAGTGAAGCGGATCAGGAGCAAGAAGCGGAATATACCTTTGCTTCAAGAGAAAAAGCTGTCCCAGCAGCCACTGTTGAGGCAGAACAAGACATTGCTGTATTCGCTTCAGAAAACGAGGCAAACCATGAGCTTCACGCACAAGAAGAGAATGCTCAGCCGATCAGTGAGAATGCGAACGAAGTCTTTGTTTCTCAAGAGACGGTGCCACAGCCAGAGGAGAAGCAAGACCTTAAGATTGCGCTAGGTAGTAAGAAAGAAGCAGAGGTTCCAGCCAAAGAACATCTTACTTTCTCTTCATTACTTAGCTCTAGCCGTTCCCGTAAAGAACAGGAAGCTCTTCAGTCCGAAGGAACTGCATCGGCTGCAGCGATCATTCCAGAAGCGGGAAATAATACAGAGTGGAAGAGCAGATTCATTACCGGAGCAGATGGCGCTAACTTGTTCCGGAAGGTTCGCCTTTGCATCGTGCAGCGTGAAGAAACGCTAGATACGATCGCAGAGAAGTATCAGCTAAGTGCGCGGGAGCTGGGAATGTATAATCGATTGTCAGGGCAGAGTGTAGAAGAAGGGCAAGTATTGTACATTCCGTAGTTGAGTTACAATGCGCACTCACATGAATAGGTGAATCCCGATCTGATAGTAGATCGGGATTTTTGTCTAAATATAAGAATATATAAGTTTCACGTTATACATTATCCTTATATTTCTCGAATAAACGCTTACCGTCCGTAAAAGGACGGTAAGCGTTTATTCTTGTGTGAACGGAGAACGTTAGAAAGTGGGGTATCTAACCAACGCAGAGTGATGAATCGAATGAAAATTCGACATATGCACGCTATAAGTCGAAATTCCGCTTAAAGTCCCGCTGTAGAAGCCTATTCAGGTTGACTAGGGATGACTCAAAATGTATTATGGAGTAAGCAATATCTAAGTAAAGACTGGGAACGGGAAGAGTAGGCGGTCAGCCCTTCAGAGAGCGGAATGCAAGTGCTGTGACATTCCGTAGGATACAGCCACCGAAGTCGCCCCGGAGTCGCCCTTCTGAGCTTGTCTTCATAGGCATGAGAGATAAGTTAGGATGTGGCCGGTAGCAGCCGTTATCTGTACGAGTGTCGCGCTAAGTTTCTGAACCGTAAGGTGAGAGAAGTGTAGGTTTATTTTTCATTGGCGCGAAACAAAGGTGGTACCGCGAAAGAATGGCCTTTCGTCCTTTGAGACGAGGGGTCTTTTTGTTTTTTTAATATAAGAATGTATAAGTTTCACTCTGTATATCGTTCTTATATTTTTACAAGAAACTACAAGTAACCAAGTGGAGGTATCAGAGAATGGCTGACCAAAACAATCTAACAGCGGCAGAGTTGCCGGACCTGCAAGATACAGCGGCAGATGCTGCCGCTGCAAACGACACTAAGAATGAAATGCCAACAACGTATGATCCGAAATCGGCAGAAACCAAGTGGTATTCCTACTGGACAGAGGGTAGATATTTCCGTGCAGGCGGACGTCCAGATGCAAAAGCATATAGCATTGTAATCCCGCCACCAAACGTAACGGGAATGCTGCACATTGGCCATGCGCTTGATTTTACGCTTCAGGACATCTTGATTCGTACGAAACGGATGCAGGGCTTCGATACGCTTTGGCTACCGGGTACGGACCATGCCGGTATCGCAACGCAAACAAAGGTAGAGCAAAAGCTGCGTGAGCAAGGAATCTCAAGACATGATCTCGGACGCGAGAAGTTCCTGGAGCAGGTATGGGATTGGAAAGATAAATATGCGAACACCATTCATGAGCAGTGGGCTAAGATGGGGCTTTCCCTTGACTATTCCCGCGAACGCTTTACCTTGGATGAAGGGTTGTCGAAGGCTGTACGTGAGGTATTCGTTAAGCTTTACAATAAAGGCTTGATCTACCGTGGGAAACGTATCATCAACTGGGACCCGGCGGCTCGCACAGCATTGTCGGATATCGAGGTTGAATATAAAGAAGTTAACGGTCACTTGTATCACCTGCGTTACCCGCTCAAAGACGGTAGTGGATTTATTACAGTAGCGACTACACGTCCGGAGACGATGCTGGGCGATACGGCGGTTGCTGTTCATCCGGAAGACGATCGGTATAAAGATCTGATCGGCAAAACGTTGATCCTGCCGATTATTGGCCGTGAGATTCCGATTATCGCTGATGATTATGTAGACAAAGAGTTTGGTAGTGGTGCGGTTAAGATTACACCAGCTCATGACCCGAATGACTTCGAGATGGGGCAACGTCACAACTTACCGCAGATTAACGTAATGGATGAGAGCGGTACGATGAATGAAGAAGCAGGACCTTATCAAGGTCAAGACCGGAGTGTATGTCGTAAGGCCATTACTGCTGACCTGAAGGAGCAAGGTGTGCTGATCAATATCGAAGATCATGTGCATCAAGTAGGACACAGTGAACGCTCTGGAGCCGTTGTTGAACCCTACTTGTCCACACAATGGTTCGTGAAGATGCAGCCACTGGCTGAAGCTGCCATCAACGCACAGAAGGATGGGAACGGGGTTAACTTTGTACCGGACCGTTTCGAGAGAACTTACCTGAATTGGATCGAGAACGTTCGCGATTGGTGTATTTCCCGTCAGCTATGGTGGGGACATCGAATTCCAGCATGGTATTCCGAGTCTACTGGTGAACTGGTTGTGGCAAATGACGAGGAAGAAGCGCGCCGGATCAGCGGTCTAACCGATCTGAAACAGGACGAGGATGTATTGGATACTTGGTTCAGCTCTAATCTGTGGCCTTTTGCGACACTAGGATGGCCGGATGAGAACAGCGCAGATTTCAAACGCTACTATCCGAACGATGTGCTCGTAACAGGCTACGATATTATTTATTTCTGGGTAGCGCGGATGATCTTCTCAGCCCTCGAATTTACCGGAGAAAAACCGTTCTCTGATGTATTGATGCACGGTTTGGTACGGGATTCCGAAGGCCAAAAAATGTCCAAATCTCTCGGAAACGGCGTAGATCCGCTTGAAGTTATCGAGAAGTATGGCGCAGATGCAATGCGCTACATGATTTCTACCGGTAGTACCGCCGGACAGGATCTGCGTTTCCGCTGGGAAAAGGTTGAACAGGCGCGTAATTTCGCCAATAAGATCTGGAATGCATCACGCTTCGCGCTCATGAATTTGGAAGGCGTAAGCTTTGAGAATATTGATATTTCTGGTGAGCTAAGTACTGCTGATCGTTGGATTCTGCACCGTCTGAACGAAACTTCTCGCGAAATTACGCGTCTAATTGACTCGTACGAGTTCGGTGAGACCGGTCGCCAGCTGTACAACTTCATTTGGGACGATCTCTGTGACTGGTATATTGAGTTCGCGAAGCTGTCGCTTTACGGATCAGATGCCGCTGCCAAAGCTAAGACACAGTCTGTACTTGCTTATGTATTAGACCGCACAATGCGCCTGATTCATCCGTTCATGCCGTTTATTTCGGAAGAAATCTGGCAGCACTTGCCGCATGAAGGAGAGACGATTACCCTTGCTGCATGGCCGGAGTATGATGCTGCTCTGGAGAACCCACAAGCGGTAGCAGAAATGAACCTGTTGATGGATGTAATCCGGGCGGTTCGTAATATCCGTGCTGAAGTGAATGTACCGATGAGCAAAAAGGTTGAATTGATCATCAAAGCGGGTAATGAAGAAACGCTGAGTATTATTACCCGTAACGACAACTATATTGGACGCTTCTGTAATACGTCTTCTTTCGAAGCTGGCCTGAATCCGCAAACGCCGGATAAGGTAATGTCCGCTGTAGTAACAGGAGCAGAACTGCTTCTGCCATTGTCGGGCCTCATTGACATTGAACAAGAAATCGCTCGTCTGGAAAAAGAAGTACAGACGCTAAACAGCGAAGTAGAACGCGTAGAGAAAAAGTTGAGCAATCAAGGCTTCGTAGCTAAAGCTCCTGCTAAAGTTATCGAAGAGGAACGGGCGAAGCAGGCAGATTATTCTGCTAAACGTGAGAAAGTACTTGCCCGCATCGCAGAGCTGAGAGGATAAGAGACATGGATGACCTAAATCGGGGCGGAAGTACCGCCCCTCTTGCGACATACACCGAAGCGGTTGATTGGATCAAGAGCCTAATTCCTTTTGGAATCCGGCCAGGTTTAGATAGAATTGAGATGTTGATGGACAAGCTGGGAAATCCGCATCGTCGGCTGAAATTTATTCATGTGGCGGGAACGAACGGCAAAGGCTCAACTTGTGCTTTCTTAACTAGTGCACTTATACAAAGCGGCTATTCTGTAGGAACCTTTACGTCTCCGTATATTACTAAGTTCACGAACAGGTTCCAATACAATAATACGGACATCGCTGAAGAAACGCTTGTCGAGCTGGTTAACCAATTACGTCCGCTAGTCCAAGAAATTTCGGGAACGGAGTTTGGCTCACCTACGATGTTCGAGGTAACTACAGCTGTAGCCATTCTATTTTTTGCGGGCGTCTCTTGTCCTGATGTTGTCGTATGGGAGACCGGGCTTGGGGGAAGGCTGGATGTAACGAATATCGTGACTCCGATTGTTTCTGTGATTACTAATGTTGGTCATGATCACATGGATATTTTGGGAGATACGCTAGAGAAGATAGCGATGGAGAAAGCCGGAATTATCAAGACAGGCGTACCTGCTGTTAGCTGCGTAACTCAGCCGGAGGTTGTGGCGGTTCTGAAAGAGAAAGCAGCGGCTTGCCGCTCAACTCTTTATCTTGCAGGAGAAGATTTTAGTTATGAAGCTAGTGGAATCCGTGAGGGAGCCCAGACTTTTCATTTTAAGGGTCCCTTCCGTTCGCTTGAGCTTGGGATTGAGATGAAAGGCGAGCACCAGATTAGCAATGCGGCGGCTGCCATGATGGTACTTGAAGTTCTGCGCCAGTATATGGCTTTTATGCTTGAGGATGAAGATGTTCTTGAAGGTTTGCGACACGCATTCTGGGCTGGAAGGCTGGAAGAGGTAAGCAAGTCTCCTAGGATTGTACTGGACGGAGCACATAATCCGGAAGGTGCGGAGAGTCTTGCAAAAAGTCTGCCTCAGCTCTATCAATACGGTAAATTAAATTTACTTATGGGAATGCTGTCAAATAAGCATCATGAATCCTACTTTAAGCATATACTGCCTATAGTGGATACGCTCATCCTGACCGAACCGGATTTCCAGAACAAAATGGACGCGGAGAATCTGCAAGTTATCGCAGAAAGTCTGCGGGAGAAATATGCCAAGGAAAACTTGGCAATCATAGTAGAACATAATTGGGGAAAAGCGCTGCAGCTACTGAAGTCGATTACAGCGGAGGATGACCTTGCCGTCGTATCTGGTACGCTGTATTTAATCTCTGACGTACGCGGTACACTTTTGCAGCAACCCGATACTGAAAAAGGCTGGTGACGACTGTTGGATACTACTGAACGTGTGCATTTTATAGGGATCGGCGGCTACGGAATGAGCGCGATTGCCCGGGTAATGCTGGAAATGGGATATACAGTTACGGGCTCCGATGTGGCTGCCCAAGAATTAACGGATAAATTGATTGCCAAAGGTGCCAAGATTTATATCGGGCATACTGCGGAACAAGTAAAAGGTGCGGATCTAGTCGTATACTCTACGGCTTTGTCTAGTGATAATGTGGAATGGGTGGAAGCTGAACGTCTTAAGATTCCAATTCTACATCGTTCACAAATGTTAGCCCGTTTATTGAATGAACGTAAAGGGGTAGCCGTTGCTGGAGCACACGGAAAAACTACCACCTCCTCCATGATCGCACTCGTGATGGAAGAATGTGACGTTGATCCAACGTACATTATTGGCGGAGAGATTATGAATGTGGGCACGAATGCAAAGGCAGGACAAGGTGAGTTTGTAGTAGCGGAAGCAGATGAGAGTGATGGTTCTTTCCTGCACTATCATCCTTGGCTTGGGATTGTTACGAATGTGGAAGCGGATCACTTGGAAAATTACGATGGGGACTTTAACCGTCTTAAGGCTGCATACGTACAGTTTATGAATCAAACGCGCGAAGATGGAACGGCTATAGTATGCGCTGATGACGAGAATGTGATTTCTCTTTTACCTGAAGTAACAGGTAAGGTAATTACTTATGGCATCAAGTCAAATACTGCGGATTATATCGCCACTGATATCGTTCTAGGTGATCGTCAGGTGTCTTACACGATGAATCATAATGGGGAAGTGCTTGGACGGATTGAACTCTCAGTTCCCGGACAGTACAATCTTTATAATTCAATGGCAGCGGTAATCGCTTGTTTGAAATCAGGAATCTCCTTTGAGAAAATCGCTGAAGCGATTGTGAAATTCCATGGTGCGAAGCGCCGTTTTCAAGTGCTCGGAGAAGTTGATGACATTCTGGTCATTGATGATTATGCGCATCACCCTACCGAAATTCAAGCAACAATCAGTGCTGCCAAGGCTACAGGAAAACGGATTATTGCGGTATTCCAGCCTCAACGTTATACACGTACTTTCTTTCTGTTAGATGCTTTCAGCCGTGCCTTTAGTGAAGCTGATGAAGTCATCATCACCGATATTTACTCTCCGGCTGGAGAGAAACAGATCGAGGGTGTTACTTCTGCAAAGCTGGTTGAGCTTATCGTTAAGAACAGTAATGCAGGCGCAAGACATCTACCAACCAAAGAAGATGTTCTTGCTGATCTGACACCTCGTATTGCTTCAGGTGATCTGGTGATTACGATGGGTGCAGGCGATATCTGGAAGGTTGGATACGCACTGGCAGACGGTTTGAAGAAGCATTAATATTACAGATCGTAGCTAATACGAGGATATTCAAATTCTCTCTTCAATAGCACTTCCCCCAAATTTCCTTCAGATCATCTATTTGTTTATCTGAAGGGAGCTTAGGGGGAAGTGTTTTTTTGGTATTGTTAGCGTATTTACTGATATAGTTATAAAGTGCTATAGTGCTGTCAGAAGAGGATCGATTTTTTAACGTATATTTGGGGCTCCCACAAAGTACCTGAGTACGCATAGAAGCAAAGACTCAAGTTGTGGGGATATTTTCACATAGGTGGTGACGTATGAGCTCCCTGATTGAAATTAGAACACTAATTTATTTGTTTATTTTTGGTAACTTATTTATGTTGCTGCTAATAACCAATTATCGAAGTACCGCTGTTAAAGATACCGCCTCGACAATGTTCATCCGATCAAAAGGGGTACAGCTGCTCTTTTGGTGTTCGATATTACTGTGGGATTACCTCCCTCATACGTTGTCCATTCCACTTAGCAATGCTCTGATTCTTGGCGGGTGCTGTCTAGAAATTACAGCCTTACTGCTGATGATGGGAGTACTGGGACCAAGAATAAAGCGATATTACATCATCCTTTCGGTATGGAGTGCAATCAGTTTTAGTATCATCGCATTATTTTTTAATCATTCCAACCTGCGCATCGCCTGTACATCACTTTGGTCTATATTGTTTGTAATCTATCCGGCTTATCATCTAACTGTAAATAAAAAGGCTACCCCTCTTCAAAAAATATTGGGTGTGTTATTTTATGTAATTGCAGTGATTATGCTCATGCGGGCATTTGTTGCACTGATTTGGGAGCCTGAGATGAATGTGTTCTCAACAAATCTTACGCAGTATTTGTATTATCTGGGAATGTATTTATTATTTATTGTGGGGGCGGCCGGTTTTATTCTACTCTCTAATGAACATTCTTATGTCAAACTAAAAAGAATAGCCAGTTACGATGATTTGACGGGGATCCTAAACCGTGGAGCATTTCTTCAGGAAGCGGAGATAAAGCTTGAAAAGGCATTTCGAGAGCAGGATTACTTCTCATTTTTGCTATTGGATTTGGATCATTTTAAAGAGGTCAACGATACTTACGGTCATGATACGGGTGATATAGTTCTGGAAGAATTCGCATCGACGATTAAAGATCATCTCGGAAATGGTGATTTGTTTGGCAGACTAGGGGGCGAGGAATTCGCAGTCATACTCTGTGGAATAGATGAACAAAGCTGTGACCAGAAAGCTGAGACACTTCGCGAGGCGGTAATGAATGCTTCCACTCATAAGATTCCCCAGGGGTACACAGTTAGTATAGGTGTAATTACGATCATGCCAGATCAGGAGATCTCGATAAATAAGTTGTACAAGCTAAGCGACAAGGCGTTATATCAGGCCAAACAAGAGGGAAGAAATAGAATCATCAGATACCGATATGTATACTAAGAGTCAGGAATAGTTGGGGAGGTGAACTTCACTCATATGCATCTGGATCTCCAGACACTGCTGATATGTCTCTTTCTATGGCAATCGTTCACGGTGCTGCTTATCGTGGTATATCGTTTACGTTACGCACAGGAACAGACGTATTCATTGTTTATCACAGCAAAATATTTGCAACTAGCAGTCTTGATCCTTTTATTGCTGAAGGATTATATAGATTCGTCACTTAGTCTACCGATCATAGTACTTCTTGCTTTGGCTGGCGGTACGCTCGAAAGCTTGGCGCTTCTGATGCTTCTCAGAGTATTCGGGAATAAGGTTGAGAAATATTATTCTATATTATTCGGAGTATCGATTATCGTTGTGGTGCTGATGTATTTGTTTAAGCAAGAGGATTCACTCGTTATTGCCGTTGCTTGCCTTGCGGGAGTTCTGATTATCGCCTACCCTGCTTATGTTTTATGTTTGAAGGTTATGGAGACCTCGCTACAAATGATAATGGGACAGCTATATTTTATTGTTATCTTATCGTTGGCAGGGAGAGCTTTGGAACCGCTGTGTTCCGTGTTAGGATTCAATACGCAAGTGACACAATTCCTTTATTTGATTTTTTATCTCGGTATTTATTTGTATATGTTTTTAGGAACCGCTGGAATTATGCTGCTTTATAGAGAGGATTCCTTTGCAGAAATGGAGCGGGTTGCAACTTATGATGAGTTGACAGGTATTTTGAACCGCAGGTCGTTCGTTCTGCGTGCTCGGCCTTTAATAGCTGCTTCAGCGATGAAGAAGCTGCCCTATTCTTTTTTACTGCTGGATGTGGATCACTTTAAGAGCATAAATGATACTTACGGTCATAATATGGGAGACCAAGTACTAACTGATCTGGCGTCTAAAATCGAGCAACAGCTTGGCAATGGTGATTTGATCGGTAGATTTGGGGGAGAAGAGTTCGCAGTACTTCTGCACAGAGCTGATGAGAAAAATAGTGATGTTATTGCTGAAGGAATGCGCACAGCCGTTTTAGGCTCAGTGATTCATGGTGTTCCGCTGCATTACACGATAAGTATTGGGGTCATTACGATAGAATCAGGCGAGCGTTTTTCTCTGAACAATCTCTACAAACTTTGTGATAATGCATTATATCAGGCTAAGAAAAAGGGCAGAAACTGCGTCGTTAGAAGCTACGAAATATAAAAGTGTCTTTCTTTCGTCATTAGACGAGGAAGACACTTTTTTTGTTGCATATGGAATGGTTCATTATACCTAACGACTATAAGAATTATGTTTAGAGAATTCATGTTCATGAATCTCTGGAAAAAGGAGATTTTTTGGTTAGATTATCAAAAAAATGGCGATTTATAAAGGTTTATCGCAATGGATTTCGAATAAAGGATGAAAATATATAATAAATTTAAAGCTTCCCCTATAAATCGACAAATATTTTATATGAAATGAGTTACTATTGAACTGCATCTAAAGTTGCAGTGAAAAGTGGAGAGGGTTTAATACAAAAATACAAGGAGCCAGAGTCATGCGAGAAAAAATGCTGTTCCTATCAGCTCAGAATCAAAGCGCAGAGGATCTAGAAGGAGAAATGAGAACAGGGAGTATTCTCGAGATTTTGCTTGGGAAATTTGATATCGATTTGCTGACGTATTCCAGTACGCACAAGGAAATGTCTACAAATGATGGAACTTCACTAAAGGTTCATTACATTAACGGGTGCATTACCTCATGGAAATCCATGCTGCGTCCCTTACATATATTACGGAATTTCACTAATCGGAGTCATGCAGATAAAGACATGAAGAGCACCATCATGGAGCTTTGCAGATCGAATAATTATAGACATGTATTTATATCGCATAGCTTGCTTGGGAATTGTATAGATATGGTTCGGAATCTGCTACCTGAGGCAAGTGTTATTACAGATACGTATCGTTTTGAGAGCGGTGTTGCCGTTGGAAAAGAAATCGGAAGGCCGAACAGCGGTAATCCTTACCATAAACTAAATGAAGCTTTGATTCGGCGGCATAAACGGAGACTAATGAATAAAACAGGGGTACTCCTGGCAACCTCGGAATGGGATGCCCTTAAATTTAAATCCTTATCCTTTGCGGATGCTCGTAAGGTTCATGTTGTTCCTCATTTCATAAAAATGAACGAGTACGACGCTTTTACTGAGCCTGTTGCAAAAGAAAATTCAATAGTTCTGCACTGGAATATGAACACCAGACAGGGAATTAAAGCCGCTCAAAACTTCTTTAAGAAAAGCTACCCACTGATTAAGGAACAAGTGCCTGATATCAAGTGTTACATCACTAGTCATGAGGTTCATTCGGAAGTGTTGACGCTTATAAAAGAAGATGTATCAGTAATTATCACTGGACCTTTGAAACCGTCAGCGGATTATATTCGTCGTGCTAAAGCGGTTCTAGTGCCTATCCTTGAAGGCTGTGAGGTCTCCAGAAACATTCTAGAATCATGGGCACTCAAAACGCCGGTTGTTACTAGCTCTATGGTATGTGAACGATTGAACTGTGAGCATAACCGTAATATTTTGCTTGCTAACACCTCAGTTGATGTTGTAGCTAGTGTAATAACGTTGTTAAAGAATCCTGAGATGGCAACGATTATTGCTGATCGGGCACATCGCACATTGTTGAAGGATTACGAAGTGAATTATGTGAAGAATAAGATTCTTAGTCTTGTATAGAAGGTTTGCCCGATAAAGGTGTGCCTGTAGTATATAAAAAACCCGCGCGGACATTTTAGGGTCCTACGCGGGTTTCTATATTCTTGTATGATTTTACAGCAGGTTGCGGCGCAATTCTTCCGGAGATTTAGGAGACAACATACCAAGTGGAATATCGAATACTGTACGCGCTCCGCTTTGTCCTTCTTGACTCATGCGCTGAGCGGCTCTGGCATAGGCCACGAGAACACTAGCTGTAAATTCTGGATTGCTCTCCAGCTTCAGGCCGAATTCAATAATCTGCTTTGTGCCTTCTCCTGTTACACCGCTGCGAATAACAAACCCGCCGTGCGGAATTCCGCTATGCTGAGCTGCCAATTCTTCTTCAGTGATGAAAGTAACCGTAGTATCATAATCTGCAAAATAGTTCGGCATATTCACGATTTCCTCGCGAATGCGTTCTTGATCTGCACCTGCCTCAGCAACAACAAAACACTCTCTGAGGTGCTTCTGGCGAGTGGTAAGCTCTGGTGTTTCGCCAGCGCGAATGGCATCAATAACCTCTTGTACTGGAACAGTATATTGTACACCGGCTTTTACTCCATCCACTCTGCGGATCGCATCGGAGTGACCTTGGCTAACGCCTTTACCCCAGAAGGTATATTCTTTACCTTGCGGAAGAATGGCTTCAGCAAGTAGACGATTCATTGAGAATAAGCCTGGATCCCAGCCAGTAGAAATTACGCTGAGTGTTCCACCTTGTTTAGCTGCGGCATCAACGGTCTCGTAGAACTCGGGGATTTTGGCATGAGTATCAAAGCTGTCCACGGTATTAAACATCCGGGCAATGGCTGGTGTTTGTTCTGGCAGATCGGTAGCCGATCCTCCACATAGAATCATAACATCCACTTTTCCCTTATATTGTTCGACGGCAGAGATGTGCTCGAACTTCACACCGGTTTCTCCGGCTTCCAGTTGTCCAGGTTCTCTGCGCGTAAAGATCGCAACTAGCTCGATATCTTCACTTTGGTTGATAGCCTTACGTACACCTTTTCCTAAATTTCCGTAGCCTACAATAGCTGCTTGAATTTTTTGTTTCAGAAGAAGCCCTCCTAATCAGTAGTGAACTAAAGCACTATTTCTAGTTTACCTAGTATAGTGTACAATTTCAGCTCTTTTTATATAGTATATAAAAGTTACATGTAATGTAAACTGAATCTGCATAATCTTTCATAATTCCTAGCGCTTAAAAATAGCATATCTCTCTATTGTCTATCATATATTATTTATAGATTAGATGAGGTGAGGTGTAACTGTTGAATAACGGAAGAATGACATTCCGATTTGACGTGAACAAGGACGAGCCTAAACCAAAGCCTAAGGTGGTGGAGCGCTGGTCAAATGGCGGACTGGGCACAGCTGAAGAGTATGCTGAGGGGTTGCGTCAAGAGGTTGGCCCAGCGCAGCAGACATGGATTTATGAGCACGATTTTCGTTCTACGCGTGAGGCACCGCCGGAAGATTCCTACGACTATTACTCGGGCACTGTAGATCCGCGTCAGGAAGAATGGGACGAACAGGATAAAGATTTTAGATATACACAACCATCGTATCTTCTTTCAGATATGGTTTCGGATAGCAGAGATGAATTAGAGCATGTATCCACTGGCAATTACGGAGGATCTTACCATACCCGGCGTCCCTCGTATTGGTGGAAGCTAGCTCTTTCTGTTACGGGAGCCATTGGCACAGGGGTACTGCTTGGTTATGCTGCACTTTCTTTCTTTTACGGAGGGAATATGGACAGTAGCTCTGGAAATGGGACAGCAGACATGGCGGCTACTTCAGTGCAGTCCAGTGGAGCTAAAGATCCGGCAGGTATAGGTACATCAGGATTACCAGTGACGGGTACTGAAAATGCAGGGAAAAACACCATCCCAGTTCAAGTAGCTGCGCAAAGCTATTATCTGTTGCAGTACGGAGTATTCAGTACACCAGCAGGCGCTGAAGAGGCTCGCCAGGAGCTGTTAAACGCAGGATTGGCTGCGGGTATGGACCCTGCTGACGGCAATCGTGTTTATGCCGGAATGTCATCGGACCGTGAACAGGCCAAGCTGCTAAGCAGCGGTCTGCAGAATCAGGGGATTGAGCTATATGTGAGAGAGGTGGCACTTCCGGGGGCAGACCAGCTTGTCTATTCCGGTAAAGCAGAAGAAGTGAAGAACTATTTCTCTGTAAGCGGGCAGCTGCTCAGCGAACTAAGCAGTCAATCTGCTTCTTTATTAAGCGCTGGTCAAACGAGTACGGCAGCAAATACATCCGTTGTGAGTGATCTGCATCTGCAGTGGAGTGAAGCCGTCAAAGTGCTGGAGCAAAGCGTGTCTCCCGAAGCGAAAAGCATCTGCGCAGCGCTAGAAAAATCAATGAGCCAAGGGATATCAGCATTAAGTGAATATAACAAGAACAAGGCGCAGGGGCTACTTTGGGAAGTACAAGAATCGATGCTAAGCTTTTTGACTAGCCAGAAACAGTTACTGTCTGCAATGAATTAACGAATAAACGGGTGACTTTAAAAACAGCAAGCCTCCGGATGTTGGGGCTTGCTGTTTTGGCGCGATAGGATGGGAACTTCGCTATATTCCGATATATAACATAAACTGAAATGGATACAGAGGGTGGTATCCCTCCGCAACTTTTAGGGCAAATGGTGGTAAACATTACCGTAAGGGATTTTACGTTTGTATTGATCACAATTTCACCGTATAATAATTAGGGTGTCAAAAAATGGCGAGGGAAGACTGAGATGAAGAAGAAAAATGTAGGAACACTGCTGTTATTTCTAATTCTAGGTTGGCTGGCTGGAGCCTGGATCGCCAAGCTACTGCAGCCGGTAAAGGCTCTTTCTTTTCTAACAACATCGACTGTGCTTAAGTGGTCTCCGCGAGCCGATTTGGACATCATAACCTATGACATCACTATTCATTTGAAATTGTGCATGCTAAGTCTCATCGGTATTATTACAGCGGTATGGCTGTACCGAAGAGTGTAACTCTCGTTACTGATCAAGAAGGGACGTTTACAACGTGGACAACTCACAACTCATTATTTTAGCCTCAGGTTCACCGCGTCGACGAGAGCTTTTGTCTTTACTGGGCTTGCCTTTTGAGGTTATTACCAGCGAAGCTGACGAAAGCACACCACCTGACTTTACGCCGGAGCAAATCGTGCGCAGTCTGGCTTTGCGTAAAGCAGAGGCCGTTGTAGCTGCAGCAGGAGAGCGTAACGCAGTAATCGTTGGTAGTGATACGATTGTTGTGCTAGATAACACTGTGCTAGGCAAACCGGTGGACGAGCTGGACAGCAAATCGATGCTTACCAGACTTCAGGGCCGGAATCATAAGGTATACACGGGTGTAGCCTGTATCGGACTTCCGCATGGAAAGACTATAGTGAAGCACCGTGTTACTTCCGTAACGATGAGAGCAATGACTGAAGATGAAATTGTTGCTTATATAGCTACGGGAGAGCCCGCTGATAAGGCTGGCTCTTATGCGATACAGGGGCTTGGCTCGACCTTGGTGGAACGAATTGAAGGCTGTTATTTCAATGTTGTCGGATTGCCGCTGTCGCTTCTTGGCGAAATGCTGTCCGAGTTCGGTATAGCTGTATTGAACCGGTAGGAAGCTTGGGAAAGAGGGATAGGGATGGAGTCGCAATCAGTAATGCTGCGGGACCTCCCCCATGAAGAACGACCAAGAGAGCGCATGATGCATTATGGGGCGGAATCATTAAGTCAAGCGGAGTTGTTAGCCATTCTGCTGCGTACGGGAACACGCCGTGAATCGGCTATTCATATTGCTCAGCAGATGCTAGGGAAGATCGGTGGCCTGCGTGGGCTGGTTGACCTTAGCATCGAAGAACTGACCGAAATCAAAGGTATTGGCCCTGCCAAGGCCGTACAACTAAAAGCAGGCATCGAGCTTGGAAGGCGCCTTGCGAACTCCAGGTTTAACATGCCGGTCATTATCCGTTGTCCTCAGGACGCTGCAGAGATTCTGACCGAGCAGTTGCGTTATTTGCAGAAGGAGCATTTTGTCTGCCTGTTTCTGAATACGAAGAATCACGTGATTGGACAAGAAACGTTGTCTATGGGCAGTCTTAACGCTTCGATTGTTCATCCTCGCGAGGTATTCCGAGCAGCTATAAAATGTAGCAGTGCCTCTATCATATGCGCACATAATCATCCTAGTGGTGATCCAACGCCTAGTCCGGAGGATATCTCCTTGACTCAGAGACTGCTTCAAGCAGGTGAGATTGTCGGAATAGACGTGTTAGATCATCTAATTATCGGTGATAGCAGCTTTGTAAGCTTGAAAGAAAAAGGACACATGTAATATAAATGTGAAGATTTACTTAGGAAAAGGAGAATTAGCATGTTGGGTAGTTTTACGAAAGATTTAGGAATTGACTTGGGGACAGCGAATACGCTTGTCTATGTACGCGGTAAGGGGATCGTTGTAAGAGAGCCTTCCGTTGTAGCCATTAACACTGACACTAAGACGATTGAAGCCGTGGGTGAATCCGCTAAAAAGATGATCGGTCGTACACCGGGTAACATTCGTGCGATCCGTCCGATGAAGGATGGCGTTATCGCTGATTTCGACACAACGGCTACGATGATTAAATATTTTATCCGTCAAGCACAGAAACAGCGTTCCATGTTCCAACGTCACCCTAATGTAATGGTCTGCGTACCCTCCGGCATTACTGCTGTAGAGCAACGTGCCGTAGAAGATGCTACTAGACAAGCTGGTGCTCGTGAAGCTTACATTATCGAGGAACCTTTTGCTGCTGCGATCGGTGCAGATCTACCGGTATGGGAGCCAACAGGAAGTATGGTTGTTGATATCGGTGGAGGTACAACAGAAGTTGCTGTAATTTCACTTGGCGGTATTGTTACTAGTCGTTCCGTACGTGTTGCGGGTGATGAAGCGGATGAGTCGATCATTCAATATATCAAACGTCAATACAATTTAATGATTGGTGAGCGTACTTCGGAACAGCTTAAAATGGATGTGGGTTCTGCTCTTCCGCTTGAGAAGGCTGAGACTATGGAAATTCGCGGACGCGATCTCGTAACAGGTCTGCCAAAGACGCTTACAATCACTTCCGATGAAATCTGTGAAGCTTTGTCCGACACTGTGAATTCTATTATTGAAGCTGTTAAAGTAACTTTGGAAAAATGTCCACCGGAGCTCGCGGCAGATATTATGGATCGCGGAATTGTTTTGACAGGTGGAGGCGCCTTGCTTCGTAACTTGGACAAGCTCCTTGCTCGTGAGACTGGAATGCCAGTTATTGTCGCTGAGAACCCTCTGGATTGTGTAGCTATTGGAACAGGAAAGGCGCTTGAAAATATCCATTTGTTCAAGAGCCGCAGCAGTTCCAGTCTTCGCTCTAAGAGATAAGCCTATGTATTGCCACTTGTGTAAGTCAACCCCTGTTATGGGAGAAATACTGTTGTTAGAGGGTGTTGAAACTGTTTAAACTCTTAAGCAATAAACGTTTGTTTATTCTGTTGATTACACTGGTGCTGTTCATTGTGGTGATGGGCTTCAGCTTGGCATCAAGGAGCTCCTTGTCCTGGCCGGAGAATTTTCTTAGAGATACGACTGGTTTCGTGCAAAAAATGTTCTACAAGCCCGCTGGATATGTAGCGGGCTTGTTTGAAGATATCGGAAATCTGAAAGATCTTTCTAAGGAAAATGAGCAGCTGAAGATACTTGCTGCCCAATATGCGCGTGATAAAGCTCAATACAATTTCATTCAGGTAGAAAATGAGCAATTGAAGGAACAGTTGAAGTTCACAAAAGCTCAAGAGGAATTGTATAAATATCAATATCATATTGCGCAGGTGGTTAGTCAGACTACAGAACCAAGCAATAGCACGATTGTAATCGATTTAGGCGCCAAAGATGGCGTTAGACCAAATATGTCCGTGATTTCTGTTGATGGTTTGGTGGGGGTTATTAGTCAAGTCAGCAATTTCACTTCTACTGTGAAGCTGATGACTATGATGGATACGAATGACCCTAATTCTCAGCCGCCAATTGCGGCAACTGCTATTTCCAAAGAGGGCAAGACCTTTGGTATGATTGAAAGCTATGATCCTAAGACAAATAGGTTATTGATGAACAAGATCCCGCCAGGCGATCCGATTGCACCGAAGGATGTTATAGTTTCCTCCGGTATTGGCGGATTGTATCCGCGAGGCTTGACCATCGGTACGGTTGAAAGTGTTGAGGTTGGTGAATTTGGATTAACTTCCACAGCAGTGATTAAGCCTTCAGCAGAATTCCAGGACTGGAAGCAGCTGATCGTTGTGTTTACGGAGGAGCGTGCTGAATAGTGAATATGCGCAGATCTGTTCTTGTTCTGTTACTGTTCCTCTTGTTTATTCTGGAGGGAACCATTCTGCCTTGGCTGATTCCAGATGCTTGGCAGATGCGAATTATTCCGAATCTAGTGTTCGTTGTACTATTGTTTGTGGCTGTATACCATCATCGTCATACGGCCCTTATATTAGGTCTATCCTTCGGAATGATACATGATGTCGTTTTTTATGGCAGAATTCTAGGAGCACATTCCTTTGCGATGGGTCTGTCGGCTTACTTAATCGGCCTTCTGTTTCAGATCCCGCGTGCTCCATTGCCTCTTATGATGACTGTGATTCTGCTCGGAAGCTTGCTAGAGGATAGCGTGTTATTTGGTATTTATAGTGTATTTAATCTCAATCAGGAGCCTTATAGCTGGGCGATTTTGAATCATATGCTGCCAACGATGCTCTTTCATTTTGCTATTGCTCTGATCCTCTACATACCGTTACGACGCCAGCTTGAGCTGATCAAGAAAGAGAAGAGTACGGAAGAAGCAGCATAAAGAGCTTCTAATTTCTTTCTTGATAAAGCAGGAATTTAAGAGGCCCGGCACGAATGAATGAGGATAGGGGGCCAGGCATATGACAGTAAAATCCAAGCATGTAAGGATTAAGGGCATCAAGGATGGCCTGATATTCCTGCTAGACGACAAATGTCCCTTCGAAGATCTTCTGAGTGAGCTTCGCTATAAGCTGGAGCACAGCCATCAAAATATTTTAACTGGACCGATTGTACATGTGGACATTAAGCTAGGCAATCGTCTCGTAACTGAGGAAGATAAGGAAGCTGTGCTGGAGATTCTGAAGGGACAGGGAAACCTACTGATTCGTTCCATAGAGGCGCTACCAGTACCCGGCAGTGAGGATAATGACGCGTTGTTTCTAATGAGCGGGATTCTTCGTTCCGGTCAGGTGCTGCACCATGATGGAAATCTTTTATATCTGGGAGATGTGAACCCAGGAGGGACCATAACCTGTTCAGGCGATATCTATATTCTAGGATCACTTAGAGGTATGGCGCATGCTGGAGTAGATGGCAATGAAGAGGCAATTATCGCTGCTTCATTAATGTCTCCGACACAACTGAGAATTGCTGATATTATCAGTCGTCCTCCCGATGAGTGGGAAACCCGTGAAAGCAGTATGGAATTTGCATATTTAACGAACGGAGCTATGCAAATCGATAAAATTCATAATTTAGTCAAAGTACGTCAGGATTTAAATGTGTTTAAAGGGGTGTAGCCTCCATGGGAGAAGCGATAGTCGTAACCTCGGGCAAAGGCGGAGTTGGCAAAACAACCACAACAGCCAATATTGGAACCGCACTTGCACTGCAGGGTAAAAAAGTATGTCTCGTCGATACCGACATTGGACTGCGTAATCTGGATGTAGTTATGGGGCTTGAGAATCGCATTATTTATGATCTTGTGGATGTAGCGGAGGGACGTTGTCGTTTAAATCAAGCACTCGTTAAAGACAAACGCTTTGATGAGCTGTATATGCTGCCCGCAGCACAAACAAAGGATAAAACGTCTGTCACTCCTGAACAAGTAAAAGATATCATTCTCGAACTGAAGAAGGAATATGAATATATTCTGATTGATTGTCCAGCAGGGATTGAGCATGGCTTCCGTAATGCGATTGCCGGTGCGGATAAAGCGATCGTAGTTACCACACCAGAGCATGCTGCTGTGCGGGATGCGGATCGGATTATCGGACTGCTTGAACAGTCGCATGTGGAATCCCCGAAATTGGTGGTAAATCGTATTCGTCCAGGTCTTGTAAAGTCTGGGGATATGCTTGATATTGAGGATATTTTACAGGTGCTGAATATTGACCTTATCGGAATTGTTCCGGATGATGAACTGGTCATTAAAGCCGCAAATAGTGGAGAGCCTACAGTTATGAATCCTGATTCGTCAGCAGCTATTGCCTATCGCAATATTGCACGTCGAATTTTAGGCGATGCTGTACCATTGATGCAGCTTGATCGGAAGCCGGGCGCATTTAAGAAATTTAAGAAGTTTTTCGGTATGGCTTAATTTTGCAAAATATAAGAAAGATAAGTTTCACACAATACTTTATGTCTTATATTTCTCGCTAAAACGCTTACCGTCCTTATAAGGACGCCGAATGCGTTTTTGCTTGCCAAGCAATCTTACTATAGAAGCATTAACGGTCCCACCACTTGAGAAATCTAAGGGGTGGGATTTATTTTGGGGAAAATAAGAATATTTGACCGTTTCAGGGATTTAAGTGCTCCGCCTTGGGCGGGCTTGTTCTAAAGAGACTTCCGTGCTTCATAAAATGGAAGTAAAACAAGCCCGTCCGGAGGGATAAATATGGATCTGAAATCAGATATCAAGAACCGCCGCAAGGAGCGTATTCGCAGTTTGTTGGAAGAAATCCCAGATATAGAAACAGCGGAGGCAGCTCCGTTATTCGTTATGCCTGAAAAGAGTACGAGCTTCAGAGAATGGGGAGCGGGATTTAAGGGGAATAATGAGCAACCCTCTATAGAGCCTGATCCAGAGGTGATGTGGAAAGAGAGACGTGGGGGCTGGGAGGAACCTGGTGGTGGAGGTTCTAATTTTTTTTTCGGCTTTATTCGAAGGGTCGTAGCCAGCGTGCTAGTGTTTGGAGCGGTGTGGGGAGTGTTTACAATTCACCAGCCATGGTCCTATAAAGTTCAAGCTTTTGTGAGTGATGCCTTGAGCAATGACATGGATTTCACAGCAGTGCGGGTCTGGTATGAGGAGAATTTTAACGGTGCACCAGCGTTCATACCGATATTTGGGGATAAAGATGAACCTGCTCAAAAGGCAGCGGCTCATCATGAGCTTAGCGCTCCGGTAGCCGGGAGCATTGTGGAGCCTTTTGCATCCACGCTAAAAGGTGTTGAAATTATGCCTCAACTCGATTCAACCTTAAATGTGACGGTGAAGAGTATAGACATGGGACGCGTTCTTTCCATATCCAAAGAATTGGACGGAGGAATTCGAATTGCGGTCCAGCATTCTGGAGGAATTACAGCAGAATACGGACATTTAAGCGGCACCAAGCTGGAGATAGATGACTGGATTCAAAGCGGAGATTCACTTGGCTGGATGCTGGAGAAAGAGGGCTCCTCAGCACCAACGCTGTTTTTTGCCGTGATGAAAGACAAGACTTATATTGATCCTACAGAAGTGGTATCGTTTGATTAGGATCTTAGGGATCGATTTGTCACTACATCCATTGTTCGTAATCATCATGTTGTTCTCTGTACTCACAGGACAATTTCTGGAGCTGCTGACTTTATTTACGATCGTCCTCATACATGAATTAGGACATGTGGTGGCTGCCCTTCTGGTTGGTGTTACCGTCAAGTCGGTTCAGCTTCTTCCGTTTGGTGGCGTTGCGGTTATTGAAGATCATGGGCGGCTTACAGCTAGTCGTGAGATTGGCATTGCACTTGCCGGTCCGCTGCAAAATGGAATCATGATTGTTATGGCTCTTGGGCTTCAGCAGGCAGGTTACGGCAATCAGGAATTTTTAACCTATTTCATAAATGCCAATGCAATTATTGCACTCTTTAATCTAGTGCCTGTTCTCCCACTTGACGGAGGCAAAGTACTTCAAGCGACAGTGAGTCTTTTCCTTCCTTATTACTATACTTTGCTGTGGAGCGGACGAATTAGTGTTGCTGCAAGTGTTCTTGTGATTGTTTATGCGCTACTGCCCCTTGGAGCGGGTGGAGGACTCAGGCTGAATATGGTCATGATCGGTGCCTTTCTGCTGTATTCAAATCTTACGGATCATCGGAATTTACCGTACCGATTCGTTGCATTTTTGATGAATAGGGAGGCTGTCTACGAGTATCATTTGCGGACAGGTAGTGTGGCTCGTCCAATTGTTGCCTTATCGGCGAAACCTTTAGATGCTATATTGCGTCTATTTAAACGTAATCAATATCATTTTATCTATGTATTAAACGGCAAAGGAAATGTTGTTGCTGTTGTGCCGGAACAGCGCTTAATATCTACTTACTTCGGAATGTAGTGTATTTATGCAGAGAATGAGCAAGTAATCAATGAATGAACGAAACCAGAGGTGAAGCCATGAAACAGATGATCGTTCACTGCACGCAGCACATTACCCGAATGGCTCTTCTGGAGAACGGAAGGCTTGTGGAGTACGCGGCTGAGCGCGATCAGCAGCAAGGGCTGGTCGGAAGTTACTACAAAGGCCGTGTGATTAACGTACTTCCAGGTATGCAGGCTGCTTTTGTTGACATCGGACAGAAGAAGAATGCTTTTTTATATGTTGATGATGTATTGCACCCTCATTTGGATAAACAGCCGGATGTGAAGCCTTCTATTGAGACGCTTTTACAGCCTGGTCAGGATATTGTTGTACAAGTAAGAAAAGAGCCAAGTGGCGGTAAGGGGGCCCGTGTAACCACACATTATACATTGCCAGGTCGCTGGATGGTGTATATGCCTTTTGCTGATTATGTCGGGGTATCCAAAAAAATAAGTCGCGATGCAGAACGTAGCCGGCTCAAAGGAATCGGCGAACGTCTGCGCATGAAAGAAGAAGGGCTTATTATGCGGACTGTCTCTCAAGACGAGCCGCATGAAGCGGTGGAAGGTGATCTTTCATTTTTACGTGCACAATGGGATAACATTACACGTCGGGCGCAAACTGCAGAAGCTCCGGCACTGTTGCATCGTGATCTTAGTATTGTTCAGCGCTTCATTAGAGATGCATTTAATCCGCAGCGAGATCAGTTGATTATAGATTCTCCTGCCGCAGTTAAAGAAGCCACGGCATTTCTGGATGACATGGCACCTGATGGGTACAAGCCTGTAAGTTTATATAATGGATCGGAGTCCATTTTTACAGCGTATGGAATTCAGGAACAGCTGCACAAAAGCTTCAGTCGCAAGATCACACTGGAGGGCGGAGCAACAATGATCTGGGATGAAACGGAGGCGCTCACCGTTATTGACGTTAACACTGCGCAATACATTGGAGGAGCATCGCTTGAAGAGACGGTGACGAATACTAATATGCTTGCAGCTGAGGAAATTGGTCGTTTGATCCGTTTGCGAGATACGGGCGGAATCATTATTGTCGATTTTATTGACATGGAGGAAGAAATACACCGTAAAATGGTTACTGAACGGCTGGAGAAGGTGATCTGCAAGGATCGAACCAAAACACATATTCTCGGTTGGACAAGACTTGGACTCCTCGAGATGACCCGGAAGAAGGCAAGACATGATTCAGCCAGCTTCGCACCTATCCTTTGTCAGTGCTGCGGAGGGACTGGGAAAGTTGGAGAATGGATGGAATGAGTTGACGATAGGCGATAAGTATGATAATATCTTCAAGTATGTGTTTGATTCATTCGGTCCTGCACATGCTGTAACCGCTCCGATCGGGTACATAAGTGCAGTTCCCACGGGAATCTGCCACCTAGACTAGGCGAGTCTGAGACATGAGGAGGTGCAAGTAAAATGTATGCAATTATCGAAACTGGCGGTAAACAATACAAAGTCCAAGAGGGCGATGTTTTGTTCATTGAGAAGTTGGAAGCTGAAGACGGCGCAAGTGTAACTTTTGACCGTGTATTGGCTGTTTCTAACGAAGGTGGTCTGACTGCAGGAACTCCGCTCGTAAGCGGCGCGTCTGTAACAGCTAAAGTCGAGAAACATGGTAAAGGCGCTAAGGTTGTAGTTTACAAATACAAACCTAAGAAGAACTACCACAAGAAACAAGGCCATCGTCAACCGTACACGAAAGTAACTATCGAGAAGATTCAAGCGTAAGAAGGTGCGTGAATGATTAACGTACGGATTACACGATCTTCGGATCTAGGGACTATCGTTGGCTTTGAGGTAAAAGGGCACGCGGGTTATGCAAAGCGTGGCGAAGATATCGTATGTGCCGGAGTTTCGGCCGTAACGGTTGGAACCGTCAATTCGATTGAGACATTGACCGGAATCTCCATGGATACATCCATGAAGAACGGATTCCTAAATGGAACATTAAGTTCCATTGATGATTTCGATACTTCCGCGAAGGTGCAATTGTTGCTTGAATCCATGGTCGTGATGCTAAATGATATCGCAGAATCATACGGAAAGTATCTTCAAATAGAGCAAGTAAATATTTAAAGAAGGAGGTTGACAACATGTTGAAATTGAATCTTCAATTGTTCGCATCGAAAAAAGGTGTAGGTTCCACAAAAAACGGACGGGATTCCCATTCCAAACGTCTTGGCGTGAAACGTGCTGACGGTCAAGCAGTAACCGGCGGTAACATCTTGGTTCGTCAACGCGGAACAAAAATTCACCCAGGCACTAACGTAGGCATCGGTAAAGATGATACGTTGTTCGCATTGGTGGATGGCGTAGTGAAGTTCGAACGTTGGGGCCGCGATCGCAAAAAAGTGAGCGTATACCCAGTTGATGTCGCTCCGGTAGCAGCGGCACTGGAAGCGTAAGCTTACGGAACCATATTTGCATGTAGAAGCCTCCGGCATGAGTGCCGGAGGCTTTTTTGTAGAATATTCAGAATCGTTTGTGAAACCTCTTTGAGCACTTTAGAAACATACCTTCAGAGTTTTAAGAAAGCATGAACATCCTTAAACATATGTAAAATACTCATGGTTATCTCTGGTGAACTACAGGGAACTGCTGTGTTATACTAGGAAATGGTAATTGATGAGGTAATATTCTAAACAAAGTCATGAATTTTGCGAACTGAGGGACGGGGAGAAAGAATGAAATCCTGGAAAAGTGCAATCTGGGCAGTCATGTTATCCGTAATGCTTCCTTTAGGACTCGTGTATTGGCATACCTCCCTTTTGACGTGTCTGTTGCTTGGAATTTGGGTAGCGGTAATAGTTGCCTTTAGTTTCATTTGGAATCAGCGTCATTGGGAACGGGAACTGCGCATACAAGAGAACACTCTGCAACAGGCGGCGATTCGGACACTGAATCATCATCGTCATGATTGGATGAACGATTTGCAGATTCTTTATGGATATATTCAGCTTGGAAAACCTGATAAATCCGTGGAGTGTGTGGAAAGAATAAAGGAACGCATAGCGCTTGATAGTCGTATCGCTAAGCTGGGCATTCCTTCATTGGTCTTTTTTATCCAATCTTTCCGAACTTACCGGACTAGTCTGGAACTGGAAGTTCAAGTGGAGGAAGGATTGCAGCTGGAGGACAAGCTAAACCGGGAAGCAGGAGATGAGCTGACTTCAGTGATTATGCAGACCGTACGGGCTTATCAATATAACGGACTGGCTCCCCAGGGAGAAACGCGCAAGCTGCGTCTTGGCTTTATTCAGGATGGAGGAGACATTCTTATCTCCTTCGAAGGTGAGGGAGAGCATGGCAATCCCGAGCAGCTCAAAGGGCAAATTTATAATATAGTACAAGGAAAAATCATGAAAGCGGAGCAGTTTAAGCCTAGTAAGGCTTATGTAGAACTGCGGTTGCCGCTTGAAATGTGAGGAAGGTGAACATTAATGTTCGTAGATAAAGCTAAGATTTATGTTAAGGGCGGAGACGGCGGGGATGGTATCGTTGCGTTTCGTCGGGAAAAGTATGTACCGGATGGTGGTCCAGCAGGTGGTGACGGTGGCCGTGGTGGCGACGTTATCTTCCGCGTAGATGAGGGCTTGCGTACGCTGATGGATTTCCGTTATCAGCGCCATTTTAAAGCGGACAAAGGGATTAAAGGACGTAACAGAAGTCAGCATGGGGCGAACGCTGATCATATGATCGTGCGGATTCCACCTGGAACCATATTAATTGACGATGATACACAAGAGATCATCGCCGATTTGACTCGTCATGGTCAGCAAGTTGTTGTTGCCCGTGGGGGTCGTGGGGGTCGTGGGAATTCTCGTTTTGCCACAGCAGCTAATAAGGCTCCAGAGCTAGCAGAGAACGGCGAAGAGGGTCAAGAGCGGTATATTGTTATGGAACTTAAGGTTATGGCTGATGTGGGACTTGTAGGCTTCCCGAGTGTAGGCAAATCTACGCTACTGTCGGTCGTATCCGCAGCTCAACCAAAGATTGGTGCATACCATTTCACTACGATTACACCGAACTTAGGAGTAGTAGATGTTGGGGATGGACGAAGCTTTGTAATGGCGGATCTGCCAGGGTTAATTGAGGGAGCTAGTGAAGGCATAGGGCTTGGTCATGAATTCCTACGTCACGTTGAACGTACACGGATCATTATTCACGTAGTGGATATGTCTGGTTCAGAGGGGCGTGATCCCTTCGAGGATTGGGTTCTCATTAATGACGAGCTGAAGCAATATAATGCGGCTCTAATTGATCGTCCTCAGATCGTGGCTGCAAATAAAATGGATATGCCAGCGTCAGAGGAGAATCTCATCGCTTTCCGAGAACGCGTAGCTGAGGTGCGTCCGGATCTTGAGATTATGCCAATCTCCTCGCTTACTCGTCAGGGTGTTCAGGAACTGTTATATCGTGCAACGGATATTCTTGATAGTATTCCGGTGGCACCGGTAGTTGAAGACGTATCAGGTACAACTGAACGTAAGGTTTATAAGCTAGAAGCGGAAGATGATAACTCATTCACGATTACACGTGATAATGAAACATATGTGGTCAACAGCCCTCGTATCGAGAAAATGTTGAAACGTATGCAGCTTAGCACACATGATGCGATTCTAAAGCTCGCCCGGACTTTGCGGCATATGGGTGTAGATGCAGAGCTTCGTAAACGTGGAGCTGTAGAGGGGACTATTGTCCGTATTGGTGAGTTCGAATTCGAGTTCGTAGAGAGTAGTAGTTACTATTAATATTTAGCTGATTACAAAGCGCGACTTGTGTTCTCCTGTAAAGGAAGACACAAGTGGCGTTTTTTTTATTTCCGTACAGAGCATTTTTTTTTCAAGAAAAGAACCCAAAACACGATATATATCGTATACAATAAATATCGAAATACACTTATTCCCAACCGGGAACACATACGTTATTCGTATATCATAGATGATGAAAGAAGGAATAGCAGATGGCAATTATAGAAGTGGTGAAGTACGACGGTCCTCCAGGGATTTTCGCATGGAAATATCCTAACCAAGAGCTAGGAACATGGACTCAGCTAATCGTTAATGAATCTCAGGAAGCGATCCTGTTTAAAGGAGGACAGGCGCTTGATTCCTTTTCGGCAGGAAGACATACCCTAAGCACCGCCAATATACCAATTTTATCTAATATCGTTAATCTCCCTTTCGGCGGGAAGTCACCATTTACAGCAGAAGTATGGTATGTGAACAAGACTAACTCGATGAATGTTAAATGGGGAACAAGCGCACCTTTACAACTCCAAGATCCTAAATATAAAATTATGATTTCTGTTCGTTCCTTCGGACAGTTTGGTGTAAAGGTCGATAATCCGCGTAAATTTTTATTGCAGCTCGTTGGAACGCTTCCTCAGTTTGATCACGATACGCTGGTTAATTATTTCCGGGGCTTGCTTATGTCGAATATAAATGAACTGATCTCATCCTACCTTGTACATAAGCAAATCAGTATTCTGGAGATTAATGCTTATGTTGCAGAGATCTCAAAGCATATCCAGGGGCGGTTAGCATCGACTTTTCTGGATAATGGTCTTGAGCTGAATAACTTCTATATTGATTCGATCAATATTCCTGATGATGATCCGGCAACGATTCGATTAAAGGAAGCTTTAGCTAAAAAAGCAGAAATGGATATTATCGGTTTCAATTACCAGCAAGAGCGGGGCTTTAACACGATGGAGAAAGCAGCCGGCAATCCTGGCAATCTTGGTGTAGGTATGATGAACACTGGGATGGGACTTGGGCTTGGAATGGGATTCGCTGGTCCGGCTATGGATATGGTAAACCGTATGACCCGAGGGATGAGTTTTGATTCAGGGACAACAGTTGTACGTCAAGAACGCTCCTGTTCGAAGTGTGGGGTTATGAATCCTGTAGAGGGAAGGTTCTGCAGCGGCTGTGGGCATGCTCTGGAGAGCATTCAGCAAAGTACGCCGTCCGGAAATAAGATCAATTGTTTGGAGTGTGGACATGAACTGAAACCTGGAGCCAAGTTCTGTCCTGGCTGTGGTAATCCTTATCGAGCTTGTCCAACCTGTGGAGCGGATAATCCTGAGGGTGCTTCTTCCTGTGTCTCTTGTGGAAAAGAAATGCCTAAGGCCTGTGGCAAATGTGGAGAAATGGTATCGCCAGGGGTAAAATTCTGTCCTCATTGTGGAGACAGCTTGGTTATTAAATGCGGAGGCTGTGGGCATGAGCTGAAGCCTGGACAGAAATTCTGTGCTGAGTGTGGAACTAAGGCAGGCTGAAGGAGGACGTAATGAACAAGGGTAAAAGCTATATTCGTATCATCACCATTATTTATGTTGCTGCTATAATACTAACGGTGTTCTCCTTTATAGGATTAGGCTTCTCTGAATCCCTGTTTCGATTCGTGACTTCGCTAGTTGCTGTTCTGCTGGCGGAGAGTGTGGTGTATGGCTATTGTATTTTTTGGCTCCGTAGTGCAGGTAGTGTTCAGAGAACCTCACCCGTTCTTCTCAGTGGTGCATTCATCACGGGAATCTATGCGGCTGTCGTATTCGTATCAGCTATTGTTTTTGATTGGCTGCTGGAGATGTCTCCTTTGTGGTATGCTGCCGTGCAACTGCTGATTCTTTTGATTGGTGGAATCACACTGGCTGTGATCGGGATCTATGGATGGAATGCAGGAACAGAAGAACAGCAACTGCGGAGATCCTTACAAGCATTTCGGCAGCATCAGAGTGAAATAAACGAGATCAGAGCGCTGGCAAGCAGCTGGAAGGATCCCGAATCTGAAACGCTTGTGAAGATGCTCAATAAGTTGCAAGATCAATTTAAGTTCAGCGATCCTGTTTCAGATTCATCTTTATATGCTACTGAGGATATCATGCATCAGCAGATCTCCCTGTTGCATGATCATGTGAAGCTGCTGCTCATGACAAATGAGCCACATGAGAACTGGCAAGCTGAAATCAACGAAATGGCCGACAGTATTAAAGCTACTCTAGAGCGGCGAAATCGGGAATTAGCGGCACTTAAATAGGAGGAAAATAACTACATGAACAGATTGAACATACAAGAGCCGTCACCGAACCCAGCGGGGAGTGCAGCGGTTCCTCTGATTAAATTAGATCGGACTGGGTTTGATTATGTCATTCTAGCGGCAGCTTATTTATTCATGCCCATTGGACTCGTCCTTGCATTGTTACGGTTGATGCTGACCCATTATAAAAATTACCGGAGGCCCACCAATCTAAATCTGCTCATGCATGTATTTATCGGAGGATTTGTTGAGCTCTCTATTGCAATGTTTGTGGATACCATGAGTGGAAACACTGGAACTTCCGAATTATTAACGATCCAGATTTTCCTTGCAGTCATATTTTTGATTCCGGCTTTTATTCTTGCGAGTGTGACAGCAAAAGCTAAATATACACTTTCTAAACTTAACACTTCTTATATAGAGCTGATTCAAAATAAAAATATCCGATATGTCGGCAGTATAGCAGAACGGATAGGTATAAGCGAAAGTGATGTACGGAGGGATGTCCAGTATCTAAAGAATAAAGGATTACTAGATATTGATATTGTCCTTTCGGAGGGGCGCCAGACGCCAGATCCATCCATGACAGCACCTAATCTTGTTCATCCTGGAAGGCCATCAGGCTTCGGAGCCCAAGCCTCGGGACAGCAGGTTCATACTCAACCTCAGTCCTCGCCGCAACTGCCTAAGTCCATTCGTTGTCCGGGCTGCGGAGCACAGAACACGGTTCAGCCTAGTCAGTCCAAGAGCTGTGATTATTGTGGAACAATGATATCGTATAGTTAATGCCGTCAACCAACAGATTAGCTGCATCGCATATAGGATTACATAAATAAGGGGATTAAAGACAAAATGAGTGGATTGGATATACGCAGACAGCCGCCGACATCGGGAAAGCCCGTGTATAAGCATGAATATGAGCGGACGGCGTTTGATTATACGACTATTGTGTTTGCGTATATATTTGCTCCGGTTGGCTTTATATTGGCTGCCATTCGGTTATTATCTACACATTCCAAGAGACAGCGCAAAGCAAGCAATATTAACCTGTTTTATCATGCGTGTATGGGTGCCTTTGTAGAATTGGCGATCTATTTCATTATTAGTAAGCTACTCGGTCAAATCGATTATGTCGCACTCTTGATCAGGCTGGTGATTATCTACGCATTGTTTAGGATTCCTGCCATCAAATTGTCGGTTAGGGCCGTAGGATGGAGAGAGGGATTCACCTATCTTTGCAATGACTATATCGCATTGGTTCTTGTGGACGGCATAAGGCATATCGGCAGCCTATCCGATATTCGCGGATTCAGTGAAGAGAACGTCCGCGAGGTTTTGGAATATTTAAAAGATCAGGGAGTACTTTCTCCAGATATTGTTTATTATGAAGGACGTGTAGACAATCCATTTGTAAAATTGCCGCCGAAGCTTATTTATTCCAAACGGGCACAAGCACTGGTGCGTGCTCCTGAGAATAACCTTCGCTACCGTAACAAGCGAGACCGGACAGTGTTTGATCGAATCATCATGGCGATTGCCTATTTGTTTGCTCCGCTTGGGTTTGTACTTGCGATGCTTCGTTTTGTAAGCACTCATTATAAGAATGAGCGGAAATCATTTAACTACAAATTGCTCTATCATGTATGTATGGGAGCTTTTATGGAACTTGCCGTCCTCTTCGCCGTGGGGACCTACAAAGGGGATTTTAAGTGGTTCACTTTATTGATCATTCTGGTGGTCCTCTACTTGATCTTTATAATTCCGGCGGACAGCTTTGCAGGGAGGGCTACCTTCGCAACAGAAAACTTTGATTTTCTGTGCAAGAAGTATCTCATGCTGATCATAGTGGATGATGTTAGACATATTGGTAATTTAGCTGATATCACGAAACAAAGTGAAGATGATGTACGTAGAGACCTACGGTATTTGGTGAGATGGGGGTTACTTGCTTCTGATCTTGTCTATTATGAAGGACGTGTTAAGCTCTTAGATAAACAACCGCCCAATCTTGTGCATCCTGACCGGGCACAGCCCTCCGCGGCATCAGAGAACCAGCCATCATCTGGGCGGCAGTCATTACCGGAGAATAGGCCTAAGCCACCTGTCCAACTGCCGAAATCCATCGTTTGTTCGAGTTGCGGTGCTAAGAGTAGAGTACTTCCTGGGCAGGATAAAATCTGTGACTATTGCGGGACGACGATTCCATACAGTTAGTGTACATACGATTGTCTGCTGCCCCCGGGAATCCGGGGGTTTTGCTGCACCGAACTCCCCGACCTCAGAGTATACATATAAAGTTATTGCATTTTATAAGTCTTTTCCGATATAATGTCCACTAAGAAAACACAAAAGTCTTTGAGGTGAGGACGTTCGTGAAAGAACGCTATTATTTGGTCCGTGAGGACATATTACCTGATGCCGTACTTAAGACAATGCAGGTCAAACAATTGCTTGAGGCCGGGGATGCGAAGACCGTACATGAGGGTGTAGAACAGGTAGGATTAAGCCGAAGTGCTTTTTATAAATACAAGGATGGCATTCACCTGATCCATCAGCTCGAACGTGAGCGAATTGTTACGATCTCCATGGATTTGGAACATGAATCTGGGATGCTCTCCAAGGTTCTAGGATCTGTGGCGGGACATGGGGCTAACGTGCTGACGATTCACCAGAGTATTCCGCTACAAGGACGAGCGAATGTGGTGATTTCCGTGGAAATCTCACATTTGAATGAGGAGCTCGGAGAGATGCTTGATAGTCTGAAGAATATTCCGGGAGTGAAGCGCGCCCTAATCGTTGGACAGGGATAGAGAAGTTATATACGTAAAACTTTTAGGAGGATACAGATGAAGCCGGTTAAAGTAGGGTTGCTGGGTCTGGGAACAGTTGGTACAGGTGTAGTTCGTATCGTGGAAGGAAATCAAGAGGATTTGAGCAGTCAAGTAGGCTCTCCAATACTCATTGAGCGCATAGCGGTGAATAATTCCAATAAGCCACGTGATATTGAGGTTGACCCTGCCAAAATAACAACAGATCCATGGGATGTTATTCGTGATCCTGAAATTGATGTAATCGTTGAAGTGATGGGTGGTGTCGATGGAACAAAGGAATATATTCTTGAAGCTTTGGACCGCGGTAAGCATGTCGTAACTGCGAACAAGGATTTGATGGCGCTGCACGGTTCGGAGATTCTGGCTAAGGCGCAAGAGAAGCAATGTGATGTCTTTTATGAGGCTAGCGTTGCGGGTGGCATTCCGATTATTCGGACGCTTATCGAAGGCTTTTCTTCAGATAAGATCATGAAGATTATTGGAATTGTAAATGGAACAACTAATTACATACTAACCAAAATGAGTCAAGAAGGCGCATCCTACAATGATGTGTTAAAAGAAGCGCAGGATCTAGGATATGCAGAGGCCGATCCAACTTCCGATGTTGAAGGTCTGGATGCTGCCCGCAAAATGGCGATTCTCGGAACCTTAGGCTTCCGCACTAACGTGGAGCTACATGATGTAAGTGTGAGCGGGATTTCAAAAGTGAGTAAAGCCGATATTGCTTTTGCGAAGCGTCTCGGATATGAAATCAAGCTTCTGGGTATCGCTGAACGTCAGGATGAGGAATTTAGTATCAGTGTTCAACCGACCTTGATTCGAACAAGTCATCCGCTTGCATCCGTAAATGGTGTCTTCAATGCAGTTTATGTTTATGGTGAAGCGGTAGGAGAAACGATGTTCTATGGTGCGGGCGCGGGTGCAATGCCAACAGCAACTTCGATAGTAGCTGACTTGGTAGCCATTATTAAGAACCTCAAGCTGGGTGTTAATGGATTGAAGCAAAAAGTACCTTATAAGCAGAAGAAGCTTAAGAGTGATGAGGATATCTTTTATAAAAACTTCCTACTTTTACACGTTGATGATAAAGCAGGTGTATTGGCCAAGATTACTCAGGTGTTTGCCGAGTATGATGTGAGTCTTGATTCGGTAGTTCAACAAGCCAATCCAAATAATCCTGATGCGGAGATTATTATTGTTACCCATAACGCCAGCAAAGCAAGTATGAATAAAGTGCTGCGCCACTTTAAGGAACTGAAAGTCATCCACCGGATCAAGAGTCATTATCGTGTGGAAGGTTAGCACTGTAGATGGACTATACTTTCTATATTTAAACAATGAGTAAGGAGATTGCACCTGTTATGAGTACTTATGGAGTAGCAAGGGTTAAAGTACCTGCTAGTACTGCCAATCTTGGTCCGGGCTTCGATACTCTTGGCATGGCATTGCCGCTGTATGCCTGGATTGAGATGGAGGAAGCAGAGGAGACAGTTTTTCATCTATATGGTGACGAGATGAAGGGAGTGGCTCGGGATAAGAGTAATTTACTCTATAAGGTCGCTCAAATGGTATTTGCAGAGGCTGGCGTTACGGTGCCTGAAATATCTATTTCGATGTACTCTGAGATTCCGCTTACGCGTGGACTCGGCAGCAGTGCCTCGGCCATCATTGGGGGCATGGTCGCAGCTAATACGATGATCGGCTCTCCGCTCGATGATGCGAAGCTGTTTGATATGGCTACCCAGCTTGAGAAGCATCCTGACAATGTAGGAGCTTCCTTATTTGGTGGCATCATTACCGCAGTGTGGGACGGTGATCATGCGGATTACGTTCGCCTTGATCCACCTCAAGACCTTGAGGTTCTCGTGGTTATTCCTGAATTCGAGCTGGAAACCACAAAAGCACGGGGAGTGCTTCCAACAGAAATCTCAGTTAGTGATGCTGTGTACAACATCAGTAGAACCTCTTTAATGACGGCATCGTTTGCATCAGGTCGGCTTGACCTGATCAGTAGAGCGATGCAGGATCGTTTGCATCAACCTTATCGGGCAGCGCTTATTCCAGGCATGGAGAAGCTGCTCGCAGAAGCACCTAAACATGGTGCTTTAGGGATCGCACTTAGCGGTGCCGGCCCTACGCTACTGTGTTTAGTTGATCGCCGTGAGACTCGTAAGAGTGAGCTTGAGGCTTTCCTGAAGAATACGATGCAAGAACACGGCATCTCTGCTAAGACTTGCTGGCTGATGCCTTGTACTTCAGGTGTTACATCAGAGCTGCTTAAAAGAAACGAGATGCAAAACGTATCATTTTTGGATATGATAAAAGGAGAAGTACGGTCATGAAATCAATAGCGGTATTGCCGCAGGGCTCAGTATCTCACGAAGCGCTGCTGCATTTGTTTAACGGTGAGCCTGTAAAAATTGTGCATCACAAGTTAATTTCCGATGTCTTTCTCTCTACGGATGGTGGAGCCACTGATTACAGCGTTATCCCGATTGAGAATACTATTGAAGGTTCGGTTAGTCTCCATATTGATTGGCTTATTAATGAAGTTGATCTACCTATGCAGGCGGAATGGATCTTTCCATCGATACAGAATCTCATCGGTCACCCGCTGGAATTCAGAGATACGAACGGTAATAAGGATTTCACTAAAGTGAAAAAAATCCTTTCGCATCCTGTTGCAATGGCACAGTGTATGCAATTTGTTCGGAAGCATGCACCTTGGGCTGAACTGGAGTCGGTCGGAAGTACCTCTGAAGCTGTTGAAATCGTTAAGAACAATCCTGGAAAGGGTTGGGCTGCGATCGGTACTGCGCTTGGTGCAGCTACTCATGGACTGGAGATTGTTGATCGGAAAGTTACAGATCACAACAACAACTACACAAGATTTGTCCTTGTCGGTCCGCAGAAGGTAGATCTTCCACGGAGCAGCAATGGTGTAAAGACGAGTGTCCTAGTAACGCTGCCTGAGGATTTTCCAGGTGCTTTGCATCAGGTTCTCGCTGCCTTTTCTTGGCGAAAGCTGAATTTATCGCGTATTGAATCACGACCAACGAAAAAAAAGCTGGGTACTTATTATTTTTATATTGATGTGCTGGAACCGATAGAATCGGTCCTGCTGCCAGGGGCTATTGAAGAGATTAATGCTTTAGGCTGCCAGGTACGGATTCTGGGCTCGTATCCCACATACACCTATGAGGAAGAGAAAGCGGAGGTGCAGTAAATTCATGGCTGAACAATGGATCTATCTGGATGGACAACACGTAACTAAGGAAAATGCAAAGGTATCCGTTTTTGATCACGGTTTTTTGTATGGAGACGGCATATTTGAAGGTATTCGTATTTACAATGGCAATATTTTTAAATGTAAAGAGCATTTGGACAGACTTTATGATTCGGCGAAGTCGATCATGCTGGACATTCCGCTCACTTATGACGAGATGCTGGAAGCTATGGCTGAAACGATTCGACTTAACGACATGCGTAACGGCTATATTCGACTGATCGTATCCCGTGGTCCTGGTAACTTGGGTCTTGATCCACGCCGTTGCCCTAAAGCCAGCGTAATCATTATCGTTGAACAATTAGCTATTTACCCAGAGCAAGCGTACATTAATGGGCTTCGTGCTGTTTCTGTATCCCAACGCCGTAATATTCCGGATGCACTGAATCCGAAGATTAAATCGCTTAACTATCTCAATAATATCCTAGTGAAAATTCAGTCCAATCTGGCAGAAGCCGATGAAGCGATTATGATGAACGCTCAAGGATATGTTACTGAAGGATCTGGCGATAATATTTTCATCATCAAAAATGGCGTGGTCACCACTCCACCTTGCTATCTGGGTGCGCTCGAAGGAATCACACGTCAGGCTATCATCGAGCTATGCGAGAAATTGGGTATTAAACTGAAAGAAGAACCATTCAGCATGCATGATGTTTACATCGCCGACGAGGTATTCTTCACTGGAACGGCAGCAGAGGTTATTGCAGCGCGTGAAATTGACGGACGCATCATCGGAGAAGGACATGCAGGTCCAATAACGTTGAAGCTTCTTGAAGAATTCCGCAATGTTGTTGACAAAGATGGCTACAAGGTTTGGGAATAACAGTTACTCGTACAATATGCTCTTTTACATGCTTGTCGTGTAAAAAGTGTTAAATAGGCATTAATAATCCTTTCATGATACATGAAGAAGATGTCCGGAAGTCTACGGTAGATCTTTTCATGATACATGAAAGGATTTTTTTTATTTCAGGGATGTCATTCGCCCATGGGCTGCATAAGATGTAGTAACGAAGGAGGCGGCTGTACCGCATATAACTTTGTAAGAGAGCAATGTTCTATCCAAAGGGTGTTTGCTTTCAAAGCCAGTTTTGCTGTGTAGCTGTAAGAAAGCAATACTCCACAAAACTTTTAGGAGGTTAATGCTACGTGAAAATACACATTGTCAAACAAGGCGATAGTCTGTATGCATTATCGCAAAAGTACGGAGTGCCGTTACAAAAAATTATTGAAGCTAATCCACAGATCAGTAATCCGAATGTGCTGGCACTTGGTGAAAAAGTAAAAATACCTACGGCTCCTGTATCCGTACCGGATAACAGTGAAGTTTACTACAAGCATACAGTTAAACAAGGAGATACCTTATGGAAATTATCTAAGGCGTGGGGAATCCCCTTAAAGGATATGGTTGAAGCAAACCCTCAGCTAAAGAATCCGAATGTATTGATGTTAGGGGAAATAGTTAACATTCCTAAAAAGACATCAAACGCTTCGCCCGTACAGCCAGGCTACATGCCTTCTAATGCTTCTGAGAAAACACAAGTTGGTGGGAAGGAATATACGGGTCCAAAAGAACAGCCAGTTGCTGAGGTGGTTCCTGCACCAAAACCGGAAACTAAACCAGAGGTTAAACCAGAAACTAAACCGGAAGCAAAAGCAGAAACTAAACCTGAGGCAAAAGCAGAAACTAAACCTGCACCTAAACCAATGCCAAAAATCGCACCTGAATCCAATTCAGCACCACATCCATCGGTAAATATAGCTCCAATTAATGCACCGAACCCTGCGCCAAATATGCAAATGGAAGTTGCTCCTGTGCAAGAAATTGAAATGCAGAGCTTGTTTGTTCAGATTACAGTACCAAATCAAGAGCCAGTAGCACAACATGAGGCGTCAAAAGCTGAGATGAAGCCAGTGGCTTGCAAAGAGGAAAAGGCGAATTCTTGTGACAGTATGGGATATCCAGGTCTAGGTGGAAATCCTTATCTCTATGATTCTTATCAAAATAACCCTAATATGAATATGAACTGGGCACCAAGTTATGTTCAGCCAGCGGCATTTGGACCAGAGTGCATGTCTCCATACTACTTTTCAGAAAACATGTATTCACCTAATATGAGTCCAGAACAATGGAATCCGAACGCTGCGCCTAACGTGAGTCCGGAACAATGGAATCCGAATGCTGCTCCTAACGTGAATCCGGAACAATGGAATCCGAATGCTGCGTCTAATGTAAGTCCGGAGCAATGGAATCCAAATGCTTGGCCTAATATGAGTCCGGAGCAATGGAATCCAAATGCTGCGCCTAATGTAAGTCCGGAACAATGGAATCCGAATGCTTGGTCTAATGTGAGTCCGGAACAATGGAATCCAAATGCTGCACCTAACAATATGGAGGCTAATGTTTCGGGGATGAACCCGATGTATGGGATGTCATCGAACCTTCCTTGGCCAACTACTTGTGGGTGCGGGGGAATGCATGTTCAACCCTATTCATATGAAATGCCCGTATATAATAACTATCCTGCATATGGTGACCCAAATGCATTCTCTGCTTATGGAGCAGGAGCACCTAATCAGGGAATAGTCCCAGCTTCTCCTCTTGGAGCTTTTGGCGGGCCGATAATGTCGAGTATTCCGTCTAATCCGCAGTATCCTGGTATAGGTAATTATTCGCAGCATAATCGGGTTCCGGAAATCCAAGATCCTGAAACGTTTGTACAGGACACTCCCGAAGTTGCTAGAACAGTGAGTGAGGAATCTAGCTCTGGTAGTTCGCTCAAGAGTAAGGGGAATGCAACGAAGGAAACGGCAGCAAAAGCAAAGACCTCAAGTCAAAATAGCAGCAAGAAGACCAAAACGGTTGTGAAATCTCAGCGTTCAAGTGCAGGTGGTCGTACAGAGAGTTCTAAGAAACGCAGAAATCCGTGGATTTCTAATTAATACAGTTTTAAACTAAAAGCCAATCTCTCTTTAACGTGCAGATTCTGATTATCAGAGTTTGCACGTTTTTTATGAGAAGAAATGAAGCAGATGTAAGAATGAGGCGAAAGTATTTTTTTGAATTTTTAAAATTTAGGGGTTGTTTTTAGAGTGGGTTATATGTTACATTATAAATCCAGTCGCAAAGAGGAGATATAAACTTTCGATTGGTGAATGTTAATCCAGATGAGATTACACAAGACTTTGAAAAAAAAGTATTGCAATTCATCGGAAAGCATGATATATTATAAGAGTTGCTGCTGAGACATTAAACGGCGCCAACGAGAACTTGATCTTTGAAAACTGAACAACGAGTGAGTAGGAAATCACGAAAGTGAAATCCAAAACTGATGAGTTTCACAGCGTACTTTACGCTTTTGAAATTTCATCGTGAGAATTAATTTTCTCGTCAGATGTTTCAAAATGAGCATATCGCTCTTTTCAATACTAATTGGAGAGTTTGATCCTGGCTCAGGACGAACGCTGGCGGCGTGCCTAATACATGCAAGTCGAGCGGAGTCATTTTGAAAGCTTGCTTTCAAAATGACTTAGCGGCGGACGGGTGAGTAACACGTAGGCAACCTGCCCCTTAGACTGGGATAACTACCGGAAACGGTAGCTAATACCGGATAATTTCTTTTTTTTCCTGAAGAAAGAATGAAAGACGGAGCAATCTGTCACTGAGGGATGGGCCTGCGGCGCATTAGCTAGTTGGTGGGGTAACGGCCCACCAAGGCGACGATGCGTAGCCGACCTGAGAGGGTGAACGGCCACACTGGGACTGAGACACGGCCCAGACTCCTACGGGAGGCAGCAGTAGGGAATCTTCCGCAATGGACGAAAGTCTGACGGAGCAACGCCGCGTGAGTGATGAAGGTTTTCGGATCGTAAAGCTCTGTTGCCAGGGAAGAACGTCCGGTAGAGTAACTGCTACCGGAGTGACGGTACCTGAGAAGAAAGCCCCGGCTAACTACGTGCCAGCAGCCGCGGTAATACGTAGGGGGCAAGCGTTGTCCGGAATTATTGGGCGTAAAGCGCGCGCAGGCGGTCATTTAAGTCTGGTGTTTAAACCTTGGGCTCAACCTAAGGTCGCACTGGAAACTGGGTGACTTGAGTACAGAAGAGGAAAGTGGAATTCCACGTGTAGCGGTGAAATGCGTAGATATGTGGAGGAACACCAGTGGCGAAGGCGACTTTCTGGGCTGTAACTGACGCTGAGGCGCGAAAGCGTGGGGAGCAAACAGGATTAGATACCCTGGTAGTCCACGCCGTAAACGATGAGTGCTAGGTGTTAGGGGTTTCGATACCCTTGGTGCCGAAGTTAACACAGTAAGCACTCCGCCTGGGGAGTACGGTCGCAAGACTGAAACTCAAAGGAATTGACGGGGACCCGCACAAGCAGTGGAGTATGTGGTTTAATTCGAAGCAACGCGAAGAACCTTACCAGGTCTTGACATCCCTCTGAATCCACTAGAGATAGTGGCGACCTTCGGGACAGAGGAGACAGGTGGTGCATGGTTGTCGTCAGCTCGTGTCGTGAGATGTTGGGTTAAGTCCCGCAACGAGCGCAACCCTTAACTTTAGTTGCCAGCAAGTAATGTTGGGCACTCTAGAGTGACTGCCGGTGACAAACCGGAGGAAGGTGGGGATGACGTCAAATCATCATGCCCCTTATGACCTGGGCTACACACGTACTACAATGGCCGGTACAACGGGAAGCGAAGCCGCGAGGTGGAGCCAATCCCATCAAAGCCGGTCTCAGTTCGGATTGCAGGCTGCAACTCGCCTGCATGAAGTCGGAATTGCTAGTAATCGCGGATCAGCATGCCGCGGTGAATACGTTCCCGGGTCTTGTACACACCGCCCGTCACACCACGAGAGTTTACAACACCCGAAGTCGGTGGGGTAACCCGCAAGGGAGCCAGCCGCCGAAGGTGGGGTAGATGATTGGGGTGAAGTCGTAACAAGGTAGCCGTATCGGAAGGTGCGGCTGGATCACCTCCTTTCTATGGAGAATCGTCTTCTGCAATGAAGACATTCAAATCGGAAGTTAAACTTCCAAAACTCACTCGTTGCTCAGTTTTGAGAGTTTAAGCTCTCAGTAAGACTTGATCCTTGAAAACTGGATACCGAAACGAATTTGCGTTTTAGAACATCTTTTAGCAACTTGTTCAAACAAGTAAATGTTATTAGTGAGATTTTTCGAAAGAAAAATCAAGGTTAAGCTAATAAGAGCACACGGAGGATGCCTAGGCGCCAGGAGCCGACGAAGGACGTGGCGAACAACGAAACTGCCTCGGGGAGCTGTAAGCAAGCTTTGATCCGGGGGTGTCCGAATGGGGAAACCCAGCTGTGGTAATTCGCAGTTACTCATACCTGAATACATAGGGTATGTAGAGGCAGACCAGGGGAACTGAAACATCTAAGTACCCTGAGGAAGAGAAAACAATAGTGATTCCGTCAGTAGCGGCGAGCGAACGCGGAACAGCCTAAACCTAAGAGCTTGCTCTTAGGGGTTGTGGGACGTCTCACATGGAGTTACAAAGGAATATGGTAGGTGAAGAGGTCTGGAAAGGCCCGCGATAGAGGTAAAAGCCCTGTAACCTAAACTGTGTTCTCTCCGAGACGGATCCCGAGTAGTGCGGGGCACGTGAAACCCCGTATGAATCCAGCAGGACCATCTGCTAAGGCTAAATACTACCTGGCGACCGATAGTGAAACAGTACCGTGAGGGAAAGGTGAAAAGCACCCCGGAAGGGGAGTGAAATAGAACCTGAAACCGTGTGCTTACAAAAAGTCAGAGCCCTATCTATGGGTGATGGCGTGCCTTTTGTAGAATGAACCGGCGAGTTACGTTTAACATGCAAGGTTAAGTCGAGAAGACGGAGCCGCAGCGAAAGCGAGTCTGAATAGGGCGAATTAGTATGTGGACGTAGACCCGAAACCGTGTGATCTACCCCTGTCCAGGGTGAAGGTGCGGTAACACGCACTGGAGGCCCGAACCCACGCACGTTGAAAAGTGCGGGGATGAGGTGGGGGTAGCGGAGAAATTCCAATCGAACTCGGAGATAGCTGGTTCTCCCCGAAATAGCTTTAGGGCTAGCCTCGGTATAAGAGTAGTGGAGGTAGAGCACTGATTGGGTGCGGGGTCCGCAAGGATTACCAAGCTCAGTCAAACTCCGAATGCCATATACTTATTGCCGGGAGTCAGACAGTGAGTGCTAAGATCCATTGTCAAAAGGGAAACAGCCCAGACCATCAGCTAAGGTCCCCAAGTGTGTGTTAAGTGGGAAAGGATGTGGAGTTGCACAGACAACCAGGATGTTGGCTTAGAAGCAGCCACCATTGAAAGAGTGCGTAATAGCTCACTGGTCGAGTGACTCTGCGCCGAAAATGTAACGGGGCTAAACACACCACCGAAGCTATGGCTAGATACGTATGTATCTGGGGTAGGGGAGCGTTGTATGTGGGTTGAAGGTGTACCGTAAGGAGCGCTGGACAGCATACAAGTGAGAATGCCGGTATGAGTAACGAAAAGATCAGTGAGAATCTGATCCGCCGAAAGCCCAAGGTTTCCTGAGGAAGGCTCGTCCGCTCAGGGTAAGTCGGGACCTAAGGCGAGGCCGAAAGGCGTAGTCGAAGGACAACAGTTTGAAATTACTGTACCACCGTAATCCGCTATGAGCGATGGGGTGACGCAGGAGGGTAGTGACGCGGACTGATGGATATGTCCGTCTAAGCAGTGAGGCTGATGTGTAGGCAAATCCGCACATCGTTAAGGCTGGGCTGTAATGGGGAGCGAAAATTGTAGTAGCGAAGGTCATGATCTCACACTGCCAAGAAAAGCCTCTAGCCAGGAGAAGGTGCCCGTACCGCAAACCGACACAGGTAGGCGAGAAGAGAATTCTAAGGCGCGCGGAAGAACTCTCGTTAAGGAACTCGGCAAAATGACCCCGTAACTTCGGGAGAAGGGGTGCCCCGGTAGTGTGAATAGCACGAGGGGGCCGCAGTGAAAAGGCCCAAGCGACTGTTTAGCAAAAACACAGGTCTGTGCGAAGCCGCAAGGCGAAGTATACGGGCTGACGCCTGCCCGGTGCTGGAAGGTTAAGGGGAGTGGTTAGGGGTAACCCGAAGCTATGAACCGAAGCCCCAGTAAACGGCGGCCGTAACTATAACGGTCCTAAGGTAGCGAAATTCCTTGTCAGGTAAATTCTGACCCGCACGAATGGCGTAACGACTTGGGCGCTGTCTCAACGAGAGATCCGGTGAAATTTTAATACCTGTGAAGATGCAGGTTACCCGCGACAAGACGGAAAGACCCCATGGAGCTTTACTGCAGCTTGATATTGAATTTGGGTACGATCTGTACAGGATAGGTGGGAGCCGTAGAAATCGGAGCGCAAGCTTCGGTGGAGGCGCCGTTGGGATACCACCCTGATCGTATCTAGGTTCTAACCTAGTGCCCTTACCGGGTACGGGGACCGTGTCAGGCGGGCAGTTTGACTGGGGCGGTCGCCTCCTAAAGAGTAACGGAGGCGTTCCAAGGTTCCCTCAGAATGGTTGGAAATCATTCGAAGAGTGCAAAGGCATAAGGGAGCTTGACTGCGAGACCTACAAGTCGAGCAGGGACGAAAGTCGGACTTAGTGATCCGGTGGTACCGCATGGAAGGGCCATCGCTCAACGGATAAAAGCTACCCTGGGGATAACAGGCTTATCTCCCCCAAGAGTCCACATCGACGGGGAGGTTTGGCACCTCGATGTCGGCTCATCGCATCCTGGGGCTGAAGTAGGTCCCAAGGGTTGGGCTGTTCGCCCATTAAAGCGGTACGCGAGCTGGGTTCAGAACGTCGTGAGACAGTTCGGTCCCTATCTGTCGTGGGCGCAGGAAATTTGAGAGGAGCTGTCCTTAGTACGAGAGGACCGGGATGGACGTACCGCTGGTGCACCAGTTGTTTCGCCAGAAGCATGGCTGGGTAGCTACGTACGGACGGGATAAGCGCTGAAAGCATCTAAGCGTGAAGCCCCCCTCAAGATGAGATTTCCCAATTAGTAAGACCCCTTGAAGACGACGAGGTAGATAGGTTGGAGGTGGAAGTGCAGTAATGCATGGAGCTGACCAATACTAATCGGTCGAGGGCTTATCCTAAAAATACCCCAAAAAGTGAAGAAGAAGCTGCGAAGCTAATTCCTAGTACTTTCCGGGGGCCCCGTAAGAAGGGCGAACGCAAATTCAATTCGGATTCAGTTTTCAGGAATCAAGTTCTAACCCATATGGTACTAGTGACCGTATGATGATGAATTTGTTTTCAGCATTTGGCGATGCTGAGACCTGAATAATGCATTTGTACCGCAAATGCCCGTTTGGTGGCGATAGCGGAGGGGTTCCACGCGTACCCATCCCGAACACGACCGTTAAGCCCTCCAGCGCCGATGGTACTTGGACCGAAGGGTCCTGGGAGAGTAGGACGTTGCCAAGCACGCGAGACCACTGTTGAGTAATCGACAGTGGTCTTTTTGTTATACAGAGAACCTGCATGTAAGGGTTTAAAGAAAACAAAAAGAACTAAATCTATTAAATACATTATTACATGAAAGGATTCTTATGATATTGTGATTAATAGAGTCTTAATGAGACTAGTCTTGGCCACTCAAAATATAGATTATTTATGGGGGAGAATCATCTTGATTATATGGATCAATGGAGCTTTTGGTGCGGGGAAGACAGAAACTGCATATCAATTACATCGCAGGCTTCCTAATTCCTTTGTATACGATCCAGAGAATGTTGGGTATTACATAAGAGCAAACATTCCCGATGTGATGACAATAAGTGACTTTCAGGACTATCACCTTTGGCGTGAAATTAATCATTCCATGTTAAAATACATAGTTAGCGAATATAGTGGGACGATTATCGTACCTATGACTATAGTCAACCCAGATTATTGGATAGAGATTGTGGGGAAGCTAATGAATGAAGGAATAGAGGTTCATCATTTCACTTTATGTGCCTCACGAGAGACGCTGCTTAAGCGATTGACTAGTAGAGGTGAGGAGAAGGACTCATGGGCCGTTCAACAGATCGACAGATGCATCACAGGACTGAACCAGGACGTATTCCGAGAGCATTTAGACACGAATAACCGGACTGTTCTTGAAGTCGTGGAGCTTATATCACTCAAGCTAGGCATTACTTTAATGCCTGCTTAGAATAGAAGTGAAAGTATTTTAATTTATGTATTGCTATACTTCGAAATACATGATATAATCTTTTTTGTTGTCAAAACATTTTGTTTTCAATAAGGCCCGTTGGTCAAGGGGTTAAGACACCTCCCTTTCACGGAGGTAACATGGGTTCGAATCCCATACGGGTCACCAATTTCTTTAAAACGTTATTGTTCTTCTGAAATAAAATGTTGCATTACTGGTTAGATTGTGTTATGATAATTGAGTTGCTTCTTTACATGGAGGCTTAGCTCAGCTGGGAGAGCATCTGCCTTACAAGCAGAGGGTCGGGGGTTCGATCCCCTCAGCCTCCACCATGAAACTTTCTTATTGTAATGGATAGTTGAATATTTTTTAATGACGCGGGGTGGAGCAGCCCGGTAGCTCGTCGGGCTCATAACCCGAAGGCCGCAGGTTCAAATCCTGCCCCCGCAACCAATTTTCATCAAGCAATTATATTTTTGGAACCGTGGTGTAGTTGGCCTAACATGCCTGCCTGTCACGCAGGAGATCGCGAGTTCGAATCTCGTCGGTTCCGCCATTTTTCTTGCTTTATGAGCCATTAGCTCAGTTGGTAGAGCACCTGACTTTTAATCAGGGTGTCGAAGGTTCGAGTCCTTCATGGCTCACTTCTTTAGTGAGTCGGACATCAATACATACCGTGTGCGGACGTGGCTCAGCGGTAGAGCATCGCCTTGCCAAGGCGAGGGTCGCGGGTTCGATTCCCGTCGTCCGCTCCATATAAATTTTGCGCCCTTAGCTCAGCTGGATAGAGCGTTTGACTACGAATCAAAAGGCCGGGAGTTCGAATCTCTCAGGGCGCGCCATCTTTTAACTCAATAATTTGCCGGTGTGGCGGAATGGCAGACGCGCTCGACTCAAAATCGAGAGGGAAACCGTGGAGGTTCGAGTCCTCTCACCGGTATCAATTAGCAAGCGAAGCTCTTATGCGTTATGCTAAGAGCTTTTGCTTTTCAAGTTCTATAAGATAAATCATTATATTGTGGACTCTTAGCTCAGTTGGTAGAGCAGTAGACTCTTAATCTATTTGTCCAGGGTTCGAGCCCCTGAGAGTCCATCCTAAAGGAGTTTATAAGATTGCTTACTAAGCGATTTTATAAACTCTTTTTCTTTGCTGAAATATATTACATCTTTATTGTCTTATTCATGGTTTGTGCTATGTTGATTTTTGAATTGAACCTAAGGTGATTCCTGAACTTTTTTTATACTGACGCCATTGGAAAGAAGCGCAGTAACACAGCACAACTATGACGAAGAACATGGTCTTTGGTGCACTGGGAGGACTGGCACAGCAAATGGCTTAAGCTTGAGATTTTCTATGAGCAACTTTGTTTAAAATATAGCTATGGATCAACTCATCTGCGATGGGTTGATTTTTTTATATCTGAATCGGAGAGGATCGGCGAAGGGACTATGTTTTGAAGGGGACATTGCAATAAGAAAAGGGAGGTTATAGAAGCCATGACAGGTTGCTGGACCTCCCTGATTCTGTTTGATTGAGCGAATTTACTCTACTGGCAATTTCTCCTGTGCCAGCTCTATTACTACCATTTGGTGATTCTCCAAGCAAGGAATTATATAAGAGATTTCATCCTGGCCTACCGTAAACGGCAGAGCTGTCATTGACGGGGCCAGATAGACCTGCTGGACAGGAGCAGAAGATAGAAGACGCAGGCTGACAGAAATGTCCCGTAGCGGCACGATGTCTTCGATAACTTCAATGCGTCCTTTTAGCACGGGGGAGGCATAAAGCAGATGGTTCACATAACGCTGCTCCGTCTGCTGATACTGCAGGGTCGCTATTCCCCGGGCCGGCAGATTGGTGCGCAGGGCAGGCTGGGGGACCAGCCGTGATAGCGCATGAAGCACCATCTCTTTCAGGATAAGATGGCCTGCTTCCGCATAATCGCTGAACACATCCCAAGCGATATAGATTCCATTGCTGCTTTCGACCATGCCTGGTCCATTGTCTTCCTTGGTACCAGGCGTGTGCTGATGTGAACAAAAGGTGAATACATCGCGGTTGAAATATGGATTCTCCAGATTACCCAGTGATTGTCCGTCATGCAATTCCACAAGCTGACCTTCGCCGTACATTACGTAGGAGGCTGGCAGCAGAGCCCCCGGGGTGAAATGCGGATAGAAATAAGCTGGCCGGTAAGGATTGGTTCCCAGCCAGTTGATACCCAGGTTCAGTGCAAACGCATCGCCTGCTGTGTTCAGACCTGAACGCCCGGTGGCGAGCACTTTACCTCCTCCAGCTGTGAAGATTTCAATAGCGGTGGATAACTCCGGCCATACCGGTACCTCATCCGGCAGTATCAGTACCTTATAAGCGGCAAAATCGCTGAAGGTATCTACGATGTCGAACAGATAATGGCCCTCGGTAAGCATGCGTACCGCACCCGCGTCGGCCAGATTGCGCGCTCCTCTCAATGCCTGCCCGTCGGGGCAGGCCTCACGTGCCGCCTCCAGGGACAAGACGGCAATGTCTGCAACGGACTCAACTCCGCTGCACCACTGCTCTTTCGCCTCCACCTCAGCGTAGGCAGCGCCGATCAGGGCATAGGTCGCTTCATCCATTAAGCCTGAAGGATGAAGCTGATCACCAATGGAGCATTTGGCACCGTGGGCCAGACTGAGCGCTGCTTCAAACCGCAGCGCATTCGGGTGCTTGTATCCGCCGAATTCGCCCCAGGAGGTATGGAATTTGCCGGTCATACCGAGAAATTCCATGCCCAGCGTCTGGGCGTACCGTGCTGACAGCGGGAAGTGATCGTAGCCCCAGCCTCCTGTAGGGAGCGACTCGAGCTCGAGATGGCTATTGACCTGCACGAGATCCCGGCGGCCCCGCTGCTGATGACCGTTGTTGTGATAGACCGGTAAACCAGGCTTCACAGCATCGATTGTCTCCCGGACGCGGCGTGCATAATTCAGATAAGTCTGCTCGCCCAAGGCAATGACTGAAGCCTCGTCGCGGGGGTCCAGGCCTGAGGCACGAAGTGCGTCAACGCAATACTGGCAGCGGCATTTACGGACGCCGACGATATCAAGAAAGATACCGTCGGTGTCATACCGGGAGACCACCTCATGGATTTGCGCCAGTAAAATGTCCAGATAAGGCGTGTTAAGGCAAAATTCGTGGTAACCCGGTGTCATAAAGTCCTTCACCCAGCGTGTGCGGTCCTCTGCATCGCGGATCAGCCACTCGGGATGCCGGCGAGCAAGCTTCTCGTCAAGACCAGCCGACAAATATACCGGCGTCAGTACTCCGATATCATGAGCTGCGGTGATCATCTCCCCCAGCAGATCAAAAGAGAGCTGCGGATGGATTTCATTGGCTTCGCTGGGATGATAAGCCCACCCGTGATGGCATTTGGAGAACACAGTGATAGAGTCTACATGACCGGCACGCAGCATGGACTGAAACTGGGATTTGGAGAATTCATTGGCTATGCCGGGAATGGCTTCAGAAGTATGGAAATCAAGGTGAACCTGACGAAAGCGCATGGATATACAGCCCCTTATCTAATTGGATGAAAAGCGGGTTCCCAGTCAATGTAACTCTTTTCTGCCGGAGCAGCCAGTGATAATATAGACTTGGAATAGCATAAAATCGACTTTGACAGGAGAGATATATGGTGCTGTGCCTGGAATTCGCGATACCTCCGTTGCCGCAATTTGTCACGGTGGGACATGCCGTCTGGTCGCCGGGAGACCGGCATTTCGTCCGCACCTTCGGCGTGTATGATCTGCTGCTGGTCAAACGGGGAACACTCTATATGACAGAAGAGGGCAGGGATTATGCAGTGGGTCCGGGAAAACTGCTGGTGCTGGAGGCAGGGCTGCTGCATGATGGGTATCGGGCCTGCGGGGAGGATACGGAGATTTACTGGGTGCACTTCATCCATGGATGTAAGCCAGCTCATATCCGGCGGGAGGACATTCCATGGTCGTCTCTGCTGGCCAAAGGAACGGTAGAGGATGAGGAGCCCTCTGTACAACAGCGTCTATACATGCCTAAGTACGCCACTGTTGACGTAGAAGCATTGGAGCCGATCTTGCATGAGATGAACGAGATCCATAGCCGGCTGAATGCTGAGAACGCACTCCGGCTTCATCTGCTGCTGGCTGGGCTGCTGGCGGCACTGCAAGAGGAATGTGCGCGGACTACCCTGCCGGAGCCGGCGGTCCGGCTGGCCCGGGCAGCCGCTGCCTATCTAGATATTCAATGGAGACAGCCATTTAACCTTGCCGCACTCGAGGAGGAGCTGCACTTCCAGGCGGATTATATTACGAGGTGCATGAAACAGCATATCGGAACCACACCGCTACAGTACGTGCTGCAGCGGCGCCTGGAAGAAGCCAAGAAACTGCTAAGCGGTACGGTGCTGGGCATCTCCGAAATCGCCGAACGGGTGGGCATTCACGATCCAAACTACATGACACGTTTGTTCAGCACAAGATTCGGCGTAACGCCCGGAGCGTACCGGCGGCGGCTGCGCCAAAAGGAAGATGCTACTGCCGTGAACGATACGCTGGAGCTCTAGGAGTTCCTTGGGGTCCGGCAGGATTCCTGATTTCTCTCTCGGTATTCGCTGGGTGTACAGTTAAATACTTTGCGGAACTGGCGGGAGTAATAGTTCTGGTCATGAAAGCCGCTGTCCATGGCCACCTGGGAAATCGTGAGTCCGGGGCTGCGCAGCAGCGTGCAGGAATAGTCCAGCCGCTTACGGATGACATAGTCCATAGGAGTGGTCTGATAATTGCGGGTGAAGACTCTCAGAAACTGGCGGGTTGACATATAAGCCATATCCGCCATGGATTGCAAGGTGATTGGCTGTAGAAAATGCTCTTCGATATAGGTGACTGTCTCACCGATCCGCAGCGCCTTGTTATCCTCGTGTTTGCTGCTGGTTTGGTAATAGCGTGATAGCATGCCTACCAGAGCAGTAAAATAGGTGCGGATCATCAGCCTGTACCCTTCAGGCTGCCGGTCATGCTCTTCGAGGATATTATCCAGCAGCCGTGTAGCCTCCAAGAGTTGTTCTGCTTCAAGGGAGAGCATGCCTTTGAAATACATTTCCTTTCGGTAAAAAGGCTCAATGTAAAATAATGCCTGAAAGCCCGGCATCAGTCTGAGCTCGGACTGCTGCAGCAGCTGCTCAGGCTGGAACATCACATTAAAGTATTCGATGCCGTCGACATCCTTGTAACCATGGGAAACATCGCTGTGGATCAGAAAAACCTGGCCGGCAGTGACTGGATACTCTCTCCCCTCAATGATATGCACGGCGTTTCCCGACAGAATGACGACCAGCTCGGAGAAGTCATGGCTGTGGACATAGTAATCATGGGTCAGTGGACATTTCTGGATTCTAAAAGTGAAACCGGGTTCAAGTCCGATGTCCTGTGCAAATATTTTGGTTGTCATGGCCATATTATGCTAAAGAAGGTCGAAATCGTCAAGGCGGAAAAGGACAGCCGGCGCTACCATTAGAATGCGGGGCATCGCCTGGCTTCGGCCAAGCGGGAGATCTGCGCGATGGTCAGGAGGGATAAATATGTTGCATCTATTTACTGACAAGGTAACAAAAGATTCCGCAGATTCCCAGATTCTATTTCTAGGGGACAGCATTACGGCTGACGGTCTATATATCCGCTTAACCAGGGAGTGGCTGCAGGTGCACCGTCCGGATTGGACGGTAGAACTGGTCCCTTGCGGTGTTCCCAGCGAGACGGCTTCGGGACTTAGCGAAGCCACTCATCCTTTTCCACGGCCCTGTGTACATAACCGGCTGTCAAGAGAGCTTAAGGAAGCCTCTCCCAGTGTGGTCGTAGCCTGCTACGGGATGAATGACGGGATTTATCATCCCTTTTCGGAAGAACGTTTTGCAGCCTATCAGGTGGGGATGCTGCGGCTGAGCACACAAATTCGGGAAGCAGGGGCCAAAGCCGTGCTGATGACACCGCCGCCATTCGACGCCCCGTCAATGAACGGTACGCTGCAGCCGGCGGAAGCGGATGATTTCAGCTATTTGGTGCCCTACAGAGATTACGATCATGTGCTGGAGCGTTATGCGGACTGGCTGCTAAGCGGGGGCTGTCCCGCTGATGGTGTCATCGATCTGCGCACACCGCTGCTGGAGCATATCCGGCATGAGAGGTCGGTTAATGCCTCGTATAGATATGGCGACGGTATCCATCCGGATGTATCAGGACATAGGGTTATAGCACGCATACTTCTGCGGGATTTGTTCCACGCAGAGCTGGATAAGCTGTCGGATGCAGAGGATTCGCGGGAGGCGGCCCGCGAAAACGCGGATTGACAAGCAAAACAAGGCGGGATTATATTAAGGTCACCCTAAAATCAGGGAGTGAGGACACATGAATGTACTGCAGACAATCCGTTCGCGCAAATATCTACAGCGGATTTTGCTCAGCTTTATGCTTGTTGTCGCCGTTCTGGCGGTCGCTTCGCTGGTTGTGAACTCGAGCGCCCGCGGCAAGGTACTTAGTCTGCAGAACGAAGCCGACCGGAAGCTGCTTACCCAAATTAACTACAATATAGAGAATATGAATGGTATCGTTAAGGATCTGGCAGTATCCCTTTATAATGATGAAGAGCTGCTCGCGCTGAAGTCCGGCGCAGATTACAAACAGAGCATTCTCAAGATCGAGCGCCTAAACCATACAGTGGCGGCTTCCCCGTATTTGCATGCAGCTGTCTTTTACAACGGTGCCCAGCACCGGTTCTTCTCTTCGCTGAATCATGAGATTAACAATAGTCTTCTTTACGATTCCTTGAAGAAATACATGAACTCCCGGGCTGATCTGCCGAAGCTGCAGCTGATTCCGCTGGACCTTGACGGAAAGGACGGGGGGATTGATGTGTTTGCTACATTCATTTATGACGGGGAGTCTCTTGGTTCTATCAATGACAATGTGCTGATTTTAACGGTGAAGCCGGGTTGGATGCTGGATAACATGAAAGCGCTTAATCATGTAGCGGAACGGGAAAATGATGTGCTCTTTATCACGGACAGCGAAGGCGAGGTGCTTATTTCTACCAACGGGCAGCTGCCTGACGGGCTTAACATCAAGGCGGATTTGCTGCCGCGGATTTCCTCCTCGGATACGGTTCTTAATTCTTTTAACTATACGAATGGAGAAAGGAAATATAAGGTCACTTATCTGAGCAAAGCGATGAATAACTGGCAGATCGTCAGTATGCAGGACTACGATGTTGTGCTGGGCAGCGTCCGGCAGATGAAATGGACGGAGGTAGCGGTCACGCTGTCTGTAGTCCTGCTCGCTATCCTGCTGTCCGTATTCTTTGCATTGCGGCTGTATAAGCCGGTGGGTCAGCTGCTGACGCTGGTGCCGCAGGATGTACGCGGCGCCCCGCAGGCGAAGGATGAGCTGTCGCTGATTGCGGCCAACGTAACTGAGATGATCAGCAAGCTGAAGGGTCTGGAGCTGGAACGGGCATCGCAGTCGAATATCGCTAAGCTTTACCAGCTGCGGAGTCTGATCGGGTCAAGCGGCAGTATTGATGAACAGGCATTCCAGCAGATCAGAAAGCAGCACGGAATTGACATCGCTTTTCCGTCGCCTCTGCGACTAGCCTTGGTGCAGATCGACAATCTGCAGGGACTTGCGGCAGATCCGGGGCTGCCGATGGAATCCCTGCTTTACTTTGCCATTGCCAATATCGGTCAGGAGCTGTTGCGGCTTGAAGGGTCCTGCGAAGCGGCGGACATGAAAAGCGGCCATCTTGTCTTTATCGTCGGCAGTGAAGCAGGGACACTTACGAAGCTGGATGAGCGCTTTAGAGCGCTTCAGCAGACTATTTTTGACTATTACCATATTACCTTTACGGTTACGCTGAGCGAATTGTTCACAGATTACCGGTGTATATCGGAGCATTATAATCTAGCCATTCGCCACTCCAATTACCGGATGATTTTCGGCAAGGGAGTAGTGCTTGAACCTGAAATGCTTCGGGAGAATGAGGAGAATGAATCCCTGCGCATTCCGCAGGAGCTGGAAAGGCAGCTGACGGAAGGACTGAAGGGCGGGGATCTGGCGGAGACGGAGCAAGCGATACGCAAATGGAGGGAGCTGCTCGGCGGCTTCAGTTTCGAAAATATGTTCTCTGCGGTGCTTCATCTTGCTGTTACATTAAGCAATACGCTTGGCGAGATGAACAATCGTAACGTCAATCCGGTGCCTTACAACCTGCAGGCCATTAACCGTCGTATTCTTGAAAAAGAGACACTGGATGAGATTGAGGGCGTACTCCTGGAGGTTGTACGCGAGGTCACAGGGCAGCGCAAGAGCGGGCGTGAAGATAAGAACAGGCTGCTTGCAGAAACGGTGAAGGAAATTATCGACAAGCATTATGCCGATCCAGATCTTAATGTGCAGCGGATTGCCGACATGCTCAAGATGAGCTCCGTCTATCTGGGCCAAGTCTTCAAAGCGCAGGAAGGAACGACCGTTGTTGACCAGATTAACGCAGCGCGTTTGAGCAGTGCCAGAGAGTGCCTGGAACAGAAGGACTTAACCGTAACTGAAATTATGGAAAAGGTCGGGTTCGGGAATGAAAGCTATTTCTACCGTTTATTTAAACGGCGCTATGGAACGACACCGAAGGAGTACCGACTGAAATCTGCCATTGACCGCAGCAGATAACCTGTCCAATTTATACTTAAGTCAGCCCGCAAATGAACCCTGTTCATTTGCGGGCTTTTTGCTAACTAAAGGAATCTAAAAGATCCCCGCTATAAATTATCTTTCTATTACCCGCTGCTTCAACTCCGCCCGGCCAGAACAGTAAACTGGCAACAATACAGTCCCTCTTTACAGCAATCTTGCAATTGTACAGTAACGCCAAAGCTTGATTCTGCGCTATTGTTAGTCTTGCAAAGCTGGAACACAGGCAAACAGCTGCAGCTAAGGAAGGAAAGGAAGGGGCTTTGGTTATGTTGAATAAGGTTCCACTAGCGGATCAAAGAGCAAATTCAGGTGTGCCGCCCGGAACGCGCAAAAAGAATTGGATCGGAAGAGAGCTTCATCATTTCCGGAATAACCGGGAGCTGTTTCTACTCTCGCTGCCGGGATTACTGTACAAATTGATTTTTGCCTATATTCCAATGATCGGCTTGATTATCGCCTTCAAAAATTACCGGTATGATCTCGGAATCTTCGGCAGCAAGTGGGTAGGTCTGGATAACTTCCGTTATTTATTCACTACCGACACAGCGTGGCGGATTACCCGTAATACAGTTCTTTATAACACCGCTTACATTCTGGTAGGCACCTCGGCAGCGCTGCTGCTGGCGATTCTCATGAACGAAATCAAGGCAAAGTGGAGCAAGTTCTACCAGACAGCCTTGTTTCTGCCCCACTTTCTTTCCTGGGTACTGGTGGGTTACGTGGCGTACGCCTTTTTGAACCATTCTGACGGCTTTATCAATCGTACGCTGGAATCCTTCGGTCTGGACCCGGTAAGTTGGTATCAGAATGCTACACCGTGGCCGGTGATTCTTATCCTGGTTCAATTATGGAAAGTGGTAGGGTTCAACACGCTGATTTATTTTGCCGGCATCATAGGTATTAACAGCGAATATTACGAGGCGGCGCGGATCGACGGGGCAACCAAAAGGCAGATGGCGTTCAAAATCACCATTCCGCTGCTGGCTCCGCTGGTCATTATTATGCTGATCCTGTCCATTGGCAACATGTTCCGCGGCGACTTTGGCCTGCATTATTTTATACCGAATAACTCAGGCTTTCTCTACGGTTCTACCGATATCATCGACACCTATGTGTACCGTGCGCTGCGCGAAGTCGGCAATGTGAGTATGTCTGCGGCTACAGGTTTCTATCAGTCGGTTGTCGGTCTGGTGCTGGTGCTGAGTGCAAACCGAATCGTGCGCAGAATCAATCCCGATCATTCCTTATGGTAAGGAGGTGCCCTGAAAGTGTCCAAGAAATTCGAGTTTTCCAAGCTATTTATTAACCTGCTGTTTACGGTGCTTTCACTGGTGGTCGTCCTGCCTTTTCTGCTCGTTATAGCAGTGTCGCTTACGGATGAAAAGTCGCTGACCGAAAACGGGTATCAGTTTCTCCCTAAATCGTTCAGTCTGGATGCCTATCGTTATCTGCTGGACGCTCCCGACATTCTGCTCCGGGCTTACGGAGTGACGCTCATGGTGACCGTGATTGGCGCATTAGCCGGGCTGCTGCTGACTGCGATGACCGCATACGTCATTTCAAGGCAGGATTATCGGTATAACCGGGTGACCACATTTTATGTGTTTTTCACCATGCTGTTTAGCGGGGGACTCGTTCCTTCCTACATTCTCATTACGCAATATTTGCATCTGAAAGATAGCCTGCTGGCGCTGATTCTTCCTATCCTGCTGTCGCCGTTCAACATCATGGTCATGAAGGGCTTCATGTCCAAAATTCCCCTTGAGATCATTGAATCAGCCAAAATTGACGGAGCGCGGGAATTCCGCATTTTCTTCAAGATTATTTTGCCGCTGTCGACGCCAGCACTGGCTACGCTGGGTCTCCTGATTTCATTTACGTACTGGAATGAATGGTTCAACGCGATGTTATACATTGACGATCCTAATAAAGTTCCGTTGCAGCTCCTGCTGGTTCGGACACTCAACAGTATTGAGTTTCTGACTACGAACTCGGAATTTACGCAGCAGCTCGGCATCGATCTGGCGAGTTTCCCTAACAATTCGGCGCGGATGGCGATCGCTGTGCTGGCCGGTGGACCGATGCTGGTGATCTTCCCGTTTTTTCAGCGGTTTTTCGTTAAAGGACTTACGGTTGGCTCCCTAAAGGGTTAACATACAATTACATGTACAAAGTACAGGAGGTCACTTACATGAAAAAGAGGCTGTTTGGAGTTTTGGCATCCGTATTGCTCGTTGCATCCGTGTTGTCAGGCTGCGGAGGGAACAATAACGGTGGCAACAGTAATGCCGGGAAAGGCGCGGAAGGAAGCGGAGCGGAAAGCACACAAAGCGCGGCTCCGGAATCAGGAAACGCAGGCGAGCTAAAGCCGGTTGAATTGACCTGGTATTATCCGCTGTCACAGCTTCAGGCCGACCAGGAGAAGGTACAGGAGGAAGTTAACAAAATCGTGAAGGCGAAGATTAATGCCACAGTCAAGCTAATGCCTGTTGCGATCGGAGATTATGTGCAGAAGATGAACACGGTGCTGGCGGCGGGGGAGAAGTTCGACATTCTCTGGACCGGCTATATGCTGAAGCCGGAAGAGCTGGTGCGCAAAGGAGCCATCCAGCCGATGGATGCTCTGCTTGATGAATACGCACCGGAGCTGAAGGCGGATGTACCGCAGGTGATGTGGGACGGTCTTTCGGTCGACGGAGAAATTTACGGTATCCCGAATCAGCAGATCAACGGCTCCCGTTACGGATTTATCATCCAGAAACGTTTTGCTGACAAGTATAATCTTGATACCGCTTCCATCAAGAAAATTGCAGATATTGAACCGTTCTTGGCCCAAATCAAGCAAAATGAACCGGACATTATTCCATTTGGTTTATTCGGCACTTCTTTCATCAATCCGCAATCACATGACGACAAGTACTGGGTAGTTCCGGGACTAGATGACCATTTCTATATCAAAACTGATGATCCTACCTACACACTGCAGCGTTATCCGGAGGAAGAGCTGGACAATTTCCGACTGGCTAGCAAATGGTATAAGGAAGGTTATATTTATAAAGATGCAGCTACGGAAAAAATGAATGATTATCTCGTCAAAGGCCAAATCGCAGTCGATTTCAACGTTACACTGAAGCCCGGTGTGGAAGCTGAAGTCAAGGCCAAAAACGGCGGCAATGAGGTTATTACAGTTCCGCTCAGCGACTGGTTCTCCAACGGATATTCGGCTACGACCAACCAATCGATCAGCCGGACTGCTCCTAATCCGGAACGTGCGATGATGTTCCTCAATCTGGTGAATACCGATAAGGAGCTGTACAATCTGCTCTGCAACGGCGTAGCTGGTGAACACTATGAGAAGACCAATGGTGAATACATCAAGGCTCTGGCAGATTCCCGTTATCTGCCGAATATGGACTGGGTTTTTGGGAGCGTATTCAATTCTTATCTGAAAGAGGGACAGCCGGAAAACGTCTGGGAAGAAACTAAAAAGATCAATTCCAATTCAGAGGTCAATCCTGTCGGCGCCTTCAAGTTCAATTCCGAGCCAGTGAATACGGAGATCGCCAACCTTAACGCTGTCTGGGGTGAATACAAACGGGGACTGGTTACTGGAACACTCGATTTCGAAGAAACCTGGCCTGCACTTTACGGCAAGCTGAAGGAAGCGGGCGAAGAGAAATACGTAGCGGAAGTAACCAAACAATTCGAGCAATTCCTTAAGGATAAAGGATTGAAGAAGTAAGGAGATCGTAGGAACCTGCTGCTTAAGGACGGCTTCGCCAAGGCTTAACACCGACGGCTTCTCCTACATGCTGTTCGATGACATCACCTTCTCGGTTATGGCTTAAATGTTATTGGGCGCTCTTCCTATGGGGAGAGCGCTTTATAGTTAACCTGTGAGGAGGAGTCTAAGGAATATCCCATCAATGCTCTTGTAGACAATGTCGTAATTATGCTAAACAAGGTCAGCATCGTCAAGGCCGGAAAGGCTTGCATGCAGTAACATGAGTGTGAAGGATAAGGAGGTGCGGAATGAAGCGCTGTTTATATAGAGCTGAAGAACTGGAAGGTGAGGAGGCCGCTGCTTTATTCCGTAACAGGGAGGTCTCTCATTCGCTTATCGACGTTATGGAGCGTCTCCGAGTGGACCATTTAAGCTTGTTTGTCTGCAGCAGCCAACTGTTTCTATATTATGAATGTCTCGGAACGCCGGTTTCGCCGGAAGTTTTACTGCCGGAGGTCTCGGAGCGGCTTGCCGTGTGGCCTGGAGGGAAAAAAGGGCGCCGCTGGGTGCCGATGACGGATATTTTTCATTACCAAAAGCCAATCTCCATACAGCACTGGGAGCGCCGGAGCACGGAAGGCAAGCCTTACGGACGGCTTGCGCTGCTGAAGCCAGAAGAGGCAGCCAGCTATATTTATTACCACTATCAATACCAGGAGGAGCGGCCGGGGGACGGCGATAAATACGGCATGATCGGCCTGCATGAGAATGTGCTGTTTTTTTATGCAGAGCAGCCGGCTACCCGGGAGCCAGCCCCTTATGAAGGAAAACTGAAGACCCGGCTGCGGCCGGACAACTGGGCTGAAGTGATGGAGCCGCATTTTATCAAATGGGAGGAAGCGTCTAAGGGCCAGGAGCTGTGGCGGGAGCTGGAGAATGTGCTCGAAGTACGCGCCTTCCCTGGAAAGTGGGGAACAAGAGATGCGTAATCTGCTATGTCTAAACGGGAATTGGAATTTCATGCCCTTATATGATCAGCCACAATGCCGCAGGCTGCCCGAAACAATCAACTATGAGGAGCGCAAGCTTCAGGTACCTTCCAGCTGGAGGCGGACCTACCCGCTTTCGGACGGCAAATCATTCGGCGGCATCCCGGAATATGAGTATGCCCCGTTTGACCTGTACGGCTATCCGGAGGAGTGGGATGCCGCTGAAGCGGGTGTGCTGCATCGGAGCTTCCGGGTTCCAGAAAGCATGGCCGGGCAGAGGATCATATTACGGCTGGATGGTATTATGCAAAAGGCTGTGATCTATATTGACCGGCAGGAGGTTGGCGTTTGGGAAGACGGGTACCTGCCGCTGAGACTTGATATTACTTCCAGGGTAGAACAGGAACGGGAGCATCAATTGCATGTTGTCTGCAGCAGCTTCGACACCGTCGTGCTTCCAAACGGTATGTCAAAAATAACGGGGCTTATGGGCTCCTGGTATGGAAGAATCAGCCGGGGAATCTGGCAGGATGTTTATCTGGAAGGTATTCCTGTGCTGTCGCTGGAGGATGTTACGATCCGCACTTCCGTCAGGGAGGGGCGAATAGAGGTGAAGGCTGTGGCTGCCGGATCAGGAACAGCCGGGGGCAGAGGTCCGCTAACAGTAAGGCTGGGCATCTGGGAGAAAGGCGTGCTGCGGCAATTTGCCAGAGGGCTGGAAGCGGCAGAAGATTCCGAAGAGCCGAGAGCCGCAGCTATGGCTAGTGCTGGGATAAAAGGGGAAGAAGTAGAGCTGTTGACAGCCTCCTTGACGTCAGGTAGTGAGGAGAGTTACGAGGTGGCAGCCGAACCCGGGCCAGTTCTATCTGCGGAGTGTATAGCCGGAGCTGTTGATGCTGCCGCTGCGGAGAAACTTAGGCTGTGTGAGAACGAACGGGCTGGTGAAGTGTATAATGCCTCATTTCATCTGGATTGGAGCGGCGCCAGACTGTGGAGCCCGGATGAGCCGTTTTTGTATAGTGCGGTGCTGGAACTGCTCGAAGACGGGGAAGTCATCGACCGGTATGACCAAGTATTCGGTTTCCGAGAATTCTGGTGTGAAGGACCGCGGTTTATGCTGAATGGCATTCCGGTCAATCTAAGAGGCGACTCCTGGCATTTTCAGGGAGGACTTCAGATGACGGAAGCTTATATCCGCAACTGGTACCGCATCTGCCGCACCGCCGGTATTAACAGCATCCGACTGCATGCCGAGCCTTATCCTTCCGATTATGTCCGTATCGCTGATGAAGAAGGTATGCTGATCGTCGATGAGACGGCGATTTACGGCTCGGGTAAATCGATGCAGGCGGACCATCCCGCTTATGTGGAGAACTGCCGGCAGCATGTACGCCGATTAGTACAACGCGACAAAAACCATCCATCTGTCATTCTCTGGAGCCTGCAGAACGAAATGCGCTGGGTAGACGGACGGGATGGCTTCAAACAGTATATGCCCGGCCTGATCGCGGAGATCCGTGAACTTGATCCTACTCGTCTGGTGATCGCCGAGGGGGACAACCGGCTGCTGCCAAAAGCCTATACGGAGGTGGAAAGCCGCCATTACAATATCGACGGCACGATCAGCCAGTGGGACCGTACGGTTCCGCTGACTTTCGGCGAACACGGCGGCTGGTGGTATATTTGTCCGCAGAATAGCAGCATGTACAACGGATTGCAGGCCTACCGCGGTACGGACGAAAGCACAGCAGGGCTGGCGCTGAAGGAGCGGCTGTTTGTGGAATATGCAAGGCGGCAGGGGGTGTCCGGCATTTCCACCTTTAATTTTGCCCATTATTTCATGCGGCCGATGCCGGAGCAGAATCTTACGCTACCGCCGTCTGAACCGGGAACGCCCGGAGTGAAGCCGGAATGTGTCCCGGCCTATTCGCTGTCTATCAACAACGGTCTGCTGCCGGAGGAATACCCCCTGTATCAGCCTAATCCGGCTTTTGCGATTATGGCTGAGGCATTTAAACCTGCTGTGATCATTGCCGCTGAGTATAACAGCTGCTTCTATGACGATAAGCCGGTCTTCCGGAGCTTTGACGTATATAACGATACTCTGTCCGCACAGGAAGTTAGAATGGAGTTCGTAATCTGGCAGGGGAATAAGAACGTTCATGAGCAAAGCTTCACTTTCAGTCAAAATCCTGCTGAACATAAGGTCGTTTCGTTTTCTTGGATGCCTGTTCCTGCTGCCGACGGAGAGCAGGCGACGCTGACAGCACAGTTGTTCCACGGTGGGCAGCTGGTGCACAAGCTGCGTTTGGAGTACAGGCTCATGTCCGCAAGCCTGCTGAGTCAGCCTGTGAATGTGCGGCGGAGGTCCGCCTATTGGGGGTCGGACCTCGATTTTGAGCACATTCGCCGGCTTGTTCCGGGCTGTGAAAGAGTGGAACGTTCACTACTGAACGATCTGCCAGCCGATTATCTGCTTATTGTCGGTAGCCGGATGGAGGACGCAGACGGCAAAGTGGAGGTACTGCTGAAGGCATTTGCCGCGCGGGGCGGCCGGCTGCTGCTGCTGGAGCAGAACCAGCTATCGCTGGGCAAGCTGCCGCTCTCACGGCGGCCGTTCTTCCGTGCCCATGCCGGCAGCTACCTGCATCCGGTGCTCGCTGGGCTGGGTGACAGGGATCTGATGTTCTGGCATGAAGAGCTGCGCGAAGAGGGGCCGACACCGATTATTCAGGCCGCCTTTGAGAAGCCGGTAACAGGCGACTTCTCACTGCTGCTGGAATGCAGCACGGGCGATTTTGGAGACGGCGGCGATCTGTGGTCTCCGCTGCTGGAATACCGCAGCGGAAAGGGCCTGTTCCTGGCCAATCAGCTGGAGCTGATGGCCAATCTGGAGCAGGTTCCGCAGGCTTGTCTGCTGCTGCGGAACCTGCTGGCCTACGCCGGCGGCGGGGACACCGCCGGAGCTCAGGCCCGGCCCGCGGCTGCGCTGGTGCGCCGCGGCGGGCAGACCGCAGCGTTCCTTGAACAGCTGCGGCTGCGGTATACGGCGCTGGATAACACAGCGCCGCTCGGGGTCATGCAGGACTTCGGCCTGATCGTGGCCGAAGCCTGCATGCTGGAAGCGCCGGGAGCCGCCGAGGCGCTCCGGTGTTACGCTGAAGCCGGCGGGCAGGTGCTGCTCCTGCCGGCTTCGGCAAGCCAGCAGGCGGCGCTTGCCCGCCTGCTGGACCGCCCCGTGCGCGTGAAGCCGCACGAGGCGTATCACTTGGCGGCGGACGATGTCCATGCCGCCGTGCAGGGGTTCAGCCCGGTCGACCTGTTCGGCTTCGACAAGGTATTTCTGTCGCCGCGGGATGTACTTAACCGGGTGCTGGCTGCGGACAGCCTGGAGATACCGGACGCAACGGTTCTCTGCACGAGTGTTGAAGGTACCGTCTGGAAGGATTATTTCGTCCATGGCTACACGGCGGAATACAGCCGTCTCGCATTGGTGGAGCTGAACCGCAGAAATACGCGTCCATCGGAAACCTACCTGACCGAAGTCAAGCTGGGAACAGGCTCTGTGCTTTGCTCCCAGCTGCTGACGGACTCCGGAAGTGAGAAGGCACTCCGCCTGTATTCCCGTTTGCTCGCTAATCTGGGCGCGTCATTTGCCGACGGCTTGCTGGACAGTGTGAAGGGAGATGAGGAGTGGGCCGTGGAAACTATGATGGCACTGCCTTGTCAGCCCCATGTTGATTATGAGGAGATGAAGGCGTACTACACCGATCCGGCGTTTTCTTTGAATAATCTGGGCGAAGGCCTTTACGGCTGGATGCAGAAGAAAGAGCGGCGTTCCGGCAACGGTACTTTGCAAATAGCGGATGCGGGAAGAGGTCCGTGGTTTCTAAGCTGCTTTGTGCATACGCCGGAGGAATGGGGGGGAGAGGGACAGCTACACCGGGGGAGGCTGCGTATCAACACAACCGCCTCTTATGAGATTTATTTGAACGGTGCTCTGGTGATAGAGCCAGAGCGGGAGATTACGCTGCAGAGCGGACTCAACCGGCTGATTGCGATAGTTCGGGGAAGCGGCGGTGACCTCATAATTGGTCTGACCTTTCTGAATTCTGACGGCACTTATATGAAGGGCCTGGAATACCGGCTGACCCTTGACGAGGTCGAGCCGAAATAAACCCGATAATCTTATAAAGGAGCTGGAACCAAGTGAGAGCTGATCCCCATGAACATACCGATCCCAAGGATTATTATATCTTCAGGGACGAGGAGAAGGAGGTGGAATTCAAACGGCCGGATATGCCGACGCCGTGGATGAACTACCTGTCGAACGGTACCTTCCACACGATGCTGTCGCATGCGGGCGGCGGTGTGGCCTTTTACAAGTCGCCCCAGATCTGGCGCATTACGCGCTACCGTTTCTTCCATCTGCCGATGGACCGTTCAGGCCCTTATATTTATATACAAAATGCGGAAACAGGCCGCTACTGGTGCCCGACCAGCGAACCTGCCACAGATAAACCGGAGATGTGGAAGAGTTCCCACGGCATGGGATATACCCGGTTCGAGGCAAGTCAGGGGAGCATAGCAGCCCAAACGGTGTATTTTGTCGGGCCTTATGAAAATTCACTGATCTGGAATCTGACCTTGACCAATCAAGGCAATACTCCGCAAGAGCTCAAGGTCTATGCCTACGCCGAATTCGGTATGCTGGAATTTATGCGTGAGCTGCAGTGGCAGTGCTACAACAAACATCAGGTTTCGGTGCAGTACCATGAAGCGGAGGCGCTGGTGTACCGGTATGGCGTCGAGAACCAGCCCAAACCGGAGGAGACACCGCTTGTCTATCTGACAGCGGATATGCCGCTTGCCGGTTATGACGGTGATCGCGAGGAATTCATTGGCTGTTACCGCAGCGAATCCAATCCGGCGGCAATTGAAAACGGGGGCTGCACCAACTCCACCCTGATGGGCGGCGACCCGTGCGGTGCGCTGCAGTTTAACCTGACGCTGCAGCCAGGGGAAAGTCGCACGATAAATGTCTTTCTCGGTACTGCAGCGGATGAGCAGGCGATTGTGAGGGCAGTCGCTCACTCCCGGGAAGCGGGATTCGTAGAAGCCTCCTTCCGGGCGCTGAAAGAAAATTGGGCGGATTACCTGGGTGCGTGGGAGAGCAGTCTGCCGGATAAGGATGCCGAGCGGATGATTAACATTTGGAATCCATACCAGGCGCACCGTAACTTTCTGTTTTCGCGCAACATTTCCTTTTATGCCACGGGCACGTTCAGAGGTGTCGGCTACCGGGATACCGCGCAGGATATTTTGGCGGTCGTGCCCTTTGATACGGAGCTTGCCTTTGACAAGCTGAAGCTGTTGCTCGGCCAGCAGTACAGGGACGGGCATGTGAATCACTACTTCTTTCCGAACGAAGGCTGGGACCCGGTAACGAGCATCCATTCCGATGATCATTTGTGGACTGCGCTGGCGGCATGGGATCTTCTGGCGGAAACCGGAGATGCCGCTTTTCTGAAGACCAGGGTACCTTATTATGACGGCGGTGAGGGAACGGTGTATGCGCATCTGAAGGCGGCGATTGATTTTACCGTGTCGAAGCTGGGACAAAGCGGTTTCCCATTGATGCTTCGCTCGGACTGGAACGATCAGCTGTTCCGCGTATGCCGTGAGGGGCGAGGAGAAAGCATCTGGACGTCGATGCAGTTGGGAACGGTGCTGCTGCGGATGACTGATCTTGCGGTATTCGCCGGCCACCCGGAGGACGTCGCACAGTATGAAGCTATGTACGAGACGCAGCGTAAGCTGGTTAACAGTATCGGCTGGGACGGGAGTTGGTTCCGGAGGGCGATTATGGATGATGGTCGGTTCCTCGGCAGCGATGAACACGATGAGGCCAAAATCTGGCTCAACGCCCAGACCTGGGCCACTATGTCCGGCATGGCGGACCAAGATAAGGGCCTGAAAGCAATGGATAGCGTACGCAAAATGTTGGACACAGAGCTCGGCATCAAAAAAATTCATCCTTCTATTACCACCTTTCCCGATCCTGCGGATCCTTTGACCAATTACAATAAGGGGACGGGAGAGAACGGTGCGGTATTCTGTCATGCCAACACCTGGGCAATTATAGCTGAATGCATGCTTGGTCGGGGAGATTTGGCCTATAAATATTATCGTCAGCTGCTGCCGAATGTGGCCATGGATAAGGCGGGCTTATGGCGTTACAAAGCAGAACCTTATGTCTATGCCTCCAACCTGTTCGGGCCGGAGTCAGACAAGTTTGGTCTCGCCAATGTTTCATGGTTAACAGGCACGGCTGCATGGATGTATATCGCCGCCACCCAATATATTATAGGTGTGAAGCCCGTGCTGGAAGGCTTGTCCGTTGATCCCTGTATTCCCGCAAATTGGGAAGGGTTTACGGTAAAACGGCGTTTCAGAGGCTGTGTCTATGACATCACCGTTACGAATGTCAGCAAGGTCTGCAAAGGCGTCAAAGTAATCACCGTTGATGGAGAACAGGTGGAAGGTAATGTACTTCCCCCTTATCCCGGACGTTCATCGGTCAAGGTTGAAGTTATTCTGTAGAGAAGTACACCACTCGTATTTTACTGGCAGGTGAGACATTCGACCGTTGGCTGCGGATCCTGCCGTTTCCAATCTGTTTCTTGTTTCACGTCTTTGTTCGTCTTTAAATAAATTTAAATCACCCTTTCGTAAAATGGCTGCTTAGTACTCCATTTTATGAAAGGGTGATTTTTTGCAGTGATCATGAGACAGGTATTTGATGGATTATTTCTATTCTTGTTTGTACCATCCAAAAAGCTGGTTTTAGCGGATGCTCCTTCTGTATTTTTCGGGTGAAATCCCTTTATTGTTTTTGAACATCTGACTGAAATATGAAGGGGAAAGATGGCCCACTTCTGCCGCAATCTCTTTAACGGGTTTAGTGGTATTGGCAAGCAGTATACAAGCTTCTCTTACACGCCGCTGCATCAGATATTCGGACAGCGTGATGCCTGCAAATTCCTTGAACAAATGCGAAATATGATAGGGTGACAGGTGCATCGCGGCAGCCAGCACTTCGAGGCTGAAGGGTTCTTTGTAATGCTCATCAAGCCATTCGGTGATACGCTCAGCATGTGAACCTCCACGCGAATGTAGCGGGCTAACTTCGGTCAAGTCACCTGACATGTGTTTTTGAAGCAGACGAATCAGCTGAAGCATCAGAAATCCGATATTTTCTTCTGTGCCAGCTGCAGAGTTATTTGTGGAATAATCTAATTCCTCCAGCAAATCAGGAATCAGGGTGTCCTGCAAATCATAGAAAACCGGCATCTGAAGGCTGCCCTTCCACATCCTGCGGAAAAACTTCTCCATTAAAGGAAAAACGGAGAGGTACTGCTCTAGAAGACTGGGGTCAAAGGTCAGATTCGTCCGGATATATGACCGGTTGGGTGTCGGAGGAACCATCACACGGTGCAGCTGATAGGGCTGAAACCAGACCAGTGTATGATCCCGGATAGGGTAGGTTTGATTCTCTGCCATGATTTCCCCGCGGCCGGTGTAAATATATAGTATTTCAATTCCCCGATGTGCGTGAAACCAATGGGCTTCCTCATTTTCATATTTATAATTGTACATAAATAAATTAGGTTTAAATCTTTGGGGTAAATGATCGTTCCTGTTCATGGAACACTCCCTTAATAACCGTTATTAATTACAGTATAGATCATTCATTTCATATGAGCCACGGGTGACACGGGGGGCTGATGCGTAATCACTTTAGTGCTCATACCAATATCCCGGAACACCTTTCTGCAGACGCAGCAGCGCTTCCAAAAAGAAATAGTCACCCCAGATCATGAAATCATCGGGAGATGAATTTCCTCTGACAGAATAGGAGCCATGCCGCAGGAAACCCTCTTCAGATGGACTGCCTGCGGTAAAGTAGCGGTTCAACAGGGAATCCATAGACTTCTCTACGGCCTCACCAAACAATGCCCGCTGCGGGTCATCCTCCGGCAAATGTTCCAGCAACTCCAGGAGTCCGCACACAAAGATGGCGGAAGCCGAACTGTCGCGGGGCGTGGAATCCTCCTGCGGCAAATCGAAATCCCAATACGCAACATGATCAGCAGGAAGATGCTCCCAAAAATATCGGGCCATTCTTATGGAGGTTTCCAGATAATGCGGCTCTTTGAAATAGCGGTAGGCTAAGGCAAAGCCATAGACACCCCAAGCCTGTCCCCGTGTCCAAGTTGAAACATCCTGATAGCCCTGTGCGGTTCCTCCACGGATGGCATTGCCCGTCAGTTGGTCGAAATAAAAAGTATGAAAGGAGGAATCATCTCCTCTCACCAGGAAGCGTCGGCTCTTCTCGGCATGAATCTTCGCGTAATCCGCATAGCTGCTGTCTCCGGTCTGCTCGGTTGCCCAATAGAGCAGCGGAAGATTCATCAGGCAGTCAATAATAATCCGGGCTCCGTTATCATGATCGCCTTCCGGTCCCCAGGCTTGAAACAGCTGCGGGACAGAGCGCCAGCGTTTCATTAGAATGTCTGCTGCCTGCAACGCCAGCAGACGCGATTCTTCATCCTTATCAACGATCCAGCGGGCCTTGGCGGACAGCGAATACAGAAAGCCGATGTCATGGTGATCGAGCTCCTGTTCCGCTTCCATGCGCTTCTTGAAAGAATCAACCGTTTGGATGGCTGCGGCGTGAATCTCCGGGTCTTTGCTGTATTCATAGCTCAGCCACAAAATACCTGACCAGAATCCTTCCGTCCAGCCGGTATGGTCAGTTAAATGATATTTGCCGTCTCCCAGGCTTACAATTGGAAAAGAGTCACCAAAGCGCTTAATGTTAAGACGGGTGGTGGAGAGCGTGTGTTCAATCGCCGATTTCCAGTTCATAATAACCTCCATAGTATTGCTAAATTGTTATTATGTTCATTATATGCCTAGTGTTCTATTGATTTGTTGTGCAAATGGTTAGCTGAATTGCGGTTAAGAACGGGAGTGTCTAAGCTTTGATTTATGGAGTATAACCGTTGTCCGCCCCCAGTTGGCAGAGCAGTTGACTCTTAATCAATTTGTGCAGGCTTCAAATCTCTGAGAGTCCATCCAAAAAGAAAAACCACGAGGTACGTTATTAACGTATTTCGTGGTTTTTTATACTTATGGAAGTATATTGCCGGCAGCTCGGTATATTTCATACCATTCTGGTCGGGTGAGCGTAATATCAGAAGCCTTGGCAATATCCCGCAATCGCTGCGTATTGGTTGTACCGACAACAGGCTGCATATTTGCCGGATGTCTGAGAATCCAGGCGATGGCAATAGCAGTATTGGTCACCTCTTTTTCAGCAGCTAGGCGGTTAATGACCTCATTCAATTCAGGGAACTTGTCGTTATCCAAGAACACACCTTCAAAGAAGCCGTATTGGAAAGGTGACCATGGCTGAATGGTCATGTCATGTAGACGGCTGTACTCCAAAATCCCGCCATCATGGACAACCGAACCGGAGTTAGTCATATTTACATTGAAGCCGGTATCAATCATACCCGTAAACATTATACTCAATTGCAGCTGGTTGAACAGGAGTGGTTGTTTAACATTTTTCTTGAGTAGCTCGATTTGCAGCGGGTTTTGGTTGCTCACCCCAAAATGCTTGACCAATCCTTTGCTCTCCAGAATGTCAAAAGCCTCAGCCACCTCTTCAGGTTCGAACAGCGTGTCGGGTCGATGAAGCAGGAGCACATCGATATAATCGGTCTTTAAGCGTTTAAGGCTGCCCTCCACGGATTGGAGAATATGCTCTTTAGAGAAATCAAAATAGCCCTTGCGGATTCCGCATTTGGTTTGGATCAGCATTTTTTCACGCATACCAGGATTATTCTGAAGTACTCCTGCGAATACTTCTTCAGCTTTGCCGTCTGCGTAAATGTCAGCATGATCAAAGAAGTCTATTCCGAGCTCCAACGCACTATGTACATGTGTATCAGCCTCTTTTGCAGACAAATCCGCGATCCGCATACAGCCAAGCGAAATTTGGGATACGTCTAGTACACCATTCGCTACACTAATTTTTTTAACCATGAGTGATTCACTCCTTCGAATGTAAGTAGAACTTGCAGTATTCTATCAAACCATAACATATAGAGGGAGGCTAAGCCAATATATCCTGTGTCGTATTGAAAGGTATGCTTAGAAAAATAAAAGAGGCGGCCACATCAGTAGAATTCACTACTTTTGCGGACCACCTCATTAGCATTTAGACCATATTAGGAATGTCGACATTCGGATCAATATCAGCTTCGTAGTCTACGCCATCTGTTCTGAAGCCAAATAGATTGAAGAAGTCTTGGCGGTAGCCTTCAAGATCAGCTAGGTCGGCAGCGTTCTCAGTTGTCAGCTCGTCCCAACGTTTCATAACCTCAGTCTGCACATCTTCGCGCATTTCCCAGTCATCAATACGAATCAGGCAGCTTCCATCAGTAGTAGCCTTGCCTTCTCCGTATAGGTGCTCAGAGAACAAGCGGTACATTTGTTCAATACAGTTCTCATGCAGGCCTTTTTCCTTCATCACTTCGTAAAGTGCAGAGATATAAAGGGGCACTACAGGAATCGCTGAGCTGGACTGTGTTACAAGCGCCTTATTAACGGATACAAAGGCACGTCCGCCTTTTGACGCAAGAAGGTCATTCATTTGGATCGCCGTCTGTTCCAGATCATGCTTGGCTTGTCCAATGGTTCCGTCCCGATAGATAGGGTGAGTGATTTCAGGTCCGATGTAGGAGTAAGCAACGGTAGTAGCACCGTCTGCAAGGACACCAGCTGCTTGAAGCTGATCGATCCACATTCTCCAGTCTTCACCGCCCATAACGGCGATTGTCTGACGTACCTCTTCTTCCGTAGCAGGCTCAATAGTGGTCATGGATACTTCACCTGTGTGGAAGTTCAAGGTTTTATTCGAATAAGCTGTTCCCACTGGTTTAATTACGGAGGAGAAGGTTTCTCCTGTTACCGGATGGGTACGACGAGGTGAAGCGACACTATAAATAACTAAATCGACAGTGCCATATTCAGCTTTAATCAATTCAATGGTCTTTTCTTTAATAGCATCAGAGAAGGCATCGCCAACTATGCTGTGTGATTTAAGCCCAAGCTCTGCTGCTTGTTGTTCAAAGGCAGCGGAGTTATACCAGCCTGCAGAAGCGGTACGCTGACCTTCCGCAGCTTTATCGAAGAACACACCAATGGTATTGGCGCCAGCACCAAAGGCAGCTGAAATTCTAGAAGCTAGTCCGTATCCGGTAGAAGCACCAATGACAAGTACATTCGCAGGTCCCTCAATTTTCTTTTGTGCTTTTACATATTCAATTTGTTGTTCTATTTGTTTGGCGCATCCCTCTGGATGGGCTGTTGTGCATATAAATCCGCGTGTTTTAGGTTGAATAATCATCAAGGAATTCCCCTTTGTATAAAAATTTAAGTCTACTGATACACAGAGAAAGTATAGCAAACAATATTTACTAATACAAAGAATTTAGGATATTAAATAAGAAACACTACTCTGAGTTTTTAGCGGTTAGACAAGGATCGCTACTCCGTGGCTCGCTGGCAGGCTGCACCGCTGAAACTTAATACATCCACTGCGATTTACGGACCTCACTGACGTTATTCTTTAGAAAAAGGTCCTTATTGGATGTATTACATGCCAAGAGCGGCTATGGGGGCCGTTAGGATTCCAAATATGTAATCATGCTCTGTTTAAGGTCAGCTGTGTCCGATTGCAGCTGTGCATGTGGGCATGTTAGTTAAAGATGTTCTTCCAACGAATCCAACGAATGAAATGCAGCGCAATGAACGTAACAAACCAATCAAACCGCTCAAATAATAGAACAAAGCAAAAAGGGGCTGCCCCAGTAGCCATTTCATGACTTCTGGGACAACCCCTTACTTTAGTTATAAGGCGTTATTACGCCTTAAAGATTGAATCAATCGCTCTGATCTCTTCAGATGACAGTTGAACCTTTAGCGTTTCCAGGTTCGATACGATCTGCTCTGGACGTTTAGCACCGGGAATAAGTGCGTCGATAGAAGGTACAGTCAAATACCATGCGAGCACCACATGAGCGACTTCAACACCTTTGGCATCGGCAATTTGGCGAACCTTATCCACTTTCTCCAAGTTTTTAGCAAAAGTCTCCCCTTGGAACAGTGGGTCGTTCTTTCTAATGTCGCTGAATGTATCGCCTTGCTTATATTTACCGCCAAGCAGGCCGGATGCAAGAGGGAAATAAGGCACGAAGGAAATACCATGCTCCTGTGTATAAGGGAGCAAATCTTTTTCCGCATCACGTTGCAATAAATTGTAGTGGGATTGAAGAACATCTACATGCCCGTCTTTGTTGGCTTCTCTCAGCTGTTCAATGGAGAAGTTGGAGACCCCAATTGCTCTGATCTTTCCTTCATCTTTCAGCTTCTTAAGCTCGCCAACAGCTTCATCTTTATGTGTGCTTTCATCCGGGAAATGAATATAGTAAAGATCGATATAATCGGTCTGGAGGCGTTTCAGGCTGTCTTCTACAGATTGTCTTAGAAAAGCTGGAGAGTTGTCGATTGTAACCTTATCACCAGTAATCTTGTGAGCACCCTTAGTAGCGATGACCACATTGTCACGGCCGCCTCTTTCTTTCAGTACTTCTCCAATCAGTTCCTCAGATCTACCTGGACCATAAATATATGCGGTATCAATGAAATTGATCCCATGATCAAGAGCGTTGCGAACGATGTTTTTACCAGTCTCATCATTTAAGCCGGGAAATAAATTATGCCCACCAACAGCATTGGCACCCAGTCCGAGAGGGAGTACCTGCAAATTTGTTCTACCTAAAGTTATTTTACTAGACATAATCAATCGTCAGCTCCTTAAAATAGAATATGAACTATATTAAGTATAGCTAATGGCTCGTGGTAAAACAAATTCATGGCTTCCAGCTTTATACATGAATAATTAAAGCGTATAAGTTATGATATAAAGAATAATTTTGCATTCCCATATTTGTTCTCACAATGAAGTAAAGGAGGGTTGTCTTATGCTAGTCATTAATCAAAATGAAGTGACTGAGCTATTAGCAATGGAGTCTTGCATCACAGTGATGGAATCTGTTTTGAAGGACTTGTCCGCTGGACAAGCTGTACAGAGCTTAAGACAAGTACTCCCGCTGCACCAAGGCAACCTGATTGGCTTAATGCCGGGCTATTTGCAGGGTGAAGAAGTAGCAGGAGCCAAAATCATCAGTGTATTCCCAAGCAATCATGGCTCAGGTCTACCTTCCCATCAAGGACTTGTTACGCTATTCGATTCTATTACCGGTGTTCTGAAAGCCGTAGTAGATGGACTAAAGATTACGGCAATTCGCACAGCGGCTGTTAGCGCAGTAGCCACTCGTTATCTGGCCAGAGAAGATGCTGAAGTGCTTGCCATTCTTGGTACGGGCGAACAAGCCAAAAGCCATCTGGAAGCGATGCTGCTGGTTCGATCCATACGTGAGGTCAGAGTTTGGAGTAGGACACTTGCAAAAGCAAGAGATTTCCAAGCAGAGATGAGCCGTAAATATGGTATAGAGATCGTTGTCGCTGAGTCTGTACAAGAGGCAGTCAGCCCAGCAGATATCATTTGTACCGTAACAGCATCCACAGAGCCTGTACTTAAAGGAGAATGGCTGAAGTCCGGTGTTCACATCAATGCGGTTGGAGCGTGCAGACCAGCGGATCGTGAGCTGGATTCGGAGGCCGTCCGGTTAGCTAAGTTGTATGTAGACCGATTGGAATCCACGCATAATGAATCTGGGGATTATTTAATTCCGCTGAACGAAGGCGTGATCACTTCAGGCCATATCATCGGTGAAATGGGTGAACTGATCAGCGGGAGTATCGAGGGCAGAGCTACAGCTGATGAGATCACTCTTTTTAAAGGACTAGGACTTGCCATAGAGGATTTAGCAGCAGCTAACTTCATTTATAATGAAGCAATTAGATTACAAAAAGGGATTGAAATTGCATTTTAAGGAGCGACCACATGATGAGCACATATGAAGGTTTGTATGATTTCAAGTTGACGGAGCTAGAAGAAGAGCGGGCCATACGTTTACATGAGCAGAACATTAATATTGATTTGCTATTTCAAGGACCCTTATCTCCAAGCGCAATTCCAGAATCTGTGTCCGAAAAAATTAAAGAGCTGTGTGAGCCCTATAAAGATGAGCCGATGGTATACAGCAGTATGCCAGCTAAAATGATCACTAAGCTGTCGGCCAGCGGTGAGATCCCAGAGTATAAAAGTGAATGGTATAAATCAGGAATTACCGCGGGGAACCGGGAACTTCATTTAGAATCCTTAGAAAGCATGATCACTAGCATGGCTGAAGTTCAGCTTCAGTTCGACTCCGCAGATTGGTTAGTTAAAGCTTTAACCGCAGGAGACATACGTGCAGCCAAGCGTAATGGCCATAAGTCGGGTATTATCACGGCGCAAGAAACGGATGGTCTAGGTACGAATCTGGATCTATTAGATGTGTTACATAATTTTGGCTTGAGAATTCTACAATTAACGTATAACAATCAGAATCAGGTTGGTGCAGGTTGTGCAGAACAGTCGAACGCTGGGATTACGAATTATGGAAAAAGGTTCATTGAGCGTCTGAACAAGCTGGGGATCATTGTAGATACGGGACATTGCGGAAAACAGACCACGCTCGATGCTTGCCAGTATTCTAAGACTCCGGTTATTGCTTCACACACAGGTGTAGAGGCCATCTATCCGCATATGCGCTGCAAAAGTGACGAGGAAATCATTGCGATCGCTAAGACAGGTGGAGTGATCGGTATTTTTGCTATGCCATGGTTTGTTCATGAAGACCCTAATCATACAACTATTGATCATGTGCTGGATCATATCGAATATGTAATCCAGCTTGTAGGCGTAGATCATGTCGGAATTGGGACGGATTGGCCGATGAGTGATGTGCTCTGGTCTTTGATCTATTTTAAAGAACATATCGCACCTAAACTAGGTTTCGCCAAAGGAGACGGACCTTCTACTGAAACCGTTGCTGGGCTTGAAAAATATAGTTATTTTATCAACTTTACTAGAGGTCTAGTGGCTCGCGGTTATAAGGATGAGGATATTGCAAAAATCATGGGTGGCAACTGGTTGCGCGTATTTGAAGAAATTTGGGGATAGGGGATAAATAGATGACAACATATTTGAACACAACTACATTTAACTTCTACTGTTCGGGCATTTATTCAGGGAAAATACATTTTACGGAACAACAGATTATGCTCGCCAAGGTTGATCCACGTAGACGAACACAAATGCAGTACAACGTGTTGGATAGCCAGTTCAAGACCGTTCTTCCATTTCAGAAAATCCATGAACATATAGACGCTTATGCTAAAGCAAAATGGGTCAATGATGAGGTAGTTCTAAGTAACGGTGATCTTTATCAAAAGCATATTCAGTATCAGGCTGTAATGGATGGCCGTGAGCTTACTTCACAAGTATGGGCGCTGCGAAATGAGACGGCACTGGATATCGTGACCTTGGACGGTGAGATTATTGCTTTTCTTACGCCGAATCGGTATGGCATCGAGCTGATTGTTAAAGCAGGATATGAGAAGCTGACGCCTCTGGTTGTTTATGATGATCCCCTTTTGTCCAAACCAGAGTATGGTGTGAATGATTTGGGTACGGATCTGATTCCGATGCGCGACGGTGTGAGATTAGCGACGGATGTATTTCTACCTGAAGGCATTCAGCCGGGAACCAAGCTTCCGACGATTCTGGTAAGAACCTGTTATGACCGTAACGGGAAAAAAGAGATTTTTATGAGATGGGCCAACAAAGGTTATGCCGTGGTGTCGCAGGACGTTAGAGGCCGGGCGGATTCGGAAGGGGAATTGATCCCTTTTTATAATGAACGGGATGATGGCTATGATACGATCGATTGGATTATCGCGCAGGAATGGTCGGACGGAAATGTTGGCATGTGGGGCGCGTCCTATCTGGGCTTTGTGGTTGTCTCAGCGGCGACCAGCGGGCATCCCAATTTAAAGGCTGTTGTGGATGAAGTGAATGTCGGCTCACCGTTTGTAGATACGGCGCGTAAGGGTGGAACGCTTTGCTCTTGGCCACTCTTGTCTTGGACGCTTGCACAATCTGTAGGCACCCGAACGGATTTTGATATTTTTGGGGGCATTACGGTGAACCCAGAAGCGGCCGTCGATGCAAGACCGATTAAGGAGATTCCTCAACAAATGATCGGTAAAGCATCCGGACCATGGGATCTATGGAGCCAGCATCCGGAGTATGATGATTTCTGGAGAAACTGTACCTTTACAGTGCGTGGGGATCAGGTGCAGGTCCCTATGTATGTAATCTCAGGCTGGTATGACGGTGACAGCCCTGGTGTATCGGAGACTTGGAGAATGCTGACTGAACATGATGTGCCGAATCGCAAAATCCGTTTAGGAGCTTGGGAGCATGGTCCAAACCGGGCCAGAGACTATGAGGGTGTAAGCTTCGGCAATGATGCAGTGGTTTATGATTATGATGTTTCTGTATTGCGCTGGTTTGACCGCTTCCTCAAAGGCATTCCGAACGGAATAGATCAGGAGCCTAGAGCCTCTTATTATGTCGTTGGTGAGAATCAGTGGAGAACATCGGAGGATTGGACACCGGTTGAAGCAACAACTACGCCGTTTTACCTTTCCAGTGGTGGCCGGGCTAATTCAGGACAAGGAGATGGGAAGCTGCTTACAGCGCCAGAGGAGCATTCACCAGAAGATACTTATGTCTATAACCCAAATGATCCTATGGATGATAGCGGGGAACGAGAGCCTGAAAACTTGAGAAAATATGAGCTGCGAAATGATATTCTTGTGTACACTAGTGAGGTGTTGACAGAAGAATTAACTATAGCTGGCGAATTGTCTGCTATCATCTACGCTGCCAGCACAGGTAAGGATACGGATTGGGTAGTTACGCTTAGTGATGTAAATGAACAAGGAGACTCTATCAGGTTATCTAACTATATTGTCAGAGCAAAATATCGTCACGGGTTTGATGCACCAGAACTGCTCACTCCTGGCCAAGTGGAGGAATACGATATTTTCATGCCGAATATTGCTCACAGATTTGCGGTAGGACACCGAATTCGTTTCTCGATTACCTCGTCCAGTAAATTCGTTGCTTTCCCTAATACGAATACTGGCGGTAACCCGTATGAAGATACAGAGGCGATTACAGTGCTGCAGACGGTTTACCATAATAGTGAATATCCAAGCCATGTGAAGCTGCCGGTTATTCCTAACGCCTGAACTATACTGTAAGGTCAACCTTGTAATTGTAATAAAATATCGATTATTCACAGAAAAGCGCATAAATGATCCCTTCTCAGGTCACAATAGGGAAAAACCAGAATGAAGGGATTAACGTGTCGCGCATAAAAAAACAACTTTGGCAGCGATGGAGACGTTGGAAAAAAGCGCTTTGGGTAGGAGCAGCTTGTGTGGCTTTTACTTTACTAGCTTGGCGCAGTATGCAGGTGCCTGAGGAAATCAGTGGGCTGCTGACGAATTCTAGCTTGGCGGATAGTACTGAAAGTGAATTGGCCGCAGCTGTGTTTAAAGTAGGCGTGGACAGCGGTGAGGAGAAAGAGAAGGCTGCTTTAAATAACGAACAACTGTTGCAGACAATCACTCAAAGCGGACTCAGTAGAACCGTTCATTTAAAAATATCGTATGTATCCGGGGAAGAAATTCAGACATTGCCGGGTGTAAAGAACCCGCTTCAGCTTAAGAAAATTATTAACGAACACCCTGCTTGGAACGGTTGGATCAGCACCGAGGGAGATTTGTGGCTGGAACAAAAAGTGAATGATCTGTCGACCCTAACGAAAAAAGAAGCCTATATCGGTGTCGATGCTTTTGGAAATTTGAAATTATTTAAAGGACCTCCGGTGCAGGAAAAGGTTTTGAAGACTTTTTTTCAAATGGATATGGGTTCCTTAAAGTCCTCTTTACCGGAAAATATGTGGAAAGAGCTTCATGAAGGCATTCGTGTGCAGGATATAGAGGAGTACAACAGCGTGTTGTCCACCTTCAGTGACTATGCGCGTGAGGCTGCCGAACATGTCATGCAGAACAAGCAATAGCATCAAAAGCATACGAGCTGTCCTAAAGTCATTATTAATGGCTATAGGGCAGCTTTTTTTTGCAAATATAAGAAAGTTTAAAGTTCCCATTGTAGGCCTAAAGTTGTCATTTCGCATCAAAGGGTAAACTTTTTTTCTCCCGGAAGGGGTATTTTTGCTATAATGGTTTGAAGGAATACATATGTTCGCTTCATTGCGGAGTAATGGATGAAAACGGTGGAATAAACTGCCTGTTATAGAGGAGAGATCGTGCTTGCGCATTTTGGGAATTGATCCAGGGCTGGCGATTGTCGGTTTTGGCTTTGTAGATAAGGAAGGTCATAAGTTGACTCCGGTCCAATATGGTTGTATCCAGACTGAGGCTCATACGCCTGAGGAAGAACGTTTGCTGCATGTCTATGAAGGCATGGGTCAGCTCATTGATAAATATAAACCTGATGCTGTAGCGATAGAGAAGTTGTTCTTCGCACGTAATGTTACAACCGCATTGCCAGTAGCGCAGGCCCGCGGAGTAACGATATTAGCTGCTGTACAGCGCGGCCTACCCGTCTCGGAATATACACCGATGATGGTGAAGCAGGCTGTTGTTGGTTATGGTAAGGCAGAGAAGCGGCAGGTACAGGAAATGGTGAAGCTGTTGTTGAAATTATCGGCGATCCCTAAACCGGATGATGTAGCGGATGCACTTGCGGTAGCGGTATGTCATGCCCATTCGAGCAGTCTTAATTCTAAATTAAATGAGGTATTGCGAAAATGATAGATTTCTTAAGAGGACCCGTCGTTCATTTGGAGTCAGAATATGTGGTGCTGGATGTACAAGGAGTAGGCTATCGGGTGTTCTGCCCGAACCCCTATACTTTTGCTAAAGTAGAAGGGCCTGTAACGATCTATATTCACTATCAAACACGTGAGGATGCTACGCTGCTGTTCGGGTTCCCGACTCGGGAGGAGCAAAGATTGTTCCGCAAGTTGATAGAGGTATCTGGGATCGGTCCGAAGGTTGCACTCGGAATACTGACAGGGGGAACTCCAGATCAGTTGATTTCGGCAATTTACCAAGAGAATATCACCTTCCTAACGAAACTGCCGGGCATTGGCAAAAAAACGGCGCAGCGGATGATCCTAGATTTGAAGGATAAGCTGGACGGACTCAGTATGGCCTCGATGCAAACGGGATTATTTGCAGTGCCGATGGAAGAAAGGGCGGATGGATTAGCTTGGCAAGAAGCTAGAGATGCTCTTAAAGGATTGGGGTATACCGAAAGTGAATTGGATCGTGTGTGGCTCGCTATGAAGAAAGAGGGAGCGGAGACAGGGACTGTAGATGTGTTAATGAAGAAGGCACTGGGGCTGTTATACATTGCTAAATAAAGCCGAACACATCCTGAAGAAAGGGAGCGATAGGAATGGATGACCGGATCATATCCGCAAATTTGATGATGGACGAGCAGGCGGTAGAATTAAGCTTACGCCCTCGTTATCTGGGAGAATATATCGGACAGAATCAGGTAAAAGAAAACCTGAAAATATATATCGAAGCGGCCAAAATGAGAAGTGAAGCGCTGGATCATGTGCTGCTTTACGGGCCTCCAGGTCTCGGTAAAACAACACTCGCGAACATTATCGCCAATGAGCTGGGTGTGAATTTACGAACCACGTCCGGTCCTGCTATAGAGCGGCCGGGAGATCTAGCCGCCCTGCTGACGAACCTGCAGGAAGGCGATGTGCTGTTCATCGATGAAATTCACCGCTTGCACCGGACGGTGGAGGAGGTTATGTATCCGGCGATGGAAGACTTCGCGCTGGATATCATGATCGGCAAAGGACCAAGTGCCCGTTCGGTACGATTGGATCTGCCGCCTTTCACACTTATAGGTGCTACCACCCGTGCCGGGCTGTTGTCAGCGCCACTGCGTGATCGCTTCGGAGTGGTCAGCCGCTTGGAGTACTATACGATAGATGAGCTGAGCTACATTGTGGCTCGAAATGCAGATCTTTTAGGGATTGAGATTATCGGTGATGCGGCGGAAGAGATAGCGCTTCGTTCCCGGGGAACGCCGCGGATTGCGAACCGACTATTGAAACGGGTTCGTGATTTTGCTCAAGTGCGCGGAGACGGGATTATAACCCCTGAGATTTCTGGGGAAGCCCTGAGGATGCTACAAGTAGACCCACGCGGGTTGGATAGTATCGATCACAAGATGTTAAGAGCAATGATTTCAAGCTTTCGTGGCGGTCCTGTAGGGCTGGATACGATTGCTGCCACAATTGGTGAGGAAAGTCAGACGATTGAGGACGTTTATGAGCCCTATCTGCTGCAGATCGGATTCTTGCAGCGGAGTCCTCGTGGAAGAATTGTAACCCCGGCCGCTTATCATCACTTAGGCCTTCCGCTCCCTCCGGAGCAGCACTGAGTCAGTAACTACATTCAAAAGGAGGATGCTGGATGAAGCATACGAAGATGAAATGGAGAGGTATAGCTCCACTAAGCAAAGGATTGCTAGCAGCTGCAATTGCTGTGGGAAGTCTCTTGATCCCTGCGGGTGCCAGTCATGCCGATTCTAATAGTACGATACGAGTTGCCCTTTATGCCGATATTGGTAGTAAATATAAATCTACCGTGCCAGTAGTAACTATGCAATCAACACAAAGCTTTACTTTGATGTCAAACCAACCAGGGAGCGCTCCTTTGTTATCGGTGCCTGCGCAGAGCAGAATTCGTGTTAGTGTGGATGGTTATAGAGTGAAGGTAATGGAGATTTCAAGCTGGAAAACAGCTGCTGATGCGGCTAAAAAGCTTCAGTCTACTTCTGATAAGCCTCAGATTTTTATGATTTCTAGAAATGGAACCAATGTGTACCAGTTGTATACAGGGGTCTATGCCAGTGAAGCTGCTGCCAAGGATGGGCTTGCCCGTGTAGTAAAGGCAGGGCTCGGTATTCCTGCTGATCAAACCCCTGCAGTGAAAGGCGATAGGCATTTATCGGCGGGTCGCTATTCTTCGGAACAAGAAGCTGATAGTGCTCTGAGTAGTATTACAGCTGCTGGTTTTGATGCATGGAAGGTGTTATTGTCGGGAAGTGATGGCAGCGCTCAGTATGAAGTATGGGTTGGCGAAGCTGCGAACGATAAAGATTTGGCTGCTGTTCAGACTGCAGTGTCTGCAGCATTGCCGCAGCTGGCTGGATCTGCTGCGACTTCACCCGGGTTAATGTTGCGTGTAGATGCTGGGCTTGATTTTAGCAATGAAATACAGGCTAATCATTATATGGTTTCCGGAAATGATGCTAAGTTTTTGGCAGTTGGCAATGAGGCTGGAATTCAGCTCGAAGAAAGATCCAAGCGTACCTACCGTGGAAATATGGAGCTAAGTAATTTGAGAGGCTCTCTAGCGGTTATCAATGAAGTGCCACTGGAACAATATTTGTACGCAGTGGTTGGAGGAGAGGTTTCCTCCAGCTGGCCGGATGAAGCTCTAAAGGCTCAGGCTGTCGCCGCCCGAAGCTATGCAATGGCGCAAGGCAACCGTTTTGATGTAGCGAATGTAGTAGATTCTACATTGAGTCAGGTATATAACGGAATTGGATCAGAGGCTCCTGTCATTATTAAGGCTGTGGATGCTACTGCTGGTGAAGTGTTGATGAGTGGTGGCAAAGTTGTGGAGGCTGTGTTCTCCTCGAACAGTGGCGGTGTAACAGCTGATCCATCGGAGGTATGGGGCAATGGTGGAGATGCATTCGCCAGTGTTCCCAGCAAAGAGGATGTCGCAGCTACCGCGACCGCTAAGAAGTGGTATTATTTACTGCTCGCTAATGGCACCTCAGGATACGCACGTGAGGATAACATTAAATTGACAGGGAATAAAACTGCAGCGGGACTGGACATCGCGACAGCTACCACTAAAGATGTCAATGTACGACCCCTTCCTGCTGTTGAAAGTAGTGTAAGTGCGGTAGGTAAGTTGAATCCAGGCGAGAATGCAGTTGTTCTGGATAAAGTTTATGAGTCCGGCAGCTATAGCTGGATCAAAGGGCCATATACCTCTGCCGACCTTCTAAAAAGCTTGCAGGGTAAAACAACCAGCACGCTCCCTTCCAGCATTCTTAATTTGCAGGTTACTCAGCGCGGTCCTTCTGGAAGAGCGATTCAGGTGAAAGCAAATGGTCAGTCTCTGGATGTGAAATATCCTGATATGTTCCGTTCTGCGTTTAATGGATTGCCAAGTACATTGTTTGATATTGTACCAGCCGGAAGTTATACTGTATTAGGCGCTGACGGTACTACTAGCACGATTGGAAGTTCACAGAGCGCAGGTGTACTCTCTGCATCAGGTAAGGTTAATGTAAACGGCAGTGGAACTGTAGTGATGGGCGGGGATTCATCAGCCAGAGCGATTACTAACAGTTCGGGCTTTCTATTCATTGGCCAAGGATACGGTCATGGTCTAGGCATGTCACAATGGGGCGTAAAAGGCATGGCTGACAGCGGGTATGATTACAAGCAGATATTGCAACACTATTATCAGAACGTTACTATAGTTAAGGAATGAAGACAGACCATGAATGTAGACGCATATGATTTTCATTTGCCGGAAGAATTAATTGCCCAGACACCACTCTCTGACCGTAGCTCTTCTAGACTACTCCTAGTAAATAAGGAGGATGGGGCGCTGGCTCACCGGCATTTTACCGATATTATTAATTATTTTCAACCGGGAGATACGCTCGTTCTGAATGATACGAGAGTCATTCCTGCCAGATTGTTTGGGGTTAAAGAAGATACGGGAGCTAAGGCTGAAGTGCTTCTTCTAAAGAATTTGGGAGACGATCGATGGGAAGCGCTTGTTAAGCCGGGCAAGAAGCTTAAGACAGGAGCGGTTATCATCTTTAGTGATGAGCTTCGTGCTGTTATCGAGGACGAGGCTGATATGGGCGGCCGAACGCTTCGCTTCATTTATCAGGGTATTTTCCAAGAGATTTTGGACAGGCTGGGAACGATGCCACTGCCTCCTTATATTAAGGAAACACTGGATGATCGTGAACGATATCAGACCGTTTATGCTAAGCATGAGGGATCGGCAGCTGCTCCTACAGCAGGGCTTCATTTTACCAAAGAACTGTTGGAACAGATTGAGGCAAAGGGTGTAAATATCGCTTATATCACACTTCATGTGGGTCTCGGTACGTTCCGTCCAATGTCTGTTGAGAAGGTTGAAGAGCATGTTATGCATTCAGAGTATTTTGTAATGTCTCAAGAAACAGCAGACACTATAAATGCTACCAAGGAACAAGGGGGCCGCATTATTGCAGTTGGAACGACTTCTTGTCGGACACTTGAGACGGTAGGAAGACAATGTGAAGGCGGTCCGCTTGTTGAATGTAGTGGTTGGACGGATATTTTCATCTATCCGGGATATAAGTTTAGTGTAGTCAATGCGTTAATTACTAATTTTCATTTGCCAAAGTCAACTTTGGTAATGTTGGTTAGTGCTTTGGCAGGTCGGGAACATATTTTAGCTGCTTATGAAGAAGCGATAAATCAGAAGTACCGGTTTTTTAGCTTTGGAGATGCAATGTTTATTTACTAAGGTAAGAGGATGGGTTAACTTATGGCAGCAATTACTTATGAGCACATCAAAACGTGCAAACAATCCGGAGCAAGACTTGGAAGAGTCCACACTCCACATGGTGTGATTGAGACACCTGCATTTATGCCAGTCGGCACACAAGCCACAGTCAAGACAATGAGTCCTGAAGAACTGAAAGAAATGGATGCTCATATTATTTTGAGTAATACGTACCATCTATTCCTGAGACCGGGACATGATATCGTTCGTGAAGCAGGCGGACTGCACAAGTTCATGAACTGGGACCGTCCTATTCTGACGGATAGCGGCGGGTTTCAAGTATTCTCGCTCAGTGACATGCGCAAGATCACAGAAGAAGGCGTTCATTTCCGTTCTCATCTAAATGGGGACAAGAAGTTCTTGTCTCCTGAAGTAGCTATGGAGGTTCAAAACGCACTTGGCTCTGATATCATGATGGCATTCGATGAGTGTCCACCATTCCCAGCTGAATATGATTACGTGAAAAAATCACTGGAGCGTACAACACGCTGGGCGGAACGTTGCCTGAAAAGTCATGCTCGTCCGAATGATCAAGGTCTATTCGCTATCGTGCAAGGTGGTATGTATGAGGATCTTCGCCGTCAGAGTGCGGCTGATTTGACTTCCATGGATTTCCCGGGGTATGCTATTGGGGGGCTCAGCGTCGGAGAGTCCAAGCAGCTAATGTATGAAGTGCTGGATTATACAGTTCCCCTGCTGCCACAAGGAAAACCTCGCTATTTAATGGGCGTTGGTTCACCGGATGCACTGCTGGAAGGATCAATCCGGGGAGTGGACATGTTTGACTGTGTTCTGCCTACTCGTATTGCTCGAAATGGAACAACGATGACCAGTCAGGGAAGACTCGTTGTACGCAACGCAAAGTATGCCCGCGATTTTGGGCCGCTTGATCCGGAGTGCAATTGCTACACATGCCGGAATTATTCCCGCGCTTATTTGCGCCATCTAATCAAAGCCGATGAAACCTTCGGACTTCGATTGACGACATACCATAACTTACACTTCCTGTTGGATTTGATGCGTAAAGTACGTGAAGCCATCAAGGAAGATCGGCTGCTTGATTTTCGCGATGAGTTTTTCGCAAAATACGGATTATATGATAATCTTAAAGGCTTCTAGGTTGAATTTAATGCCTTAATGTACTTTGAAAGGGGGGAGAAATATGTTTCAATATGCAGCAGCAACAGGTGGAGGTAGTATACTAGGTCTTGTAGGTCCATTTGTACTTATGTTTGTAGTATTCTACTTCTTGCTGATTCGTCCGCAACAAAAGAAGACCAAAACTCGTAATGCGATGTTAAAGGCTTTGAAAAAGGGCGACAAGATCGTCACAATTGGTGGTCTTCACGGTACGATCATGGAAATCTCCGATGATATCGTGGTTCTACGGGTTAATGATGTAACTAAACTGACCTTTGATCGCGGTTCCATTAGTCACTCCGTTGCGACGGATGTGGAGGAGAAAGTATAGTTTTATCAGTATTAACTACATAAAAAGCGGTGTCTCTCTTTAAGAGGGACACCGCTTTTTTGACTTTCATTTTTCAAAGTGATCTATTCGTTTAACGCATATCCGTTATTCGGCTGCGAACTGTGAGTGATTCTTCACGTCCCCGTAAAGTCAATTTGGCAAGCTGAACACCAACAGTAGAAGCCAAGACTGCTAGCAGAGTGCCGCCTATCATATCTGTAAGCCAATGAATGCCCAGATAGAAAATACCAAAGACGATTACGACTGCGGAAATACTCGTAATGACCATCCAACGGCGGTTTCCTGAACGGAATGCCAGTAGTGCCATTGTAACGGAAATGGACGTATGTAGACTCGGGAAGCAGTTGTTGAGACCGGATAGAGGGCGGTACTCTTGCTCAAACTTCGGAAATACATCCAGCATAGTAAACCTAACACCTGCAGGTACATAGGACCATACCTCATTTACAGGGAAATATAGGTAGAATGGAATCGCTACGGCATAGTTAATGATAATAGCATAGCAGGTTGCGTACAGCATCACACGGTTCTTATCTAACAGATAAACACCTAGAGAAGCTGCTAGTACAGATTGAAGCATGAAAATGTAGAAGAAAACTATGATAGGCGTTAGCCATGGACTATAGAATATATCCTGAACAGCTTGGACAAAATGCCCCTCTAATCCAAATACAAAGGATGTATAATCTGAGGCAAGATGCATTTTTTCTTCAATTTGCAGTTCATATTTATTCAAGACCAGTACACCAAACATTCCTGCCATCAGTAGCAAAAACTTATAGGATCGCAGCATCTCTCTCCCAATTTCAACTAATGCCATGATGGGATTACGACGAGCGCCAATCCATATTAATATCACTACTAATGCAACTGTGTACAAAACAATATGGTTCATTGATTGGTAAAACAAAGCATTCGAAGCCTCCTTGATTCTCTTTATGAAGTCAGATGATCACAGTTTAACATATTTTCAAGGAATGTTTCGAATTTAATGAAATAATAATTTTAGCTTTTCTGTAAATTAACCCCAAACATTCCGCCAAGCGCTCCAATTGCTGCAGCAGCCAGCACCCAAAGAAGATCAACACCAGAAGGTGAGCTATCCAGAGCCAGAAATCCAATTAGCAGAACGATAATCCCGTAAAAGACTCCTGTAAGACTTCCCTGATACCAGCCTTTGTTCGTGGCTCTGCGACCGGCGGTTAGTCCTCCGAATGCTGCGGCTATGCCGTGTACTATATAAGTGTACATTGAGAGATCTTGCTCCTTGAGACCGCTGCCCCATAATAAAAGAGAGAGGACAAACGCGCCAAACAGCATCCAAAGGAATGATCGACATAGACCAGATAACACAGGATTGGCTATTCTCCATGAGAACAGGCGCCGGATTAAATACATGGTACAACCTCCTAAAGTTTTTTTAGAAAAATAATCTACATAAGTTATTATTCATTGTATGGGGAGGCTTGCCCCAATAGTACAAGAATGGGCATTGCAGCCTTTTTACCATTAATTAATATGTTCGCTTCCGAATGTTCCCTGTGCTGAGCGGTCAGAATAGGGTTACATTAATCCGCCCGAGAAAACAAGTCTGCGGGTGAGAGTGGAGGGGAGCGAAGCTATATGTCCCAGCATATCACTACCCATATTTTCTTGACCGTGCTGATGTATTTCTTCATATTCCTGTGCATGCGTATCATGGGGAAGAGGGAAATCGGTAAGTTATCTGTATTTGATCTAACGATCTCAATTATGATTGCTGAGATTGCTGTTTTTGTGATCGAGGATATTAATCGCCCGATTTACGAAGGTCTGGTTCCGATGGCCACATTGGTTATCATTCAGGTTGTGGTTGCTCAGCTCAGTCTTAAGAGTAGAAAGATTCGGCTGTTAATGGACGGTAAACCGAGCATACTTATTTCTGGAGGTAAGCTGCACCGGGGAGAGATGCGTAAACAAAGGTACAATATTGATGATCTGCTGCAGCAATTGCGAGGTCAGAACATAGCTAGTCCTGCAGATGTGGAATTTGCGATTCTGGAGCCCAGTGGTCAGCTTACCGTTTTTGAAAAAGACAAAGGACTTTCATCTTCCAATCAAACAGGCAATAGCAGTTCAGTTGCTGAGAACAATAAGAACGATGAGGATGCAGATGTAAGCAGTCAGAAAGTAAAGCTGCCAAAGAACAAAATCAGATATGAAGGGCTTCCTATTCCACTGATTATGGATGGAAAGGTCCAGGATCATAATTTAGAGATGATAGGGAAAACAAGGTTCTGGCTGAGAACCCAGATTCGCCAAAAGGGAGTATCAGATTTCCGGGATGTATTTCTTTGCTCCATTGATCATAAAGGCCGAGTGTATGTTGACCGTTTGGATAACAGATAACCATTCTAAAGCCAGCGCTTAATGAACGGCAGTCGATCCAAATCACGAAGTGAGATAAGACCAGCTAATAGACTGATACCGAAATACAGGGCCATTCCTATCGCAGAGGCAAATAAAAATTGAATCCATTGTGCATCTGCAATGGGAATGGAGATGTATACATAACGCACGCCCGCTCCCATAATGATCATCGCACATAAGGTCTTAATGGTATCAGTTATTCGTAAGGATAATGAAATTAGACTGACCACGCTGTACCCGTGCAGTAGAGTAACAAGAACACTGTTCACAATTATGGCAATGATTGCGCCGTAGATTCCGTAATCAGGCTGTGAAGCTAATATAACAATCAAAATGATTTTGACTACTGCCCCAATAAGGGTATTGATGAGTGCCCTTCCCGGTTTGTCCATAGCTTGAAGCGCAGCTTGTAAGGGGGCTTGAACATAGAGGAACAAAGCGAAAGGGGCCATCAGCTTTAGCATAGGAGCGGTGTCCGCATTGCCGTATAACAAATTACATAGTGGGACCGCCAAGACATACATAAGAACAGCAAAGGGAGCGCCTGTTACCAGAGCGAGTCGAAGGGCTTGATGCATTCGTTTGTGAATGGTAGGCAAGTCCTTTCTCGCGGCAGCCTCGGATAAAGATGGGACCAAAGACACCGCAAGGGAGGAGGTCAAAGCTCCGGGAAGCAGCAGTAAAGGAATCACCATTCCCTGTAAAGACCCATACTGCGCAGTCGCTGCGGCTGTTGCGATTCCTGCCAATGCAAGACTTCGTACGGTAATTATAGATTCCAGTAGATAGGAAAAAGAGCCCACAAGTCGGCTTGCCGTTACAGGAATAGATACACCTAGTAAACGCCGCAGTATGGGGGAGGTTGATTTTACAGCTTCTGGATTAGAGGGTATACTCTCCTGTTCGACCGGCTGCTGCTCTAGGAAGGGGGTTGTTTTTTTATCTTTTTTCGTGATGACATAATATTGCCACAGAATGGCTAACATTCCACCAATCTCTCCCACAGTTACACCGAGCATCGCCCCTGCAGCAGCTAAAGCGATACCTTTAGGTAGCAGAAGCCAAGAGAACCACAGCATAAAAAATATTCGCACGATAGACTCAAAAACCGAAGAAAGTGCGGAAGGAATCATGTTCTGCCTACCTTGGAAATAACCACGGTAGATCGCAGATACAGCAACAATTCCAATCATTGGGATCATGGCAATAAAAGTATAATAAACTCGGCGGTCTGTTAAGAGCACATTGGAGACCCATGAAGCACTGACCAGCGCAACAATGGTAAAGAAGATCCCTAGTCCGACACTAAGGGTAAGGCCAGTCCGTAAAATTTGCCGCGATTTCTCAGGGCGGTTCTCTCCCTCAGCTTCCGCCACCATTTTAGCAATAGCCAGAGGAATACCACCTGTAATGACAGTAACCAGCACGAGAAAAAAAGGATACACGAGCTGATATAGACCCACGCCCTCTGCTCCAATGATGCGCGGCAAAGCAATTCGGGGTATAAATCCAAGCATTCGATTAATGATGCCGGCGGCAAGCAAGATTAAAGTTCCTTGAATAAAGCTCTGTTTCCTCAAAGGTCACGCCTTCTTCCCCAAATGAAATGAAACGCTGGCCAACTTGTCTATTCTTATGGATATGCTGTACCCCTATCCCTGCATGCCTTGTTTTAGTAGTTGTAACTTTTTGTGACGGAAGGAGGAAAGCAGAGAACTTGGGTCGAATACTTATGGTAAGCATACGCACACGAGCGATCTTTGGAGGTGTCATCACGTGGAATCGGAACAGTGGAATCATGATCAACATAGTGAAGAAATCGAAGCCATGTGCCGCAGCAAAGCTGAAGAATTCCGGCTCCTCGGCTATGAGTATGTAACCAGCAAGGATATTTGGGATTGTATCAGTCGTAATTATGATAAGGACGGGATGCCTCCCTTGCATAAGCTGGTAAATGATATTTATTCCTTAAAAGCCAATAGTTACATGACTTATTTGACTATAGCGGCCTATCGGGGGTTGAACTGAATAACAAACACTCCGTTTCTTTTTGCGAATAGGTACATAAAGCTGTAAAGTGAGAGAATAATAACTTCACATTTCCTATATAAACGGATGTCTTGCTGTTATGAGCAGGGGCGGCCGTTTCTTTGTGTGAGTATAGCTATGTCCATGCTGTGAATTGACGGTCATTTCGCGTGTAGCTATAATAGGAATATTGAGTTAATGAAAGGGGAACTAGCTAGAGCATGAAGAGACTAATGGGCTTTATTATTACCGTGCTCGTTTTGACAGGCGTCATGGTATTTACTACTCCTGGACTGCTGGACAAGGTTAGACTTGGTCTTGACCTGAAAGGCGGATTTGAGATTCTGTACCATGCAGAGCCTATGGAAGCGGGAGCTGCATTGTCCCGAGCTTCACTGTTGAAAACAGCAGAAAGTTTGGAAAAACGGGCTAATGCGCTCGGAACCAGTGAACCAGAGGTTACAACTGAAGGTACTGACCGTATTCGTTTGAAAATTGCGGGCGTTACTGATGAAGCAGAGGTTCGTAAGAAGATGAAGGAGCCTGCAGTTCTGACTTTCCGTAGTGCTGCTGAAGGTGACGCTGAAGGTACTTACAGCAAGATCGAACTGGTAGGTAGTGATTTTGTTGAAGGTGCAGCAGAGGTTGGACGGGATAACCTGAATCAGCCAATCATCAGTATCAAAATAAAAGACAAGGATAAATTCGCAGAGATTACTAAACGCCTCTTAGGAAAGAATCTCGCAATTTATTTGGATGAGAACAAACTATCGGACCCTACGGTACAAGCAGTACTTACCGATGGTAGTGCGTCTATTTCCGGTCAGTATACAATTAAAGAAGCACGTGAACTGGCTGACACTATTAATCTTGGTGCGTTGCCACTGAAACTTACTGAGAAATACTCCCAAAGTGTGGGTGCAACACTTGGTAAACAGTCGCTTGAACAAACGATCAAAGCTGGCTTAATAGGTTCTTTGATTATCCTTATCTTCATGATCGGTATGTATCGCTTGCCAGGTCTCTTGGCTAGTTTTGCACTGATCTTGCATACATGGTTGCTAATTGTGGTCTTTGTCTTTGCGGACTTTACATTGACATTGCCTGGTATAGCCGCGTTTATTCTGGGTATAGGGATGGCCGTCGATGCCAATATCATTACAAATGAACGGATAAGGGAAGAAATGCGCAGTGGTAAAAGTGTACTTTCCTCTGTTAAAGCAGGTAATAAATCCTCTTTCCGGACAGTAATGGACTCCAATGTCACAACTGTTATTGTGGCGGCTGTCATGTTCGCCTTCGGTACAGGTGCAGTCAAAGGTTTCGCATTGGTACTGATCGTGGAAATCGTACTGAGTATCGCTACGAATCTTTATTTCTCCCACTGGTTGCTTAGCCAGCTTGTTAAAGCAGGTAAGCTGAACAAACCGAAGAGTTTCGGTGTTAAGGAGAGTGATATTCGTGCGCTTTAAGAAAGAGCTTGATTTCGTACATTTGAGTAAATTTTTCTATGTTTTTTCCATTGCTCTTACAGTGGCAGGTTTGATTTTCCTAGCAACCTTTGGATTGAATTACAGCGTTGATTTCAAAGCAGGATCTAATGTTGATATCTCTCTGTCTAAGAATTTGACATTGGAAGAAGTTAATTCAGCGGTTGAAAAAGTTGGGATTTCAAGTGAGCCAAGCATTACGTTAGGAAGTGAACGGGTCAACGTTCGTTACGATCAAGTACTTGATGAGCAACAAGATGAAGCGCTTAAAGCAGAGATCTTGAAGCTGGACGATAAGGCATCGTTTGAGATTAACACCGTGGATACTGAAATGTCTAAAGAACTTGCACGTAATGCGATCTATGCGGTTCTCATTTCTTGTCTAGGGATTATCATTTATGTAAGTATCCGTTTTGAATGGCGGTTTGCATTGGCAGCTATCGTTTCACTGATCCATGATGCTTTTATGGTCGTTGCCATCTTCTCTATCTTCCGTTTGGAAGTGGATTTGACATTTATTATAGCGGTGCTTACCATTATCGGTTATTCCATCAATGATACGATCGTTATCTTTGACCGTATCCGTGAGAATTTACGTTTTGGTAAACAGAAGACCTATGAAGACTTGAAAGAACTTGTGAATAAGAGTGTGGCTCAGACCCTTATGCGCTCTCTCTACACAGCATTTACCGTGTTTATTGCGGCGTTCTTCCTGTTAATTCTCGGAGGAGAGTCCATCAAGATGTTCTCGCTTGCGATGGTTATCGGATTGCTATTCGGAGCGTACTCTTCCATCTTTATTGCAAGTCCGGTGTGGCTACTGCTTAAGAAACGTGAGAAGACAAAGGTAAAAAGTAGCCCAGCTAAAGGTTAATGTCTCAAGAGAAATAACATGGCTACACTTGAATGAAAAAAACATCAACTTTATAATTTAAGAAAGCCGCGTCAAATGCGACGCGGCTTTCGAAATCTTTGGGGTAGTATGTCATGTGTATTGTATCATCATGAGATTACTTGCTAGTGGTAAGGGGGGCCTCGTATGAATAAAGAACGATCACCGCAAAGCAAGACGGTTGCTTGGACAGGGATCATCAGCGATGTTACTTTGGCAGTAGCTAAGGGTAGTTTTGGCTATATTTCAGGTAGCAAGGCATTAATGGGCGATGCTTTATACTCCGGAGCAGATGCTGCAGCTAAATTGGCGGATATTCTTCCGTGGCGCTCTGAAGAGAACAGAAAGAGCAAGCAACGGATAGAAGATCGGCGGGGGAGTAAGGAACCGCTTTTAGCTATACTTTTTTCGGTATTAATCCTAATGGGAGGGCTGCAGATCGTATTCTCTGCAATCCGTGACTTAACCGAAGGACAGTCATCTACTCGCGGTGAACTTGCACTTGTAACTGTCTTGCTATCTATTGTATTTAAAGAAGCTGTATTTCAATATCAATATCGGTACTTTAAAAAAATAGGTGATGGCAGTCATGCTGCTTATACCAATAGTCATCGTTTCAGTTTATATACTTCTATCACAGTATTAGTTGGGATATCATTATCAATGGGAGGGACCTATTGGCATCCTCTACTCTATATGGACCCTATTGCCGCACTTTTAACTGGATGCTTAATTCTTCGTAAAGGCTATATACTCATTGTTAGTACGGTAAATGGTAAGAATGTGCAGGAGCTACCTTCTGAGGAGGCAGCTAATTTTATTGAAACTGTACAACGTGTTCACGGCGTTATCCGTGTGGAACATTTGAAGGCGCTTGAGCAAGGGAATTATGTGAATCTGCATGTGAAGATCAGTGTAAATCCGCGGATAACGGTGATGGAAGCACAGGATATATCGGAATGTGCAAGAAAGTTATTACAACACCGGTTTGTTCATGTTGGTGAGGTACACATGGACGTAGTTCCTTATGACCCCGGATATCCATACAAAAGTAACTATGAATTGGCGGATAATGATATTCCGACGTTGCTTCAGTAGTTCGCAAGGTGAGAGAAAGGTGAGCGCTATTGCTTTATTCAAAAACAAGATGGCAATCTCCGGCAGCCGATCCCGACATCGTAAGGGATATGGCCCGGAGCCTTTCTATTTCTCCGCTCTTATCCTCACTATTAGTGAATAGAGGAATGAATACGCCGCATGAGGCTCTATCGTTCATGGATGGCGGTGTGGAAGCTTCGCATGATCCTTTCCTCCTAAAAGGAATGGCCGAAGCGGTTCCCAGAATTAGAAAGGCTTTAAAAGAAGAAGAACATATTCTTATTTACGGTGACTATGACGCCGATGGTGTGTCCAGTACTGCATTAATGATTCATTTGCTACGTTACTTGGGCGCTTCCTTTGATATTTATATCCCGCACCGTTCGAATGAGGGCTACGGGCTGCATAATCATGCTTTGGATTGGGCTCTACAGCAGGGTGTATCCTTAATTATTACTGTAGATACTGGCATTAGCGCCTATCATCAGATTGCTTACGCTAATGAACTCGGGATCGATGTGATCGTCACGGATCATCATGAGCCACCAGAGCTTCTCCCTGAGGCTTACACGCTGATTAATCCGAAGCTGCCCGACTGTCCATATCCCTTCAAAGGATTGGCGGGTGTGGGGGTAGCTTATAAGCTTGCCCAGGCTATGTTAGGGGAGGAAACTCCCGAAGAATGGGCGGAAATAGCTGCTATCGGTACTGTAGCGGATTTAATGCCGCTTCTAGACGAGAATCGCGAGATTGTTCGAAACGGGTTAGTCAGTATGCGAAACTCTCGATTCCCTGGTATTCGTGCTTTACTAGGTGTCAGCGGGGTGAACATGAGTACCGTGAGTGCGGTTAATATCGCTTTTGGAATGGCGCCTCGTATAAATGCGAGCGGTCGTCTGGATCATGCTGGACGGGCAGTGGCTTTACTTACAACAGAGCATGCTGATGAGGCAGAGCAACTGGCTGGGGAACTTGATCTGCTCAATAAAGAACGCCAATTGGTTGTAGAAAGAATTGTAGTGGAGGCCACTGCAAAACTGGAGCAGATGACTCAGGGCGGAGAAATACCAGATATCATTGTTCTTGCTGAACAAGGTTGGAATGTGGGTGTGGTAGGTATAGTGGCTTCTAAACTGCTGGAGCGTTACTATCGGCCTGTGATTATTCTGGATATTCATCCAGAGACCGGTATGTGCAAAGGCTCTGCCCGCTCCATTCCTGGCTTTGATATATATGCGGCGTTATCCTCTTGTTCTAACTTAATGGAGCATTTCGGTGGTCATCCAGCAGCCGCAGGAATGAGTCTGCATCAGGACGGCTTAGAAGCCTTCGCTGCGGCATTAAATGAATACGCGGCTACTGTGTTGACACCGGAGCATTTCGTTCCTGTTACTTCTGCTGATGCAGAAGTGTCGATATCTGATTTGTCCCTTCAGACCGCGCTTGAATTGGAAAGGCTTGCACCTTTCGGGATGTCAAATCCTTTGCCAAAGTTTATCATTCGTGGGGCTACCGTGAAAGAGACACGAACAATGGGGCAAGAAGGAAAACACTTAAAGATTGTATTGCAGCAGGGGAAGAGCACGATTGAAGCCTTAGCTTTTGGTAAAGGAAATTTGGCTAAGCTCCTTCCTGCGGGCACCACAATCAATGTGCTGGCAGAACTGTCGATCAACGAGTGGAATGGCTCGAGGAAACCACAATTGATGCTCCAGGATTTATTTGTTCAAGATGCTCAGTTATTCGATCTCCGTGGCGCTGCTGACGCTGTACGGCAAGCTGCGCATATTAGAGAGCTGCTGCTGCCTTATAGCGGTGCTGGTCCATATCGTGCCGCAGCAGTGTTTCAGAGCGGACGTATGACTCCACAGACTGAATTGATAGGAATGTCCTTCTGGGTATATGATAAAGAAGATGGCATTAGCGCCGCTAATAAGGATGACTCAATTCAGGAATCAGGGCATGTCTCATTGTTATGTCTACTGGATATGCCGGAGACGCCTGAACAACTTGACGCGTTACTAAAGGCTTTTCCTAATGCTGATAATATCGCTCTGTTGCATTCTATAAAGGATGGTCGTGAACGACTTATCATTCCGACACGGGATCATTTTAAAATACTTTATAAACTGCTGGCGTCAATCACTGCTGTTGCAACACCTGAGAATGAAGTGCTGCTGCGGCTAAGCCGACAATCATCATTAAGTATTCGAATGCTTAATAAAATGTTAGATGTGTTCGAGGAGCTTGATTTTATCGAAAGAAGTCAGGGAAGTGTGACCTTTATTACGCAGCCCGCAGCTAAGAGTCTTACAGCATCAAGTCATTTCGTTAGACTGGGGCAGATGGCGGAAATGGAGCAGTACTTCATGGAAGGTAGCCTGTCTGAGCTACAGGATTGGATGTTATCACGTCGTTTAGGCGTATCGTAATTACGAAGCAAGTTTTGCCGAACTGAACTCAAAGTAGCATATGCTAACAAAACAAAGCAGACGCTTACGAAGTAAGTTTTGCCGAATTGAACTCAATGAAGCATATGCTAACAAAACTTTTAGGAGATGAAAAATTTGGATTTTAAAGATAGTATTCGCGTGATTCCTGACTTTCCAAAAGAAGGTATTAGTTTTAAAGATATCACCACTTTGCTAAAAGACGGTGACGCTTACCGCCAGGCGATTGATGCACTGAAAGCTCTTGTAGCTCACTTAGAAATAGACGTAATAGCTGGACCGGAAGCACGTGGCTTTGTAGTTGGTGCACCGCTTGCTTATGCATTGGGTGTAGGTTTTGTGCCAATTCGTAAGAGTGGGAAACTGCCTTATGAGACTATCGAGGTTGGGTATGATCTTGAATATGGTAAAGACACACTTGCTGTTCATACAGATGCGATTAAGCCTGGACAAAATGTATTAATTGCTGATGATTTATTAGCAACAGGAGGCACTATAGCTACTTCGGTAAGCCTTGTGGAGCAGCTTGGTGGTAAGGTGGTAGGCGCAGCATTTTTGATTGAATTGGTTGAGCTTGCTGGACGTAATAAGCTTTCTGGAATTGAAGTTATTACTTTAGTTGATTACGAAGATTAATCCGATAAACTTGTCTTTTCCCGGGAAATAAATGGGCATTTATGTATCGAATGATGTTGAAAAGTGCAAACAACAGCAATTCTCTGTCACCACTTGCGGAGAATTGCTGTTTTGCATTTTTTGATCAAAATGCTTCTTAAACGATCAACCGGAAATTTCAGTTTTGAGTCAAAAAAAAGACTGCTTAATCCATAAAATGGATCTAGAGCAGTCTTTTTGAATTATTAATTCATAAATAAATTAGTGAGCAGCTTTATCGCTTTCCCCACCATCATTGGACAGTCCAAGAACTTCAATGAGTTTGAAGAATATGGCTAGAACGATACCAACAATTGTAGCTAGAGCCATACCACTGAGTTTTACGTTGCCCATAGTAAGGGTTGTGCCACTAATTCCGACAACAAGTACCAGGGTAGCCATGATCATGTTAGTAGCCTTGGAAAAATCAACTTTTTGCTCAACAAAGATCCGTAAACCTGATGCGGCAATTACGCCGAATAACAGCAGGGATACACCACCCATTACAGGTGTCGGGATGTTAGCAATAACGGAGGAGAAAGTCCCTGAGAACGAAAGCACAATGGCGATCACCGCTGCACCGCCAATAACATATACCGAATAAACTTTAGTTAAAGCCATAACCCCGATATTCTCACCGTAGGTTGTATTTGGAGTAGAACCGATAAAACCGGAAAGAATGGTTGATATCCCGTTACCCATCAGGGAACGGTCAAGTCCAGGATCTTTAGCCAAATCTTTACCGACGATATTACTGGTTACAAGCAAATGTCCAATATGCTCAACAATTACAACAAGCGATACTGGAATAATGGTTAGGATTACATTCCAATCGAAGGATGGAGTAACAATGGTAGGGTGTGCTAAAAAATTTGCATTAGATATGGCAGCAGTATCCACCATTTTCATAATATAAGCTAAACCATAACCAGTTACGATACCGATGAGGATATGAATGATTTTAGGGAAACCGCGGAAAAGCACAGCTCCGATTACCGTTACGCCCAGTGTTACCATAGAAAGTGTGATTGCTTTGCCATCAGGAGTCCAGTCTGCAACTGCAACACCTTCAGGAGCAATAAGTCCTGCCATACGCGCGGCAACAGGCACAAGCTCAAGTCCGATCGTTGCTACGATAGCACCCATTACAGCTGGTGGGAAGACGACATCAATCCATTTTGTTCCTGCATAACGGATGATTAAAGCAACGAGTACAAAGATAACACCAGTGATGATGAAAGCGCCTAAAGCAAGCGAATACCCTTTCATATGATCATCTTGATGATCGGCAAGCACAGATAAGACTGGTGCGATAAATGCAAAGCTGGAGCCTAGGTAGGCAGGTATTTTACCACGGCAAATCCAGATGTATAACAGTGTGCCGATACCGTTCATCAGCAAAATCATCCCAGGGTCAACCCCGAACAAGTTAGGCACTAGCACTGTACTGCCAAACATGGCGAACAAATGCTGTAGGCTTAATAGAAAACCGGGGCCCCATGGAAGTTTTTCATTAACTTGAATTTCGCGTTGCAATGGAGTTCACTCCTCTTTCTTATTGGCTATGATATTGTCCAGCGAAAATCCGCCTTTACTAGATTAAATAGAACTGGGCATTTTTACAACAACATTTTCACAAGTGTTATTAATTTGTCCGATTTTCATAACTTTTACTTCTTGAATACCATGAGATGGCAAGTGTTGACGTAATCCTTCGTAAGCGTCATAATTATAGACAACTTTGAACAAGAGCGTAAGTTGCTTGCGAAATGATTGGAACCTGCAGATTGTAGAATGATTGCGGGTTCATTTTATTATAGAAAGGAAACGGATACGACGAGAATGGGCATAGAGCGATTAATTGATAAGGCTGGCGCCTATATAAAAGATAAAGATCTTCTCCGCATCCGGGAAGCTTATGAATTTGCCGATCAGGCTCATCACGGGCAGATCCGCAAGTCGGGGGAGCCATACATTCTGCATCCGCTGGCGGTGGCAGATATTGTCGTCAATATGCAAATGGATGTTATATCTATTGTTGCGGCGCTTTTGCATGATGTTGTGGAAGATACGACGGTCTCATTGGAACAAATCCGCGCGAAATTTGGGGATACCTGTGCGATGCTTGTCGATGGCTTAACTAAGCTGGAACGCATCCGTTTTCGCTCAAAGGAAGAGCAGCAGAACGAGAATTACCGTAAGATGTTTATTGCGATGGCGCAGGATATCCGGGTTATCGTTATCAAACTAGCGGATCGCCTGCATAATATGCGTACGTTAAAGTATCAATCTGAAGAGAGCCAGCGCCGTATTTCTTACGAAACGTTGGAGATTTTCTGTCCTGTGGCTGATCGTTTGGGGATTTCCGCGATTAAGTGGGAGATGGAGGATATTGCACTTCGTTACTTGAATCCGCAGCAGTACTATCGCATTGCTAATCTGGTGCATAAGAAGCGGGCAGAACGTGAGCAATTTATCGACAGCGTAATTGGCCGTATTCGTGCCAAGCTGGATGAAATGGGCATTGAAGGTGATCTTTCAGGTCGCCCGAAGCATATCTACAGTGTCTATAACAAAATGAGCACAAAAAACAAACAGTTTAACGAGATCTATGACCTCTTGGCCATCCGTATCATTGTGGATAATATCAAGGATTGTTATGCAACCCTCGGAATTATTCATACGCTTTGGAAGCCGATGCCAGGTCGATTCAAAGATTATATAGCTATGCCCAAAGCGAATATGTATCAATCTTTGCATACTACAGTGGTAGGTCCTGGCGGAGAGCCAACCGAAGTGCAAATTCGTACTTGGGAAATGCATCGCACGGCTGAATACGGGATCGCAGCACACTGGGCATACAAAGAAGGTACCAGCAATAATGTGAATCCGGAGAACCGGATGCCATTTTTTCGCGAAATATTGGAGCTGCAGCATGAGGCCAAGGATGCCGAAGAGTTCGTAAAATCACTCAAAATGGATTTTTTCTCGGATCTTGTGTTCGTATTTACGCCTAAAGGCGAGGTTATTGAGCTTCCTGCGGGTTCTGTACCGCTTGATTTCGCATTCCGTATTCATACGGAAGTGGGGAATCGCACGATCGGTTCTAAGGTGAATGGAAGAATCGTACCGCTGGATCACAAGCTGAAGACAGGCGATATTGTTGAAATACTGACGTCTAAGCATTCTTATGGACCGAGCCGCGACTGGCTCAAGATTGCCCAATCCTCTCATGCGCGAAGCAAAATTAAGCAATGGTTCAAAAAAGAAAAGCGTGAGGAAAATGTCGAAAAAGGTCGCGAAGCGATTGAACGTGAGCTGAAGCGTCTGAATGTCGAGGTTTCTGAGTGGATTTCCGATGAAAAATTATTAGAAGCTGCGAAGAAATTCGCTTTTAACGATGTTGAGGATATGTTATCTGCTGTTGGCTTTGGGGGAATTACCGCTTCTCAGATTGCTTCCCGTTTGACGGAGAAGCTGCGCAGAGAGCAGGAAGAAGCCGCTAATCACTTAGAGCTTACCTCAGAGATGAAGGAGATCAAGTCTTCCGGCGAAAAACGTAATCAACCTACCAATGGTGTTAGTGTAAAGGGAATTGAAAATTTACTTGTCCGTTTTGCACGATGTTGTAATCCGGTACCGGGTGACGATATTGTAGGTTATGTTACACGGGGCCGGGGAGTATCTGTACACCGCCAGGATTGTCCTAACATTCCGGGTGAAGGTGATGGAGAAGAAGCAGCAAGAGTGATTGAAGTGGAATGGGAAGGCACGATGGAAGCGAACTACAGTGTGGATATTGAGATTACTGGTCATGATCGTAATGGACTGCTCAATGAAGTGCTGCAGGCGGTTTCCGAGAGTAAAACGAACATTTCTGCGGTCACTGGGCGCTCTGACAAGAATAAGATGGCAATGATTCATATGACCATTCTCATCCGTAACACAGAGCATCTGCAATCCGTTGTAGATAAAGTGAAACGAGTCAAGGATGTATATACAGTGAATCGGATTATGCAATAGGGCAAGGAGCGGAGTAGTACGATGAGAGTTGTAGTACAGCGTTGTAAGGATGCCAAAGTAACCGTGGATAGTGCAGTGACCGGAGAGATTGGCAAAGGCTTGATGCTGCTAGTCGGCGTTACGCATGAAGATACAGAAAAGGATGCCAAATATTTGGCGGACAAAATAGCAGGACTGCGTATTTTTGAAGATGATGCCGGTAAAATGAACTACAGTGTCACGGAGACTGAGGGAGCAATTCTTTCGGTATCCCAGTTTACTTTATACGGGGATTGTCGCAAGGGGAGACGGCCGAACTTTATGGGAGCAGCAGCTCCAGCGGAAGCCGAGCGACTTTATGATTATTTTAACCAAGAGCTTAGAGCCGGAGGTCTTCAGGTGGAGACGGGTGTATTTGGAGCGATGATGGATGTGTCGCTGACCAATTGGGGCCCGGTTACTCTCATTTTAGATAGCCGCAGTTAATGAAAAAAATGTCGAAGATTGCTTCCTATTTATCAAGACCTTAACATCAAAAATTTCAAAATTAAAAAAGCGTCCAACATATTAGTCGTGACTAATATGTTGGACGCTTTTTTGGTATTGTAATTAACCATATTAATTACTTCAACACTAACCGATAAGTCGTTAGTTTGGGCTTATTATCCACAAATGTGCTTGTCGAGACCATTAGTTGCTTGCCCGAAGGGCTCCAGGCGACGGTTGCGACATCCTGGAAATCGCCGAGTTGCTCGATCTTGCCGGTCTTCGCATCCGCAACGTAGACACCGTTCATGCCGTCCCTGTCCTTGTTATACACGGCGAAGGCCAAGTATGAGCTATCTGGGGACCAATCGAAGGCGTACATCTGAGTCGTCACGGCGAGCTTAGTCCGCTTTGAGGTGTCGTTCGAGTTCATGAGGAACAGCGTGCGTTCCGTATCCCCCGTGCTCTTCAGCATGGCTAACTGATTGCCGTCAGGGGACAGTGACATTCTCCAGACGGATTTGTCCACGATCGTCTCTTTCTTCGTCTCCAGATTGTAGGCCGACAGTGTGTTATCGGGATTAGGGTTGATGTAGAAGAGCATATTCCCAGTCTTCGCTGCATAATCGAACATGACGTTTTTATCTTTACTAAGCAATACCTCGTCTTTACTAACTGTCCCAACCTGCAGAATGGCACCTTTACCGTTGCCTACGATCAGGTGATTGGAGTCTGTCCACTGGCCCCATTCCTGTCCGCCCTTATCCTTATCCGTGATTATCCGGCTAGTTCCGGTTGGCAAATGCACAAGGACACCGCGGCCACCGTCCATCATGAAAGAGGTGTTTTCATGGAAAAAGACATATTGGCCGTCCGGCGAGACAATCGGACTCTCTTGCACGCGGTCTTCGCTCGGTTTCAGCGCTTTGACCTGTTTCGTTTTCAAGTTGTAAATATACAGCTGGGTAGGCTTCATTGGACCGGAGTCGGAATCAATCTTCTTCGCGTCCGGATTCGTCTGGGCAATTAACAATTCGTTCTCGTTCAGCCAATCTTGCGCATACAGGCCGTCAAGTCGCTCGAGTTGATCCATGGTGATTGATTCATCGATTTGCGAATCAGGCTTCTCTGGCTTGTTCTTGTCAATGACGGTAACTGGTGGGCTATTAGTTGCTCCACCGCCGTTATTCTGTGTTATGCTGCTGCAGCCTGCGATCCCAACCGCTAGTAATACGATCCCAACTTGTTTCATCTTCATGAATGATGTATCTCCTTCTAAGCTGTGTTATAAAACCTGATAAGAGTGTACCAACAGGATGTCTCCACAGTATTTCGAATTGTTTCCAAGTTGTAAACGTATCGAGACTTGGAGAAGAGAGAAGTTGGGACTTATACAGAATCATGATGATAGAGGGGAAACCGTACTTCGAACACGCTCCCATTGGAGTCTGAGCGTTTCAATTGTATGATTCCTCTTTGCTTCTCCACCCATTGCTGAACGAGAGTAAGTCCCAAGCCGCTTCCTCTCGTTTCTTTTGAACGCGCCTTGTTCGCGGTGTAGAAGGGTTCAAAGATTCGCTCCTGGGATTCGGAAGGAATGCCAATTCCCGTATCAACAATTTCTACTTTTGCGTGATTCTGTTCGGTATACAATCGAATATTGATGCTTCCACCGGGGAGGTTGTATTTGATCGCGTTGTCCAGTAAATTAACGAAGATGTGTATTAAACTCTCGCGTTCCGCCCATATGGTGGCAGGTACTGTGTGAAGCTGAAAGGTTAGACCGAATTTGTCAGCCTTGCCTTTCATAAGAGAGACGAGCTCGTCCAGCACGATATCAAGTGACACGGCTTCAGCCTGGTATTCGAATTCGTACTTCTCCAGTGAGGCAAGGCGCAGCGCGTTTTCCACTAGCTTGTGCAGTCTAGACGATTCCTTGCGAATGCTTTCCATCGCTTGCTGAAACAGTAAAGGATCATCTGGGTATAGTTCCAGTAGATCGGCATATGCAGTGATAGAAGTGAGAGGTGTCTTAAGTTCATGACTAATATTATTAATGAATTGCTTCTGTTGCTGCTCCAACACTTGCAGCTTGTCTACGACAAGCGATAGCTTCGCTTTCTCCGTTTCTAACTTCTTCATACTCGATTCGATCTCACGGCTCATGCTATAAATGCCCTCGCTTAATTCGCCAAGTTCATCCTTACGGACTAGCGGTGCATGATCAATATACGCTCCTGCTTCGATGTTGTTCGCTGTCTGCTTGAGCAGAGTTATAGCTTTGGATTGTCGGTAGACATAGAGGAAGCCAAGCAAGAAGCTGGCGAGCAGAACGGTTGAGCCGGATAGGAAAAACATTGTTCTTGTCTCCCGGTAAAAGGCGTGCAGCTCGCCCACGGGTCTCTGGAATTCGGCTACAGCGATCAGTTGTTCCTCGAACATGATGGGTGTGAAATAATATAGCACGTCCTGGACGTCCGAATAAGCAACTTTGCCCTGGAGTGCATACTGCAGCGCATCCGGCATAGTGGGGGAAGGAACGAGAGGCAGCGAATTCCCGATCTCGACACCGGTCTCATCGTACAGTCGGACGTGCAGTCCGTTGGATTGCCCCAATCGATTGGAGAGATCCATGCCACGATACTTCATGAATGCCTTCAAGCTGACCTGTTCCCCGGACAAGTAGCTCATCTTCACCGTCAATTCGGCGCGGTTCGTCATCTCCGCCATTTCACGCTCCAGTCCAGTACGTTGGTTGTGACGGATACTGCGTAGTACTAGCACACTAAGCACGCTCACCGTGAACAACAGCAAGCCCGCGAGCAGCAGGGAGAACTTCCATCGTAAACTCACCCTCATAAGGACTCCCGGGTGGCTTTGTAACCTACTCCGTATACGGTCTGGAGCAGACGTTGACCTTCGTCGCCCAACTTACTGCGGATGCGCTGTATATGAATGTCTACTGTGCGCGTGCCCCCGTCATAGTCGAGCCCCCAGACAAGATCTAGTAGTTCCTCGCGCGTGTATACCCGTTCCGTATGGAGGACGAGCAGGTGTAGCAGCTCGAATTCTTTGGGCGTCAGCCCCACCTTCTCACCGGTCACCTGTACGTCACGATGTGACGGGTTCACTTTCACCCCACCAATTATGATTGGACTGTCGGAGGGAGCGTGTTCCGCGCTTTTCTCGACTCGACGGTGCAGCGCTCTAACTCGGGCGACGAGCTCTCGAATATCGAACGGCTTGGTCATATAATCATCTGCACCCAGCTCCAGGCCTAGTACTTTGTCTACAATGTCGTTCTTGACCGTGAGCAATAGGATGCCAATCCCTCTCCGGTTCTCCAGCCGACGGCACACATCATAACCAGACAGCCCTGGCATCATAACGTCCAGTACGAACACTTGCGGCTGGAACGATTCGACGAGCCTGAGCGCGGCTTCGCCGTCAGCGGCCGTTTCGACCTGAAAGCCTTCCCGCCGCAGTGCATAGGCGATAGCTATCACGATAGAGCGTTCATCGTCTACGACAAGCACTCTTTTATCCATGCTGTTAATCCTTTCCACCTCGCTATTGTTGTTGTGATACGCCTATTCTACATATTGCGCTCAGCAAAAGCGAACCAATTGGGGGGTTGAAAGCAAACACCAGCTCTAACGGAGCTTCCAAAATTCTAGTAATCCTCCTTCTTCTGATGGCTACAAGCGTCCTTCGCATAAAAGTCTGCTTGTATCTGTTGTGTTGTAGTAGATACTTGCGCGGATAGAGCCACTTGGAGCTGGATAAACTAAAGGTAGACAGTGATCCCGCACAAGGCAAGGAGCTTAGGTAATGAGACAATCACAGAAGGCATGGGTATGGAGAAGCATCCCGGCACTAGCGGCTGGGAGTCCTGTAGAAGCCTATGCATTAGCCAAAAAGACAGAAGAAGAAATTGAATCTCAAGTGATCAAAGGAAGAAGCCGCAATCTCTTACCGCGTACCTGAAATGGTGGTAGAGGCGGCTTTTTGATGCAGTTAACGGGGTGTATTTTCTGATTAGAGTTTAGAAATCATTGTGATAAGGGTAATAGACGACAAGAAAGAACAATAACTACCTTTTCATATGAACAAGCAGAGAGGAGAACTTATCACATGAGTAATGTTGCGTTTTTACTAGCTAATGATTTTGAAGATTCTGAGATGAAGGTTCCTTATGATGAAGTTATAAAGGCAGGACATCAAGCTGACATTATTGGTTTAAAGAAGGGGGAGACCTTACTAGGCAAAAAGAAAGAAGTCTCTTACGCAGCTGATAAAGCTATAGCCGATGTTAAAGCAGGCAGCTATGACGCGATTGTAATTCCAGGGGGTTCTTCCCCCGAAAACTTGCGGCAAAATGCGGATATTCTGAAGTTTGTGAAAGAAGCAAATGAAGCTGGTAAACCAATCGCATCTATTTGCCACGGACCTCAAATTCTGATTAGTGCAGACTTGCTTAAGGGACGTACCATCACCTGTTATCCTCCGCTGAAAGATGATGTTGTGAACGCCGGTGCGGAGTTTAAAGATGAAGAAGTGGTAGTTGATCGTAATTACATTACTTCGCGTACACCGAAAGATGAGCCTGCCTTCGTTCGTGAAATATTGAAGGTCCTGAAATAGCAATTTATAACACTGAGTCTTATAATCTAAAGGAGGTAATGGTAATGACCAGAAAAATCCAAGCATATTTTAGAACGGAAAATGAAGCAGAAGGTGCTAAAATTGCATTGTTTAGTTACAAGGTGGATGGCTTGGAAGTTTGGCCGCTCACGGACCCTATTGGGGAAGATCGTAGAATCCTGTTTCCCATCGCGCCATTTAGTAATACAACATTAGCTGCAGGCACAATAGGGACGCTTGGAACGGGTAGCACTCCGGCAGCTGGAGCTATGCTGGCTCCTGGTGTTGCCGCCTCCGAAACTCGGGATGAACCTGAGACTCATTATAGTGTAGATGAAGACCAGGTAAGTGCGGATGTAGCCGATGACGAGCTTACAGATGGGGATTTAAGTGAACTGCGTTATGTGATGGATTTAAGTGTCGCAGAAGAGAATTATAATGAGGTTGTAGAAATCCTTCGGGGTAAAGGGGCATTTGTTGAGCAATTCGATTAACAATAATCTATTAAAATAAACCGCTTTCATGAATGTAATATAATCGTAATATTACATACATGTTTCCTTAATATAGCGTGTTTATAATAAAGGCATGACCCCCTTTTTAATAATATATGATGATGGACCTGCAGCATTTGGCTGCAGGTCATTTTTTTTGTAACGGTTCAAATGAAAGGTTAGAAGTTGAAAGTTGTCGAATTTTTATTCAGCTTCGTATTTACTGCCTTGACTTTAGCACAGTAGTTCAGTAGAATTTAAAAATATACGATTTTATCATATGGTTTTGATGACGGGAACAAGTAATTCGAGGACCCACAACCCCAGAGAGGAATCCCCTGTAGATTCAGATGACATCCAGTACAACGGATGATTTATCGTTTCCGCTTGGCTGCAAGGATTCTGTTGATGAGCGAATGAATGACCTCCCCGAGAACGTACGGCGAAAGTGGGCAATGGATGTTGCCGCGATCAGTAGCCGTTACGCGTAGGCGGGCGTTAACCGCTTTGAGCGGATTCAGAATGGTTCTGATCCGGAATGTGGGTGGTACCACGGGTGTATTATTGGTTATGATAATCCCTCGTCCCTGTTTTTTATAAACAGGACGGGGGATTTTTTGTTTTGTTTAGCATGATGAAGTGATGAAGAGAGCAGATTTAGAGGGGTATTTTTTAGGAGGGATAGACTGTGGCTAAAGAAAGATTCGAGAAACCTACAGGAACACAGGATGTGCTTCCGGGGACTGTGGAGAAATGGCAGTACATTGAAGGGACGGCTAGAGATTTGTGCCGTCGTTTCAATTATCGTGAAATCCGTACACCAATGTTCGAGAACACGGGGTTATTCGAGCGTGGGGTAGGCGAAACAACGGATATTGTGGAAGGCGAGATGTACACGTTCAAGGATAAAGGCGATCGCGATTTGGCGCTGCGTCCTGAAGGAACGGCAGGTGTAGTCCGAGCTTATGTTCAGAACAAGCTATATGGTGAACCGGATGTAAGCAAGCTGTATTATATCGGACCCATGTTCCGTTATGAGCGTCCACAGGCAGGGAGATATCGTCAATTCCATCAGTTTGGTATTGAGGCTTTTGGAGCCGTGGATCCGGCTATTGATGCGGAAGTAGTTTCTTTAGGCTATCAATTCTATAAGGATCTTGGCCTTAAGGATGTAAGAGTTGAAATCAATTCTGTCGGTAACGCACCTAGCCGTGCAGCTTATCGGGAGAAACTATTGGGTTTCTTAAGACCCATGAAGGATACCCTTTGCAGTGACTGTCAGCGTCGGATTGAGCGTAATCCGCTTCGCGTGCTGGATTGCAAGGTAGATCAGGATAAATTTACAGATGCGCCTTCCATTTTGGATAGTCTGGATGAAGAGTGCACAATTCATTTTGAGAAGGTGAAGATGCACCTTAACATCATGGGAGTGGAATTCACCATTAACCCTCGTCTTGTCAGAGGACTGGATTATTACACGCATACAGCGTTTGAATATAAAGCAGCAGGTATTGGCTCGATTGATACCGTGGGCGGCGGTGGCCGATACAACGGTTTGGTTGAAGAAATTGGTGGACCGGACCAACCTGGGATTGGTTTTGGGATTGGGCTGGAACGAATTCTCCTCATTCTTGAGGATCAGAAGGTAGAGCTGGAGACGGCGAAGCCACTGGATGTGTACTTCGTAGCTCTCGGTGAAGAAGCTGATATCGAAATCTCTAAACAGCTATATATTCTGCGCAGTCAAGGGTTCTCGGCAGAACGCGATTATTTAGGCCGGAAGATGAAGGCGCAGATGAAATCGGCAGACCGTATGTCGGCACGTTATACTGCCATTCTTGGCGAAGATGAGCTGAAGAATGGGGTCATTACAGTGAAGTCGATGAATACCGGGGAGCAGCGCACCGTGAAGCTGGAAGAGCTGGGTCAGGCACTAGTTTAGACCATCTGACTACATCGTCTTATGGTGACTGTATAGAGAAAGATTAAAAATGTATTTTTAACCATGAAGGGGAATGATAAATTATGCAAAGAAGTCATCATTGTGGACAATTAACGCCAGAACATATTGGACAGACGGTAACCTTGAACGGATGGGTGCAGACTCGCCGCGACCTTGGGGGCGTACTATTTATTGATCTGCGTGACAGAAGCGGTATTGTACAAGTTGTATTTAACCCAGACTACTCTGGCGAAGCCTTACAAATTGCTGATAAGGTTCGTAGTGAATACGTCCTGGCTGTTAAAGGTAAAGTTGTTAAACGTGATGCTGAAACCATTAACCGCAACCTGCCAACAGGTGAAATTGAAGTGCAAATTACGGACATTGAAGTGCTGAACGCAGCTAAGACACCTCCGTTCTTCATCGAAGATGGTGTGGAAGTAGACGAGTCTCTGCGTCTCAAATATCGCTATTTGGACCTTCGTCGTCCGGAAATGCAAAGAACCTTGCTGCTTCGTTCGAAAGCTTCTAAGATTTTCCGCGATTTCCTTGATAGTGAAGGATTCATCGACGTAGAAACACCGATCCTGACTAAGAGCTCTCCGGAAGGCGCGCGTGATTATTTGGTGCCAAGCCGTGTGCATGAAGGTGAATTCTTCGCATTGCCGCAATCTCCACAAATCTACAAGCAATTGTTGATGGTGGGCGGCGTGGAGCGCTATTACCAAATCGCTCGTTGTTTCCGTGATGAAGATTTGCGTGCTGACCGTCAGCCAGAATTCACTCAAGTAGACATCGAAACTTCATTCCTATCACAAGATGAACTGCTTGGTATGATGGAGAAGCTGATGCAGCGTCTGTTCAAGGAAACTGTAGGAGCAGATATCGAGCTTCCATTCCAACGTTTGACTTATGCTGAGGCTATGGGCAAATACGGATCTGATAAACCAGATCTTCGTTTTGGATTAGAACTTGTAGAAATGAATGATATTGTTGCAACTAGCGGTGTGAAGGTGTTCGCTTCTGTAATCGAAAAAGGCGGCGAAGTGAAATGTCTAAATGCTAAAGGCTGTGGCACTTGGACTCGTAAAGAAATCGATGACCTCGGACCTTATGCCGCTCGTTATGGCGCGAAGGGGTTGGCATGGATTCAAGTGAAAGACGGTGAATTCAAAGGGCCGATTGTGAAATTCTTCTCCGAAGAAGAAATTGCGGCTGTGAAGGAGCGTACAGGCGCTGAAGAAGGCGACCTTCTCCTCTTCTCTGCTGATAATAAAAAGGTTGTAGCAGACGTTCTAGGCGCTCTTCGTGTCAAAATCGGACGTCAACTCGGTCTGATCGACGACAACGTATTCAAGTTCGCTTGGGTTACTGACTTCCCACTCCTTGGTTATGATGAAGATCAGAAACGTTATGTGGCGGAACACCATCCGTTCACTCGTCCACGTGAAGAGGATCTGCATCTGTTTGACACAGATCCAGGTGCAATCCGTGCGCAAGCTTATGATATCGTTCTGAACGGTTATGAAGTAGGCGGGGGCTCCATGCGGATTTACAAACGTGACGTACAGGAGAAAATGTTCGAAGCCCTTGGCTTCACGCAAGAGGTTGCTTACGAGAAGTTTGGTTACCTGATGGATGCGTTCGAATACGGTACACCTCCACACGGCGGTATCGCGTTCGGTTTAGATCGTCTAGTAATGCTATTGTCCGGTCGTACGAATCTGCGTGAAACCATCGCATTCCCGAAAACAGCAAGTGCAACAGACCTGCTCATGGATGCACCTTCGCCAGTAGATGGTTCACAATTGGAGCAACTGCACATTAAGCTGGCTCTTAAACCGAAGAAAGAAAAAGAATAATTAACTAATCGAAGCGGGCTAGGCAGATTTCTGCTTCGCTATAGCTTTTGAAGGAGGCTGTACCTCATGCTACATCAGTTCTCACGTACGGAACTGGCGATCGGACCGGAAGGTCTGGAGATAATGAAGAACAGCACGGTAGCGGTGCTAGGCATCGGCGGTGTTGGCGGTATGGCTGTTGAGGCTTTGGCGCGCACCGGTATCGGCAGGCTGATTCTGATTGATAAGGATTCTGTAGATATTACTAATGTGAATCGGCAAATTCATGCACTCACCACAACGGTTGGGCAGAAGAAGGCTGAATTGATGGTAGACCGTGTGAAGCTGATCAATCCAGAATGCGAAGCGATTGCGCTCAACATGTTCTATACAGAAGAAACCTATGAGGAATTGTTCAAATTAAAACCTGACTATGTACTCGATGCTTCGGATACGATTATTTATAAGGTTCATTTGATCAAAGAATGTCTGTCCCGTGGAATTCCAATGATCTCAAGCATGGGTGCTGCCAACAAAATGGATCCTACACGATTCCAGGTAGCAGACATTTCCAAGACAACCTATGACCCTATTGCTCGTGTCATTCGTCAGAAGCTGCGTAAGGAAGGGATTAAAAAGGGCGTGAAGGTGGTATTCTCTACAGAGCCGCCAATGAAGCCGCGTCAGGATGTTACGGATAAGATCGTTCCGGAGAATGCGCCGGATCGACGTAAAGCGAAACAACCACCAGCCAGCAATGCATTCGTTCCACCGGTAGCCGGTCTGATCATGGTCAGCGTTGCCGTGCGTGATTTGCTTGAGGCTGGAGGCGTCAGCTTGTAAGTGAACCGCTGAGCTGAAGCTGTTTCAATTATAGCGAAATTAGTAAATAAAATGGACAAAAGGGCGAGCAGCTGGAATCCAGTTGCGTACGCCCTTTTGTTGTGGTTAGCAGGTGAGTCTGCAAGATGCAGACGACATATAGGCATAATAGCTAAACCGGGATGAACCGCTGGTTATTAAGCTTATAATCCGGGTAATATCCGCCTGCGGAACTTAATATCAGTGGAGGTTTTTGTACATGAAATCGAATTTTTGGCGAAATAGTGTAGGGCTTGCGCCTGAGAATGAATGGAAACGGGAATGGGCTGCAGGGATCCTCTCGTATTTTGCTTCGGTATATATTGTGATGGTGAATGCGACGATTCTTCATGACGCTGGTATGCCGCTTAGACCGGCCATGGTGGCTACGTTATTGACTGCCATTACAGGCTGTCTATTAATGGCCTTCGGCGGGAAGACGCCGATCATCGTAGTACCAGGTATGGGGATTAACGCCTTTTTCACATACACACTTGTTCATTCCATGAATTTGGGCTGGAGAGAGGCGCTTACGGTAGTCGTTATAACGGGGGTATTATTCGCTATCGTGGCCTTCACCTCGCTTTATCGTATTCTTAGTGAAGCGATTCCGCAAAACCTGCAGCATGCGATAACTGTCGGGATAGGGCTATTTCTGACCTTTATAGGGCTGCAAAAAAGCGGAATTGTGATCGCACATCAGACCACTTTTGTTGCTATAGGACATTTTAGTGATCCTGCAGTTATCACTTCCTGCGTAACCTTGCTACTCGCTTTAGTACTGTTTATCCGCGGGACCAACGGTGGTTTGCTTATCAGTATGCTGGTTGGTACAGGTCTAGCCTACTTGCTGGGAGCGGCTCACGCGCCTGAGAAGCAGGCATCAGGCCATGTATTTACGGGTTATGGAAGCCTGTTTTTTGGAATGGACTGGGGTGGTATTGTAAGCCTCGTATTCTGGATTGCGGTATTCCTATTGCTGTTAATCGTTGTATTTGAAAATATTGGGCTAGTCGCCTCTCAGACGATGATGGCTGGACGTCCTGAGCGCTTCAAGAGCAGCTTACGAGCACTCTCTATTGCCAATATCGCCGCAGGTCTCTTTGGAAGCAGTCCTGTAGTCGCCGCTGCAGAATCCAATGCAGGGATTGCTGCAGGTGGACGTTCGGGTCTGACCTCGCTTGTGACAGGTCTTTTGTTCGGGGCAACATTCTTGTTCCTCCCTTTGCTCTCCTACATTCCAGACAGTGCTATCGCACCGATCTTGATTGTAATCGGTGGCCTTATGGTACAAAATGTGCGTGAGATGGACTTGAGCGATTTGACAGAGCTTTTCCCTTCTTTTTTGATCATGGTTATGATTCCATTCACTTATAGTATTGTGGACGGGATGGCTTTTGGCTTCATCACTTATCCGATCGTGAAGCTTGCTGTGGGCAAGGGGAAAGAAGTGCCTCCTGCACTCTATGGGATTGCGGGCTTGTTTGTAGCTAACTTTATTTTACAAGCTGTGCTATAGTGGGGGCTCTCTTGAAAGATTTGGTATTTTAGTGCTGATTGTGCTACAATGGGTATCCTTTTTGTGTGAGAAGAGGGAATGAGGAGAATGAAAATTTAAGCTCGATAAACTTTTAGGAGGTAACTGAAATTGGAAGACAACTTTCAAAGTGCCTATCAAGAGGAAGAAGACAGGCTGAATCAAGCGCTTACTGAGATTGACACCTTATTGGAGAAGCTTAACCAGACTCCGGTGTACACGGGACACGATTATACGGAACAAGTGTTAGAAGCGAACCGTGAACAGAAGCGCAAAGATCTTGCCAAGCTTCGGCAGGAGCCTTATTTCGGACGGCTTGATTTTCAGGGCAATGATGAGAAGCAGCGGAAGGCACTCTATATAGGAAAAATCGGCGTAGACCGCGAGCAGGTAAGCGACCGTCCGCTAGTCATTGACTGGCGCGCACCGGTAGCAAGCCTGTTCTATTCGTTTACCGGTGGTACGGAGCCAGCCTCCTATGAAGCTCCTGAGGGACTGATAGAAGGACTGGTATACCTCAAACGCAACGTGGTGATTCGTAAGCAGATTCTGGAGCGGGTCGCAGATACGTACAATCGGGAGAGTGACGCGCCTGTAGTATCAGACGAGTTTCTCGTCTATCGTTTGGGAGAGAACAAAGACAATCGTCTCCGTGATATCGTATCTACCATCCAGGAGGAGCAGGACAAGATTATCCGTGCGGCCAAAAATACAGCGCTGATCATTCAGGGCGTAGCGGGAAGTGGTAAAACAACAGTTGCACTTCACCGATTAGCCTTTCTGCTGTATCAATACAAGGATCAGGTTTCTGCGGAAAAAATGATTATTTTTGCACCGAACCGGATGTTTCTGGATTACATCTCAGATGTACTGCCTGAACTAGGAGTAGGTAATATTGCTCAGAGCACCTTTCCGGATTGGGCGGCAAATGTACTAGGTCTGGAGCTTCCAGAACAGGATGCGACGGAGACGATGAACCGCTGGTTTGAAACCTCTGGCGGTATGCCTGTGATTACAGAAGAAACGCCGGGACGTTTCAAGGGCTCTACGGTTCTGATGAGTATTATTGAATCAAGTATTAAGCTGCTGGAGACAAGTTCTGTTCCTGAGGGAGATTTTATCCCGTGGGAGGGCGCTGTGCTGCGCCGATCGATGATCTTACGTTGGCATAATGAAGAGTACGCTCCTTATCCGCCAGCGAAGCGGAAGGAACGTGTAATGGCACGGATACATCGCTGGATCGAGATGGAGCTGAAGAAGAGTCCATCGGCTGCAGCTATGAAGGATCGCAAGAAAAAAGGTGCTGCGCGAGAAAAAGCATACAGTGCAAAATGGCCTAAGTACGATCCGTTGACGATCTACAAGCAAATCTTCCGTGCGGCTAAAGTCCCGGAAGATTGGCCTGTGAATCCGCCAGAGAATATTCCGGTAGCTGTGCTGAAGGAAACGGCAAAAGATCTGAAAAAAGGAATTATACGCGAAGAGGATTTACCGCCTCTGTTGTATATCCATTATCTTTTGAATGGAGACGAGGGTGTAACTCGCTTTGATCATGTGGTGATTGACGAGGCTCAGGATTTTTCTCCTTTCCAAATTGCGGTGCTGGATTTATATGTGCGGGGTCATTCCTTTACGATCCTGGGTGATCTGTCACAGGGCATACACGCCTATAAAGGCGTACACGCTTGGGAAGAGATGCAGACCTTGTTTGCCCCTGAGAACACGGCTTATCACGCACTGACACGGAGCTATCGTTCTACTATGGAAATTATAGATTTCGCTAATGGCATTCTATCTTCCGGTGTGGAAAGCTCTCTGCTGGCTGTTCCGGTTTTTCGTAGTGGAGATCCCGTGCGAATGATCGCCTACGGGGAGGATACTGGGAAACTGGTGGCTGATGAGCAAGCTCGTCTGCGGACAATAAGCAACTCACTGAAGTCCTTGTCTGGAAGGGAATACCGTACTGTGGCTGTGCTAACACGTAGTTTGCGTGAAGCCACAGAGCTGTACGCTGAGCTGGAGCAGCATTTTGAAGATATACATCTGATAGACGGCAGCATGACGCAATATCAGGGTGGACTATCGGTGCTGCCTGTGTATTTATCTAAAGGTTTGGAATTTGATGCGGTAATCTTAGCGGATGCCGATCGAGATCATTACGGGGCGACAGCATGGGATGCAAAGCTGATGTATGTAGGCTGTACACGAGCACTCCACGAGCTTTGGTTGCTTCATAATGGGGAAATGCCTTCCTATGTGCAAATGACGGCTGAAAGCGATTCTGAGGGGAATTAAGACTGGTGGAGAACAGTTATAACTGTTTTTGAACTTGTAACTCCCCTATAGGTATGGCTTAATAATAAGTGTCCGGCCGGGCAAGAACACTTCTGGAAGGAGGCTGATTGAGATGATTTCAGTATACGAGGTGGTTTCCGTCTAAGACGGAAACCCGCTTAAAGCGAGGAGGCCGTATGGCCTCCTTATTACTAACATAGGAAGTACCACACTTATCCATAAAAACGAAATTTATGAATTAGAATGTAGACGCTACCAAGAGGTTTTTATATAATGAAATTACGGATTTTTCCAAATATGAGGAGAAGAAAGGAGGCAGGTGACGTGATTATAACTAAAAACTTAGTTGACCGACGCATAGGGACACACCTGTTGAAGGAGGAAATGCAAGTTGAGTTATGTAAATGGGAAGGATGTGCTCCCCCCTGGCTTGCTCGAAGAGCTTCAGGGATACATCCAAGGTGAACTGCTCTACATCCCGAAGAAAACGGAAGAGCGGGTTAGATGGGGCGAGAACAGCGGTTCGAGGAAAGAGATAGCGAATCGCAATAAGGAAATTTTCAGTTGTCATCGTGAAGGCGATTCCGTAGCTGAGCTTCAGAAGAAGTATCATCTGTCGGAAGAGAGCATTCGGAAAATCATATCAAAAATGAGGCTGGCGATAAACTGCTAGCGTACAATTTGAAAAAAGAGCATGGCTCCCGCCTTTCTAAGACGAGATCATGCTCTTTTTATTTTTTACGGAGAATACGTCAAGGCTGATACAGTGACCTTGCTTGGAAGGGCATCCTAATTCAGTGCTTTGATATGGTATGATAGGGAGAGGTTTACATTGTGCTTTTACAAGAATATAGCAAGGAAGTGGAGTTATGGATTTATTTTCTATGGGAGAGGACACTGGGGGCGGACGGCTGCTTGCGGACCGAATGAGACCGGAGAATCTGGATGAATATATTGGTCAAGAACATATCATAGGCCGGGGAAAGCTACTGCGAAGAGCGATTGAGGCTGATCAGGTCTCTTCAATTTTGCTCTATGGACCTCCTGGTTGTGGCAAAACAACATTGGCTCATATCATTTCTCATCATACGCAAGGGGAGTTTGTACGCCTGAATGCGGTGGAGGCTTCCGTAAAGGATGTGCGAGAGGTCATTGAACGAGCTCAAAATAATAAAACACTATACGGTTCTAAGACGATTCTTTTTCTGGATGAGGTACATCGGTTCAATAGTTCACGTCAGGATGCGCTGTTGCCGGCGGTAGAAAAAGGAACCATAACATTTATTGGTGCAACTACAGAGAACCCGTTCCATTATGTTAACGGAGCGCTTATGAGCCGTTCTACCTTGTTTCAGCTGGAGGCATTAACGAGTGAACACAGTCTGATCGCGATGCGCAGGGCTTTAGAGGACAAGGATAGAGGGCTTGGATTCATGGAGCTTCAGGTTGATGAAGAGGCATTAATGCATATCGCTACGATGGCTAACGGAGATATTCGGCGGGCATTAAATGCTCTGGAATTAGCGGCGTTAACTACTGCTCCCGAGGCAGATGGCAGTGTGCATATCACGCTGGAGGTGGCGGAAGAGTCAATTCGGCGCCCTATTGTGAAAGCAGATGAATCGACGCAGTATGATGTGCTTTCCGCTTTTCACAAAAGCATACGTGGTTCTAGTGATGCTGCGTTGTTCTGGTTTCTATATGCGGTAGAAAAGCTTGGGATGGACCCGATGACATTTATTCGGCGATTGATTGCGGCTAGCAGTGAGGATATTGGACTGGCGAATCCACAAGCCATGGTCCAAGCCGTGAGCGCGCTCGAAGCGTATAGGAATAACGGTTGGCCAGAAGCGAGGCTAAACATTGCACAAGCGATTCTTTTTGCGGTGGAGAGTCCAAAGTCTAATGCTGTAGTTACTGCGATTTCAAATGCAATGGCGAGTATGGATGAGATTAAATCTGCCGAGGTACCCTTACACTTACGAGACACCCATTACAAAGGGGCTACTGCGTTAGGGCATGAAGGGTATCAATATCCGCACAATTTTCCGGGGCATTATGTGAAACAGGAGTATTTGCCTAAAGAGATTTCTCAACGTGTTTTTTATCAAGCTACAGAGCAAGGGAATGAAATAAAGATTCGTCATAATCAACGACTACGACGCGAACAATAGTCCACTAGTGACTGCAACAACCTCCAAATCTCCCCTATTGAACAAAAAAATAATTTATTCACAATATTATTTATTCCAAAAAAAGGCGGCCTAGAGCCGTTTTTTTGTTTTCTACGTTACATTTAATCACATGAAATAAAATTTTTTTATAGGAAAAGATTGATAATTTACCATAAGTTAATTAAAATGAACTACAAAGTTACGGGAAATCATTTTTTTTAATCCGATTGAAATACTTATAGTATCGTTAATGGTGTTAATAATGATGACAGTATGTGTTTTGTTATGTTTCATGAAAATAAATACTGTTTATATCAAAATTTACATAATATTTCATTGTATGGATTTTGAAACTCTTGCCGTTAGGGGGATTAATTTGAGCGAAGAATTATTAGAAATCAAAAATTTATCGACATCGTTCAGGATCGCAGATGATTATTATGCCGCAGTAGATGATGTTACCCTATCTGTTCGCAAAAATGAGATTCTTGCTATTGTTGGAGAGTCCGGTTCAGGAAAAAGTGCGCTTGCCTTTTCGATAATGGGATTGCACACAAGGGCAAAAATAGACGGACAAATCAAATACAAGGGTCAGGACATCGTTACTATGACTCCTGCTGCACTCAACAAGCTGCGTGGCCAAGAAATGTCTATGATTTTTCAGGACCCTTTATCCGCTTTAAATCCGCTTATGATTATCGGTTCACAGATTGAAGAAGTACTCATCCTACATGATTCCAAGCTTTCGAAGAAGCAAAGAAAAGAGAAGGTCATTGATCTCCTGACCAAGGTTGGAATCTCCCGTCCCGAGCATACATATCAGCAATACCCCCACGAATTATCTGGTGGAATGAGGCAGAGGGTTGTAATTGCTATAGCGATTGCTAATGGTCCTAAGCTTTTGATCGCCGATGAGCCGACTACTGCACTAGATGTAACCATCCAATTGCAAATCCTTGAACTTATAAAAAAATTAAAAACCGATATGCAAGCAGGCATTATCTTAATTACTCATGATCTAGGGGTTGTGAGTGAAATGGCTGATCGAGTTGCGGTGATGTACGCCGGACAAATCGTAGAGATCGCAGATATTTATACGCTGACCTCTAATCCGAAGCATCCGTATACAAGATCCTTGTTGAACTCCATTCCAACCGTTAAAGAAGAGAAATCTAGACTTCATGTGATTCAGGGGATTGTCCCGCCATTACAGAATCTTCCGCGTAAAGGATGCCGTTTCTCGGCCCGGACACCCTGGATTCCGGAATGGGAGCACGAGGAGAATCCGCAGCTGCATGAAGTAGCCCCCGGGCATTTTGTTCGCTGCACCTGCCATAATAACTTTCATTTCCCTGATACTAACGAGGAGGCAAGCCACAATGGGACTTCTTGAGGTTAAAAATTTAGCGGTTCATTTTCCGATCCACGGCGGCGTTTTTCGAAGGGAAGTTGGCGTAGTTAAGGCTGTCGATAATGTTAATTTTACCATTGAGGCAGGGCAAACCTATGGTCTCGTCGGTGAATCCGGATCAGGTAAGACAACTACTGGTCGTGCAATCATTGGACTTAATTCTATTACTAGCGGTAGCGTGATTTTTGAAGGGCAAGATTTAGCCTTGAAGGGTGTGCGTAAGCAAAGAAATGTCCGCAAAGACATTCAGATGATCTTTCAGGATCCGTACTCTTCTTTAAATCCTAAGAAACGCGTGCTGGATATTATTGCTGAACCGTTGCGTAATTTCGAAAAAATGTCTCCGGGGGAAGAAAAGCGTCGAGTACAGGAGTTGCTTTTACAGGTAGGTTTAAGCCCTGAGAACATCCTGAAATATCCGCATGAATTCTCAGGCGGTCAGCGGCAGCGGATCGGAATTGCCAGAGCGATTGCCCTCAAGCCCAAACTTATTATTGCTGACGAGCCGGTATCTGCGCTAGATGTCTCCGTACAGGCACAAGTGCTGAATTTCATGCAGGACATTCAAAAAGAACTGAATCTTACTTTTCTATTTATCAGTCATGATCTCGGGATCATCAGACATATGTGCGATCACATTGGGATTATGTATAAAGGACGACATGTGGAGCAAGGGACCGCTAAAGATATTTTTGACAATCCTCAGCATATTTATACCAAACGTCTCATTGCTGCCATTCCTGATATTGATCCGAAGCAGAGAGAAAAGCAGACGGAGTTTAGAAAATCAGTAAGTATGGAATATGAACAAGCGCACCGGAATTATTTTGATGAAGAAGGCATGGCTTATCCATTAAAATCAATTTCCGAGACTCATCTGGTAGCCTTGCCTGAGAAAGGTTGAGAATATGTGGAAGATTATCGTTCGTAGAATTCTTATAATGATCCCTCAAGTATTTCTATTAAGTATTCTTGTTTTTCTTATGGCGAAGGCAATGCCTGGCGACGCACTCTCAGGAATGCTCGATCCGAATATTGATCCTGCGGCCATTGATGCAATGCGAGAGAAGCTTGGCCTAAATGATCCATGGTACATCCAGTACTGGGATTGGATCACTAAAGCAATACAAGGAGACTTTGGTCAATCCTTCCGTTTCAAGATGCCTGTATCAGAGCTTATCGGTCAACGCCTCATGAATACACTTTGGCTGGCCATTGTCACGCTAATCCTTACATACCTTATTGCTATTCCACTTGGTATTACTAGTGGTCGTTATAACGATTCATGGCTGGATCGCCTCATTACTGGATACACCTATATTGGCTTTGCCGCACCATTGTTTATTTTCGCTCTCTTAATGGTATGGCTCTTCGGATTTCATCTTCATTGGTTTCCTACTAGTGGCAGTGTTAGTCCCGGAGAAGTTCCGGGTACGCTAAGCCACTTCTGGAGTAAGTTATACCATTTGCTACTCCCTGCTTTATCAATGGCGCTAATTGCAACGGTAGGAACGGTACAATATTTGCGAAATGAAATCATTGATACGAAACAAAAGGATTTCATTCTCACGGCAAGAGCCAAAGGCGCTTCAGAGTCTCGTGTATATAATCGCCATATATTACGTAATTCCTTACTGCCGATCGCTGCATTTTTCGGATATGAGATTACTGGGCTCATTGGTGGTACGGTGTTCGTTGAAAGTATCTTCAGCTATCCGGGTATGGGTATGCTGTTTCTCAGCTCGATAACGATCCGGGATTTCAGCGTAGTAACGGCCCTAGTTCTTTTGTATGGGGTTGCTGCCATCGTCGGTGCGTTGTTATCAGACATTATCTTAAGTATCGTAGATCCTCGTATCCGGATTAAATAAGAAGATGAACACTTTGAGGTGAATGAAATGGCAAAGACAAGCGCAGAGATAGCTCTGCTGCAGGAAACAGATAAAAGTCCATCAGGCTTCAGAATTGTTTGGCGGGAATTGGTGCGTGATAAGTTGGCACTGATCTCACTGATTTTCCTATTTACGATTATCGCTGCTGTGTATGGGATTTCCTTATTTTTAGATCAAAAAGAAATTGTTACGGTTGACTTGTTCGCCCTGTATGAGAAGCCTTCGGCTGTGCATTGGCTGGGGACCGACTATGGAGGACGGGATGTATTCGGTCAATTAATTATTGGTACAAGAAACTCTATGTCTATTGCTTTTATGGTTACATTTTTTACTGGCGTTATTGGGATTCTAGTCGGGTTAGTCTCAGGTTATTTTGGTGGAACGGTAGATAATGTAGCGATGCGTGTTGTAGATTTCTTCATGATTTTACCTTTTATAATGATTGTTATAGCTTTTGTGAGTGCAGTTCCTAAATACAATACGTTAACCTTCTCCTTTATCATGACTGCCTTTCTATGGATGGGGATTGCCAGGTTAATTCGTTCCAAGACGTTACAAGAGAAGGAACTGGATTACGTTCAGGCATCTAAGACCCTAGGTTCCTCCAATCTAAAAATAATGTTCACACAAGTGCTGCCGAACTTAAGCTCCATCATTATCGTCACGATGACTTTAAATTTGGCAGCTAATATTGGATTGGAATCAGGCCTATCCTTTCTAGGTTTTGGTTTTCCAGAAAGTACACCCAGTTTGGGTACTCTTGTAAGCTATGCGAGAAATCCGCAAACGCTTGAGTTCAGATGGTGGATCTGGTTACCCGCATCACTGCTGATCTTGGTACTGATGTTGAGTATAAATAATGTGGGTCAAGCGCTCAAACGTGCGACCGACGCAAGACAAAGAAAAGGATGATAAGGGAGGAAATGATTAAATGAGAAAAGCCATTCGTTCAAAAGCTTTACTAGTTTCATTAATGTTAGTAATGTTGTTCGCTCTTGCGGCTTGCGGCTCCAAGAACAACAACGGAGCGGCTGAGTCAACAGCAGCACCAAGTGCCAGTGCTCCTGCGGAAACCGCAGAAGCGACGGCAGCTCCTGAAGCAGAAGACGGACTTTATAACATTAAAGATTTCAGTAACATTAAGACTAATCAAGGTGAAGCTATTGATGGCGGGACAATTACGTTTGGACTCGTTTCCGACAGTCCGTTTGAAGGTACCTTGAACTTGAACTTCTATTCTGGAGCTCCAGATGCTGAAGTGCTGAATTGGTTCGATGAAGGTTTGTTAACTTGGGACAAAGACTATGTGTACACGAATGATGGTGCAGCAACTTATGAAGTAGCAGAAGATGGACGGACCTTTACCTTTACGATTCGCGATAATGTGAACTGGCAGGATGGAAAGCCGGTGACAGCAGAAGATTGGCTGTTCGCGCATGAGGTTATTGGTAATCCGAAATATGATGGTCCACGTTACGGCTCTGACTTTACGAATATTGAAGGTATGGAAGAATACCACTCCGGAAAAGCAAAGACCATTTCTGGTATTAAAGTTCTGGGTGAGAAGAAGCTGCAAATTACTTATCTTAAATCTTCCCCTTCCCTGTTAACAGGTGGCATATGGATTTATCCATTAGCTAAACATATCTTTGGTGGTATGGATGTTGCCAAAATCTCCTCATCCCCTGAAGTTCGTCAAAAGCCAATTGGCTTCGGAGCTTTTAAAGTGGAAAGTATCGTTCCTGGTGAGTCTGTAGTATTCGTTAAGAATGAAGATTACTGGCGCGGCGCACCTAAACTGGATAAAGTAATTTTGAAGGTAATCAACCCTACGACTGTTGTGCAAGAACTGAAGTCTGGTGGAGTTGACTTGGTGGATGCCTTCCCTATTGATCAATTCCCGGATAATGCAAAGATGTCCAATGTTGAGTATCTCGGTGCTGTTGACCGTGCATATACGTATATTGGATTTAAGCTTGGTAAATGGGATGCGGAGAAAAAAGTCGTTGCTACCGATCCTAAAGCTAAAATGGCGGATGTGAACCTGCGTAAAGCCATGTGGGCTGCTGTAGACAATGATACAGTGGGTAAGAAGTTCTATAGTGGTCTTCGCTGGAATGCGACAACTTTAATTCCACCTTCTCATCCGGAATTCCATGATGCTTCTAATCCAGGTGTACCTTATGATCCAGAAGCTGCTAAGAAGATCTTGGATGATGCTGGTTACAAACTTAACGGTGAATTTAGAACGAATCCGGATGGTAGTGAGCTGAAAATTAATTTCATCTCGATGACAGGATCGGACATCGCAGAACCATTAGCTCAATATTATGTACAATCCTGGAAAGCGATTGGTCTGAATGTGAATTTGGAGATGGTAGAATTTAATACGTTCTATGACCGTGTTGGACAAAATGGTGAGGATGATCCTACCGTTGATGTGTACCAAGGTGCTTGGACTGTAGGAATTGATGTTGACCCAACAGGTCTTTATGGTAAAGACGCGATCTTTAACTTCCCGCGTTACTCGAGTGCAGAGAATGATCGGTTGCTCGCTGAAGGAGTCTCCGAGGATGCATTCGATGTAAATAAACGTAAAGAGATCTATAAAGAATGGCAGCAGTTCATGGTTAACGAGATTCCTGTATTCCCTACGCTTTATCGTGCGGCCCTAGTTCCGGTCAACAACCGTATACTGAATTATGGAATTGGTGATGGAACTGGACTTTACTATAATGACATTGCAGTTTCTGCGGATAAAGCTGTAGTAGCTCAGTAAGTAGGAATAGCAGGAATTAAATTAATACTATTAGTAATAAAAGAACAGCAGTTCAGATAGCGATATCTGAACTGCTGTTCTTTTTGTTTCTATTTGAATCGCTGGCTCCATAGTCATTTAGTTGTATTTCATACAACTAAAACCTCATTTTAGCGCTGATGATGTAGTATAACTGCAGTTCATACATCTATTTTTGGAATGTGAAGACAGAAAAGGGAGATTGGGAGAATTTAGATGTACATCATACAACTAAGTCAAAAAGAAATTCTAAAAACAAGAAATAGCTGTATTAAATACAGCTATTTCATAGGTTTATTCTAGGGTTTATGTTGTAAGTTATAGACTTCACTTAAGCTTGCGCTGAAGGAACGACCTTTTCTGCATATTCGATCGTGCCGCCGCCGAGACATTGCTCACCGAGATAGAAGACAACGGCTTGGCCTGGCGTAATCGCTTTTTGCGGAACATCAAAGTCTACGTTTATCGTTCCGTCTTTCCGTGCGGTGAGCGTTACACCTTGATCAGGCTGGCGATACCGGAATTTAGCAGTGCATTTTAGCGGCTCAGGACCTAGCTCATGCCCGTTAATCCAGTTTACACCGGAGGCAATTAGACTAGTGGAGTACAGGCTGTGGTGCTTGTCTCCTTGAACTACATAAAGAATGTTGCGGCTAAGGTCTTTTTCGGCTACAAACCAAGGTTCGCCGTTACCGGATCCGCCAATGCCAAGGCCTTGACGCTGACCCAATGTATAGTACATAAGACCATCATGGCGGCCTTTGATTTCCCCAGTGGCTATATCTACCATGTCACCAGATTGTGCAGGCAGATACTGGCTGAGGAATTCACGGAAGTTACGCTCACCGATAAAGCAGACGCCTGTACTGTCTTTTTTCTTGGCAGTATAGAGTCCGGCTTCTTCGGCAATTCTCCGAACTTCCGGTTTCGGAAGATGACCAATCGGGAACATTGCTTTAGAGAGCTGATATTGGCCCAGCGCGTTCAAGAAATAGGTCTGGTCTTTATTGTTGTCTACACCGCGGAGCAGCTTGTACACACCATCTTCTTCTATAACGCGTGCATAATGTCCAGTCGCTACATAATCGGCGCCAAGCTGAAGGGCTTTGTTCAGGAACTCCCCGAATTTGATCTCTCGGTTGCACATGACGTCTGGATTAGGCGTCCGGCCGGCCTTATATTCATCGAGAAAATATGAAAATACTTTGTCGAAGTATTCCTTCTCGAAATTAACGGTATAGTAAGGAATATCAATCTGCTCGCATACGCGGCGAACATCCTCTGCATCGCTTTCGGCTGTACATACTCCGAATTCGTCGGTATCGTCCCAATTCTTCATGAAGATGCCGATGACGTCATAGCCCTGCTGCTTGAGCAGAAGCGCCGTGACGGAGGAATCGACCCCTCCGGACATGCCGACGACGACACGGGTGTCTTGTTTTGCTTTTGTCATCGTAATCACCATTTCTGTACCCAAAATACCGGTTATTCATGGAACACCCGGCTCAAAAAGTATTATAACATACCTGTCTACTGTAAACCCTAAAATAAGAGGCTGAAAATAGAAAAATGTCCACCAGGGGTGAACATTTTTGCAAAATGTTTCGTTTGCCATTTCATTTGTGACTTCGAATATGATAACATAAACTAAGAGTAATCATCGGAATACCTTGATATGACAATCGCATGACTTACCAAATCAATAGTATACAATAACTAGAAACTAAACCGAAAGAGGTGCCCCTTTGAAAATATCAACCAAAGGACGTTACGGACTAACAATTATGATGGAGCTTGCACTGAAATTTGGTGAAGGACCGACCTCACTTAAGAGTATCGCTGAGAAAAATGGACTTTCTGAGCATTATCTGGAGCAACTAATCGCTCCTCTGCGTAACGCAGGACTTGTAAAAAGCATTCGTGGTGCATACGGTGGATACATTTTATCACGTGAGGCCAGTGCTATTACAGCAGGAGACATCATTCGTGTGTTGGAGGGTCCAATTTCTCCGGTAGATTTCACTGAAGAAGATGATGCGGCAAAACGTGATTTATGGTTGCGTATTCGCGACAGCATTGCAGACGTACTGGATTCCACAACGCTTCATGACTTGATTAATTTTAAAGAAGAGAGCTTAGCAGACAATTATATGTTCTATATCTAGTTACTGTATGTAGAACAAAAACTTAAAATCTTGGTTTATCAAAGTCTAAGCCCCCTTTTGGGGGCTTTTTAAATGAAAAAATTACTTGAAAAATCACAAATAAAGGATGCCCCATATTGGTTGGGCATCCTTTATTGTAGGTGGATGTACTAATTTAACACTCTTCTAATTAATCATCACAGGTTTATTCATAGCTTATTGATTATCACCGAACCAGATGTTCTCTGTACCAGTCCGCGTGTCCGTCCATACACTCACTAGACGGCCTGTTTGGGGGACGATGGCATTGCCGATGTAGTCCCCAATTAGGGGAATGCCGGTGACGTCAAAGGAAGTTGTCGTTATACGGGTGTTTATAAACGTCATACCGCCATCTCTAGATGTAGCTAGATAAACATCAAGGTTGAGAGGATTAACTCGATTCGTGTAATAGTTAACGAATATTGCACCATCCGCTGGGGACACGGTGATGGCTGGGAAAAAGTTTTGGGAGCCTACTGGACTACCCGTAATGGATATGGGTGCACCCCAATCCACACCGAAATTAGTGGAAGTAGCAATAAATATATCGGAATAGCCTTCTCGAAAATCTTGCCACACAGCATAGACATTCCCTCGCGTCGTCGGTGCATTAGAAATATCTGCTGCGAGGGAAGGGTATGTCAAGCATCTAAATGTATATCCCGGCAATGGATCTGGTGGGACTACAACGCTGGCGACCCTGGTTTCAGGGGTGAAGGTGACCCCGCCGTCTGGAGATGTGGTAATTTTAAGATCGGTATTACCAGGAGGCTGATTGATCCATCCCACAACAACAATCCCATTTAATGTAATGGCTATACCGGGGAATTCTTCAAATTCTTCGATCGAAGACAGCAGGCTGGGACTGGAATAGGTATTACCGCTATCTAGGGAACGATTGAAGAATATCGTATTTCCTGGTATGAATTGCGTGTTGTAATCATGCGTATAACCAGTATATACATTGCCAAAAAAGGGACTTGATCCAGCCTTGTCGGTGACAACGACCACCTGGTCATCATTCACAAACTGTCCAAACCCTTGATTTACGATGACTGGCGGTCCGAATGAAGATGCGTTGTCGACAGATGTATAGGAAACGATCGAGCCGCTGAGACCGTCAGAATCGAAGGCATGAGCCAATACTACGAACGTGGTCGGAAAAATATAATCAATATGTGGTGCTTCGATGCCTGCAAACCCTGTGGGTAACGGTAATAACGTTGTTGTCCAAGTGGCACCTGCGTCAATAGATTTGTACAAACCTATATTGGGAGGGCCTGTTCGAAGATCTACAGCCACGGCGACCATGACCGAAGGATTAAGCCAATTTACCGCGATGGTGGGCTCGAATTGAGTGCTTGTGCTCGGCGAAAGTTGAATATTAACCATACAAAGCTCCTTTCGTCATAGAGTTTTCGGCACTTACGGGTTCAGCTGAGCTATGAAAGTAAGTTCGGATTGCAGCACTCTTTGATGAGGGATGACGTTTCCTGACGAATCCGTTCCGAATACTGTAATAATCGTGTCTGCCGGTGCGTTTCCAGTTACGAGAAATTGTACTTCATATGCTGAATTGCCTGCGATATTAAAACCGAGAAACTGGCTGGTGTTAGCATTAATATTCAATGAGCTGGAGTAGACTAAAGCCTTACTAACAAGAGTATTCCATACGTAAATGTGATAGACCACGTTAGAAGAAAAACTAAGGTTGTCATTGTCGATGTTGATGATCACGTTGGTTGCTGGGATAGTACCTGTGTTCGTAATTATACCTGTTGTGCTTGCCATGAGCTTCACCCTCTTATATTAGTTTGCTATATATATATGAATTGAGGTGCATTGTGCTTGGACAAGGGCATCAGAAAAATTGCGGAAATTGGAGATATGATAAGTAGTATTGAAGGGGAAAATCTCTTTTATGATAAATGAATAAAAAGAACTGTGTGCCTGTCTATTTGGCGATTATTCCATGAATCTCCCCGACCTCCTGTCTCACAACTTCCAAATGACTCCTGAGTATATTGATAGAAAATGAGGGAAGGAGTGATGGAAATGCCTTTTACTACCGGTCTTATTACCAACACAAGAGCAACTGGAACAGCGGCGAGTAATGTAGCTGTTAGTGTTCGTAATACTAGTAATGCAAACGCAATGGTGATCGTCGAAATCTTCGGGGTTCCGTATTCAACGCTTGCACTTACTCCGCTTTATGTCACAGGTTATTATGTTCCTGCGATGAGTTCTGATATCAGAGAGTTCTTCATTGCTGGGAATGTCGCTTACGAGGTTCAGATAAGTACCTCTTTTCCATTAGCAAATGTAGTATGTTCCACGTACGGATTGGACGAGTTTGGAAATCTTGTTACCGATCAGAGAGTGCTTCAATCTGAATTAACGGAGATTTCGGCACTTTCTATACCTGTATAACAAGTTTTTTTTGGGGGAAAGCAAGAAGCAATCACCGATACAAACAGGGTGGTTGCTTCTTTTTTAGGCGCAATAAATCTCATAAAGGCATTCGCACAGGCACTAATGTGGAATTTAAATATACTAATCTTATACTCCAATGTAGAGAGAGGTAAAAATCATGGTGGATGTAGGGGTAGTTATGCCTTTGTATACCCAAAAGCCGGAATTTCTCCGGCAAGCTCTGGAGTCTGTTCTGCGCCAAACCTTCACCGAATTCCGACTGATCATTGTGATTGATGGAGCGCCAGAAATGGAACCGCTTGTGCAGTCCATCATAGCGGAGGATCCAAGGGTAGCTGTTATCTCTTATGTGCCGAATAGGGGGATCGCACATGCGCTGAATACGGGCTTTGATCTTTTGTTTAACGAACCCAATATTCAGTATTTGAGCTGGGTCTCCAGTGATAATGTTTATGAACCCCGCTTCCTCGAGATCCTTCGAGGTGCACTAGTGAAGGGGCCGCAGGAGCTAGGGATCGTGTACAGTTCTTTTCAAAGTATAGATAACGAGGGAAACCAACTTCATAACGAACACCAACTGGCTACTCAGCGAAATTATCAGTCACAGCCCAAAGAGAGATTGCTGGATTATTCGCTAATAGGCGTTTCTTTCATGTACAAATCGCAGGTTGCAAAGCTTGTTGGAGGGTACGGAATGGAGCCTGTGGAGGATTATGATTACTGGCTGAGACTGGCTGAACATTGTGATATTCGCTTTATACCCGTGGAGCTTGTAAATTATCGTGTGGATTCAACCTTTAGTGTATCCGCACAGTTACATTCCATTGAAAATCATCGCAGATGGAGATATACGTATCATTTAACTCGCCATCAGGCGCGATTCCGCAGAGGGATTCCTCCTATGATTACCGTTTTATTTCCTGTAGTAAATGCTAGTGCGGAGGAAATAGCGAGGATAGAGAATCTGTATGAACAGACGTACAGCAATTATGAGTGTCGGGTGCTGGATTTATCGCCTACGCGTCAACCATCTGTTCTTCTGGGTTCAATCCCTCATCCTGCAACCGAGTTCGTTTGGATGCCAGAAGTTGTGGAGTCGCACGCGATTTGTGGAGCACTTGAGCACATGTCCACTCCCTACACGATAGTTTTAGGTCCCAAAATTTTCATAGGAGCACTCGATATTGAATACATGCTGGAGGCTTTGATTACTACCGGTGGGGAAGCGATCTCCAATTATTATACGGATGATCACAGCTTGATTGGATTTCGGCACAGACATGTCCCATCGACCAAAACTCACTACTATAACGAGCTGTTTCGAAGCACAGATTTGTATGATTTGTTGAAGATCTATTTTTCCTAAAAATAATATGCGAATGAGTGATCGTAATGAAAGTTTTGTTCACCTTTTACAACCCGAGTGGAGGTATGCAAACCCTGAATCGAGTGCGCTGCCAAGCGTTGCGTGATCGCGGTGTAGAGTGCCATTTGCTGTACACGCACCCTGGAAAAGGACAGCAAAATATCCCGAACATTCAAACCTATATTACGAATAGTGATGACGAGATCAGGGAATTGCTCACTCGGGAAGCCTTTGATTTGATTGTAGTGTGTACGGATATTTACTTAGCAGAGAGGTTCAGAGGGTTTGGTTACAAGGGACCGCTTGTTTTTGAGGTGCAAGGATTAGGAACTTTAGATGAAGCGGAGCAGGTCATTAGTAATTTTAATGAACGGATTCACAAGCTAACCGATGCACTGCTCTATCCAGAGACCTCCCATTTGCAGACGATTTTCAAAAGTGGATTTCCCTCTATTCCGCAGTATTGCTTTGATAATCCGATCGATTGCGAAGAATTTGGATATACCAATTATCCAGCGAAAAGCTTTCCCATCCTCGGCTGGGTGGGACGAATTCAAACGAACAAGAACTGGAGAGAATTTCTTCAAATTGGACAGAGGCTGCTGGCGATCCATCCCGAGCTTTATTTATGGATTTTTCAGGACGATACGTTGTTTGATCCGGAGCAAAAAGAGAGCTTTGAACAATTTGTAGCGGAAACCGGAATTTCTTCACGTTTGATCTCGCATTCCAATGTCCCTCATGAGCTAATGGCAGATTATATGAGCATTATTGGTGATTCGGGAGGTCTGCTCTGCTCCACCTCTATTCTTGAGGGATTTGGGTATGCGGTGGCTGAGGCAATGTTGTGTCGTTGTCCTGTCCTTACTACGGATTCAGATGGCATTCGGAGACTTGTTATTAATAATCACACTGGAAAAATATATACGAGAGGGCAACTGGATGAAGCTGTGAATGCGGCGCTATCCTTAATGCATGATCCAGCGCTTCGGACCAGCATTAGGATGAATGGAGAATGGCATATCCGAAAAAACCTTTCTTCCGAGCTGTACGCCGATAGATTTCTAAAGATGTCTCATCAATTGATGAGACGCCGGTCAAAGATCGAGCGTCGATGGTCTTAACTTTGCGGTTAACCCGCAGAGTTAAGACGGTTTTTCATGGATTAAAAGTGAGGTCAGAACCAGTGCTAATAAGAGGGTCAGAGCCATACCTATCATCTGAATAATATTGTTATAAGGATCAGGTAGAGTGACATAAGAGAAGATGACATCCTTTAATATAAAAAATATAATTTTGAATAAACTCAGAAACACTAATATCGCTACGATCCACTTTTTTAAGTGTGCTTTATAGATAAGCCTCCCTCCTTTCTATGCCTCTTTAATTAATTCTTTTGTATCATTCCGAACATTTCCCACAGCTGTGGAAACTGGGTAGGCTCTCATTTGGTTTTGATCATAAGGCTTCAGGAGCTTTATTAGAGAGGTTGTGTCCTGATTGCCCCGATCCAGCCATTCTGTCTCATCCTCAGGCTTCAAAATAACCGGCATGCGGTTGTGGATTTCAGCCATTAGATCGTTCGGTGTAGTCGTTATAATCGTACAGGTACTTAGTTTATTCCCTTCCGGGTCCATCCAAATATCATACAATCCGGCCATGGAGAAAATACCCCCATCACGCATCACAATCCGCATGGGTTGTTTACTGCTGCCTTGCGCCTTCCATTCGTAGAAGCCGTCAGACGGGATGATGCAGCGACGTGAGCTTACTAAGCGCTTGAAAGAAGGTTTTTCCAGCAGAGATTCTGCCCGGGCATTAATCATTTTACTGCCGATTTTGTCATCCTTGGCCCATGAAGGAACCAGACCCCAGCGTAGCTCCCCTAACTTGTTGCTGGAGCCTGTATTAATGACTGCTGGAATTTGCTGCATGGGCGCAGCGTTATATTTAGGGGCATAGTGGACAATGGTTGAATCATTCGCAAAATATCTGACCATCAGTTCTTCCATGGTAACGGTTATTGTGTAACGTCCGCACATGATTTACACTCCCCTTCAGTAGATTAGAAGTTCGCTCAGTTTACAGCTCAAATTCAGCATGTTATGCTCGAAATATTTCTTATTATAAACGATGCGGAATGAATGAAGAAAGAGGTGCTCATTGGTGATTCTGGTAAGCTCTTGTCTAGCTGGTATGAAGGTAAGATATAATGGAACGGATTGTTTGGACGAGATGATCCAGAAGCTTTTGAATGAGGATAAAGCCATTGCGGTGTGTCCGGAGTTACTAGGAGGATTCTCTACGCCTAGGGAGCCAGCCGAAATCATTGGTGGAAATGGCGAGGATGTGCTGGCAGGGATAGCTAAAGTAGTGGATCGTTCAGGTACAGATGTTACAGATATGTATTTAAAGGGTGCTTATATCACGCTTGCAAAAGCTCAAGAGGTCTCAGCTACGATGGTGGTGCTCAAAGAAAACAGTCCTTCTTGCGGCAGCACTATGATTTATAACGGAGAATTCAAGGGGAAGAAAATTGCAGGAAATGGCGTTACTACAGCTTTACTTAGAAAAAATGGCATTGAGGTAACCTCTGAAGAGAACTGGTTATTATAATCCTAGCTTTCATAGGGAAATGATTACAATATTGTGTTCTTTCGCTTGTGGAAAACTCACTTCTCGCGCGGTATAATTTAATAGTTCCAAGTATAAACGCCTTCGGCGTCCTTCTTAGGACGGTTAGCGTTTAAACGAGAAATATAAGGATAATGTATAACGTGAAACTTATACCTACTTATATTTTAGATTAACTAGTTTCCTATACTCTAGAAGCGGAGAAATGATTATGAAATCCATCTATTTGGACCACGCCGCATCAACCCCGGTTCATCCCGAGGTGGCTAAGGTCATGTTGAATATAATGACAGAACAATACGGAAATGCGTCTAGTGTACATCAGTTCGGACGTTCAGCTAAAAGAATATTGAATGGGGCGCGCGATTCGATCGCCGCCTTTTTGGGCTGTTCATCTGAAGAGTGGGTGTTCACTGGAGGCGGCACAGAGAGTGACAATTTAGCGCTCTATGGAGCAGCAGCGGCAGTTTCCCATAAAGGAAAACATATTATCACCACCCAGATCGAACATCATGCAGTGTTACATACCTGCGAAGAGCTAGAGAAGGAAGGTTTCAAAGTAACCTATCTTCCTGTGGATTCGTCGGGCAGGGTATCCGTAGCAGACATAGAGGCAGCATTGCAGGAAGACACGGTGCTGATCAGCGTAATGTATGCCAATAATGAAGTAGGCACCGTTCAACCGATTCAAGAGATTGGTCAGCTCGCTAGAGAACGAGGCATTCTGTTCCATGTTGATGCTGTACAAGCTCTAGGTGCACTGCCAATTAAACTCCGAGAACTTCCCGTAGATTACATGAGCTTCACAGCTCACAAAATCAATGGCCCACAAGGGATAGGGGGTCTTTACGTTCGAAGCGGAGCACCACTACATCCTAGGCTTCATGGAGGCCTTCAGGAGCGTGGCAGACGCGCCGGAACAGAGAATCTAGCAGGAGCCGCTGGATTCGCCAAAGCCGTTGAAATAGCGGTTACGGGTCTCTCAGAACGTCAACAAAATATGAAGCGCCTGCGCAATACACTACTTGAGACACTGGATACTCTGATTGGACGGGAGAGTTACTCGCTTAACGGTAATTCTGAGCATTTTTTACCTAGTATACTGAACTTGAGCTTCCCAGGGGCTGGGACAGATGTTATGCTGATGAACCTGGATATGGAGGGGGTTGCAGCAGCGAGCGGTTCGGCTTGCACGTCAGGATCACTGGAAATATCTCATGTTCTGAAAGCAATGGGACTTCCCCAAAATATTTTAGAGTCCGCGATTCGATTTAGTATCGGTTTGGGTAATACTACTGAAGAAATCGAGTACGTTGCTCAAAAAGTTGAAACCATTTTGAAACGCCTACGTAAATGAGACTAGTTACTTTTAGGTTTCGATCTGTATCGGGGCGATTCGGGCTTTTGGCTTTCTGAGAACTCGTAATTACACTCAAAGTGAGGGGAACGAGGCAGCCATGAGACTTCAAGATCTGATCGGCTTGGCTGTATATGAAGTTGAAGAGGGTAATGAAATCGGCAAGATTGTCGATATTCTGCTCGATTCAAACTGGAATATTACGGGTATTGAACTGGAAAGCAAATCTTTTTTTGGCGGCCATGTGAAATTTGTGGCATGGAAAGATATTGTGGCCTACGGCGAGGATGCTGTCATGATTCGTAGTAAAGAGTCGATTGATAAGACAGATGCCGATCATATACCTTGTACATTTCTACTTGGAAAGAACAAACTTAAGGATTTAAAAGTACTGACTACAACGGGAACTATACTTGGACGAATATCGGATGTTTATTTTGACCAAAAGTTGGGAAACACAATAGGAGCGCTGGAAATCAGTGACGGGCTTGTGACTGATTTGATCGAAGGCCGCAAATGGCTGCCTTGTTCTGATGAGATGTCCATTGGTGAGAATGCTTTAATGGTTCCTGCGATGAGCGAAGAACGGCTACAAAAAGCCATTAATATTGTTAACGGATAGGTGGAATGTATTATATGAAGTGTCCAAACTGCAACTCTAAAGATATCGGAAAAATTGGTTCCCACCAGTTCTATTGCTGGGGCTGTTTCATTGAATTAACGGTAAACGGTGAGAAAATGTCGGTGTATCAGGTTGAAGAAGACGGTACACTCAGCTCGCTGGACGATCTGTTCTCCGGGGATGATATGACTCAGGATTTCCCACAAATTCATGCGTCGTCATAACGATGAATCTTGCTTTGTAAGCGAGAATGATCTATGTACTTAAGCGTCAATTTCCTTTCAGCTGAAATCAGCTGCAGGGTTATTGGCGCTTTTTTTGGGACAAGAACCTCACTTTGTGGGGTTATTTTGTGTGCTTGATGGTTATTTTGCTGCGGCCATACATATACTTATTTACGAAGCTAGTCCAGGCTATAGCCGCAGGAGGGTACACTCATGGAGCAATGGTCCCAAAGTAAGTGGTTCCGCTGGATGATCGGAGTGCTGCTCTCCCTGATCATTTTGTATTTTGTTTGGTTACTTCGTCCAATGCTGCAGGGGATATTTGTGTTTTTGAAGGCAATCCTCGCTCCATTTCTGGCAGCTATGATTATTTCCTACGTGCTGAATCCCGTCGTTAGTATGCTGGCCGGACGGAAGATGCCGCGTAGTGTGGCTGTTCTACTTATATATGCAGTGTTCCTAACGGCGATTGCGGTAATTGCAATTAACCTTATCCCGATGTTTATCGAGCAGCTTGAAGAGTTAAATGAACATTTGCCAGAGATGACACTGCAAGCCCAAGGGCTAATGCGACATATGAATTCTAGACTAATCCCGCCTGGGGTCGAGATGGGGATGAACAACTGGTTTTTTCAACTGGAGAGTCGTCTCGCAGAAGGAATTTCTAATTTTCTCGATAATATAGGGACAACGATTAATGTGCTGTTCAATGCTTTTATCGTACCGTTTCTAGTGTTCTATATTCTGAAGGATTTTGACGTGTTTGAACGGACGGTGGTCTCTTGTCTGCCTCGCGCACGTCGTAAGTCTATTGTAACCTTGTTAAAAGATATCGATGATGCACTTGGCAACTACATTCGTGGACAGTTTCTGGTCTGCATTATTATAGGTGTGCTTGCCTATATTGGTTATGCCATCATCGGAATGCCATATGCCTTACTGTTCGCCAGTGTGGTGGCAGTGTTCAATATTGTTCCGTATATGGGTCCCTTTTTGGGGGCTGCGCCAGCCATTGTAATGGCTTCAACCGTTTCTTTTCGTTTGGTGCTGTTGGTTGCAGTGGTTAACACAGTGTGCCAAATTGTGGAGAGTAACATTATTTCACCTCAGGTGGTGGGGAAGAAGCTGCACTTGCATCCGTTGCTCATTATTTTTGCTCTTCTGGTCGGCGGTGAATTGGCGGGAATGATCGGACTTATCCTTGCTGTACCGTTCTTCGCGGCTGGAAAAGTCGTTATTCAACACTTTATGACGTATTTAATCAAACGAAAGCCTGTTTAAAAGGGTTAAAACATTGACTATAGTCAACTGTTTTGTATATAATGTTGGGGAATATTACTGATGAACAATCAGTACATATAGTTGATCGATGATGAGGAGTATTAATTCTATACCGTTATTGCAGAGAGCCGGCACTAAGGTGCGAGCCGGTTAACGGAACGGAGTGAACTCACCTCGGAGTAACGGCGCAAGTTTCAGGATATTCGTTAAGCTTAACGGAAGTCCTAGGTGAACCGCCGTCGCCTCACCCCCGCTAAAGGGTGCAAAGTGAGTGGCAGAATAAAGTATATTCAGCCGCTAACTAGGGTGGTACCACGGGAATTATAACCTCTCGTCCCTAGCGATAATACGCTAGGGATGGGAGGTTTTTTTGTAAATATAAGAGGGTATAGGTTTCACGAAATACTTCATGTCTTATATTTCTCGCATAAACGCTTACCGTCCTTATAAGGATGTCGATGGCGGGTATGCTTGGTTAAGAAATCTATAGTAATACTCCAAGGAGGAGCAGACAATGAGCGACAATCAAACAAACAGTGTACCTGCCGGCGGTTACCGGGCGCAGGCTATTGAGCCCAAGTGGCAAAAGTTCTGGGATGAGAACAAAAGTTTCAAGACAGGTGAAGATCCAACCAAACCGAATTTCTATGCACTGGATATGTTCCCGTACCCTTCAGGTGCAGGGCTGCACGTAGGTCATCCAGAAGGCTACACAGCAACGGATATCGTATCCCGTTATAAACGGATGCGTGGTTATAACGTGCTGCACCCTATGGGCTGGGATGCTTTTGGACTTCCGGCAGAGCAGTATGCGATGGATACGGGTCAGCATCCGCGTGACTTTACGGATAAGAACATCGATAATTTCCGTCGTCAGATCAAATCGCTGGGATTCTCCTACGACTGGGATCGCGAGATCAGTACTACAGATCCAGACTACTATAAATGGACGCAGTGGATTTTCATCCAGTTGTACAACAAAGGCTTGGCTTATGTAGCAGAAGTACCTGTTAACTGGTGTGAAGCACTGGGTACAGTACTTGCAAACGAAGAAGTTATTGATGGGAAAAGTGAGCGCGGAGGACATCCGGTTGTCCGCAAACCGATGCGTCAATGGATTCTGAGAATTACTGAATACGCTGAGCGTCTACTGGAAGATCTGGAAGAGCTGGATTGGTCTGAAAGCATCAAGGATATGCAGCGCAACTGGATCGGTAAATCCAAAGGCGCAGAAGTAAACTTTGAAATTGAAGGTCACGATGCTAGCCTGACTGTGTTTACAACACGTCCAGATACATTGTTCGGAGCGAGCTACTGCGTTTTGGCACCAGAGCATGAACTGGTTGATGCCATTACAACAGAAGCACAACGTGCAGCGATTGCAGAATATCGTGTGAAAGCTTCTCATAAGAGCGATCTGGAACGTACAGATTTGGCTAAAGAGAAGAGCGGTGTATTCACGGGAGCGTATGCAATCAATCCTGTGAATGGCGCTAAGGCACCGATTTGGATTGCAGATTATGTACTTGCCGGATACGGAACAGGAGCAATCATGGCGGTTCCAGGTCATGATACACGTGACTGGGAGTTTGCTAAACAATTTGGTCTGAATATCGTGGAAGTCGTGCAAGGCGGTAATATTGAAGAAGAGGCTTATTCCGGAGATGGACCGCATGTCAATTCTGAATTCTTGAACGGACTTAAGAATGAAGAAGCGATTGCGAAGATGATTGCTTGGCTGGAAGAGAAGGGCGTAGGTAAAGGTAAAGTAACCTACCGTCTGCGTGATTGGTTGTTCAGTCGTCAACGCTACTGGGGAGAGCCGATTCCAATTCTGCATCTGGAAGATGGAACAATGAAGACTGTTCCGGTTGATCAACTGCCGCTGGTACTGCCGGATGTAGATGCAATCAAACCTTCAGGTACTGGGGAGTCTCCACTTGCAAATGTAACTGAGTGGGTAGAAACAATCGATCCAGAGACAGGTATGAAGGCTCGCCGCGAGACCAACACCATGCCGCAATGGGCGGGCAGCTGCTGGTACTACCTGCGTTATATTGATCCGAAAAACGATCAAGAGCTGTGCTCCCCTGAGAAGCAAAAAGCATGGCTTCCGGTGGATCTGTACATTGGCGGAGCGGAGCATGCCGTACTTCACTTGCTCTATGCACGTTTCTGGCACAAGGTGCTTTATGATATCGGCGTAGTGGAAACGAAAGAGCCTTTCCATAAGCTGGTTAACCAAGGCATGATTCTTGGAAATAACAATGAAAAAATGAGTAAATCACGCGGAAATGTCATCAACCCTGATGAAATTGTTGAAGCTTTCGGTGCAGATACACTGCGTGTCTATGAAATGTTTATGGGCCCTCTGGAAGCAACCAAGCCTTGGAATGAAAAAGGTGTGGAAGGGGTTCACCGGTTCTTATCCCGTGTATGGCGCCTGTTCGTGAATGAGGAAGGGAAGCTCAATTCCAAAATCACAGCAGATGGCGGTACGGATGAGTTCAAACGTACTTGGCACAAAACGATTAAGAAAGTGACTGAGGATTTCGAGCATCTGCGTTTCAATACGGCGATTAGCCAGTTGATGATTTTCATTAACGATGCCTACAAGCAAGAAACATTGTCCCATGAAGCTGCGGAACACTTTGTACAAATGTTGTCGCCACTGGCGCCGCATATTGCTGAAGAACTGTGGCAACTGCTTGGACATGAAGGAAGTATCAGCTACGTAACTTGGCCAACTTATGATGAAGCATGGACAGTCGATGCTGAGGTTGAAATCGTTATTCAGGTGAATGGTAAAATCGTACAACGCGCACTGATCCCGCTGGATATGGGTCAGGAAGAAATGCAAGCTCATGCACTGTCACTCCCGAATGTGAGTGCTGCTGTAGAAGGTAAAACCGTACGCAAGATAATTGCGGTTCCTGGCAAGCTTGTGAATATTGTAGTGGGTTAAGCGAAGAACGCAATTTTGCCCGCAGCATCGGAGAAATCCGTGCTGCGGGCTTTGTTGTTCTAACGCTCTTTAGGACCTTTATTAATAGTTTCATGTCCGAATAGTTCATCAAGCTTAATGACATCCTCATCATATTTATCATGTGTAGTTGTGATGAGGCGTTCAAACACACCTTCTAGACTGGTACGTAAGTGGTTTAACGCTTCTGCGGTAATGCCACCGCGAACAGCGACCCGGTCTTGAAGCTCTTGCGGGGTAAACTCCCCTTCTGTCAGCAGTTTGCCTGTTCCAAGCAGCATTTCACCAGCGAGTCGGCTGATTAATGTCTCTTCAATTCCAGTGGCCTCAACGGCTGCTTCAATCCAGCGCTCAATGAAATAGCTTAAGAACGCAGGCCCACAGCTGGAGAAATCAGAAGCGATTCGGGTATGTGCTTCTTGGATTTCTAAGGGAACACCTATGAAAGACAATAGCTGTAGCAGTACAAGCCTGTCTTCTTTATTAAGCCTGCTGCCAAATATGCACAATGAAGTCCCACTCTTGACGCAGTGCGTAATGCTTGGGATGATCTTGGCAATTTTGGACGGCAAAGCGGATTCCAGATGATGCAATTGAACTGGACTTGTAATGGATACGACGATTTGCTCACTCCGGAGACATGAGCCGATCTCATCTGTTAATGTTTTAAACTCAAGTGGCTTTACGCATAAAAAAACGATATCACTTCCTAACGCTGTCTCCCTATTGCTTCCGCAAATGGAAATGCCGGGGTGACGCTTCTCAAGCTCCAGCAGCTTGTTCAGGCTGCGGTTGCTGGCAAGCACATCACACGGCTCTAGCGCTCCGGAAGAAAGAAAGGCGTCGATCAGCAGGCTGCCCATGCTGCCTGTTCCGATAAATCCTACTTTCACCTGTGGTTCCTCCTTTCTAGCGTTGCTTTTTAACTAACTGACATGAATTCTCTTCGTTATATGTATGCAAGATAGCCTTGGACAAATGACAGGTTTTGTATGAATTATTAAAGGGAATTCCAATTAAAGGAATGTATGAAGATTCAGAAAAAAGTATAGGACGATTTTCCGTGAGGAGGAGCGCATTTTGAACAAAGGAAGAATAGTGCTCGGAGTGGCTGTAGCTCTTGTGGGCAGTGGATTGCTATGGGTTGGTGGGAGTAAGGGAAATTCCGGCATTGCCGGATGGGAAACCTTGAATGCGAGTATGGAACAAACGATTGGAATCGCTGATCCTGATGAAGCTTCGGCGATAGTGGGCAAAGAGGGAACCCAGGAGACGAAGAACCAAAAGCAAAATGCCGGGAAGGCTGAAGCTAGTGATAGGTCTGATGTCGCTGAGAAGGTTAAGGATGGTGAACAAGCAGATCACGCTGCCTCAACTCCAGCAGAAGAAAAGGGGACGACAACTGCTGGGCAGAATGCCGCGGGGGATAGGATGGAGTCTGGGGGCCAAACGCAAACAGGGGGAGGAGACCAAACACCAGCAGGGGGTAACGCAGCTGCGTCAGCGGGAGCGCTGGATGTACCCACGCCAGCTGCTTCTCAGGAAGGTAAAGTAAATGTGAACACTGCAGGAGCTAGGGAGCTGATGGATCTCCCGGGCATCGGAGAGAAGAAGGCTCAGGCTATGATCGATTACCGCAACCGTGAAGGGGCTTTTCGTAATCTGTCTGATTTGGGGAAGGTCAAGGGCATCGGACCCAAAATGCTGGAAAAGTTAAAGCCGTTAGTAGTTTTTTGAAGATAAGATGGTATTGAAATTGCTGTTGAATGTACTAAAACCGTTGTCCTAGTGAAAACTTGCGGGGATGTGTTACAATAGTTAACAACTATTTAGAAGGATATGGAGATTGATTATGACTGCTACCTATCGTAAAGACTGGGATACTTATTTCATGGACATTGCTTGCATGGTTTCAACTCGTTCACGCTGCAATCGTAGACATGTAGGTGCTGTGCTGGTACAAGGAAAAAAGCTGCTTGGTACCGCTTATAACGGGGCGCCAATGGGCGTACCAGATTGCTCGGAGGCAGGCTGTATGCTCTCGGAACAATATGAGATGGAGATCGTGGATGGCGTAGAGACTATGGTGAAGAAACAGCGCTGTATTCGCACGATTCATGCGGAACAGAATCTTTTGCTATTTACAGACCGGATCGATCGGGAAGGCAGTACCGTCTATGTGACAGATGAGCCTTGCTGGACATGTGCTAATATGCTGGCGAACAGTGGTATAGTGGAAATCGTGTATTATCGTCCTTATCGTAAGGATATGGAAAAGGTTGAAGCAATGATGGCTACCAAGGGTATCGTCTTCCGCCAATTGGAGAATTATGAACCGCCTAGTGAAACGATGATCAAAGTGTCGGAGTAGCTGTAATGTCCAACATTAATTCAATAAGATGACTTGAGGAAGAACCTCTCGTGCGCTTTTATGGCGTATGCAGAGGTTCTTTTTTTTGCTTGAGAAAGGGGGGAAGGGCATGAAGAAAAGACCTTTGTTAGGCTTTACAGTGTGCTGGGTGGCTGGAAGCGCAGCGGCTTGCTTATGCACAGGGAGCGGACTACTGCTCTCGTGGGCTGGATTAATATTTTTACTGGTGAGCCTGATGATGTGGGAAACAATGAGCTGGAAATACATAGCCGTAATGTGTTTGTCCATTTCATTAGGTGCTGGATATTGGGAGTGGAACGAAGCTCGCAATATTAGCGGAATTCCTGAATTACTGGATAGGTCGACTGCAGAGCTGAATGGGAGCCCTGTGGAAGCTGGAGGTACGATCGTTTCTGTCGTGGAACGGGACGGGGATCGGGTTGATTTTACGATGAAGCTCTCACATATGGATCTACTTGCAGAGGATGAAGAGAAAGCATCTGATCCTGCGGATGAACAGGAGAAAAGAGTACAGGGGGAGTTAATCGCAGTGCAGATCAAACTTCTGACCGAGCAAGAAATTACTGTCGCTGCGGAATGGCGGAGAGGGGATGAAGTGCTGCTTAATGGTGTGCTGGAAGAGCCGGCAGAAGCGCGTAATTTTGGAGGCTTCGATTATCGTGCCTATTTACATACGAAGAAGATTCACTGGCTTTTGAAGGGTCAGGGAGTGGAAAATGTGAGGGTGACCGTTCCAGATTCATGGAGTCCGTTAACGATTTTTCGCTTAAATGATAGTGCGCGGACGGTCCTTGGGGCAGAACTGGATCAACTTTTTGGGCAGCGTCACTCTGGATATATGAAGGGTTTAATCATTGGTATGCAGGATGATCTCGATCCGGATACCTTTAAGCAGTTTTCTCAGCTCGGGTTGACACATATTCTCGCCATTTCAGGTATGCATGTGGCTGTGTATGTAGGTGTTCTTTTATTTCTGTTCAGGCGCTTACGTCTGACCAAAGAGACCGCGTTAACGCTAACTTTTATACTCGTTCCTGTTTATGTCCTCTTGTCAGGTGCGGGTCCGTCCATTGTGCGAGCGGGGTTGATGAGTATGATTGCCTTGCTTGCTGCACGGGTTGGGATGCTGAAGGATGGTCTGAATATTTTGGCGGCATCGGCATTAGTTATGTTGATCTGGAATCCTTATATGCTGCTCAGTGTAAGCTTTCAGCTGTCTTTTCTAGTAACCTTAGGTTTGATGGTCTACGTTCCGCTTATGAATCCTCTTCTGAGTGCACTGCCACGCTGGCTTAAAGGTGCCGTCTCTGTGACTCTTGTAGCCCAGCTGGTCTCATTTCCGCTTACGATTTATTACTTTAATCAGTTTTCGCTGTTGTCCTTTGCCGCCAATTTGGTCTTTGTGCCTTTTATTACTTTTGTAGTTTTGCCACTAGGGACGCTTGCGCTATTGCTTGGACGGTTGTGGGAAGATGCTGCGGGGATGTTGGCACATATAACTGAGCTTTTTAATAACGCTACTTTTTACGCTGTGGAGTGGATCAATGGATTCGCTGGTGGAGTTCTGATTTGGGGCTCGCCATCATTGCTGTGGGTCGGGGTGTACTATGTTTTGTTGTATTGTCTGTTGTATGTTGCCAAGCTAAGAAAGGAAGCTCGTGCTGCACCGCAGTATATGGAGGACGAGACGAGACCATTAGCGGAGGTTGGTTTGAACAGCCCTGGGCGCAGTGGTTATGGTGGTCGTAGTGGACACGGGGGAATGGGGAATTGGCAGTATCTTAATATTGCAACGCCTTTGCTCGTACATTGGAGCGGAGTGATTGTTTTGGTGTCGGTACTTGGACTGGGGATCTTGCTGTACAAAGGTTATCAGTCGGAGAGTCAGGCAGGGAAAGGTACGATTAGTTATCTGGATATCGGACAAGGCGACAGTATACTCATAACTACACCGAGCGGAGCCCATATTTTAGTGGATGGTGGAGGAACTTTAAACTTTGGTCAAAAAGAAGAGTGGCGCGTTCGCCGAAGTCCGTTCGAGGTAGGAGCTAAAGTACTGGTGCCCTTGCTTAAAAAACGCGGCATTCACCGTTTAGATGCGATTATTTTGACACATGGAGATCAGGATCATACCGGAGGACTCCAAGCTGTTGTGGAAGATATTCCGGTCTCGGCGTTGCTTTTTAATGGGACGATTACGGATCGCGAGTCTTATATGGAATTGATGAGGACTGCGATGGAGCGGAAGGTTCAGCTGTATGCTGTGCATCAAGGAATGATCCTTTCCCCGGATGATGCGACAGAGCTGTCTTTTTTATGGCCGGAGGGAAGGAGTGGAGAGGCGTCGGGTACTCCGCCGTTGAATGAAGTCCCACTACTGGAAGAGCAGAATCACGATTCAGTGGCTTTTCGCTTAGAGATGAATGGAAGGAACTTTCTCTTCACCGGTGATATGGATCTGGAAGCTGAGGAGGAGATTGTAGAGCTAGCCCGGCAAAAGGGCATCAGCACTGGACCTGTCATTGATGTGCTAAAGGTAGCTCATCACGGGAGTAAAACATCCACCGCTGAAGCTTGGCTGGAGTTCTGGAATCCTGAAGCAGCGGTAATTTCTGCGGGTGTTAATAATTTGTATGGTCACCCGAAAGCTGAGGTATTGGAGCGGTTGGAAGATCATCATGCAGCTATATTCCGGACGGATCAGCAGGGGGAGATACAGATGCGGGTGCGGGAGGAGGGGATTGCTGTGCGATATAAGTTGGGGGAGGAAGGGGTGGGAATAGATAAATAAAGATAAGTAAAGATAAGTAGAGATAAAATATAGGGAAGGTAGGTAGAGATAGGAAAAGTAGGAGAAGGTGTGAAAGTAAAGGAGAATATTGGGAAGTAGGTAAAGGTGTGAAAGTAAGAGGAGAAGATTGGGGAGTAGGTAAATAGGGAAATAGGAAGGAAAGTGGGATGGAAGAAGGAATGAAGTATTGGATTGACAGAGTATTGAAGGGGAGGTCGGGGTGCCTAGCTCCTCCCGTTACATAACTGCAACAGCACACATAAAACTCATAAACTCAATACATTGCACGAGGTTGCACAAACTGCAACAGAACGCCCCAAGTTCCTCTTATTGCACAAGTACAAAACAACATACTAGTCACCTCTCATCGAACATGCTACAAGAGAACACATAAAGCTTCTCTTATCGAACGAAGTCCAAGAGAACACATAAAGCTTCTCTCATCGAAGAAAGTCCAAGAGAACACATAAAGCTTCCTTATCGAAGAAAGTCCAAGAGAACACATAAAGCTTCTCTTATCGAACGAAGTCCAAGAGAACACATAAAGCTTCCATATCGAAGAAAGTCCAATAGAATGATTCGAACCAAGCGGCTCTCATTGCACTTTATGCAATAGAACGCACGTCGAAGTAGTTGAATCTTCATTCTATTGCACTTCGTACACTCAAAATGAGGAAAATCGCCTATTTCTCTGAAATTAAGCAGTATCTATTGTATGAAGTGCAACAGAATCTCTTTTTACAGTAGAAAAATCTACTTCTATTGCACGAAATACAATAGAAAGCTACTTACGGATGTATCCGAGACATAGCAGATGGGTTGGTCATTATGCCAGTACTTTAAACCTCATGCGAGCACCACCGATGGACGTTCACGCGTTCATCGGTGGTGTTTTTTAATAGACAGATATAGAGATTATGCTGTTAAGTAATATATAACCTAATTATTTATTTTAAAGGGAACTTTTTCAAGTTTGAAAAGTCTTATTAGGCAAGGGGTGAGACGAAACATGCTAAGCGAAGATATGCCATATGCAGAAGCGTATGCGTCCGAAATGACCTTGCGGGAAATGATGGAGGAGTATGGATCAGATGTGTGGAACTATGCTTTTTTCTTAAGTAGAAGCCGTGAGCAAGCGAATGATATTAGCCAAGAAGTGTTTTTGAAGGCATATAAAAATGTGGGGAAGTACCGGGGACAATCGTCGATGAAAACTTGGCTACTCACGATTACTAGAAATACAGCCTTTAGTTGGAGCAAAAATAGCTTTTGGCGCAGATTTATACCATTGGGGATCAACCTGTCACTATAACTGCTCTGTCTGCAGAAAAAGAAGCGCTCGGCAAACAGTATGCGAACCGAATCTGGGAAATTATTATGACCCTACCAGATAAGAACAGAGAGGTGCTTGTACTGGATATTCAGCATGGACTATCGATCGGTGAAATGTCCGATTTACTGAATGTACCACAGGGGACTGTGAAATCTCGTCTCGCGCGAGCGAGGGAGAAGGTTAAGCAAGCCATCCAGAAGGAGGAGAGAGAATGAAAGGCAAAGCTGATGACAGTAACTCAGTGATGATCGGACAGAATGATTGGTATGCGCAAGCAGGCAAAAGACCTTTTATTGAGGATGGCTTTACACCTGAGCTGATGATGCGGATTGAGCAGGCTGCTGTGCTAAAAAATAAAAGCCATGGACGTTATCGGATTAACAAAAGTGTGCTACTGACCAGTGTGGCTATGATTTTGTTGATAGGTGCACTTAACTTGCCTATAGGAGCATGGAAGAGTCATGGTCCAGTCCAATCTTCATCGGTGCAGTCACAAGCTGCAGGGATATTACCTTCTTCTACTCCTGCTACTAATGACAAAGCGTTAGAGCCTCCGACAAGTCCGGCAGAGTTTGAGATTAGCGGTAAGAAATATTATATGCCTTTACCAATGAGCAGAGATAAGACTAAAGCATATGCCGTTGAGACAACAGCGGGAATTCTCTGGTCGCCGCCACCCCCGATGGTTGACTACAAGAAGCCAAAGTATACACATCCTACAGAACCGTTCACCCTTTACCTGAGCTCGAAGGACCAGACGGAGTTATCGGCTTCTTCGGCTACTAGGATTTATACATTTCCTCTTTATGCGGGAGGGGCAAGTACTTATCAATATATGAATGGATTCTATGGAGCGGGAGATTATATCCTGCTGAGTTCCTCCACGCGAACTTTAGGTTCAGACAAACCGGAGAATGGTAGAATTTCTACGCTAAATGTTAAAAAAGCAGCGGCAGGGGAAACTGTGGTACCGATGGAGCTTACGAACTTTGATGAAACACTGTTAAGCTACAAGTATTTATTCGCTGTGGATAAGGAGAATGAATATCTCGTAATAAGTTACCTAGAATACCCGGTAGATAAGACATACCAAGACAAAACAGTGCTTTATGATCTAGAGACCTTAAGCATTCGATCAACTGCAATAACCAAAGGGTTTAAAGAGATAAAGGGAGAAACATTAACCATGGATTATGAAGTGGATGGGGTACTACGCAAAGCGGATATTATTGTGAAAGGTGGGCTAGGATGGATAGATGAAGATTGGGCCTTTTTATCAGAAGAGCAACGAAATGAGCTGTATCAGGAATTTATGAGTCAGACTCCCTAGTAGATAATTCACTAAATAAAAGCTATACTTTTTGATAAAGTATTTTCTTTTGAGAAGAGTGGAGCCGAAGAGATGAAGAAGTTGACGATTGATGATGTGGCTCAAAAAGCTGGAGTGTCGAAGAGTACGGTCTCTCAATTTTTGAATAAACGTTTTAAATATATGAGTGAAGCGACGAAGAATCGGATCGAGGCTGTGATCGAGGAGCTCAATTATCAACCGAATGGACTTGCACGCAGTCTGAAGCAGAATCGGACGCATATGGTCGGAATCATTGTTGCTAATATCGATTATTCGCTGTCTATCCAGTGTATTCGGGCGATTGAAAATGAGCTGCAACAACACGGGATCCAAGTAATCATATGCAATGCCGATGAGAATGCGGAAAAAGAAAGCAAGTACGTAGAAACTTTAATCGCCCGCCAGGTGGACGGTTTGATTATTTTTCCGACGGGGAACAATCCATCTGCATACAGCAGATTGATCGAGGCGGATTTTCCGTTAGTGTTTATGGATCGTCTGGTAGATGGAATCACCACGCAGAGTTTGCTGCTCGACAATGAAATGGCGGCCAAGATAGGTGTGGGACAGCTGACACAACAAGGGCATGAGCGAATTGCTCTAGTCTCCCTTCCATTAGGTGAACATGCCATTACCCCTCGTAAAGAGCGGATCAGTGGTTATAAAAAAGCGATGGAAGAAGCCGGCATACCTCTGCGTGAGGAGTATATCTGTAGTGTGCCAAAAGAAGAATTAGCTACAGGACTGAAGCGCCTTTTAGCATTGCCGGACCCTCCGACAGCGCTATTGGCTACGAACGATATCACGCTAGCAGAGATTTTGAAATATGCGAATCGAAATGCCATCGCTATTCCAGAACAATTGTCTGTCATCGGGATAGATGATGCGGAGTTCGCGCAAATTTATAATCCGGTCATTACAACGATTCGTCAGCCTGCATACGAAATGGGTATGCAAGCCGCTAAAATTATACTCTCTTGTATTGAGGACAAGGGCGCTTCCGTTCCAATCACCTATCGATTCCCGCCGTCCTTACAACAAGGGCAATCTGTGAAGTCATATAACTGACTACAAGCTATAGAAGTACAAAAAAAGCCATTCCACAGATCAAGGGACTGACCCCCGTTTGTGAGACAGGGATCAAAACACCTTACAAGTTTAAGTAGCCAGTCGCCGGAAATCCATCGGTGACTGGTTATTTAGTTTCGCTTGAATTCGAATTGAGTTATAGTAAATGATGTAGTCTCGAATGGTCTTTACAACGATTGCAGTCGTTGTAGATGTGAGATCTTCGAGGTAGAACGTTTCAGACTTTAGAGTGGAATGAAACGATTCAATGGGGGCATTATCAGCGGGCGTTCCTTTACGGGACATGCTCATGGTAATGCCTTTTCCTTTTACAGCTTCCTGGTACGCAAAGGACGTATACACGCTGCCCTGGTCGCTATGCAACAACATCTTTTTCTGCTTTGGAAGTTGATTTAATGTATCCAACACCAAAGAGGTATCTTGTTTATCTGCTATACTGTAAGCCACAATCTCACCATTGTACAAGTCTAGAATGCTGGAGAAGTACAACATCTTCCCGCCAAATGGCAAATAGGTAATGTCCGTGACGAGTTTTTGCAGAGGTGCTTCTGCATGAAACTGTCGCTTGAGCAGATTTTCAAAGGAGTGTACAGATTGCCCAGTCACCTTTCGTTTTTTCATCCTCACGCGGCACTGAAGCCCCTCACACTGCATGATCCGCTGGACTCGCTTATGATTTATACTCTGCTCTATCCGAAGGAGCGCCGTGATTTTCCGGTACCCATAGCGGAATTTATGACGGATGCAAAGCTCCCGGATTTTCTCCACCAGTTTGTCTGTATGCTTTGTCCCCACAGCTGCTTTCCAGCGGTAGTAAGTCGTTCTTGCGATTCCGAGCCATCTACAAGCCTCAGACACCGTCACTTCGTTTCGAATGGATTCAATCCAGGCAATAACGGCCTCTGGTTCCACCTCCTCTCCAACTCCTCGTACTTTTTTAGCAGATCTAATTGTTGTTTTAAGAATCGGTTCTCTGCCTTTACTTTTTCGAGTTCCGAAGAGTCCTCCGGACCTTTGCCATAGCTGTACTGTTTACCCACCGGCTGCTCCAAACGATGTCGTTCACCATTTCGATTCCATCTCATCCATGTCTTTAGCTGTGTCTTATTCCGTATTCCGAGCTGCTCCATAACCTCTTTCACAGGTACTCCTGCTAATCTCATTTCTATAGCTTTCATCTTTATTTCCACGGGATAACTTACTCTGGTTGCCAATGCAAAAACACCTCCAAGATGATCTCCTTATCTTACGACAAGGTTCCATTCTCTTGAAGGTGTTTTGATTTGTCTCACGTTATGGGGTCAGTCCCTCAACTGTGAGACGGCTTTTTTTAATAATAAAACTCCCAAGCTGCTAGACTATAAGGCTGCAACGTTGTTGTTTCATCTTGTGGTTAATTGTACTTTCTGCAACTATTTTAGTTTGTGCTTCCTGGATTAAGAGTTTAATAGTATTTTGTGCAGTTATTTCTGCGGGAAATTGCTGACAGCGATGTTCACCTGGTTGTTAAATGTATAAAGTGCAATTAAAGCCGAGAAGAAACGATTTTGACTCGATATAGTTGTATAGAGTACAGCTATGTTGTGTAGATTTGGTTGCATTCAGCTATTTATGAGAATTACAGAAGTTTACTGAGATTATGTTGCGAAAGCTGACTCAAATCTATGTGCTTAATCCTCCTGCTGCATAAACTTCGCAAGCTCTTCACGAGTCGGAAGCCCATCCATATCGCCAGGCGACATGACGGCTAACGCGCCGATCGCATTGCCACGTTTGACGGCCTCGGCAATCGGAAACTTTTCCAGCATTGCACTAATTACGCCAACTGCAAATCCATCACCTGCACCAACGGTATCAACGACCTCTTCTACCTTAAATCCATCTACGTAGCCTTCTCCTTCAGCGGATTTATAGAAAGCGCCTTCAGGTCCGAGCTTAATGACGACTAAGCTGACCCCACGCGCCAGATAATAGTCTGCAATCTCTTCCGGCGTGCTTAGGCCTGTAAGAATCTTGCCTTCTCCGAGTCCCGGAAGGAACCAATCACAGCGTGTAGCCAGATCATTGATCGTGTTTACCATCGTTTCCGTATCCGGCCATAAGCTAGGGCGCAGGTTTGGATCTAGGGAGACAGTCTTGCCTTGTCTTTTCATAAATTCCATAGCGTGAACAGCGAATTCATGGCAGCTCTTGGATAAGGCGGCGGAGATGCTTGTCACGTGTAAATGTCCTGCAGCATTAAAGTATGCCTCGTCAAAATCAACCAGACTAAGCTTGGAGGCCGCGGAATTTTTGCGGAAGTATTCGACTTTAGGATCGCCGGTAACGACCTTTGATTTGATTAACATACCCGTAGAATTTTCTTTAGTAAAAGTAATGTTGTCGGTATCAATGTTCTCTTTCTTCATAGCTTGAGCAATAAAATGACCAAAGTTATCTTCACCAAGCTTCGTAACATAACCTGTAGGATGATTTAAGCGTGATAAGCCCGTAGCTACATTGCTCTCAGCACCTGCCAACGCTTTGGAGAATGAAAAGACTTCATGCAGGGGGCCTGTTTCATTCGCATAAAACATCGCCATCGGCTCCCCGAAAGTGACGGCATCCAGCTGTTTACTCATTTGAGTTCCTCCTAGGGTAATGAATTTATCCCAGTATAATGATGTGTAACTTGAAATTATCACATAAATCGGTTTTGTACAATAAAAGAATGAATGTTGATCAAAAACATATTTTTAATAAAAGTAAAATAATTAGATTTAAGTCCTTATTAAATAAGGGCTTATTGGTGTTTTTAATAAAAATATATCATCATATATATAAAAATGTATTGACTGTTATCAGTATTATTATTACTATCTCATTATAGATTATGTCGCAATAATTAGTAAATTTAATAAAAAAGTTTATCTAAATTAGTATTTCATATTCATCTACGATCGTACCAAGAGAAAGGGAGTCTACTGATGAAGAAAATGAAAGTATTGCAGAATGTGGCGTCCGTTGGAGTTGTAGCTGTTATTCGTGCTGATAGTGCTGAGGAAGCTTTTAAAATGTCCGTTGCCTGTATTGAAGGCGGTTTGAATAATATTGAAGTCACCTTCACGACTCCGGATGCGGATGTGGCGATAAAACGATTGGTTGCAGAGTACGGAGATCGCGCAGTGATTGGAGCAGGTACTGTACTTGATCCATTAACGGCCAGAATAGCCATTCTTGCAGGCTCGGAATTTGTGGTTAGTCCCTCTTTTGAAGCAGAGACAGCTAAGATGTGTAACCTTTATGGTATTCCATACATGCCTGGCTGCATGACATTAAATGAAATGAAGGAAGCGTTGAAGTTTGGAGTGGATGTGCTTAAGCTATTCCCTGGCAGTGCTTTTGGTCCGGATTATGTGAAAGCGGTTAAAGGTCCTATGCCGCATGTGAACATTATGCCAACAGGTGGCGTGGATCTGAATAATATGGAGAAGTGGATTGCCAACGGCTGTATAGCAGTAGGTATCGGGGGCAATTTGACTGCACCAGCGAAGGATGGCCGATATGATCAGATTACTGATCTTGCGGCTCAGTATGTGGCGAAGTTTAAAGAAGTAAAAGGAATTTAACTTTGTTTGTCTCATAAATTCAAATGGATCGATTATTGAAAGCTGTATGCTGACGGATGTCAGTTATACAGCTTTTTTTATGCTTATTTTTTGCTAATCACAATTTCTTGCAATATATGTTTTTCATAAAGTATAGAATGAGGACAAAGGCAATAAACTATAAAGTAGGAGAGTTATGATGTTTGACTGACGTCAACAAATTGGAATGGTTTATTATCGGACCGGGAGTGAGTATATGCCTGCTTATCATGATAAAAAGTTGTATCAAGCAGCTGATGAAGAGGATGCTGAATACGTAGAAATTGCATCGGCATTCCATGGTTGTAAGGTGACGGAAGGCCAGATCTATAGATTAGAGCGAAATTACAATAACCCGCATATTTTTGAGAATGGAGAGGCGTATGTTGTGGATGACGAAACTAGGGACAACTACGCAGTATTCTTACTCTGCAAGATTGTGTTATATAAATAGAGTTATGTGCTTAATTTTAGAGCCATTTCTTGTTTGCTGACGGCTTCTTTTCCGACAGGAGGATAAGCCCTTTTCTTTTGGGAATGGGAGATAGTTCATGCCTAAACGCCTGCCGTCCTTATAGGGATGTTGAAGGCGTTTATACTTGTGTCATTTTTGTTATAAAGTTATTCAAAAGAGTATTTGAATGATTGAAGTTTCCCCTGTATGCTTAGTAGGAATTATTGGCTGCGAATTGTGCGTTAGCGCTTTATAAAAGATGGCTTAACATGACGTTCTAAGAAAAGTTTGGTATTCTAAAAATATTAATTACAGGGTTGCAACAAATTCGCAGTCTTGCGCGTCAGTAAGATTGCATAGAGAGGGGGAACCTTCGTGGTGGAGCAGGGACTCATCAGAGCCGCTCAAGCGGGCGATCGCGACGCTCTAATCACCCTATTGCGAGAAATTGAAGGGCATGTATATAAAACGGCCTTCTACATTTTGCATAATGAACAAGATGCACTGGATGCATCACAGGAGGCCTTGATCCGGGTTTATACCAAAATCGGTTCATATGAGGAAAAGGCCCAGTTCAAAACGTGGGTTCAGCGAATCGTTACCAATATTTGCATTGATAAATTCAGAAGAACTAAACCTACAGTTTCTATTGATGAACATGAAATGGTGTTTCAGGATAAACACAATGTGGAACGCGAAGTTCTATCCTCTTATTTAGCTGAGGATATACGTGAAGCGATTGATCAATTGCCCGAACATCATCGGACAGTCATTGTCCTACGCTATTTACAAGATTTTTCTTACAACGAGATTGCAGACTGCCTGGATTTGCCTTTGAATACAGTGAAATCATACCTGTTTAGGGCCAGACAGCAGCTGCAGAATAGACTTCAGGAGTACCAGAAAGGTGGTGTATCGGGATGAAATGCGCGGAGGTGATGGAATGGATGCACCGCTATTTAGACAAAGATTTGAGCCAAGATGAGATTGTTGAAATGTTCCGTCATATCGATAATTGTCCTTCCTGCGCGGAAGTCTTTGAGCGGCTGACACTTCTCTCCAATGAATTGGAGCAATTGCCAGACGTGAAACCCCCGTTTAGTCTGGTTGACTCTATTTTACCTCAGCTTGCAGAATTGGATCGAAGCAGTCGTGAACAAAGCGCTGTGAGAACCGAGGAGCCAGTTGTAGTTCCATTTTCACGTGAAAGCTCCCGCGGTAAAGCTTCCAAGGGAACCTCTATAGCAACACGGACAGGCATTGGAGCTATTGCAGCTGCTGTAATATTAGGGATCGCTATTTTTAATATGCCGGATAAAATGCCTGGGGCAGAGGTAGAACAAAGCTTACAATATAATGCTAATACAGCCAGCAATGATTCTGCTGATATGGCTATTGAATCGCAAGCTCAAGCTTCTACATCTGCTAGTTTAGATGAGGCTGCGCCTGCTAATAGCGGAACAGATTCCGGGGCTCTACCGGCTGCGCCTGGTGTGGATGAGGGTAACGCCCCATTAGATAGAGCAATGGGACCGGTTGATCCTGCGTCGATGCCGCCTTCCCCAACTGAAACTAATGCTGGATCGGGTGGACGATCGATACCGGAACCAACTAAAGATGTGAAGCCTAATCCTACTGAGAAGATTATGACGCCGAAGCCGGATGCAGTAACGAAAGTTCAACCCCCGGATGTTAGCGACACTAGTAATAATCAGCCCAAAGCGGATAAGAAGGATCAACCCGCTTCTATAGATAAGGGGGGCGCAGCTGATTTAGCGCCACCTACGCAGGAAGCATTAGATATTGCTAGTGACTATAGAAGAGAAGTTATGGGCTTTAACATTTCTTCGGATTCTACGGATTCTAATGTTCAGACTTGGACTTCACCTGATGGGCATTATGCGGTTGAGTTCGCTGGGTTACAGCTTGTAATATATAAGAATTCACCTGAAGGCTCAGTGGAAGATAGGACGGCAGTAACTTCTTATCCATTAGAAGGAAATTGGATTTCCGGAGAATGGTCGGCGGATAGCTCGCAGTTCACGTATGTGACGGAGAAAGATGGAGTTAATACTACCAAGGTGTACACTGTGCAAAAAGCGGGAATTACCTCTTCTACTCCGGCCGCGTCGCCATCAGCAACACCGGCTGCTTCGTCAACAAATTAATATGAGGCCGGAACATTTTTCGAAGTTTCGGAATATACTATAGCAACCGGACAGGAACTAGAGAGTATTGGATTTGCAGAACATCGGTATGACCGTCGGATGGGAAGTTTCTAGGGCTTTTCACTCCGGCGTTTATATAGATGCGCCGCTGAAACGGAGGAGCTTTGGCCATGGCTGCCAGAGTTTCTCCGTTTTTGCATGAAAAATAAGACATAAAGTATTGCGTGGAACTTATACTTTATGTCTTATTTTTCTCAATTAAACGCTTACCGTCCATATAAGATGCCGAAGGTGGTTATACTTGTGCATTTTTGTCGTTTTTTTTGCTACAATAGGACTCTGGGCAAATTGGGCTAGATGAATGGAAAAGGAAGTGGCGGAATGGATGCCAAAACGGCGATAAAAGAAATCAAACAAGGGAAAATCTCACCGCTGTACCTTTTGTACGGCAGTGAAAAATTTCGAATGAATGAATTTGCGGCATTGCTGGAAGACCAGCTGATTGCCAAAGAGGATCGTGATTTCGCGGTTATTCCCTTTGATCTCTCTGAGACGCCGGTGCAGGCTGTGGTAGAAGAAGCTGAGACTGTACCCTTTATGGTAGAACGTAAATTATTGCTGGTGCGGGACGCATCGTTATTTACTGCAGGAAAAGAAAATGCCAAACTTGAGCATCGTATAGATATTTTAAGTGATTATTTGCAGCATCCTGTAGATTTCAGTGTAATCGTCTTTATGGTGAATAATGACAAGCTGGATGAGCGTAAGAAAATTGTGAAGACTGTTAAATCAGCGGGCACGGTATTAGCCTTTAACCCGCTCGGAGCAGAAGAACTGCTGCGCTGGGTGGAGAAAGGGATTCGTGAACGAGGTTGTGTGATGGCGCCCGGGACTGCGGAAATTCTCATAACCAATGCAGGAACAGGTTTGCAAGGCTTATCTGCGGAAATGGACAAGCTTTGTTTATTCGCTGGGAAGGGCGGAACCGTGGACGCAGAAGCGGTAGAGAGTCTAGTGCACCGCGGAACAGAACAAAATGTGTTCACGCTTGTGGAAGATATCGCTAACCTCCGTTTGGATAAGGCGCTTGATACGCTGTATGAGCTGTTGAAGCAGCGGGAAGAACCTATTAAGATTGCTGCGTTAATTGCGCGGCAGTTCCGAATTATTTTGCAGGTGAAGGATTTATCAGCACATAGTTATTCGCAAGGTCAGATTGCTTCGCAGATCGGACTTCATCCCTATGCAGTTAAGCTTGCAGGGGAGCAGGCTCACAAGTTCTCAAGTGAACGTCTGCGGCAAATCTTAAGTGCACTGGCTGATCTAGATTATAAGATGAAGACAGGGGCTATAGATAAAGTGCTTGGTCTGGAGCTGTTTATGCTGCGGCTTGCAGCCTAGTTCGATGGTTACTTTAGTAGATTGTGAAGGAACTTGAAAGAATAGAATACAAGCGAAGAAGAGTGAATTCAGCTAATCATGCTGGGCTTGCTCTTTTTTTATTCACGATTATGCGATTCAGAAGGAGTTGCTGGTACAAAAAAACCCAACCGTATGAAACATAGCGGTCAGGTTCTTCAATTGCTCATTATGAATGTCGTCCTAGGCTTGAGCCTTAAGAGCGTTCAATTTCTTCGCCAAGCGGGATTTTTTGCGGGCAGCCGCATTTTTATGAACCAGACCTTTAGTTACGGCCTTGTCCAGCTTTTTGGAAGCAGCTTGGAAAGCAGCTTGAGCAGTTTCAACTTCCGTACCTGTCAGTGCTACATCAGCAGTTTTCACAGCTGTACGAAGCGCGGATTTTTGGGAAGCGTTCAGTGCACGGCGTTTTTCGTTCGTGTTTACGCGTTTAACCGCGGATTTAATATTTGGCATTGCATTCACCTCCTGTAAGACATTCGAAATCATTATCAAATGATTCACAACTTAAAATAGTTTAGCATGACCGGTAGTAAAAAGCAATACTTAAAGCTTTCAAATTAAACCATTTTAACCTGCATAAACAAGGGCTTTCTCTCGCACACTATCGACAAAAGAGCATAGGCAGAAGCTTGTAATTTGAGTTTTTGTTCAAAGTAACTCAAGGACGAAGCGAAAGCTTACAAAACTAAGTATCGCTTACGAAGCAAGTTTTGTCGAAGGTTACTCAATGAAGTGTATGCTTACAAAACCTTTAAGGAGGCTGGTATAACGATGGAACCGGATCTGCAGCTATATTCGGTACGCACGGACTTGGCGTTAGAAGCAAAGGAAATGGCCCAAGGGCCACAAAGGACGCCAATCCCTGGTGTGAACGAAGAAGTGGAAGAGTCTGATGGGATAAAAGTTACCCGGCTTGGTGTGGCTAACGCTGCCGGATCACAGGCGATAGGTCGCGCGATTGGGAATTATGTCACGCTTGAGGTACCAGCATTGCGCAATGGAGATACTGGCTTGCAGCAAAAAGTAGCTGAAGTCTTTGCTCGCGAATTCGAGGACTTCCTGATTAGGATTGGCATTGGTAAGGATGCATCTGTGCTGATCGTCGGACTTGGTAACTGGAATGTGACTCCAGATTCATTGGGGCCGCTGGTCGTGGAGAATGCGCTCATTACTCGGCAGTTTTATGAGCTGGTGCCGGATCAGGTCTCTCCAGGTTATCGCAAGGTAAGTGCTATTGCTCCCGGGGTATTGGGATTGACCGGTATCGAATCAAGTGAGGTTGTACAGGGGATTGTGGATCGTACAAAGCCGGATCTCATCATTGCCATTGACGCACTGGCATCCCGTTCGCTTGAACGGATCAATACGACAATTCAGATTGCTGATATCGGCATCCATCCCGGTTCAGGGATTGGAAATAAACGACGCGGATTGACGCAGGAAATTCTGGGTGTTCCTTGTATTGCCATCGGTGTTCCTACAGTTTGCTATGCTTCAACTATTGTAAATAATGTGCTGGAGATGATGAAGAATCATTTCGGGCAAGGAGCTGGTCACACTAAAGAAATCATGGGGATGTTGGACGATATTTCCGAGCAGGAGCGATTGTCACTGGTGAAGGAAGTTCTTGAGCCACTTGGACATGATCTGATCGTTACACCTAAAGAAATCGATGAATTTATTGAAGGTATCGCCAATATTGTAGCCAGTGGTTTGAATGCGGCCTTGCATGATGCGGTCGATCCTGAGAATGTCGGTGCTTATACCCACTAATTGAATCATAGCTAGCACAGTCCGGCGGGATGCTGATCTACAGTATCCTGTACGGGCTCTATGTCTATTCTCTCATTTTCGGTTCTACTATTTCTCGTTCACTCATAGATTTGGAGTATAAGAGATTACAGAGGGCTGGAGGAGGACATAAATATAATGAATAAAAAATGGTTTCAGCTTTGGAACATCGGCCGCTTACGTGGAAGAGTGCTGGATGCTTTATCGCTGGGAAGAACGATGCTGCTGTTGGCCGGAGGTTCGCTAGTATTTTTTATGCTGCTTGGAGCTGGTGGTTTGGCCGGACAGAAGTTGAACTCTTCACCCATTCCATCTATGAAGGGGCTTGCGGCCTCACTATCTAGTGGATTTTTCATGGAGCTGTTGGGGATGGAGGTACCGCATTTACCGAAGGGGGAAGAGCCTTCCGCTTTTTCAGGTGAAAAAGTAACTTCCTTTGTATTTCAATTGCTGACCAGTGTGAATCCGAGTGATCCGAAGAGTCTAGTCTCTCGTGAAGTGCCAGGTTTGGCAGCGGATGATCCGTTTCTATTGCGAAAAGGCTCGGGTGGTTCTACAGGAGCGCCTGTTGATTATCATCCGGGAACGGATGAACTGGCTGAGGGTGGAGGGGAAGCGGATGATCCATCTGTTCCAGACGAAGTGGACAAGCCTGAAGATACCCCATCACAGCAACCTGAAGCGACGATAACTCCGTCTCCTGAGCCATCAGGAGCTACGGGAGGCACGGATAAGAGTGATCCTCAAGGCGAGACAGATAAGGATACCTCGGTCAAACGGGTTCTTATCTATCATTCACATCCTCGAGAGGCCTATAACCCTCTACTAGGAGTGACGAACGAAAATCCAAGCTCGGCGGTTTCTTCTAAAAATGTAATGCTGGTAGGATCATATATTACGAAAAGATTGGAACAACGCGGGATTGGTACAGTTCATGCCAAAGAAGATTTTCTAACTAAAATTGCCGACTATAACTGGAATTTTTCCTACAAATACTCTCGAATGTTGGTTAAATCTGCAATGAGCTCAAACCAAGAAATGAGTGAACTTATCGACATTCACCGCGACTCGCAGCGTCATGGCAAAACAACTGCAGTGATTGATGGGAAAAGTTACGCTCAGGTGTATTTTATTATTGGACATGCGAATAAAGATTGGAAGAAGAACGAAGAGTTTGCGAACAAGATTCATCAAACGATTGAAAAGAGTTACCCAGGAATATCTCGCGGAATATGGGGAAAAGCTGCGGGTAAAGGAAACAACGGGGAGTACAACCAGACCCTCTCACCTAATAGTGTCTTGATTGAGGTGGGCGGTGTTGATAATACGGCAGAGGAATTAAAGCGAACGGCTGATATTTTGGCAGATGCTATTGCGGATGTGTACTGGAGCAGTCATGACTCGGAGAAGGTAAACGCAGCTGGAAAGGTGACAAGTCCCACAACACAAGAGAGCAAGGGACAAACCAATGCTACAGCACCCCAAAAGTCGAACGGAGCTTCTTAAGCTATAGACATTTAATTTAGAATAAACAGCTTTATTACACAAGTATTTAAAAAGGAGTGGCTTACATGTCTCGTTTCGGTAAAAAACTGGTTATGGTCGGTATTTGGGCAGGGGTCGGTATACTGTTAGGTATGCAGTTTAGTGGCAGCGGAGGAGCAACTGTCTCTAAGCTGTTGCCAGGCTGGACTGATCTATCGACTACGCCAACCAGCCAAGTGACGGGCATGCAATCACAACCGATAAAGAATGGGGTTACACAAGGTGGGCAGACTTATGTGTATGTTCCGATGGTGATCGACCCTATCACAGGTGCATATACGCCTGTTTCCCCGTTGCCACAGAATAGCAATCCTGCCCCAAATGCAGATCTTCCTCAGCAGGTGGTAAACGGGTATAGTACGAAAACTCCGGAACAGATTCTGATTCCTGAGGAACAAAAGCCGACGGTCGATGTGATAGCAGATAAAACGGCGGGCCTTCTCCAGCAGGCTTCTCAGAAGGGCATACGCTGGGTAGTTTCATTGTTCGATTCGGCGGAAGAATCACAATGATTTCAGGAGAAACAGTTATTTCACGGATACGTGAATAGCTGTTTCTTCTGTTTTACGTAAGGGCGGGATTGATGGAGTAAGCTTGTACTGTTATAATAAGTGGATTAATATCAGGCTGTCTGTGGGGGTAAGGAATGACTGACGTTCAGAAAAGACAACAACAAATTCGCAATTTCTCGATTATTGCACATATAGACCATGGTAAATCGACACTAGCTGACCGCATTTTGGAATACACGGGGGCACTAACCACGCGTGAAATGCAGGAACAGGTACTCGATCAGATGGATCTGGAGCGCGAACGCGGTATCACAATAAAGTTGCAAGCCGTGCGTTTAACCTATCGTGCAGACGATGGTGTAGAGTATTATCTCAATTTGATTGATACACCGGGACACGTCGATTTCACCTATGAAGTTTCCCGCAGTCTTGCGGCATGTGAAGGCGCGTTGCTCGTAGTAGATGCGGCACAAGGGATTGAAGCACAGACGCTTGCCAATGTGTATCTAGCGCTGGATAACAACCTGGAAATTCTGCCTGTCCTCAACAAAATTGATCTACCAAACGCTGACCCAGACCGGGTAAAGCAGGAAATTGAGGATGTTATCGGGCTGGATACCAGTGAAGCGGTTATGGCATCTGCCAAAGCCGGTATCGGTATCAAGGAAATCCTTGAGCAAGTGGTGAAGCAGGTTCCTGCTCCATCCGGTAATTCGGAAGAACCGCTTAAAGCATTGATCTTTGACTCTCATTATGATCCTTACAAAGGCGTTATCGTCTATGTGCGCGTAATGGACGGGAAGATCCGCGCAGGTTCGAAGATTAAGATGATGGCAACCGAAAAGACCTTTGAGGTTATTGAGGTTGGTGCATTTATGCCGCGTATGACCATTGTTGATGAATTGAACATCGGTGATGTTGGGTTTATCGTAGCTGGTATCAAGCATGTTGGGGATACTCGTGTCGGTGATACGGTTACCGATGCCAAGAATCCTACTGCTGAGCCGCTTCCAGGTTATCGTAAGATTAACCCGATGGTATACTGTGGTTTGTATCCGATTGAAACCTCCGATTATAACGATCTTCGTGAGGCCCTTGAGAAGCTTCAGCTTAACGATGCTTCGCTAAGCTTTGAGCCGGAAAGTTCTAGCGCACTTGGATTTGGCTTCCGTTGCGGATTCCTTGGTCTCTTGCATATGGAAATTATCCAGGAACGGATTGAACGTGAGTTCAATTTGCCGCTAATTACTACCGCACCGAGCGTTATCTACCGAATTATGCTGACCAATGGCGAAATGATTCAAATCGACAACCCGTCACATTATCCGGAAATCGGAACGATTGACTACATTGAAGAGCCGTATGTTAAAGCAGCGATCATCGTGCCTAACGACTTTGTGGGTACCGTAATGGAGTTGTGCCAGAATAAACGTGGCGAGTTCGTAAATATGGAGTATCTAGATACTAATCGTGTAACGATTACTTACGAGATTCCACTGTCAGAAATCGTTTATGATTTCTTTGATCAGTTGAAATCTGGTACCAAAGGTTACGCATCCTACGACTATGAAATTTCAGGATACCGTCGTTCGAATCTGGTCAAGATGGATATCTTGCTTAACAACGAGCAGGTTGATGCCTTGTCCTTTATCGTTCACCGTGATCGTGCGTACAACCGCGGACGTATCATTTGTGAGAAACTGCGTGGGATTATCCCTCGTCAAATGTTCGAAGTGCCGATTCAAGCCTCTGTGGGTACGAAGGTGGTTGCGCGTGAAACCGTTAAGGCGATGCGCAAAAACGTACTTGCTAAATGTTACGGCGGTGATATTTCGCGTAAGCGTAAGCTGCTCGAGAAACAAAAAGAAGGTAAGAAACGCATGAAGCAAGTCGGCAGTGTCGAGGTACCGCAAGAAGCATTTATGGCCGTTCTGAAGATTGACGAGTAGAAATTAGGTAGAGCCGGGAGAATATCCCGGCTCTATTTTTTTGAGCAGGAGAAGATTACAATAGGGTGGAAGGATTGTAAGCACATACACTGTAAGGGGAGTCCTCTTTTGAAACGATTATATTTAAAACTTACGCCAAGTACCTTTAAGAATCGGATTCTGTTAGCTTTCTTACTGTTGGTACTAACACCCATTGCCATGCTCGTTCTGTATAACTTCAAAGAGACAGAACAAATGCTTCAGGATAATGCGGAAACGAAGAACATAGAGCAGCTTATTGGGATTAAGAATGGTTTTGTTGATCTCATGAGTCTCGTTATGAAAACAGGATCATTACTTGAACAAGATACAACGATTTTATCGATAATGAAGAATCCCGAGCAATCTGATGAAATCACGAGAAAAAAGCTCGTTGAAAACAAGTTTGGAGCGATTGAAAATACATTCTTCATGAGTGGAGCGACGGTGTATTATACTTTAATCGACCTTCATGGAAACGCATACACTTCCTTTATGCCGAGGGAAACCTTGAGCTACGACGAAATCCAATCGGAAGATTGGGTTCAAGCGTTGAAGCGAGAAGGAGCGAATCGATATATATGGAATCCGAATGACAAGAATAATGTGGTCCGGGAAAGTACGACAAGTAAGAAAATGCTTAGCCTCTATGAGGTTATGCGTGATAATGGTTTTAACATTTATGCTTATGCAAGACTAAGTATCGATTATGAGGAGTGGTTTATTAAATCAACGTTAGGGAGTAAACAGGAAGGTTCTTTTTTTCTGCTCGATGCCTCAGGGAGAATGATGCTTAATCCGGATAAGGATGAGACCTTTTCTCCAGATATTGCGCAGAGTATTGTGAAGAGTGACCACCAGCGGCAGACAGAGCGTGCTGCATCCATCATCGATCCGAAGGAGAAAAGCTTATACACATACAGCTACATCGAAGAGTTGAATGGTTATGTCGTTAAAAAGGTGCAGCTAGAACAGCTATTTCTTGAGGTGTATAAGCAGAAGCAACGATTTTTTGCTGTATTTGGAGTCATACTACTGCTATTTGTTCTATTAACTTATTTTATATCATCGACGATTACAGTGCCGCTAAAGAAGCTGCAGAAGAAGATGGAGATGACCGCTAAAACGAATCTCAAAATGAAATTACCCGAGCAAGGGCGGGGAGAGATTCTGGCGCTGACTCAGAGTTTCAATATAATGATCCATGATTTAAATGAGCTGTTGCAGCGTCTTCAGCTTGAAGAAAAGCAGAAGCAATTCGTTCGATTTCAGGTGTTACTTTCGCAGATGAATCCACATTTCCTACTAAATACATTGAATACGATAAAGAGCATCGCCTTAGATAAAGATGATGATGAAATTTATGGAATTTGTGTTGCACTAGGCAAAATATTGGAAACAACCTTAAATACGGAAGTGGATTTGATTCTGTTAAAGGATGAGATTGTACTAATTGAATCTTACATGGAAATTCAGCGGCAACGCTTCGGACATGGGATTGAGATTCAATATGATATCAACGAGGAACTACAATACGCATTAATTCCTAAATTCTGTCTTCAACCCTTAATTGAAAATAGCTTGATTCACGGCTTCGGTCAGTCTGTGAAACAAGGGAGAATTGATATTTCCGCTAAGGTGACTGGACAGCAACTATATCTACAGGTTAAAGATAACGGAATGGGGATAGATAGAGCACAGCTGAATAAGGCTGCACGGAAACGAAAAGGAATCGGTGTTCAGAATATTAGGGAGAGCTTAGAGCTGTTGTTCAAGAATCAACGGACAGGCATGGACATTGTATCATCAGACACAGGAACTGAAGTGATTATCCATTTTCCACTTCTTATTTCAAAACCTTACGATGGAGGTAAGCTCACATGTGGAGAACGTTAATTGTGGATGATGAACAACCCGCGGTTAAAAGTATACGGAAGTTATTCTTAAAGGCTGGAATCCCGTTTGAAATTATAGGTGAGGCGGAGAATGGAGAAGTAGGCTTGCAAATGATTCGTGAGCTTCGACCTGATGTGGTAGTGACGGATATCAATATGCCAGTGATGGATGGGGTGAAGCTCCTTCAAGTTGCGCGAGAGGAAGGCTTCGACTGTCGATTTGTAATGTTGACCGCATTGAGTGAATTTGAATACGCTCGGCAAGCGCTCGTATTTGGAGCTTCGGACTACATTCTGAAGCTATCTTTAGATCTACAAGGTTTGAAGCAGACCATGGGTAAGGTTCATGCCGAGCTGGAGCAAATGGTGAAGTTGAAAAAGGCCGATAAATGGTTTCCTGAGAAGCAACAAACGGGACCGACAGATCATGTGGAGATGAACAAAATAATTGCTTATATTGAAGAGCATTATTCTGAGGACATCTCGCTCAAATCCATGTCAGAGTTGATCCGAATGGATGCCAGCTATATAAGTGACTTATTCAAGAAAAAGACAGGGAAAACGTTGACGAATTATATTCAAGAGCGGCGTATTCAGGCTGGAAAAATGCTGCTTGCAGAGACGAAGCTAACAATTAGTGAGATTGGGCAACAGGTGGGCTTTGAGAACGATAATTATTTTATTAAAATTTTCAAAAAGTGGTGTGGCGTCACGCCAAATGAATTTCGCAAAGAACCAAAAAACGTTCTATAGTTTCCCAAATGTAGTTCATCCCCCAGAATCGGCTCTGATGATAAAGTTATAGACGTAGAGCACAACACATAATCCTTCCAAGGGGGAAGATATCGATGAAGAAAAAGTGGTATCCTGCAGTGCTTTCTGTCTTATTAGCAGGTACGATGCTGGCTGGTTGTGGTACTAGTGGAAGTAATGATGCGCAGGGCAGTGCAAATGGACAAACAGCAAAGGAGAAAATAAAGCTTACGATGTGGGGGGCAGTTCCGGCAGAAGCCGGGCCTCAAGCTGTAATTGATAACTGGAATAAAGATCATCCAGACATTCAAGTCGAGTATATCCGTAATGTAAATGATGATGCTGGAAACTTAAAGCTGGATACTGCCTTGATGACCAATCAAAACATAGACCTTTTCATGAACTACGATCTTGCTCATTTACAGAAACGTATGGATGCAGGCGTTGCCTTGGATCTAAGCACGAAGACAGATTATGATATCGACAGCCAGATCGGCGAGGACGCAGCAATGTGGAAAATCAATGATAAGTACTATGGGATTCCTACAAAGAAAAACATGGCGTTTGTGTGGTTGAACAAAGATATGCTGGATGCAGCAGGATTACCGATTCCTGCGGTGGACTGGACCTGGTCAGATCTTCAGGAGTATGCGAAGAAGCTAACGAAGCCTGGTGTGTACGGATTATTGCAGGCAGATTCCTCCTTCTCAACAACGATGGACGGTACGCTTGCTGGAATGGGTGTGAAACAGGCGGATGGTACTTCAAACTTTGGGAATGATCTATGGAAAGAACACCTGGAAATATTGCATAACATGATGTTCGTGGACAAATCCACACCGGAATATGGCGAGCAACTGACAAGTAAAATGCCGGTTGACACCATGTTCTTGCAAGGCAAAGCGGCAATGCTGGCAGCAGGTGAGTTTATTTTCCGAAATGCGAACAACTTGAAAGACTATCCGCATGATTTCAAAACCGCGTTCGCCGCTATTCCAAAAGTGAATAAAGATCAAAAGGATTATAAATATTCGGGCGGTGTGGGTGACATGCTTTCTCTTAATGCGAAATCCAAGAACCTGGACGCAGCTTGGGAGTTCGCAAAATGGTATGCGGATGGCGGTATGCTACCAATGGCAAGCGGTGGTCGTATTCCAGCCTCTAAGAGTGTAGATAGTAAGGAAGCAATGAGCCTTCTCATGAAGGGTGTGGAAGACAAATATGATACAGATTCAATGAATAAAATTGTATTCGGCAAATTCCCGTCCTTCCAGCTAAATGTAACTCAACAAGCCATTGATGCACGTAAAGAAGAGTATGAAAAATACTTCTTAAATAAGCAAGATATTGAAACCACGATGAAGAATATGCAAACCCGTTCGCAAGAGTTATTGAAATAATGAAATAGTTAGCACAAAAAGAGAAGGAGGAAGATTTCTTCGTTCTTCTCTTTCGTGTACCCATTTTTCAGCATACGAAAGGCGGCGATACCGTGAAGCGGAGAAGCTGGATGGACAGACAAGGCTGGATCGGCATGACCTTTATTCTTCCGAATATGATTGGTATTCTCTTATTCTTTATTATTCCTGCAATCTATTCCTTTGTCCTCATGTTTACGAATTATCAATTTTCAAATCCGAATTGGCAATTTACTGGGCTGGATAATCTCAAACGATTGTTCCATGACGATAATTTCTATGCCTCGATCAAATATACGGTGATATTCCTGATATCGGTTCCAGTATCGATGGTGCTCGCATTTATTGTAGCGCTATTTCTAAACCGCAGTGTGTATCTTAAAGGCGTATTACGTGGAATGTTCTTCCTACCGTATATCTCCAGTGGAGTAGCCGTTGCATTTGTCTGGATGCTGCTATTTCAGCCTTCACAGGGACCCATCAACGAAATGCTTCGCTGGATTGGCATAACATCGCCGCCAGGATGGTTTGCGGATACGGAAACCGCAATGTATGCCATTGATATCGTACAAATCTGGCTGATGCTTGGCTACAATATGATCATATATTTAGCTGCATTACAGGAAATTTCGACAGAACAGCTGGAAGCTGCCCGGATCGATGGCGCAAGCACATTCAAAACAACATGGAAAATTGTATGGCCTCTTGTTAGTCCCACAACTTTTTTATTAATGATTACCGGATTAATTATGACGATGAAATCGTTCTCGATTATTCAAGCCATTACGGCTGGAGGTCCTAGCGGAAGTACGACGGTCTTATCACTATTCGTTTATAAAACAGCATTCAGTTATTACGATATGGGATACGCTTCAGCCATTTCATGGTTCTTGTTCGCCGTCATTCTCGTCATTACAGTCATTCAGTGGATCGGCCAAAAGCGCTGGGTTCATTACTAAATGATCCCACAAAGTGAAGCTTTGCAGGGGGCCCCGAAACCATAATTTAAAGGAGCAGGCGGTATGAATGAAAAAGCAGGAAACATGAAGGTGAAACTGCCAGTAACGATCATCATGTTTGTTCTAGGACTATTTATGATTGTGCCTTTCCTATGGATGCTCAGCACATCCTTTCAGACACCTGCCGAGGTGTTTAACAAATGGCTGCCTTCATCTCTCAACTGGAGCAATCATATTCGGGTGTGGACAGGAAGTCATGATTTTGTTCCGTATTATTTAAATTCACTTAAGATTTCAATTATTGGAACTGTGGGGGCTGTGTTTCTATCTGCCCTTGCCGCTTACGGATTTTCACGTACTTCGTTCAAAGGTCGAGATGGACTATTTGTCATATATTTATCCATGATGATGGTTCCACCTCAGGTGCTTTTTGTTCCAAAGTTTATCATGTTTAACTGGGTTGGGATTTACAATACGCATTGGGCGCTGATCCTACCCGCCATGTTCTCAATCTTCGGTGTATTTATGCTTCGGCAGTTCTTTATGAGCATTCCTAAGGAAATTACGGAATCTGCTTTTTTGGATGGGGCGGGGCATTATAAGATATTTTTCCGCTTAATTCTGCCATTAGCGAAGCCAGCAATAGCAACGTTTGCTATTCTCGATTTCTCCTGGCAATGGAATGATTATGAGAATGCGCTTGTATTCTTGCAAAGCCCTAAACTATATACCATTCCGCTTGGATTGCAGAATTTTATTCTTGAGAACAATGTGGACTACAACGGGATGATGGCTGCTTCATCGGCTGCGATTATTCCAATGATTATTATCTTCTTTGTGGGTCAGAAATACATTATTCAAGGGATTTCCAGCTCGGCTGTGAAAGGCTAACTATAGGAGGGGTACTAACATGAGAACAGAAACGGTTAAATCCGATGTAACAGTGGTCGGTGGTGGACTTGCAGGAATGAACGCGGCGATCGCTGCAGCGCGCCTAGGGTTAAAGGTAGCACTAGTGCAGAACCGTCCTGTACTTGGTGGTAACTCGAGTTCAGAGGTTCGGGTATGGGTATGTGGTGCAACAGGACATGGTGTAAATCGATATGCACGTGAGACAGGCATTATGGGTGAGTTATTCATCGAGAATCAATACCGGAACCCGGAGGGAAATCCATACTTATGGGATCTAACCTTACTCGAAGCCGTGAAGGCAGAGTCGAATATCAGCCTGTTCCTAAATACCGATGTACGCGAAGTGGAAGCGGAAGGTGAGGCAGAGGATCGGACGATTCGCAGTGTGATTGGTTGGATGATGGGATCTGAGCGGTTGATTACGTTCAAGAGTGAGGCGTTCATCGATTGCACGGGCGATGGTTTGGTTGGCTTCCTAGCAGGAGCTGACTTCCGTTTAGGACGTGAAGCCCGCCATGAATTTAATGAGGAATGGGCACCAGAAGTGCCTGATAACATTACATTAGGCAGTACATTATTGTTTTATACACAGGATACAGGAAAACCGGTACGTTATGTTGCTCCATCGTTCGCGAAGGATATTACAACAACGTCGATCCCGATCCGGCGGGTCATTCGGAGTGGAGATTCAGGGTGTCACTACTGGTGGATTGAGTGGGGTGGTGAGCTTGATACAGTGGATGAGAATGAACGTATACGTGATGAGCTATCCTCTGTTATTTATGGGATTTGGGATTACATTAAAAACTCAGGTCATTTTGATGCCGAAAATATGACGCTGGAGTGGGTTGGATCAATTCCGGGTAAACGTGAATACAGACGGTTTATTGGCGATACGATCTTAACGCAAAATGATATTCTTGCGCAGCGTGAATTTAAAGACCGGATTGGATTCGGAGGATGGTCGATTGATCTGCATCCACCGCAAGGGATGTACGCAGAAGAGAGTGGCTCGAAACATCTGCATGCGGATGGGATTTATCATATTCCATTTAGTTCGCTCTATTCGAAAAATGTGCGAAATCTACTCTTCGCGGGTCGGAATATCAGCGCATCTCATGTGGCTTTTGGAACAACACGCGTCATGGCGACCTGTGCGATCATGGGTGAAGCGGCTGGAGCAGGTGCAGCATTATCCGTCATCAAAGGTGTAACCCCTCGTGAAATTCGCAATCAGCATATGCATGAATTGCAACAGGTGATGTTAAAGCAAGATGCTTCGATTATTGGATTGCGCAACGAAGATCCGCTAGACCTCGCGAGAAATAGTGAGATTCATGCGTCCAGTACGATGAAAGGCATATTACTGGATCGTCCAGCTGAAGTTTATGAGCTTTCTCATGACGTAGGAATATTGTTTCCGGTTGAAGGAAATATCCTTGGGTTGAAGCTGCTTGTGTCAGCAAGTACTCAGTCAGAGTTGACGGTTGAGCTATGGACGACTGGGCGTGCGGAAAATTACGTTCCAGCAGAGTGTAGACAGGTTGATGTTGTATTAGTACAAGCTGGAGAGCAGCAATGGATTGATGTTCCGGTACAAGAGGAGCAGTGGAGTTCAATCGGCGAATGTAATATCTTCGCTATTATTCGAGCTAATGAGCATATTCAATTGCATATCTCAGAAACCTCAATCACAGGTGTTATTACATTTGAGCGAGGCGTTAAACCAGTAGTCGATTCAGCGCTGGAGGATCATCAGCCAGATCAGCCGGTGATGGAGTGGAGCATGAAACAGCTTGTACGCAGGCATTTCTGCTTTGCGGTAGAAACATCCGCATATGCTGCATCCAAAGTCACTGACGGGTATGTTCGACCTTTTGCAGGGCCACATAGCTGGGTTTCTGAGCCGATGACTGCTGGTAGAACGGAGTGGGTAGAGGCGCGTCTCCCGGATGCTGCTTCAGTCTCTGAAATTCATTTTACTTTTAACGATGATGTTAATGAGGATCTTATCAACCTACATCACCATGAAACGCCATTTCTAGTGATTCCTGAACTAGTAAAGGCTTACGATGTAGAGTTGCTCATTGATGGCGTGTGGCAAGTCATGTTCCGCGTCAAAGACAATCATCGCCGGAAGAACGTACATCGTTTAGATAAGCCTGTCCTTACGGACACTGTTCGGATCGTTATTCATGAAACTAACGGAGGAGAACGTGCAGAACTCGTGGAAATGCGGATATATTAAGAAGAAGCGGCTTAGCCGTCTTTACATAGACGGTATCCGTTTCTGCGAGAAATACAAAATATATATACTTTTTTGTATTTTAAAATAGAGATCATTTATAAATGATCGCCCCTCGAAGGGAAGCCGTCAGGCTTTCCTTTTCTTGTTTTTTAGATTACACTAGTCAAACGATATTTTTATATAAAGGAGACAGCTAATGACTACGAATACTAATGGCCGTCCCCCTGAGGCCGTGTACATTCATATACCTTTTTGTACCAATAAGTGCTTTTATTGTGATTTTAATTCCTACGTTCTCAAGGATCAGCCGGTTATGGATTATCTCGAAGCCTTGGATCGAGAAATGGAGCAGACCGTTAAGAACACCCCACCGGGTGTCATCAAAACGATCTTTGTCGGCGGAGGTACTCCCACTGTACTGAAACCCGATGAGATGGCTTATTTTCTAAAATCTGTTCGCACACATTTCCCGAATTGGGATAAAGATATCGAGTTCTCTATGGAAGCAAATCCGGGAACTACGGATAAAGATAAGTTGACGGTTATGAAAGAAGGCGGCGTGAATCGGGTGAGCTTTGGTGTTCAGGCGTTTCAGAACGAACTCCTGACGGGCATTGGCCGGATTCATAATGTTGATGATGTATACCGCAGCTTGGAGAATGCTCGTGCAGTAGGACTTAACAACCTGTCGGTTGACCTTATGTTTGGTTTGCCGAACCAAACGGTGGAGATGCTGGCTGAAAGTATTCGCAAAGCGCTTGAGCTAGATTTACCCCATTATTCTATTTACAGCTTGAAGGTGGAGGAGAACACTCTTTTTCACACCCTATTTAATAAGAACAAACTTCCTCTACCTAATGAAGAAGATGAACTGCAAATGTACCTCTTGTTGATGTCTTCTATGAAGGAAGCGGGCTACAACCAATACGAAATCAGTAACTTTGCAAAACCAGGCATGGAGAGTCGTCACAATATCACTTACTGGCGTAATGAAGATTATTATGGTCTCGGCGCAGGTGCACATGGATATGTGGGTCGTCAGCGACATATTAATGTTAAGGGTGTAAATCCTTATGTTGAAGCTACACGTAAAGGCCTGCCACGATTGGACGCATACCCAATCACTGAAGCAGAAGCGATGGAGGATTTTATGATGGTTGGCTTGCGTATGCATGAAGGTGTCTCTAATGCGGCATTTCAGGCGCAATTTGGGCGTTCGATAGAGGATGTATTTGCGAAATCCCTGCATAAGATGCTGCATGCGGGTCTGCTTGAACACGAAGAGGGGACGTACCGGCTCAGCAAGCAAGGGATCCTTTTTGGTAACGATGTTTTCGCAGAATTTGTAGGCGCGCTGACAGAAGTTTAATTTTAAAATACCCCTTGAATTGTAATTCACTCTGTTGTATATTTATTCATATTATCAACAGAGGGGTGAATTAAAGTGCTTGCCAAGACGGAAATGATCCGCCATTCGTCTCCAGCAGGAGATGCACAGGTGATTTGTAGAAATGCAGTGGTAGAAGATGTTGAGCCGTTGTATCTGATGATAGAAGAATACGCACAGCGCGGTATCATGTTGCCCCGTTCCAGGCAGGCGCTGACTCGCCAGATCGATCAATTTGTAATTGCGGAAATCGAGGGTAGATTCGTAGGCTGCGGTTCGCTCTTCAAGCTCGGGAATGATCTCGTAGAGATTCGCTCGATCGGCCTGAATGACGAGGGGAAAGGAAAAGGAATAGGTTCTATGATTTTGGCGAAGCTGGTGGAGGAAGCCAGAAACCAAAAAATCCCTAAGGTCATGGCACTAACCTACGCCGTAGATTTCTTTCTTAGAAACGGATTCGAAGTTGTCGAGAAAGAGATTTTCCCCGAAAAGGTATGGACAGATTGCGTGAATTGTAAAAAGCAGCATGCCTGCGATGAAATAGCAGTACTTAAGATGCTGAACTGACTTGACAATGTCAATGTCAGTTTGGTATTTTTGTATTAGTGGTTAGCACTCATCTGAGTCGAGTGCTAACGAATCGGAGCCAATAGCCGGGTAGGAGGGGATAACATGTTAACTGATCGCCAGAGAATGATACTAAATGCAATTGTAGATGATTATATTTCATCGGCAGAACCAGTAGGGTCTCGCAGCATTTCTAAACGGGGGGATGTAGGGTACAGCCCTGCGACCATTCGAAATGAAATGGCTGACCTAGAGGATTTGGGTTATCTCGAGCAGCCTCATACATCGGCAGGGAGAATACCTTCCCATAAAGGATACCGATACTATGTGGATCATCTGGTACCGTGGAATTCCGCCGAAACGGCAGAGATGGGCACGATCCGCGCTTTTTTTGCCGAGAAGCTGAATGCGATGGAGCAGGTCATCCAACATGCGGCGATGATTCTTTCCAATATGACGAATTACACTTCCATCCTTCTGGGACCGGAGGTTTTTCATACATCATTGCGTCATTTTCAGTTGTTACCGCTAGATGATACAACCGCTGTAGCGATTATCGTTACAAGTACGGGGCAAGTTGAGAACCGTACGGTGAACATTCCACCGGAGATTTCCGTTTCCGAGATGGAGAAAGTGGTTAACCTACTGAATAGTAAGCTGGTCAATGTACCACTCTATAAGCTGAAGACTCGGCTGTATTCCGAGCTTGGCGAGGAAATGCAGCGTCACATCTCACATTATGAAGAATTAATGCAAGTGCTGGACATTGCGCTGGAAAGTGATCAAGAGCAGCGTATCTATCTCAGTGGAGCCACGAATATGCTTACACAGCCTGAGTTCAAGGATGTTGACAAGGTGAAGAGCATTCTTGATCTGCTGGAAGAGACGCCTACATTGCTCAAAATGCTGGCCCCTACAACAGGCGGCACAGGTATTCAGGTCCGAATAGGGACGGAGAACAATCATGAAGCGTTCGCTAACTGCAGTCTGATCACCGCCACTTATTCACTGGATGGGCAGGCCTTGGGAAGCATTGGCATCCTTGGACCGACACGAATGGAATATGCAAGAGTGATGGGGATCTTGGGCATTTTATCCCGAGATTTGACAGCGATGCTGGCACACTGGTATAAGTGAACAGAGTCAACATTGATTACGTGAATGATTTTAAGGAGGTGAAGACAACTTGAAAAAGGAACAAGTTCAAGATGCTAATGAATTCAAAGATGATTTGATAAATGAGGAACCTGAGGCTGATGCAGCTTCGAAAGCCGACTCATTTACGGCAGAGGAAGTTAGTGAAGGTGCTTCAGACACAGGTGCGGAGGTAAAACGTCTGCAGGATCTCGCTGATGAATATCAAGGACGTGCGCTGCGTGCGCAGGCTGATTTCGATAACTTCCGTCGTCGTACTCAGAAGGAGAAAGAAGAGTTGGCTCAATATGCCACCTCCAAGCTCGTGACTGAACTGCTATCAGTACTGGACAATTTCGAGCGTGCTTTAGTCACTACTCCTAGTGGCCCTGAGTCCGAAGCTTTTGTGAAGGGTGTTAATATGATTTTCCGTCAGCTGGATGGAGTATTGAAGTCCGAGGGGCTTACGGCTATGGAAACAGTAGGACAGCCTTTTAATCCTGAATACCATCAGGCTATCATGCAGGTGGAGAGCGAGGAGTACGAAGAGGGTATCGTAACAGAAGAAGTCCAAAAAGGATATCTCCTGAAAGATAAAGTTCTTCGTCCTGCTATGGTCAAAGTCAGCATGTAGTCTGTCAATATAGGACGGGCAGTTTCTGTCCACCAGTGGTACCAATCGGATTTTTTTGAAAATATAAGAAAGCATAAGTTTCACGCTATATATTATCCTTATATTTCTCGCTTAAACGCTAATCGTTCTAAATAAGGACGCCGAAGGCATTTATGCTTGTATTTTTAAAATTAAAATGAGCGTATGCTCCATATACCTTAAGAGGAGGCAAATTATTGTGAGTAAAGTTATCGGTATTGACTTAGGAACCACGAACTCTTGCGTTGCCGTAATGGAAGGCGGCGAAGCCGTTGTAATTCCAAACCCAGAGGGCGCACGTACAACCCCTTCGGTTGTAGGTTTTAAGAAAGACGGCGAGCGTATCGTCGGTGAAACAGCTAAACGCCAGGCGATTACTAACCCTGATCGTACGATCAGCTCGGTAAAACGTCATATGGGTACGAACCACAAAGAAAGCATTGATGGTAAAGACTACTCTCCACAAGAAATTTCAGCAATGATTCTTCAAAAGCTGAAATCCGATGCAGAAGCATATCTTGGCCAAACTGTTACTCAAGCAGTTATCACAGTTCCTGCTTATTTTAATGACAGCCAACGTCAAGCTACTAAAGATGCAGGTAAAATTGCAGGCTTGGAAGTTTTGCGTATTGTGAATGAGCCAACAGCTGCAGCTTTGGCATATGGTCTGGAGAAATCCGAAGATCAAACTATCCTTGTTTATGACCTTGGTGGCGGTACGTTTGACGTATCCATCCTGGAATTGGGCGACGGCTTCTTTGAAGTAAAAGCTACAAGCGGTGATAACAAACTTGGTGGCGATGACTTTGACCAAGTGGTTATGGATTACCTGGTATCTGAATTTAAGAAAGAGCAAGGCATTGATCTGAGCAAAGATAAATCTGCTGTACAACGTTTGAAAGATGCAGCTGAAAAAGCGAAAAAAGAATTGTCGGGCGTACTGACAACTACTATTTCTCTTCCGTTCATCACTGTAGTAGACGGAGTACCTCAACACTTAGAGATCAACTTAACTCGTGCGAAGTTTGATGAGCTTACTGCTGGTCTGGTAGAACGTACTTTGGGACCAACTCGTCAAGCTTTGTCTGATGCTGGTATGACACCTGCAGACCTTACCAGAATCGTTCTGGTTGGTGGTTCTACTCGTATCCCTGCTGTGCAAGATGCAATTAAGAAGCTTACAGGTAAAGATCCACACAAAGGTGTGAATCCGGATGAAGTTGTAGCTCTTGGTGCTGCTGTTCAAGCGGGTGTATTGACTGGTGATGTTAAGGACGTTGTATTGCTCGACGTAACTCCGCTTTCCCTCGGTATCGAAACTGCAGGTGGCGTGTTCACGAAGATGATCGAGCGTAACACTACAATTCCTACAAGTAAATCTCAAGTATTCTCGACCTTTGCTGACAACCAACCTAGCGTAGAGATTCACGTGCTACAAGGTGAGCGTCAAATGGCGAACGGCAACAAAACACTGGGACGCTTCATGCTGAACGAGATTCCACCAGCACCACGCGGCGTACCACAAATCGAAGTTTCTTTCGATATTGATGCCAACGGTATCGTGAATGTATCTGCAACAGATAAAGGTACAAACAAGAGTCAAAAGATCACTATCACTTCTTCCAGCGGTCTGAGCGACGCAGAAGTAGAACAAATGATGAAGGATGCCGAGCTTCACGCTGAGGAAGACCGTAAGCGTAAAGAATTGGTAGAAGCGAAGAACAGTGCTGACCAACTCGTGTATTCTACTGAGAAAGTGATCAAAGATCTTGGTGATAAAGCTGATGCTTCCGAAGTTGAAAAAGCAAACGAAGCTAAAGATAAAGTGAAAGCAGCACTTGAAACTGACAATCTTGAAGAAATCAATGCTGCTACAGAAGCATTGACTGAGATTGTACAACAGTTGTCCATGAAGCTGTACGAACAAGCTGCTCAAGCAGAGCAAGGTGCTGAAGGTGGCGCTGGAGCCGCTGAAGGCGCTCCTAAGAAAGACAATGTAGTTGACGCTGACTATGAGGTTGTTGACGAAGATAAGAATCAAGGGTAACCTTAAACGATAAGTGTATAGGACGTAACTGATAAATTCTTATATAGTTAAGAAGGGAAGGTCAAAACCGGGTCATCCCGTGTTTTGACTTTCCTTTTGTAATATCAGTTTGCACACTCTTCGCGAATGCGCCTTCTGATATTGTAAGAATAAACATCTGTTGGAACTGGATGGTCAGATCCTAGGGTTTTATCGTATAATGGTTTCTTTGACAGGTAATTAGGAATTTGAGTATGTAACGTACGGAGGTGAAAGCAGTGGCAGATAAACGCGATTATTATGAAGTGCTTGGCCTCAGTAGAGATGCTTCAGACGATGAGGTGAAGAAAGCGTACCGGAAATTGGCGCGCCAATATCACCCTGACGTGAATAAAGCAGATGATGCTGAAGCTAAGTTTAAAGAAGTAAAAGAAGCTTACGATGTTCTTAGCGACGGTCAACAACGAGCTAGATATGACCAATATGGCCATATTGATCCTAACCAAGGTATGGGCGGCTTCGGAGGCGGCGGTGGCGACTTCGGAGGACTAGGCGATATCTTTGATATGTTCTTTGGTGGCGGAGGACGCCGTGATCCTAACGCACCACAGCGCGGTGGGGATTTGCAGTATACGATGACCATTGAATTCAAGGAAGCGGTATTCGGTAAGGAAACCGATATTACTATTCCACGTACGGAAACTTGCGATACCTGCTACGGCTCCGGGGCTAAACCGGGTACTAAACCAGAGACTTGTTCCACTTGTCATGGTAGTGGGCAACAGGAATTCGTACAGAATACGCCACTTGGACAGATGCGTAATCGTCGTCCATGTTCGCATTGCAGTGGTACAGGTAAGATTATTAAGGAAAAATGTACGACTTGTAGCGGACAGGGTAAAGTTAAGAAGCAACGAAAGATCCATGTGCGCATCCCTGCCGGAGTTGATGACGGTGCACAGCTTCGCATGACTGGCGAAGGTGAGGGCGGCTTACGCGGTGGTCCTGCTGGAGACTTGTATATTGTCATCCGTGTTAAATCCCATGATTTCTTCGTACGTGAGAACGACGATATTATGTGCGAGGTTCCACTTACGTTTGCACAGGCAGCACTTGGCGATGAGATTGAGATCCCTACCTTAACGGAAAAAGTGAAGCTGAAGATTCCTGCGGGAACGCAGACGGGTACTTTCTTCCGCCTTAAAGGCAAGGGTGTTCCACGTCTACGTGGATCTGGCCAAGGTGACCAGCATGTTAGAGTCATTGTTGTGACACCTAGCAAGCTGAATGATGAGCAAAAAGATTTGTTGCGACAGTTCGCCTCTCTTAATGGAGAAAACACACATGAGCATGAGCAATCCTTCTTTGATCGTGTGAAGCGTGCGTTCCGCGGGGACTGATATTTCTAACTTCATTAATTGAATAAATAAAAAATATAGCAGAGCAGCGATCCTCCCGTTATTTGGGGGTCGCTGCTCTGCTTTTTTTTGGTTATGGCTGCTTGCTAATGCAGAACGTAACCCGTAACCGTGAGATCACGGCTGCGTTTAGGGTCATTTGCTGGCTGCCTCGGAAACGCAGATGTGACCTAAAGACGAAAAAGCCCCAGCAGCCATTGGCTGCTGGGGCTTTCTTTTAAAGTGCAACTAGATGTTGTTCGAAGAACGCAGATCCTCAAGCACTCGGCTTAGAATCGTTGCTGCTTGTGCACGAGTCAGAGTACCTTGTGGGTTGAAGTTGTCCGCAGTAACACCTTTTAGATAACCTTTGCTTACAGCATAGGCTACGGCGTTACGTGCTTCCGCAGCGATGCTGTCGGCATCCTTAAAGCTTAAAGGTATCTTGGCTACTGTAAGATCAGCACCAAGGGCCTTAGCGATGATAAGAGCTGCTTCCTCGCGAGTTAGCACATCACGAGATCCACTTTCTTTGATGCGAGTACTCCAAGTGTCACCTTTTCCAAGTAGACGGTCAAAGAGCGTCAGAAGCTCTGCCTGATTTAAGGTGTCGGCAGGCTTAAAGCTGCCATCGGCTCCTTTGCCAGCAATGATACCATGGGCAGCAAGGACCTCGATATCGGTTTGAGCCCAGTGTGTGCCAATATCCTTAAAGCTTATCTTTCTGGATGCTGCGCTGTAAGAACCATCACCAGTAACGCTAAACTGAAGAATACCATCTTTAGTGATAAAACCAGGTTGCAGGTAGGACCATTTACGATCTTTTGATTCTACATAAGCGGCAGTCTTTCGAGCATCATGAAGACTGGCGGCTTTTAGATTAAGCTGAAGGATGATCGGCTTTCCGGTTGTCCAACCATTTTTGATGGTGAGAATGGAAGAACCGATATTTAATGCTGCTGAGCTACCTGCTAAAACTGCTGTGTTGCCCGCATCGGTCAGACTAATCGTAAGGGTTAAGCCGTTACTGTTGATGAAATCCGGAAGTGTCGCCGCTGGAATGAGTACATTGAATCCACTACCATTTAGGCGGAGTGCATTCTCCGATTTCTTTAACTGCTCGGCTTGGGCCGGGGTAAGAGTAACAACAACTTGGCTATATTTATTGAAGCTTACATCGCTAAGATCAAGTACAGAAGTTTTATCTTTTGCATTCTGGATCGAATTTGCTAATGCAGTGTCTAAGATGTTGAACACCGCTGAAGCCTTGCCACCTGCTGGATCTGCAGTCTCTACTAGCTTCCCAGATTTCAATGCGATTCCAGAAGCGGGAGCACTGGTTGCCGTAGGTACATTCGATTCAGGTGTTGGTGTTGGTTTCGGTGTTTCAGGTGTGTTAACAGTTACGCTTACCGTTCTCACACCTGATGGGATTGTTGATGTTGTAGCATCATTCCAGATCTGCACATCATACAGCTCGAAGGAATAGGCTCCTTCTACTGTTGGTTTGAAGGTTATTTTGCCTAGTGAGCCGGAGCCGTGATAAGCACCACCTGATAGATTGACGCTGTACTGTGTCAGTTTGCGGCCGTCTCCGAGTTTATAGGTTTCTGAGAATTCTGTAAGTGGAATACCAGAGAAATTTTCCTCTTGATAGGTAGCTAGTTGTACGCTTGGCTGGATCGCTGGTGTTTCGAGAGAACCATCGTAGATGACAGCGAATGAAGCCCCATAGACGCCATAAACTTCATCAGTCACGGAATACCCTAGATCAACGGTTACCGGCTGTCCCAAATCAATGGTGGCTGCAGATAGAGACGGATTTATATTGAAAATACCATCCCCTGTGCTATAAAGAAGTCGCTGAGCATAATCATCGTCGTCTGCGCCATTACCTACTTTATCAACCACATAGATTTTGTACTCATTAAGCCCTTCGTTAACCGGAACGTCAATGGAAAAAGCACCATTACCTGCAATTACTCCACCGAATTTATAAGTATTTCCATCATAATGTTTACCTTCGGCGTACACGGTAAACCAGTTTCCAATAGGTTGTGTACTAGAAATATAATAGGCCATTAGGTCATCATCAATGAAACCACTAATTTCTGCCGCACCAGGATCGGTTGGCGCCTCACGTTCGTACTCCTCAAGTGTGATGCCGGAAACTAATGGCTTCTCGGTATCAATTGTGAACTTGATCTTTTGTGTCTCGAGCAGTTGTCCATTGGGAAGCACAGGAGTGATGTAGTAGTGACCATCTGGTAAAGTGGACTTGGCGGAGGTCTCCAGGTCTGTTAACGTTCCATCCCAATTTGTAATTTCGTACACGCCACGATAGACCTTTTCATCGATAGAATAAACTGCACCTAAAACTGTCGCAGGAGCATCTATTGAAGAGGCTACAAAACTTATGCCATCCAGCTCTTCATTGACAGAGAAGGTAAAGGTGGTATCGTCTAAGCGACCATCCCCATTAGGAGAAATCTGCGGATCTTCAAAAGAAAGTTGATTAACAGGCTCTAAATTGAATTTATCGCCAACAAGTGCATTAAAGGGAAGACGAAGAGTTTCTGTATCAGAAGTTAGGAACAGGATACCTTCATATGCTCCCACTTTTGCAGTGTCAGAAACCTTCAGTGTAAATTGTGCATAATGATCTACACCTGAGGTAATACTTTTTGGTGCAATATTAATACTAATGTCACCAGGCGCTTCTGTAAGCCATTCGGTGGACAGCGTGTAGGTTGATCCAATCCCTTTAAAGTCCTCTACGTAAACTGATTTCGTTACGCTAGCTCCTTTTGGGAGCAGGCCAAAGGACAAGGAACCTGTGTAATAAGGGATTTCTACAGTCCCAGGAAGGCCGCTAATTAAGCTCTCCCCAACTTTAGCGATAGATTCAGCTTTTGCTGATTTCTCCAAATTAATTAATCCGGCACCTTGTTGATATAAAGAGTAAGCATCTCCATTACGCTTAAAGATAGGATCCGCATTGTTCATCAGCAGTGCTTTAATTTCATTTGGCTTAAGGTTAGAGTTTTCACTCAGTAGCAAAGCGACAGCTCCTACAACATGTGGGGTTGCCATACTGGTTCCGCTTTTTAAGCCATAAGCATGTTCGTAATCCCCAGTCCAGCTAGGAATCGTCGAGTTGATATTGACCCCTGGCGCAACAACATCAGGTTTGATTAGATAATCCGGCATCCCAGGACCCACAGAGCTAAAATTAGCTAACTGATTTACTTCAAGCGCTATATAGTAACTGATTATATCTTTAGCAGCAGCCAATTGAGCTTTTATATTATCTCCATCCGCTTGACTAATTCCATAGGTAGGAATGTAATCTCCAGGCGCGCCAAGGGTAGGGGTAATTACACCGGGTTCATTATTAGCAATCAATAGTAGCTTAGCACCAGCCGCTTTGGCATGAAGAGATTTGTCTAAAAAGCTCAGTGAGCCTCGATCGACAAGCACTACCTTATCTTTAACATCCAGATTTTTGTAATCGGCAGCACTCCCAAGCTTAGCGTAAGCAATTTTACTGCCGGCAATGTTTTCAATTAATTCCGGGGAGTAGCTGGCTAATGTCCCTGGAATTTTTTTAACATCGCCAATATCAAAAAATGGGGTATTCACTGGGGTAGTAGAAGCACCTACACTAAGTGCAAGTTGAGATCCAGCAGGTTCGCCTAATGTTCCTACATTCGGTCCAGCGTTACCGGCGGCAACAACAACATTTACGCCCGATTTTATGGCGTTGTCTATCGCGATTGAACTTGCGGAATAGCTTTGGTTGACATCAGAGCCCAGGGAAAGGTTAATGATATCGGCTCCATCAGCGACCGCTTTCTCAATACCCGCGATTACAACCGCTGTTGGACCGGAACCGTAAGGGCCAAGTACGCGATACGCGTACAAATCCACCTCAGGTGCAACATCCAATATTGTACCGGCTACATGAGTGCCATGCGAGGTTTCATATGGGCTACCATTTTTTGGAGGGAAATTAGCGTCAGGAGGTGTTTCTGACGGATCATTATCCTGATCATAGGCATCGTAGCCCCCCTTATAATTATCCTTTAATAAAGGGTGATTTTTATCGATGCCAGTATCGACAACCGCTACCTGCACCCCTTCTCCTGTGTAACCTAATGCATGAAGTTTATCTGCACCTATAAGATTGCCGCTGTCCGAATAAGAACGTGTAACAGGCAAAGTTGCTACCTCAACACTGTCTGCTAACGCATGGACTTCATCATTTGGATAAACAGCTGCAACGCCCGGAAGCTCTAACAGCTTGTTAACTTGATTGGCTGGCAGAGTAATGGAATATCCGTTAAAGATCTCACTGTATTCAAAACCGATGTCGGCATCTATTTTCTGCGCTGAGGAAATAAAGCTTTTATGCTCGGAGATAATTTTACTGCGTTGTAAGGAGACTGAGGATCGTAAAGAAGAAGTTTTAGCCTCGTTTTCATACACACTGACTGGTTTATTAGTTAATTCCACAATTACGGATACTGGTGCTGAACCTTTGAGCACACCCGCGTAGTTATGAGGGGTCACACTTTGAGACTGTACATTATTAACTAGGTTAGTTGATGATTCAAGGGATGAGTTCGCAAATGCAGCGGATGGAAAAAGGACAGAAACAGCCAGTCCGAAGCTCGCCGCCCCAATACCAAATCTTTGAATAGAGTGTTTAAAGGTACGTTTCAAATAAGTTCATCCTCCCAAAATGAATTTTTATATTGCAGTGTGTATCTGTAATTCTCCTCCTCAATGTAAAATGTAAAAAATTATGAAAATTAAATTTATTCTACAGCTATAACTTCAAATCGAATATACAACTTTAGTACTATATTGCAGGGAAGAATTGAAGAAAATGTCGAATTCCTAGTAGATTAGTGGAATATGAGAAAAAAAAGGCATAAAACAAGCGAAAGGAAGACAATATAAAGGAATGCAACAGATATCTGAATTTCAAGCGAGAGCGGGGATAAGATGTCGGAAAGATCTATTTTGGCTTATTTTAAAAGTCCTGAGGAAGCAGAGGGTGTTGCTCGTAAGCTCCGTGCACTTCGGGCCATTGAAATCTCCATTGATCGCTTCAGTAGATATGGAGGCACGAGCTTTAGCTCAGGGGTAAATCCAGTGACAGGCAATGTTGCCAGAATGGACTCCCTGACTGCTGAGCGTGCACACACAGGTATACTAGCTGCTGCGGATACCAGCGCGAGCGGGATGAGTCATGGCGGAGATGGAGGACCGACGGGTAGAGATATTTTACTTACGGTGATCTTGCATTCAGAGTCCCATGATCAGGCATTACGCTTAATTGAAGAAGCGGGCGGGATGATTTGAATAATTACTTCATTAATAAGACGAAGGGAGAATAACGATACTATGGATAGAGAGAACTCACAAATATTCTCAAAGACCGAGAAGATGAAAATGCTGTACGAGGCGAAGGCAGAAGACGTGGAATTCTCAGCAGCTGAGGCTGATTTAGAGGATATCGAAGCACAGGCTCGAGCGCTGGAAGCAGACAAACGTCAGCTGCATGAAATTATGAAAAAAGAATAGGAACTAAGTTAAGAAAGATACCTCACATTGTGGGGTATTTTTGCGTTCTGGTGTGTATAATTAGGAGAATAGCCCAAGCTGGAGGGGAAATATGGATAACGTTATTTTGTGGACCGGATTAGCGCTGCTTATCGCATGCTTAACTATTATGAATCAGAAGCAACTCTATTCTTCAAAAGTTAAACAAGCTTACCGTGAGCTGCGGGAGCTGACTGAAAAAGTTCGGTTGGAGCGATCTGAGGCAAGCGATTTATACCGTTGGGAAGTAGAATTAGCAGAGATGGAGAAACACCCGAGCGAACTTAATAAACTGGATGCCGAGATTGGGCTTCGTCAGGCCTTTGTGATGTATCTGGAACGACATAGTCCACTGGATGCAAGACTCCCTAGTTTAAAAGAAGCCGCAGCTCATCAAAAGGATTCAGTGTGGGGAATCAAGATGGGGGATTACGGGTCCAAGAAATAAAGAAATGTACATATAAGAGATCACTCTCCTGGAGTCTTTTTTAGTCACGGATTCAATTTATTTTAATAACAATCATGTATTTCTCTCTGCGCAATAAGAGCGTATAATTGTTGAAATATACTTCAAGATGACGCGAATAACATATAGATATCCAGGAGGAATTATTATATGGGAATGGTATATTCTCAAGGAGTTACCGATGAGCTTGTCGTCCGGTCTTTAGAAAGAAATTTAGCTATAATAAGGTTCGATCTTGATCGACGAGTGGCTTATGTAAATGACGTTTTTGCTAGTTCGATGGGGTATAACAAAGAAGAGATGTATGGGATGCATCATAAACAGTTTTGCTTTTCTCACTTTGTAAATAGTCCAGGCTATGAATTGTTCTGGCAGGATCTTTTTTCAGGAAAAAGTTATCAGGATAAAATTGAACGTATGGATGCAAAAGGAAATGTGGTTTGGCTGGAAGCTACCTATATGCCTGTCTTTGATGAAAATAATGAACAAGTCATTGGCGTATCTAAGATTGCGACTAATATCACGGATCGGCAAAATAACATGAGTGTCGTGGTACAGCGGATGCAAGAGATGTCTGACAGTTTAAATCAAAGAGCCGAGAAAGGCATTGAACGTAGTCAGGAACTATTGCAGAGCGTCGACAAAATTGCTGAAGTATCAATCGAAAATACACAGACCCTAGCTAATCTGGAGAAACAAGCGGTATCGATTCAGGGGATTGTACAAACTATTCGTAATATTGCTTCGCAAACGCAACTATTAGCGCTTAATGCAGCTATTGAAGCGGCACATGCCGGGGAGTTTGGGCGAGGTTTTGACGTGGTTGCTAAAGAAGTTCGAAAGCTATCCTCCATGGTGCAGGATTCGATCATTCAAGTAAAAGATAGTGTGGATGCCATCACGCTGGAAATCGATAAAATCTCCAAAGGAACAAACCAGGTACAAGAAAATATAGAAGATAGTCAACAGCAGATTCAAATAGCATTAGATGATTTTAAGAATATTTCTTCCTCAGCCCAGGATTTAGATACACAAGCACGAGAGGTTATGAATATTATTTAATTTTTGTAGGCTGTTAGTGGAAAATATAAAGGAAAGCCAGTTCTCAGATTTATGAGGAGTGGCTTTTTGTGTTGCGAGTATAATTGCTATCTTTCATCTGTTATTACTAGCATTTATAGTTTATGCTCAGAAAAACGAACCTTTTCCAGAGATTGGTTGTCATATAGATATCACGGATAAGAAAGGAGGGAGAAAGATTTGGAGACTAATCGGGAATTATTCGAAGCCTACAACAAGGATGTATATCGGACCTGCTACTATATGGTGCATGACGCGGCGGATGCGGAGGACTTGACGCAGGATGTGTTCATTACCGTATTTCACACGAATCGTGAGAACGTAGAGCATTTGAAGGCCTGGATTATGAAAATAACGGTCAACCATTGCCTGAATCATTTGAAACGGAAGCGTACTTTACAACAAAAAATCTCAGACAATCTTTATTTATTTAAGAAGTCTCCTGAAATCCCTGTAGAACGATTGATTGAGCAGCGGGAGACGACAATGGAATGGGCGAAATATTTGAGCCAGCTCCCAGTCAAACTTCGGATGGTGATTACGCTTAGGTACATGCATGATTTCAGCTTGGCTGAAGTATCAGACCTGCTATCCATCCCGCTCGGGACGACCAAATCAAGGCTGCATAAAGGGTTAAAGGTATTGCGGAGAATTTTGCTGGAGGCTGGGGTTCAAATTGAACGGAAAGAGGGCGAATCTTATGAAAAAGTTGGAGAATATGCTGGAGCATCAGTTAAATGAGGATCAAAGTGTAACATATCCTGATTTTGAAAGCATGTGGGAGAGAATTGAACATAAAAATACAACATCTTTTCACACTCGGATGAGCAGCGGTCGCCAGAAACAGGGGAGAAACTGGAGCAAAATAGCACTTGTTTCATCGTTCTCAGTAGTTCTAGCGGCGGCGCCGGTGTATGCGGCAGTTCATTATAACTGGGATACAATGCTCCATGGAAGAGGTGGAATTCAAGCCGTTCTGGCACAAAATCTCGGCCAAAAGCTGGATCAATCGATAACGAAGGGGGGAGTAACATTAAAGCTACATACAGCCATCGTGGATGAGAATCGGACGGTCATCTTATTCACATTGGATGTTGGACAACGACAGGACAATGAAATTTGGCGTGTGAATGAGATGACGCTAAAAGGAACTGAGGGGGCGAACAGCTCTGAAGCGTACAACTATCTGAACTGGGACGAGAAAAACCAAATTTATAACGGTTATTTCGAAAGTGAATGGACACCAGAGAAGGACACCGTGAATGTTCGGCTAGTTACAAATGATATGCAGGCTTTTAGTGAACAATCGTTAGATTTGCCACTGGATATTCACTCGACGGAGACACAGAGCTTCCCTATTGGACAGGAGGGGATGCGCAGCATAGAGGTGAAGCCGTTTACCCAAGGTCAAGAGAAAATGTTATTCTCTTCAGCGATCATTTTTGATCAGCCGGAAGCCAAAGGCTGGGCTTATCCAAATATTGTCGGGTACAAAAACGGAACGCTTATAAACTCACTGCCTGGAGGTACTTTCGGTACACCAGGAGAAAAAGGGGAGTATACAGCGCAGCAATACTTTAAAGCGGAGGATGTTTCCGACGGTCAAATGACTTATAAGCTGCAATATATGAAGAAAGAAAAAGATGTTAATGGACCACTTTCATTCGATCTTCAATTAAGCAAAAAACAGATGGAAAGCGGGACGATAAAAACGAGTCTTAAACTGCCGCTTGAGGTAGGTGAAACTGATTATACACTTGAGAATATGATTGTGTCGCCTACTCAAATTCGAGTCACTGTTAGAAGTAAAGATATAGACAATAGCTTCCCTTATAAAAAGTATGCTCTTGAAGTAGCAGGCAAGACGCTTGAGGGTAATTTATGGAGATCTCCAGAAGGTGAGCCAGAGCTGACAGTGCTTCGTTTCGAACGGCCAGTTGACCTTGAAATTACGCAAGAGACTCCGATTACCTTTGTAGCTAAATATAAGGTGACTCAGCATGGCAGCTATAAAATCACCAATAATAATGCTGACAAAATACCGCTGCTTTTAACGAATATCTCTCAAAAGAAACAGACGATTATCCAGCAACTCAGCGGGTATCCGGTGAAGTGGACATACTATATGCAGGGATCCGATCTTTACGTAGAAACTGGGAGTGAAGATGCACGCTTCGGTGGAATTAACCAGACACATATCGGGCTGGGTAAAGAGCGCATTCTAGGTAAACCGATAACCGTCAATTTCGCGGGGGATGGAAACAATAAGGCCATTGATGTGTATAAGGATTTCAAAGGTACAGAAGCTACTATATATATGTTCTACTATACAACTGATGATCCGGATAAAGAATCGAGAGTGCAGATCCAGCCTTAAGAGGTAGGCAATACGTAAGCGTATAGAAAATAGAATAACTTTTTTAGGGGATGAACCTTGTGTTCTTCCCTTTTTTTCGTATACAGTGAGTAGACGTTGTAAAGGTTTAGCTATGAATAATTAAAGGGGGAAAATGATGGAAGTCACTCGCTGTGCTTGGGTCAATGATGATCCTCTATATATTGCCTATCATGATGAAGAGTGGGGAAAGCCTCTGTATGGTGACCAAATGCTGTTTGAATTGCTTATGCTGGAAGGGATGCAGGCAGGGCTGAGCTGGTACACTGTACTAAAAAAACGGGCGCGTTTCAGAGAAGTATTTGACGGATTTGATCCGAATAAGATTGTTCATTATGATGAAGCCAAAATTGCAGAGCTAATGAGTGATCCAGGGATTATTAGAAATCGATTGAAAATTGATGCTATCATCCGTAATGCGGGTGTGTATTTGCAAATTTGCGAGGAATATGGCAGCTTTGCAGAGTATCTCTGGAGCTTTGTCGGAGGTGTGCCAACTATTAATCATTGGAAGACTCGTGCAGATGTACCTGCTTCGACGGTTCAGTCTGATGAGATGAGTAAGGCATTAAAGAAGAAAGGCATGAAGTTTGTGGGTACTACAATATGCTATGCTTTTATGCAAGCAATAGGGATGGTGGATGATCATTCGCTCAACTGCTTTTGCAGGCGCAAAGAGGATGTCGCAGGTCGTTGAGCTGTAGTTTGGCGTTACACCAATAAGAAATGTTATACTATGAAGCGAATGCTTTCGAAGCGAGTTTTGCACGAAGTAAATCAATGAAGCAAATGCTCACAAAACAAAGCCTATGCTTTCGAAGTCAGTTTTGCACGAAGTAAATTCAAGTGTAGCAAATGCTCACAAAACTTTTAGGAGGATTACATAAAGATGTTATGGCATGAAGTGACGATACATACAACAGAAGAAGCACAGGAAATGATTTCGAATTTTTTATATGAAGCTGGTGCGGGTGGGGTTTCTATCGAGGAATCCGGCACACTGAATAAAGAACGGGATACACGTTATGGTGAATTGTACGACCAACCTTTGAATGATATTCCTGAAGGGGAAGCGGTCATAAAAGGGTATTATGCCGATTCCACAGATATGGATGCTGTTATAGAAGAATTGACTCCACGGGTAGCCGAATTGCATGAGTACGGGATTGATCCAGGCAAAGCGTTGATTTCTTGGAAGACTGTGGATGAAGACGAATGGGCGCATGCTTGGAAGCAATATTTCAAACCGCTGCGGGTATCGGAGCGTCTCACGATTAAACCAACCTGGGAGGAGTATACGCCTGAGAACCCAGATGAAGCCATCATTGAGATCGACCCTGGCATGGCATTTGGTACAGGGACGCACCCTACAACAGCTCTGTGCCTCCGTGCACTTGAAAAGAACATTAGCGGCGGTGAAGAAGTTATCGATGTCGGCACCGGTTCAGGAATTCTGGCTGTAGGCGCGATGCTGCTAGGTGCAAAATCCGTATTGGCCTTAGATTTGGATCCGGTGGCTGTGGAAAGTGCACGGGAGAATGTAGCCCTTAACAAGCTTGAATCATCCATAACAGTAAAAGAGAGCGATCTTCTATCGCTGCTTGGCGGGGAAGGCGTAGCTGATACAGCGGCTGTAGAAATGTGGCCATCCGCTAGACCTGGTCACTCTCTAGAAGGAACCGTTTCTGCTAAGCAAGGACAAGAAAGCAGCCTTGGCGTGACATTGCCTGTACAAATTGTAGTTGCGAATATTTTGGCGGAAATCATCGTATTGTTTACGGATGATGTATACCGCGCGCTTCAACCTGGGGGTCTGTACATTACCTCTGGTATTTACAAGGATAAAGAAGGACTTGTGGCGAACGCGCTGAAAGCGTCTGGCTTTGAGATTATTGAAATATCCCGTGAGGAAGATTGGGTGGCGTTTACAGCCGGAAAGAGGTAAAGATGGATATATTACAAAATATAATTCGAGTAGATTTAGATCAGCTTCCTTTCCTGCTGATTACGATTTTAATTGCTTTTACAGTACATGAATTCAGTCATGCTTATTTCGCAAATAAGTTTGGTGACCCAACAGCAAGATTACTTGGCCGTATGACGCTTAATCCTGCTGTTCATTTCGATTTCTTTGGTATTTTGCTCCTGCTAGTTGCCGGCTTCGGTTGGGCACGTCCGGTTCCGGTAAACCGCGATAACTTTAGTCGTCCTCGTCTCATGGGAGTCATCGTGTCGGCTGCGGGACCAATCAGTAACCTGCTCTTAGGAATTATTGGTGCTATAATATACGGTGCACTTGCGGCAACTGGAGTTCTAGATAATATCTCGAATGATCGCATGCTTGAGGCTGTATACTTATTCTTTGGCACCTTCATTCAGTGGAACTTCTTTCTGTTTCTGTTCAATCTTATTCCGCTGCCGCCACTGGATGGCTATCGGATTGTGGAAGATATCGCCCCACGTTCGATCCGCGGCAAATTACAGCAGTTTGAACAATGGGCTGTATTCCTCTTTTTATTGATTCTGTTTATTCCTGGGCTACGGACTTATACGATTGATCCGCTAGCAATCTGGGCTAGTGAAATGTCGAGAACATTTGTACAGCTGTCACTAAGAATTTTTGGCAGCTAAGGCAAGGAATGAAGTCTGTTCAACCTTTGTCAAACATTGTATTATGTAATTTGATCAAAATTTGATAGTTGATTTTCGCCTGAGCCATATTTATATTTCTTGAAGAAACGGGTGACGTCCTCATACGGGCGACTAAGCCGTTTCTTCAAATATAATAAGGGATAAGTTTCGCGTTATACTTTATTACTTATATTTTTTGATTAAACGCTTACCGTCCTTATAAGGATGCCGAAGGCGTTTATATTTGTTACTGAATTCATGAACAGGATGATGATGAGATGCAGCGATATTTCGTTACACCGGAGCAGTTTGGTGCGGATACCGTGAGAATTGATGGGGAAGATGCCCGTCATATTGCTAAAGTGATGCGTGGTAAGGCAGGGGACAAGCTTATTGTGAGCGATGGTGTTTCCCGTGAGGCATTAGTAGAGATTGCGCAGATTGAAATTGGGGAGGTCACTGTGAACATCTTGGAGTCTCTGGAGATGATGCATGAACCTCGAATTAAAATTACAGTAGCTCAGAGCTTGCCTAAGGCTGATAAGATGGAAACGGTCATTCAGAAGTGCACAGAGATTGGTGCTGTGAGCTTTGTTCCTTTTCTGTCAGAGCGCACGATAGTGCAATACGACGAGCGTAAGGAAAGCAAACGACTGGATCGCTGGCGTAAAATTTGTAAGGAAGCTGCCGAACAGGCTCACCGGAATATCGTTCCGGCTGTAGCCTCACCTCTTTCTTGGAAACAGCTCTTGCAGACTTTTAGCGAGTATGATGCCGTTTATTTCTGCTATGAAAAAGAGGAAGGCTTGCAACTTCGTAGCAGTGTTGCGCCTTGGTTAGCATCGCTCTCGCCAGAGACTGGTGGGAAGGTAATGGTAGTAGTAGGTCCTGAGGGAGGCTTTACGCCGGAGGAATGCCAAAAGGCAGAGGAAGCCGGGGCAGTATCCGTAGGACTAGGTCGGCGTATTCTGCGCTGTGAGACAGCGGGCATGGTTGCCGCTGCTTGTATTTTATATGAATCTGGAGAAATGGGAGGAGCTTAAGAGATGCCATCCGTAGCGTTTTATACTTTAGGTTGTAAAGTGAATTTCTATGATACCGAAGCCATTTGGCAGCTATTTAAAAATGAAGGTTACGAGCAGGTTGATTTCGAGGGTCCCGCCGATGTATATCTGATTAATACTTGTACTGTAACTAACACAGGTGACAAAAAAAGCCGTCAAATGATCCGCCGTGCCGTGCGCCGTAATCCGGAGGCTATCGTAGCCGTAACAGGCTGTTACGCGCAAACTTCGCCTGGGGAGATTCTAGATATTCCTGGAGTCGATCTTGTTATTGGTAACCAGGACCGCGATCAGATTATGACGCATGTGAAGAACATTGAAGCCTCACGCCAGCCGGTTAACGCTGTGCGTAATATTATGAAGACACGTGAGTTCGAAGAGATGGATGTACCGGGCTTTGCGGATCGGACGCGTGCGTTTATGAAGATTCAGGATGGTTGCAACAACTTCTGCACCTTCTGTATCATTCCATGGTCGCGGGGGCTGTCCCGCAGTCGTGATCCCAAAAGCATTGTCGCTCAAGCGCATCAATTGGTAGAAGCAGGTTATAAGGAGTTTGTACTTACGGGTATTCATACCGGAGGCTACGGCGATGATCTGGATAATTACCGTCTCTCCGATTTGCTGTGGGATCTAGATAAGGTGGATGGACTGGAACGGGTACGTATCAGTTCTATCGAAGCTAGTCAGATTGATGAGAAGCTGCTTGAGGTGCTGAACCGTTCCTCCAAAATGTGCCGTCATCTGCATATCCCGCTACAAGCCGGACATAATGATGTGCTGAAGGCGATGCGCCGTAAATATACGACCGAAGAATATTACGCCAAAATGCAATTGATCCGCCAGGCGATGCCAGATGTGGGAATTACCACTGACGTTATCGTTGGATTTCCGGGTGAGACCGATGAGATGTTCCGTGCAGGTTACGATTTCATGAAAGCTATAAATTACTCCGAGATGCATGTATTCCCTTATTCCAAGCGGACAGGTACGCCTGCAGCACGGATGGAGAATCAGATCGACGAGGAGATCAAAAATGTACGCGTTCAGGAACTGATTGATCTATCTGAAGAGATGCAATTAGCTTATGCCCGTAAGTTTGTTGGACAGACGCTTAGCGTAATTCCAGAAAGATCAGCCAAGGGTGCGCCGGGTCGCAGTACGCAACATGGTTTCAGTGATAACTATTTACAGGTGTTCTTTGAGGGTGAGGATTCACTTCAAGGCGAACTTTGTGATGTGAAGATCACCGAAGCTGGTGTGAATGAATGCCGAGGCGAATTGATCGGGGTAAGTCAGAGCGGTCTTAAGCAGGCTGTTCGTTAAGGAATAGATGTTAGTTAAAAGACAGCAGAGGAGCAATTCTCCCGTTAATGGAGAATTGCTCCTTTGTGTTTTTGGCGTTGGCTGAGGAATGCAACCGCATAGCCGAGGAATAGCTGCTATATGAGAGAGGCATAGCTCTCTCCTAATCTTGCGGTTCTCTATGGGATACTAGCATGCTTTTTATCCATTTGAGCATACTTGCGGACTCCAAGGAAAATTTTCTTGGGAAAGTGGTACATATATTAGCAGTGATTTTGCAAAGTAGGCCAAAACTACGCCCGTATCGCCCGAAAGGTGGGAAATGTGAGAAAGAGGTGTATAAATCCCCCAGATAACCGCCCGGAAGGCGCGAAACGACTGAAAGAGGTGTATAAATCCCCCAAATAACGCTCGGAAGGCGCGAAACGGCTGAAAGAGGTGTATAAATCCCCCAGATAACGCCCGAATGGCGCGAAACGGCTGAAAGAGGTGTATAAATCCCCCAGATAACGCTCGAATGGCGCGAACCGGCTGAAAGAGGTGTATAAATCCCCCAGATAATGCTCAGAAGGCGCGGAACGACTGAAAGAGAAGCTCTCGCTTACAATCACTACAAATGACTTGTACTACGTCATCTTTTTAACACTTTTATGGACGAAACTGGCATGATGAATCATGATCCATTACGCAGAAAAATTGTTTTTTACGAAACTTCTGATGTATCTGGTGTTTTTTTATGCCAACAGCGACTAAGGGAGGTTCGATAGTGACCCAAATGGAGTGCATAAAATGCACCCAAAAAAACACCAATTAAAGTACTAATAATTCACCAAATATAACACCAAATAATGAGCTACTCCTGATAACGAATTCTTAAGCGTAGCGCCAAGAAGTAGTCAGATAAGAGATGGGTGCATCAGCAGCCACTGCAATTCATGGCTTTTGGGGTCCCCTGCATGTTCAAAAAAACATCCGCAGAATCATAACTGAAATTACACCTGCCAGTACAGTGCCGAGTAAACTACGGGTTTTTATCGCGATCCAAAAAGTAGGAATTGCTGCAAAAAGCTCAATATTATTGGCTATAGGTGAGAATTTTCCATCATTCAAGAAGATCTCCTGACCTATTAATGCCGCCATGACAGAGATAGGGACATAATTTAACCAGCGCATTCCCCATTCTGGTAATTCAAAACGGCTTAGAATCATTAATGGAACCACCCTTGGAATGAAGGTCACCAAAGCTGCCCCCAGAATGATCAACAGAACATCCCATCTTACTTCCATTTTTCAAACACCATCCCTATTGTAGATGCAATAACTGTTGCGATAATCACTCCAACACTACTGGAGAACAGGAAGGAGCTTCCTATAGCTATGGTCACTGCAAGGATTGCGACAACTAAATCAAGTCTTATTTTTTTGCGGTCCATCATGGAAATCACAAGGATGCCGATAAACATGGCGGGTAACGCAAACTGCAAACCGAATTGATCCGGATCTGAAATCCACTGGGCCAAAAAAGCACCGGCTATATTTGCAAGAAACCAGTTTAAATAAGCGGTGATGTTAAGTCCGTGCATCCATTGTTCACTGATTTGCTCCTTATTCAAGGTTTGATTGATGGCGACACCGAAGGTCTCATCGGTTAATAAAGAACCAACCAGCATATTTCGCAGTGGGGTAAGATGTCGGAAATAAGGTGAAAGAGCTGCGCTAAGCAAAATATGACGAAGATTAACGATAAAAATCGTAATGATAATGGCCGCAGGCGAGCTGCTTACGGCTATCATTCCAGCAGCTATAAACTGAGCTGATCCCGCGTAAAGAATCAGACTGATTAAGGCAATCTCAGCAATGCTGAGTCCGGCAGTCTTTTGAACAACCCCTGCGGCAAGTCCGATGCTCAAATAACCGAGTAGTGTGGGAATGCAATCTTTTACCCCTTTAAGGAAGCTATCTTCCTGTTTTGGAGAAGGGATTGCCTCTAGTTGAACGTTCTCTGTACTCATCGTAACCCCCTTGGTTCAATAAAGAATGTAGTAGCTAGCATATTACTTCCTTATATATTGATCAACCCTTACCTTTTCATCTAGTCTGAAAGTCCTGAATTTGGCTTTATGGAGTTATAGGGTAAACACTTGGTGTACAATTGTCGATATAAGTAAAAGAGTGTGGGTTTAAACCACCAAACGACATTATAGCCTAAGGGAGAGAACAAATGACTGTGTACAGGAAAATGACGAAAATACTCCTCATCATGATATTGTTAGCTACTGCGGTTTTTCCGGTAAGTGTCTTTGCAGCTACCGGCGACATCAACTCGATCGAATTCGAAAGCTCAGCCAAAGTGCAGCTTACGGTTGGACAAACGCCAAAGCAACTGAAGGTATATGCGAATGTGGAAGGATCCTCCTCCAAAAGAGATGTGACTGGCGCAGTGGTATGGAATTCTTCTAACACTAACGCTGTAAAAGTAGTAAATGGTCTTTTGACTCCAATAGATAGCGGGAAAGCTATTATTACAGCTACTTATAATCATGCGTTAGCTACTATTGAAGTAGAGGTTTCACATCCGATCAAAGAATTGAAGCTCGAATATAGCTCCGAGGGGAACTATAAGTTGGGTGATGAAGAGGATAAATTGCTGGTTAAAGCCAATGCAATTGGTGGCGATACAGCAACTTCTGCAAAGGATGTAACGGCTGATACCACTTGGAGCAGCTCCAATGCAAGCGTATTAACGATTGCAGAAGGTAAGATTACCCTGGCAGGTGAAGGTACTTCAACCATTACTGCTAAATACAAGGACTTAACAGCAACCTTCAAAGCAGTAGTTAAATTGCCTTATTCCGGGATTGAGATTAAGAATGATGATGATACCCTTGTTAAGGAAATTGAAATGCTCGTTGGCGATAATCCGGTGAAAGTAGCTGCGTTTACCAAAGAGACTACAAAATCGACCGCAAATGATATTACCGCGAAAGCGGAATGGTCTTCTTCTAATACAAGTGTTGCTACGGTAGATAAGGGAGAAATTAAAGTCCTATCTGCAGGAAAAGCTGTAATTACAGTAGCTTATCTGGGAATTACACAAACAGTGGATGTATATGTACGTGCTCCTTTTGAGGCATTAATGTTAACCCCATCAGGCGATCAATTCTTGTTCATGGGTGAGAGTTTGAACGTTAAAGCAGAGGTTCGGGATGCTGCGAATTCCACTCCGAATGTATCGGGTAGTGCAGTATGGACTTCAGACAATCAGCTCGCGGTAACGGTTACTGCGGGAAGTGATACTGCAGCAGTCACTGCAAAAGCAGTGGGAACTTCGACTGTTAAAGCAGAACATATGGGCGTTAGTAAGAGCTTTAAAGTAACTGTATATCCAACGATTACAAACCTGGAAGCTGATAAGACGGAGCTGGATATTTTCACAGAGGATTCCGTAAGTTTGCCGAAGGTAAACGGAACCAAGCTGGATGAAACGAAGCTAGATCTTAGTCAAGAAATCGAATGGACTTCTGCCAATGATGAAATTGCCACTATCAAGGATGGCAAGCTTGTTGCTGAAGCAGCTGGTACTGTTAATATTGTCGGCAAAATAAAATCCGAGAACCCTACCTCCTCCAAGGCGGCAATCCGGGATAAAAGTGTTGTAGTGAGTGTTACAGTTAAGGATAAGGTACATATCTTGCTAGGACCAGAGGAGAACTTTGTGGTTGTTACTGGCGAAGAGAAGGCCGTTCCTGAAGTAAAAGCTGTGATGGAAAATGGGAATGAACTCGATGCTACTGGCACTATGGAATGGGAAATTACTGGTACAAATGCAATTATCAAGACAACAGCTTCCGGTAAGGTAATCAAAGGATTGGTAAAGGGCTCTGCAACTTTAAAGGGAACCTACGCTAATAAGACGATCAGCATCCCGGTGACCATTGAACAAAAGGTTACTAAGCTTGTTGTAGAACCAAATGCGATCGAACTGAACATTAAAGGCTCTAAATCTATAAAGGTAACGGCTTACTACTCAAACGGCAAGACGGGGAATATTTCTAGTAGCATGAACTGGGAGTCCTCGAATGAGGCAGTTGCAACGGTTAAAAGTACATCCGTTAAAGCCATAGCTGAAGGAACAGCAACGTTATCAGGTTCTTATCAAGGGATTGCTACTAGTGTCAAAATTAATGTAGTTCCTAAACTAATGAAGTTGACTGTTAACGAAAATAGACTGAAGATGGCTCCGGGAGCTGTGCAGAATGCAGTTGTGACTGCGCAGTATGATACGGGGAAGACGGCCATTGTTACTGGAAGTGCAGCGTGGACCAGCTCTAAGCCTTCTGTAGCAAGAGTATCTGCTAGTGGGCAAATTGTAGCTGTGAGCAAAGGAACGGCATCTATTAAAGGTAAGATTGGCACCAAGACAGTGACGGTAACCGTTACGGTGAAATAGATAGAGCAAGCTACTTGTATAAAAGATCTTGGGTCTGCAAAGCCAACATCATGTTGCTTTGCAGATTTTTTTATTTTAGTCTATAGTAATTCCGACTATTCCGATGTATAATCACATAAAATAAAGAAGACGCGTTGGGGGAGATGAAAAAGATGGCAAAACAAAAGGTGTTATCGATCAAGACCATTGTAGCGATTGGTATCGGTTCTGCTTTATTCGTTATATTGGGCAGGTTCGGTTCGATTCCATCCGGAATTCCAAACACTAACATTGAAACTACATACGCTTTACTAGCATTGTTCGCACTGTTGTACGGTCCGTTTGCCGGATTACTTATTGGCCTGATCGGCCATACATTGAAGGATGCAATTTTTTACGGTTCCCCTTGGTTCAGTTGGGTGATCGCTTCTGGAATTGTTGGTCTCGTCATTGGTCTGCTGGTGGCTAGAATTGGGATTCATGATGGGGAGTTCGGACGAAAGGAACTGATTCGTTTTAATCTGGCTCAGATTGTAGCGAATGCAATCGCCTGGTTCTTAGTAGCACCTGTACTAGATATTCTAATCTATGCGGAACCAGCGAATAAAGTATTCACTCAAGGACTTATCGCCGGAGCATCCAATATAGTCACTGTGGCAGTGATTGGCTCACTACTTGCAATTGCATATGCTAAGACAAGAACGAAGCAAGGCAGCTTGACCAGAGAAGCCTGAGTAGCATATAATCCAAACCAAAAGCCGGTGGAGATCACCGGCTTTTTTATGGCTATTGAACATCTAATGGTTGTGAATATCTTCAAACGAAGCTAAGAGGAAGGTCAAGGATGAGAAAAGCAGTGATTGAATTTAAGGATTTCAGTTTTCAATATCGAGCACAGCAAGAACCTACACTCACAGGTATCAACTTAACGATTGCCGAAGGGGAAAAGGTGCTTATCGTAGGACCCTCAGGCTCTGGAAAAAGTACGCTGGCTCATTGTATAAACGGACTCATCCCTTTTGCCTATAAAGGTGAAATGTCTGGATCATTGCAAATTATGGGTCAGGAGCAGAAAGAACTAAGTATCGCAGCATTGTCGGATCAGATAGGGACAGTATTGCAAGACCCGGACGGACAGTTTGTGGGATTAACGGTTGGAGAGGACATCGCCTTCAGTCTGGAGAATCAAGCGGTTCAGCAGGCTGAGATGAAAGAAAGAGTAGTAGTTGCGGCAACAGCGGTGGATATCCAAGATTATTTGGGATCTTCACCTCAGGAACTGTCCGGCGGACAGAAGCAGAAAACAACCTTAGCCGGTGTTCTGGTTGGTGATGTGGACATCCTGCTGTTTGATGAGCCTTTGGCAAACTTAGATCCATATACCGGCACAAAAGCGATAGAGCTCATTGACCGAGTGCAAAAAGAGACCGGCAAGACAGTTATTATTATCGAGCACCGACTAGAGGAAGTACTGCACCGTGTGGTGGACCGCATTATTGTGATCCATGACGGACGCGTAGCGGCGGATATGCCTTCCGCTGAGCTGTTAAGCACTGAGCTACTTTCAGAGGTAGGTATTCGGGAACCTCTTTATTTGGCGGCTTTAAAGTATGCAGGTTGTACGATTACATCAGATATGAATCCACAGCATATAAACGATATTCAGTTGGAGGCTTGTTCAAGTAAACTTAAAACCTGGTATGACAACAATAATGCGCGACAGGATAAGGTGGATAGTCCACCTATACTTGAGCTGCGAGATATTTCTTTTGGATACGTGAGAAATCAGCCTGTGCTGCATAAGCTTAACCTTTTCATCAATAAAGGAGAGATGCTTTGTATTGCTGGTCGAAATGGGGCAGGAAAATCCACGGTATCTAAGCTAATCTGTGGATTTTATAAGCCCACCTCCGGATCGATACTGATGAACGGAAGAGACATTGCCAAGGATACGATTAAGGAGCGGGCAGAGCGGATCGGTTTCGTGATGCAGAATCCAAATCATATGATTTCTAAGACGCTATTATATGATGAGGTTGCGCTAGGCCTTAAGTTACGAGGCGTGTCAGAGGAGCTTATTCGTGAGCGTGTGCATCATGTTTTGAAAATATGTGGTCTATATGCTTTTCGTAGCTGGCCGATCTCGGCGCTCAGCTATGGTCAGAAAAAACGTGTTACTATTGCGTCTATTATGATTCTAGAGCCGGAACTCATCATTTTGGATGAGCCGACTGCAGCTCAGGATTATAGGCACTATAACGAAATGATGGAATTCCTTCTCACGCTGCGGGCGCAGGGAATGACGGTCATTATGATTACGCATGACATGCATCTTATGCTGGAGTATGCTGATAGAGCTGTAGTGTTATCTGATGGAGTGAAGCTTGCGGATGACAGACCAGAGCGAGTATTAACCAATATAGAAGTGGTTAGGAATGCTAACTTAAAGGAAACCTCACTATTTACATTGGCTATGAAGGCCCAATTGGATCAGCCAGAAGAGTTTGTAAGAAGATTTATTGCATATGATAGGAGGAGCCGGGGCGGATGAAGGCCACAATGTTAACTTTTACGAAGCAGGATTCACCTATTCACCGTCTTACAGGCGCCACTAAGCTGATTTTATTTATAGTATGGTCTGTGACAGGGATGATTACATATGATACAAGATGTCTGATAGTGATGCTGCTATTTAGTTTAATTGCCTTTAGAATCTCTAAAGTTCAATTTCAGGATTACGCCTTTGTACTATATTTTATCTTGATATTCTTTGTGCTTAATCATATAGCTATCTTTATTTTCTCTCCATTGGAAGGTGTAAAGGTTTACGGTTCACGTCATGATATTGTTCATCTTGTAGGTCGGTATACCGTTACATGGGAGCAACTATTCTATCAATTAAATATTGCACTTAAATATGCAGTAGTAATTCCTATGGCGTTATTGTTTCTTTTAACCACAAATCCCAGTGAATTCGCAGCATCCTTAAACCGGATTGGTGTGAACTATAAAATCGCATATTCTGTATCGCTCGCGCTGCGGTACATTCCGGATATCCAAAGAGATTATGAGAATATTTCGTTCTCTGCTCAGGCACGAGGAATAGACATCTCTCGAAAAGAAAAGCTGCCTAAGCGGCTTAAAAATATCATTTCGATTCTTATGCCCTTGATTCTGACTAGCATTGAGCGAATTGAGAATATTAGTACGGCTATGGAATTACGTGGCTTTGGAACTAAGAGCAAACGGACTTGGTACAGCAGTCGTCCGTTCTCCAAAAACGATTATATTGCCTTGATCTTATTCGCTCTGATCGCAATATCCTCGACAGTAATTACATTTTACGATGGATCGCGGTTTTATAATATTTTCGATTGAAGTATAATAGTACAGTTGTGGAAAGTTTGGGTTTTAGGCGTTACAGTATATCGTTACGATTGAAGACGTTTCTCCAGTCTTGACCATACAGGCAGGTAACATAATGGGAGTGCGATTAGCGAGCATACTACATTAAAAATAGTCTGTGCATGGGCGATTTGTGAGGCGACCCCTCCGCCAATCCATGCAGCAGTTGCTTGTAGGGGCCCGATAAGTGGCAGGAATAACAACGCTCCGCCAATGTTAAGGGCTACATGCGACCAAGCGACGAAGACACCAGATGATGAGCCGCCGATGGAAGCAATGACAGCTGTGACGCAGGTGCCGACGTTAGCACCGAGCACGATGGCTATGCCGAGCTCTGGGGGCATGGCACCCGAGGCAGCAATGCTCATTGCCATGGCAATAACCGCTGCACTGCTATGTAGCAGGGCTGTTAGACAGGCGCCAGCGGCTAGTCCCCACAGGACACTTGTGGCGGCGTGATCCAGGAACCAGAGGAATAGGCCACTCTCCTGAAGTGTCCCGCCGATGGACTGCATAACTGCGATTCCCCATAGGACTAGGGCGAATCCTGATACAGCCAGGCTGATGAATTGCAGCGGCTCTGATATTTTTCGGCACAGTATTGCCGCTCGTGACGTATGTGGTAACTCGCCTACTATAACCGCTGCTGCCCACAGACTCAGCGAGCCAGCCAGCAGTGGCGAGGCCATGGAATTGATGTGAAGTCCGATCAATTCTGTAGTCAAAGTGGTGCCGATGTTGCTACCTAAGATAATGCCGAGTGTACGAGCATAGGTGAGCAGGCCGGCATTTACCATGCCGATGGTGAGTACGGTTACTGCAGTGCTGCTCTGGAGCAGGGCTGACAGTACGCTGCTTGCAATCAAGCCTTTAATAGGTGTAGAAGTAGCCTTATTCAGGCTTGTAGTTAACAGAGGGCCTGCAAGCTTGGACAACGCGGTTTCCATTAGCTTCATGCCAGCCAGAAAAATGACAAGACCATATATGATAGGGAAAAGCAGATCACGGAACATAGGGCATACTCCTTTGGACGAGGGTTGTACACCAATATATGAAAGTAACGTGTAGGACATGTATAAAATCATTTTTAGAAAAACAGGGAGTTGAAGTTATTGGCATCGGTTATTTTAGAACGTAATCGCAAAAAGAGACTAGAACAGGGCCATCCATGGGTCTACGCAGGTGAAGTGGCATCAGTAGAAGGAAACCCAGAAGCAGGAGGATTGGTTGATGTCCTTAATCATCAAGGTCGGTTTCTGGCTGTAGGATATTACAATCCAGCATCACAAATTCGGGTGAGAATTGTATCACAGGGACCTTTGGCTATCATGGACACCGCTTTTTTCGCTGAGCGGTTCGAGAATTGTCTGCAGCATAGAAATCGGTTCCTGCCGGGAGCAGATGCTTACCGTTTGGTATATGGTGAAGCGGACTTTTTACCAGGGCTTATTGCGGATCGGTTCGGAGATATTCTAGTTGTGCAGCTGCTTACACTCGGAATGGACAAGCGCCGTACAGAGATTGTTGAAGCACTTGTACAGGTTATGGCACCGCGTGGTGTTTATGAACGCAGTGATGTTAGCGTGCGCGAGCTGGAAGGGTTGGAGCAGACTACAGGGGTGCTATACGGGGAATGTCCACGGCATGTTACTGTAAGTGAGAATGGCTTGAAGCTGGTAGTAGATATTGAAGAAGGCCAGAAGACAGGTTATTTCTTTGATCAGCGTGAGAATAGAGCATCCATTGCGCCACTCATGAAGGGCTGGGGTGGACGAAGCGGCATAACACTGCAAGAAATCGAAACAGAAGACGGCTCGCTACAGACTTTGCCGGTAAATAAGAGTGGTAAACACGTAACCTTCCCTTATTGGGATGGTGCTACAGTGCTGGAATGCTTCTCGCACACAGGCAGCTTCACTCTGCATGCATGCAAATATGGCGCGAAAAAAGTAACCTGCCTAGATGTTTCCGCTCATGCTATAGAGAGTGCGAAGGTCAATGTGGAGCTGAATGGCTTTAGTGACCGAGTGGAATTTGTAGTGGATGATGCTTTTGCCTATCTGCGCAATCAGGTCAAGGGGCTGGAGGAACGTTCAGAGCGGGCGACGGTTGCAAGCGGAACGGAATCAACAGCAGCGACTACAAATGCTAAATATGGGGGCAAAGCAACCAAAACCGATACCTCCAAACCGATGACAGCAGGTGGAGGCAGAACTTGGGATGTAGTTATCCTAGACCCTCCAGCGTTTGCCAAAACTAAAAGTGCAGTAGCAGGTGCATGCCGCGGTTATAAGGATATTAATCTGCATGGCATGAAGCTGGTGAATGAAGGTGGATATTTGGTTACAGCAAGTTGTTCGTACCACATGCAGCCGGACCTATTCCTCGAAACGATTGCAGACGCAGCAAAAGATGCTGGTAAAGTATTGAGACTTGTGGAATGGCGTGCCGCAGGAAAAGACCATCCGCAGATTCTAGGCGTTAACGAAGGACACTATCTGAAGTTTGCGATTTTTGAAGTGCGGAGTAAGAAGTAAGCTGACTGTTCACATATAGGTAATGGATTTTAATCCGTAAAAGGAGTCCTCATTTGAGGTCTCCTTTTGCGGATTTTTTGTTATGTTCTGAAAAAAAAGTTGAATTCGGGATTAACAAGGTTTGTCCACTTAGTCCGAAAAGTTGCCAAAACAGCACGAAATTCATGAATAGCGACTCCTGAGTCCGAATGTAATCCAGAAAGTATAAGCCGCTGTAATGCGGCTTATACTTTATTTTGAAGGAAGTCACGATCAAGCTTAATTTTGGCTCTCGGGTACATCACTACTCAGAAAATTGTAAGTTAATATCGCCGTTATTTGTATAAGCAGATAGTTTTTTTGAACCATTCTCTTTATTGGCAGGCAAATTGCTATCACCTTTTTTTACCTTGCTTAAGATCGCGAAATCATCATATGACCCTGAAATTGAACCGCTAATATTTCCGTTTTTTGTTTCAAGGGTTATAGCCGTCCCTACATTCAATTTGTCCAGTTGGATATTTCCGTTATTTATGTTTACTTCCACTGTCCCTAAAAACATGATTGTTGGTAATACGATACTTTCATTTGATGTTTTTAAACTCAAATTTTTTAAAGTTGCATCAGGTATCCATACCTGAATAGTTCTGGTTACTTGCGAGCCTTTTCCTCCGATATAGTCGTTCCATTCCTTATTACTGTCACTTACCATTGACAGTTCTTTATCGTCAGATAGATCAATCTTGTAAAAATCTTTCTCACTTTCATAGTAAACAATATGAATTTGTTCATCTTTAGATTGGAGGATATTTATTTTTTTGTCTTTTACATCAATTGTTAAGGTATCGATCTTTTGGGCAGGTATGGTGTAATTTTTTTCCTCCATGGAAGTGGAGTCGGAGGAACATCCTGCTAATGATATCAATAGTGTCACCAATATGCCTATAGTAGTTAGTAATTTTTTTGCAGTACTTTTCATTATAAAACGCTCCTTCGTTAAATCATTTTTCTTTTAAATATAGCCTGTCCTACGAATGCCAATCTTAAGCTGTTATGCAGACAAGTTCCGATATGCAACAAAGCATTAGAGTTGAACAAATAATATTGAAAAAGTCTACCAAATATGTTGCAAGGGTTGGATTGGAATAAATACACAAAATGATAGTCACTAAAGTAGGATCTGTCAGCCGACCATACCAATATGACTGCATAGACAGCAATACATGTTTGATAATCCTTTGATACATGGTTTAGTTCTTCATGTTTGCCTTCCTTTCTGGTAATAAATTCATTTTGTATTTCGTTGCGTTTATCAGTCGCATATGTTTTAATCATCATAAACTTTTGTGTTACAAAAAGGTCAAGAGGGTAGATATGAAGAACTATTTTACAATTAAGCAAGCAGCAGAGATCGTAGAGATGACCACTGAGACCTTGCGGCACTATGATCGTATTGGATTAGTCAAGCCATGCCATAAAGATGAATTATCGGGATATCGATACTATTCCGAGCAGGAGCTCGTAAAGCTGCAAACCATTGAACTGCTCAAAGCAATGGATCTTACTTTAATGGATATTAAAGATATTTTGCAGCAGAATGATCTCTCTAAAGTAATTGCATTTCTAAAACAAGCAGAAAAAAGAGCAGACGATAAAATTGCTCGTCTGCAGTATGCAAAATCGAAAATTAAACGTGCCTATCTACATTATGAAAATAAGTTCCACGACGGTTATAGTCAAAGTGAAAATTACTTTGTCAGACACATAGAGGAAAGGGTAATTATGCTTTCGAATAAAATGGAAAGCCCCACACTTAAGAATTTATGGGACTATCACAGACATTTCTATCAACAAATCGAAACGTCTCTGCATTCAGAATTTCTGTTTGAAGATATGGCAGGAATGTTCACGACTGAAGGAATAACACAATTATTTGCTGTTTGCTTGAAATATCCGTCTTTAGAGGGGCTGACTGTGCTACCAGAAGGGGACTATCTGTGTGCAATTTGTACCGAAGAGAATAAGAATGCTGTATTACAAAATTTACTTGAAAGGGCAAAGACGGAATACGATGTGTGTCCAGATTTTGTTCTTCATAATATTATTGTGACTGGAATATTGCAGTGGGATTATCAGATACAACTGTTCATTAAAAAACGCTCATGTTAGATTAAATACAAAGGAAAAGGTTTAGGAAAAGAAAAATGTTTGATTGAAAGTCGCTAATTTAGCGGCTTTTTTTGATTAAGGAATCACGTTTCTTGCCCCTGACTGAGGACAAGGACGTTATACTTCGCCGATTAGATAACTAACTGGCAGATTAACGCTATAAGCGAACCCGAATCTCGAACCCTAACTCTACGCTCCAAACAGAAAGCATCGAACGTTGCGCACCGGGTATTAACAAACTAGAAATACTAAACAGCAAGTCACCAAAATACGATAGTTGCTGTTTATTTCGTAGTTTTTTTATTGTGAATCATTAGAAAATACTAGCAAACGCATGTTCTGATTTGTGCAGTTATGCTATACTGAGGGGACGAGGAACGACTGAACTTTTTCATTTGAACATCATCACACGGTGAGTATTTCACCTTGTATCATATACATTTTCTCCGCTACGGAAGGAGTCTATCATTTATGTCGGTAACCTTTTTACTAGGCCGCTCAGGCAGTGGCAAGACAACAAAAATATGGGAGTCTATCTCTTCTTCATTAGAGAAGGAGCCTCTTGGCGCACCGATCATTATTCTAGTACCAGAGCAAGGTTCTTTTGGAGCAGAACGGGGGCTTCTCACCGTAGGGAATGTGAAGGGGAGCATTCGGGCGCAGACACTAAGCTTTTCTCGGCTTGCCTATCGGGTGAAACAGGAAACTGGGGGTAGCGCTAGCCTGCCTATCAGTGAAGAAGGCAAAAAGATGTTAATTTATAAAATTATCCGCCGTCGCAAAGAGGAACTAAAATTGTTCGGTGCCTCAGCAGACAGACCGGGTTTTGTGGAACGGCTGAATCAACTGCATACGGAGATGAAGCGTTGTTGCTTGGCTTCCACTGATTTAGAGGAACAGTTGTCTGCAATGCGAGGCGCTATTGCAAGAAGCCCTATTCTTGAAGGAAAGCTGGATGATTTACAGGTGGTATTCAGCGATTTAGAGAAGGAGATGTCGCGTCTCTACATCGATGAAGAGGATCGTTTAGCGGAACTAGCTGAGCATATTCCTGATTCCTCCTACATTCGTGGAGCGGAGATTTGGGTAGATGGGTTCCATGGCTTTACCCCACAGGAATTCGTAGTGCTTAGAGAATTAATGCAGCAAGCATCGAAGTTGACCGTCTCACTTACACTTGATCGCTCCTATCCCTATGGAGATCAGTTGAATGAGCTTGAATTATTTCACCCAACTGCGGTTACTTACATTAAACTGCGTGGAATAGCTGAAGAGCTGGGCATGGATGTGTGGGACGAGCTTTTGGAGCCAGCGGTTCTTCCGCGTTTTGAAGAAAGTCCTGCTCTTGCTCATCTCGAAAGGGGATATGACCGTCGAAAGGTCTGGTTTGGTGCAGATGAACTGGCAAATGAAGCAATATCTATAGGTGCAGCAGTTTCTCACAGAGCAGAGGTTGAGGGAGCGCTGCGTGAAATGATCAGGCTGGCACGAGATGAAGGTGCAAAATATGGTGAAATGGCCGTATTAATGCGTAATATTGGAGATTACGAACAGCTGATTAAACCGTTGTTCCAAGATTATGGAGTGCCATTTTTTCTGGACCAGAAGGTAAATGAGCTGCATCATCCATTGGTAGAGTTTGTACGTTCCGCATTGGATGTAGTGCGTCGACGCTGGCGCTTCGAGGATGTTTTCCGCTGCGTAAAGACAGAGCTTTTGCTGCCGCTGGACGGGAGTATTACGCGTGAGGATATGGATGATTTAGAGAATTATGTGCTGGCTTGTGGGATTCAAGGGTATCGCTGGACGGATGGCCGTTCTTGGAAAGGAATTCCTAGCTTGTCGCTGGAAGGCGGCAGACAGATGGATGAAGAACTGCTTGCTACGATGGAACGATGCCGTGCCAGTATAACGGGTCCTCTATTTGCTTTTGAGAAACGGATACAGAAGAGTAGAAGCGGTCTTGAACTTTGTACCGCCGTGTACAAGCTGCTGGATGAGACGGATGTTGCTCGAAAGCTGGAGAAACTTAGTGTTGATTCTATGGAGAAGGGGCAACCCGAGAAGGCTAGAGAACATAGTCAGCTGTGGGGTGCAGTGCTTGATCTGCTTGATCAGATCGTTGAAATGATGGGTAACGAAAGACTTGAATTTGATGTGTTCACCGGAGTCCTAGAGACAGGACTTGCTGAGCTTAAGATGGGACTTGTTCCTCCCGCGCTCGATCAAGTACTGGTTGGTAACATGGATCGGACTCGACCAACGGGAGTTAAATACGCTTTTTTGCTTGGATTTAATGAAGGTGTTGTGCCTGCGCAGTTTAAGGAAGATGGAATTCTCTCGGAAGGCGAACGCTCTGTGCTTGAGAACGCCGGTATGGAGCTTGCTCCTGGTGCTTCTCGTAAGCTGCTGGACGAGCGGTTTTTGATCTATAATGCGCTAACGACAGGAAGTCGAAAGCTCTGGATTAGCTACGCCACAGCTGATGATGAGGGCAAGGCGCTTCTTCCCTCTGAGGTAATCCGTCATTTGTATAGAATGTTCCCAAGGGTTCATGAGCACATCCTATCCACACTTCCCTCTGCGGGACTACCAGATGAAGTCAGAGATTCCATTCACCTGGGTTACATTGGTCATCCAGAACAGAGTCTTCGTGCATTGATTATGCAGCTACGCCAGTGGCGTCAAGGGACCGAGATCCCTGTATTGTGGTGGGATGTTTATAATTGGTTTGCGTCTGATGAGAAACGAAGCCTCGAACTGAAACGTCTGCTCAGTTCATTGTTTTATCGTAATGAGGGAACGAAGCTAAAGCGTGGTACTAGCCTGCGATTGTATGGGGGATCGACACTGCGCGGCAGTGTGTCCCGGATGGAGAAGTTTGTTGCTTGCTCCTTCTCCCATTTTGCATCCTACGGACTTAGATTGAAGGAACGCCAGCTATATAAGCTGCAAGCACCTGATATTGGACAACTGTTCCATGCTGCGTTAAGTGACATGGCGGTAAGACTGAAAGAAGAGGGCCGCGGCTGGGGAAGCTTGTCTCCAGAGGAATGCCGGCGTGAGGCAAGTGAAACGGTAGAACGTTTATCGCCGATGCTACAGGGTGAAATTCTGATGAGCTCTAAACGTTACGGATACATTTCCCGCAAGCTAAAGAACATTGTTGGACGTGCTTCTGTGATTCTGGGCGAGCATGCCCGCCGAGGTAGCTTTGAGCCGGTAGGGCTGGAGCTGGATTTTGGACCGGATAAGGAGTTGCCTCCTTTAAGAATTACGCTGCCGAATGGCTGTGTGATGGAGGTTGTTGGACGGATTGACCGTGTAGACATGGCCCGTGGAGAGAATGGAATTCTTCTGCGAGTAATTGATTATAAATCGTCTCAAAAAGATCTCAAACTGCATGAAGTGTACTATGGATTATCGCTACAGATGCTGACCTATCTGGATGTGCTGCTTACGTACTCGGAGCAATGGCTCGGGCAACCGGCGCTTCCAGCAGGGACACTGTATTTCCACGTACATGACCCACTGTTAACCTCATCTAACGGGATGAACAAGGAACAGGCAGAACAAGAATTGCTGAAACGCTTCAAGATGAAAGGACTGCTTACAGCAGACCGCGAGGTAGTATCCTTGATGGATACGACTTTAGACAAAGGGTATTCTTCTATCGTGCCTGTAGCAGTAAAAGCTGATGGCAGTTTTTATAGTAGTGCTTCTGTAGCTACACCAGAGCAATGGGGGCACTTATTATCATCCGTTCGGGGAACGATCTCGGATATCGGGACACGCATTACGGAAGGTGATGTGGCGATTGAGCCATACCGGATTGGGCAGGAGACAGCCTGCACATTCTGTTCCTTTAGACCCGTCTGCCAGTTCGATGAAGCCGTGGAAGGTAATGGCTACAACAATCTGGGTAAGCCAGGGAAGGACGTTATTTGGGATCTGCTGTCCCGCAAAGGAGGAACTACACCGTGAGTATGAAGTCTGAAATAGAATCGAAACCGGAAGGAAGCATATGGAGTGATGACCAGTGGCGCGCCATTGCTGAGAGCGGTGATGATATCCTCGTTGCCGCGGCGGCAGGTTCCGGTAAGACAGCGGTACTTGTAGAACGGATTATTCGCAAAATCAGCAAGGAAGAGAATGGCTTTAGCGTAGATAGATTGCTAGTAGCTACGTTTACCAAAGCTGCTGCTGCCGAGATGCGCCAGCGGATTAGGGAAGCACTCGATCGGGAGCTTGAGGAGAATGGAGAAAATGACCATTTACGCCGTCAGCTGTCGTTGCTTGGGAAAGCCTCGATTACAACACTACACTCCTTCTGTCTGGAAGTGATCCGGCGTTACTATCAGATTATTCCTATAGATCCCGGTTTCCGTATCCTGAACGAACATGAAGCAGAGATGATGCGGCAGGAGCTGCTTCAAGAGCTACTGGAGGAAAAATATGGTGAAGTGGGTGAAGATGGCGCGGATAGTGTATTTGTACAGCTTGCTGACTGGTTCAGTGGTGAACGCAGTGATGATGCGGTACATGCGCTCATACAGCGACTGCATGATTATGCCCGCAGCCATCCTTGGCCAGAGCAGTGGCTTCGTGATACCGCAGCTGATTTCTCATTACCAGACACAGATAGCTTAGGCCGAACTCCTTGGGTGCTAAGTATTCTTGAAGAAGCGAAGCTGACCCTTGCGGGTGCAGCTAGTCAGCTTATCCAAGGCCGGGAGATTGCGCTACAGCCGGGTGGTCCGGCGCCTTATGCCGAGAATCTGACGGCCGATCTTGAGATGGTAAATGCATTGCAGGAGGCCGTGAATGAACGGCCATGGGCAGAATTATATGATATTTTCATGGAAGTATACTTTGGGAAATTGAAAGCTTGTAAGAAGGATTCGACAGATCCTGGACTGCAGGAAATGGTTAAAGAACTGCGCGATAGTGTGAAGAAGAGTATTTTAGATCTTCAGAAGGCATTGTTTGGCCGTCCTGCCGATGTTTTTTTGCGTGAACTGAACGAGGCGGCTCCTCTTATGGCAGAGCTTGCTGAGACGGTGATAGCATTCGGTGAACGTTACCGAGTCGAAAAAGCAGGACGGGGTCTCGTCGACTTCAGTGATTTGGAGCATTATTGTCTGCAAATTTTACGTCATCCAGATTCTCTACCGGGCCATTCCCTGCCTTCTGATGCAGCGATGGAGTACCGTGCCCAATTCGATGAGGTTCTGTTAGATGAATATCAAGATACGAATAGTGTGCAAGAAGAGATTGTGCGGCTTATCTCCCGCGAAATACCTGGTAACCGATTTATGGTCGGAGATATGAAGCAAAGTATTTATCGGTTCCGTCTGGCAGAGCCGGGGCTGTTCCTGGATAAATACCGCAGCTTTGGCTCTAATAATGCCGGAGGTGGCAGCAATACAGTAGGCGAATCCGAGTTAAGCGAGTTATCTGATAAGCCTAATGAATCGTCCGGAGGTTCGGTTATCGATCTAGCACGTAATTTCCGTAGTCGTATGGAGGTTGTAAATGCCGTAAATATGATTTTTCGGCAGATTATGAACGAGACTGTGGCGGAGATTACTTATGACGAACGTGCTGAGCTTGTGTATGGTGCGAATTTCCCGGGTGCAGCAGAGAAGGGGCCAGATACTTTTTTTGCACCGGAGCTATTATTGATCGATCGCGGAGCGGCAGCAGGTAAAGTAGAAGAGACTTCTGAGGACAGTGAGACTCCACTTCAGGAGAGTGAAGCCATTGAGAGTGAGACTGCGCAACTGGAAGCACGGGCGATTGCTCGGCGTATTTCACAGATGACTGGCCTGAATGGCGGATCCCCGCTGCTGATTTATGATAAAGGGCTTAAGATTATGCGCCCAGTGATTTATGGTGATATCGTGATTTTGCTTCGTTCGGCGAGAATATGGACCCCTTTAATCATCGAAGAGCTGCGGATGGAGGGAATCCCTGCTTATGGAGATCTGAATAAAGGATATTTTGAAGCCACAGAAGTAGAAATTGCACTTTCACTCTTAAAAATAGTTGATAATCCTCAGCAGGATATTCCACTCGCTGGTGTGCTTCGGTCACCTGTTGTTGGTTTATCTGAAGAGGAGCTGGCTACAGTTCGGATGTGCAGCCATGGTTCTTTCTATCGTGCTGTAAAAGTGGCAGTGAACATGCAAGGTGTAAAAGAAAATGAGGAAGAGTATGATCTTTTCTCAGCCCATGAAATGGAATCGGCAAGCACCGCTGATATAAATACGTTCTCTAATGAGGCCTCTTTTGACAATAGCGTTCATGATGTAGGAGCAGAAAGTGAAGCTGTACCGCAGATCAACCCAGAGTTGAAGCGTAAGCTTGAGAATTTCCTGAGACAGCTTGATAGCTGGAGAGATGCAGCTAGACAAGGCAGTCTTAGTGAGCTGATCTGGCGTATTTATGGTGAGAGCGGCTATCTGGAGTGGGTTGGAGGACTGCCTGGAGGCTCGCAGCGCCAGAACAATCTTAAGGCTTTATATGATCGGGCGGTTCAATTTGAGAATGATACTGCGGCGCGTGGGTTGTTCCGTTTTCTGGTGTTCATTTCACGGCTTCGTGAGAATGGCGGAGATCTTGGTGTAGCAGGTGGCAGTGGTGAAGAGGGCAACGGGGTCAGAATAATGACCATCCATAAATCCAAAGGCTTGGAGTTCCCTGTTGTTTTTATAGCGGGTATGGCGAAGCAGTTTAATCGGCAGGATCTGCACTCTCCATTCCTTATGCACAAAGAACTCGGCTTCGGACCACGTTTTGTGGAGCGGGAAACACGTGTCAGCTACCCAACGCTTCCTTATTTGGCTATTAATCGTCGTACACGACTTGAATTATTGGCTGAGGAAATGCGGGTGTTATATGTAGCTTTAACTCGGCCGAGAGATAAGATGATTCTAGTCGGAACCGTAAGAGATTTACCAAGGAAAATCGCTAGCTGGAGCAGTGTGCAGAATCGGGAAGAGCTGTTGCTTGCCGATCATTTATTAGCCCGGGGACGTAGCTATTTGGACTGGGTTGGACCGGCATTGATCCGGCATCCGGCAGCGGCTATTCTTCGTAAGCTAGGTGGTTCAGAAGGTACTTTCTCGACAGTGCTGCACAGCGATATCTCGAACTGGAGCATCACCGTACAGAATGCTTCCGACCTGAATTCAGGGGCATTCCTTCCAGCGGATAACGCTGAAGACAAAGCAGAAGAACGTCTAACTGTACTCAAGGCGCTGCAAAAAGGTGCATCTGTAAATGTTTATAGATCAGAGAATAGCGAAGAGATTGCAAGAAGACTAGAATGGCCTTATCCGTATACGGCTGCCTCTGGCATTCCTGCCAAAACCTCTGTTACGGAGTTAAAAGCTTTGTTGTCGATGCAGGACCAGCCTTCTTATGATCTCCTAGAGGAAGGCGGCCACCCTGCTACCTCAACAGAAAACAATAAACGTAGAAATGTGGCAGGAGCAGACAGTCTTTATTTACGTCGTCCGAAATTTATGGAGAAACGCAGTCTAACCCCAGCGGATCGCGGGACAGCCTACCATACAGTTATGCAGCATATTCCGCTTGAGGGTTCAGTTGACCCTAAGGTTGTGGAAGAAACATTAGCACGACTAGAGAGAGTGGCTATTCTAACTGCTGAGCAGGTGGAGGCGGTGGAACCGGCTCAGATAGAGGCCTTTTATACGAATGAACTTGGTCGTAGATTAATAGATTCTTCTTGGAAGCTTAGAGAAATGCCTTTCAGTTATATGGTTCCCGCAGACGAGGCTTATAGAGGGCTCGATTATATGAATAAAGCCGTATCAGAGCTAAACCCAGAGAATCATAATGAAAGCTTTAGTGAAGCTGTGCTGATCCAAGGGGTGATTGACTGCCTGTTCTGTGAAGAGGACCGGATCATTCTGCTAGACTATAAGACGGACTCTGTTTTAGAACATCAGGGTGGGATAGAAGCGCTTAAGGAAAAATATCGTTTTCAGCTAGAGTTATACAGCAAGGCATTACAAGATATTTTGGGAGAACCGATCAGCGAAATTTGGCTGTACTTTTTTGACGGCGGACATGCTGTGAAATTATAAATCTATTCATTGCCGCATAGAGCGGGGAAAGAGGACGAAGATGCGGATATTGCATACGGGAGATTGGCACCTCGGCCGAACGCTGGAAGGAAGAAGCCGGCAGAAGGAGCAAGAGCAGTTCATAGATGAATTGGTGGAGATCGCCGATTTTCATAAAGTGGATTTGATTCTGATGGCGGGAGATGTATATGACTCCGTTAATCCACCAGCGGCTTCAGAACAGCTATTCTATGAAGCTGCTGCTAGGCTGACTTCAGGGGGAAGACCACTTGTTGTGATCGCCGGAAATCATGACCAACCGGAGCGCGTATCTTCTGTTTCACCGCTTGTATTAAGACAGGGGATTACATTGGTGGGTCTTCCTACTTCTGAGCCAGTGACTATTCATGCTGCGCGTACGGGTGAGATTGCTAAAATCGCAGCCCTTCCCTATCCCTCGGAGGCACGTCTCGGTGAACTTCTTGCTGGAGACAGCGGGGAAGAGGAGCTTCGACTGGCTTACAGCGCGCGGGTAGGCAAGCTCATGCAGCTGTTGGGACGGGAATTCACACCACAGACCGTGAATTTGGCGATGAGCCATATTTATGTGCTTGGTGGAGTGGAAAGTGATTCGGAACGTCCAATTCAAGTGGGCGGAGCTTATACTGTTGATCCTTCTGCTTTGGCCTGTGGAGCGCAATATACGGCACTGGGTCATCTCCATCGCGCACAGCGAGTTAAGGGGGAAGGAATGATCCGTTACAGCGGATCCCCTCTGGCATACAGCTTTTCTGAAGCAGGGCAAGCCAAGTCGGTGACGCTGATTGATGTTGCGCCGGGTGGTGAACCGACCTTCGAAGAAATTTATCTTCGTTGTGGGCGTCCACTTGTACGATGGAGCTCCACTGGCGGATTACAGGAGGTATATACCTGGCTGGATGAAGGCAGAGATGCTTCTGCTTTTATAGATTTGGAAATTCGGCTTAGTGAGGCTATGTCGATGAACGATATTCAACGCTTGCGCAAATCACGCGAGGGGATCATTCATATTCGTCCGATCTACCCGCAAATGGAGATGGAGCTCGAACAAATTTCCCGTTCGCGTATGCCTGTGCAAGAGTTATTCCGTAAATTCTATCAGCGTCAGACAGGCGGAGCAGAGCCGGAAGACAGCTTGATAGAGCTGTTCTTACAGCTAACCGAAGAAGAACGGCGTCAGCCAGAGGAAGGAGAGGAGAACTAAGGTGAAGCCTATTCTATTAAAAGTAGCAGGATTACAGAGTTATAGAGAAATGCAAGAAATAGATTTTGAAAGTCTGTGTGAGACGGGTCTGTTTGGGATTTTTGGACCTACGGGCAGCGGCAAGTCCAGTTTGCTGGATGCTATTACTTTGGCGATGTACGGGAAAGTGGAGCGCGCTGTTAATGGAACACAGGGGATTATGAATCACTCTGAGGATTCACTCAGCGTGGCGTTTACCTTTGAGCTCACTTCTTCCGCTGGGGCACATCGTTATCGTGTTGAACGGAAGTTCAAACGGACAGGTGAGCAAACCGTCAGTAACACGATTAGCCGTTTCATTGAGATTACACCTGACGGGGATAACGTCATGGCGGATAAGCTCGCAGATGTTACGCGCTGCGTGGAGGAGCATATCGGTCTAAAAATGGATGATTTCACGCGAGCGGTTGTATTGCCGCAGGGGAAATTTGCCGAATTTTTATCGCTTCGTGGCGTAGATCGTCGGCAAATGCTGCAGCGCCTGTTCCATCTGGAACAGTATGGCGATCAGCTTGCAATCAAGCTTAGCCGACGGGTGAAGGAGAATGAGGCTGCGCTCCGCGCGCTCATCGCTGAGCAACAGGGTCTTGGCAGCGCAGGCAAAGAGGATGTAGAGGCAGCGGCGGAGCGCCTCGAGCAGGCCACCCTTTATGCTGCGGAATGCCGCCGAAAGCTGGAGGCGGCATTGCAGGTCTCGGAGCGTTTCGCGCGTATTCGCGAGCTCCAAGAGGATCGCACCCGCCGCGAATTGCAGCGGCAGGGGCTGCTCGCCAAGGAGGAGGAGATTCTCCTCCTTGAACAGAAGCTCGGCCAAGCTGACGAGGCCGAGGCAAGGCTTCCCGCGCTGAAAGCATGGCGCAGCGCGGAAGAAGCCTTTAAGAGCCGATTGGCCCGCGCGGAGGGCCAAGAGGTGCTGGCCGCCGCCGCCGAGCAGGAGGCGGCGCGTGCCGCTGCCGCCGCGGCTGCTGCGCAGGCCGCGCTTGCGGCGGAAGAGCCGGCCCTCCGGGAAGGGGCCGGCACCTACCGCCGCGCGCTCGAGCTCGAGTCCGAGCTCGGGGCGCTACGGCGCGAACTCGCGGCTCTGCGCGAGCGCCGCGAAGAGGCCTCCCGCAAGCTAGCGGAGCTGCGGGAGGGCATGGCCCGGGAGCGTGAGCTTTTGGCCAAGGGCCAAAAGCGCCAGCAAGAGCTGCAGCAGAGCTTGCAGCCGCTCGGTGTCCGCTCCCAGGAGCGGCAGTCTCTGCAAGAAGCTATGCAGAGACTGCAAGGGCTGCACTCCGCCGAATCCCAGTGGGATAAGGCGGAGAAGGAGCGCCGCGAGCGTGCCGCTGCACTCGCGGCTGCGCAGGCGCGACTCGCGGAGGCCGAGGGCCGCCGCGAGCTGCAGGAAGCTTCTCGCGGGCAACTGATCCGCGAGGCGGCGCTGCATCAAGAGAAGCTGCTGGCGACAGAAGAAGCTGCGCGTACCGCAGCGGAGCGCCTGGAGCAACATGTCAGTTCTTTGGAAGCGGCAATGAAGGATCAAGAGCTTCACAGACTGTCGTTAGCACTAGCTAAGGAGCTGGAAGAAGGACAACCCTGCCCTGTATGCGGCAGCGAGCATCATCCTGTACCTGCATTATTGCAAGATAGCTTAGAGCAACAAGAACTGGAAATGAAGCTTCAGCAAGTTCGGGCATTGTCCAGACGGGCTTTGGAAGCTCGTCATTTGTTCCGTGGTCTTCGTGAACAGGATCAAGTATGGCTGGAGCAGGTATTTGGAAATGAAATCATCGAAGCGTCAAATCACCCTGCAGCTGCAGGTTCAGAAGTCATCCCTACTGAGGTTTCCTCAACTGACGTGTCTATTCCAGATGAAAAAGCCTTGGCAGAACTTGAAGCTGAACATTTGGGATTAAAAGGACAGTCAGGTGAACTACGCCGAACTGCGGTACAGTGGCAGCAATCGATGCAGGAGGTCCAGCAGTTGTGCCTCAAAGAAGCGGCAGGTGTCGCAGGTGAACGGAGCTGGGTAGAAGGAATTGCTGCCAAAGCTGAGGAACTCAGCGCCCAGCTAACGGCTCTACGTCAGAACTGGACACAGCAGTTCCCGGATCTGGCACCTGGAGAAGTGGAACAAGCTTACCGTGATCTGTTAGCTAAGGATGCACAAGCTGAAGAAATTAGATCTCGGCTTGATATCAGTGTCAAGTTTCTGGATGAGAAAAGTGTTTCAGTGCAGAACCTTCAAGAGACCATAACGGGGCTGGATAAAGAGCTGGCTCAGTGGATCACACAGATCGAAGGCAAGGAAGAATTGCAGCGTGAAAAAGATCAGCGACTACTGGAGTGGACGAATGGTCGTGCAGCTGCTCCTCTTCTAGCGGAATGTGAAGGACGTCTGCAGGAATTGTTAACTGCTCTGGAGACAAGCAAGCAGTCGCATCTTGCAGCGGCGGAGAAGGCTCAGCATGAGGTTAAGGAAGCAGCGATTACTCGCCAGGCTGCAGAATCTGCGCGTGAACATTACGTAGCAGCTACCAGTCATTGGGAACAAAGCTTGGCATCTTCACCGTTTAGTTCAGCTGCTGAGGTTGAAGGAGCAGCGCTCACACCCGAAGAACGGGAAATCGCTTCTTCCAGGGTACGTGCTCATCGTGCCGAAGAAGCTGAAGTCTCCTTGCAGCTGCGTAACATTGAAGAGAAGCTTGATGGGGCCAGCTTAACTGAAGAGGAATGGCAAGTAAGCCAGATCACCTTAAGAGAAAGCAAGACTGAGGATGAAATATCTCTACAAGCTAGAGCACGTGCAGAGCGTGATCTGGAGGATTTGCGGCATCGGCATATTCGCTGGATGGAGCTTGAAGCTCAGCGGATTGAGCACGCTTCTTTGCAAGATCAGCTATCCAAACTGCAGACCGTCTTACGTGGGAATGCCTTTGTGGAGTACATTGCGGAGGAGCAGTTGATGCAGGTGTGTCAGTCCGCTTCTCAGCGGCTTCGTTTCCTGAGCAAACAGCGTTATGCGCTGGAGGTTGATTCGGGTGGCGGCTTTGTAATCCGAGATGACGGGAACGGCGGGGTAAGAAGACCTGTCTCAACTCTGTCTGGTGGAGAGACCTTCCTCACATCCCTTTCCCTGGCACTTGCTCTTTCAGCTCAGATCCAGCTCCGCGGACAATATCCGTTGCAGTTTTTCTTTCTGGATGAAGGGTTTGGTACACTCGATCCAGAGCTGTTGGATACAGTGATTACTTCACTTGAAAGATTGCATAACGATCAGCTGTCGGTTGGCATTATCAGCCACGTCCCAGAGCTTCGTGCAAGATTACCGCGTAAGCTGGTAGTAGTTCCTGCTGAACAGGGCGGCGGAGGATCTCGTATCCTTTTGGAAAAAATGTGAAGGATTTTAAACTGTGTGATTGATATCACAGATACAGTATCATCGCGCTGTTATAATACAGCTAAGCCGACATTACTTTAGAAACACCTCGGCGGACGTATGACAGGGAAAGTACTCCTTTTCATACGTCCGCCGCCGAATCAGCTTTATAAGCTGTGAAGGGTGTTTCTCTTTTTTTGCCTTTTTTGACCCACGGGTGTTTTTATAGAACGACTTAATTTGTTAAGGAATTTCATTCTGTAATAGATACAGTTTTAGAGAGTGGATGTTGAATCTCCTAGCGTCTTTCGTAATTGGTGATTATCCTGTATGATTATCTTATGATGAAGCAAAATTTCACCAATTTTTAGGAGGCAAGCACTCTATGGAGACCGTGTTCAGCAAAATTATTGAGGGTACTATTCCTTCCAAAAAAGTATTTGAAAACGAACGTATTCTTGCATTCTACGACATCGAGCCGGCTGCACCGGTACATGTGTTGATCATTCCAAAGAAGTTCATTGCTTCCATGAATGATGTTACACCTGAGGATCTTCCGCTGATTGCAGAAATTCACAGTGTAGCGCAACAGATCGCTATCGACCTTGGGATTGCTGAGTCTGGTTATCGTTTGATCAATAATTGTGGTCCGGATAGTGGACAAGCTGTGCCTCATCTTCATTATCACTTGCTTGGTGGGGCCAAGCTGGGAGCTCTCACAGGAAACTCAGCTTCTCACGCATAAGTACAATCATTAAATGTTGAAGAACTTGCCAGAAAAAAAGAATAACACGAAGGTTGACACCCTATTTCCGTTTGACCTATAATGGAATTTGATAAACCGTGTTATGCTCTTGGACGGTATGGTCGGAGGGAGGGGAAACTGTGTCTGAAACGAAAGTTCGCAAAAACGAGACAATTGATGCTGCACTTCGTCGCTTTAAACGTTCCATCGCAAAAGATGGTGTCTTGGCTGAGGTGAAGAAACGCAAACATTACGAAAAGCCAAGCGTTAAGAAAAAGCTGAAGTCTGAGGCTGCTCGTAAGAGAAAGTTTTAGGAGGATTACCCACGCATGAATCTTAGCGAGAGATTGAACGAAGATATGAAGCAAGCGATGAAGAGTAAGGACAAGTTCACGCTCTCCACGATTCGAATGGTTCGTTCTACAATAAAGTATCTTGAAATAGATTTGAAGAGAACATTGGACGACAACGAAGTGCTTGATATCCTTAGTCGTGAAATCAAACAGCGCAAAGATGCCCTCCAAGAATTTGAATCAGCGGGTCGCGATGAGCTTGCCGCGAGTACGAAGGCAGAAATCGAGATTATTATTAAGTATCTTCCCGAGCAACTTTCCGAAGAAGAAATTAAAGCAATTGTACAGCAGACCATCCAGGAAACCGGTGCTTCTTCGAAAAGTGAAATGGGTAAGGTCATGAGCGCACTGATGCCTAAGGTCAAAGGTCGCGCCGATGGTAAACTCGTGAACCAAGCGGTTCAGCAATTTCTGCAATAATATAGCGCCAGCACCCCTTGTAAAAGGGGTGCTTTTCTTTGAATTATAAGAAATTATTAGTTTCACACCATACTTTATCCTTATAATTCTCGCATAAACGCTTACCGTCCTTATTTGGACGCTGTAGGCGTTTTAGCTTGTTTTGAAACGTAAATCCGTTTTCAGCGTAATAACGTTTATGTGTCCCGGGTCAAGTTGAAGAAGGGAGGTAAAAACATTGAAAAGATTACGGAAAATAATGTTAGCCAGCATTCCCGTTGTTTTGCTGTTACTGCTATTAACACCGTTTATCCCGAATGTAAGCGCTGATGTAACAGCTCCAAAAGCGCCGGAAGCTGCAAGTGGCGAGATGAAGAAAGGCCCTGTGTTTATTATTCCGGTTGATCAAAAAATTGAAAGAGGTCTGCAAAGCTTTTTGGAAAGAGGGTTTGCAGAAGCTGCTAATTATGGCGCAGTTCTAATTGTACTTGAGGTGGATACACCGGGTGGATTGGTGAATTCAGCAGAACAGATTGGGACCATGGTAAGAGATAGTGACATACCAACAGCTGCATTTATTAAAGGTGATGCCGCTTCTGCAGGCAGTTACATAGCACTAAACGCAGGTGCAATCATCATGAAGCCGGGCAGCATGATCGGTTCAGCATCTCTCGTGGATAGTAGCGGCCAGAAAGTAGATGACGCGAAGATGGTGTCCTACTGGAAATCGAAAATGATTGGAGCCGCTGCTCTAAATGAGCGTGATCCTGATATTGCTGCGGGAATGGTCGATAGTAATTTAGTTGTGGATAAGCCGGATCTAGGGGTATCTAAAGCGCAGGGCGAAATTATTGCCTTGTCTAGTGAAGAAGCTTTAAAAGCTGGCTATGCTGATCAAATTACAACCACTCCTGAAGAGGCGATTACTTGGTTAGGTTATACTACAGATGACATTTTTCGTGTGGAGCATACGGGTGCCGAGAAAATGTCGCAATTTCTGACGAATCCGATTATTATGACGATTCTGTTATTCATCGGGATCACAGGTATTGTGATTGAGTTGATCGTACCGGGCTTTGGTGCACCTGGGATAATTGGAACATTAGCCTTTGTTTTATATTTTTTCGGAAATTCTGTAGCAGGGTTTGCCGGATCTGAGACTTGGCTTTTATTCATAATCGGACTTGTCATGCTTGTGCTGGAGCTGTTCGTGCCGAGCTTTGGGATATTGGGGTTACTCGGTTCCGTGAGTCTTGTGGCAGGTGTCGTACGCGCAGCATACAGCTTTACACATGCATTGTTTAGTCTGGGTATCGCATTCGCGGCTGCTATTGTAGTCATTGTGATTGTGGCTGTCGCATTTAAAGAACGTGGAATTTGGAATAGGTTTATTTTGAAGGATACGCTTTCTAAAGATCAGGGATTTGTTCCTGTTGAAGAGAAGTTAAGCCTAGTTGGAGCTATAGGAAATAGTATTACGCCACTTCGTCCATCCGGAACAGCTATGATTGGCGGCGAGCGGGTAGATGTCGTTACAGAAGGCAGCTTTATTAGCGTTAATGCACCGGTCTCAGTTGTAAAAGTTGAGGGCGGACGGATTGTGGTGAAGGAAATTAAAGAATAAGGTAAAAGATAAAGGGTATGAAGAATTGAAGCTCCACAATAATTTACTGGAGGTTATAAGGTTATGGAAGCATCTTTAATTACTTTTTTGTTCATCGCGGTAGTCGTGATCATTTTGTTGAGCGTATTTTTAAGCTTCTTCCCGGTCATGCTCTGGATTTCAGCATTGGCGTCAGGGGTAAGAATCAGCATTATTACACTAGTGGCGATGAGACTGCGTCGAGTAACACCAAGTCGCATCGTTAATCCAATGATTAAAGCGACTAAGGCAGGTCTTGGATTGAATATTAATCAACTGGAGAGTCACTATCTCGCTGGTGGTAACGTAGACCGGGTTGTTAATGCGCTTATTGCAGCACAACGTGCAGATATTCCTCTAGAATTCACTCGTGCAGCGGCTATTGATCTTGCAGGTCGCGATGTACTTCAGGCTGTGCAAATGAGTGTTAACCCTCGTGTAATTGAAACACCGGTTGTTGCGGCTGTCGCTAAAAACGGGATTGAAGTGAAGGTAAAAGCACGTGTTACTGTACGTGCCAATATCGACCGTCTCGTGGGTGGTGCAGGTGAAGAAACAATCATTGCCCGTGTTGGTGAAGGGATTGTAACAACAGTGGGTTCGAGTGATTCACACAAAGATGTCCTGGAGAATCCGGATTTGATTTCCCGTACAGTATTGTCCAAAGGTCTGGATTCAGGAACTGCTTTTGAGATCCTATCCATTGATATTGCGGATATCGATGTGGGTAAGAACATCGGTGCTTATCTTCAAACCGAGCAAGCAGAAGCAGATAAACGTATTGCGCAAGCCAAGGCAGAAGAGCGCAGAGCAATGGCTGTTGCTCATGAGCAAGAGATGAAGGCACGTGTAGTTGAGATGAAGGCGCTTGTTGTTGAAGCTGAATCTCAGGTACCTATGGCGATGGCTGAGGCGCTCAGAAATGGTCAAATCGGTGTGATGGACTACATGAACATCAAAAATATTGAGGCGGATACGCAAATGCGCGGCTCCCTCGGCAAAATGAATGATCAGGACGACAATAATCGTCCTAACAATAACAAATAAAAGGGGATGTGAATCTCCATGAGCTGGATCTATATTGTTGCGGTAATTATCTTCGCGATTGTATCCAATGTGAACAAGGCTACGAAGAACAAGCCCAAAGGTGCTACACGCGGAGGAATGCCTACTTTTGGTGGAGGAGAAGGGAATCCTCTCCGCCGTAATAAGGATGTAGACGGGAACGGAGCCCGACCGGAACAGTCTGGCAGTGGTTTTCCAACCCCTGTTACTACATCCTCCCGTGAGTATGACGCATCACCTGCCTTTCCAGAGCCTGCCTACATCCCAACGCCAGATTATTCTACTGGAGAAGGTATGTCTTTGGAGTACGCTGATGACGGAGTTGAACTGCGCACACAAAGAATGCAGGAAGAGGTGCGGCGTCTTCAATCTGCTTTTGATGGAATAGCAGGAGCGGATCCCAAGTCGAAGAAGACGAAGAATTCGTCCTCTGACACAACTGTTCAGTCAAATAGAACAGGGAATAGGGATGAACTGCGCAATGGTGTAGTCTGGGCGGAGATTCTAGGACCTCCGCGTGCTCGCCAGCCGCATTCCACCCGACGATCGTAATTTCGAGCATAGTAACAATTAAGCCTTGGTTTTCCTATTTTTGCGATAGGAGGCCAAGGCTTTTTTTTGCATTTTTTTTACCTGGAAGGTGCTCCTTTATTACTTCTTCTCATAAACAAAAGCGTTGCCGCATAAGGTGTACAGAAGGCAGGAAGGGGGAACGTCTACTTATGACCCGTATTGGCCGCAGGCTGCGGGGATGGACAAACGGGGTGCTAGATCTACCACAGGATTTATTACAGGAAATGCCCCGGATCACCCTGATCGGCAACAAAGAACTGTATATCGAGAACCATCGCGGCGTGCTGCATTTTTCATCAGGCCAGCTTAAGCTCGCGTTAGCTAAAGGATCGCTTGAAATCACGGGAGAGAATCTTGTCATCCGCAATATTCTTGGCCAGGAACTGGCGGTAGAAGGCATTATCGGAGAGATCAGATATAACGAAAGCGAGGGGAAATCATGAAGGAACCACCTCTTTCAGCACTGCGGGGATCCGTTACACTGCTTGTGACGGGGCCTCAGGTGGAGAGATTTATTAATGTCATTTCTGAAGCAGGGATAGTGATTTGGGATGTGAGGCCCGCTGAGGGCGGCGCTTCCCTTAAGCTGCTTCTGGATGATTTTTATGTCCTCCGTCCGATTTTAAAAAAGACAGGCTGTCGGATGCACGTTACAGGAAGAAGCGGACTACCATTTCTGATGGCGCGTCTGTGGAAACGGAAATTTTTTGGCATAGGGATATTGGTATTCGGGATTACGCTCTTTATGTTATCTACAATGGTGTGGAGCATCAGAGTCGAGGGGAATGAAAAGATCGCCTCTGAGGATATATTGGCTGCTGCTCGCCAGGAGGGCGTGTATCCTTTTCAATGGATATGGCGTCTGGATGAGCCGGACAAGCTCTCTAAGGGGCTCCTAGCCCAATTACCTGGCGTTTCATGGATAGGGGTGCAGCGGACGGGGACGAGCATTAAAATTCAAGTGGTAGAATCTAAACAGCCGGATATCAAACCTCTACTTAGTCAGCGGCATTTGATTAGCAGAACAGATGCGGTGGTAACTGAAATATATGCGGAGCAGGGCAGACCGGTTGTGGCTCGAAACTCTCGGGTTAAAAAAGGCGATATCCTGATCTCTGGTGCTCTAGGCGACGAAGAAAATGTACAGTACGTGGTAGCCAAAGGTGAGGTTAAAGGTCTAGTATGGCATGAATACAATATAGAGGTGCCCCTTACAACAACGAACAGCTCATATACAGGGGAACGTAAGGATCGAACCTATCTGGTGCTTGGCAAATGGGCTATACAGCTATGGGGTTATGGCGAATCTCTTTTCGAGAAATCACGGACGCTTACTGAGCATGATCCGCTGTCCTGGCGGTCCATTAAGCTGCCGCTGGGCCTAATGACTGAGAAAGAATTGGAGATTAGTGAAACGAGTGAGACGTTGACTCCCGAGGCTGGATTTGAAAAGGGAATCGAGCGGGCGAAGAATGATATTTTGGCGCGTTATGGCGTTGATAGCGTCATCAAAAGTCAAAAAGTTTTGCATGAGAAGAAAGAGAATGGTAAAGTTTATATGAAAGTGATCTTTGAAGTAGAAGAGAAAATTTCCGAAGAACTGCCAATAGTAAACAATTGAGGAGAATGAGGCTACTTGTCAGAACAGACTGCAAGCATTCGTATAACTTTGCAAAATGCGGGAGAAGCGCAATCGCTGTTCGGCCCGCAGGATGGATTCCTAAAAATCATCGAGAGTGAAATTCCCGCTATTATTGATTCCCGTGAAGCAGAGTTAACGATACGTGGTGCGGAGCGGGAAGTAGACATGCTGGAGCAATTGTTTAATGTGCTGCTGTCCCTCATTCGGGGCGGATACATACTTACTGAACGTGACGTGCAGTACGCTGTGGAGCTGGCGAAAGACTTTCGAGTCGATCAATTGCTCGATTTGTTCAAAGGAGAAATTACAACAACTTTTCGTGGAAAGCCTATCCGTGTCAAAACGATTGGCCAGAAGCATTATGTGACAACGATCAAGAAGCGTGATATTGTATTCGGAATCGGTCCTGCAGGAACAGGGAAGACCTACTTGGCAGTAGTGCTTGCAGTTACGGCACTAAAAGAAGGTTCTGTTAAGCGTATCATTCTTACGCGTCCCGCAGTAGAAGCAGGAGAGAGTCTAGGGTTCCTCCCAGGGGATTTGCAAGAAAAGGTAGATCCATACCTCCGTCCGTTATATGATGCCTTATACGACGTTATGGGGCCCGATCAGGTGGCTAAGGCGCTTGAACGGGGATTAATTGAAATTGCCCCGCTGGCTTATATGCGCGGACGTACGCTGGATGATTCGTTTATCATCCTGGATGAAGCGCAGAATACAACGCCTGAGCAAATGAAAATGTTTTTGACTCGACTCGGCTTCGGGTCCAAAATGGTGATTACAGGTGACGTTACCCAGATTGACCTGCCCCGCGGCAAGAAATCCGGTTTGATTGAAGCCAAAGCAATTTTATCCGGCATAGAAGAACTTGGCTTTGTCTACTTTGCGGAACAGGATGTAGTACGGCATTCCCTGGTGCAGAAAATAATCGTTGCCTATGACCGCTCTGCCGAAAACCTCCAATAAAGGGGATTGTCTTCATGGCTTCAAAGCAACCATCTAAATTAAGCGGATTTGTATATACGAACAACGGGTGGAAGTATAGCGCGGCGACACGCTATGCTCTTTTCCTGTTACTCGGACTTGTGTTCTACTTCAGTCTGTCGCCCGATCTGCTGCCCAAGCGGTATGATATTAAAGAGAATACGCTCAGTGCGAAGGAGATTACAGCGCCTAAGCAAATTCTGGACAAGAAGGCAACGCTAAAAGCGGCGGAAGAAGCTGCCGAAGGTGTATCACCTAAGTACAAAATTATCCCGATGAGGGCTGATAATCTTGTGACCTCACTGCTGGACCGGATTGATCGCCTCAATCAGGATGATTTGATTTCGCAAAGCGATAAGACTGAGATTTATCGTGATGAGATCCCGCAGAGAGCCAATGATTTTATTTTAAATTTCATAGCCTCAAATCGGGGCGGAGGCACTTATTCTGATCATCTTTTGGAGGAAATGCAATCCGTCATAAAAGAGCAGACCTATGTCATTCCTGATGAAACTTACATTAAGATTCCACGACTGACCTCTCAGGACATTATCGAAATGAAGCCAGTCGCCCGTGATATTGTGACTAGGCTGATGAATGATCAAATCACGGACGCCCAGACTGCACGCGCCAAAGTGGCGGAGCAGGTCAGTATCAGCTCACTGAGTCAGCGTACGGCGCGTGAGGTTGTGCAAGAGTTAGTAAGGCTCGTTATTACAAGCAATAAGTTCTATGACGAAGATGCAACGAAGGAAGCGAAGGTACAGGCTCGTGAGAACACACCTGATGTGTTCATTGAGCAAGGGGACGTCCTCGTGGCTAAAGGACAAAAAATCACTCCTGAGCTGTACGCTCTTTTGGATGAGAATGGCCTGCTAAGTAATGAGGTCAACTATTGGCCTCAGGTTGGATTGCTATTACTTGCTACCATGCTATCTGCGGGTTTGATGGTATTTATCCGATACTCAGGCGGAACCGCGGGCTTCAAGTATAATAATTCCCAGTTATTAATGCTGGTGCTTGTTTTTGTTATTACGATTATCACTATGCGGTTGACCGCAATTTTGCAGACGGATGTCCATTCCTATCTTGGGTATCTGGCTCCAGTAGCCATTGGTGCTATGCTGATTACCATGCTTCTGGATATGACATTAGCGTACTTCTGTTCTATTCTGATCAGTATACTCGCCAGTATCATTTTGAATGTTCAGCAGAATTCGGTGTTTGACTTCACTTTTGGCTTCTTTTCAATAGTTGTTTGTTATGTGGCTATTTTTGCCACTCATCGTGCAGGTCAGCGTTCCACATTATTAAAGGGTGGGATTATGGTATCCCTTTTTGGTTGTGTGACTGTCTTTATGCTGATGCTGTTAGCTGGTGGAGAATGGAAAGATGTAAGCACGCTGTATGCCGTTGGTTTTGCTTTTGCGAGTGGACTTTTGACTGCGGTGCTTGTGATTGGTCTGATGCCTTTCTTCGAAGCAACCTTTGGGATTCTATCAGCACTGAAGCTGGTAGAATTGTCTAATCCAAACCATCCGTTGCTGCGCAAGCTTCTTACCGAAACACCGGGAACCTATCACCATAGTGTAATGGTAGGTAACCTGTCGGAGGCTGCCGCGGAAGCGATTGGAGCAGACGGTCTACTGTGCCGTGTAGGATCGTATTATCATGATATCGGCAAAACAAAACGTCCGTTTTATTTTATTGAGAATCAGAATAACATGGAAAATCCGCATGACTCTATTGAACCGAAGCTTAGTAAATCTATCATAGTGGCCCATGCCCGCGATGGGGTGGAAATGCAACGAGAATATAAGCTGCCTAAGCCGATTCGTGATATTGCGGAGCAGCATCATGGAACTACGTTCCTGCATTATTTTTATCATAAGGCACTGAAGCTGGCTGAAGAAAAAGGTGTAGAGCCTGATTTTACAGAAGAAGATTTCCGTTATCCTGGTCCGAAGGCTCAATCGAAGGAATCGGCCGTTGTCGGAATCGCCGACAGTGTTGAAGCTGCGGTGAGATCATTGCGTAAACCAACTGTCCTACAGGTGGAGACGATGATTGAGAAGATTATTAAGAGTCGACTGGATGATCATCAGTTTGACGAATGTGATTTAACGATTAAAGAATTGGACATTATTGCACGGACGCTGAAAGAAACGGTCATGGGAATTTTCCATTCACGGATCGAATACCCAGAAGATGTGCGTAAGCCGAAAAAAGAGGAAGGGGCAGCTAACCCATGAGTTTGGAGATCGTTTGGGATAACGAGCAAGAAGAATACGAGATAAAGGACGATCTCATAGCGCTGCTGGAGAGCATTTTGCAAAAAGCAGGTGAAGCGGAAGGGATCGATCAGGGAGAGGTTGCACTTACTTTTGTCGATAACACTCGTATTCATGAGTTGAATTTGGAATACCGGGGAATTGACCGTCCGACAGATGTACTTTCTTTTGCGATGAATGAAAGCGGAGAGGACGAGCTGGACATTATATACGAAGTAGAAGAAGGCGAAGTGCTGGAAGATGTTCCGGACGTACTGGGAGATATCATTATTTCCGTAACTCGTGCTCAGGAGCAAGCGCAGGAATATGGTCATTCGCTGGAGCGTGAGCTTGGTTTTCTCTTCGTGCACGGATTTCTGCACTTGTTAGGATACGATCATCAGGATGAAGCTTCAGAGGCTGAGATGATGTCTAAGCAAGAGAAGGTACTGGCTCAGGTTGGGTTGACTCGCTAATGGTGAAGAACACGGCGGTAGGACACAAGAAGTTCTGGCACTCTTTTCGGTTTGCATCGCAAGGCATCGTGTCGGCATTCAAATCCGAGCTTAACATGAAGGTGCATTGCTGTTTGGCTGTGGTTGTACTTATTGCCGCTGCCGTGTTCAGACTTCCACTGGCCAGTTGGATGCTGTTGCTCTTTTCAATCACGCTTGTCTTAACCGCCGAGCTACTCAATACGGCAATTGAAGCGACGGTAGACCTGATCTCGCCGGAGATTCATCCACTGGCTAAGAGAGCTAAAGATACCGCCGCAGGAGCTGTGCTTCTTACGGCGGTGTTTGCTGTCTTAGTCGGGGTCTATGTTTTTTACCACCCGGTGATGGACTGGATTAGCGGACTTATGTCATAATCAGGTTACAATTCAATTCAGGGGAGAGGCGGACCCGCGTTTTGCGATTCCGCCTCTTTGGTTACTGGATGTTTAGGAAGCGAGTTTTGTACGAAGTAATTCTACGGTGTAACGCTCTGCAAAACGAAGTGAATGCTTCCAAAGTAGTTTTGTACGAATTATTTCTACGGTGTAACGCTCTGCAAAACGAAGTGAATGCTTCCAAAGTAGTTTTGTACGAAGTAATTCTACGGTGTAACGCTCTGCAAAACGAAGTGAATGCTTCCGAAGTAGTTTTGTACGAAGTATTTCTATGAAGTAACGCTAACAAAACGAAGTGAATGCTTTCGAAGTAGTTTTGTACGAAGTATTTCTATGAAGTAACGCTAACAAAACTTTAGGAGGAACCAATATGGATTCCGCTCTTCTTATGCAAGAAGCGATTAAAGCACGTGCTAAGGCATATATTCCCTACTCCCGATTCGGAGTCGGAGCCGCCCTCCTTGATCAGGATGGTCATATTCATCACGGATGTAATGTAGAAAACGCTGCTTTTGGCCCAACCAATTGCGCAGAGCGGACAGCTTTATTCCGTGCTATCGCCGACGGTCATGCTATCGGTTCATTTAAGGCGCTCGCCGTTGTTGCCGATTCAGACGGTCCTGTATCACCCTGCGGTGTATGCCGGCAAGTTATGATTGAGTTGTGTTCACCAGACATGAAGGTTATCCTTGGAAACATGAAGGGTGATATCGTTGAGACCACTGTGGGAGAATTACTCCCAGGCGCATTTGGTCCCGTAGATCTGAAGCAAGGACAAGCTCCTGAGTAAAATGAGAGTTTGATTTATGCCTGTTAAAGGCAGATCGAGCTTAGATTAACGAAGGTTGCTGTTTTAATTGCACAATGTACAGTTAAATCGCCCCGAGTTCACATTAATCTATGTTTAGTTGTAGAAAATACAATTAATTTCTTGTTTAAATCCATAGTTGGTTCGTAAGACAGAATTTAATTGCACAGAATACAACTAACACACCAAAGACATAGCTCTAAGTCGAATTAACTGTACAAAATACAATTAAAAGTGTGCGTTCATCATCAAGTTAGGTTAGAATGATGCAAATTATGTGTTGTTAGAGTAACATTACGAGGTAAGCACCACGGCAAAGCCGCTAGCGATTCCTAGTATACGTAAACGGAGCCAGCGAATTCTAGCACATTGTTACTTATAAACCTGCCTGTAGCTACATCTCTGCTTTCTTTATCATCGTGAACTCAGAAGTGTGCGAGCCGTGGGGATAAGAAGCAATGAAGCGTGTCACGATAGGGGACGAAAGCGCTCCTGCGCATTGTCCCTCTAATCCCGCCAAACGTTGCAGATACGCCAATTTCCGGGTATCCAGCGGGACGGGGCTCTCTAAATCCCCCCGACGAAGGGGGATTTAGAGGGATCGAAAAAGCTTTTTAAAAAAGAATAAATGTTTGAAAAAGGTTGAACTAGAAGGAAAGTATGGAAGGAAGATAATATGAAATTCAAATCAGGCTTTGTCGCAATTATCGGCAGACCGAACGTAGGCAAATCGACACTCATGAACCAGGTTATTGGACAGAAGATTGCAATCATGTCGGATAAGCCACAGACCACTAGAAACAAAATCCATGGGGTCTATACAACGAATAATTCACAAATCGTGTTCCTGGACACACCAGGTATTCATAAAAGACAGTCCAAGCTAGGCGACTACATGAACCAGACAGCAATGAGCACGCTGGGTGAAGTTGAGGCTGTGCTGTTCCTTGTGGACGCTGCAGATGGTTTGGGCGGTGGAGACCGATACATTGCTGAGCAATTAAACGGACTTAAGACGCCGGTTATTCTTGTGCTCAACAAGATCGATAAAATAGAGCCGGAAGCATTGCTCCCGCTTATGGCTGAGTATAACAAGCTGCATAGCTTTGCTGAAATCATTCCGATTTCCGCTAAGATGGGAAGCAATGTTAACACGCTGTTAGAGCAAGTCGCTAAGTATTTGCCAGAAGGTCCACAATACTACCCAGAAGATCAAATTACGGATCACCCTGAGCAATTTGTATGCGCAGAACTAATCCGTGAGAAGATTCTGCATTTGACGCGCGAAGAAGTACCGCATTCCATTGCTGTGGCTATCGAAGATATGAGGGTTGAGCCGAATGGTGTGGTACATGTGTCTGCCGTTATTTTTGTCGAACGTGATTCGCAAAAGGGGATTATTATCGGTAAGCAAGGTGCGCTGCTGAAAGAGGTTGGCAGACGGGCTCGGACAGACATTGAGAACCTTTTGGGTTCGAAGATTTTTCTGGAGCTTTGGGTAAAAGTGAAAAAAGACTGGCGCAATCAGGACCGCGTTCTGCGGGATTTGGGCTTCCATAAAGACCTTTAAGATCTATTTCCGTCATTCCTCGTTTGGCAGGAATTGCAAGGATAGAACCTGGCTCATCGCACATCCTAATTCTTGAAGAGACATCGTCTTTCCCAAGAAAGGATGAATACGAATGCGAAACTTTTCGTGGAAGTATTTTGCAATGACAGGAGACGTCGATGCTTACCTGCTATACAAGGAAGCTGGCTATCCACTTGAAGACAGTGGATTACAGCTAGTGGAAGAAGAGAAGGTCTGTGATGAAGAAGCGCAATAAGGACTGGTTGCTTGCCGAATGGTTGGGGGAAGAGGCATGCTACACAGGGTGGAAGGGATCGTCATCCGCAGCATGGACTACGGCGAGGGGAACGCAATCATTACGCTTTGCACCGAGAACGCCGGGAAAGTAGGAGTTCTGGTACGAGGCGCTAAGAAGGTCAAAAGCCGCCATGCTGCCCTGATCCAGCTGTTCACCGTCGGGGAATTTGTTTTTTTTAGAAATAACGGAGGTCTTGGGACGCTGAATTCCGGCGAAATCACGAAGTCTCACCACCCATTGCGTGAGGATTTGATCAAAGCTGCATATGCGTCTTACGCTTGTGAACTGCTTGATAAAGTTCTGCATGATGAGGAAACGGGGAGCTTCTGGTTTCGCCAGCTTACGGCTTGCTTGAACGCACTTGAAGAAGATAAGGAACCTGGAGTTATTATAAATGTTTTTGAAATGAAGATTTTGCAAGCGGCTGGTTATGGTCCAGAGTTCGACACCTGTGTGATATGTGGAGCTGAAAAGCCTGATGAACAACTGCTGATAAGCCCTCGCCTGGGCGGGGCACTATGCCGCAGCTGTAAACATAATGATCCTCCAGCAATGGAGGTCTCTGCCCGCGCATTGAAATTGTTGCGTTTATTCGCCAGACTTGATCTAACTAGATTAGGGAATGTGGATGTTAAAGAAAGCAGCCGCGATGAACTGAAAAAAATTATGCGAGCCTTTATGGATGTGCAGCTTGGATTAAAGCTGAAATCACAGAATTTCCTAGATCAGCTCGACAAGTACAAGATTTGACGAAATCTGATTTTTCCGTTACTATAGGATCAGTTTAATTATAAGATTTATCGCCGTTTTGCTCCATTTTGGGAGAACGTGCATTGATCGGGAAAGTAGTGAGCGATTTTGTCGCGATTCAGCGAGCCGGGGGTAGTGAGAGCCTGGCGGGACAATGTTCATGAACATGGCACCCGGGAGTACGGATATGGCGAATGAAAGTGGATTTCGTTCTTGTCTTTAGCAGTAATTTTGCTGAATCAAGGTTGGAATCAAGTAGGGTGGAACCGCGGGAGAATAAGTTAAGCTCTCGTCCCTATGTCTGTTAATCAGGCATGGGGGCGGGGGTTTTTTGTTGCTGTCCGGAGCGAAAAATGCCGCCTCCATGGTAAGAAGTTTTAAGTAAGCAGAGGCAAGCATAAACGCCTTCGACGTCCTTGTAAGAACGGTGAACGTTTATGCGAAAAATATAAGAAATAAGTATTGTGTGATGCTTATACTTCTTATATTTTAAAAACTTGTAAAGCGAAGGAGACGGTATTATGAACTTTCAGCAGATGATTTTGACGCTGCAGCAGTTCTGGGCTGAACAGAACTGTATTATCGTACAGCCTTATGACACTGAAAAAGGCGCCGGTACAATGAACCCTATGACATTTTTACGCTCACTAGGTCCTGAACCATGGAGAGTTGCGTATGTAGAGCCTTCACGTCGCCCATCCGATGGACGTTATGGAGAAAACCCGAACCGTCTGTATCAGCATCATCAATTTCAAGTTATTATCAAACCATCGCCAGATAACATTCAAGAGATTTACTTGGATAGTTTGAAAGCACTCGGCATTGATCCGCTCTTGCATGATATCCGTTTTGTTGAGGATAACTGGGAGAACCCTTCACTCGGTTGTGCAGGTCTAGGATGGGAAGTATGGCTGGATGGTATGGAAATCACTCAGTTTACGTACTTCCAACAGGTGGGTGGAATTGAAGCCAATCCAGTAGCCGTAGAAATCACTTACGGTATGGAGCGGTTAGCATCCTACATTCAAGATAAAGAAAATGTATTCGATCTTGAATGGGTTAGCGGCATGACTTACGGTGATGTTTTTCATCAGCCGGAGTTTGAGCATTCTACTTACACCTTTGAAGTATCTGATGTAAAAATGCTATTCTCACTATTCAACATGTACGAAGAAGAAGCGCGTAGAGCGATGGAGCAACATCTTGTATTCCCAGCCTACGATTACGTGTTGAAATGTTCACATAGCTTTAATCTGTTGGATGCGCGTGGAGCCATCAGTGTTACTGAACGGACTGGATTTATTACCCGAGTGCGTAATCTTGCCCGCTCTGTAGCGGCAACATATCTTGAGGAACGCGAGAAGCTTGGCTTCCCGCTGCTGAAGAAAGAAGGTGCTGACCGTGTCTAAAGATATCCTGTTTGAGATCGGTCTGGAGGAAATTCCAGCACGTTTTATCCGCGCTGCGATGGAACAGCTACAAGATAGAACATCCAAGTGGTTGGATTCTGCACGGATTACCCATGCTGGAGTTACTGCCTATGCAACACCACGTCGTCTCGCTGTTTTAGTTAAGGATGCGGCTGAGAAGCAAGAAGATATTAGCGAAGAGGTTAAAGGACCATCACGCAAAATCGCACTGGATGCCAACGGGGACTGGAGTAAAGCTGCCTTAGGATTTGCCCGTAGTCAGGGTGTATCTCCAGAGCAATTTACATTCAAAGAGCTTGCTGGAGTTGAGTATATTTATGCTACTAGAAATAGTGCAGGGGTAGAGACAGCTTCATTGCTCTCTGAAGGTCTTTTAGGGATCGTAAATGCAATGACTTTTCCGAAAAACATGCGTTGGGGAGCTTACGATTTTAAATTCGTGCGTCCGATCCGCTGGTTAGTTGCTCTTTTTGGAAAAGATATTATTGATTTGGAAATCACGGATGTAAAAGCAGGTAATGTGAGCCGTGGACATCGTTTTCTGGGAACAGAGACCGTAATTTCGGAGCCTGTACAATATGTGGAGAGCTTACGTGCGCAGCATGTCCTTGTAGATGTGAAGGAACGGGAAGAACTGATCCTGAAACAAATCAACCAATTGGCTGAAGAAAAAAACTGGACGATTGCGATCAAAGAGGATCTTTTGGAGGAAGTACTGTTCCTAGTGGAAACACCTACCGTACTGTTTGGAACCTTTGACCCATCGTTCTTGAACATTCCACAGGATGTGCTGATTACTTCGATGCGTGAGCATCAGCGGTATTTCCCAGTATTTGATGCAGCGGGCAAACTTCTACCTTTCTTCGTAACGGTACGTAACGGGAATGCAGTATCTTTGGATGTTATTGCTAAGGGTAATGAGAAGGTGCTCCGTGCTCGTCTATCAGATGCCAAATTCTTCTATCAAGAAGATCAAAAGATGAAGATTGACGATGCACTAGCCAAATTAGAGAATATCGTCTACCATGAAGAACTTGGCAGTGTTGGAGATAAAGTTCGTCGTATTCGCCAAATCTCCGATCGTCTCGCTGTAAAGTTGGGATTGTCTGATAGGTCCCTCACTGAAGTAAGTCGGACTGCTGATATTTGCAAATTCGACCTTGTAACTCAAATGGTTTATGAATTCCCGGAACTTCAAGGCACTATGGGCGAAGATTATGCACGCAAAGCAGGAGAGCCTGAAACTGTGGCAAAAGCGATCTTCGAGCATTATCAGCCACGATTCGCTGGAGATGCAGTACCTTCGACAGATGCCGGCTCGGTTGTCAGCATTGCGGATAAGATCGATACGATTGTAGGATGCTTCTCCATCGGTATAATTCCTACAGGTTCCCAGGATCCTTACGCACTGCGTCGTCAGGCTGCAGGGATCGTTCAAATCGTGCTTGAGCATAAATTGCCGATTACGCTGCGTGAAATTTTTGAAGCGGCAATAGAAATTCATAAAAATTCAGGGAATTCGAAACATTCTGACGATGAACTACGTATAAACCTGTACGAGTTCTTCGGTCTGCGTGTTAAACGCCTTTTATCCGACAATGTACGCTATGATGTTGTGGACGCTGTTACAGCGGCGGGCTTTGATGATGTGGTTGATGTTGTAGGCAGAAGCCGTGCACTTATGAGTGCTGTGTTAGAGCAGGCAGACTTCAAAATTACCGTAGATTCACTCACTCGTGTCAGTAATCTGGCAGCGAAAGCAACCAGCGAAGTGATTGAACCTTCTTTGCTTAAGGAAGATGCTGAGCTGCAGCTGTACAAAACATGGCAGGAGTTACACACACCGTATCTTGAAGCGATGTCTGCGAATAATGCCGAAGAAGCACTTCGTATTCTTTCGGGTCTAAAAGATGCTGTTACAGTATTTTTCGATTCGGTTATGGTTATGGCGGAGGATGAGCAGGTACGTGCTAACCGTTTAGCTCTGCTTGCTGGGATTGATGCTGACTCCAAGGCGTTTGCTGATTTTGGCAAGCTCGTCTGGTAGACGACTGAGCACCGGAGTTACCGGCTGAATTCAAGATTCGACGTTTGATCAAAGAACAGCTTTTTGAACAACATCTATAAGAAAAGTTTGTGTCTTATGGTATAGAATGTTGGTTTGGGGTATAAATATACGGAACGGTGCCAATGCGTCATTTGACATCCGTTCCGTATTTATGCATAGAAAGAAGGATTTCTTGCGGTGAGGGCGTATATATATTACACGGGAAATTGGTGATGATCATGGAGAAGAAGTCCCAATCTAGAACTATAGTCGTGGATGGGGATGCTTGTCCGGTCAAAAAAGAAATTGCCGAAGTAGGGCGCGCTTTTGGTGTGCCAGTACTGATGGTATCTTCTTATGACCATGCACTGAAAGCTGAAGAGGGTGTAACGGTTGTGCAGGTGGACCGGGGAGATCAGAGCGCCGATCTATATATTGCCAATCATATTAATGCAGGAGATGTGGTATTGACGCAAGATTATGGTCTCGCAGCACTTGCGCTCGGCAAACGATGCAGTGTGCTTTCTTTTCGTGGCCAGGAATATGATGATTCCAAAATGGATTTTATGTTGGAAGGTAGGCATGCCAGGGCCGTGGAACGAAGACGGGGACATTATTCTAAGGGTCCGAAACCTATAACGGCAGAAGAAAAATTATATTTTCAACATAAAATGACAAAACTTTTAATACTTTTGCAGGAGAATGTGGAGCAATAGCGAATTATATTTATTTGTTAAGAATTGAAGGTGGTTGAAGTGGCTAGCGGACACGGGAATATTCCGGAAGAAGTTATCGAAAGCGTGCTTGCACGTCATGATATTGTCGATACAGTCGGTAAGGTTGTCCATTTGTCCAAGCAGGGGAAATATTTATGGGGCCTCTGCCCGTTTCATTCGGAGAAAACCCCTTCCTTTACAGTTACCCCCGACCGGGGAGTATTTCATTGCTTTGGCTGCGGCATGGGTGGAAATGCCATCAAATTTAGGATGGAAATCGAAGGATTAACCTTCCCCGAAGCCGTCAAAATAATGGCTGAAGAAAGTGATATTCCCGTACCTGAAGGTAAGGGAGGCCTGATGTCTCCTCCTGATCCGGAACGCGATCGGTTGATTCAAGCTTATGAATGGTCCGCAAAGTTTTATCATTACTTGCTGAAGAATACGGAACACGGCAAAGCCGCAATGGAGTATTTAAGAGCCCGGAATTTCAGCGATAAAATGATTGACCAGTTTCAGATCGGATATGCTCCGGACCGCTGGGATACTTTGCTACAATTTTTGGAGAAACGGAATTTTGATCTTGCTGAGATGGAGAAAGGTGGACTCCTGTCTGCTCGAGGCGAGGGCAAAGGATATATAGACCGTTTCCGTGGTCGGATTATTTTTCCGATTGCGAACCGCACAGGCAAGGTGATTGCATTCGCCGGAAGAATTCTTGGAGAAGGACAACCCAAGTATTTGAATTCTCCAGAGAGCAGATTATTTAACAAAAGCCGGATTTTATACAATTTGCACCAGTCCAAAGCATCCATCCGCAAAACGCGGCAAATCGTCCTCTTTGAAGGATACGGAGATGTCATTTCGGCCTGGGAAGCAGGTGTGCATAACGGTGTAGCAACAATGGGAACATCTTTAACTGAAAGTCATGTAGCACTGATGAAGAGTCTGGCCGATGAAATTGTACTGTCTTATGACGGTGACCGGGCAGGACAAGCAGCTGCTATGAAGTCCATTCCTATGCTTGAAGGCAGTGGTCTGCGTGTAAAGATCGCCTTACTGCCAAGCGGGCTCGATCCAGATGAGTTCATCTCCAAGCATGGTGGAGAAAGGTTTATGGATCAGGTTATTGATTCAGCGGTCTCATCCATAAAATTTAAGCTTATATATCTGAAAAAAAACCATATACTCCTAGAGGAAGATGGCAAAATTGCCTACGTTAAAGAAGCTTTGGAGGTCATTGCTTCGTTACATTCCTCGACCGAGAGAGAGGTTTACCTAAGGGAAATCGCTTCTGAGCTGGAACTTTCATATGATAGTTTGAAGCAGGATTGTAATTTACTTAGGGCATCGATGCAAAAAAACATCCCGGAAGGGGATAATAACGACAAAAGGTGGAATAATGGTAGGCATAAAAAAGGGCAAGTGCAGACACCAACTTTGCTGCCCGCTTATCATGTCGCGGAACGGCGTCTACTGTCCTTTATGATTCAGGACCCGGAAGCCGCCACGTATGTGGGCGAACGCCTCGGAGAAGATTTTAACATCGATGATCATGCGGCAATTGCCGCTTATCTATATGCCTATTACGCGCAAGGCAAACCACCCGGCATTAGTCGGTTTCTATCATCGCTTCAGGATGATCGTCTAGAGAAAACTGCTACATCAATTTCCATGATGGATACACCTCCAGACTGGAATATGCAGGTGCTGGATGATTGTATCCGTGAAGTACGGAAATACCCACTGCAGCGCAAGATGGATCAGAAGCGTGAAGAGATGATTCAGGCGGAAAAGTCAGGTGACTTTTTGCGTGCGGCACAAATAGCAAGTGAGATTATAGCCCTAGAGAGACAATGAAATGTTGACAGGATGTACCTAGGGAGGAGGGAGTCGAATTATGGCGAACGATCAGCATACTGAATTGGAAGCAGAATTTACTTTGGATCAGGTTAAGGACCAGCTTATTGAGCAAGGCAAGAAAAGATCATCATTGCTATACAAAGATATTATGGAGAAATTATCGCCGTTTGATCAAGACCCCGAGCAAATGGAGGAGTTCTATGAACAACTCAGTGATTTGGGGATTGAAGTTGTAAACGAGAACGATGAAGAGGTTAACAGCCTCCGGCCAAATGAGGACAATGAAGACAAAGAGGGCGATGAGTTCAGCTTTGATGATGATTTGTCACTTCCGCCAGGGATTAAGATTAATGACCCTGTCCGTATGTATCTGAAAGAAATTGGGCGCGTTCCGCTGTTGTCGGCTGACGATGAAGTGGAGCTTGCTATGCGGATTAAGAATGGTGACGAGGAAGCCAAACGTCGTCTCGCGGAAGCGAATTTACGTCTCGTAGTAAGTATCGCTAAACGTTATGTTGGACGCGGTATGCTGTTCCTCGATCTGATTCAGGAAGGTAACATGGGTCTGATCAAAGCGGTAGAGAAATTTGACCATAACAAAGGGTTCAAATTTAGTACGTATGCAACTTGGTGGATTCGTCAGGCCATTACCCGCGCGATTGCGGATCAGGCACGTACGATTCGTATTCCTGTACACATGGTGGAGACGATCAACAAGCTGATTCGTGTCTCTCGTCAATTGCTGCAAGAACTGGGACGTGAACCTTCGCCAGAGGAAATTGCGGCTGAGATGGAGCTGACGGTTGAGAAAGTTAGAGAAATCATGAAGATTGCCCAAGAACCAGTATCGCTCGAAACACCGATCGGTGAAGAAGACGATTCTCATCTGGGAGATTTCATTGAGGATCAGGAAGCCTTGGCTCCCGCGGATGCAGCAGCCTATGAACTGCTGAAGGAACAGCTGGAGGATGTACTGGACACGCTCACAGAGCGTGAAGAGAATGTACTTCGTCTACGTTTTGGCTTAGATGATGGCCGGACGAGAACGCTTGAAGAAGTGGGCAAAGTGTTCGGTGTTACCCGTGAACGGATTCGCCAAATTGAAGCTAAAGCATTACGTAAGCTTCGTCATCCTAGCCGTAGCAAACGACTTAAGGATTTCCTTGAATAGTATTTCATGAACTGGACCTTCTGCTGCTCAGTAGCAGGAGGTTCTTTTATTTGAATTACGACCCTAAAAAGTGCTGACCTTGTGTATCTGGAAAGAAGGATGAGCCAGTGAATTTGGAAAAACGCGAAATTATTATAAAAGAGATTCAGTATTGGAGAAATAACAGATTGCTTCCAGAGCAATATTGCGACTTCTTAACCAACCTGTATGACGATGAAGCTGCGGCCAAGGACAACAATCCAATTTCGCTGAAGAATCTACAGCAGGGAAACATCAAAATTTGGCTGTTTGGTTTTGGAATTATTTCCTTGATTTTCTTGATTAGTCTTTATTTTAGCGTTTTTCCCTGGCCTTTGCAACTTGCAACAGCACTATCCGTATTAATTGTTTGTTATGGATACTCAGCGGTTTACAGGGATCGAAATCATGTGATTAGTCTTATCCTAGCAGGGCTAGGCAGTGTGTTAACGCTTGGTTTTGGACTATGGTTGATTGCTTTGCATGATCTTGATCCCCAGCTCTGGAGACCGATTCTGATTGGGGCCTGTGGCTTGTTATGGTGTATTTTGGGATTTGTACTCCGGATCGGCTTGCTGCAGTACTGCGGTTATGCTTTTTGGGCATTACTATATGCGGGATTCTTTGGGGGTAAACGCCCTGAGGCTTCGATGCTAGAGCTTGAGCTCTTATGGCTACCATTGTGTGTAATGATGGTGTGGCTTAGCTGGCTTTTACATCACAGAGTGAGAGGCGTCGCTAGTGTTTTTTTTGCAGTGGGAGTATCGCTATGGATCATGCCTGAGCTCGATGCGCTTTTATTCAGACAGGATTATCCACAGTGGATTTCGTTTATGCTGATTTTTAAAATTGCGGTAGGCTTGGTCCTGCTGTTCTTGTTTCGAAAAAAATGGATAACGTGGGTGGCAACATGAACAATGTGAAATTATCAGATCGTCTTCAGCAATTGCTGGAGCAAATTCCGCAAGGAAGCAGGTTGGCAGACATCGGCTCTGATCATGCTCTGCTTCCTGTAGCTGCTGTAAAAAGCGGTAAGGCTGTATTCGCAGTAGCAGGTGAGGTAAACCCGGGTCCCTTTGATGCTGCTTGTAAAGGCGTTGCAGAGGCCGGACTAGGGAAGGTGATCTCAGTGCGGCGAGGTGATGGCCTTGAGGTACTGGAACCTGGTGAAGTTAATTGTATCACGATCGCTGGCATGGGAGGGGCTTTAATTGCCTCCATTTTAGACCGTGGTCAAAGTCAAGGCAAGCTAAAGGATGTTACAACACTTGTACTTCAGCCGAATGTGGGCGAGGATATTTTGCGTCGATGGCTGCTAAATAATGATTGGGTTCTTGTAGCTGAAAGCATTCTGGAAGAAGACGGAAAGCTGTATGAAGTATTGACCGCTGTACCAGAGGATTCAAGTGCGGGAATTACAAATGCCAATGTATATCGTGAGGTTACGTTAGGCGATTCCGCTATGGTTCGTGGTCGGGATACCTTGCTACAGATGGGACCTTTTCTGATTCAAGCACCGAATGAAGTGTTTTTTGCTAAGTGGCAGGGAGAGATTCAGAAATTGGAAGGCATTCTAACATCATTATCACGTTCAGAACTCGAATCTGCGGAGAATAAACGGAAATTAATTCGAGATCAGATCAAGGAGATTACGGAGGTGCTGCAATGCTTGCCAAAGGACAAACAGTAATTCAATATATGGAGCAACTGGCTCCGAAGCATTTAGCCGAAGAGTGGGACAAAGTCGGTCTGCAACTAGGTTCCTTACAAAAAGAAATTACCAATGTGCTGGTTGCACTGGATGTTAATGATGAAGTCGTCGAAGAAGCTATTAGACTCGGCTGTAATCTAATCATAGCCCACCATGCGATTATTTTTCGTCCGCTTCAAGGGATTCAGACCGATACACCGATGGGTAGAATGTATGAAAAACTGATCAAAAATGACATCGCGGTATATATCAGTCATACGAATCTGGATGTTACTGAAGGTGGAATGAACGATTGGATGGCGGAAGCTCTGGGCATTGAGAACGGAGTGCCTATCAAAGACATTCATTCAGAGCAATTGTCGAAGCTGGTGGTATTTGTGCCAAAAGACCACCATCAGAAAGTCTTGGATGCCATCCTGAATGCAGGAGCAGGGGCAATTGGCAACTATAGTCATTGCAGCTTCAATATCGAGGGATACGGTACTTTTATTCCGGGAGAAGGCACAGACCCTTATATCGGGGAAAAAGGTAAGCTGGAGCGTGCCGAAGAGATTCGTATTGAGACAATCGTGCCACACACTATCCGCAATAAAGTGGTACAGGCTATGCTCAAGGCTCATCCGTATGAAGAAGTTGCCTACGATTTGTACACGATGGATCTTAAAGGTCGCAGTTTAGGGCTTGGGCGAGTAGGTAAGCTCAAAGAGCCTACAACACTTGGGCAATTCGTTGAGACGGTAAAAAAAGGTCTGAAGGTAGACCATGTTCGTGTTGTGGGTGATTTGGAGCGTCCGATTCGTAAGGCTGCTGTTCTCGGCGGTTCCGGTGGAAAGTATTATAATAGTGCTATTTTCCGTGGTGCGGATGTACTGGTTACCGGTGACCTTGATTACCATACAGCACAGGATGCCGTGCTTGCTGGTATCACTCTGATTGATCCAGGACATAACGCGGAGAAGATCATGAAAGAGAAAGTAGCAGAGTGGATGACGGGGAAACTAGTGGAGCATAAGTACGATACATCTGTACATGCTTCGCAGGTGAATACGGAGCCATTTAAGTTTCTATAAAATTGCCAGTTAATAATGCTTGTGCCAGACATGTGATGTCTGTATAATATATAATGTTGTTCGGAAAGTTTGACAGACAATCGCCGGTGACGTGAAGACGTCACGGGAGGAAAGTCCGGGCTCCATAAGGCAGGATGCTGGATAACGTCCAGTCGGCGCGAGCCGAAGGATAGTGCCACAGAAATGGACCGCCGATGGCCGCCTTAGGGCGGCACAGGCAAGGATGGAACCGAGGTGTAAGAGACCCCGAGGAACGCTGGTGACTTCGTTCCTGGTAAACCCCATCTGGAGCAAGACCTAATGAGACGCAGCAGATTCCTTTATTGGAATAGGCAGCCTTAGCCTGAGGCGCGTCTAGGTTGGTCGCTGGAGCTGTGCAGTAATGTACGGCCTAGATAGATGATTGTCGCTTATGGTGGGAGGGTAGTTCCCGATCGAACCACGACGAGCACAGAACCCGGCTTACGGCAAACTTTCCTAACTGCAACGTCATTTTTAACAACACCATACAAGCGGCGTATCTCGGGAAACCGGATCACGTCGCTTTTTTATAAATATAAGAAAGTATAAGCTTCACGTTATACATTATCCTTATATTTCTCTCATAAATGCTTACCGTCCTTATAACGCTAAAGGTGTTTATGCTCGTGGCAAGAAGATATGTAGAAAGTGGGAAACGTGTAGCATGGGTAATTATCAGATTTGCGAGTTTTGCGGACATTTATATGAACGAAACAATAAGAGAATGTGCAATAGTTGTGATGAGATGTATCAGAGAATCAGGCAAATCGTAGAGACTTCACCCGACACGATGGTATTAAATATATCCCTTCAGACAGGGGTAAGTGTCAGTAGAATCATGTCTTTTGTTGAAAATGGATATTTTAGGATCAATAAAGATAGCATAGAAGTGTCTAAGAAGTAAATTACTCTAGGCATGCAGGGAATTAAATAACCCGGCTTCCCCATCCTATAAAGGATGAAGAAGCCGGGTTATTAGATCATGATTACGATCGAACCGTGGATTGATTCTCCCGCCATTGTACCAACGCTTTCTCCAGACGCTGAACAGCAACGGGGATAAGTTCAGGTGGCGTATGTGTGAAATTCAGACGCATCTTGTTCTTCAGGGGCTGTGATGAATAGAACACCTCACCTGGAACAAAAGCAACACCGTGCTCTACTGCTAGCGGAAGTAATTCCTTCGTGTTGATCTCTTGGGAAAGCGTAAGCCATAAAAACATACCGCCTCGTGGCTCTAGAAAATGAGCACCTTCCCAGTTCTGTGATCTGAGTTCAGCGGATAAAAGTTTCATTCGAGAATAATATTCTCTTGAGATGACACGGATATGCTGCTCAATATCGAAATGAAGCAGCAGTTCATCCAAAGCGCGCTGGTCAATAGTGCTAGAATGCAGATCAGCTGCTTGTTTTGCTTTGGCGATGGTCTTGATGAGACTAGAATCACCGATAATCCAGCCGGTACGCAGGGCAGGGGCTACGATTTTGGAAAAGGTTCCAGTGTAAGCAACACAATAATCGCCGCCATAGCTTCTGTCGATGGACGCTAGTGAGGGTGGATAAAGATCTTTATTTTCCTCAAAGGTTATTTCACCGTAGGGATTGTCCTCCAAGATCAGAACATTGTAACGGCGGCAGATTTCAACCACTTTCTCACGACGTTCTTTACTCCAGGTTGCGCCTGAAGGATTGTTGAAGGTCGGAACTGCATATAGGAGTTTGGGACGTAGTTTTTGAATTTGATTCTCCAGGTGATCTGGCAGAATGCCTTGGTCGTCGTTATTGATCGTATGAATATCAGCTCGATAGGAGCCAAGCACCTGTATGGCTGCTAGATAAGTGGGGGCTTCAACAAGGACAGCATCACCGGGGTCAAGTAGTATTTTACATAGTAGATCTATGGCCTGTTGGGAACCAGTAGTCAGAATCATTTCAGACGCTGAAACAGGGATTCCTTGTCGAGTAAGTCTTTCAGCGATTTTGTCACGTAGTGGAGTAAAGCCCTCGGTTAGTCCGTATTGAAGTGCTGAGGTATCGCTGGAGAGCACACGGTTATAAGCGTCCCGTACGGCCTCCAAGGGAAACAAATCCTCCCCAGGCAGCCCGCCTGCAAGTGAAATGATGTCATTGCCCTGTGTAACTTTTAGAATCTCGCGAACGGCTGATGATCCTAGATGATTGGCTGCGGCCGAGTATTTGATATCCATAAATGAGTTCTCCACCTTTCGATTTGGTGCTATCATAATAGGAGTACTGTATAACAGTAAAGCGTTGAATATAACAGTGGAGGTGAAGGGTTCATGCATATCGATTTGATTCGAGGCGGCAGTAAGTCTCTGCCCCATCAGATCAGTGAAACCCTAAATCAGCGGATCTCATCAGGACTGCTCCAGCAAGGTGTCCGGCTGCCCTCCGTAAGAAGTTTGGCTACAACTCTGAGAGTAAGTCAGGTTACTGTAAGCAAGGCTTACGATGTGCTTGAGAAGCGAGGGCTTATTTATTGCAGACAGGGTAAAGGCTGCTTTGTAGCCGATCCTGGGCATATTAAACGTCAGGAAGAGGGGCGCTGGCAGGATGTATATGATGATTATTTGCCGAGAGCTCAGCTTTGGCGCAATTTTGATTACTCTGAAGTAAAGTATCCCTTTCATATAGCTGCAATTCATAGTGAGCTACTCCCTCTAAAAAATATCGGTGACTCCTATGCAGCATTAGTCACTCAGCAGCCGGAGCTTATGGCAACCTATGGGAACTTCCAAGGTGATCTGGAGCTGCGAGGAATCATGAGAGATCATTTGAAAACACGTGGAATTTCGCTCACCTCCTCGGATTTGATGATCACAAGCGGAACTCAGCAAGGCATTGATCTGGTAGCTCGTACCTTTGTCGGACCTGGAGATACTGTGTATCTTGAGGCGCCTAGTTATACTGGGGCTATTGATGTTTTTGCAGGACGAGGTGCAGAGATGATCTTTGTACCTACGGACAGTGAAGGGATGAGGGTGGACCTTCTGACAAGAATGTGTGATCAGAGACCGCCTAAACTGATTTATACTATCCCTACTTTTCAGAATCCGAGCGGAGTAACCATGAGCATGGCAAGAAGACAACGGCTGCTGGAATTAGCCCGCAGTTATCGTTGCCTTATTGTAGAGGATGATCCATTTAGTGATTTATATTTTCATGCGCCTCCGCCTGGGGCAATCAAATCGATGGATTCCCAAGGGCATGTAGTTTATATGAAGAGCTTCAGTAAAGTTATAGCACCCGGCTGTAGAATTGCCTGTGTTGCCGCTGAGAGGAATATTCTGTCTCGGCTTATCGCCGCTAAGTCTGCAAGTGATCTAGGGAGTCCTCTCCTCACGCAACGGGCAGTATTACCGTTTATTGCGGGCAAGTATGAATCCTATGCTGCTCAATTACGAATTACACTTCGCGGTCGCATGGAAAAGGCGGCAAAGCTGCTTAAGCTCTACGCGCCGCCTGGAGTGAACTATATTCTTCCTGAGGGAGGACTTAATCTATGGCTGGAGCTACCAGCTTCTCCCGATATCGCAAGATTACATGAGCTTGCCGAACAAGAGAGCATTTCTTTTTTACCTGGTGATGTCTGTTATTCCGCAGAAACTCCTTCTCGGCATATCCGTTTGTGTTATTCGCAAATGAATGAAACGGATATGGAGGAAGGTTTACGGTTATTTCTCCGTCTGCTTGGTCGGTTTTTGCGGGTGAGCGGTTAAGGGGTGTTACTTAGGGTTACTTAATCTTTGTTTCAATTGATTCATTTGCTGTTGCACATGCTGTGGCCATAGCTGTAGCGGAACCTGATTGCCGCTAGCGGCTTGCAGTGTCTTATAAATATCGACCTGACCCCACCCGAAATATTTGTCATGACCGGGAGTGCCTAAATCAACGGCATTTTTGGTCATAAGATCCATAACTTCGGTATTCGTTAGATTCGGATTCAGTGAACGAACCAGACCTGCCAGTGCAGCGACGTGAGGACTGGCCATCGATGTTCCGGATAAAGCGGCATACTGGCTATCAGGGTAAGTACTTGCTATGCTTTCTCCGGGTGCGGCGACATCAATATAATCGCCGTAGTTGGAGAAGGAAGCCTTTTCCCCCGAAGCATTGGTTGCAGCTACTGCAATCACTTCAGGATAGGCAGCAGGGTATCCTGGGCGTTCTGTATTATCATTGCCTGCAGCAGATACCAAGACGATATCTCGGTCATAGGCATATTTGATTGCGTCATGAAGAAATTGGGAATCCGCGTAGTTGCCTAGGCTTAAATTTATGACTTTTGCACCGTTGTCAGCTGCCCAAATGATACCTTCTGCTACGGAATATGTGGTACCTGCTCCTGAATTATCGAGTGCTTTTACCGGAAGGATCTTGTTATACCAGCTAATTCCCGCCACGCCTTCTCCGTTATTAACCAGTGCGCCTATAATTCCAGATACATGTGTGCCATGTCCTACATCATCTTCTGGGGTGGAACCGTTGGTGATCGCATTATACCCGGTCAAAAGCTTACCTTTTAGATCTGGATGATTGATCTGGACTCCGGTATCCACCACAGCCACGACAACCTCTTTACTACCCTTAGAAAGGTTCCACCCTAGTTCGGTTTCTATCGCCGGCAGATTCCATTGATAAGTGGAGAATAACATGTCATTTGGAGTAACGGTTCCCTCTGCGTTTTTAGTTATCGTATCATTGGTTAAATACATATAGTGGGGCTCTGTATATTCAGGATGCCATTTATTGGTGAAATAATCTTTGAGCTCATAATAAGTCATCTTCTCCGAACGAAAAATATAGGCATACCCAAGCTTACGCGGCTTCTTACCGTTGATGTCAGCGGTTATCGTTTGAAGCTGCCCCGGTGTAGGTGAGTTGTTGCGGAAACGGACGACAATTTCATTCTCATAAAAATGGCTGGCGTTTTCGTTATCATGACCAGTCTTGACGGTGATATCCTTTAAATTGTCGGTATGGACAGACTCTACACGGTACTTGCCTTCCTTCGGATAAGGAATGAGACGCAGGTTCTTCAGCTGATGATCTGCCACACGCCCAAGCACCTTTTGGTTAATAAGTGCGATGATGCCTACATTTTTTTCTTTGTTCCGCTGAGCGATAAAGTAATATTTCTCTTTACCGATTGTAAACGTTGGAGATTCATAGGATTGATGACCATGGATCGCTGATTTCGCCGTCTTTAGATATTTCTGCAGCTGTTGTTTCTCCTGTTCGGTCCCTTGAGGAAATGAGGAGGACTTAAAGGTTTCCGTTTTATGCTTGCGAAAATCGATCCACATTAGCATGGTGATAAATCCGTGGTTCTGCTGCAAACGTTTCGCATACACTGATTTATCATGGAGCGAAGTCATTCCATCCGTTTCAGAGAGGAGCTTGGTCAAATGTCTGCTGACATCGACTCTATTCAGGTGATCCGTCGCATCAACATCTTGAGATAAGGAGGTTTTTTTCAACGACTTTTCCTGTGAAGGATTTGGTGCTGAATGCAGGGCTGAAGTTGGAGCAGGATTCGGTACAGCGACATTAGCGACTTCTCTGGTTGTCCCATTAGCAGCAGGGCGCAGCGCAAAGGTGAGTAAAACAACTGTGAACGCAGCTGTTATCAGACCTGCAACCGTTAGATTTTTTCGTGACATGATTTCCGCTCCTCTACACATTGTAATGTCTATAGGTTTAGAAGAGAGCGTATGTTTTATGCATCTTAGAAAAGGATACCTTCCTTACGTTTTTTATGATAATATCAGAGAGAATAAGCATCTGGAGTTCGCATCCTGATATTGCAGGAGATATGTCGATAGATGTTCTTTTAATTTTCAGAAGGTTAGACTTCTCTGTGTTTACATCCTGATATTGCAAGAATAAAGAGATACGTCTAGAGACTATTTCTTCATAGGATTAACTTTATTGACTACAAGAGCAGGGAATAATAAGGGGGAGCAACCGCCATGTCAGCAGCCAATGTGCAGAAATTATGTGAATCGACGAGAGACAAACTTAAAGATGTAATTGATAAGATGGAAATTTTTCTAAACGAGCATGCGTTGCCTCAACTTGTAACTGAAAGTGATGAGGAAACTGTACACTTTTATCAAGGATTTCTGTCCGATGTTCGTCATCTGTTAGTGTTCTCGGAAATGTCTTATGAGAAGCTGGGAGTTGCGCTGCGTCGTGCTACATTCGATGAATCTTTTGCGCAGAAAGCGCTTTATAATGTGTATCACTATGGCGTGAATAACTTCTTCTATCCAAAGAATGAAAGCTATTCTGAAGATGGACGTTATGCTTATACTGGACAGGATGCCATTCGTTTCCGTAAAAAGCCAGTTCGTCCGGCACGTGATATCATTCTTGAAATTACCAAGACTTATGAAGAGTTACGCGATGACCTTACTTATTATGAGAACGACTATTTGACTGAGAAACGTATGCAAAATCAGGTTTAACAGTTAAATTGTTCGTGTAAAGGATCAGCACTTCGTCCATTTATAATGGCCAAGGCTGGTCCTTTTTTGACGTATTAGAATTTATATATTTTGGGCCCCCACAAAGTACCTGAGTACGCATCGAAGCACCCCCCATTTTGTGGGGATATTTTGCGTGGGCTTCGTTACATCAACTGGAAACCTGCCTGTCGAATAGGCGGGAAATCGAGCGGACATAATGAAGCCGAGGTGATAAATATGTCGAGTGTAAAGCCATTAGTCAAATGTAGTGTGAGCAATTGTCATTATTGGGGCGAGCATAATTTATGCCGGGCTGAAGAAATTATTATTGAGATCGACAAGCATGCGGGTAGTGGATTTAAAGAAGAATATGCTGAGGAAATGACGAATGAGGGTCACCACGATCATGTCGCAACATCGTCTGCAACATGCTGTTTAACTTTTAAGCCGAACTCCTAGGAGGCCGCCCTAATGGACAGAGAAAAGGATCATGAATCAAGTTCATCCAATGGACCATCCGGTCCGAGAAAAGTCATATTGCGTCCGCGCAGAGTAGACTATCCTCGCCGGGACAGAGAACATCAAGAGGAATATGCCGCAGAGGTGAATCCGGTTTCGATGCCGGTTCGGGATACAACACCGCGTGTGGCGAGTGAAACTAAGGAGGAAGAAGTGGAATACAGTGGTAGCCAAGTGATGGGTTATACTGGGCTGGCTATGGGTATTGCCTCCTTATTTCTCTGGTCCATCATTCTTGGACCTATATCGGTTGTAATTGGATATTATGCATATGCCAAAGAACAAAAAACGCTTGGGGCATGGGCGATGGGTTTAGGGATTGTATCCACACTTAGTTACTTTGTGATGATCCCCTTTGCCCGCTAAACAAGAAGCGTAAAGTTTGAATTATAACAGGCTTTTAGACCTAAATATCAGGGTCTGAAGTCTGTTTTTTCATTCCAGCATATAGCAATAATCTCGGATAAAATGTAATATTAAGCCGTAATTCATCGAAATCTAAGGTTAGATCAATATATATGATACAACAGGATAAAAGGAGTGCGCCGGTATGGAGATTAATCCCGCTGTAACCAATGGGTTAGGGCAGCTTAAATGGATAAGCTTAAAGAGTGCAACCGCCAAGAGTAGTTCAGCGAATGAAACTGAAAGGTCAGGTGCGTCAGCTTCTCAATTTGCAGCGATGCTGCAAGCTTTGTCTTCTAACACCTCTAACAGCGGGGATACAACCTTCTTAACGTCACTCCCGGACGCGTCATCTGTTAGTAGCCTGTTGTGGCAACAGATAGGTGGGACAGCGGAAAGCATCGAGAGTGTAATTTCCGGGGAAATAACGGATACTAAACCAACGAGCTATGATGATCTAATTCAAACGGCGAGTGCTAAATACGGGGTGCCAGTTGATTTGATAAAAGCTGTAATTGATACAGAATCATCCTTTAATCCAAACGTTGTCTCATCGGCTGGTGCAAAAGGATTAATGCAGTTAATGGATGGAACAGCACGCGGTTTAGGGGTTTCAGATTCATTTGACCCCGCTCAAAACATTGATGGCGGCGTACGCTATCTGTCTTATCAATTGAAACGCTTTGACGGACAGGAAAAGATGGCATTAGCGGCTTACAATGCTGGACCAGGCAGGGTCATTAACCTTGGGGTAAGCAGTGATCAGGAATTATTGGAGAAGCTTACACTGCTTCCAAAAGAGACGCAGTCCTATATCACTAAAATAGAACGCGCTCGCGCGCAATACGCTGTATAATATAAAGGATCAAACGGGCAGTTCCCTTAAACCACATGGCTGGTATTTGGGATTACCGTTTGATCCTTTTTCGGAATTTAAGAAAGAATGATTTTTGTACTTTAAGGAAGTAAAGGAGATAATCGATATATGCTTTACTGGGATTATGCCGCCGCTACACCCCCCTATGAAGATGTAGTGAAGACGATGGAACAAATTATGAAGCTGCACTATGCTAACCCGTCATCCTTACATCGTGCTGGAAGTGAAGCAGCTAAGCTGATCAGGCGTTCGCGAGAAGTATGCGCGGCTGCGCTAGCTGTCCAACCGAAGGAGATCCTATTTACATCTGGAGCTACGGAGAGTAACAATTTAGCTATTAAAGGTGCTGCTTTGCAGTATCAGTCAAGAGGACGTCATCTTATAACTACGGAAATAGAGCATCCATCTGTTTATGAAAGCTGTTTGCAACTGCAGAGAAATGGCTGGGAGATTACTTTTGTAGCGCCGGACAGTACTGGAATGATTGATCCAGAGCGAGTAGCTGCTGCAGTACGGCGTGATACTGTGCTCGTAAGTGTGATGCATGTAAATAATGAGATTGGAACAGTGCAGCCGCTAAAGGAGATTGGCAGGTTGATTAAATCCGCCAATTCACGAACCTTATTTCATGTAGATGGCGTTCAGGGATTTGGCAAGCTTGCTGTTGATCTTAAAGGATGGAAAGCGGATCTTTACAGCTTGTCTCCTCACAAAATTAGAGGCCCACGCGGAGCGGGGCTTCTCTATATTAAAGAAGGAATTCAACTGTTCCCTTTACTTTCAGGTGGTTCACATGAAGAGGGGCAACGTGCTGGAACAGAGAATGTACCTGCGATTGTTGCATCGTCCAAAGCAGTGCGGATGAGTGGTGAGCAACGCGAAACCTTCAATGCTCGAGTGCTTCCGCTTCGAGATCGACTGCTACGCTTCTTGCACACCGTTCCTGAATTTGTTATAAACAGCAGAGAGGATGGAGCCCCTCATATTGTGCATTTCTCATACCCAGGCATGAAAGGTGAGGTATTTGCCCGCAAGCTGGAGGAATTAGGGATGGCTGTTTCTACCCGATCGGCCTGCTCTTCCAGACTGGCAGAACCTAGTCGTGTTCTATTGTCTATGGGCAAAGATGTTTCTGTTGCTTCAGGAGGCATCCGTATCAGTTTCGGTGATAGTCACACTGAAGAAGATGTCGCGGCACTTGAGAAAGCACTAATTACTGCGGTACGAGCTTTAAAGATTGCTGAAGGAGGTATGAAGTAACTAATGAGTGTGATGAATCAGGAATCTGCTAAAGGCAGTGCCAATAGTATAGATTATGCCGATATGCTGCTTTTGCGTTTCGGGGAGTTTACATTAAAGGGCAAGAACCGTGCCAGATTTGAGAAAACTGTACTGCGTCATGTGAAGGAAATGATTAAGCCTTATCCAAAGGTAGTTCTAACCAAGGAGTTTGGAAGAATTTATGTAGAGCTGAACGGAGAACCTGCTATTGAATTGGTAGAAGCGCTAAAGAACGTATTTGGTATTGCCTCTATCAGTCCAGTAAAGGTGGCTAAGTCAGAGCTCGAGGATATTGTGGCTGTCAGCCGCCATTTTTTAGAGATCATCGCTCCTGCACCGGGAACTACATTTAAGGTTAATGCGCGACGAGTATGGAAGGAGTTCCCGTATGGCTCTATGGAGATGAATAAGCTAGTCTCAACCCCACTGCTGCAAGGATACTCCGGACTTACTGTGGATGTAAAATCACCTCAACTGGAGCTGAAGGTCGAAATTCGCCAAGGTCATACCTATATATTTTGTGAAAATATTGCTGGTGTTGGTGGATTTCCGCTTGGTACGAATGGAAAAGCAATGTTATTGCTGTCCGGAGGCATTGATAGTCCTGTAGCGGGTTGGTCATCCATGCGTCGTGGACTTGAGGTGGAATGCGTACATTTCTATAGTTATCCTTATACGAGTGAGCTTGCTCGGCAAAAGGTGGTTGATCTTACGAGGGTTTTGTCACGATATGCGGGAGTCATCAAACTGCATTTGGTGCCCTTTACAGAGGTACAGACATCTTTTACTGGAATAGGTCAGGATAACCTGATTATTACGTTGATGCGTCGAGCTATGTTGAGGATTACTACACAGCTTGCTGAACGTGAGGGGGCACTCGCAATCGTAACCGGTGAAAGTCTGGGTCAGGTTGCTAGTCAGACGTTACCAAGCATGAACGTGATCGGCCGTGCTACAGATCTTCCTCTCCTACGTCCACTGGTAATGATGGACAAAAGTGATATTGTGGAGCTGTCTAAGAATATAGGCACCTATGATTTATCTATCCTTCCTTATGAGGATTGCTGCACTTTATTCGTTCCAAAATCACCTACAACGAACCCGAATTTACGGATTGTAGATAAAATTGAAGCTACGCTCCCTGGATATTCTGCAATGCTGGATGCAGCGATTGAAGCCACGGAGACCGTGCTGATCACTCCCTATGGAGATGAGAAGCCTAAAGATGTAGTAAGTGCCCAGGCTGGATTACAGGAAGAATGGTTTTAATATTATAAAAAAAAGGCTGTCTCATTCGTAGCAATATTTACGGCTGAGGCAGCTTTTTTGATTGTTTATGACTGGATTGACGTCTCCAGTGTCCTCCAATTAAAATGCCAATGAGGATCACGAATATAAACAGAGCTTTCAATAGCGGATGCTGGTCAAAGAATGGGGATAGCTGCTGCTCATCTGTAATCATGCTTGACGCTGTAAACCCTAAGACAGCTGAGCCAATATAAATAATCCATGGATATTTGTTGATTAATTTAATAAAGAGAGTACTTCCCCAGACGACGATTGGCACGCTGATTAACAGTCCTATGACAACTAGAGAGATATTGTGCTTAGCAACGCCAGCAATGGCGATGACATTATCCAGTCCCATCGCAGCATCGGCTAGAATGATTGTACCCACAGCAGACCATAGGCTTTGGCCAGCCTTGATATTTGCTGAATTGTTCTCATCTGTTAACAGTTTATAGGCAATCAGAATAAGTAAAATCCCGCCAGCTAGTAGTAACCAGGGGATCTTTAATAGCCACACGACCAGAATTGTTGCGAAAATCCGTAATACGACGGCACCTGCTGTCCCGAGCACGATTGCCTTTTTTTGAGTACTGTTCGGCAAATTACGCGCAGCAAGCCCGATGACTATAGCGTTGTCTCCCGCCAGAATGAGATCTAGAAAGATAATATTGAGCAGTGATAATACAAACTCCCATATGGATGTATTCAAGGCGTAGTCACCCCTAAAGTTAGTTAAGATCAGCACGAAGATATGCTTAGTTTTGTATACGCAAAAAAAAGGGCATACATGCTTTCATCCTCAAAAAAAAGTTGGACAGGAAGCATAGCTTGTCACTTCCGAACATACATGTAGTTACATGTGATTCGGGGAGGTAAGAGAGAATGGAATCATTATTGCTCCTTGGTGAAATATTGATGATCAATCTTGTGCTGAGTGGAGATAATGCAATGGTCATCGCGATGGCCAGTAAAGACCTTCCGGAGAAACACCGGAAAATTGCGGTATGGTGGGGAGCTGCGGGAGCTGTTATTTTGCGCTGCGTGCTTACATTTGTCGCGGTATTACTGTTGAAAATCCCTTATATCCAAGCTGGAGGAGGAATTCTGCTGCTATGGATTGCGTTCAAGCTGCTGCTCGAAGAAGAGGAGGATCTCAGGGTAGCGGAAGTATCCTCCGTATGGAAGTCAATCCGAACGATTCTCGTGGCTGATTTTATTATGAGTCTCGATAATGTCTTGGCGATTGCCGGTCTAGCCAAAGGTGATTTGGCTTTAATTGTCATCGGGATTGCACTCAGCATTCCGATTGTAGTATGGGGAAGTGGCCTCATTGTAGGCTGGTTGCATAGATTTCCGGTACTCGTATTTATCGGCGCGTATATTTTAGCCTTTACAGCAGGTGACATGATGCTTCAGGATGCAAAATTAGGGACAATGCTATCCTTTTTACTCCCATCCACGCATTCCATCCTGCCGATCGCTTTAGGAATATTAGTGGTTGTAACCGGAGCTATTAAGCGGAGAACAACATTTGCAGGTTAATAATTTGCAATAAAAGGCAATACTAAAAGGACATCTCCATAAATTGGAATTGTCCTTTTTTTGACGTATCAGAAAGTCACTTTGGGGGGATAATTTGCGTGGTCAGTGATGGCATTTTGAGTGTATTTCAGATAAGATATGAATAAGAATCCTGTCGTTTTAAGGGCATGAGATGACATGGTAGTGAGGTAGACGTGAATTTGAAGGGATGGGTGAAAGATGTCTTCCAAGAATGACATTAGACTAGGAGTATTCATTGTAGCTGCTGGCATCGTGATTTTATTCGGTAAACTGGGGGTCTTCGGATTTTTGGGACGTGCCCTTTGGCCGCTAGTGATTTTACTTCCTGGATTGGTTCTACATATGTTATTTTTTAGCCGCCGCGCTTCGGCAACAGTATTGATTCCCGCGGGGATATTAACGGTGTATGGTTTATTGTTTGGTCTTTGCAATATATGGGGATGGGGGCTTATGAAATATTTATGGCCAGTGCTTCTGCTTGGCATTGCCGTAGGCCTGTATGAATATTCCATCAATTCTCCAAGACGGACTGGGGGAATTTCTGCAATTGCTGTTATATTAGGCGTTCTAAGCATAGCGCTTTGTATTTTCAGTCTTATGGGAACTGGTGTGATCTATCTAATTGGTATTGTATTTATCGCTGCAGGGATTTGGCTGATTACTGGACGGGGCAGAACACGCAGCTGGAATAGATGGAATTGAAGCTAGCCGATGTTCCATCCTAAAAAAAAACGAAAATTGGAAACTGTTTTTTTCATAAAAAGACTTGCTTTTCATAGTGCTTTCACTATAATATTAATGTTATGTTGAAGCGTCGGCTTTCTGCCTGGCGCTTCTTTTGTGAGACTGCCGTGACATGCTACGAATTTTAACAGTTTTAATTTGATAAATGAGAGGATTTGGATACAAATCATGCATTCAAGAAAAGATATTCGCAACATTGCGATCATTGCCCACGTTGACCATGGCAAAACAACACTCGTCGATCAGCTTCTTCAGCAATCGGGGATCTTCAGCGCACACGAGCACCTTCAAGAACGTGCCATGGACTCTAACGATATCGAGCGGGAACGCGGAATTACAATCCTAGCTAAAAATACAGCAATAACTTATAAAGAGTTTTTGATCAACATTGTGGATACACCTGGACACGCTGACTTCGGTGGCGAAGTGGAACGGATCATGAAAATGGTTGATGGTGTATTGCTGGTTGTTGATGCTTATGAAGGCTGCATGCCGCAAACGAAATTCGTTCTGCGTAAAGCATTGGAACAAAAACTTACACCAATCGTTGTCGTGAACAAAATTGACCGTCCAGCTGCTCGTCCTAAGGAAGTTATTGATGAAGTACTCGATTTGTTCATCGAACTTGAAGCAAATGACGAACAATTGGAATTCCCGGTTGTGTATGCATCTGCCCTTAATGGTACTTCAAGCTTGGTTCCTGAAAAACAAGATGATACCATGCTTTCCCTATATGAAACAATTGTAGAGCACATTCCAGCTCCAACCGAAAGTGTTGAAGAGCCTCTTCAATTCCTCGTTACTTTGATGGACTACAATGAATACCTGGGACGTATTGCTATTGGCCGTGTAAACCGTGGTGTAATCAAACAAGGTCAATCTGTAACAGTTATTATGCGTGACGGTAAGAGTAAGACCGCGCGTATTGAGAAATTGTTCGGCTTCCAAGGTTTGAAACGTATTGAAACAGAAGAAGCGGGCGCAGGGGATATCGTTGCTATCGCAGGGATCAAGGATATCAACATTGGTGAGACCATTGCTGACCCACAACACCCTGAAGCACTTCCAGTTCTGAAGATTGACGAGCCAACCATGCAAATGACATTCCTTGTGAATAACAGTCCTTTTGCTGGTAAAGAAGGTAAATGGGTAACTTCCCGTAAACTACGTGAGCGTCTCTTTAAAGAGCTTGAAACAGATGTGAGTTTGCGTGTGGAAGAAACTGATAGTCCTGATGCATTTATCGTTTCTGGACGCGGTGAGCTTCACCTTGGTATTCTGATCGAGAATATGCGTCGTGAAGGTTATGAAATGCAAGTTTCTAAACCACAAGTAATCATTAAAGAAATCGACGGTGTCAAAATGGAGCCGCTTGAGCGTCTAATGATTGATATTCCAGAAGAAAGCATGGGCTCTGTTATGGAGAGTCTGGGTACCCGTAAAGCCGAAATGGTCAACATGATTAACAACGGTACGGGTCAAGTACGTCTGGAGTTCCTGATTCCTGCACGTGGTTTGATTGGTTACAACACTTACTTCTTGACTTTGACACGCGGTTACGGCGTTATGAACCATGCTTTTGACAGCTACGCTCCACTGGTTGCTGGTCAAGTTGGCGGACGTCATCAAGGTGTTCTTGTATCAAGTGAGACTGGATCAACAACTCAATATGGAATCGTGGGTGTTGAGGATCGTGGTATTCTCTTCTTGGATGCAGGTACAGAAATTTATGAAGGTATGATCGTAGGCGAGCATACCCGTGATAACGATATTATCGTTAACATCTGTAAAGAAAAAGCACTTACAAACATGCGTACCTCAGGCAAAGATGATACTGTAAAAATGAAGACACCACGTACCTTCTCTTTGGAAGGCGCGCTTGAATATTTGAATGATGATGAATATTGTGAAATCACACCTAAATCCATTCGTTTGCGCAAAAAGATTTTGAACAAAGGCGAACGCGAACGTGTAGAGAAGCAACGTAAAATGGCACAAGCAAACGCGTAAGATCAACTTATCATAGTAAAGAGCCGTCGGAGGTTTAACTTTCGGCGGTTTTTTTTATAACAAAAACTTCCCCTACTGATGATATAATGTAAACGTATCTTAAATTTGGGAGGAGTGCGGTATCTATGCAGGTCTGGTTTGCTGAGCATCCAATCGTCGCTTATATTGTTATTTTTATATTGCTTACATTTGTGTATAATCAGGTATTTCGTGTGAATCAGAAGTTATCGATTGGCAAAGAGATTATGCTCTACATAATGATGGCGATCGGCTCCGGCATGCTCCTCATTTTTCAACATGATAAGCTACCGATCATCCAGTGTCTGCTGGTTGCTGTCGGATTGATGTTGCTCGTACGAGTACGTTATATCATGGAAGCTCGGCAGAAGAGAAAGGCTGCAACTGCAGCAAAAAGACAGTAAACGAAACTTTTACTGCTTATGTAACGTCTATTTAAGTGTGGCAATTTTAATTCCAAATGAAATGAAGAGGACTTTATTCTACTATGAGTACACGAAACAGCAGTTTACCTCCAAGAGCAAGTGGGCAACAACCCAATAATAGAAAACAGCCTGTAAAGGGTTCTCCTAAGAAAAAAAAGCGTAAGAAACCGCAGAAAAGAGGTTTTTTTGGCAGATTAGTTAGAATCTTGTTAACCCTGCTGATTATTGCGATTCTTGGCGTATTGGGCTACGGCGGCTATCTGTATTGGAAGCTTGAGAATGGGGTCTTTAACGCAGGGAACAAAGGAACGGTTGCCCCAGGACATTCAGCTACAGAAAAACCATTGACGATGCTTATACTAGGTACGGATAATAGACCGAAGCATGAATCTAGATTGACAGATGTTATTATGGTTGCAGCGCTTAATCCTAAGACAAAATCAGCTACCATTGTCTCTCTTCCACGCGATACCTTAGTTGAGCTCAGTGGATACAAGCAAACGAAGATTAACGAATTCTATGCTCGCTTCAAAGGTAAGGAGAAGTCCTCTGGTATTTTGGCAGAAGATGAGATGAAGACCATGATGGGGAAATATCTAGATATTGATGTGGATTATACAACGATTCTGGATTTCCAAGGCTTCCGTGATGTGGTGGACGAGCTTGGCGGAGTCAAAGTCAACATTAGCGATAATATGTGTTATACAGACAGTGTAGACGGTACGAATATCAATCTGAAAAAAGGTCCGGCAGAGCTTAATGGAGATAAAGCGCTAGATTATGTGCGATATCGTAAATCTAATTGTAAGCCTAAGACTAAGGCTTCAGATGATTTTGATCGGAACAAACGTCAGAATGAGGTCCTTCATTCATTGGTGGATCAGATGCAATCGCTTGGCGGAGTATTAAAAATAGGCAAGGTTCTTGACGCAGTGGACAGCAACATGCAGACTGATATCGAAAATTCGCAGATTAAAGATATGATTGCGACTTATTGGAAGATTTCCAAAGAGGATATCGAATTCAAGCCTGTGACTGGAACATGGCGAAGTCCGTATGTATATATTAATGATGAGGAGCTTGAGGCTGCCAAGAAAAGCCTGCAGGATCGGTTAGCAGGAGTTTCTGCTAGCTCCACTTCGGAATCCACTGAGGCGCCTTAAAGACCTTAATAACACTTCGCTCTAAAATTGAATGCAAGTTTCAGCCTGTGCTATAATATAATAAATTGAATGAATTTACGCCGCATAGGGGGCCAGTACTTATGTCCGAAGCCGTTGCTCAGCTGAACGAAACCTTGTTATCGATGCTGCAATCGGAAACCTTTGTTCTTCTCAACACAGTTGATGCGGAATCAGGAGGTCCAACGTCCACGGCCATATCGTGGATTTATGCAGTTAGTCCTAGTACTGTGCGTCTGGCTGTAGATCATCGTTCCAGACTCGTGAACAACATGAAGATCAACCCTTTAGTAACTATTACTGTGTTTGGTGAGGGAGCTGTTCATGCTATTAACGGCACTGCCGTTGTAAGACAGGATCCGCTTCAGGATGTCCCTTTCAAAATGTGCTGCTTTGATGTTGAAATTATGGCGGTGCGTAATGCGCTTTTTTATGGAGCGCAGCTTGAATCCGCCCCAAGATATGCGAAGGTTTATGATGGACGTGCCGCTGAGAAGCTGGACGGACAAGTATTTGCTGCCATGAAAAAAGCCTAGTGAGAATATCACTGGGCTTTTTTTGTCCTCTACTGTGCATTTTTTCGCGGTTTTGTATCTTCTGGCAGCTGCGGCATGATTCGACCGATGATATCAGCCAATTCGGATGAAAATCCGGAAATCGGATGTCCCTCGGAGATATGGCGACTCATGTCTGCTAATCTGCTGGAGAGATCCATATCGGCTGTGACAAGCGCACGTACACTTCTTGGGTCTTTGCGAATAGCTTCCGCTACAGAATATTTAATGCTTCCTACCCGTGACCGTTCTAGAGAACCTTCTACGTCAAGACCAACGATGGCCACCTTGTTCATGACTACACAGTGTGCACCATTCACACCAGGGACTCTTTTTGCTAACTGTTCAAAATGGTCCTTAAGTGCAATTTCACTTTCGCCCTTAACACTAACGGCTTGACCAGCTTTTGAGGTGGCCTTAGGATTAGTCACACCATCATTGGACAATTGTCGAACCTCATGGTTCCCCGGACCCTTTACAGCATTCGCTGATTGTTTATTCTGAGGAGAGGGTGATGTCTTTTTATTAGCGATACCGCAGCTTGTCAGTAGCAGCAGTACCAGCAACAGACACATTGATTTTCTCATATGTGCTTACTCCTTTCAGCCAAGATCGTTTCTGTACCTTATCTTTTCCCTTGGCGGAAAGAGTTATGTATGATCAATCAAACCAGGCGCTGTGGAGGGGATAATATGAACAAGATATTTGTGCTAGATACCAACGTGCTTTTGCACGACCCCAATTCGATTTTCTCTTTCAAGGAGCATGAGGTGGTTATTCCGGCGGTTGTGCTGGAAGAAATCGACTCCAAAAAGCGCAACGCTGACGAAATCGGTCGGAATGCCCGCACAGTTTCCCGATTGCTTGATGGACTTCGTGAACTAGGGCATTTGCATAGTGGTGTGGAACTGGAGCATGGAGGTAAGCTGAAGGTAGAACTTAACCATCGCAGTTTTGTGAAGGTACAGGAAATGTTTGGTGAGGTATCTAACGACAATCGGATTTTGGCTGTAGCTCTCAATTATTTAATCGAAGAGAAGGAGAAGCCAGATCCGCGTCCCGTAGTGCTTGTGAGTAAGGATGTGCTGGTCCGTATTAAAGCGGATGTGCTAGGGATTACACCAGAGGATTATTTGTCAGATCGTACTGGAGATTTAAATGAACTTTACACTGGTTACCAATCTCTGCAGGTTCATCCGGCATTGATTGATGAATATTACAGTCACCGTTCTTTAACGGTTAAACAGCTCGCGTTGTCGTATCCCTTGTACCCTCATGAATTTGTGATCCTCAAGGATGAGATCGGCACGGGCAAATCAGCACTTCTCAAAGTGAATAGTGATGCGACCCGTCTAGAGCCGCTCTATCTAGGCAATGATTCGGTTTGGGGGATCAGCGCCCGAAATGCTCAACAACGAATGGCTTTGGAACTGCTTCTAAATGATGAAATCCCACTTGTAACCATTACAGGTAAGGCTGGTACAGGGAAGACGTTATTGGCGCTTGCTGCCGGACTATTCAAAGTTGAGGATGAGCATAAATACAAAAAACTGCTCATTGCCCGGCCAGTAGTTCCCATGGGGAAAGACATTGGTTATTTACCCGGGGAGAAGGATGAGAAGCTAAGACCGTGGATGCAGCCTATTTATGATAATCTAGAGTTCCTGTTCGATACCAAAAAAGCTGGAGATATTGATAAAATATTAATGGGCTTAGGCAGCATACAGGTAGAAGCCTTAACCTATATCCGTGGACGTTCTATCCCTTCACAGTTCATCATTATTGATGAAGCTCAGAACCTTTCCCGTCATGAAGTGAAGACGATTGTTTCCAGAGCGGGTGAAGGAAGTAAGGTCATTCTTATGGGGGATCCGGAGCAAATCGATCATCCGTATCTGGATGCTGCGAGCAACGGGCTTAGTTATATCGTTGAGAAGTTTAAGCAGCAAGGGATTAGCGGACATATTACTTTGGAAAAAGGGGAGCGTTCCCGTCTGGCCCAATTGGCCGCGGATCTTCTCTAACCTTCAATCCTCTTTTCAGCCGGGAGAAACATAACTCCCGGCTTTTTCCTGCCCGCCCAGAAACGGAGGAGGGAATTAACGGTTGTGGTGCTTTAGAATGAGCGCGGTCAGCGGAGGGGGAGGAATTGTTCTGTAGAAGCGTTAGCGCTCGCCTTTGTCTCCGGATTTATACCGTTTAGGAATATAATCCATAAATCTGGAGACAACAGCGATCGGAAGAATAATCCGCACATGGAGCGCCCTTAGCGCTAAGATCACCCAGTCTTTTAATTGTCTCCGTCGTTTCACCTATATAATAGAAAGAGAACGTTTTCACATTCTAAAGACAAGCAGCGACGGGTTTGGTAAAATAGTGAAGACGAATCATGGGGAAGGTGGGAAATCGTGCTTAAACGCAAAAATTATTGGCTGCTTTTTGCAATTTTACTACTATCGCTGACAAGCTTGTCGCCCAGTATGGAATTGAGTACCAATAACGACCCACATCCTATGAAAAAGCCTCAAAGTCAGTCTACAAATCCTTCTTCAGGGGAAGAGGGTTCTATAGATAGTCTGCGTATAACAGTATCGCTAAATAGCGAGGAATTCAGTGAGCTGGAGCTTCTAAGCAATCGTTATACTTTAGAAAGTGGAGTAAAGGTGATATTAAGAAATATTGATAGCGAGGATGCAGACGAAGTTTTGAAGCATGATCTAACCATCGGAGACAGTCCGGATATCGTCATGGCGGATGGACGAAGTATTCTCGACTGGGCTACACGTGGATATTTATTACCGGTGGATGTTTATCAGAGCATTCCAGGAACTGCACCGTTAACTCAGTTGATCCCGTGGATGCAATGGAACGGATATAATTGGGGAGTGCCGCTGGATATAGACCCTTATATCCTTGTTTATTCACCACAGCGTCTTGCGGAACTGGGGTTTACCACCTTACCAAGAAGTCTGGAACAGTGGAATATATTGCTTCAGAATGTGCTTAAAGAGCAAGGGAAATATTTGCTCGCGATGGATACTCGTAATCCATATGGATTGTCGGCGGTCATGGAGAGTATGAACAGCAGCTTGCTATCGGATAACCAAGAAGTGATGAATTGGACTCAGAATGCTCGCAGTTATTTTTACCTTACCAGCCGATATAACAAAGATGTTTGGGATATGATTCAGAGCGGAAGCGTTGCTGTTGCTGCTCTACCACTATCAGAGTGGCAAAAACATGGCAATTCATCCTTAGTTGCTGAAGCACCACGGACCGCAAGTGACGGGAAAGGACTTGAATCCTATTACAGCCGTTCCTTTGCGCTTCCGGCGCAATCTCAAAGTCCAAAGGAAGCCGTGAATTGGTTGACATTTATTACCTCGGAGGATTCTCAGATGGATTGGCTGGAGAACACGGGGAGCTTGCCTGCGCTTGATGTCCTTTATCGTTCGGAGCATGCTTTTAAATATAAGCTTCCTTTCGGAGTTGAACTCTTACTGACAGAAGAAACCGCCCCGAAGATCGAATCCCAAGGCGGCTGGAGTAAGATTGCTGAAGCAGTATCCTTACTGCTTACAGGAAAAATTGATGCGGCAGGGTACAAAGACTTCATTAAGAAAGGTCTAGAATGAGATCGAAAGTTTAACTTGCAGGACGCCCTCTTTACTATCTACTTCTGTGGCACGTAGAAAAGAAACGATTTTCCCAGGGTAAAAACCTAAATCAAATTCCTCTTCAAGTGTCCTTCTAGTGGTGTCAGGTAATTCGAGACCATTAAATACAACATGATCTACTTGGAATATAAGTCCGTTGATGGGTTCCTCCTGAATGATGTAGTGACCGGTTAATGAAAGGGCTAACGCTCCGCTTTTTCCAGTGGCAGTAATCGATCCGTCATTGAAATGAAAAGCGAAATCGTTAAATAGCTTATTCTGGGATTGAAGAAATTCGTTCAGATCCTCTTCTTTCAGATTTAGAACATAAGTCATCCCCTTACGAGTAAGGACTCCCTCTCGATTCTGGACAAACTGCGGTAACTTATTCATAGCAGATGATAATGCTTTGAAGTAGGTCTTTACCTCGCGTAAACCAATATTCTCCCAATATAATGTGAATTCTTGAAGAAGAGCGCTCATATTATCAGGGTCACTACTGTCTTTAATCCCGCCTTCAATTTCTTTATTGAGCGCAGCTACCCGAATTTTCTGTTCCTCAAGAGCAGTTCGTAGCTCCGCAAGATCCTTCGAGCTGCGTTGTGCAGCTTGGAGGGTCTTTTTTAGATCCCTATACTGATCCTCGTATTGTGTGAGAATGTCGCGGTCATTTCCAATAATTATTTCATAATAATCGAATAGAGCCAGGAATCTGCTAATACTTTTCGCGGATAAAAACGCAGCCATGAGACCGTCTCTATCCCCCATATAATAAGAACGCAGGACTGCGCCTGCACGCTCTTGTTGCTTTGCGATGGCAGATTTTTTCTGGCTGGCTTGCTCTTCGAGGGATTCTACCTTTTCTTCAAGCGCTTTTTGTTCGGCTGTAATCTTGATGATTTCCCGCTCGATTTCTGCGGAAGACAAAGTCTGCTCCAGAAGTTTACGGGTTTCTTCATTATCTGGTATAGAGGAATTGAAAAAAGAACCGCTTGGATCGGCAGACAGGTACATCGTAGATTGTAACGGGAACAATGTACAGCAGAAGAGAATTAGTATGGTTGCCATCATGCGGCTTAGGGAATTGCGGGAGCGCACCACACCACCACCTTTTTTTGAAATATAAGAAATTTCTGTTTCACTCCATAAATCATCCTTCTATTTCTCGTAGAAACGGAAACCGTCCCCAAAAGGGTCGGCAAAGCCGATTCTTCTTGAATTGATATATGTATGTACTAATAATATGTTTAACCCTTCTAAAATAGCATACATACAAAAATATCCCCACAAAGTGAGGCTATCCTTCAAATATAAGAAAGTATAAGCTTCACGTTATACATTATCCTTATATCTCGCGCATAAACGCTTACCGTCCTTTAGGGACACCGAAGGCGTTATTGCTTCGATGCGTACTCGGGTATTTTGTGAGGGCCTCATATATATACTAGCTTATAAACAAAAAAACGGAAGTGATCCTTATTAGATAAGGACCTCATCCGCTTCAAGAGAGTACTGCAATTTATAGTGGAAGACCCATTTGAAAGATCGTCCAATAGCTGAAACCGGTGAAAGTCAAAATCATGTATGCCCAAAAAAGTAGGACATAAGTTTTTTCAGTAAACTTCAAATAACCGAGAATTACGAAAAAAGCGGTTTGTAAAAAGAAAAGCAAGGCCATTTCTGTCAGACCTCCGGCAAAAGCCATCAATCCAATAGCCAGTGTAAAAAAACCTAATACCCGAAACATGCGGTCCAAGAGAGAGTCCCCCTTCCAGTATGTATCTCACGAATATTCCTTCGACTTATTATACCCGTTCAGTAAAAATGTGTAAACGAATTCATTGAAAAAAATGTACTAATCTTCATAAAATGTGATTTTTATAATTGACTGAGGTGATTAATGATTGAAAAAAGAGAATTTATAACTTAAAGCGTATGATGTGAGCAGATAATGGAAATACAATTTAGTATCAAATAGATTCTATGAACTCTATGAGAAGCATAGAAATGGAGTAAGCAGCTTTTATCCCTATTCACTACCCGGCAGAGCTGCCGGTTATGGAGATGGTTATTTCAAGATGTTGTTAGGAGGTTTGGTTGGATGACAGCCGTTAGACAGGATGCTTGGAGTGCAGAAGATGATCTAATACTGGCAGAAGTAACCTTGCGTCACATTCGGGAGGGCAGTACACAACTTGCTGCTTTTGAAGAAGTGGGCGAGAAAATCGGCAGAACGTCGGCTGCGTGCGGATTCCGCTGGAACAGCTGTGTTCGAAAAAGCTATGAAGGCGCAATCGGAATCGCAAAAGGTCAACGTCAGAAACGAAGTTACCTGAAAAAGCAACCGTCAGTTAGAGGAGCACAGGTAGCGGGTCTGATTCTCGGGGATACCGACGAGGAATTCGGACGAGGCGAAGGATTAAGCGAGAACACATTATCCATTGATGCGGTTATACGTTTCCTGAGACAATGGAAAGGTACAATCCAGGAAGCAGGACGTCAGCTGAAAATGCTGGAGAGAGATTTGCGCGAGAAGGAAGATGAATTAACAGAATTAAGATCTGAGAATGAGCGGTTGTCCAAAGAGGTTAATCTTGCTCAAAGTGACTACCGGGTAGTCAACGATGATTACAAAGCTTTAATTCAGATTATGGATCGTGCTCGTAGGCTCGCTTTCTTAAACGAAGAAGAAGAAGAAATGAAGACTCGTTTTAAAATGGATGGGAATGGAAATTTAGAACGTATTGAATAAACGGTTTGCAAACTAAAACACCCGTAAGTGGTTCGCTTTATTAGCGCCATTTGCGGGTGTTTTGATTGGGTATTGCCCCTTATAAAGGAGGACAACGACGTTTCTTCTTGGTATATTAAGGCTATACTTAGAAAAATTGCGCTTGAGATCAACAGGAGGATCAGATGAGAATCGATATAATCGGTGCGGGTTCACTTGGTCTGCTTTTGGCAGGAAGGCTGATTGCATCCGGGAATAAAGTGAGATTGTGGTGTCGAGGGATAGAGCAGTGCCGGCAATTAGAGAACGAGGGCTTAACTGTGAGTTATGAAGATGGCCGCGATTCGATTACGATTTCGGGGGCTCGATTTGCGTTCGCACCCATAGAGGAGTTTACAGATGCGTATTTTCGTGAGCCAAGTGATTGGATCATAGTGACGGTTAAACAGGATATATTACATAATGTTTTACCTGAATTTCTATCCCCCCTTAGGAAAGAACAGGCACACATCATTTGTTTTCAAAATGGCATAGGACATATGGAGATGCTCAGAGACTTGTTACCGAAAGCTAATTTATATGCTGCCGTTACAACAGAAGCTGCGAAGCGCAAATCTTTGACTGAGGTCATTCATGCAGGTGCCGGGGAGGTGTGGATAGGGAGATGGGGCTTAAAGAATGGACAAGCTCATATCATACATACTGATTTACAAGCGAAATATTTAATAGAAGTCCTCATTTTGGCAGGATTCTCCGCCTTTTTGTCGAATGAAGTGGGTACCATGATTTACCGGAAGCTCCTAATCAATGCCGTAATTAATCCACTCACGGCGATTTGGCGTGTTCCAAATGGTGAGCTGCTTGCATCAGAAGGGCGCCTGCAGTTAATGAAAGAACTTTTTAGAGAAGCTACTATGGTATATGATGCCTGCGGAGTTGCTTATGATCACGATGCGTGGGATAACATCCTTAAAGTCTGCAGGAATACGGCTGGCAATACTTCGTCCATGCTGGCAGATGTTCTCGCTTCGAGAACCACAGAAATTCAATGGATCAATGGAAGTCTTGTAAATATGGCAGAAAGAACGGGAACGTTGGTTCCTTTACATCGCTTGATCTGTCAACTAGTAGAAGGAATAAAGGTATGATCTCGGAGGAGAGGTGAAGCTATGGGATTGCTGATGAATTCGGTCATTACTTTGAGCTTGATTCCAATAGTACCGTTTTTAATTGTTTATTTCATTGGAAGAGGCTTAAAAAAAGATAAAAAGAAAACTTTTATGCTCGCTATGGACGTGACTACATTTTTTTTATTATTATCGGTATCCGCATTATTTAACAACTTATTTAATAACGGTTTTGGGTTTTATCTTATACTACTTATTGTATTAATATCCACTGGATTGATTGGCGGCGCTCAGAATCGTCTGAAAGGAAAGGTAGATGGAAAGCGGTTATTTCGGGCAGTTTGGAGACTTTCTTTCTTTTTTATGAGTGTAGGATATTTATTATTTATGTTTGTAGGGCTAATTAAGTACATATCACAAGCGATGTAATGTTCCACTGCTCCGGTGAAGCGGCAACGTCACAAAAGTTTAAAGTTTTAATAAAAAAAGAATTTTCTGAAAACATTCCACTAGATTTTTTTGACCACTGGTTGTATAATCATAAACCATATACCACATTCTATTTAGGGGGAACTGCTAGATGAAGAAGAGTAAAAGTCTATTGCTAATGCTTGCATTAGTACTTGTTATCGGCACAGTGCTTGCTGGCTGCGGCGGAAACAATGCAAACAGCGGCAACAAAGGTAACGCTGGTAACACTGGTAACACGGCAACTGGTAATGCGGCTACAGAAGAGAAATTGGCTGCGGACCAAACATTGAGAATCAACCTAAGCTCTGAGCCTCCAACATTTGATCCAGGATTGGCTCAAGATAGCCAAGCTCACACTGTCCTGACAACAATGTACGAAGGTCTGACTCGCATGAATGCTGAATCTGGTCAAGCTGAACCAGGTGTTGCTGAAAGCTGGGACATTTCCGCTGACGGTCTGGTATATACTTTCAAACTCCGTGATTCACAATGGAGTAACGGCGATCCTGTAACAACAGAAGACTTCGTTCGCGCTTGGAAACGCGTGCTCGATCCTGCTGCTGCATCCGCTGCACCTTACGCTTATCAATTGTATTACATCAAAAATGCTGAAAAGTTCTATAACAAGGAAATTACTGATTTCAGTCAAGTAGGTATCAAAGCGGTTGATGAGAAAACTCTAGAAGTTACTCTTGAAGCCCCAACTCCTTACTTCCTTGGATTGCTTTCCTTCTACACTTATTACCCTGTACACAAATCCATTGAGAGTAATCCAAAATGGGCAACAAGCAAAGACACTATGATCGTTAACGGTGCTTTCACTCTTACTGAGTGGACTACAGGTCAAACACTTGTTGTAACTAAAAACGATAAATACTGGGATAAAGATTCCATTAAACTTAGCAAAATCGATTTCTCCCTTGTAAACAGCGGTGCAACTGAGTTGCTCAGCTACAAGAACGGTGAATACGATCGTGCAGGTGGACCAACTGGTGAAATTCCATCAGAACAAATTCCAATCGTACAAAAAGAACTTCCAAAAGAATTTAGCCGTAAAGGTATTGCTTCCGTATACTACTACGAATTCAATATCACTGAAAAACCTTTCACTAACGCAAAAATCCGTAAAGCTCTTGCAATGTCCATTAACCGTCAAGCTTTGATTGACAATGTAGTACAAGGTGGACAATTCCCAGCATTCGGTTTTGTACCTCCAGGTATTGCTGGTGCTGATGGTGAATTCCGTACAGCAGTTAAAGATAGCTACTTCACTGAAGATCTAGAACAAGCTAAAACATTGCTTGCTGAAGGTCTGAAAGAAGAAGGCCTTGACAAATTGCCTACATTCTCATTGACTTACAACACAAGTGAAGGTCACAAGAAAATTGCTTTGGCAATTGCTGATATGTGGAAAAACAATCTTGGTGTTGACGTACAAACCGTTAACCAAGAGTGGGCTGTATTTATCGAAAACCGTCAAAACCTGAACTACCAAGTTGCACGTGCTGGTTGGACTGCGGATTACAATGATCCAATGACTTTCCTTGATATGTGGGTAACAGGCGGCGGTAACAATGATACTGGTTACGCTAATCCTGAATATGACAAATTGATCAGCGAAGCTAAAGCAAGCACTGACTTGAAAGTACGTCAAGACAAGTTTGCAGCAGCAGAGAAATTGCTCATCGAGCAAGATCAAGTTTTGATTCCATTGTACTACTACACTAACAACTCCCTGACTAAAGAGTACCTTAAAGGTGTTACTCTTGACTTCAGTGGTGCAATTGACTTGACTCGTGGATACTTGCTTGAGCACTAAGATTTTGCTCTAGTAATTTAAACAGAATAGTTAGTTGACTGAAGTAACACAATACTTCGGGATATATATGTGGAACTCCATATATATCCCTTTTTTTTGTATTCCAGTCTATTTGTTATTTATTGTTATTTATAACATATTTAGAAAATGGACAAAAATCCGTTTTTTTCATAAAATCAATATAATGCTCTCAAAAAATTTGTCGGAGGAGGTGTGATGGGGATGGTTCGTTATGTCGCAAATAAATTCTTCTATATGTTGGTTTCATTATTTGTACTGATTTCAGCAACTTTTTTCTTGATGAAAGCTATTCCAGGGGATCCGTTTACTTCTGAGAAAAAAGTACCGCCAGAAATTAAAGCACGTTTGATGGAGCAATATGGTCTGGACAAGCCGCTCTCTCATCAGTATTTTAAGTATTTAGGTGATATTGTCCAAGGTGATTTGGGTGTATCCATGAAACGCCTGAATCAAGATGTATCTCATTTGATCAGTCAAACCTTTTCAGCGTCGCTGAAGCTGGGACTCGTCGCAATTGTTGTGGCGGTTATTGTTGGGGTTCTTCTCGGCATGTTAGCGGCACTCTATCACAGAAAGTTTCTTGACAGCGCCGCGATGGTGTTGGCAGTTCTGGGGATTGCGGTTCCGAGCTTTGTAGTCGCGTCATTATTACAGTATGTGTTCGCTTTCAAATTGGGTTGGGTACCGGTTTCAGGATTTAAAGGGCCAATCTATTATTTCTTACCTGTAGCAGCACTCTCGGCACAGCCGATAGCCTTTATAGCTCGCTTGACCCGTTCAAGTATGCTTGAGGTTCTGAATGCGGATTATATCAAAACGGCTAAGGCTAAAGGGTTAAGCTGGATGGCTATTCTGAGCCGCCATGTACTTCGCAATGGTATCCTGCCTGTAGTTACTTACATGGGACCTATGACAGCTAACATCGTAACTGGTTCGGTTGTAATCGAGCAGATCTTTGGTGTTGGGGGCATTGGTAAACAGTTCGTGGAAGCGATTGGTGTCCGTGACTATACCGTTATTATGGGGATTACCATTTTCTATGGTGTACTACTCATGGTAGCCCGTTTCATTACTGATATTGCTTATGTATTGATTGACCCACGTATGAAACTAAGTGGAGGAAAGGAGGGCTAATTAGTGGCTAGTGATAATAACTTGCTAAAGAACATGAATCTAAAACCGGAAGACTTTCAAAAAGTCGGTATAGATGAAAAAGAAGCCGAGGTAATTCAGCGGGAGAGTCTCTCTGCCTGGAAAGATTCTTGGCAACGGTTGCGTCAGAACAAAATGGCAATGACTGCGCTTGGTATTCTAGGTTTGATCGTGCTTGCAGCGATCTTCGCTCCTTTTTTCTCGAAATACAACTATTATTCCAATGACTTGATGAGCACCAATAAGCCCCCTTCCTCTGAACACTGGTTTGGAACGGATGATCTTGGACGTGATATTTTCGTTCGTACTTGGTACGGTGCACGGATCTCCTTGATCGTAGGTTTAGCTGCTGCAGCCATCGACTTGTTTATTGGTGTTATCTATGGTGGAATTATGGGTTACTTCGGTGGCCGTGTAGATAATATCATGAACAAATTCTCTGAAATTTTGTACTCTATTCCTTATTTGTTGGTTGTAATTTTGCTCTTGGTCGTGCTTGAGCCAAGTCTTGGTACAATCATCCTAGCTTTAACCATAACAGGCTGGATTACGATGTCTTGGATTGTACGTGGAGAAATTATGCAACTCAAGAACCGCGAGTTCGTATTGGCTTCCCGTTCCATGGGTGCTGGTTCTGCAAGACTGTTGTTCAAGCATCTTCTGCCGAACGCAGTTGGTCCGATTATCGTAACCATTACACTTTCTGTACCAAATGCAATTTTTGCTGAGGCCTTCCTAAGCTTCTTGGGTCTTGGTGTACAAGCTCCTATCGCTTCACTTGGATCTATGATTAACGATTCACTCACCGGTTGGTTGTACTATCCATGGCGCTTCCTGTTCCCTGCCATTCTGATCAGTTTAACCATGCTTTCTTTCAATATTTTCGGTGACGGTCTTCGTGACGCGCTTGATCCTAAGCTGAAGAAATAGGAGGGATTAAGGATGGAACCTATTTTACAGGTCAAAGATTTGCATGTTTCATTTTTTGTTAAAGGCGGAGAGGTACAAGCTGTCCGTGGTATGAATTTTGAAATTGGCAAAGGTGAAACGGTTGCCATCGTCGGCGAGTCCGGCAGCGGTAAGAGTGTAACTGCACAATCGATTATGCGTTTGATCCCTTCCCCACCCTCTAAAGTGAAAAAGGGAGAAATTATTTTCCAAGGACAAAATCTGCTAGACAAAAGCATGAAAGAAATGGAATCCATTCGCGGTAAAGATATTGGCATGATTTTTCAAGACCCGATGACATCTTTGAACCCAACCATCAAAGTGGGCAAACAGATCACTGAAGTTTTGATTAAACATCAGAAAATGTCAGCGGCCGAAGCGAAAAAGCAAGGTATTGAGATGCTTAATTTAGTTGGTATCAAAAATGCTGAGGCTCGCTTTAACCAATATCCCCACGAATTCTCAGGCGGCATGCGCCAGCGTGTAATGATTGCAATCGCGTTGGCCTGTCGTCCGGCTTTGCTCATAGCGGACGAGCCTACAACGGCTCTTGACGTAACCATTCAGGCGCAGATCATGGAAGTTATGAGAGAGATGCAGCAAAAACTAGGTACCTCCATTATTTTGATTACCCATGATCTAGGCGTCGTTGCCGGTATGTGTGATCGGGTTATCGTAATGTATGCAGGTGAAGTTGTGGAGACTGGAACAAGATGGGAAATCTTTAAGAATCCACAACATCCATATACCAAAGGTCTGCTGCGCTCAATGCCGCGTCTGGACCAAAAGAAAGGCGAGCCGCTTATTCCGATCATCGGCACACCGCCAGATCTGATCAAGCCGCCGATCGGATGTCCGTTCACCGCGCGTTGCAACGAAGCAATGCATGTTTGCGAACAAATCGATCCCGGCGCCACAGAATTCAGCGAAACGCATATGGCGCGTTGCTGGAATCTGCATTCGATGGCCAAGGAGGTGCAGTACTCTTGAGTAAGAACCTAATAGAGGTAGAAGGTCTTAAGAAATACTTTAATGTAGGTAAAGGCAAGGTTCTTAAGGCTGTTGATAATATTAACTTCTCCATCCGTGAGGGCGAGACGCTTGGAATGGTAGGAGAATCCGGTTGTGGTAAGACTACTGCTGGACGTACAATTCTTCGTTTGTATGAGCCAACTGCCGGAAGTGTGAAATATAATGGTACAGACATTTATAAATTGCCTTCTAACAAAATGAAAGCTATGCGTCGTGACATGCAGATGATTTTCCAAGATCCGTACGCATCGCTTAACCCGCGTTTTACGGTTTCTGATATCATCGGCGAGGCACTGGACATTCACGGAATGGCTGGTAGCCGTGCAGAACGTAAAAAGCGGATCGAAGAGCTGCTCGATATGGTTGGTCTTAACCACGATCACGCAACTCGTTATCCGCATGAATTCTCTGGTGGACAACGCCAACGTATTGGGATTGCCCGTTCGTTAGCGGTAAATCCTAAGTTCATCGTTTGTGATGAGCCGATTTCCGCGCTTGACGTATCCATTCAGGCTCAGGTCGTTAACTTGCTTAAAGAATTGCAAGATCGTCTGGGATTGACTTATCTTTTCATCGCGCATGATCTATCCATGGTTAAACATATCAGTGATCGCGTAGCTGTTATGTACTTGGGTAAAATGGTAGAATTGGCGGAAAGTGAAGAGCTTTATGCGAATCCTATCCACCCTTATACCAAATCTCTCTTGTCAGCTATTCCAATTCCGGATCCGGAAATTGAAGTGAACAAGAAACGCATTCACTTACATGATGAGCTTGGTAGTCCTATTTATTCCGCTAACGAAAAGAGCAATGATAGCGACTTTGAATTAGTAGAAGTATCAAAAGGACACTGGGTAAGCAAAAAATTTGCTTAAATCCATAGCGAATATTAGACAGGCGGGAGCGTTATGCTCTCGCCTCTTGTATGTAGTGGGGATATTTAAAAAATTAGTTTATAGTACGAAAAAATAATACGGCTGCTAATGCATTGCTTTTTTTGCAGGATGCATTTCTTTTGACGTGGCCTCTGACTTTGGATACAATCATAAAGAGTTTACGAACTTGGGTTTACATATAACTGCTCAGTAGAACTGGAGGCACTAGCAAATGAATATTGTAAAGGAACCGCTCCCGGGTGGATCTGCACTCGCGCGCGACTATATAGAAAATTTTGAAAAGGTTAGTCATTTGTATGGTGGGGATTTCCGAAGTAAAGAGCGTAGAAGCACTCGGGCAGAGTGGCTGGATCGCAGTGAGAATCTCCGTGCCGACCGAACACAAATTGCTGAATGTCTCCGTCAATATAATGAGAAGCATAATTCACATGATGCGGTGAAGGCTTCGTTGGCGCTTTTGGAACAGCCGGGAACGTTAGTAGTTACTGGTGGGCAACAAAGCGGATTATTTACAGGACCACTACTTGTAGTGTATAAAGCAATGACAACCATTATGGCTGCAAAAGAAGCTGCTGAGCAGCTCGATCGACCTGTAGTGCCATTATTCTGGATCGCAGGTGAGGATCATGACTGGGATGAAGTGAATCATACGTATGTATTGAATCGTACGCAGGAGATCACAAAGATTAAGATAGAGAAATCAGAGGAGAAACGTTCCTCAGTGAGTAATATTCGTGTAGAAGAGGAAAGCTGGCAGCAAGTGGTGGAACAGCTGGATGGGATGCTTCAAGATAGTGACTTTAAACCGCAAATTATGGAATTCATTCGATCTTCTTCGTTTAGAGCAGATAGTATGACGGATGCTTTTGCCAAGCTAATGGGTTCTTTATTTGGTAAATTTGGTCTGATCCTGCTTGATTCTGCTGATCCTAATCTACGCAAGTTAGAAGAGCCATTCTTTACATCGCTAATTATGCAGAACGATGCACTGGAAACAGCGTATATGAATTCTGCTTCTGATATCGTGAACGCTGGGTATGAACTTCAAGCCGACGTTACGGCAGGCAATGCCAACCTCTTTTATATTCATGAAGGTGTACGGTTATTGCTTCACAAGAAGGATGGAGTCTTTGCCGATCGCAAGGGCCAGGTATCATTTACCCGTGAGGAATTACTAGAGGAAGTAAAAGCACATCCGGAACGCTTCAGCAACAACGTATTGACACGCCCGCTTATGCAGGATTATGTGTTGCCGGTTCTAGCAACGGTGCTAGGTCAAGGAGAGATTGCTTATTGGGCCATTCCGCATCGTGCGTTTGAGGTGGTCGGGGGACAAATGCCTTTAATCATCCCAAGAATGTCTTTCACTGTGGTAGAAGGTACGCTTCATAAGCATATGGATAAATATCAACTAAGCTTTGAGGATGTAAGACAGGGACTAGATCGTAAAAGACATGAATGGCTGGCTGCACAGGATGAGCTGGGAATCGAACGTCGATTTGAGGAAACTAAAGCATCTTTCTCAGCTATGTACGAACCGCTCATCGAACAGCTTGGATCCATACAGGCAGGTCTACTTAAACTAGGAAATAACAATAAAGATAAGATTTTGGATCAGATTACTTTCTTACAAGCAAAGGCCCAAGATGCAATGGCGAAACAGAATGAAGCTGCAATCCGACAATGGGAGCGAATCGAGCTGTCGTTAATGCCACTGGGTAAACTGCAAGAAAGAGTATACAATATCATGTATTACTTGAACCGCTACGGACTTCCATGGTTGGATGAGCTGATGGCGATAGAACCGGATTATAATGGGACACATCGCATCATTTATATGTAGAGAAGTAATGCTCCATAAAATAAAGAAGTAACGCTCACAAAACTTGGATTATGCTTACGAAGCGAGTTTTGTACGAAGTATATTCAACGTAGTAACGCTCACAAAACATGGATTATGCTTACGAAGCAAGTTTTGTACGAAGTATATTCAATGTAGTAACGCTCACAAAACTTTTAGGAGGTTTCATTATGAGTTCAACTAATCAAAATAGTATCGTGGCTGATATGTCACTCGCACCCGAAGGACATTTGAAAATCGACTGGGTCCGTCAACATATGCCGGTATTGAACCGTATTCGTGAGCAGTTCGAAGCTGAACAGCCATTTAAAGGTCTAAAAGTCTCAATTACGCTTCATCTGGAAGCTAAAACCGCATATCTTGCGAAGGTTGTCAAAGCAGGCGGTGCAGAAGTAACTATTACCGGATCGAATCCGCTTTCCACCCAGGATGATGTATGTGCGGCACTTGTTGAGGACGGCATCACAGTATTTGCTAAATACAACCCGTCTCCCGAAGAGTTCAAAGCTCTGAATATCAAGGCACTCGAAAGCAAACCGGATTTGATCATTGATGATGGCGGGGATTTTGCTACATTGCTGCATTCGGAGCGTCCTGATCTGATGGAGAATATTCGCGGGGGTGCTGAAGAAACAACAACCGGCATCATTCGTCTAAAAGCTCTTCAAAAACAGGGTGTTTTGAAGTTCCCAATGGTCGCAGTAAATGATGCTTATTGCAAATATTTGTTTGATAACCGTTATGGCACAGGCCAATCTGCATGGGATGGCATTATTCGGACAACTAACCTGATCGTTGCGGGCAAAACCGTAGTTGTTGTCGGATACGGCTGGTGTGGTAAAGGTGTTGCGATGCGTGCCAAAGGTTTAGGTGCCAAAGTGGTTGTCACTGAAGTCGATGCCATTAAAGCCGTTGAAGCACATATGGACGGTTTCGAAGTGATGCCTATGCTGGAAGCTGCTAAGGTCGGTGATTTCTTCGTTACAGTTACAGGTAACCGTTATGTCATTCGCGGGGAGCATTATGATGTTATGAAGGACGGAGCAATCATGTGCAACGCAGGCCATTTCGACGTTGAAGTGAATAAGCCTGAATTGTCTGAAAGATCCGTATCCCAGCGAACTGTTCGCAAAAATATCGAAGAATACCAGCTTCGCGACGGCCGTAAACTATATCTGCTTGCAGAAGGCAGACTTGTAAATCTGGGTGCTGCGGATGGACACCCTGCCGAAATTATGGATACGACCTTTGCGCTTCAGGCGCTGTCGTTGAAATATGTAAATGATAATTATAAGAGCATTGGCGTAAAAGTTGAGAATGTTCCTTATGAGCTGGATGAGCAGGTAGCACGCTATAAGCTGGAAAGTCTAGGTATTAACATCGATAGCCTGACTCCAGCACAAGTAGATTATTTGGACAGCTGGAATTTAAACGATTAATTGCGGTACGCACAACGATAAAGAGTATTAACCAAGTCTACCTTGAACTGAAGCAACTTTTTAAAAATATAAGAGAGTATAAGTTTCACGATATACATTATCCTTATATTTCTCGCTTAAACGTTTCGCGTCCTTAAAAGGACGCCGAGGACGTTTATGCTTGAAAAGCCATGCAACGGACAAGATTCCGATTGTATGGCTTTTTTTATATTACACACTTAGACGCTAAACGTCCGTATTAGGATGCTCCAGGCGTTTATGCTAGGTGGAGAAATGTTTTTCGGGTAATGATCTATCTGATTTAGAAAAAATTTCCTTGCGCCAGAAAAAGGTTTTTGATTTTTAATGGCGAATCTATTATGCTTAAGTGGTGAAAAGTGGGGCAAAGTGGGGATTCGGGGATTAGGGGTGGGAAAAGGATGTTCATGGGAGAGTATCAACACAGCATTGACGACAAAGGCCGAATCATTATTCCGGCTAAACTTCGTGAATTGCTTGGAACCTCCTTTGTGGCGACCCGCGGCCTAGACTCCTGTCTATTTGTTTATCCCATGGAAGAATGGGCAATCATGGAACAAAAGCTAAAAAGCCTTTCACTGATGAAATCAGATGCCCGCGCATTCAGCCGCTTTTTTTTCTCAGGCGCAACAGAATGTGTATGGGATAAGCAGGGAAGGGTAAACCTGCCGGCCAATTTAAGGCAGTATGCCAAACTGGACAAAGACTGTGTTATTCTGGGCGTTTCGAACCGGGTGGAAATCTGGAACAAAGAGCTATGGGAGCAGTACTTCGAACAGTCCGAGGAATCGTTCAACGAAATTGCCGAAAAATTGGTGGATTTCAATTTTGATCTATAAAACACAATATCGAATACTGTCCTGGAGGGATGCAGCTTGTTTCACCACATCACGGTGCTTAAAGAAGAAGCGACAGAAGGGCTGCACATCAAAAAAGACGGAATCTATGTAGATTGCACTCTCGGTGGAGCGGGTCACAGCTCACTAATTGCTTCCAAGCTTAGCGGCGAAGGCCGATTAATCTGTTTGGACCAAGATGATTGGGCGCTGGAGAACGCTAAAGAGAGACTGGCCGAATACGGAGACAAGGTTGTACTTATTAAGACCAATTTCCGTGATCTGGAGAGTGTACTAAAGGATGTGCCCTTTGTACCACAAAAAGATGGCATTCCCCAAGTGGATGGAGTGCTCTTTGATCTTGGCGTATCATCTCCGCAGTTTGATGAGGGAGAGCGCGGATTTAGTTACAATCATGATGCTCCGCTGGACATGCGTATGGATCAGACAGCCCTTTTAACGGCTGCTGATATTGTGAATACGTGGTCTGAGCAAGAGATCGCCCGTGTGCTTTTTCAATATGGAGAAGAGAAGTTCTCGCGAAGAATCGCTAAGAAAATTGTAGACAGAAGAGAAGAAAGTCCTGTGGAGACCACCGGAGAATTAGCAGAGCTTATCAAGGAAGGTATTCCGGCTGCTGCACGAAGAACGGGAGGGCATCCCGCTAAACGGAGCTTTCAAGGTTTACGGATTGCTGTTAATGACGAGTTGGGTGCTTTTGAAGAAGGATTACATAGCGCAGTACGTTGCCTTGCACCAGAAGGTAGAGTCTCCGTTATCACTTTTCATTCACTCGAGGACCGAATTTGCAAACAAATACTAAGCAGTTATTTAAGCAGATGTACATGCCCGCCTGACTTTCCGTTTTGTGTATGCGGCGCGAAAGGCACGCTTAAGTTAATCAACCGCAAACCGCTTGTGCCCTCTGAGGAAGAGCTTGAGCTTAATACTCGAGCCCGTTCAGCTAAGCTGCGCATTGCAGAAAAATTGTAATTGACGATAAAGGAGAGTCAGAGATGGCCTATACCCGCGGCAATTTAGCAGTTCAGCCCAAAAGAAAAGAAGAGGTAAACCCCCTTTACCGCGAGAAGACAAAAGTAGTTACCAAACGAAGAGTACTTCCGCTGCAAGAGAAACTTTTGTATATGCTGACGCTAGGAGTATGCGTTTTGGTGGCTATCACCCTGATTTCACGTTACGTTCATATTTATGATTTGAACTTGCAGGCCCAGAAATTAGATAAGGAGATAGCGAGTGCTAAGAAGCAGATTTCCACGTATGAGATGGAGAAGCAAAATTTGGAGCAGAAGGTTGCCCAAAAGGCAAAGGATCTTGGCTACGTAGCACCGGATGAAAATACTACCATATTTATTCCGGCGAGTCCGCTATCGACTGAAGGCGATAATTAGTGAGCGATTGGCAAGATCGCAATAAAAAAAGTTGTGAGGTTCGCTTATGGTAAAGAGAATAAAACTTCGCACGCTGTTTATAGGAGGGTGTATTACCCTCTTTTTTCTTGTTTTGATAGCTAGAGTGTTCTGGATTCAAGTTGTGGAGGGTTCGGATTGGCAAGAAAAGGCTGCTACACTTTGGGCGCATACCTCGACTATCAAAGCAGAGCGAGGGACGATTTCTGACCGTAATGGGAGTGTGCTCGCTAGTGATGTCCCCGCTTATACTGTGGTTGTGAATCCGGCAGTCATTGCTGAAAAGGGAATCGGTGATGAGGTCGTCAAGGGATTGCATGAGCTACTCGGCAAGCCGGAAGATGAGCTACGGAAGCTGATAGAAGCTAAAGACGAGAACGGCAAATACCTCAAGAACCGTGAAGTTCGTAACGAAGGCTGGAAGATCGATCAGGAACTTGCTGATAAGGTGAAAGAATTTTATGTAGCCCTAGGTAAAGAACATAAAATTCAAGAGACTGGGATTGGTCTGGTTAGAGAGCAGAAACGATATTACCCTAAGGGTTCGCTTGCTGCGCATATTTTAGGGTATACAGATCGGGATGGCAAGGCGATTATGGGTCTGGAAAAATCCTTAGATGAACAGCTTAAGGGTTCCGATGGCAAGCTGCTTTATCAAAGTGACGGTCAAGGGGTTAAGCTGCCGGATTCGAAAGATACCTATAAACCCGTAGTAAATGGAAGTAATTTCAAGCTTACAATCGACAGTACGATCCAGAAATATATACAAGAGGCTATGGAAAAGGCATATGCGCAATATAAGCCGAAAAGTATGAGTGTCATTGCCGCTGATCCGAATACAATGGAGATTTTGGGGATGGCGAATATGCCTACCTTTAATCCAAATGAATTTTGGAAAACAGGGGCTGAAGGCGCAGGTTTCTATAATCATGCTATTAAATCAACTTACGAGCCTGGTTCGACCTTCAAAATTGTTACACTTGCTGCAGCTGTAGAAGAGAAGCTTTTTGATCCTGTAGCTACATTTTTGTCAGGATCTATCAGAATTAAGGGATACAGTAAGGCATTACATGATATTAATCGTTCCGGTTGGGGACAAATCAGTTTCCTCGAAGGTGTGAAGCGGTCTAGTAACGTCCTTTTTGTAAAACTTTATGAAATGCTAGGACAAGACAGACTTTTACAGTATATTGATGATTTTGGCTTCAATGAGAAGACTGGCATTGACCTGCCAGGAGAAGCAAAGGGGTTCGTAAATCCGAATCTTAATCGACCTATTGAAATTGCTACACTTGCTTATGGGCACGGAGTAATAGGTGTCACGCCGCTTCAACAGTTGGTTGCTGTATCTGCCATCGCTAATGGAGGGAAACTGATGACCCCGTATGTGGTGAAAGAGGTTACGGACCCAAACACCGGAGACACTAAGGTTACTCAGCCTAGTGTAGTGCGTCAGGTGATTGATGAGGCAAGCGCCAAGAAAACCGGTGAATATTTGGAGCAGGTTGTTGCCGACCAAGTCAAAGGAACCGGACGCAACGCTCATATTGAAGGTTACCGTGTGGCAGGGAAGACAGGAACGGCTATCAAGGTTGAAGGTAAGGATTACGTGAAGTCCAAAGTACTGGTTTCCTTTATTGGTTATGCGCCTGTGAATGATCCAAAAATCGCTGTTATTGTTATTATTGATGAACCGAACGTTGAGGTTGGCGGTGGTAAAGCTGCAGCTCCTGTATTTAAAGAAATCGTATCTCAGTCTCTCCAATACATGGGAGTTCCAAAGTTGGCAACTGAAACTAGCGATAAGGATAGTAAAAAAACAGTTAAAACAGATGCCCCTGCGCTCCGGACCACACCTGATCTGACGGGGAAAACGATGAAGGAAGCAAGAGAAACGCTTCTGGATCAAGGTTTTGATTTTGAAGTGGTCGGTGAAGGAGCTTCTGTTGAAACCCAATATCCAGAGGCTGGAACCAAACTTGTTCAAGGACAGCGTATATATCTATTAAGCAAGCAAGGGGACAAACCTACTATTCCTAAGTTACAAGGAGAGTCTCTGCGTGATGCACTTGAGGTTCTAACCCTACTAAAAGTGGAGATTGCGGTAGAAGGCGAAGGATATGTCTCGGAACAGATTGAAGGAACAAAGAACGGCAAGACATTGGTAACCTTGAAGATGAAGCCATTAAACGATAATAGTGAAGATGTTCCTGCATCCTCATCTGCTGATGAGGGTACAGAATCGGAGAGCGGGCCATAGGCTTGTTCTAACCCCTGTTTGTCCCGAATAGTCATGAAGATAAGAGCTCATGTCTATAGGTGAAAGCGGGGGAGAACGGAATGAAGGTTTCGAAAGTTGTAACACGGCGGAGAATGCTGTGGACGCTGCTGGGACTGGCAGTGTTATTCGGTTCGCTGGTCGTGCGTCTTGCTTACGTGCAATTATCCCAAGGCGAGAAATTAAGTGACAAGGTAGAAGATTCCTTGCGCCGCAATATTCCTTTTACCGCCAAGCGTGGTGAAATTTTGGATCGTGAAGGAATACCGCTGGCCTATAATATCAGCACACCTACAGTTTATGCGGTGCCTGTGCAGGTAAAAGAGAAGGAAAAGACAGCGCAGCAATTGGCGCCTCTGCTTGGGATGACCGAGGAGAAGCTGATGAGCTTGCTGACTAAAAAATCAATGTCGGTGAAACTTCAGCCCGGCGGCCGCAAAATTACGATGGAACTTGCCGCGAGCATCCGTGATTTGCAGTTGCCGGGCATCGTTGTCGCTGAGGATAGCAAAAGGTATTATCCTTACGGCGATCTTGCCGCACACATCCTAGGCTTTACAGGTATTGATAACCAAGGGATTACCGGAGTCGAGAACATATACGACAATTTGCTTAAAGGCATAGCAGGCAATATTTCGTATTTGTCTGATGCAGGTGGAAGACTCATGCCTGGATCATCGGAGAAGTATTCTGCCCCTCAGGATGGACTAAATCTGCAATTGACGATTGATAAACAGATTCAATCCATTATGGAGCGCGAGCTTGATCAAGCTATGGTAAAATATCAGGCGCAGGGTGCTTGGGCTATAGCGATGAATCCGAAGAATGGTGAGATTCTGGCCATGGCTAGTAGACCTGGTTATGAACCGGGGCTATATAAGGAATATGATCCACAGATCTATAATCGGAATTTGCCCATTTGGATGACCTACGAACCTGGTTCGACGTTCAAAATCATCACACTGGCTGCAGCACTGCAAGAAGGGAAGGTAGACCTGCAAAATGATCATTTCTATGATCCTGGGTTTATCGAAGTTGCAGGTGCAAAGCTGCGCTGTTGGAAAAAAGGCGGGCACGGCAGTCAAACCTTTCTACAAGTAGTTGAGAACTCCTGTAACCCCGGGTTTGTCGCTCTTGGGCAACGCTTGGGAAAAGAAACGCTCTTCAAATATATCCGTGATTTTGGCTTCGGCAGCAAAACCGGAATTGATTTAAATGGAGAATCTAATGGGATTCTGTTCAAGCTCAATCAAGTAGGTCCGGTAGAACTCTCGACTACAGCCTTCGGCCAAGGGGTCTCGGTTACGCCTATTCAGCAGATTGCTGCGGTATCGGCCGCTATTAACGGTGGTAATCTCTATAAACCGCATGTATCAAAAGCATGGGTGAATCCGGAAACTGGTGAAACCGTATCGGAAGTAAAGCCAGAGCTTGTACGGCAAGTTATTTCGGAGGAAACGTCTAAGAAGGTGCGGGCAGCACTTGAGAGCGTAGTTGCCAAAGGCACGGGACGGCCGGCTTTCATAGACGGCTATCGTGTAGGTGGTAAGACAGGTACTGCACAAAAGGTCATTAACGGACGTTATTCTCCAACGGAGCACATCGTTTCTTTTATAGGTTTTGCACCTGCGGATGATCCACAAATTGTGGTGTATACTGCGGTTGATAACCCGAAAGGGATTCAATTCGGAGGTGTTGTTGCAGCTCCAATTGTGCAGAATATTTTGGAGGACTCACTACACTATATGAAAGTCCCGGAACGCAGTGACCAGCTTCCAAAAACGTATAAGTATGGGGAAACTCCGATTGTGACCGTGCCTGATCTTACAGGAGCAACGGTGCAGGATATCTATGAGGATTTAAATATGAATTTTAATCTGGCGCGTTCAGGCTCCGGCAATACAGTCATCAACCAAGCTCCGAAAGCTGGGGCTAGAGTAGAACAGGGCTCAACCATCAGGATTTATATGGGAGCTTCTAGTGAATAATGATAAAGGTATAAGGTTTAAGTTCGTATCCGAAAATGTAGAGTGAGGGATTACTATGAAAGTTAATGAATTGTCTGCTTGTCTTGCTACTTCGCGTCTATATGGGGATGGGGAGGTGGAGATTACTGATCTTCAGACGGATTCCCGCCGTGTAAGTCCGGGAGATCTATTTATTTGTTTACCCGGCCACACCGTAGACGGACACAAGTATGCTCCGCAAGCTGTAGCCTCTGGAGCATCCGCTATCGTATGTGAGCGTAAGCTAGAGCTTGATATTCCACAGATCGTTGTCGACGACTGCCGGTTCGCGATGTCTGTCATGTCGAATGCATTCTTTGGCTCACCTAGCAGCCGTATGAGAATGATCGGCGTTACGGGTACAAATGGGAAGACAACAACGACTTATCTTATTGAGCGGATTATGCAAGACCAGAATATGAAGACGGGTCTGATTGGAACCATTCAAATGCGTTATGACGGCCAAAGCTATCCGATGTCAGGCACTACTCCAGAATCGCTAGATCTGCAGCGCTCGCTTCATGATATGGCATCCAAAGGTGTGGAGTGTTGTGTAATGGAGGTTTCCTCTCACGCGCTTCAGCAAGGACGTGTGAAGGGTGCGGACTTCCGTACGGCAATATTTACGAACTTAACCCAGGATCATCTGGATTATCATCATACAATGGAGGAGTATCGGGCGGTTAAAGGTCTCTTCTTCTCTAGACTAGGAAATGTGATCTCCCCTTGGAAAGAAGAACGTAAATATGCAGTACTTAATGCTGATGATGAAGCCAGCCATTATTTTGCAGCCCAAACTGCGGCGGAAGTGATTACATATGGCATTGATAACAACGCTAATGTCAGGGCTTCGCAAATATCGATCACTGCAAAAGGAACTTTTTTCCATGTGGATACGTTTAAGGGTGAGACGGACATTTCACTTCGTATGGTTGGCAAGTTCAATGTCTATAATGCACTTGCAGCAATTACGGCTGCACTGTTGGAAGATGTGTCATTGTCAGATATCAAGACTAGTCTTGAGGCGATTGATGGGGTAGCTGGACGGGTGGAGTCAGTGGATGAGGGGCAAGAATATGCCGTTATCGTTGACTATGCACATACACCAGACGGGCTGGAAAATGTATTAAGAACGGTCTGCGAATTTGCTACAGGAAAAGTGCTTACTGTGTTTGGCTGTGGAGGAGACAGAGATCGCACGAAACGCCCTTTAATGGGTAAGATAGCCGCAAAATATAGCGATATGGTGTTCGTAACCTCTGACAACCCTCGGACGGAGGACCCTGGGCTAATTCTGAAGGATATAGAAGCAGGATTAGTGGAGGATGGAGTTACCTCTGATCGATATCATATGATTGTTGATCGCCGTGAAGCGATTGGGAAGGCTATTGAAATGGCAAGCTCTGGCGATGTAGTATTGATTGCGGGGAAAGGTCATGAGACCTATCAACTAATTGGTGGAGTGGTTCACGATTTCGATGACCGCATCGTCGCTAAAGAAGTTATAAGGGGTCGAAGCTATTGATTACAAGAACACTGGGACAAATTGCTGTGATGTGCGCAGGTGAACTTCCTGCTGCCGAAGCTATGAATATACCTCTTACGGGCGTCGTTACTGACTCCCGTAAGATAACAACAGGCTGTCTATTTGTCCCTCTATCGGGTGACAAATTTGATGGTCATCATTATGCTGCTTCAGCTCTTGCTGCTGGCGCTGCAGGGACCTTGTGGCAGCGTGATAAAGGTCCTGCACCTGAGGGCGGCGGAGTCATTATTGTTGAAGATACGCTAGAGGCGCTTCAGAAGCTGTCCGCTGCGTACTTGAATGAGGTCGCTCCAAAGGTTGTCGCTGTTACGGGCAGCAACGGAAAAACAACGACAAAAGACATCATCATGGCTTTGCTCGAAATGCAGCACAAGGTGCATAAGACAGAGGGGAACTTCAATAATCATATTGGTCTTCCGCTTACGATTCTATCTATGGCTGAGGATACAGAGATTGCTGTTCTTGAAATGGGTATGAGCTCGCGGGGAGAAATTGCTCTGCTGGCTTCTTTGGCTAGACCTGATGTTGCAGTCATTACTAATATAGGCGAGTCGCATCTGCTGCAACTAGGATCACGCAAAGAAATTGCCCGTGCCAAGCTGGAGATAGTTGAAGGGTTAAAGCCTGGTGGATTGCTAATTTATAACGGTGATGAACCGCTGCTGACTGAGGTAATGCAAGAGTCCACTTTTGAGGCTCCGGAGGGGATGGTATCCTTTCGTTTTGGCCTGAACGGGGATAATGATGATTATCCGACAGGGATGATGTCCCATAATGGTGGTATGACGTTTACGTCAAACCTTCATAAGGAACATGCTTTTACATTACCGCTGCCAGGTCAGCATAACGTTGTTAACGCGTTGGCTGCACTAGCGGTCGCTCGCCATTTTGGGGTAACGGATCAAAATGTAGAGAATGGGTTAAGTAAGCTCAAGTTGACGGGCATGCGGATTGAAGTGATTCGGGCTTCTTCCGGGTTTACACTTTTGAATGATGCTTATAATGCCAGTCCGACTTCTATGAAGGCGGCCATTGACGTGCTCCAAACTATGAAATGCAGTGGCAAAAAAATCGCAGTACTGGGGGACATGCTGGAACTAGGGCCGGATGAAATACAGTTTCATAAAGAAATTGGCTACTACCTTGACCCCGCAGTGACTGATTTTGTATATACCTATGGCCCATTGTCAGTCCATATTGCAGAAGCTGCGAAGGAAAGATTCGGTAACGAGCGTGTGCTGGCTTTTACAGATAAGTCAGAATTAACAGCTGCTCTTATCGAGAAATGCAGTTCTAAGGATATTGTTCTGTTCAAAGGATCTAGAGGGATGAGGCTTGAGGAAGTACTTCAGAGCCTTAATCAAGAGAATAAACAGACCTAAATAAATGGAGGGGGTGCACCCATGGATTATCAACTATTGTTATTGACTATTGCTGTTTCCTTTATCCTTGCGGTCATTGCCGCTCCGCTCTTCATTCCGCTTCTGCGCAGGATGAAATTCGGACAGCAGGTGCGAGATGACGGACCGCAATCCCATTTAAAGAAAGCGGGAACGCCAACGATGGGCGGTATCGTAATCATCGTGGCTTTTACATTGGCTTATCTGAAATTTTCTGTGGTGAATAACGATTTTTACGTACTACTAGTGGCTACGCTTGGTTTTGGACTGATCGGATTTTTGGATGATTATATCAAAATCGTATTCAAGCGTTCGTTGGGCCTTACGGCGCGTCAAAAATTGTTTGGACAGCTGTTGGTAGGTGCTGTAATGTGCGGTCTGCTAATTTCTGCTGGACATAGCACAAGTATCAGCGTTCCGGGAACTGATTTCAGCTTTGACTGGGGCGGCTTTTTCTACTATCCATTCATTATCATTATGATGATGGCCGTAACGAATGCTGTAAACTTTACTGATGGAGTAGATGGTTTGCTGTCAGGAGTAAGTGCTATTGCTTTGGCGGCTTATGCTGTTGTAGCGATGCAGGCTACCTCGATTGCAGCTGGAGTGTGCGCAGCGGCAATGATCGGGGCAGTTCTCGGGTTTCTGGTCTTTAACGCCCATCCAGCTAAGGTGTTCATGGGAGATACCGGATCATTTGGTATTGGCGGCGCGATAGGTGCAATTGCTATTGTCACGAAGAGCGAACTGCTGTTTCTTATCATTGGCGGTGTGTTTGTAGTGGAAATGTTATCTGTCGTGATACAGGTGGTCTCTTTCAAAACCCGTGGCAAACGTGTATTTAGAATGAGCCCGATTCACCATCATTTTGAACTTGGTGGCTGGTCGGAATGGCGTGTGGTAATTTCGTTCTGGGCGGTAAGTTTGGTATTAGCCGCTGTTGGACTATTTATTAGCAAGGGGTTGTAGCGAATGAAACATCCAGATATGTATCGTGGTGAAGAAGTTGTGGTTCTTGGGCTCGCAAAAAGCGGTGTCCAGGTTGCTAAAGTGCTGCATGATCGAGGCGCTGTAGTTACGGTGAACGATAAAAAGGAAAGAGATCAAAGTCCCGAAGCTTCCGAATTGGAATCTTTGGGAATTTGTGTTATAAGCGGTGGGCATCCGGATGGACTGATTCATGAAGGTGTAAGTCTGGTCATTAAGAATCCAGGCATTCCATATTCTGCGCCTCCTGTGCAAAAGGCTCTTGAGCTTGGCATTGAAGTAGTTACAGAGGTAGAGGTTGCTTACCGTCTTTGTGCAGCGCCGATGATTGGCATCACGGGATCCAATGGCAAGACGACAACGACGACCTGGGTAGGTCAAATGCTGGAAGCCGCAGGTATGAATCCGATTGTTGCAGGTAACATTGGCACGCCTCTCTGTGAGGCTGCGCAAGAAGCTACAGAGGATAACTGGATGGTGGTCGAACTCAGCAGCTTCCAGCTCAAAGGTACGGAAACTTTCCGCCCCAAAATAGGTTGTTTGTTGAATATTGCGGAGACCCACCTGGATTATCATGGGAGCATGAAGGATTATGTCGATTCCAAAGCAAAGCTGTTCGCTAATCAAGTAGCTACGGATACGGCTGTGCTGAACTGGGACGATCCCTTTTGCCGGGAACTTGTGCCATATATGAAGGCTACTATTCTTCCGTTCTCTATGTCCGAGGAGCTCACTCATGGTGTGTTTGTTAGCCCGTCCTATATTACGGATCAAGACGACGATCTGAAGCGCCGGATCATCTACCGCGAATCTGCAGAACAAGAAACAATCATTGCTGATGTAGATTCCATTGGCCTTCCGGGGCGTTTCAACGTGGGAAATGCACTGGCTGCATGTGGCATTGCCATTGCTGCTGGAGCTGACCCTTCTTTATTGGGCGAAGTGCTTGCTTCGTTTCGCGGTGTGGAGCACCGGCTGGAGTATGTAGCTGATAAGGCTGGGGCCACTTATTATAATAATTCCAAAGCAACGAACTCCAAAGCGACGATTATGGCATTAACGTCCTTCAAACGCCCCGTAGTGCTGATCGCTGGCGGATTAGACCGTGGTTCCGATTATTTGGAGCTGCTGCCTGTCCTGAGCGGTCGTGTTAAAGCGCTAGTAGCGTTAGGGGAAACTAAGGACAAGCTAACGAATGTAGCGCAGCTGGCAGGATTAAAGCAGATTATCTCCGTCGATAATGGGGAGAGTGCCGCCGCCGTGCTTGAGCAAGCTGTGCAGGAAGCCTCCGCTCTGGCGGAAGAAGGAGATATCGTTCTTTTGTCTCCTGCATGTGCAAGTTGGGATATGTTTACATCCTATGAAGAGCGCGGGCGTATTTTTAAAGAGGCGGTGCATAACCTTTAAGTAGGGGGGTGGATAAGCCCCATCCCTACTACGGATGCAAGAGGTGTGCTCCTGATGAACAAAACTCGTCATGCTCCCGATATTTGGTTGCTGATTCCTATTCTATCTTTGCTGGTGATCGGCATGGTGATGGTATACAGCGCCGGGTCCGTTCTGGGCTTCCGCAATTATGGAGATTCGTTTTACTTTGTAAAAAGACAGCTTTTGTTTGCAGGACTGGGACTAGTCGCAATGTTCGTTACGGCGAATACCGATTACAGGGTGCTGAAAAAGCTGGCTAAGCCGGCACTTCTGATCTGCTTTTTCTTACTTGTTATTGTGCTTATCCCCGGTATTGGTGTAGTACGTGGGGGCGCGCGCAGTTGGCTAGGAATTAGCTCTTTCGGGATTCAGCCTTCCGAGTTCATGAAGATGGGGATGATTCTATTCTTAGCCAACTGGCTAGGAAAAGAGGAATACGACATCACCTCCTTCACACGCGGCTTGCTCCCACCGCTTGCGCTCATTGGGTCAGCCTTCGCGCTGATTATGCTGCAGCCGGATCTGGGTACAGGCACTGTTATGTTTGGTGCAGCCTTGATGATGGTCTTCACAGCTGGGGCTAGAATGAAGCATTTACTTTCACTTGGCGTAGCTGGAGCGGCAGGGTTTGTTGCTTTGATTGCAGCAGCGCCTTACCGGCTGCAGCGGATTACCGCTTTTCTTGATCCTTGGTCCGACCCCCTTGGTGCAGGCTACCAGATTATTCAGTCGCTATATGCGATCGGTCCTGGGGGGCTCGGTGGTCTCGGATTAGGAATGAGTCGGCAGAAGTACAGTTATGTTCCTGAGCCACAAACTGATTTTATTTTTTCTATATTGGCCGAGGAGCTGGGGTTTATCGGTGGTTTGGCTGTGTTGATCCTATTTCTTATTCTAATCTGGCGCGGGATGAAGGTGGCGATGAGTCTGCCTGACCGTTTTGGAAGCTATCTGGCCGTTGGCATCGTCTGTATGGTGGCTGTGCAAGTCATTATTAATATTGGTGTTGTTATCGGTCTAATGCCTGTAACAGGCATCACGCTTCCTCTGATTAGCTATGGCGGATCTTCGCTTACACTGATGCTGACATCCCTTGGCATTCTATTGAACTTATCCCGTTTTGCGAGGTGAAAGAGATGCGTATCGTATTAAGCGGCGGAGGCACGGGTGGACATATCTATCCTGCGCTCGCTGTTGCTAGGCAAATGGAGTTGGAAGATAGCAAATCTACCTTCTTGTATATAGGTGGATCGCGTGGCTTAGAGAGCAAGCTTGTTCCCCAAGAAAATATCCCTTTCAAATCTATTGACATCACCGGTTTTCGGCGCAAGCTGTCCATAGACAACGTCAAGACCGTGATGCGTTTCTTGAAGGGTGTTAAGGCTTCCAAAGAAATGTTAAGAGAATTCAAGCCAGATGTTGTGATTGGAACAGGCGGTTATGTATGTGGTCCGGTTGTTTATGCTGCATCCCGGTTAGGTATTCCTACTTTGATCCATGAACAAAATGCTATACCAGGTTTAACCAATCGCTTTTTGAGTCGGTATGCGAGTACGGTTGCCGTAAGTTTTGAAGGCACAGAGTCCTCTTTTCCGGGGAGCAAGCATGTGATTTATACTGGTAACCCACGTGCTACAACAGTTACTACAGCAAGTCCGCAACGAGGATTCGCATCGCTGGGTATTTCGGATGGCAGTACTGTAGTTTTGGTAGTTGGAGGCAGCCAGGGAGCTAAGGCTATTAATAGAGCCATGATTGAAATGGCCCCATTAGTGGGTAAGGGTAATGGTGTTCATTATGTGTATGTTACTGGTGAACCCTATTTTGAAGAGACCCGGGTGGAATTGCGTCAAAAGCTGGGTAGCTTACCAAACTGGTTGCATGTCCTTCCTTATGTTCATAATATGCCAGAGGTGTTGGCTTGTACCTCTTTGATCGTTAATCGGGCTGGAGCATCTTTTCTCGCTGAGATTACAGCGCTGGGTATTCCCTCTGTACTCATTCCTTCTCCTAACGTGACTAACAACCATCAGGAAGCGAATGCAAGACAGCTGGAACGTGAGGGTGCTGCTGTGGTGCTGCTTGAGAAAGATTTAAACGGCACGGCTCTTTATGAGGTGGTTCAAAAAATCATCGGAGCAGACGAAGTGCGTGAGCAGATGTCCGCGGCTTCCAAGCGACTCGGCAAAAGAGATTCTGCAGCAGTGATCACAAGCGAGCTCCGAAGACTTACAGGTAAGAAGTCTTAAGAAATCCTCTTTTTCTATATGGGTTTTCCTTATTGGCAGCTCTCTGTCACACACTTGGAGGAACGAACATAGGATAATCCTATAATCGTGACAATCACCCAGGACACTTCCAAACCTGAGATGTAGTGCAGGTTATTCTTGAAATATAAGAAAGTATAAGTTTCACGTTATACATTATCCTTATATTTCTCGCTTAAACGCCTATCGTCCTTATAAAGGACGCCGAAGACGTTTATACTTGTACATTTCATATGAGCTTTTAACGGAAGTGTTTGTGGTGGGTGAGCGGTAATCTCGGAGGTGATACATTGGACAAATTGGTGATTGAGGGTGGAAATCCCCTGTCAGGCACCATTCGTATCCATGGAGCAAAAAATGCGGCGCTGCCGATTCTAGCGGCAAGCCTGCTGGCCGAAGGAGTTCACTCACTGCATAATGTGCCGAAGCTGCTGGACATCGAGACTATGCTAGACATCCTAGATCGGCTGGGCTGCAGGTGCGTGCATCAAGAGGATACGGTGACGATAGATACGTCTGCCGTCGGGACATCTCATATCCCTGAGGATTTAATGCGGCAGATGAGATCTTCTATTTTTCTAATGGGACCGCTGTTATCCAGATTTGGAGAGGTAACGATCTATCAGCCAGGGGGCTGTGCAATCGGAGAGCGTAAAATCGATCTTCATCTACAAGGGCTTAAGGCGCTTGGTGCGGAGATCGAAGAGAGCAATGGACGAATATTCTGTCGAGGCTCTAAGCTTATAGGGAGTGATATTCATCTCGACTATCCAAGTGTAGGGGCAACGGAGAATATTATGATGGCTGCCGCAAAGGCAGAGGGTACAACAACGATATCGGGGGCAGCGAGAGAGCCGGAGATACAGGACTTGCAGCAATTTTTGAATAGTATGGGTGCTCAGATTATAGGTGCAGGTACGGACACCATTACGATTCAAGGTGTTAAAAACCTGCATCCCTGTACGTACGAGGTGATACCTGACCGGATTGTGGCTGGAACCGTAATGATTGCGGCGGCGGCTACACGGGGGAATGTGACTTTGACACATGCCAACGCGGGGCATCTGACTTCGCTTATTCATGTGCTCAAGCGGGCTGGTGTTCAAATCACAGTGTGCAATGATATAATTAATGTCAGTTGTATGGGGCGCCCGCGTGCTGTTGAGAGAATTGTGACTTCTCCTTATCCTTCTTTCCCAACAGATCTGCAATCTCAGGTCATGGTGCTGTTGTCTCTTGCCGATGGCTTCAGTGTAATCAAAGAGACGGTGTTTGAGGGACGATTCAAGCATGTTGAAGAAATGGCTCGGATGGGCGCTGATATTTCTATCGATTTGAATCGTGCGTTTATACGCGGTGTTCAGAGATTGTATGGTGCTACTGTGGAAGCTACTGATTTGCGTGCTGGTGCTGCTCTGGTCATTGCTGGTCTCGCTGCACAAGGGACTACAGTCGTTGAGCAAGCACACCACATTGACCGTGGGTATGATGGAATAGAGATGCTGTTTCAGAAGCTTGGTGCGCGTATAAGCCGCAAGGTACCCATACCGGATCCACTTGATTTGGCCAATTAAAGCTCCCTGTCTCCTTCAGTTCTAGCTAGGAAGGAGACAGGGCCTTATTACGGAGATATGAGAATGACAACAACCCGATTACCTCTTCTTAAAGAGGACAAGCCTAAGAAAAAAATGAGCCGTAAAATTACGGCGATCCTGCTGCTATTGTTCACTGCGCTTCTTGCTGTGATTTTTTTCAGATCGTCTATTAGTCACATTACAGTGATAGATTTTCAGGGAAGCAAGTATTCTACTAGTGAAGAATTACTCTCGCAAAGTGGAATTCATATAGGTGGACAATTCTTTGCTGTTTCTACGAAAGATGTGGAACAATCTCTGTTAGAGCTTAAGACGGTTAAGAATGTGACCGTAAAGAAGGATTTCCCCGGGGTAATCACAGTGAAGATTGAAGAATTTCCTGCGGTGGCCTATGAACTGGAACAGGGGGGCGTCTTAAAGGCGATTCTGTCGAGTGGGGCAGCGGTGTCTATTAATGAGACTGGTATTGCTGTAGAGAAGCCTATATTAACTAACTGGGATCCAGCCGATCCTAATAAGGCTATCCTATGTCAAACGCTAGGAAGTATTGCTAATGAGTTGACAAGTGATATTTCTGAGATTGTTCCCTCACCAACTTTGTCATTTCCAGACCGTATCAAGCTCTATACAAGATCCCGTTTCGAGGTGATTACATCTATCTCTTTATTGAAGAGCAAAGTGTCCTATTTGAATCAGGTAATAGAGACCAAGGAGCCTGGACTTATCACGATGCTTGAAGCCGACTCGTATGTTCCTTTTCAGGTCGAAAGTGAGGAGCAAAAGGGCGATGAGCAAAAAGATGTGCAAGAGTAGAGTAGAGGTCAATAGTCCCTACTAATAGAGTTGAAAAAATGCTACAATCGGATTTACGGGCAAGAAGCTATATCCCTCTTTTTTCTTCGATTTTTTTGAAATATAATGCTTTATGTGGTTGTAAATGTTCAAATAACCAAAAAAAGGCTTATATTTCTTGTGATATTTGTCATTCTTATAAAAATTTATGATTAACTATTCACATTAAGGGATGTTGGAATATTATTCCGTTCAAAAAATTTGTAGAAAAAAGAGGGAAAGGGTTAGGTATGTTGAATATGTACAGAGAAGTTTCCCGGGACAGGGATAAGGTTATGCAAATTATTTCGATTATAACAGGAGGTGCCATAGGACTTGAGCAACAATGACATCATTGTTAGTTTGGACATCGGTACATCCAAAGTTCGGGCAATAATTGGGGAAGTTACCAATGGAACCTTTAATATTATTGGCGTTGGATCTGCTGATTCGGAAGGAATACGTAAAGGCGCGATTGTAGATATCGACCAAACTGTGCAATCGATCAAAAGTGCTATAGATCATGCAGAGCAAATGGTGGGTATTCAAATATCAGAGGTTTATGTAGGCATTTCCGGTAATCATATTGGCCTGCAATCCAGCCACGGTGTCGTGGCCGTTCAGAATGAGGATCGTGAAATCGGTGAGGATGATATCGATCGTGTTATTAAAGCTGCGGAAGTCATCGCAATGCCTCCGGAGCGAGAAGTGATTGATGTTGTTCCTAAACAATTTATCGTCGATGGTCTCGAAGGTATTCAGGACCCGCGCGGGATGATTGGCGTTCGTCTTGAAGTCGACGCAACCATCATTACGGGTGCTAAGACGCCAATACATAATCTACTACGCTGTGTTGAGAAATCAGGACTGAAAGTGAAGGATCTTGTGCTGATGTCTCTTGGAGCTGGTGGATTGGCGCTATCCAAGGACGAGAAATCGATGGGATCTGTTCTGGTTGATATCGGTGCCGGGTCGACAACGATCGCCATATACGAAGAAAGTTCCCTTTGTGCAACCTCCACGATTCCGATCGGAGGAGAATTTGTAACTAATGACATTGCATACGGACTACGTACACTTACTGATCAAGCGGAGAAAGTAAAGCTGAAGTATGGTTGCGCATGGATTGACGATGCAGCTTCTGACGTTGTCTTCAAAGTGCTGCGCATTGGCAGTAACGTGGAGAAGGAATTTAACCAAGAGGATTTAGCGGCAATTATCGAGCCACGGGTGCAAGAAATCTTCCATCTGATTAAACAGGAAGTGAAACGGCTTGGTTACAGTGAACTGCCTGGAGGTTATATACTAACGGGTGGAACTGTCTCGATGCCTGGCGTATTAAAAGCGGCTCAGACTGAGCTGGCCGCATCTGTACGCATCGCTGTACCGGATTATATCGGTGTGCGGGACCCTGGGTTTACCGGAGGTGTCGGTATCCTGCATAATGTTGTCCGTAGCTTCCGTGGAAGAAGTAGTGGCGGAAGCAGCAACAAAAAGACGGTCAACCGGAGTAAGCAGAACGCTGCTCCAAATCAGGAAACGGTTCAGAAGACCGGGTTTGTCGAGCGTCTAAAGAACATGTTCAGCGAGTTTATATAAGTGTAAGTCCAGATATACTTGGACTGGCCATCCAAGCACATTGAGGGGGAGATGGAACAATATGTTAGAATTTGATTTTGAAATGGAGAGCTTGGCGCAAATAAAAGTCATCGGCGTGGGCGGCGGCGGTAGTAATGCTGTCAACCGGATGATTGAAAATGGCGTTCAGGGTGTAGAATTTATTACGGTTAATACAGACGCCCAAGCGTTGCATATGGCCAAATCGGAGCACAAGCTGCAAATCGGGGACAAGCTGACCCGCGGGTTGGGTGCAGGAGCTAATCCTGAAGTCGGTAAGAAGGCAGCGGAAGAATCCCGTGACTTAATCTCTAATACCCTTAAGGGCGCAGATATGGTGTTTGTTACTGCAGGGATGGGTGGCGGTACTGGAACAGGTGCAGCACCAGTTATAGCTGAAATTGCTAGAGAGTGTGGAGCCTTGACTGTGGGTGTAGTTACTCGCCCGTTCACTTTTGAAGGAAGAAAACGATATAACCAGGCAATGCTTGGAATCGAAGCTTTGAAAGAAAAAGTCGACACGCTAATCGTCATTCCAAATGACCGTTTGCTTGAGATCGTTGATAAGAAAACACCGATGTTGGAAGCTTTCCGTGAAGCAGATAATGTTCTCCGGCAGGCTGTTCAAGGTATCTCTGACCTAATTAAGGTTCCTGGTCTGATTAACCTTGACTTTGCGGATGTAAAGACGATTATGACAGAGCGCGGTTCAGCGCTTATGGGTATTGGTATTGCAAATGGTGAGAACCGTGCGTCTGAAGCAGCACGTAAAGCAATTATGAGTCCACTCTTGGAAACGTCTATTGAAGGCGCCCGCGGCGTAATTATGAACATTACGGGAGGATCCAACCTCTCTCTATATGAAGTTAATGAAGCGGCTGAGATCGTTACATCCGCGTCTGATCCTGAAGTGAATATGATCTTTGGTGCGATTATTGATGAAGGCCTGAAGGATGATATCAAAGTAACAGTAATTGCTACTGGCTTTGAACATAAACCATCGCCTGAAACTCCAGGACGTCGTCCAGTCTCGACGAATAACGAGCCTGCGGCAGCACCAGATAAGAGTTCAGCTAATTTACGTCCTTTCGGCAATCAGAGTTCTTCTGACCAGCTCGATATTCCGACGTTCCTGCGTAATCGGACTCGGGGCAACAACGATTAATTAAAGAGAATTAAGATTATATGAGAACACCGTATCGCTTAGCTGATTAGCTATGGCGGTACGGTGTTTTTTTGCATACATGTAAGTAAGGATCGATCAAGAGAGTCAACAGCATGGTGTGGCTCACAGATGTCCATGGTTGGCTAAACGTTAACGATAACTGGAAACCGCCAAGCGCCGTCCGGTGGCGAATCCTGCCAATCTGCAGCTTTTCTTGCACTAGAAAATGATTTCTAGCCAAAAGTAAGGATAAAGCTATATATTTGCAGTTTTAAAGAATTTCCATAAAGAAGGAATAAATCCTCACGCGCTATAACTCGACAAAAAAACCGCAAGAATGCCCCCCAAGTTTAGACAGACTTTGAATGCGAGACTTTCTATACTAATCATATCGTCCAAAAAACAGAGCCTGATCCATTTTGGCTACAGGATAGATTCCGCCATTAAGCAGGTGAATGCACTGGTTGTTTATATTGACTTGATATTCGCCGCCAATCTAGTGATCGACGGAATTCTTTTGTGGCTGACAGGCTGGATGGTTAAGCTGAGAATCTCATGGTGGCGTTTAATCCTCTCAGCACTTGTTGGCGCACTGTATGTGGTGATGATGTTTGTACCGGAACTGTCTTTCATGTATACCTTCCTTATTAAGTTTGGATTGTCGGTGGTTATGCTATGGATTGCCTTTGGTTTTGGGAGTCTGCAAAGCTACCTTCGCACTATGGGAGCTTTCTATATTATCAATTTTGCAGCTGCGGGTGGGATCGTTGGTATTCACTATTTGCTGCAGAGCTCCAGCGAGATTTGGAATGGTATTATGTTCACCGCTTCAGGAGGGCATGCTTACGGCTTAAAGATCGGCTTTTGGTTTGTCATTGCGGTATTTCCCCTGGTGTTAATCTGCTTCAAGGCAGTGCAATCTTCACGAATCAGAAGGGAGCAGCTTGAAACCTATATCGGTGAGGTGGTTGTTGAAATTGATGGGGTAAGTGTTTCCTGTCCTGGCCTGTTAGACACAGGCAACCGGCTCTGTGACCCTTTGACTCGCATTCCGGTGATGGTGATGGAATCGACGCTATGGGAGGGGTATCTGCCTGCTGCATGGAAAGGGAGACTCACTCAGGATGGTGCGGACAGACTTTTGCTAGAAACGGACGGGCAGTCGTTCGCCTGGCAGGATAGGATGCGGCTAGTACCTTATAGGGGGATTAACCGAGGGTCATCATTTATGCTCGCACTGAAGCCTGACCTTGTAACGATAAAGCTTGGTGAAGATACCTTTTATAGTAAAAGAGTCTTAATTGGGCTGGATGGCGGGACACTGTCTGGAGATGGGGCCTATCGGGCGATCATTCATCCGGATTTAACTCAAAGAGAGAGCACTACTGATGCAGCACTACCTTCCTAATCTTAAAATCTAGCTGAGCTAAACTTTTGAGGGCTGAAAGCGGGAATTGAAAGCTTCATATGCGAACCGTGTACTTCTTGGAGGAGGAACAATAATGATCAAATGGAAAATTGCTCTGCAGCTGCAATATTACCGCATGCTGTTTCTACTGGGGCTGAAGAGTCAGGAAATCTATTATATTGGCGGGAGCGAGGCTCTTCCTCCACCGCTGACACGGGAAGAAGAAGAGTATCTGCTTCAGCGGCTATCCAGCGGTGATGCAGCTGTTCGTGCGATGCTGATTGAGCGTAACCTGCGCCTCGTAGTATATATCGCTCGCAAATTCGAGAATACCGGAATCAATATTGAAGACCTGGTTTCGATAGGGGCTATCGGATTAATCAAGGCGGTTAACACATTTGATCCCGAGAAAAAAATAAAACTAGCTACGTATGCATCGCGCTGCATAGAGAATGAAATTTTGATGTATTTACGGCGTAATAGTAAGACACGGAGTGAGGTTTCTTTTGATGAACCTCTTAATATTGATTGGGATGGTAATGAGTTGCTGCTCTCAGACGTATTAGGAACGGAAAATGATACCATTTACCGAAACATTGAAGAACAGGTCGATCGCAAGCTGCTGCAGAAGGCGCTGGAAAAGCTGAGCGAACGCGAAAGACTCATTATGGAGCTGCGATTCGGACTGCGTGGAGGCGAAGAAAAGACACAAAAAGATGTGGCGGATCTGCTCGGTATTTCCCAATCTTACATTTCTCGTCTGGAGAAACGAATTATTAAGCGGCTGCGTAAGGAGTTTAACAAGATGGTGTAGGGTGAAATTAGCAAGGAATAAAATGGCCAACCCGGGAGATAATGTACAGTAATGTTTCTCCTTGGGAGGTAAATCATCATGACCCGAAATAAAGTCGAGATTTGCGGTGTGGATACTGCTAAGCTGCCTGTTCTAACGAACGTGGAAATGCGGCAACTGTTCACTTCGCTGCAGCAGCAGGGCGAGCGATCCGCCAGAGAGAAATTGGTAAATGGTAATCTTAGGCTCGTTCTAAGTGTTATCCAGAGGTTTAATAACAGGGGAGAATTTGTTGACGATTTGTTTCAGGTGGGCTGCATCGGTCTGATGAAAGCCATCGATAATTTCGATTTATCACAAAACGTTAAGTTCTCCACATATGCGGTTCCGATGATTATTGGTGAGATCCGCCGCTACTTGCGTGATAACAACCCAATACGAGTATCGCGTTCACTCAGAGACATTGCTTACAAGGCGCTGCAGGTACGCGATAGTCTGACCAATCAGAATTCGCGGGAACCGACGATATTCGAAATTTCTGAAGCGCTTGGTGTACCGAAGGAAGATGTAGTCTTTGCCCTTGATGCTATTCAGGATCCAGTGTCCTTATTCGAACCGATCTATCATGACGGTGGCGATCCTATTTATGTAATGGACCAGATTAGCGATGATAAGAATAAGGATGTGTCGTGGATCGAAGAAATCGCCTTACGTGAAGCGATGCGAAAGCTAGGTCAGCGGGAGAAACGAATTTTATCCATGCGGTTTTTCGAAGGAAAGACTCAAATGGAGGTCGCAGATGAGATTGGTATCTCACAGGCACAGGTCTCACGCTTAGAGAAATCTGCGATTCAGCAAATGCAAAAGCATGTGAAGTCTTAAATCGTCTGAAATGAGGAGATATCTAGAATCCGTTTAAGGGTTCTGGGTGATCTCCTCTTTTTATGGTTTCAGGAAGTATATACTTGTGGGGATTTTTCATGCATGTGGCCAAGCTTTCATAACATATATTGGACTGTAGGTCTGATTGTACAGGGGTGGTGAAATGAACGAGGATTATGTAGGATCAGCTAAAAAAATGAAAATCTCTGATTTTCAGACTAAGGACGTTATTAACATTGTGGACGGTAAGCGGCTGGGCCAAATCAGCGACTTAGAGCTTGATTTACGCCGAGGTGTTATTGATGCCATCGTAATTCCCGGATACACTCGGTTTATGGGATTGTTCGGAGGTGGAACAGATCTGATTATTCCATGGCGAAATATTGTCAAAATCGGATCTGATGTAGTGCTTGTGAAGATTGAGGAATCAAGAATGCCTCAAGGGCAGGACGAGCGGGAGACGATGTATCTGGAACGAGGGGACCGAAGCGAACGGCGCACTTATTAATTAGGTGCGTTTTTTGTTTTTTTATAAAAAGATTCGAAATGGCATAGCTTAAAAAGTTAATAAATTGAGCTTTCTAGCTTAATCGGCATTTTGTGGGGGTATTTACATGTGGTACACTAAGGCGGAGGTGAGGAAATGGAACCGTTTGTGCAGGGAAAGGAAACACTTATGCTGCTCCATCTGGAGCCTTGGCGTGTGAAGCATAAAGAAATTACAGCAGGTTTTACCGGTAGACAGGGAGGGGCTAGCAAAGAGCCTTATGACAGCCTGAATTGTGCATTTCATGTTGGGGATGCTCCAGAAGATGTTTTAAAGAATCGTAGGGCACTTGCTGAAGCGCTTGATTTCAAGCCAGAAGCTTGGACCTGTGGAGAACAAACCCACGGAGCAGAAATAGCAGTGGTAAGGGAAGCTGATCGTGGTCGTGGGCAAAAGGATAGAGCCTCGGCATTTCAGGCAACGGATGGTTTACTTACGGATGTACCGGGAGTTTTGCTGACTTCTTTTTATGCGGATTGCGTGCCTCTTTACTTTTATGATCCAGTGCATCAAGTCGTCGGTCTTGCGCATGCCGGTTGGAAGGGAACTGTGGCCCAGATTGCAGCCGCCATGGTGAGTAAAATGGAGAACATTTACGGAAGCCATCCGCAGGACATTATTGCAGCGATCGGACCGTCCATTGGCGACTGCTGTTATGAGGTGGATGATTATGTGATGGAGCATGTTCGCCAATTGGAGGATGAGCTGAGCAAGCTGACAGAAACAGCTGACACTGTAGGTCTATACAGAACATCTGACACAGATAAGAACAAATACATGCTAAACTTGAAAGAAATGAATCGACGCATTATGATTAAAGCAGGAATCTTGCCGACTCATATCGAATGTACATCTTGGTGTACAAGCTGTAATCAGGATTTGTTCTTTTCTTATCGTAAAGAAAATGGGGTTACAGGTAGGATGACGAGCTGGATCGGAATAAAGGAGAGTTGAAAGTTGGCTTTAACACTGCAGGAGAGAATTGCTGAGGTAGAGGAACGTGTAGCACGTGCCTGCGCGGCAAGCGGCCGGGATCGAAATGACGTCAAGGTAATCGCAGTGACGAAATATGTTTCTCTGGAAATGGTGTCCTCCGTATTGGAGGCAGGCCTAGAGCATATTGCCGAGAGTCGCTGGCAGGATGCTGAGCACAAATGGAAGGTTTTAGGGGACCAAGGGACATGGCATTTTATCGGGCATCTGCAAACCAATAAGGTTAAAGACGTTATTGGCAAGTTTCAATATATACACTCTTTGGACCGGATATCCCTGGCACAAGAATTACACAAAAAGGCGATTGCCGCAGATCAAGAAGTGAATGTCTTTCTTCAAGTGAACATCTCTGGAGAAGATACGAAATTTGGTCTGTCGCCTGAGGCAGTACCTGGATTTTTACGTGAAATTGCTAGTCTCGACCGTGTGAAAGTAATTGGACTAATGACAATGGCGCCTTTAGAAGGTGATCCGGAGCTTACCCGTCCTGTATTTCGCGGACTTCGTGAGCTGCGCGATGAGCTCAATCAACTTGCTTTGACACCTGAGCCGATTACGGAGCTATCGATGGGAATGTCGAATGATTTTGAGGTAGCGATACAGGAAGGAGCTACCTGGGTACGCCTAGGTACGGTGTTAGTAGGCCATTAGGAGGGATCGTGATGAGCGTTATGAACCGATTTATGAGTTTTTTGGGCTTGCAGGAGGAAGAAGAAGTTGTGGAGCGGGAGCAAATCCACGAAGAGGATGAGTATGAGCCAGCCCCTGTCGAAACCCGCAAAAATCAAAGGGGCAACGTTGTCAGTATCCATTCGCAGAAGAATGTAAAAGTTGTACTTTATGAGCCACGTTCGTACGATGAGGCTCAGGAAATTGCGGACCATCTCCGTTCTCACCGGACGGTAGTGATCAATCTTCAGCGTGTCCGCAATGATCAAGCGATGAGAATTATTGACTTTTTAAGCGGAACTGTTTATGCCCTTGGGGGAGGAATCTCTAAAATTGGGGGCAATATATTTATGTGCACACCAGATACCGTTGAAATTCAAGGTGCTATCACGGAAATCCTCGGTGACGATCCAGAATATAACAGAATGAGGTGAATGAGCTTTGCTCCAAATTGATTCGATTATTGATATGCTTTTCAATATTTATTTTTACATGATTATTTTCTATGTACTGATGTCGTGGTTGCCAAACGTTCGTGATAATTTTATTGGAGAACTGCTAAGCAAGCTTGTTGAACCGTATTTAACACCATTTCGTCGGTTTATTCCGCCACTCTTCGGTACGCTTGATATTTCCCCGATCATTGCACTACTCGTCTTGGAATTTGCGGCAGGTGGACTCAAATCCATTTTGCACTTAATTTTTTAGGCAGAAGTGATGAAGACGGAAGTTTACGGGCATTTTCATCCCGATGAAAGACAATTTGTGGACAAGGCTTGGGAATGGGTTACCCATGCCGGAGAATATCATGAGACGAAACTGACCGAATTTCTAGACCCGCGCCAAGGCTTTATTCTGCAAAGTCTCGTCAACCGCCATCCTGATGTAATTGTCAGATGGGAGGGGGGGCATGCAGAGGCAGAACGAAAGCGAGCGCTCGTTGCTCCCGACTACCGTGATCTGGATCAAGAGGATATGGAGCTGAAGGTTCTTGCGATAACCTCTGGTGAACAAAAGTTTCTGGCGCTTGAGCATGGGGATTACATGGGTGCTATTCTGGGACTTGGAGTAAAACGCGGTAAAATCGGGGACATTCATGTTCTGGATGATGGCTGTCATGTGGTGGTAGCTGCAGATATTGCGGATTATTTAGCTATGAATTTAACCGGAGTACACCGGATACAGGTGAGTACGGAGGTATTGCCACTTTCTTCCTTGCGTAATAGTGAGGTGAAGCTGGAAATGATGGATTTGACTGTAGCGTCCCTACGATTGGATGGCATTGCCGCAGATGTAACACGGCTTAGCCGCAGCAAAATTCTTGCTCCCATCAAGGCTGGACGCGTTCGGGTAAATTGGAAAGTGGAGGAAGACCCTTCCTGCGGACTTAAAGATGGTGACATGGTATCTATTCAAGGATTCGGTCGTTTCAAGGTTTTAGAAGTCGGTAGTTTGACGAAAAAGGGCCGATACCGTGTTCAAATTGGTAAATTTGTGTGAATCCCTTGCAGGAATCCGGCTTTACTTGTCGAAATTGATTATTTCGAGGGAATCAAACATTTTTAAAGCAGGACGCCGATATTTTATAGAAGAGGCGAACCATGAATGGCAGTTGGATCGTCGATATATATCCTCTGCCTTTACTTGAAGTACAGTCTTTCTTCTTTGTCTGCTGCACAGGTATGGTTCAGAGACTTAGAAGGTCCGAAATTTCTAGGAGGTGCACAGCATGCCATTAACACCGCTCGATATACATAACAAGGAGTTCTCTCGGAGACTTCGCGGTTATGATGAGGACGAGGTCAACGAATTTCTGGATCAAGTAATTAAAGATTACGAAAGTGTTATCCGTGAGAACAAAGAGCTGCAGAATCAGCTTTTGTCCATTCAAGAGCGTTTGGATCATTTTGTAAACATTGAAGAGAGTTTATCGAAGACAATCTTAGTCGCTCAGGAAGCGGCAGATGATGTGAAGAACAACTCCAAGAAGGAATCGCAGCTTATTATCAAGGAAGCGGAAAAGAACGCAGATCGGATTATTAACGAAGCGTTATCCAAATCCCGTAAAGTTGCTATTGAGACTGAAGAGTTGCGCAAGCAAGCTTCAATCTATCGTACTCGTTTCCGGACATTGGTGGAAGCTCAGCTGGAGCTGTTGTCACAGGATGACTGGAATGCCTTGGAGAGTCGTGAGGCGAGCGAGAACGTAACTTTTAAGGATGATGTTCTACATCGTATCTAATCAATTGTGATGAATGAATGCTGATTTGGTTTGTGATTAGGAAGGATTTTGGACTTTTATAATTTCAAACCAGAATTGGCTAAATAGAGGGAGTTATTCCCTCTATTTTTATTTTCCGTTAAAATCGATCATAATAAAGGATCTTCCGCCATCGTTGGTATGCTCCTATTTGCGGATTTGGCAAGCGGTTGTTGACATTTAGACTCAAAAAGTCTATAAATAGAACATATCTGTATAATGTTTATATGTATTCGATGACGGGACAAGTACGACAAGGTAACGTTCTCCAGAGAGTCGGCGATTGCTGAGAGCCGATTGTTCGAACCCTGCCGGAAGATCTTCCCCTAGAAGTTAAGCTGAAGCGTTGATCGTGCGTAAGCTTAGCCGTCTGCCGGACGTTACACCGGACCTGTGCATGAGATTTACGCGCGGGACTGAGATTGTGCTGAATACACTCCCCTTAAGGATGTGCTCATGCGCAGAATTAGGGTGGTATCGCGAGCGTCGTCTCGCCCCTTTGGGGGTGGGATGACGCTTATTTTGTTGTTCCGGGGCGGGCCATCCCCCTAAATCCCCCTTGCTAAGGGGGACCCCAAGGGCTGCCGCCCTCTGGACACCCGCAAAGTAAAGCCTCGTGCAAATGGGTACGGTGGTGGAAGCGAACGGACTCATGTGGCTGAAGGAGCGGCCCTTCTTAGGCTCCCCTGGCGGGATCGCCTGCGGGGCCTTCACTGCTAGAGCAAACCGGCGTTTCACTCGCCGGTCCCTGTGGCACCCCCTAGCCAGTGCTGCCCTGCGGGATCGCGGCTCGGGTGCCAAGAACAAAAGCACGTGCGACCAGCTGTGCAAGGTCGCTCAGAGACTAAATCATGAAAGGATTGACCATCACATGCAAAAAGTAGATGTCAGAGAAAAAGCGCGGGCAAGAGATGTCCGCATACTGAAGAAATGGAGCGACGAAAATACGTTCCGCAAATCCATGGAGAACCGTGAAGGACGTCCGAACTATGTATTTTACGAAGGTCCTCCTACAGCGAACGGTGCACCGCATATCGGGCACGTGCTGGGCCGTGTAATCAAGGATTTCATCGGTCGTTACCAAACGATGAAAGGCTATCGTGTGGTACGTAAAGCGGGCTGGGATACACATGGTCTTCCAGTAGAGCTAGGCGTGCAGAAGAAGCTTGGGATCTCCGGTAAACAAGAGATCGAAGAATATGGTGTAGAGAAATTCATTCAGGAATGTAAAGACAGCGTCTTCGGCTACGAGAAGCAATGGCGCGAGTTTACAGAGGGTATCGGATACTGGACGGATTTAGATAATCCTTACGTAACCTTGGATAACACATATATCGAAAGCGTGTGGAACATCTTGGCTACGGTTCATGACAAAGGGTTGCTCTATCGCGGACACCGCGTTAGCCCTTACTGCCCAAGCTGCCAGACTACCCTAAGCTCCCACGAAGTAGCTCAAGGCTACAAAACCGTCAAGGATCTTAGTGCGACTGCAAAGTTCAAACTGGATGACAGTGGAGACTACGTACTAGCTTGGACGACTACACCTTGGACATTGCCAGCGCACATGGCTTTAGCCATGAACCCTGACATGGATTATGTACGTGTACAACAAGAAGATGGTGTGTACATCGTTGCTAAGAATTTGGTGGAAGAAGTAATGAAAGGCGAGCACACCGTCCTTTCGACACATAAAGGTTCCGAGTTCATCGGCAAAACTTACGCTCCTCCTTTCGGATACATCAAAGCAGAGAAAAGCAATGTCATCGTAGGTGCTTCCTTCGTTACAGATTCCAGCGGTACAGGGATCGTACACATGGCACCAGCGCATGGTGAAGATGACTACAAGACTTGCCGCGAGAACGGTATCAGCTTCGTAAACGTGGTTGATAATTCCGGTAAGTATACCGATGTAGTGTCTGATTTTGCCGGACGCTTCGTAAAAGATTGCGATTTGGATATCGTTAAAGCTTTGTCTGAAAAAGGATTACTTTACGGTAAAGAAAAATACGAGCATAGCTATCCGTTCTGCTGGCGTTGTGATACACCGCTCTTGTATTACGCAACAGACAGCTGGTTCATCAACACTACAGCGATCAAGGATCAGCTCATTGCTAACAACAACAGCGTAAATTGGTACCCTGAGCATGTACGCGAAGGCCGTTTCGGGAAGTTCTTGGATGAACTGGTGGACTGGAATATCAGCCGTAATCGTTACTGGGGTACACCGCTTAATGTTTGGGTATGTCAAGAAACGGGCAAAGAGTTCGCTCCACACAGCATTGAAGAACTGAGAGCGATGGCAATTGGTGATGTGCCTGAGGATATCGAGCTGCATAAGCCTTTTGTAGATAAGATCAAGCTACGTAGTCCTTTCAGTGAAGGTGCAGAGATGGTTCGCACACCGGAAGTTATCGACGTTTGGTTTGACAGTGGTTCAATGCCTTTTGCCCAAAGCCACTATCCATTTGAAAACGAAGATAAGCTGGATGATCAGTATCCAGCGGATATGATCTGTGAAGGGATCGACCAGACCCGTGGATGGTTCTATAGCTTGCTAGCAGTATCTACCTTGTTTAAAGGTAAAGCACCATATAAAGCGGTAATCGCTACAGGCCATATCCTCGACGAGAACGGTCAAAAAATGTCCAAATCCAAAGGCAATGTTATTGATCCTTGGGAAATCATGAATGAATACGGAACGGATGCTTTCCGTTGGGCGATTCTGTCTGACAGTGCACCGTGGAACAACAAACGGTTCTCCCGTGGTCTTGTAGGGGAAACCAAATCTAAAGTTGTAGATACACTGGTGAATACACATGCGTTCTTGACGCTTTATGCAGGCATCGATGGTTACGATCCAGCCGATCATCCTTTTAAAGTATCCGAACATAAGCTGGACCGCTGGATTCTATCCCGTCTGAACAGCTTGATTCTTTTGGTAGATAAAGGACTTGCGGTAAATGACTTCGTAAACACGTCCAAAGCGATTGAGAACTTTGTGGATGAGCTGAGTAACTGGTATATCCGTCGTTCCCGTGACCGTTTCTGGGGGAGTGGTCTAGGTGAAGATAAGCTGGATGCTTATCGTACACTGACCCATGTGCTTTTGACGACAGCCTCTTTGATGGCTCCATTTACACCGATGTTGTCTGAAGATATCTTCACGAACCTTGGCGGCGGAGAAAGCGTGCATTTAGCAGATTATCCGGTTGCTGATGAGAACTTGATCGATAAAGAGCTGGAAGAGGATATGGAAAGTGCAAGACAGATCGTTGAGCTGGCGCGTAACGTGCGTAACGAAACAGGCATTAAGAATCGTCAACCACTGTCTGAACTGATCGTTTCGATGAACCGTGACTTCCATTTGTCTGAGTATGAAGAGATCATCAAAGAAGAGATCAACATCAAGAACATCGTGCTGGAGACTAGTGATAGCGGATTTGTGGATTTCACACTTAAGCTGAATCTTAAGGTTGCCGGTAAAAAATACGGTAAAAACGTTGGCTTCCTGCAAGGCTTCCTGAAAGCTCTGGATAGTGACTCTACCCGCAAAGCGGTACAAGATGGCTCAATCACGATTGCGACGCCAGAGGGAGAAGAGCTCGTAATTACTTCCGAAGAGCTACTCGTTGAAAAACAAGCCAAAGCAGGTTTCGCAGCAGCTTCTGGATATGGAATTACGGTTGCGCTCAATACCGAAATCACGCCTGAGCTTGAACAAGAAGGCTGGGTTCGTGAGATCATTCGTGCGGTTCAGGACTACCGTAAACGTCTGGATCTGCCGATCGAGAAACGGATCGCACTCACACTGAATGTAGACGATGAGCTTAAAGCAGCAGTTACAGCATTTGAGAATGTATTGCGAGACAATGTACTTGTGACTACGGTTGATTTTGGTGGAGAACACGCTTTTGAAACGGTAGATGTTGGTGGTAAATCTATCGGCATCCATATTGGAGCGTAAATCTGCATTACCTGTCCCAAAACAGCATATACTAGCGGCACAAGTGTAAACGGAGAACTTCTGTTTATGCGGGAAATATAGTCTTTATATTTCGCCCGCAAAAAATAACGAGCCTCGTGCTCAAGGAGATTCATTCTCTTTGACCGGGCTCGTTTACTTTGTGGGCGAGTATAGACGTATGAGAGGAGCTGTGGCTGTGGAGGATCAGAAGAACAGAATCTCCGTCAAGACATCCGGCAACAAGAACAGCCCAGACATGGGAGCGGAGAAAAAGGCTATTCCTGAGGCAAACCCTGAGCGTTTAACAGCAGATCATCGTAATCCGGAAGATATTCCACTGGAAGAAAAAATGAATACAATGTATCGATTAACCTTTGAATGGGCCCATATTTTAGAAAAATCACGAATTTATAAGTATACAGAGCTGCTATATTCACCTTGGAGTCTCATTTGGCGAAACATCTTATATGGAACGGCTCGTGGAGTTGGGATCGCGCTAGGCTTTACTTTTTTTGCGGCAACGATCATTTATGTCCTTCAGGGGCTTGGAGCCTTGAATCTACCGATTATCGGAGATTATATTGCGGATATTGTACGGATTGTACAGCGTCAGCTGGAATTCAAATAGCTTGTTAAGGCGAAGCCGTCTTTATTTGGGTTGAAGGAGAGATTAGAGTCCGGTCCATTTTCTTAGGTGGATTTACCCAACCTTGAGCTTTTATGTTTCTCCCCAGTCCTGACCTTTCCTTCTTTAATCTTTGGAGAGGGCTGCGCTGCTTATTTTCCTCGTGTATGATGCGTAAGCCTCTCATTAATAATAAATATCGTCGGTCATCTTCATGACTGAGTTGTTGTACATTTTTGAAATAATCGTGATTCACTACGGTACACTCCTTGTATGTCGATTTCATCATGCGTTAGATCAGTTTAACATCTGAATCTGAACATTTTCTTAACAAAATGACATAGAGCATAAAAAAACAAAAAAACAGCGGGCATTCCACAATAAAATTGGAACCGCACGCTGTTCATTTTTCTAGTAGGGATAATGCTTTTACTCTTCGCCTTCGAGCGGATCAAGCATGTAACTTCCCTCGCCACTATCCTTATAGCGTTCGTAGCTGCGTCCCGGTACTACAATTAAATGGTTCCCTGTAATATCGGTGGCAATAAAGTTCTCCCAAGGCTCTACACAGCCTTCCAGCTCATCCGCTTCAATCTCCATATCGTTATAAGAGTCAATATTGCTGCCCTCCGCCATAGCGGGGGAATCGGAGTTACCATAGCTTTCTACTATCTGCCAGGCATCTTCACCGTCAAAGCCGTTTTGATCCTCTCGCTCATCGAGACTGGTACGCCCAAATGGAGGAGACAAAAATTCTTCTTCAATTGGCCGAGTAAAAGGTGCATTTTGACGTGGGGCGTGCTCCTTACAGTAAAGTGTAGAAGGAATGGCAGATAAACGCTCAAAAGGGATCGGTTTACCGCTAGCCTTACATATCCCGTAGGTGCCTTCATCCATTGCGGAGAGAGCAGCTTCGATATCATCCAGCTCATGCTCGTCCCGCTCAAGCAGTGAAATATCCATAGAGCGATTATACAAATCGGTGGCTGCGTCCCCCGGATGGTTGTCATTCTCGGAAAGTTCTCCGGTGCCATCTCGCATGGATTCCTGTAAGCCGTAATTTTCATTATTCTGAAGCCTTTGCTGAATAGTATCACGATCTTTTTCTAATCGGGCGCGTAGCTCTGAGAGCTGCTGTACTGTCAGGTGCGTCATGATGAGTAAGCTCCTTTCTGTACTTTTTTAAGAATCCTTCCGACTTACCGATTTGCACCGGATGGTTCTTTGTTAGGTTGACCTGAGAGGCGTTATTTTAGCGATGGAAAATAGTCCCCAAGATTAAGCACCCGAGAGGTGTCACGCAATAGACGATCTTCTAAGGGCTGTGCTACAATATACAAGTCTTATAACAGTATTCGTACCGCATTTGGCGGGAAAAATAAGAACGGAGTGACAACTTCTGTGGTGTACTATTTGATTGCTCTTATTGTATTTTTGGTGGATCAGGGAACGAAGTATCTCATTGCCACACGTCTGGAGATTGGGGAACAGATTTCGGTGATTGGTAATTTCTTCCTAATTACTTCACATCGTAATCGCGGGGCTGCTTTTGGGATTCTACAAGGTCAGCAATGGTTCTTCTTTTTAGTTACGGTTGTAGTGGTTGCAGGTATCGTTTGGTACTTGAACAAAACTAGACATTCGCGGAAGATGCTATCGGTTGCCCTTGGGCTTGTTCTGGGTGGGGCGATTGGTAACTTCCTAGACCGGATGATCAGTGGTGAGGTTGTCGATTTCCTTCTGTTTAATTTTGGAAGCTATAGCTTCCCGATTTTTAACGTTGCGGATTCATGTATCGTCATTGGGGTTGGGTTGATTCTTTTGGACTCCTTCCGCGATCTTAAGAATGGTGAAGAAATCACGGAAATCAAAGAAGTAAAAGAAGCAAAGGAAGTAAAAGAAGGGAATGAATGATTTGAGTAAAGACGTCAATCACCAAGCGGCATCTACGAGCGAAGAAGAGAGGGACGTCACGGAGTGGACCGTTTCGGCGGAGAACGCGCGGGAGCGAATTGATAAATATATTACGGAATCTTGGGAAGAGGATATTTCTCGTTCTCAGGTACAGCTGTGGATCAGTGGCGGGCATGTTACGGTTAATGGGGCACCGGTTAAAGCTAACTATAAGCTCTCAGAAGGCGATAAAGTTTCCATTGTCGTACCAGAAGCAGAAGTGACGGACTTGATCCCAGAGAATATTCCTCTTGAAGTTGTATACGAAGACAGCGATGTCATTGTGATTAATAAGCCACGTGGAATGGTTGTGCACCCAGCAGCTGGTCATCCGTCAGGCACTTTGGTGAATGCACTGATGTATCATTGCAAGGATCTGTCCGGTATTAACGGTGAGATTCGTCCGGGTATTGTCCACCGTATTGATAAAGATACCTCTGGTCTTATTATGGTGGCTAAGAATGATGCCAGTCACGCATCGCTCGCAGCACAGCTTAAAGAGCACAGTGTAACACGCCGCTATATAGCTGTTGTGCACGGCAACTTGTCGCATGACAAAGGAACGGTTGACGCTCCGATCGGTAGAGATCCACATGATCGCAAGCTATACACTGTAACGGAAAAGAACAGCAAGAAATCTGTGACCCATTTTACGGTGATGGAGCGTTTCGGCGAATGTACACTGCTGGAGTTGCAGCTAGAGACTGGTCGCACGCATCAGATCAGAGTGCACATGAAATTCATAGGTCATCCGCTTGTGGGCGATCCGGTTTACGGTCGCAGCAAGGGAACAACTATGAATGGACAGGCATTACATGCGGCGGTGCTTGGATTTATTCATCCTTCGACAGGTGAATATAAAGAATTCAGCAGACCTATTCCGGAAGACATGGAAGAAGTTCTACTCGCATTGCGCAGCAGATAAGTACAAATGAAGTGATAAATAGTCTATGGTATTGAACTCTGCTTTCCATCATATTTAATAACATAAGGATAAAGAGAAGGTTATGCCTTATTCTTTATCCTTATTTTTTATCACAGAAACGGATCTCTAGAAACATAAGCCATCCAAGGGACGGCGAAGCCGTTTCTTCTGAAATTAGAATAGATAGCCAGGAGATGAGATGAAAGTATGAGTATTGAACAATACCAAGACAGCTTCATTCAGACTAATTTTGCAGATCGCATTGGTGGTGCGAACTATGGCAAAGATACCTCGATTTATAAATTCGAGAAAATCAAACGTGCCAAAGCATCCGCTAAACAGGATTTTCCTGATATTGAATTGATCGACATGGGCGTAGGCGAGCCGGATGAGATGGCTGATGCCGGTATCGTGGCTAAGCTTGCTGAAGAAGCAGCTAAGGAAGAAAACCGTGGTTATGCGGACAATGGAATTGCTGAGTTTAAGACAGCCGCTGCCGAATATTTGCGGGAAGTATTCCGTGTGGAAGGTATTGATCCTGTTACAGAGGTAGTTCACTCTATCGGATCTAAGCCTGCGCTGGCGATGTTGCCTTCTTGCTTTATCAATCCGGGAGATATTACGATCATGACGGTGCCGGGTTATCCAGTGCTGGGTACACATACTAAATACTTGGGTGGACAAGTGTTTACAGTAGAACTGAAGAAGGAGAATAACTTCCTTCCAGATCTCAACGAAATTCCAGAAGAAGTTGCTCATAAAGCTAAGCTTCTTTACTTGAACTATCCAAACAATCCAACGGGCGCTAGCGCGACTCCTGAATTTTTTGCTGAAGTCGTTGCATGGGCTAAAAAATATGATGTAGTTGTTATCCACGATGCGCCATATGCGGCTTTAACCTATGATGGTTTGAAGCCACTTAGCTTCCTCTCTGTGCCGGGTGCGAAGGACGTTGGCGTGGAACTACATTCCTTGTCCAAATCCTACAATATGACAGGCTGGAGAATTGGCTTTGTTGCCGGGAATCCTTTAGTTGTTAAAGCCTTCAGTGATGTGAAGGATAATAATGATTCCGGTCAATTTATTGCGATTCAAAAAGCTGCGGCTTACGGTCTTGCTCATCCAGAGATTACTGAAGCGATTGCGGCCAAGTATTCTCGTCGTCATAACCTGTTGGTTGATGCACTGAACAGCCTCGGCTTCCAAGCTGAGAAACCAAAGGGTTCTTTCTTCCTTTATGTTGCTGCGCCAAAAGGTGTCAAAGGCGGTCGCCGTTTTGAATCTGGTGAAGATTTCTCGCAATTCCTGATCCGTGAGAAGCTAATCTCCACTGTGCCTTGGGATGATGCAGGTCCATTTGTACGTTTCTCCGTTACCTTTATTGCTAAAGGGGAAGAGGAAGAAAGACGTGTCATTTCTGAAATCCAAAGACGCCTAAGCGATGTGGAATTTGAATTTTAATCTATAGTTAGAAATTGAAGCTGCCTAGGGTAACCTTGGGTGGCTTTTCTTTATGTTAGACGTTAATCCAGGTAGAAAATACGAAAATAAAAGCTATATCCATCGTTATGGCTTCCTCTTGTTGTTAATAGAAGTAAGTTTGGAAAGTGTTGTAGTTTAGGCAGATAAAGTTGACATGCAGGGTTTGTTCTGTCATAATTCTCATTAAATGAATAGCGCCTTTAATTCAGTCCTGTGAGGCTGGCAAGGTAACGTGAATCGAGGTTCGCGACTCTTAGAAAGGTATCCGTGTGTATACACCGGACTGTCTTTTTATGCGCGCGGCCATCATCTTCTTCATCTGCGGATTTCACTCCTTGCCTGTTATAGGCAAGGAGTTTTTTGATTTCCGGGAACTTGAATAGGCGAAACAAGTGGAGGGTGACAAGATTATGGTTACTGAGAAAAATGTAATTATGGACGAAACGGCGATCCGCCGGGCATTATCCCGTATTGCTCATGAGATTTTGGAGAAAAACAAAGGAATTGAGAATTGTCTGCTGGTGGGTATCCGGACAAGAGGCGTATATCTGGCACAGCGCATCGCTGAGCGTATCAAGGAAATTGAAGGCGTCGAGATTCCTTACGGCGAACTCGACATCACGCATTATCGGGATGACCGAGAAGTAGGAGGCAGTGAAGCTGTAGTGAAGAGTAACGTCATTATTACTTCCGGCAGTGATGGCATCCATGATAAGAAGGTCATTTTGTTCGACGATGTGCTTTACACCGGACGCACGATCCGCGCGGCGATGGATGCTTTGATGGATTGCGGACGCCCACGAATGATTCAACTGGCAGTACTGGCTGACCGTGGACACCGCGAGCTGCCAATCCGGCCGGACTACATCGGTAAGAATGTACCTACCTCAAAGCATGAGCAGATTGAAGTGGCGCTGAAGGAATACGACGGCAAAGACGAGGTCTACATTATTTCAAACCGGGAGGAACGATAACATCATGACACTTACCAAGGTAAAGGAACGTAGTCTGCTGGGTATAAAAGAGCTTGATCGGTCGGAAATCACCCAATTGCTGGATAGAACAGCATACTGGGACAATCAAAGTGAGAAGCTAACTCCCATTTTGAACTCGCATTTTATTTCTAACATGTTTTTTGAGAACAGCACACGCACACGCTTCTCTTTCGAAATGGCAGAGAAACGACTGGGTGCACAAGTACTTAATTTTACGGCTGCAGCTTCTAGTGTAGAAAAAGGGGAGTCGATCTACGATACAGTACGCACACTGGAATCGATGGGGATCGATGCCGGAGTTGTGCGTTTGAAGCCTGCAGGTGTGCTGCAGCAGTTAGCTGAGAAGGTGTCCATACCGCTTATTAATGCGGGCGACGGCAACAATGAACATCCAACACAAGCGCTGCTTGATCTTTACACCATGACTAAAACGTTTGGAGATTTAAAGGGTCTCACGGTTTCTATTATCGGGGACATCATGCATAGCCGGGTAGCGCGCTCCAATCTATGGGGACTCACAAAGCTGGGAGCTAAAGTGCAATTCTGTGCACCGGAGAATATGAAGGCTCCTGAGCTTATGGAATACGCGCCTTATGTAACTATAGAGGAAGCACTTAAAGCAGATGTAGTCATGATGCTTCGTGTGCAGCTGGAACGCCATTCTTCCGGAATCGTACTTTCCGCAGAGGATTACCGCAGACATTATGGTTTAACGGTAGAACGCGCTGCTAAGCTTGCAAAAGATACAATCATTATGCATCCAGCACCGGTTAACCGGAATGTCGAGATTGATGATGCAGTTGTAGAGTGCAGTCAATCAAGGATTTTCCCGCAAATGTCTAATGGGGTGCCGGTTCGGATGGCAGTTCTCGAAAGAGCTTTACTATAAAGTTCTAAGAATGATGATGTATAAGGACTAATAAATATACACAAACATGAATTTTTATTATATAATGATGAGAGGGCCCGCAGCTGGGATCTGAGGGTAAAGGTAGAATCATGACAGTGATTATTAGAAACGCCAGTGTATTGAATGAGGAAGGCTTGTTAGAGCGGAAACATATTGTACTTGAAGAAGGTGTTATCTCGACCATAATCGACGGAAATGAAGCTGCTCCAGAAGCGGGAGAGATCATTGATGCAGAAGGCAAGCTGCTCATTCCAGGGCTCATTGATATGCATGTGCACTTACGCGAACCGGGATTTGAACACAAGGAAACCGTAGAAACCGGAAGTCGCTCGGCTGCCAAAGGCGGATTTACTACCATCGCTTGTATGCCTAATACCCGTCCGGTAACAGATACGCCGGAAATCGTACAATTTGTGAAAGACAAAGCGCGTGAAGCAGGACTTGTTAAAGTACTTCCTTATGCAGCCATTACGAAAAACGAGCTCGGACGTGAGCTGACTGATTTTGCGGCCCTTAAAGAAGCTGGAGCTATCGGTTACACCGACGACGGCGTGGGCGTCCAAAGCGCTCAAATGATGAAAGATGCAATGAACATCGCAGCATCGCTCGATATGCCAGTCATTGCTCACTGCGAGGATAACTCACTGGTTGAAGGCTGCTGTGTAGCCGAAGGTGAGTTCGCAAGAAAGCATGGCCTCAAAGGAATTCCAAATGAGTCGGAAGCCATCCATGTTGGACGCGATATTTTGCTGGCTGAAGCGACTGGCGTTCATTACCATGTATGCCATGTAAGTACTGAACAATCGGTGCGATTGATTCGCCAAGCGAAAGAAATCGGCATTAAAGTTACTGCTGAGGTGTGTCCGCATCACTTGCTGCTCTCTGAAGAAGATATTCCCGGCCTAGATGCGAATTGGAAAATGAACCCGCCGCTACGTTCCCGCCGCGATGTTGAGGCATGTATCGAAGGTTTGCTTGACGGCACACTAGATATGATCGTTACGGACCATGCGCCGCATAGTGAGGAAGAGAAGGCTAAAGGCATGCAACTTGCACCTTTTGGTATCGTTGGATTCGAAACAGCTTTTCCACTACTGTACACAGCGTTTGTAGCAACCGGAAAATGGGATTTATCCTTACTAGTACAAAGAATGACCGCTGACCCTGCACGGGTATTCAGACTGAACACCGGTGTGATGGATATCGGAGCTCCTGCAGATTTGACACTGATTGACCTGGAGCAAGAGAAAGAAGTAGACCCAGGATCATTCGCAAGTAAAGGACGTAATACTCCTTTTGGTGGCTGGAAGCTTAAGGGCTGGCCAGTAATGACATGGGTAGACGGCAAAGCCGTATGGACTGAGAAAAACTAGCGGACCGGTGGGGCGGAGTTGCTGATCTTAATGGATGCAGCGATTGAATACACGTACACTCCGGAAGGCTTGTAAGGCATAAGCATTAGACTACAGAAACATGAAGGAGTGGAATGGAATGCAGGCGAGATTGCTGCTGCAAGACGGAACTTTATTTACAGGTACCGCATTTGGCGCTGAGGGCGAAAAGACAGGCGAGGTTGTTTTTAATACTGGAATTACAGGATATCAAGAGGTGCTGTCTGACCCTTCATATTGCGGACAAATCGTTACAATGACTTACCCATTGATCGGGAACTACGGGATTACTCGGGATGACTTTGAATCGGTTCGACCTTTCGTACACGGTTTTGTAGTGCGTCGTCATGAAGAAGTTCCTAGTAACTGGCGTGCTGAATATAGTGTGGACGACTTGCTGAAAGAATACGATATTCCTGGGATCAGCGAGATTGATACTCGGATGTTGACTCGGATTATTCGCCACTACGGAACAATGAAAGCAATCTTGACTACCTCTAACAAACGTGTAGAGGAACTGATGGAAATGATGGGAAATACTACGATTGAGGAATTGCGCAATCAGGTAGCTCGTACGTCAACTGCAAGTTCGTACAGCAGCCCAGGCAACAAAGAAAGAATTGTGCTTGTGGATTATGGTGCAAAAGCTGGTATCCTACGTGAACTTAACGACCGTGGTTGTGATGTTGTTGTTGTACCACATGATGTAAAAGCGGAAGAAGTTCGCCGTCTGAACCCAGATGGTATCCTACTGTCTAACGGCCCTGGGGACCCGAAAGATGTGCCTCATGCTGTCAAGACGATTTCCGAATTGCTTGGCGAATATCCGATCTTCGGTATCTGCCTAGGTCATCAGTTGTTTGCACTGGCTTGCGGAGCAGATACAGAGAAGCTGAAATTCGGTCACCGCGGTGGGAACCACCCTGTGAAGGAACTGGAAAGCGGACGCTGCTTCATCACTTCCCAGAACCATGGTTATACCGTCAATGAGGAATCTGTGAAGAACACTGAACTAGAAGTTACTCACATTAATAATAATGATAAGACTGTTGAAGGAATTAAACATACCCGTTACCCTGCATTTTCGGTGCAATATCATCCGGAAGCAGCGCCAGGACCACATGACAGCAGCTACTTATTTGATCGCTTCCTGCAAATGATTGCAGATCATAAAGCTAAGACACCTGTTGTTTCACGTCAAGCACAACTTGCGGCAAACGCCAGAATCACGGCGCCAAAAACTAACTTACAGCTTGAAGCCGTGAAAGGAGCTCTATAACATGCCAAAGAACGATAAGCTTAAAAAAATTCTAGTGATCGGTTCCGGACCGATCGTCATCGGTCAAGCCGCGGAGTTTGACTACGCAGGAACTCAGGCTTGCCAAGCCCTTAAAGAAGAAGGCGTGGAAGTCGTACTGATTAACAGCAATCCAGCAACAATTATGACAGATACAAATATCGCAGATAAAGTGTACATCGAGCCTATTACGCTTGAATTCGTAACTGCGATTATTCGCCAGGAGCGTCCGGATGGCTTGCTTCCAACGCTGGGCGGTCAAACCGGCCTGAACATGGCTGTAGAATTGGCTCGTGCAGGTGTACTTGAGCAAGAGAATGTTAAGCTTCTTGGTACACAGCTTGATTCCATCGAGAAAGCAGAAGATCGCGATTTGTTCCGTGATCTAATGCGTGAATTGGAACAGCCTGTACCGGATAGCACGATTATTACTACTGTAGATGAAGCAATGAAATTCGCTGAGGAAATTGGTTTCCCTCTGATTGTACGTCCAGCCTATACACTTGGCGGCACAGGCGGCGGGATCTGCGATAACGAAGAAGAACTGCGTGAAACCGTCAAAGCAGGTATTCGTTATAGCCCGATCGGACAATGTCTGGTTGAGAAGAGTATTGCCGGCATGAAGGAAGTTGAATATGAGGTTATGCGTGATGCTAATGACAACTGTATCGTTGTCTGCAACATGGAAAACTTTGATCCTGTAGGCGTACATACAGGTGACAGTATTGTTGTGGCACCTAGCCAGACGTTGTCAGATCGCGAATATCAAATGCTGCGTACAGCTTCGCTCAAAATCATCCGCGCCCTGAATATTGAGGGTGGATGTAACGTACAGTTCGCACTTGATCCACAAAGCTATCAATATTATGTAATCGAAGTAAACCCACGTGTCAGCCGTTCCTCGGCCTTGGCTTCCAAAGCAACTGGATATCCAATTGCCAAAATGGCTGCCAAAATCGCAATGGGTTACACGCTGGATGAAATCATCAATCCGGTTACCGGACAGACCTATGCATGCTTCGAGCCTACACTTGACTATATCGTAAGTAAAATTCCACGCTGGCCGTTCGACAAGTTCATTCACGCGAACCGTAAACTGGGTACGCAAATGAAAGCGACAGGCGAAGTAATGGCGATCGGCCGTACTTTTGAAGAGTCGATTCATAAAGCGATTCGTTCCTTGGAAATTGGTGTACACCGTTTCCGTCTGCCAGGTGCAGAGACATTGGAAGAGAGCGTGCTGCGTGAACGTCTTGCGAAGCCTGACGATGAGCGTCTGTTCCTGATTGCTGAAGCTTTCCGTCGTGGTTACGGGTTGCAAGAGATCCAGGATATTACGAACGTAGACTGGTGGTTCCTCTCCAAAATTGAAGGTTTGATTAACTTTGAAGAAGTGATTCGCGGTGAAGAAACGTTGTCTGCGGAAACTCTATACCAAGCGAAACGCAAGGGCTTTACAGACCGTGCAATTGCTGAGATTCGTGCAGAAGGACAAGCGGACGGCAAGTTTACTAAAGAAGCTGATGTGCGCGCGCTACGTTTGGAGCAAGGTTTAACACCTGTATTCAAAATGGTAGATACTTGTGCGGCTGAGTTCGAAGCTACTACACCTTACTACTACTCGACTTATGAGACTGAGAACGAAGTCATTCATTCTGACAAGCAAAAGGTTATTGTGCTGGGATCTGGTCCAATCCGGATCGGTCAAGGGATTGAGTTCGATTACTCTACAGTGCATGCAGTATGGGCTATTCAGAAGGCTGGATATGAAGCGGTTATCATCAATAATAACCCTGAGACGGTATCTACAGACTTCAATACTTCGGACCGGTTGTATTTTGAACCACTATTCTTCGAAGATGTTATGAACGTAATTGCACAAGAGAATCCGATTGGAGTTATCGTTCAATTCGGTGGTCAGACTGCGATTAACCTTGCGGCACCTCTAAGTGCTGCTGGTGTGAAGATTCTTGGAACTAGTCTTGACAGCATTGATGAAGCTGAGAACCGTAAAAAATTCGAAGCATTGCTGGCACGTCTTGATATCGCTCAACCGAAGGGTAAGACAGTTACAGACGTGGATCAAGCCGTAGAAACTGCACAATCCCTTGGATATCCGGTGCTGGTTCGTCCTTCCTACGTACTAGGCGGACGTGCAATGGAAATTGTATATAACGATACTGAACTGCTCAGCTACATGGTAGAAGCGGTGAAAGTGAATCCAGAGCATCCGGTATTGATTGACCGTTACATGTTAGGTAAAGAGGTTGAGGTAGACGCGATTTGTGATGGTGAGACAGTAGTTATTCCAGGTATCATGGAACATGTCGAGCGTGCAGGTGTTCACTCCGGTGACTCCATCGCTGTATATCCTCCGCAATATCTGGATGAAGGTCTGAAAGCGAAAATTGCCGAAATCACTATCAAGATCGCTAAGGAACTGAAGACGATTGGACTGGTTAACATCCAGTTTGTTATCTATCAGAACGAAGTGTACGTAATCGAAGTAAATCCGCGCTCCTCGCGTACGGTTCCTTTCCTGAGCAAGGTGACAGGAATCCCAATGGCGCATTTGGCAACCAAGATCATTCTCGGCAGCAAGCTGAAGGATGACGGTTATACAGAAGGTTTGTGGCCGGAAAGCGATTATGTATCGGTTAAAGTGCCGGTGTTCTCTTTTGCTAAACTGCGCAGAGTAGAACCTACACTCGGACCTGAAATGAAATCAACCGGTGAAGTTATGGGCCGTGATAAATTGTACGCCAAAGCTTTATACAAAGGTCTGATCGGAGCAGGGATGAAAATTCCAGCTACAGGCGCTATCATCGTTACGGTGGCAGATAAGGATAAAGCAGAAGCTGTAGAACTTATGAAAGGCTTCCACTCCATGGGTTACAAAATCATTGCTACTGGAGGCACGGCACAAGCGCTTGAAGAAGCAGGCCTCAACGTAATGAATGTGAATAAACTGGATGAAGGTGCGCCTAACATTCTCGACTTGATTCGTGGCGGGCAAGCCAACTTCGTCTTTAATACACTGACTAAAGGCAAAACACCAGAACGTGACGGATTCCGTATCCGCCGTGAAGCGGTTGAGAATGGCGTCGTATGTATGACTTCACTGGATACAGTAACTGCACTTCTCAGAATGCTGCAGACGATTAACTTCTCGTCACAGTCCATGCCTGCTTTTGTCGGACAATTGAACTAATCTCATAAAGATGCATAGGGCGGTTTGCGTTTACGCAGACCGTTCCGCTATGCCTAGGGTCTAATAAATAAAGGGTGTGGATGTAGTCTGCACTGGATAGGAGCATGGTTATGGGAGTTGGAGATGTAGAGTGGAAAGCAATGGCGAATCGACTGATGATCGCCTTGGATTATCCTGATGTGACTGGAGCAAGAGCCCTGATCGATAAGCTTGAAGGCATTCCTTGCTATATGAAGGTAGGCATGCAGTTGTTCTATGCGGCAGGACCTGAATTTATTCAAGAGCTGAAATCTCGCGGCTATTCTGTGTTCGTCGATGTGAAAATGCATGATATCCCTAACACGGTCAAAGGTGGCGCTCAAAGTCTTACTACTCTTGGCGCTGATATGTTTAACGTACATGCGGCAGGGGGCACAGCTATGATGGCGGCAGCACGTGAAGGAGCGGCTTCAGCAATCAGTGCTAATGCTGCACTTAAGATGCCTTTGATTATTGCAGTTACCCAGCTAACCAGTACGAGTCAAGAAGTGATGAATAATGAAATTGGGATCGCAGGTGAGGTAGCGGATACTGTGGTAAGATACGCTAAGCTGGCAGCCGATGCAGGTCTAGATGGTGTAGTGGCTTCGCCACAAGAATCTGCAGCTATCGCAGAAGCTTGCGGTCCAGCATTTTGCACCGTTACACCGGGAATCCGGCCAGCAGGTGCTTCATTAGATGATCAGTCCCGGGTTATGACACCTGGAAAAGCCATTCGTCAAGGTAGCCACTACCTTGTTGTAGGACGGCCGATTACAGCTTCACCAGATCCACGTCAAGCAGCACTAAACATTATTGAGGAGATGACCCTAGCATGAGCACATTAAATAGAAGCGAACAAGTAGCAAGTTATCTGCTGGAGATTGGAGCAGTAGCACTGCGTCCACAGGAGCCTTTTACATGGACCTCTGGTATCAAATCGCCGATCTATTGCGACAATCGTCTGACTATGGCTTACCCAGAAGTTCGTAACTATATTGCAGATGCCTTCGCACAGCTTATTAAGAGCGAGTATCCGGACGCTGAAGTGATCGCAGGTACAGCAACCGCAGGTATTCCACACGCGGCTTGGGTAGCAGATAAACTTAATCTGCCAATGGCTTATATCCGTGATAAAGCTAAAGGCCACGGTAAGCAGAATCAGATCGAAGGACTGATTAAGCCGGGACAAAAGGTAGTTGTTATTGAAGATTTGATCTCCACTGGCGGAAGCTCCATTAAAGCCGCTCAGGCCGTGCAAGAAGCAGGTGCAGAAGTATTAGCAGTACTTGCAATCTTCAGCTATGAGCTGGATCGTGCAGTGGATGCTTTTGCTGCAGCTGAAATGCCATTACAAAGCTTGTCCAATTACAGCACATTGATTGATGTGGCTCTTGCACAAGGCAAAATTGAATCGACAGACGTAGAATTACTGAAGTCTTGGAGAAAAGATCCGTCATCATTTGGTCTTTAATTTTTGAATAAATTGAGTATAGTTTTGGCGAGCCTCTCACTTTATAGTGGGGGGCTTTTTTTAACTGCATAGAGTGAGACTAAAAAGAGAGACACAACATACTCAACTGTCATCACAGACAGCAATAGCTGTACTTCGTGCACTTAAACTAACTTTTCTTAGAGGAATTGGCACTATAGTTGCACTTTATGCAATTATAATCAGCTAGTTATTCGCCGGAAGCTCTTAGTAACGTGTTTTAACTGCATAGAGTGCACTTAAAAGTAGAAACAGAACATAATCACCACTAATAGATGCAGAAAGTGCAACTATCCAGTCGCAGAGGATGGAATTTTGCCGGTAACTGCACCTTTTGAAACCTCCTAGTAACATTTTTATAGGAATAATATGAAGAAATCGTAGTATAACTTTAAACGACCTGTAACTTCCCCTCCGGATTAAAGCTTTATACTGTTACTAGCATTATGGATTATTTATCCATAAGTTGTAGAAGGATCAAGTATTTTATAGGAGGATACAATAATGAATCATATAAACAACAATAAGCGACTGTGGCGCCGCTGGTTAAGCCTTGGAGTATGCGCTGCGCTGTTACTACCACTAATATCAGATGGGTGGAATACAGCTTGGGCTGAGCCTTCTAAGGCTTCAACGGAGCAGCGTGTATTGCGTATTGGGAGTCTATGGTCTGGGGAGGACGATTCTTTTTTTCGTCAACAGTTTACGGATATGTATGAATTGCAGCATCCAGAGATCAAGTTGGAGATTATTCCGGCTATAGATACGAATGAGCTTCGGTACATTAACACCTCCACAGACGCAAGCTCTGATAATTTAGAAAATATCCGAGCGATTATGGGCGGGGATAAGCCTGTTGATGTGATTGTCGGTGATAGCGCATTAGTGAACAGTTTGATAGATCATAATCTTGTCCAATCGCTGGAGCCGCTTATAGCGCGTGATCAGTATGATTTAAGCAATATGGCGCCTACAACGCTGAATGGAGTTCGTGAGCTAGGAAGAGGAAGTCTTTTTGCGTTGGCGCCGACCTTCTCGTCTAGTGCGCTTTTTTATAATAAGGGAATCTTTGATGCTGCTGGTGTCGGCTACCCAACGGACAAGATGACTTGGAATGAATTATTTACGCTGGCAGATAAGGTGACGAAGAGATCAACAAATAAAGAAACTCAGATATATGGGTTCTCGATGAACCGTTACTTAAGTGATCCATTCTGGGATATGCAGAGCTACGTCGCGCCGCTAGAACTTACAATGTACGATAATAAAGGTCAGCATATGACTGTAAATACTACACAGTGGCATCAGGCTTGGACTACTTACAGTCAGTTGGTTAAAAAGCAAATTGTACCTGGGTTAAATGGGTTGGATTTTGCAGGAACAGAAGGGGATAGCTATAGTCCAATCCAAGGGGATTTATTCCTCGCAGGAAAAGCGGCAATGGTCGTTGGGGAATACGGCTATCTCAATGATCTGGCAGTAGTGGAGCGTAATGCTGCTAAGATCAAGAATTACCATCCTTTCAAATTGGGGGTTGTTACTGTACCCACTTATCAAGAGAAGCCTGGTGTTGCCATTGGAACATGGCTTGGGAATATGATGGCTATAAGTTCTACGGCTACTAATAAAGAAGATGCTTGGGATTTGATTAAATTCGTCAACAGTAATGAGGTTGCCAAAATTAAAGCCCATAACAAGAGTGAACTGACTTCCCGCAAGGATTATATTACCGCTCAGACCCCTTCTGTAAACTTGGAAGCTTTTTATACGCTCCGACCATTACCTGCAACGGATCCTTTATTGATTAGTTTACAGATGCAGAAGCCTGGGATTAGCCGAATAAGCGATGTTGGGCGGCAATTATTCATTGATGTCTATCAGGGTAAGAAAACGGTCGAGAGTGCACTCAAAGCTTGGGAGAAGCAAGGGAATACCATGCTGGATACACTTGAAAAAGATCCCACGGTCTATTTCGACTCGATCGGTGAATGACTCTGGAATATGCCCTAAGCCACCAGTTTTCTGGTGGCTTATTTTGTGGAACTTGGGCATGATAAGTTCAGAGCGGTGTATCATAAATTTGCGAAAAGGAGAAGAGGGCATCATGAATTGGATATACTTCGCGAAACTGTTCAGGACCAGATTTCAAGCAGGTTGTTTGGCTAAAAGATTGGAGCAAGATGGCTGGATTTACGGTTATCATGACCCGCGTTTTGTAGAAATTTATCGATCCCGTAAGGGAAGGTACGGGGTTAGATTTCTGCCTTAAGAACTTTTATAAATTCTTCCTTGACGTAGACCCAATTTGTAATGTATATTATTTATTGTCGCTGTTTGAATATTTTTTCTGACGCGGGGTGGAGCAGCCCGGTAGCTCGTCGGGCTCATAACCCGAAGGCCGCAGGTTCAAATCCTGCCCCCGCAACCAATTTATTTACAACAGCAATTGTACATTCGGATATTTTTTAGATCCGGGCCCTTAGCTCAGTTGGTTAGAGCGGTCGGCTCATAACCGATTGGTCGGGGGTTCGAGTCCCTCAGGGCCCACTTAGAGAAAACCCTTACTTTGTAAGGGTTTTTTGCTGTCTATAAATATAGAAATATTAAGAAAATAGAATGGAATGGCCAGATTTTTGAGATTGCCAACGGATTTGCTAACCAGAATTATTTTTCTGCAGTTTCGAGCTGTTTTTCAGCATATTTATTCAGTTCGGCTTCAATTTTGTCAATGGCCTCTTCCTGCATGATTGGGAGTAGGTTTGAGTATCGTTCGTTGAACATCGATGGAGTCATACCCAGTCGTTCAGCAGCTACCTTTGGATTTATATAACCTCCGCCAGCTAGCAACATACTAAGTCATTATCCTCATATGAGTCTCCATATTCTTTTTTATAAGCCCCGATTTGCTTGTAGCGTTCCTTAAGGTCATCAATAATATTCTGAAAAAGTTTTACCCGTCGTATGGAATTATTCGTTTTTGGACGTTGAATGACTAAACCATCACGTGTCCAGTTGACCGTCTGAATCACCTAGAGTTCTTTCTTTTCAAAGTCGAGATCATCCCAGCGAATTCCAAGGATCTCACCACGTCTCATTCCAGTATAAATTGCCAATGAAAACACAATAGACTGGCGGGCGCCTCATCAAGCCAACAGGCAGTATAGTTTAACTTAAACTAAACTTTCCGTTTCCCGCAGTTAACATAAGGTGTAATCTGAAAGCACCTTTTTTGAAGGTGATACTCATCAAGAACCGTATTTATGAAGGAGTGACTTAATGCAAGCTATTAAATCTATAATAGATTGTCCAGAGCGTCATATAGAGTTTGCTGAATATGTTAAAGAAAAATGGCCAAACGTACAGAAGGTGGTACTCCCAAAAATTGACGAGAGTTTATCGGCTGAAGATGGTTTGCCATTAACATTTCTGTTATTAAAAAACGACAAAATAATTGGATTTTATCAATTGATTGAACAGGAATATATAATTCGAAAAGATTTATCGCCATGGATTGCTCCTTTGTTCATTGACGAGAATGAGCGAGGGCAAGGTTTAGGTTCAGTATTGTTGGAGCATGCCAGAAAAATGGTGGGGCAATTCGGATATACGAAGGTTTATATAACGACTGACCATATTCATTACTATGAGAAATATGGATTCAGAGAAATCGGTTTGGATAATTTCGAATGGGGACGACCCACCAAAATCTATGAGCACGATACTATAAAGTAATTTATCGCAACATGTTTTTTTGGGACTTAACTAACGGGAAACGATAGTTGAATCTACAGAGGGATGGTATCAAACATGGACTATGAAATCAAAATAGCGACCTTGGAACATAAAGAAATACTCAGCAACCTGTTACAATTCTATATTTATGATTTCTCAGAATTTATGGAGTTGCAGTTTGAGGCAAACGGTAAATATGGTAATTATCCAATTGATGAATATTGGTCTAAAGACCCCAATTATCCATATTTAATCAGTCTCAATGGGGAAATTATTGGATTTGTCTTAGTCAAATTAAAAAATCGGGAAGAAGATGACGCATATTTTTCTATTGCTGAATTTTTTATTGCGAAGAAGTATCGTAGGCTGGGATTAGGGAGATTGGTTGCTAAAGATATATTTGATATGCACCAGGGAAAATGGGAAGTTTACCAAATAGATAACAACAAGCCCGCTCAACTCTTTTGGAAAAAGGCAATAGAAGAGTATACAGGAGGTAAATTTACTGAACGAATTGAAGTAGGAAGAAGAACACAAGTATTCATTAGTTAATGATATTCAGGACTAGCAAGGGCTTACGCTAACGGGAAACGTGAGTCCAAAAACCAACAGTAGTCTAGGACTTTTTCTTACCAGTAATATATACATAATGTTCCAAATAATTTATATTAAGGTTATAGGGTTTGGGAGTAATGGCATTGCAATTTGGAAGAACCTCGCCGACATTGGCGAGGTTCTTATATTAATGGGGGTTGCTGGTTGATAAAAATGATAATTTTGTTGGTTATTCTTGTTATCGTTACTGCTGTTTTTGTATTCAAAGTTTTATCAAGAAAGAAGAGTTACCCTACCCAAAGTATAGTAATTGATCCACTTAAGATTACGATCCAGGACATAGACCGAATGGAAGACGGAACTGGCTTTGTAGAATATCTGTATCGTTTATTTTTGGCCATGGGTTATAGTGATGCATATAAAACGAAAGGAGGCAGAAATTTTGGATCTGACTTAGTGTTTACAGACGGGGAGGGGGTTCGAAATGTCGTTCAGGCAAAGCGTTATTCCTATCCAGTAGGGTTAGGAGCTGTTCAAGAGATCTATAGTTCCATGAGATATTACAGGGCAAAAAAGTCCATGGTAATATCCTCAAATCAATATACCTCAGCGTGTGAAGAACTTGCTAGTTATAACGCCGTAAGATTACATAGTAGAAGTGACCTTATAGAAATTATAAACTTTTTCAAGTCAGGGCAGATTGATAAAGCAAAGGATATCCTTGAGTCAGAGCCCAGGATTATACTGGATTCATGGGATAATAAAGTAATTAAGAAGGACTTCAAAGTTGAAAAACGATGGGTTGCGAAGAAATAGATAGTTCGTAGAACAAGGAGCTTTTATACTGATGAACAATGAAGATTTTCAATACAGAAATACATACTTTTTCGTAGGGAATCAAACGATTCTATGGATCACCATACTTGGCTTTGTGTTGTTAGGATTTGTATTGTTTTATTTGATTAAGAAATACATAAAGCAGAGAAAATGAGGCCAGGTATTCTAATACATAGGAGTGCTGTAATGAAGAAAATCTTCAAAGAATTTGGTGTCCATTTTTGTGCGGCAACAATTCTTCTAGGCATTTCATTATTGTTCAATGATTATGATGTTGAGGAACAACAATCTTTGTTGGTTGTAATGATGTGTGGAGCCCTCATATCTATTGGTGGATATAACTATTTGAAAAACAGAAAAGGTGTTGTTGTGATGATCGTAGGAGTTATTGTATTAGGATTAGCGCTTTGTAACTTATCTTTTTAGAAGTGATCATGTTGAGATTGTAGTTGTGCTTAAAAGCCCATAAAGAAACCAGGACAAACTCAATGGTCACATTGGTCACGAATTTGGTCACAAACTCATTTTAATTAAGTTTAATCAATATTAGATAATCCCAATAATAACAAGAATTCCTGAATAGAGTTTAAGGTATTTACCCCTTTCCTCTATATCAGTTTTTTAGAGCGGTCGGGTCATAACCGATTGGTCGGGGGTTCGAGTCCCTCGGGGCCCACTGTAAGGGTTTTTTGCTGTCTATAGGCACATAGATTCAAAGGGAAGAGAACTAGGAAGGCCCGAAATTCGAGTTTGCTAACGGATTTACTGATGCAAGATTTATCGTCATGCGCTTACCGCAGGGATAGTTTAAATCTTTTGAATGCACTAAAGAGCAGAGGGATTTATTAAATCATAAATAGAAATCTGACATTCAATTGAAGAAAGTGCTATAATTATTAAATCAGTGTGTAGAGATATTGGTCTTTTTATTGGGCCAAAAATATATGTCTCATGATACGTCTGCCATCTGAAATATGATTCACGGAGATGACAAACATGCATGGAGACACAAGACTGCCCAGAAACGGAAAAGAAGGTATATTATTTTTACTCATTATTTCAATCATTTCAGTAAACACTATTGCCCCTATTATTGTGGGATTGGAACGTGGCTTCAGTAAGGAAGTGTATATAGATACACTAAAGGTTATTCCGTTTATGTGGATGATCGTAGTTTTATCCGTAAGATTAGTTGCAGGGCCGATTGTTGGGAAAGTGATGCCGAAATTCATGGGACAAACCGATGGATTTAATGCTAGGGTGCTGTTGAATACTTTTTTGAATGTTACAGTGTTATCTATTTTACTATCGATTATCGGCACGTGGGTGGGGACGAAGCAAATAAGCCTAGAGCCACTTAAAAACTTTCTTCACATCTGGCCAAGAAACTTTGGTATAGCGTTTTGGATTGAACTATTGGTGGCGCAGCCGATCGCAAGATTTGCGATGAAAACATTACATGCTAGACAGGATCGTAAAACGGAAAATGTAAATGCGTAACTAGCTAGAATGTTGTAGAGTAGACGAATAACAAATTCAAGGAGCGTCCATGGTGGGCGTTCCTTTTTTGATTCCCTATGTTATAGCAACATTGAACAAGTAAAAGAGCCATCATAGGATTAACCTACAACGGCTCTTTTACACTATGTACTCTCTCTAAAAACAATTCTTCAAAAAAGCTTTGTAAATTTTTTCGTCTATCTCTATTAAACTCTTCTTTCCATCCTTGAACTGAACTGCAATGATATGAACTCCTTTGCTCTTAGCTGAAAGGCCAGCAAGCAAACCAACCGGTCCGAGTAGAAATCCGCCCACTAATCCTCTTCCTACAGCACTCACAGCACTTTTGGAATGAGTTTCGTCCATTATCTCATAATCCTCTACAGTGTTTTTGTCTATTGTGATTGTTTTTAAAAAACCAGTTTGCAAATTTACAATTCCAAGAGTAGACATTATTACTTTACCTTCATAGTCACCAGCTATAACTTTATTTTTTGCACCCATCTAATCACTCCTTCTTAAACACATATATTAATCGACAAAATCATTCTACTACACAAAAACTTTTGGCGATATATGGATTTTTATTTAGAATCTGATATTCTGGCATGGTAAAAGGTAAACCATATAGCCAACACAAAAAGGGCGCTGTCGCAAAGCCATGAAATGGTTTGGAAGCAGTGCCCTTTTTGCGTATCCAGCTAGACTTCTCTAATGGGTATGGCGACCGAAATGCTGTCGTAATCGTTGTCCCAATCGCTGTATGCTGGGTTTCCGACCAACATCCCTATAGTTTCATACTATCCCAGAGCTTCTGGAATGCCCCAGATTCGACTTCGAAGAATACCGGTGCCTGACCGTAACGTACAAGTCCTTGACCGAACAGCGTCAGCTCTACCCGGGCGTTGTCTTCCAACTGTAGATAGATGATCTTGCGCTCTTCGCTGTCGTAGATGCCTTGCTCGATAAGTGGCTCTGCTGCCAGTGGTTTAGCCGCGTTGAGTGCCGTCAGAAAGCCGCTAAGCGCCTCGTCGACAGCAAGCGGTGTGTACTTCTGTAGTCCATTGTTCCAGCTGTCGAAGCTTTCCCACTGAGCTGAAGTAATTCTGCCCTCAAGATTTAGCTTGCCGAACAGATCAGCACCGCTGTTTACGGTGATGCCGTTCGTTTGTTCATACAGTTCGGCGAATACCTCGCCGTTGATTTCCGAATAGGACATAATCAGGAAATTGGAATCATATCCCTTCACAGAATAGATATCCGTCTCTCCGATGTTAGAAGCTAGCTCAATATATTTGTCTTTACCGCTCCATTCATCGATGCCGCCTGTAGTCCGTCCCAGCTTATCACCGCGCAGAGCGGGAGCGTCGGCGGCGTCGATGCGAGTTGCAGACTGTGTATAAATATTATCTTTATACACGACTAGAGCGATCATATCTGCCTTAACGCCAGACTTGGTATCCGGCAGTTCCAGCTTGGGGATGATAATGCTTCTGGACGTATCTGTGCTAGGATTGCCTGCATCACTTGGGCCCGGAGTTACCTGAGCGATCTGTCCTTGGGTGCTCTGACCGTTCAACTGCTGCCATATATTCGGTGCAGCCAAGCCGATTCCGGCAGCAAGCACGATACTTGCCGCGATATAAACCGTTTTGCGTGGACGTTTCCGCTCCTGCTGGTGCACCAGTTTGTCGATCAATTCTTTTTTCATCTCTTCACCTGGTTTCATAGAATCCACCGCTTTCGTATATAATGTTCGAAACTGATCTTCCTTCATTGTGATTCCGCTCCTTCCAGCTCTAGTTTTAGCAGTTGCCGTCCCCGCTGAAGTCTCATCTTCACGGCAGACTGACTAATCTGCAGAATCTTGCTGATTTCCTGGATGGGATAATCCTCGTAATAGTAAAGATGGATTACAGTTTTATACTTCATGGGCATCGCCATAACTAATTGCAATAGAGCCAATTCTTCGGGGTTGTCTACCGCAATCGGCTCAGCGCTTTCCAGCTTAACCTCACGCTTTCGCCAGCCTCTACCCAGTAATGTTTTGCAATGATTGGTGATTACGCGGATCAGCCATGCTTTCTGATGTTCAGCATCTTTGAACTTTGGCGCCTTTTCTATCAGTTTGATGAAGGTCTCCTGAGTAGCTTCTTCGGCATCTTGGCGGCTGCCTAGATGGACCAAGGCGATTCGGAACAGCATATCTGCGTAGATTTCGTAACTCTTTATCACATGATTTCCCGGCCGGGTCATGGATCGCTGCATGATTCTATGCCCCCTTTACCTATAACACCATTTAGGACGGCATTTGGTCACATTATGTTCCTGAGAAAATTTTGTTAGCCATATAGATCAAGGGTTAGGATCTAAAAAAACGCGGTTGTCTTAGTAGCCATAATCCTGACTGCTGAGACAATCGCGTTTTTATAATAGAAGTTCCCCCTTTACGGGAGACGATCCTCAATATGTTTATATGTATATTTTGGATCAGAACCTTTTACAGGAGCCATGCTGTATTGATGAATCAGATCCTTCTCTTTTCTATAAAAGTATCTTGCGTTAGGTTCATCTGCAAAGATAACCGTTGTGCTTACTACGGGAGCCTTACCAATCTGGGTATAGACTTTATAAAGATCTTCATTCTTATAATCTCTAGCATCTACCAGATAATGAATGATCTCATTGTTCATCTGATTTCGGAAGGAGTGAAGCGCTAAGGAAGCAACTCCATATAGAATAATGAGAGTAACAAGAATTATTTTTGTTCTTTTCTTCATTTATTTCCTCCATTTAGATAAAATGTATATATTATAAGATAATATATAAGTTTACACATTAGAAGGGAGGAAAGAAGATGACGCAGCAAGAGGAAAAATACAGGAGTTGGAGCGACGTATTAAGGTACTAGAGAATTATTCAAGTCCAAAACTGCCAGGGCTAAGAATCTTATGGTTTATTATTTGGGGTGTTGTGGGTATATTCCTCATTCTAACTCTTATTGGTTTGATTCAATTTGTCGCATAACAGAGCTTATAATTACAAATAAGGCAGCAAATTTCCCGCCGATAGTTAAACCCGTGTAGGTAAATAATTGCCTGGGTATACTATACTTGCTGCCTTTTTATTATGAGCTTACACAAATCATCTTCAGTCGTCTTTGGGTTCTTGCAATAAAATGGAGAAGGTCCCTGTTTCATGATCCACTTCAATCGACTCGATCCCAACAAAATCCGGAATTTCGGGGTGTACTGCATCTACGTTATAATCTGGATGAGTCATCAATAATTCAATTACTTTAATGGCTTCCATATCGTTCCCCCTTGCGAGAAATTCCACCATAATCATTAATGGTCCTTCATTGCGACTACCCTTATTATCTCCGCAATCATTATTGAATATGTGTTAATCGTTCTTCGTTTCTTCCCATCACGGCCAATAATTGCCCCTGAAAAACACGTCTTTGGATCTGATCAATCCGCTGTAAAGCCAGCTCGCTTGGCACTTGAAATTCTGCTGCAAGATAGCTAATGGCTTCCTCTCGTTGTTCTGGCAAATTCAAACGGGAGATCATGGAGTAGGGCATAGCTGCATAAAGAATAAAACGCTCGGATTCATCCTCCTGTGCTCGCGTAAAATGTTCTGGCATCAATATATGATTGGTACCATGGCGGAGCAGGTGACAGAGCTCGTGGAGAAACTCTAGCCGCTGCAGGCTAGCTGGAAGCCGGTTATCGATAAACATGGTGTACATCCCCGCTGATGCTTCGATACTCTTACTTCTTACATCCAAATAATGAACCCAAATATTAAGCCGTTCTGCAATATAGGCAATCGAAATTTGCGAAGGCTGAGTAAGGTTTAGACGTTTGTATAAATCTTCCGTCCACTTCTCCAGTGCAGTCATTTGATAATAGGATTTCATGTTATCCACATCATTCACCTCATTCAGAATCAATTATAGGATCGTATGTTCGCATAAATGAACAAAAGAAAAGCCCGAAGGCTATGTAAAGTAAAAAAATATAAGGACACATAAGAACGAGTGTTCTTGTGTGTCCTTAGCATAATGCAATTAAACACTAATATCAAGTGTTTTTCCTAAATTCGGAGCAACGCTTTTCCCCAGCATTTCCACCATCGTTTGACTCTGGGTTTCAGCCTGATTTTTGGCTATATTCATGACCTGTATCCCCACATTCTGAGCTAAGGATGCTTGACTCATTGCCATTGATAATGCAGCTATATCCATATTGCACCTCCTTCGTGTATATCCTGTATATCGACTCTGTCCATTTAATTCATTAGGTGTTCGGCATTTTGTTTGCCAATTCGCCCAAACGGCTTATCTCCTTTTTACATATCTTGTGCTGTAGTCATTAATCATTAGGAGGAATTAAAAATGGGAATGGAACATTGTGGTTGTAACGTAGGTCCTGTAGTAAGCCCAGCAAACGTAGGTCCGGTGTGTAGTCCTTTTACTTCAACGGGAGCTATTCTGGTACTCTTCATCTTGCTGGTTATCATCACTAAAGCTTGCTTATTCTAAGCTAGCTGATGCACATTGTAGCCCCATCCGGTATATACCGGATGGGGCTATTCTTTTGGAGCATTGTTTCCGAAGCTCGTTATTTGAACATAAATTCTACGCGGGTTCCATCCGCATAATCTTCTAGCTGATTACCAACCCAGCTTCCTGCACCGCGATTATCTTTTGGCGTTATGTATTCAATGTCGGCCCCTTCGCCGCCTTCATCACACATGGCCATGGGCCATTCGTCGCGGTCGTAGCCTTTTTTTGTAGGGATCCCTCTTAAGGATTCTTTGCGGTTCTCTTCAGCCTGCTCACGGTTAATGGTACATGTGGCAGACTCCCCTTTGGCAATCGCATCCTGAATATGCTTGGCGGTCTCAGGATAACGATCTGATGGGAAGATGAGCTGAACAACTTCTGAATCGGATGTGGACGAGGGGGCTGCCGGGTCTCCGTTCTGTTCATACCAGTAACCGCCGAAAGCGAGTAACACAACAATGATGAGACTGGTGAGTAATTTCTGTATTTTCAAATCTGCTCCTCCTTTTTTGGAACTTAAAATAGTATATCTTATATCATAATGCAGTGCGATTTAATATACTTAGGAAAAATAAGAGGAGGGCGGAATTGGATATGGAGTATTTAATTACTATTGAGGATCAGACGCTTATAGCCTCTGCTGAAGATATTATTACTAGACGTTATGAATGGGAAAGACACCATGTTGGAGCGGCGCTCCGTACGAAGACGGGGGAGATCTTTACAGCGGTACATGTAGAAGCTAGCATGGGGCGGATTACAGTTTGTGCGGAGGCGATGGTGATTGGAAAAGCGATATCCGAAGGCTACAAGGAATTTGATACGATTGTTGCCGTAAGGCATTCTGATCCGGATAGCGGGGAAAGAGAGATTAAAGTAGTTTCTCCCTGCGGGATGTGCCGTGAGTTAATTGCTGATTACGGGAAGGATTGCAAAGTTATTGTATCCGAGGAAGGCCGGTTAGCCAAATATGATATTACCGAATTACTACCGCTGAGATATACGAGGTAGTTTGGAAAAAAGGAGCCGCTAGGCTCCTTTTTTTATTGAGCCGTGAATTTATTCAGCAGTTCCTTACACTGTCCTAAATTAATTTACAGCTTCATGTCCATTCGCTGAGTTCATGTCACTATTGTCCCCATACTATAACTTAAAAAAGTTAAAAGGATGTGAGAGTAGATGGAACAGCGAAACCTTCGAAATATGGTTGATTCGGCATCGAGGTTTGTGAACGATGTTCAGTGGCAAATAGCATATCGTAAATTGCAAATGACTCCGGCAGATTCGGAAACGGTAACCTCTGCTCAGAAATTGTTGAATACCCTTTATTTTTTGCAAGGAAAAGGATTGATTAGTGGACAACATGATTATTTGGAGAGCGCGGATGAGTTCAATGGGAAGCTGAAAAATACTAGCGGGCAATACGCCGCCCTTCACGGTTATGAGCTGGGAGCAATCAATAATCAAACGGCGGCGCTAATAGACAATCAGCGGGATTGGGTTGTTAGCAGTGCTATTCGTTGGTATAAAGCCGGTGGAATCGTAACGATTAGTTATCACGCCCAGTTGCCAGGGACAGCGCCGGCTTGGGCTAATGTATCTACGAGCATAAGCAATGCTGATTTTGACACATATATAACTCCGGGTACGACTCAGTATAACGCACTGATCGCTGATCTGGATAAGATAGCCCTGTCTTTAAAAAAACTTAATGATGCAGGCGTTCCCGTGCTCTGGCGGCCGTATCATGAAATGAATGGTGGATGGTTCTGGTGGGGGCAGAAGAGCAATTACGTAGAACTCTGGAACCTTATGTTTGACCGTTTTACCAGCTATCATAAGCTGCATAATTTATTGTGGGTATGGAGCCCAAACGCCAAAAATCAATGGTGTGATGAGCCTGCGGAATACTATCCGAGCGGTGACAAAGTAGATGTGCTGGCGCTAGACATCTATGACGGCGATTTCAAGGGAAGTCACTATGATAGTCTATGGGATCTTGGCCGAGGAAAGCTGATCGCGATTGGAGAGAACGGAGAGCTTCCTTCTCCTACACTACTGGCTAAATCGCAGCCGAAATGGTCTTATCAAATGACCTGGGGCAAGCTTCTTTATGAGAAAAACACCGATGCGGTGATTAGAGCCTTTATGAACGACAGCTTTGTATTCACACGAGATGAATATGCTGCTGAGGCAGCGATTGTGGCTGCTAAAGGAGATAGTGTGCTGCAAAGCGGGCTATGGGGGCAATATTTCAATAATATGACCCTTAGCGGGACTCCTGCGTTGACGCGAACTGATGCGAACATCCAATTTTCATGGAAACAGGGTTCACCCGATCCAGCCATTCGTGTCGATGCTTTCTCTATACGTTGGAGCGGTAAGCTGACGGCAGCTTATAGTGAGACTTATACCATTTACTCCTCCTCTGATGACGGGGTACGGGTGTGGATTGATGGAGGGTTAATCATTGACAGTTGGGTGAAGCAGAGTGGACAGGAGCGAAAAGGTAGTGTAAATCTGATTGCAGGCAAGCTGCACGAAGTAAAAGTGGAATACTATGAGAATGAGGGGGACGCGCGGATTGTATTGCAATGGGAAAGCCCTAGCCAGCCAAAGGGGATTATTCCAGCAAGTGCGTTCTATCTTCCATAAAAAATATCTGCTTTGAGCGTCGAAGCGTAAGCAAAAAAAGCCCCGGATTTCGGGGCTTTTTTTAACTTAAAAACCATCTTAGATTTGTTCGCGGTAGCTAATGTTGTTGGCGATCTTCTCGTCTCGAACGGCTTTGCGCAGAACATCTTTGACGGTTTGGGCATCATGGATTTTTCGGAAAAGAAGCTGAGGCGCTGAGGCATCATCAGAAAATACAGTTAATGAACCAATGCCAAGCATCCGGTCCATGATAGATTGTGCTACGGATAAATCGCGTACGCGCAGTAATTCAATTTCTTCGACATTTTTACCGATAAGTCCGGTCTTTACCATAATGCGCTGGCTTGTAATGGTGTACGTAGTCGTGTTTAGGCGTACGATTCCTTTGAGGCGATCCGAGATGCTAGCCGGTTTACCTTTCCAGAGTACGACTTCTTGAGTAGCGTTTAGATTTGCTGATGGACGCCGGGCGGTCACTGGAGCGGTGCCGTCAATGCTAGATCCACATTCTCCACAAAATTTCACGCCTTGCTTATATTCTGAACCGCAGGTTGTGCAATAAGGCATAAAAACTCTCCTTCCCTAATTACAATTGAAATAATTATAACATAATAGTCATTTTACATAAATTTCATTTGCACTTTACACAAAGCGACATTATTCTGTTAAGTGGAGGGATAAATAAATGAAAAAAGTGTTACTAATAGGAACGCTAATGTTGACTGTCATCCTTAGCGCCTGCAGCAATAATAATTCAACTTCATCGGCGCCTGCCTCAGAGGAAGAAGTGCAGGAGACCGTGCAAAACTTCTACAATGAAATGTCTAAACTTGAGGAATTAGGAAAATCATCTTTAGCGGAGTTCAACGAAGCCATCGCTGGTTATTCAGCAGGAGAGCTTTCGGACAGGCAGCTAGAGAAGAAGATTAACGAGTTCCAGAAAACTGCAACAGACCTATCTAATCAGGCTGAAAAGGTGAAGATCTCCTCTAGCTTGCCTGAAGATATTCGTAAGCTGCTTGAGGAGTCCAAAATTGCTTTTCAAAGTGCTTATGCTCTAAAAGAACAAGCTTCTCAAGGTGCTGATTCCACAGAGGTCACTGCTGAGCAGTTCCAGGAATTGAATCAGAACGCTGATGTAGCGATGCTGTACGGCATATCCAAGCTTAATGAAGCAAGAGAAGCAACAGGGCTCATCGATGCCGATGGTCAGTCCACCACTGAGACAGAGAACGTTAAAGAATAGATCGGAATTTAGACGCTGTACAGTTTAACTGTCAGCGTCTTTTTGCTGCGATTTTGAGCTTAAGTAGAGGTAACACTGCCAATCCTATAAATAAGCCAGCTACAATTCCTTTTGTAAGGTCTGAGAGTGTATTACTTTGATATACGAGGGGGTATATGCACAGGAATAATGCAGGGATTAGGATGAGAAGTGCAGTATTTTTTTTCAAGTGGAAAGCTCCTCTCGATCAGATATGTATTATTATACAACTTTTAGATAAAGAGGAAGATAGAAAGTGGTATCTTTTTCCTGATTATTGATTATTCAGCGAAGGTATGGATATAATACAAACATACGTTCGTATAAATAGGATAGTATAGATATTAGGGAGGGGTTACCATGGGCAAAAAGCTGGAGAAAAACGGACTGTGGGAAAGCAGTCGGATGATGCTGCCGGAGCACAAGGTAAGAATTATTAGGGATGAACGGGAGACGCTGCGCCGCATTAAGCCTATTCTGGATGAGCAGAAACTGGAGGAAATCGAATGTACACTGGCCTTATCGTTACGGAGTCATGTGCGTGTGACTGTTGTGTTGTTTGATCCCTTTGAGAATACGACAATAAGTGGCTTTGTGACTTCCATTCACACCCACTCGCGTGAGTTTAAGCTGCAGTGGGCGGAGGAATGGAAGTGGATCAATGTGGATGACCTTGTTGAGGTTTACATCGTCTGATGCTAAGAATTGCTGCCTTCATTTTTTTCATAAGCAATTAGAGTCACGGTTGGGTTGCCGGTTAGATGTGCAATAGAAGCTTCGGCATTCCGAATAATTTCGAGTGCTTCATCCTGTTCGCTGAGTGCAGCAACTCTATAGCTATCGCTATGAATGTCCATATGTGTTCCCACCTTTCGCTAATATTTTGCCCTTTTTTGTGGAATTGATCCAAGGTGGAGAAGCCGTGAATAGCTACCTTTCAGGTTAGATCTCGGGGATACCGGGGTCTTTTTTTAAAATATAAGAAAGGGTTATTAGTACAAGCGAATGGGGAGTCGGGATCATTGATTATAGCAAGGGGTGATTCTATGCTGACTTTGGAACAAGTAAGGGATAAATCGACGGCGCGTCTTGTTGGGCTTCATCCTGTTTTGGCAGCAGGAGCGAAGGCTTTGATTCAGCAAAGCTATGCCAAAGGAGTGCCGATTGTGATTACCCAGGGATTACGCTCAATCGCAGAGCAAAATGCCTTGTATGCACAGGGGAGAAGTAAGCCGGGGCCAATAGTTACCAACGCCAAGGGTGGAACCAGCTATCACAATTATGGCCTTGCGTTTGATTTTGCGCTTTTGCTGCCGGACGGAAATAGTCTTTCCTGGGATATGAATCGTGATGGGGATAAAGATAAAATAGCGGACTGGCAAGAGGTGGTACAGGTGGGTAAACAGCTGGGGCTTGAATGGGGAGGAGACTGGACGTCTTTTAAAGATTATTCCCACTTGCAGATGACCTTCGGTTTAACCACAAGTCAACTTCGCGCAGGTAAACGTCCTACAACGGATCAGGTCAATGAAGCTTTAAAAAGGATAATCGGGGAGGATGACGCAGTGAATAAGGATGTTAAAGTATCGATAACCTTGAATGGCAGCAAGCTTACGGATGGCGTTCTTGATACAGGTATAACATATGTACCCGTGCGGGTTCTGGCTGAGGCGCTTGGAGCAAAGGTTACGTATGACGCAGCGAGCAAGACAGTGAATGTAGTAAAAGAGTAAAGCTATTCATGTATAGACAGTGCCATCCAAGGGGAAATTATCAGTGATCACTAACTATAAAGGGAGGCATACGTTGTGAACAAGCTGATAACAAGCCTTGCATGCTGCACTGTACTGTCACTGAGTGTAATGGGAGCTAGTTACGCTAATCCAATCGGGTCGGCGGCTTTAGGCGGTATCCCAAACGCGAATACGGGCATGGATGGTACCGTGAATAACACTCGGATGATGAATACGGAAGGCAATCTAATGAACGGCACCACGGGAACGATGAATCAGCATGAGAGCATTATGAGAGATAAGATCCGCACAGGGGAAAATTACAATCGTAACAACTATCACAACAATAATTACAATACAGAAAATTACACCCGGGATAACTACAACAGAAATACGGTAACTCCACTATCCAACACTACAACGGACGGTAGATATCGGGCAACCAGCACAACTACGAATACTGGGACTACCAGCAGAGGGTCTAACTGGGGCTGGCTCGGATTGTTTGGACTTTTGGGCCTAGTTGGAATGAGAAGCAGAAGTGACGAACGCAGATAATCGACATGCCTAATAACCCGTGTCGGCACACGCTGGAACGGGTTATTTTTAATGTGATAAATTATTTTTCAAAAAGGGATTGCGTGTTATCGAAATTCATGATATTATATTTCTTGTCGCGTTATACGTAAACATCGTATGAAGCTTCAACACATAATATGCCGGGGTGGCGGAACAGGCAGACGCACAGGACTTAAAATCCTGCGGTACGTGAGTACCGTACGGGTTCGACCCCCGTCCTCGGCATCACAGTGAAAACCTTGAGAAATCAAGGTTTTTTTGTTTTTCTTGAGTAAAGCTTCCGTCAAAAGATAAAGGTTCTGTGTGTCTAGGGATCACATTCCAACACACAGAACTCTGACGATAATACTCTTTTTCAGTGCTTGTCAATTCACAAGTTCTGGAGAAGAGTTTTTATTATGGTTAGAGTTACAAAAATTAAAAAGAATAAGGCAGTGGGTTGGAAAGAAGCGTTAAAGCAATTTCTATTCTGGAAGAAGGCAGAGGGAGTCAGTGATCAGACGCAAAAGGATTATGAGCAACATGTGAAGCTCTTCTTCAAGAGGTACAGCAACTCATTCGAGACAGTAGAATATCTGAAAAATAATCTGTTTGAATATCTTGGACAAGAAGGCATTAAGCCATGTACTTACAACAATAGACTAGTCTATCTGCGGACATTTCTGAATTGGTGTGTTGAGCAAGAGTTAATTGACTCTAATCCTGTGAAATCGCTTAAGAAGCGTAAGGACGAAGGGCGAGTTGTGAATATAGATCAGGAGGTACTGATAAAGTTATTGTCCCTTCCTAACAGGGATACTTTTGTGGGATTACGAGACTATGCGTTGATTCTTTTAACCTTAGACACAGGTATCAGACCTAAAGAAGCTTTATCGCTGATTATTCCAGACTTTAACGCTCATTCTCAAGAAATCTATATTACATCTGAGAAAGCAAAAACAAGAGTCTCCAGAACATTGCCAATTTCCATGCCAACTATCAAGGCTATCCAGCAACTGATCCATGTTAGAGCTGATTCTTGGAGTGTAGACGCTCCAATCTTCTGCACACTTGAGGGCAAAGCGCTGAATCGTCACACGTGGGGAGACAGAATGGAGCGCTATAGCAAGGAGCTTAGGGTGCATATACGTCCCTATGATCTAAGGCACACCTTCGCTCTGGAGTATATTAGGAATGGCACTAATGCACTTATATTACAGAAGACACTTGGTCATTCAGACCTCTCTATGACCAAACGTTACGTAGCACTGACCAACAATGATTTGAAAAAAGAGCATGGTTTAGCTAGTCCTATTCATAAGTTGTTGCCTGAAACTAAAAGATTAAAAAAATTGTGATTTAAAGAGATGGTTATTGTTTAAGCAATGAGAAGTAAATGAAATCTCTGATTGCTATCCTTCCAGTTAACTGAGTTATCTGGGGGTCATAATGACAGGCGAAGTTCATTCCTAATTTATTAGCAGAAGAAATAGTGAAAAAATCTCAAAATCATACTTCTAAAAAAGTTAATTCAGATATTGTGAATTAGCTTTTTTTTGTGTTTTTCGATTGATCACTAAACTCGGAAATTTCATATTATCGCACTATTTATTATGGTAAAATATTACTAGAGTATCTTTTGGATTAGGACGGTAGTTCTTAAATATGGTGCTGTGTATAAAGTGATCCCAGATAATCCTCTTAAATTAAAACACCGAGATAAGGTTGGTGTATTGATGGGCTTTAAGATTGATCATTTAAATAATCCTGTCAAAGCTAGAATTAAGTTTGATGAGACAGAAAGAATTGGATTTGTAGACCTTGTGGATTTATTGCATTTTAAAAATGATTAACAAATTAGATTAAATAGACTTGAAATTCATCTCTGCGATAGAAAAAAGTAGAATATGTAAAATTAAATTATCGCATTCTGAACTTTGAGGTGAATCGTGAGTGACTGATATTCTGTATTCTCTATCATTAGATGAGGAAGGAAACATGGTTCATGCTAAAGATGCAAATAAAAAGAGTAAGTTTTTCTGCTTAGATTGTGGAAATGAAATGATCTTACGTAAGAGTGAAAAGGCATTACGAAGACCCTACTTTTCACATAAGGCGTATGTCTCAAATTGTACAACTGAATCAGCCTTATATAAGGGATATAAGGAATTATTATATAAAAAGATTAATGATGCTTTAGTTAATAACAATGAAATTAATATGATTTGGAAATGTGAATATTGTTCTGGAACACATAATGCAAACCTGATCAAAAAAACAAAATACATTAAGAAAGAACAAAGCTTTGGAATTTGCAGACCTGACATATCGTTGCTTGATTCTATTGGAAAACTAATCATAGCAATAGAGATTGTAGTGACTCACGAACCAGAAGAACAAGTGCTGAAATATTACAAGGGAAATAATGTGGTACTTATCAAAATATATGTGACTGAGGAAACGGATTTTGATGATCTTCTTCTTGATTTTTTGACACCGAATTTTGTAGATGTCTGTATGAATCCAAAATGTAAAAAGTGTGGTGGATTAACAGTAAAGAAAAGCCTGTTTATTATAAATGGAAAATGTTGGAGATGTAAGAAGCCAATAAAGATTGCTCATGTTATGTCACGTTTTGAAAACTATAGCGTTGAGGATTTTTCAGATAAGGAAATTAAGCTCGCTTTTAGTTTGGGAGTTCTCGTAAAAAAACAGTACAGTCAAACGGTTAGTTATGCGTATAATGCTCATGTTTGTAATAACTCTAGCAGTTTCTTGGGGCAGCATTTCTTGTATACAGAATATCTTAAGCCTGCATTGCAGGGAAGATTGAAATATGTTAGTCGAGATATTGGTTATACATGTAAGAATTTGCATTGAAATTAAAATGTAGATGGTTGTAAAACAACAATTTTATAAGAATGAGGTGCATTACATGAGGAACTTTGACAACGAAATTCAAACGAAAGAAATAGAGGCTGCGGCTATCAAGGAAGAGATGGCTATTATTCAGCAAGAGTTTAAAACAGAACTAACTGTATTTTTTAGTGACCTCTTTAGAAAAAAATCTAAGGAATTAGTAATAACAAATCCAGATAAAGCAGTGGAACTAGGTGAAGATAAATTAAAAAAATTAAAAACAGATGTTGAGAATTTGATAACTAATGCTTCAGAGATAGTAGATAGACATTTTGAAAACGAGAATCTCTGGTGGCATATGAAAGAAAACAATACTACATATAAGCATTATAACGACCATAGACTTCCTGACTTTTTAGATAATCCTTTAAGATTTTCGTACGGTGAACTGGGAAAGATATTTGAAGATCATTCAGTCATTAAAATTCCTCTGGATCATGAAAAAACATCTTCGTACGAGAGTGGGTTTTCAAAACTGAGTGGTAAAGTGAAATATGCTTACGGTTTCGATGTCAGTAAGACAGTAATTGAAATTTATAAAAAATATTCTTCACTCCACGAAAAAGCTTTGGGTTTGAGAAAAGAAATAGAGAAGATAGGTTTAGAGAAGAAAAAGTCTCAGATCGGTGACATATGGGACTCACTGTGATTGTTGTGAAATAATACTTTCATTAGTAAATTCATAATTGGGAGTGAATAGTGTGGGCAGACATAAGATAAATGAAGAAGATCGGGTTCAAGGAATGATGATTAATTTAAAAGGATACATACTGGACAATATCAATAATGATCCAAACGCAATGAATGAAATTAACGCCTTTATTGAAAGCAAATGGGGCGAAAAAAATGTTGAAAAATACGATAAGCAAAGGAAAGAGAAGCGAATAGAATGGCTAAAGAGAAATTTGGAAGAAAGAAAGAATAGATTGTCTGAGTTGGAGACATATGGTATTACTTCTGATCTTTATAAAATGATGAGTCCAGCAGTTATTAAGAAGATTACTGAATTCGAAAATGAATTAGTATTAATTAATGAGGCTATTTGATACTCAGTAAAACAATTCTTGTATAAGGGATGATCTGATGAGAAAGTGGTTATCAAATCTTATTTACCCCAGAGTATTTGAAATGAATGAGTACCTTGAAAAATCGAATTCTAACTTGCAAAGACTTAGATCTGAAGCAGTATTGGAAGCTAACAAGAATGAAAAAAATAATTGATGCTGTAAAATGGATAGTCAAGGGAGATTATAGAATTCTTGCTATAGATTCAACAAAATTAACTAATCACTATCCCGAAGAAGTAATTCTCTATGGTTACAACGACGATGATATTCAAATCATGGTTACTAGTCCAAATAGAAACTATAAGTATTTGACAATCAACACAAATTTAAATTTATCAAACAAGACTATATTTATTGACGACATTGAATGTTCTGAAAATATTGTTAATAAAGGTTATGGGTCCTTGGTTATGGATTGTCTAATTAATATTGCCAAATTAAGAAAAATTGAAAGAATTCGCGGTAGACTCTCAAGCGTTGATAAAGATCATTTTGATCGTTTGCAACATTTTTATTCTAAGTTTGGTTTTAGTGTGAATATGGATACAGGGTTGATTGAATTGGTTTTAAAATGAATCTTTTACTGAATCTTGAGGAGAGATGATATGTGGGATAAGAAGCACGATGCAAATCTTATTGCTCGAAATGATATTCCTCTAGATATTGGTATTTATACATGGTACACCAAATCAAACGAGGAACTAGTTTACATAGGAAAGGCAACGGGCAAAGGTGGATTAAGAAAAAGAATTTGGTCACAGCTTTGAATCCAAAATATTTAGAATGTAGGACATCAAAGTTTACCAGTAAAGATTCTTTTCAAGTAAACAATCCAGTCCGTCATAATAATAAGATAGGGATTGATAAATCAGCCTTTAGAAAAAGTGTGGCTAGAGAATATTTTTTATTGGCTGGAAATGATTCAGTTCAGTATTTGAAAAACAATTATTTGATAGCATTCGAAAGCTATAAGAACTTAAGTCCAGCAGAAATTGCTACTTTAGAAAAAGAACTCATAATTAAAATGAAGCCTAAATTTAACATTACACACAAATGAAAATCGATGATGAAATTAGCCTTTCATGGTATTTAACAGGGGGAATGTTGAATGGTTAATGGTGGATTTCCTGATATCATTAGCGCAAGATGCGAATCTTGTAATCAAGTGATAATGCAACCTGGATATGAGATACATACATTTAGTTGTCCAGAATGTAATGGAAGGTTAAGTCTTCATATATCAGCAAAAAACGAGACGAGGGAACACACCGCTTTTGCCGTGTTATCCTCCGAACTTACAGCTTATGAGGATAAGACAGTTTTGCTTAATGATAGCTTTTTTCATCAAATAATTAAAGTAGATAAGCAAGGAGGGAAAATAAGGGTAGCACTAAAAAACCATGGAACAATTAAATGTGATCCTGAATCATTTTGGATTATTATTCGCGGTGGCTGGTGGAATAACTGGCAGGAGAACTGAAAAAAACAATCTTTCGTGAGGGGCTACTTTTATGAAAATTACAGCAATGGAAAGAACGGCAAAAACTAAATTATTCAAATTTGTAAAGGGTGATAACGCCGTGTTGATAATGGTAAGGCACGTATCAACAGTACCAGAAAATCAAGCGGGACATCTTGAACACAATGGAACAATATATAAACTCTGGGGAGAGCATGGCTCGTTTCTAAAATTAGTAAACAAATGTTTGGGAAGTAATTTTAGAGATGATCACGGAGATAGAAAGCACTTTTTAGATAATCTGTATAAAGAAAATTTTGATGTGATTATAAAATTGGATAGGAATTAAGATGAAATGTGAGTTTTAAGTGGAGAGGTGTTTAACTAAAGAGTGCGTTTAAAACTTAATAAGGGGATGAAGAAATGAAAAAGATTTTTAACGTTGTGTACTGTATAAATGGACGAGACAAGGAAGTACATTTTGACTATATTCCTGAAGTAATATCATCGGATGAGATTAAGTTAAATATTTATTTAAAGAAAGAAATTGCCAAACAAGAACATATTGAAGAAGACGAAATTTCTATTGTTAAGGCTACTTGCACATTCAAATTTATTTGATTGAGTGAATCAAATATGACTTTCACATACAAAGGAGCATCCATATTGGATCGAAAGTATAAAGCAGTTTTTTACAAATTGAAAGACAGCGCAAAGCAAGAATTAAAGGAAGTTAAGGAAGACGACGAGATAAATAATACGCAGGCAGTTCCACTAGAATTATATTTAAATTTAATGAAAAAGCATCGTAGACTCCTTAATGTAGCTGAAAATATGCAAATTGATTTGACTGAATTGAAGCTATCAAACAGGAAACTTAGCAAGATATATATGCAAAATTATAAGTTTGAAGAATTGATTGAACAAATGGCTAAAGCCTTTAGAAATGAAAAGTACAGTCGTGAAGAAATAGTTAAGGCGCTATTAAAGCGGTTGGGCGAAATTAGAGATTCAGAATGATCATTTACGTCTGGGTAATGAAAGTGGCATTTCATAAGAGCGGGAGGCACTGATATGGAACTGTCATTCGCAGAACGATTAAAACTGGCAAGGGAAAATCTTGAACTTACACAGCTAGATGTTATGAATCTTACTAAAAACAGAATTCACAATAAAACTTTGAGTGGATATGAATCTGGAAGAAATCAGCCTGACTTTGATACATTGAATTATCTTTGCGACATATACAATGTATCTGCTGATTGGATTCTTGGCAGGACAAAAATAAATAGAAATAACGACAAAGTAAAGGATCACGGAATCAGACAATCAGTCTTTGATGGTGAATATCCAGTAGTTGATTTAACCGATTTATTAAGTGGTTCAACGGCTCTTTCATATAATAGGCGTAAATTAACTAAGACAGATGAAAAAAGGTTATTGAGTGTGTTACGAGTTATAGTTGAGAATTATATAACAGCGGAACCCAACAATGATGGATCTCGAAAAGAGGAGGCGCACAATGTCTGATGAATATGGTAAGCGCCTAATGGAAGCTCGAAAGAAAAGTAAGTTAACTCAAGAGCAAGTTATGAAACGCATTAATGTAAACAATAAGACGATAAGCAATTATGAAAACGGGATCAGCCAACCAGACTTTGATACTTTACGCGCACTATGTAACTTGTATGAAGTATCTGCTGACTGGATATTGGATCTAAAAAATCCACGAAATGAAATTGCTGTACCTCAGAGGATTGACTTTAAAGACAACAACAATACTTTATTAAAATTTTATTTTGGTGATCGTGAGTTAACTGAGAGTGAATTAAGAAAGTTGTATGCGATTGTGCATATTTTGATTGAATAGTTAGATGTAGGATTTTTGATCAAACATACATTTCATATTTAGCGAGGCGAGTCTTTTGAAAAAAGATATGGATTTGATAATAAAAGTTTTAAAATATATCGAAGAAAATAATACAGCAACTAATAGTATTGTTGTTGAAATTGAAGGGTATGACACCGAAGAACAACGTGAAATGGTACAGTATCAAGTGAAACTCCTGAAGGATGCTGGTTATATTGAAGCCAAAGGAGGATACAATCCTTATGAGTTTATTGTAAGAAGCATGACGTGGGAAGGGCATGATTTTCTAGATGCTGCCAGAAACGAAGTTGTTTTTAACGAAGCTAAAGAAATTGCAAAGAAAAAGGGAATGGATTTTCTGAGTTTACCTTTTGAATTGACAAAAACTTTACTGGTAGAGATTGCTAAGAGAACTTTATTAGGATAACTATGATTGACGAGCTATAGGTAATAGAGTATCTTAGTATGAACACACAGAATCTCTTAAAATAAGTTTATATTTCATGATATGAGTCCTGTGTAGCTAGAAAAGACAATCACTGAAAAACCCAGTGTTATCAAGGCTTTGGCGGAACAGGCAGACGCACAGGACTTAAAATCCTGCGGTACGTGAGTACCGTACGGGTTCGCCCCCCTCCTCGGCATCACTAACAAATAAGGGTTTCAGCTCATTTGAGCTGGAGCCCTTGTTTGTTTTTAATCGGGTTTGCTGGCATTTTGCTAGCGCTGACTTCTTTACCGGATTTCCGTCAAACAAGCGGATGCCAACAATATGCAATGTTCCCTCTTCGTACTCGTTTCTTTCGGTTTCCGCAAAAGGACGTACAAAGATTTGAATTCATCAGATACAATGCAAGCGCATATTTATAAGGGTTACGAGGTTAGATACAGTCGGCTGTAAGCCTACTAGCCAGCGTATTATCAAGCACAAACTTGAGCGGAGTCGATAAGTCGTTTCAATTCAAACAACACTTCGGTTATGAAAGGTCTCATTGAATAAAAGGAGGCAGTTATGCAGGACTTTGCAATGTCTATGTTATGGTTATGGATTTGCTATTTTATAGTGACTATTATTGGTGTGTTACATACCGTATTTAATATTTATGTGTTAAAAATGAGTCCAATGGACGAAAAAGGTATGGGGGAGGGATATGAAAAAACAAAGCCTTGGCATCCTCTTTATAATATTGTTCTGTTTTCTATATTTGGTTGGCTATATATAGGGGGGTTATCTATACCCAACCTTGAAGAAGCACTTATTACGGGTGCAATATGGGCCGGAGTTTGCATTATAATTGATGTTTTTGGCTGGGTGATCATTAAGCACCCATGGAGTCTTTCATTCAAAGAATTCTATATTCATTATCAGCCATGGATTACACTTATATATTTGGTTATTTTTATGGGTCCTGTAATCGGATATTTGTTCGTTTAATTAGATTTCATATGGAGCATGAGGGGAGTGAAATCGGGCGGTCATTGATTTCGGTTTTGCATGCTACACTTGTTCGAGTCATTGAATGTTATACAATTTTCCAGACAGATGAGAAAGCTCTTAACTTTCTCATCTGTCTGTTTTTATTTTGCAGACCTAATCTCATCTTGCAAAGTTATAGTACTTCCAAGGGCGATGGCTTCATCGACCGCGAATGACAGTCTGATATCTGTTAAGGCATCCGCTAATGAGTATGCTGAAGTTCCCGTGTGCAGGAAGCGGGACATATTCAATAAGGCTTGTCCTATCCCAATCTCTTCATCAGAAAGGGGAGAGGGATGAAACGGGTTCTGAAATAGACTAAGCTGTCCTGCACGCAATTCATGCAAGGAGAGACTTTCTAGGCTACCTTCCTGTCCGCCTTGAATCCGTCTAATGTTCATATACTCGGTCTCTTCGGTTCCCAGGCGGCGGATAATCTCATTATCTCGAATTTCGCCATGTGATCCGCGGATGAGCACCCGGTTGGTACGGAGAGGTGAGAAATATTGGGAGCGAGTGAAGTCAAGTACAGCGCTTTTGCCGGATGGGAACACCATAATTGCGATATCCTGCTGCTCTGTCTTCAGGTCATCTTCGGCCTCCCTCCCCCTATAAGAGAAGTCCATGATTGGAACCTCTAGCCGGCGGGCTGTGATTTCACAGGCTGTGCCAGTGATTGAGAGCCATTTACGGATCAGGCTGATTCCATGATACCCATGCGCTACAGAGACTTGAACATGACCTACCTCGCCCAAATGTCCGGTTTGAATATAGGCGGTTCTTGCCTGATGGTGAGGCAGCAGCGGATATTGCTCGGCTACTTGAATTAGAGTGAAATCAATGGCGCTGGATCGAAGCAGTTCAAATTCAGCCGGTGTAGAGGCGGTGGGTGTTTCGGCCAACACAGGTATTTGCAGCGCTGCAAGCTCCAACAGCAGTGAGGCGGCAGCGCTCTTGGATACCGCCAGGACCACAAAATCACTCTCGGCCGCAAGACGTCCCATCGAGCTGTACACGGTCAGGTTCCATTTGTCGATCAGTTGCTGGTATTTAGCAGGGTTGCGAATTAGTACACCGCTTACTTGAAATTGCTGTGGAAGCAGGTGAGCCAGCTTCAGATACATTTCCGCCCGCCAGCCGCTTCCGATTATGCCAAAACGAATAGGTCTATTCATCTTTAAAGTACACCTCAAATGGTTGATTTGTATGTAATCATCTTTGTAAGCACAGGCATCAGTTTTCTTTTATTATTGTATATAAAAAAATGATAGAGTACATAGGATTATGTATAATATGAAACTATTACTTTTTGTTGTCTTTAGTTAAGCTATCTTATGCATTTACATACAAAGGAGCGATTATCCAATAGCCGGATGATCGCTCCTTTGTATAAGCTGGAACTAATCAAGACTACGGCTGTAAGCAAGAACATTTTCTTTTTTCATTAGTAAACTCCCTCTCTATTATAGTTCATCACTGGGACGAAGAAATAAGAGTTTGTTTTATGATTGTCCAATATAACCTGGGTACAGTGTTTTTTACTAAGTTCCATAGAAACGAGGAAATATGTTTGTCCTGCTGTTTATTTGCCCCTCTGTTTTTGGGTTATTTGTACGTAAAATACCGAAATGTACCTATCATGGTAATCCATATTCAATTATGATCTTCCCGAAAGAAAGCGCTATCAAAGTAATCTTGACCACATTTCAAGAGGGGGTAAGGATGATTTGAAGCGAATGGGAAAAAGGTTAGGTATGAGTCTGCTAGTATTCATTATTGCAGCAGCACAATTCGGGTTTACAGGTACGAAAGGGAATGTAGCACTAGCGGCGGAGAAGAGTATGGCTCAAAAGCCGTATATGGGCTGGAGCAGTTACAGTATGCAGGTGTATGACGGCGAAGGGAACTGGACATCGGCGGAGAGTGTCAAGAAGCAATCGGACGCGATGCATGAGAAGCTGCAAGCCCACGGGTATGAATATATTAATATTGATGCGGGCTGGAATGGCGATATGGATGAATACGGGAGACCTATTCCTAGTGAGATCCTTTATCCAAACGGATTTCAGGAGGTTATCGACTATGTCCATAATAATGGACAGAAGATCGGGATCTATCTGATCCCGGGAGTATCTATCGATGCGTATAACCGCAATCTTGAGGTGTATGGGACAGGCGGGGAATGTCGTATTCCGGATATTACGGCCAAGCCGCTTACCATTATGGATTATTGGAATTCCTACACTTATAAAATAGATTTCACGAATCCATGTGCCCAGAAGTATGTGGATTCCATTGCAGATATGCTTGGCGAGTGGGGGATCGATTTCGTTAAATTCGACAGCGTAACCCCTGGGTCTGGGATTGACAACTTGAGCCGGGATGCGCGCGGCGATGTAGCAGCATGGTCTAAGGCTTTGGATAGAAATAATATTTGGTTTGAGCTGTCCTGGGCACTCGACCATAATTACGTAGAATTCTGGAAAAAATATGCTAACGGCTGGCGAATTGATTGGGATGTTGAATCTTATGACGGCAGTGGGTTAACAGCATGGCCGAGTATTTCTCGTTTATTCCCTAAAGCAGCACTCTGGTGGCGGGATGCAGGCCCTGGCGGCTGGAACGATTTCGATTCCCTGAATGTAGGTAACGGCTCCATGGATGGTCTGACCAAGGATGAGCGGAAGACCGCGATGACGTTCTGGTCAATATCTTCCGTACCGCTTTATACAGGGAATGACATGACACGGCTGGACAGCTATGGACTAGAACTGCTTACCAATGATGAGGTAATTGCGGTAAATCAGGCTGGACGTCCTGGTCATCCGGTATCTATGGACACACAGCAGCAGGTTTGGTTTGCCAATAATGGAGATGGGACTTACAGCGTAGCTCTGTTCAATCTGGGTAGTCGGGCTGCGGAGGTTAAAGTCAAATGGAGTGATCTCGGCCTTGAGGGCCCGGCTTCGGTACGCGACTTATGGAGTCATTCCGAGCTGGGAACCTTTGAAAAAGAATTTAGCGGAGGTATCCTTGAACCCCATGCCTCCCGCATGCTTAAAGTAACAGCGCTAAGCGGCACATCGGCTGTTAATAACGATGATACAGGGATGCGATACAGCGGAGATTGGAAGCGGAATGGAGGCAAGGAGCTGCTAGAAGGGAAGCAGGATCTAAGCATTACGATTAAGGATTCTTCGGCTGCTGCTTCCAGTAATCCTCAAGAGGATGCTCTGAACTCCGTGGCTGACCCTGCTGCAAATGCAGCTTCGGCAAGCCGTACAACCGTTACCGATGTGGTTTATATTAATGATAATGACAGCGGGATTAAATACAACGGCACATGGCAGGTAAGCTCATCCCGAGAACATGCGGATTACAATAACGATGTGCATTATACCGAGAATAACGGCGATTCTTTTGAATACACCTTTACGGGAACGGGCATTGAGCTGCTGACAGAAAAGCATGAATCTCAAGGAGACATGATTGTTACATTGGACGATGGGGCTGCACAGACTGTAAATGCGTATACAAGTGGACCGAGAGAGGTACAACAATCCCTTTATAGTGTATCGGGACTTACTAATAGTCCTCACACGCTTAAGGTGAGCAAGGGCTCGGGAAATTATATGCTGCTCGATGCGCTGAAAGTGACAACAGAAAGTCCGGCGGGGGGTCAGAACAGTTCTATCACTCCGACATCCGCTGGTTTTGACAAAGCAACGGAACAACAGAAGGATGTCACAGTCACGCTTAATCTGCATGGCAATACCTGAGTGGTATTGAAAATAATGGAGTGGCACTCCATGAAGACGATTATACGGTGACTAATGATAAATTGACCATCAAGAAGGAATATCTTGCGCAGCAATCTGCTGGCTTGGCAAGTCTGAACATTATCTTTAGCGCCGGAGATCCACAGACACTAGCGATTCACATTAGCGATTCTACAGGCATCCGTTATGTGATGGTTAATAACGACGATCCGTCAATCAAATATAACGGTAATTGGTCCCGCAATAGTGGAAGAGGAATGGGCGACTATAATGATGATGTGCACTATGCGGAGCAGAACGGTGATTCTTTTGAATACACCTTTAGAGGAACAGGGATTCAGCTGTTCACAGAGGTAGACGAATCACAAGGGGATATGGATATCTATGTAGACGATCAATTCAAGGGGACGGTGAGCGCTTATCGAAACGGGCGATTGTCACAGCAGATTCTGTATAGTATCTCAGGCCTTACAGATGGACAGCACACACTCAAGGCTGTGAAAAAATCGGGCAGATTTATGCTGCTTGACATGCTTAAGGTAGAGATTCCAAATATGATTAATCCGATCGCAGCGAGCTTTGATAAATCACCATCTGCTCAGCAAGATATTGAGATTACACTTTTACAACAGCCGGATAGCTTCATAGGCATTACGAACAGATCACATCATCTGGTTCCTGGGACCGATTATACGGTAGCTGGTGACCGTGTTACACTGAACAAATCTTATCTCGCAGCACAACCAGTGGGAAAGCTGAACCTCAGCTTTGCTATTGGCGGCGATTATCTCAATGATGTGCATTCAACGACTGTGGACGGTGATTCCTTTGAATATACCTTCAAGGGCACTGGAATTCGCATGATCACACCTACGGGTCCAGATCAAGGGGATGTAGATATTTATGTGAACGGACAATGGATTCAGACCGTGAATGCTTATAGTCAGAATCGACTGACACAACAGGAGATTTACAGTATTTCTGGTTTGCCAAACGGCTTACACACGCTTAAAGCTGTGAAGAAATCAGGTAATCTCATGCTGACGGATCAGCTGAAATTCACAGTTCCAACCAGTGATGGTGGAACGAACCCTACAGAACCTCCAACACCAACGCCGACAGCAACACCGACACCGACACCGGCTGATGGAGGCGGTTCGTCTATTCCAGTTCAGCCTTCATCCACACCTACCCCTTCTCCGACGCTAACTCCGGCACCTGGAACGGATGGGAAGGATGATGCCGAGACAATGCGGCATTCGGCATATATCAACGGCTATCCGGGAGGATTTTTCAAACCCGATGCGCCTATTACCCGTGCTGAGATGGCAACTATCCTAGCGAAGGTTGCTGAGAAAGATGCCACTGGATCAGGGGGAATATTCAGTGATGTACCTTCCAGCTATTGGGGTGCAGATGCCATCGCCAAAGTAGCAAAGATGGGACTAATGAACGGTTACATCGATGGTACTTTTAAACCTAATCAACCCTTGACGCGTGCAGAAATGGCCAGTTTGGCGGCCATGCTGAGCCCGAATTCTACAACATCGGGCCGCGGCTTCTCTGACATCACAGGTCACTGGGCGCAGGTGGCGATAAAGAAAGCCCAAGAGATAGGCATAATGAACGGCTACAGTGACGGAACGTTCCGACCTAATTCCAAGCTTACCCGTGCGGAAGCCGTTACAGCTATCAACAGAGTTTTGGGCAGGGGCCCGTTAATTGGTATCACACAGCCAGGTTGGAACGATGTTCCAACCTCCCACTGGGCCTTCGGGGATATAGAGGAGGCTTCGACCGACCATGTCTCGAAGCCTAGTACACAAGGCGGAGAACAGTGGACGGAATAATTTGAATGAAGAATTAACAGAGGGGCCTTCTTTGGCCCCTTTTTTCTGAATTTTACGAGACAAAGAAAAAGAAGGGAAGATCAGCATGAATATTCTAATCACCGGAGCAAGTGGATTTATCGGAACGGCTTTGGTCAAGTATTTAGCGGATAAACATACAGTGATCTGTCTGTCTCGCCAAGCCCCGGAAGGGTCCTTTGTGTATGTTCAGGGTTCTTTTGATTCGGTGGAGGATTTGGGTGGACTGGACTCGTATGAGATACAGGCGGTTATTCATCTCGCTGCTGTTACTGGAGGCTCTACTGAAGAGCAAAGCCTTGCTGTTAATGTACTAGGAACAAGGAGGCTGTATCGATATTTATCTGCTTGACCGTGGTTGCCGAAAGTTCATCACAGCGAGCTCCATTGCCGTGGTGGGTGGACTCACCGAGGATTTTATTCCGCTTGAGCTGCCTATCCCAGATGATCATCCCTGTTTGGCAGCGGATGCTTATGGGCTGAGCAAGGGGATGGTCGAGGAGTTGACCCGGTATTTTCACCGCAGTCATAAAGATGCCGACTTTATTAATCTTCGCTTTGGAGCTGTAGCTTCCCCAGGCTGGACCCCTCCTGTTTTGGAACTCGGATCCAAACCGACGCTCCCGTTCATCAGACTGGGTCATGTTCATGCTGAGGATGTGGTGGAGGGAATTACTGCAGCACTGGAGTCTCCACTTAAGCCGGGGGTAAGAACCTTAAATCTGGTTGGGCCGGATTCTAGCAGCAACCTGCCGGTGGCAGATGTGCTTACCCCGTGGATAGGGGTTGGCTTCAATTTGAATTATTATCATTTTCCGGGTCAAGAATATAAGTCTTTGTATGCTATGGATCGTTTCAAGGAGGAATTCGGTTTTGTGCCTTCACGTTCTACCCGCCTTACAATGGATACAATTTAGAGGGGTTAACACACCGGAAAGAGAAAAAATCCGAGTGGTTAATAAGAGCTGTGATAACGGTGAATATCGCTGCTTTTTATCCAATTCTGAAAGTTTTAACATCTGCAAAATTGGGTTTGAACACTTGACTATTGAGTAAAATGTTTTAATCTATGGTAATGATAGCGCTATCGAAATGATATTAGGGGAGGGGTCACTACGCTTAAATATTCCAATATCTTTCGTAAATTCTTAATCTCCTACGTAGTCATTTTGGTTATTCCCAGCATCGGCGGATATATGTCCTATCTGACTTCGATTTCTGTGACAGAGTCTATCTCTATTGAGAACGGGGTCACCCAGCTCCAGAAAAGTCAGGAAATATTGGAGCGCCGCATGGCGGAAGTAGAAGGGTTTACCAGGCAATTGGCAGTCAACCAGGAGCTAAACGTTCTGATGAATGAAAGAGACAATGAGACGAACGTGTACGGCATTTGGAGAACAATGCGGAATGTCCTGACTTTCGGTCAGACGAATGATTTTTTGCAAAACTATTATATTTACCTCGCCAATTATAATCTTATTCTTACCCCAGGTTCTTCTTACCGTCCAGAGCATTACTACTCTAATTTCAACTATAAGGATCTTTCACTACAGGATTGGACCAAAGAAGTGCTTGAGAAAACCCACCGCAGTGAAATCAAGCCACTTAGTGACTATGTTAGCAGGGGCATGCAGACCTCCGTTATTACCTATATGCAATCACTCCCTCTGGATAGTTTCAACGATTCCTCACCAGCTGTCGCAGTAGTGATCATAGACGAGAAAGTCATTTCTAGTCTGTTATCCGGTCTAACTGAGCGATACGGAGGCTGGGTTCATATCAGTGATGCTAAAGGCAACACGATTGTCCTGCAGGGAAGTGATGAGCAGAAAATGGCCCATATGACCGCTGATTCGAATTTTGATAACAACAAGGTTAGTCAGTTCTATGCAGACGATTTAGTGATCACGACTCGTTCCGATTCGAACGGTTGGGTATATCAGACAGGGATTCCCCGGCCTATTTTGATGGAGAATGCTAACAAGATCAAGCGAATGTCTATTCAAATTACAGGAGGGACATTAATTATCGGCTTGATAGTCGGACTAATACTGGCTTACCGTAACAGTGCTCCAATCAACCATATGCTTAGCGTCATGAAGGAGCAGTTTGGCAAGGAAGAGGCATCTACCAAGAATGAATTTGACTTCTTAAGCGGAAATATCGCTAATATGATCACCAAGAACAAGCTGCTGGAAACCGAACTTAATCGTCAGCTTCCGTTGGTCAGGGATGCATTCCTGAAGCGGCTACTAGCAGGTGAATTCAAAACGCATGATGAGATTCTCACTGCCGCCGAGCAGGTGGGGATCAGCTTGCAACAGAACTCTGGGTATGTAGGAATTGTTCAGATTAACGGCTATGCCGGTATGGACAGCGTTGAGATTCTTAATGAGCTGAATGCTTCCCGGTTACTGCTGAAGCAGTCCCTATCGGATCTCGGAGTGGATGTCCTAATGACGGATATGGGCTCCGACAAAGTGGTAACTCTGTTTTTCTCCAAGGAAGAAGAGACCAATAAAGCGTATGAAGCGGAAAATATCACTCAAATTCTAGAGAATCTGGCACAGTATGTTTTTAACGAGTATCGGATTACTACTCAGGCGGGCTTCGGTGATCTTTTCACAGAGATAACAGAGGTTAGTCTTTCCTTTGACCAAGCCAAGCAAGCTCTGGAATATGCCGTCTACATGAATAAAAAAGGAATTGTATGGAGCAGCGAAGCCCAAAATGAGAATACGACCTACTATTATCCACTGGATACAGAGCAACGTCTGATCAGTACCATTCGAGCTGGAGAACTAGAAGAAGCTAAACGGATTGTCCGTGCGATCGTCGCCCAGAACATGGAACAGCGTGAATTATCCATGGAAATGAAGCAACAGCTTGTTGGTGAAATAAAAGGGACGTTTCTTAAGCTTCTGGATCAAAAGGCTTTTACAGAATACCCGGACATCGAGAGTGTGAAGCGGAGGGTCATAGACATTGGTTCATCAGAACGACTCGAAATGATTCAGACCGAATTTTTTGTCATTATGGAAGAGCTGTGCGGACTTATTGCAAATAAAAAGAAGGATATTCATATTCAGATTATTAAGCAGATCAAGGAATATACCGTAGAGAATTATTCGGATACAGAGCTGAGTCTGTACCGGGTAGCTGAACAGGTGGAACGGCCTGAGAAATACATTTCTCAATTGTTTAAAGAGGTTACCGGTGTTAATTTCTCTGATTATTTGATAAAAGTCAGAATGGATCAGGCTGTGATTTTGCTCAAAGATAGTCGGTATACGGTTGACGAGATTTCCTTGCGGGTCGGTTACAACAGTTCACACTCTTTCAGACGAGCATTTAAAAGGTTAATCGGCGTTTCACCGAGCGCTTATAGACAGTCTATTGATGAATAAAGAGTTGTTTGGTGAAAAATAAGTTTTAGAATGATCCACTAAAGAAGCAGCGGCGTACCAAGACTTTATAAATAAAGTCTTAGACTGCCGCTGTTGTCGTTCAACTAACGTTTCCCGTTAGCTTTGGGGATCGCCGACGGTCTATGCATCGCCAATCTCCAATCTCCGATATACGTGTCTACTTTACTTTATATTTAATAAGTTTGTCACCATTTTGCTCAATGTCCCTTGATCGACGAAAGGAGCAAGACTTGCCAGCAGATCTGGGCTAAGATGTTCAACTTCGACTCCACCAATCAACTTCTCGAGATTCTCCCTGTCCAGAAAAGGTGCGAGGCCTATAATCTGGTCCGCATCGATAGTACTGTCGGCAACCCGGTCTACCAAGCGGCTTAATGTTTCTCTGCTAATAAAGGGTGCTAGTCCTTGAACGGAATGCCAGCTCAAGCTGCCCTCTTCTGCTTGTTGTACCAACCGATCTATATGTTCTCTTTTAAGAAATGGGGCAATCCCAACAAGATTGTGCACTTCTAAAGAACCGTCAATCGATTTATCTACCAGTCGGCTTAATGTGTCGCTGCTGACGAACGGAGCGAGTCCAGTAATAGTATTCCACACAATTTCGCCTTCCTCTGCCTGACGAACCAGTTCATCCAATGTATCTGTTCCAAGGAACGGAGCCAGCCGCATGATCACGTCTAACTTAAGGACGCTGCTGTCTAATCGTTCTGTAACTTTATGCAAAGCGCTTGCTTTTACAAACGGCGCTACTTCTACAAGCTCCTCCACCTCCGCCTCTCCGGTATTGACCATCTCTGCAACCTGTTCCGGCCTGTTCTCTGCGATCTCCTCAACGATCGTTCCTAGGTGCGGGTGCTCCCGATTTTCTGTATTGTCTCCTGCATTTAAAATGTCGTCTACCGTTTTGCCGAATAACCTCGCAAACTTCGGAAGCGTTCCGATATCCGGTAGTGAGTCGCCCCGTTCCCATTTCGATACCGCTTGATGACTTACATTCAGTTGATCGGCAAGTTCCAATTGGGTCAAATCCTGGTCTTTGCGAAGCTTCGAAATATAAGCTCCAATTTTACGCAAGTCGAGCATTGTATACCTCCAATAAAACAAAATGTACAGTGCGCACTGTCAAAAACAGCATAGCATTTCTGCAAATGCAATCCTATCAAGCGTTGGTTGAATGGTCTCATGCGCTTTATTCAACTGCCGGTAGAATTGTCCAGATTGAAAGACTTTTGTCACTTTCATGTATAGGTTTTTTCTACAAATCATTTCGATTATCCTGCCAGTTCGTTCCGCTCATCTCAAATCTTGAAACTATAGCTGGTATAGCTTGTGTCTGCATTCCCTCCTTAAGGGTGATGCAGTCTTTTTTTGAGTCCGAACCCTAATTCCGGAAAAATGGCCGTTCTACAGCTATTTTGTTCTCCTTGAATAGGGTTATTTGTACGTTGAAATACCAAAGTGTACCTTTCCTTTAGGGTTAAATGTCAATTATGATCAACTCGTAGAAAGCGCTATCATAAACTACTGGCGGTTGCTTAGGGGGGATTTTTCTGGAGAAAGAAATAGTATTACACCACAAGTCGTTACCGCGGCGTAAAGGCTCTGTATTTTTACAAAATGCTCGTAGAAGCATGAAAAAGCACTGGCAGCTACATTTGCTCGTGATTCCACCTTTGCTATTTTTCCTCATCTTTAAGTACTATCCAATGCTGAACGCGGTTCTAGCCTTCAAGGACTACAATGTCATTAAAGGAATTTGGGGAAGTCCATGGGTTGGATTTCATAATTTCCGTTTATTTTTTGATAATCCACAGTTTTGGACGCTGCTTAAGAACACCATCATGCTTAGTGGTTACCTGCTGCTGGCGGGATTCCCGATTCCGATTATCCTTGCCCTCATGATTAATGAATTGCGCGGGGGAAGGTTCAAAAAGTTCGTTCAACTGGTCTCTTTTGCACCTTATTTCATCTCGACGGTGGTCATGGTGTCCATTATCATGCTATTTATGGCACCTCGTCTTGGATTTGCGAACATCGCTCTCAATTTCTTCGGCCTAGAGTCGATCAATTTCCTTGGAGAACCGGGAATGTTTCGTTCGATTTATGTCTGGTCCGATATTTGGCAGACCGCGGGCTACAGTGCCGTTATTTATTTAGCAGCGCTCGCCGGTATAGATCCAACGCTTTATGAGGCGGCCAAAGTTGACGGAGCTTCACGTTTTCAAAAAATTCGTTATATAGATCTGCCAGGTATTGTGCCTACCATCGTCATCATCCTGATTTTGAATGTCGGGAATGTCATGGCTATTGGCTTTGAAAAGGTCTATCTACTGCAGAACCCGCTCAATCTGGCGAACTCCGAGATCATTGCCACTTATGTCTACCGGGTCGGTTTGCTGAATGCCAATTATAGCTTTGCCACTGCGGTTGGTCTATTCAACTCGGTAATCAACCTTATTTTGTTGCTTACGGTGAATGGCTTGGCTAAACGCATCACAAACAACAGCATCTGGTAGGAAAGGAGCAACCACATGGCAGCAGTTCAACAAAAAATTAAAGAATCAACCGGTGATAAGCTATTTCTGACCACTATTTATATCCTACTCAGCCTCGTGGTCATCGCGGTAATTTATCCGTTAATTTTTATCATCAGCAGCTCGATTAGCAGCCCGGCTGCTGTAACCTCCGGCCGAGTCTGGCTCTGGCCTGTAGATATTTCCTTCAAAGGCTTCAAGGTTCTGTTAAACACTCCGGAGATCCTTACAGGCTACGGAAATTCTATTTTTTATACAGCCGCAGGAACTTTCATCAGTGTTGTGCTGACGATCATGATCGCGTACCCTTTATCTCGCAGAGGTTTTTTCGGACGCAATACTCTGATGATGATCATCACCTTTACAATGATTTTCAGCGGAGGGTTGATCCCGACCTACATGGTTGTGAAGGAACTACATTTGATTGATACCCGCTGGGCTTTGCTGATTCCGAATGCGATTTGGGTATGGCAGGTCATTATTGCCCGCTCATTCTTTCAATCCTCCATTCCGGAGGAACTGCTGGAAGCCAGCGAAATCGACGGGTGCAGTGATATGCGGTTTGTCTGGAGCGTTGTCATTCCGTTATCGAAGCCCATTATCGCGGTGTTAGTTCTCATGTATGCGGTGGGCCAGTGGAATGCATATTTTGACGCTTTGATTTACTTGAAATCAGCGGATTTGTTCCCACTTCAGCTTGTTTTACGCAGCATTATCATCCAGAACAACAGTGCAGGCACTATGGATGCGATGAAAATGGTGGAACGGCAGCAGCTTGCTGAGCTCCTCAAATATGCACTCATAGTTATAGCCACTCTGCCTGTACTCGTTATTTATCCGTTTGTTCAGCGTTATTTTGTCCAAGGGATGCTGGTCGGTTCAGTCAAAGGTTAATTCACAGCTTTCAGGATCTGGAGAGGGGGAGAGGCACGCAGTAAAATGCCAAAAAGATATCGTACCTGCCTAAATTATAAAAGGGAGTGATCGGAATTGAAGAAAAGTATGATGACTTTGTCTTTGGTGCTGGTATTAATTCTTACGGTGGTGTTAAGCGGATGTGCTAATAAAAATACAGATAACACATCCTCCGTACCTGCAGAGACGGGTAACTCGGAATCAGCAAGCAAACCGGTGGAAATCAGCGTGTTCTCGGTTCAGGAATCCGGGATCGACGTTCCAACCAATAAATTTACGAAATTTGTGGAAGACAAATTTAATATTAAATTCAAATGGGAGATCAACCCCTCAGACGGAGCGAAGGAAAAGCGCCAAATCTCACTGGCGAGTGGCGATTACCCGGATGCTTATCTGCTCACTCACTACATCGATCAGTTCTCACAGGCAGATCTTTTGAAGTATGGCAAACAAGGCGTGCTGATTCCATTGAACGATCTAATTGATAAATATGCTCCTAATATTAAAGCGGCTATGGAAAAAAACGATAATTTGAGAACACTTAACACTGCGCCTGATGGTAATATCTATGGACTTGTTGCTTACACAGAGTGCTTTCACTGCTCCTATCCGAGCAAAATGTGGCTCAACACCGAGTGGCTGAAGAAGCTGAATCTGGAAATGCCGAAGACAACCGAAGAATTCAAAAAAGTGCTAGAAGCTTTCAAAACTCAAGACCCGAACGGTAATGGAAAAGCGGATGAGGTGCCGCTGAGCGGCTCGATTGAGGAGTTTGGCGTACGGATTGTACCCTTCCTGATGAATGCCTTTGTATACGATGATGACCGCAATTATCTGAACATGGCAGATGGAAAAGTTCAATCGGCGGCTGTCACATTGGAGTGGAAGGAAGGCTTGACCTATATCAAATCTCTGTTTGATGCAGGTTTGATTGATCCAGGAGCATTCACACAGAACGCGGAGGCCTTCAAGAAAATCGGAGAAAATGCCGATGCGGAAATTCTGGGCGCTGGTGCGGGCATGCACCCTGCGATTTTCGTTAATATTGATCCAGGCAATAGAAGCTCAGCACACTACAACCCAGTACCACCAATTAGCGGACCGGAAGGTATCTCCTATGCGACTCATGATGCAGGCGGCGTATCCCCAGGAGCAAAATTTGTAATCACCAACAAAGCGAGCGAGGAAGCACAGATCGCTTTAATTAAAATGGTAGACTACATGTTTACTTCTGAAGGACAGACCAATGGTGGAAGCGGCATGAAGGGCATTGACTGGACGGATCCAGTAGAAGGCGATGTAGCGCTAGACAAAGACGTTAAACCAGTCATCAAGACCATTCCTATGGCTGAAGGCGAAGCGCCGCGCAATGCGGGCTGGAGCGGTATGGGTCACTTCTATATGCCAAAGGAGTACCGTGACACCTTCGTTCAAGGTACGGATATTTACGATTCATCAAGCTATGAACGCAGATTGTATGATGCAACTCTGTTGTATGCGGGACATGAGCCTAAAGAATTATTCCCGATCTGGTCGATTTGGATTGATCCAAGCGAAATTGATGAAGCGAGCTTACTGCAAACCAACATCAAAAATTACATTGAGCAAAATCAGCTTCAATTCATTACTGGTAACAAGGATCTGAGCAAGGATTGGGATGCTTATATAAAAGGTCTGAAAGACCTGAAGCTGGATCGATATCTCGAAATCTTGCAAAAGGCTTATGAAACTTCTAAAAAATAAAATATTGAAATCAGAATCAGGTGCTGTAAGATATACCCCAGCACCTGATTTCTTGATTTTAAGGAAAAATATACATTTTTATTTACGGAGGAACAGCCATGACAGAAGAGAAACATTGCAATCATCAATTTGTAGTTCCAAGACGAGGACTACCGAATACAAGCATAAGACTTGCGGAAAAGAAGCCTGTGACGGTCGCCTTTTTGGGCGGGTCCATTACAGAGGGGGCAGGTGCTTCCGAGGCAGACACCTTTAGCTGGAGAGCGTTGACTGGTAAGTATCTGCAGGAGCGATTTGTGAATCATGAATTCCGATTCATCAATGCGGGAGTTGGTGGAACGAACTCCACGCTGGGCGCCCATCGATTACAGGCTCATGTCCTGCAATACGGTAAGATTGATCTGCTGTTTGTTGAATTTAGCGTCAATGACAACAGTGACCGGGAAGAATCGATTAGAGGCATGGAAGGAATTGTGCGCCAGTGCAGACGGTTGTCGCCCGCCGCTGACATTTGCTTCTTGTATACGGCAGCAGAAAAGAATCTGTCAGGGAGCAACCCCTTTAACATTGCTGTCCACGAAGAAGTAGCTGAGCATTACGATCTTCCATCTGTTAATTTCGCAGCAAGAGTTTATGCGCAGACTCAGGCGGGACAAATGGAGTGGACCGAGCTCGCACCGGATGGATATCATCCCAATGATGACGGTCATGCGTTGTATGCTTCTTTTTTACAGGAGTATTTAGATACAGCGCTTGTTCCTGACAACAAATATTCGATTAGCGGAAGTGCTTTAAGTATTCCTCCTCTGGAGGAGCGGAATTATGAATACGGCAACTTACTGGATTTCAGAGGCGCTGATCATGCAGATGGATTTGAGCTATGTGAGCTTACCCCTGAAGATCCGCTGATGAACTGGCGATTTGGAACGGAGCATTTATATACGAATAGCAAAGAGGCATCATTTTCTTACACAGTAACCGGACAGAGCGTGGGTCTGCTGCTGCTCTACGGTCCGGATAGTGGGATATTCGAATATTCGGTGAATGGCGGTCCTTTTCATGCGGTTAACTTATTCGACGAATGGTGTCCGCTCGCGTATCGGCCTATTATTGCTATGTTCGGAATCCAGGAACAACGTCAGGAGTTGCAAGTTACTGTGCGAATTACAGGGGAAAAGGATGAACAGAGTAAAGGCACCAGTCTGCGTATTCTGAAGCTGATGTACAATTGATTATTTTTGCGAAGGAGATTATACTCCCTCTTATTAAGCGTTTACAATATTATGAAAGTTGGTGTTGATCATTTCTTTTACAGAACACAGCGTCGATTCTTCTCCTATCGTAATCCGCCTGACTGATTATGGTGTTCTGCCGGATTCCGGCTTGGATGCTCAACCGGCCATGATCAGAGCCATTCAAGCTGTCGCTGATTTAACTGGAAAGGTCCTGCTGGATTGTCCGAAGGGCTGCTATCATTTCTATCCAGATGAGGCGATCCGGAAGCCCTACTACATCTCCAACACTACCAGTGAAGAAGAGAATCCTGATGTCACCAAGACTATAGGAATTCTGCTAAAGGGGCTGCAAAATTTAACGATTGAGGGAAATGGCTCTCTATTTATCTTCCATGGCAAGCAGACCATGTTCTTACTGGATGGATGCAAAAATGTAGAGATTCGTAATTTACATACCGATTATGCCCGGCCGACTGTGACAGAGATGACGATTACTGAAAGCGGTACGCATTATTTCGATGTCCAGGTTCACTCCGATTCACGGTATGAGATCAGGGATGGCAAGCTGGTCTGGGTCGGTGAGGGCTGGAGTTTCTCGGAAGGACCTATGCAGACCTATGATCCACTTAGCAATACGACTTGGCGGATGGACAACTGGTCGGAGCTGGCTGATTCTGTAGAAGAGCTGGAGCCGATGAAGCTCCGCTTGCATTTTGATCATGGGCCTGAGGTTGTCCCCGGGCATGTCCTGCAAAGCCGTGATGGAATTCGCGATCAGGTAGGTGTATTCATTGTGGAAAGCTCTAACATCACCTTCAGCAATGTGGGGCTGCATTTTTTACATGGACTTGGTGTAGTAGGACAGTTCAGTGACAATCTCACCTTTCAACGCATGGATATTTCGCCGCGTCTAGAAACAGGCCGAACAGTTACTGGCTTTGCGGATTTCATCCACATGTCCAGCTGCCGAGGTAAAATAACCGTTGCGGACAGCCGTTTTGCCGGTTCACATGATGATGTTGTCAATGTCCATGGTACCTATCTACGGATCGTGGAGCAGACATCGACAAATAAGGTAAAGGTTCGTTTCATGCATCCGCAGACCTACGGTTTCCTGGCCTTTCATCCGGGAGACGAAATTGAATTTGTTCGTCCTGGCTCTCTGACTACCTATGCGGCTAATGAAGTGATAGAGGTTACGCGTCTCAATCCACGCGAGCTAATACTGACTTTAGCACAGCCGATTTCTGAAGGGATTGGCAGCCATGATGTGATCGAGAATGTAACCTGGACACCGGAGGTTGAAGTCGTAAATAATCACCTCGCGCGGGTACCGACCCGCGGTATCCTTGTGACAACCCGGCGTAAAGTAGAGATTAAGGGGAATGTTTTTGAACGGATGCAAATGAGTGCAATTCTGATTGCTCTGGATGCGGAATCTTGGTATGAGTCTGGCAAGGTGGAGGATGTGACCATCGCTGAGAATCATTTTATTGAATGCGGGGGCATTGGGCATCCGGTTATATTAATTTTGCCAGAGAACACAGAGATTGATCAGAGTGCCCCTGTTCATCAGGGCATTGTCATTAAGAACAACAGGTTTGAGACTGGTGAAACGTTAGCCCTTAGTGCCAAGAGTACCCGAGGACTGGTCTTCAGTGCTAACGAAAGGGTTACTCTTGGGGATAACACGGACTGTCTTTCCAGTCTTGAGGATGCGATACGTTTAACTGCCTGCAGCGAGGTCGACATTCTCGATTATTTGTGAATTGAGTTAGCTTAGGTTGTGTTAGATCGCGATATGGATCGGTAGATCGATGTATAGAAAACGCTTTATCTGATCTTTATAATGAGGGCATACTTGGGGAAAACATCATTTAATTCATGACAGATAATGAGGGAGAGAACCGATGAAACTTCAATATGACAAGCCAGCAAATGTATGGACCGAAGGTCTTCCGATTGGGAATGGCCGTCTGGGTGGTATGATATTCGGCGGTGTGGAGAAGGAGAAAGTCAGTTTAAACGAGGATACATTATGGTCCGGATTCCCAAAGGATGGGAACAATTCCGGTGCTAAGGAGGCTCTGCCAAAAGTACGAAAGCTGATTCAGGAGGGCCGCTATACTGAAGCGGACACTCTGACTAGAGAGATGTTGGGTCCGTACACCCAATCGTATCTGCCTTTTGGAGAATTACTCCTTCGTTTTGAGCATGGCGATGTTTATCAATCCTATCGGCGGACATTAGATATTGAACATGCGATTCACCGCATTGAATACAAGATTGGTAATGTTACTTATACCCGTGAGATGTTCGCTTCACATCCTGATCAGCTTCTCGTACTGCGATTGACTGCAAGTGCAACGGGAGCGCTGAATGTACATGCTACGTTAGATAGTTCCCTCCGGCATAGCCTTCACGCGCAGGGGGATAACTTTGTACTCTCAGGAACTGCACCGGAGCATGTTGACCCAAGCTATTTTTGGAGTGACAATCCCATCCAATACGGAGAATCTGGAAAGAGCAAGGGCATGGCCTTTGAAGGACAGCTCTCTGTAGTAGCAGAGGATGGGGAAGTTACCGTTGACGGTAGTGGAATTCATCTGTTGGGAGGAACGGCTGCAACCTTCTATTTTAGCGCGGCTACAGGCTTTAATGGCTTTGATAAAATCCCGGGAGCTGAGGGGAAAGATGCTTCTGCTATTGCTGCTTCTTACTTGGCAGATGTGAATGGAAAGTCTTACGACAGTCTGCTTCAAGCGCATATCGACGATTACCGATCACTTTTCGACCGAGTGAAGCTCCAGCTGGGTAAGACGTTAGCCCCGGAGGCGATGTCCACAGAGCAGCGGATTACGACTTACTCGGCACAAGATCCCGGCCTTGTCGAGCTACTCTTCCATTTTGGGCGCTATTTGATGATCGCAAGCTCGCGCCCCGGAACGCAAGCTACTAATCTGCAGGGAATCTGGAATGCGGTTACCCGTCCGCCGTGGAGCAGTAACTATACACTTAACATCAACACAGAGATGAACTATTGGCCAGCTGAAATTTGTAATCTGGCAGAATGTCATGAGCCGCTGCTGGATATGATCGGCAACTTGGCGAAGATGGGTGCGGAGACTGCTCAAGTCAACTATGGTGCCCGAGGTTGGGTAGCTCATCATAATACGGATATTTGGGCACAAACAGCACCGGTGGGAGATTATGGTGACGGAGATCCAAGCTGGGCTTACTGGACGATGAGTGGTGTTTGGCTGACACAGCATCTCTGGGAGCATTATGCTTTTGGCGGAGATGAGGAATATTTGCGGACTTCAGCGTATCCTGTAATGAAGGAGGCAGCCCTGTTCGCACTGGACTGGCTTATTGATGATGGCAACGGCAGGCTTATTACCTCCCCATCTACTTCACCGGAGCATAAATTCCGGACAGCGGAGGGCTTAGCTGCTGTCAGCGCAGGTGCCACGATGGATATTTCGCTAATCTGGGAACTGTTTACGAATTGTATCGAAGCTTCGGTAACACTTGGAACAGATGAAGATTTACGTGCAGAATTGGTGAGTGCTCGTGAGCGTTTATTGCCACTACAGGTTGGTAAGTACGGACAATTGCAGGAATGGTCCTTAGATTTTGAGGATGAGGATATGTATCATAGACATACCTCGCATTTAGCCGGCATCTATCCGGGCCGGCAGCTGACAGAAGCAGAGACCCCTGAGCTGTTCGCTGCAGCCAGAACCTCACTTGAACGGCGCGGGGATGAGAGCACAGGCTGGAGTCTGGGCTGGAGAGTTGCGCTTTGGAGCCGCTTCCGGGATGGCAACCGCTCACTACGCCTTCTCTCAAACATGCTGCGGCTGGTGAAGGACGGGGAGTCTGAACAGTATAGTCACGGCGGCGTTTATGCCAATCTGCTTGGTGCACATCCACCATTCCAAATTGATGGTAACTTCGCCGCTTCTGCCGGAATTGCTGAGATGCTACTACAATCTCACCTCGGGTATCTGGATCTGCTGCCTGCACTGCCAGATGAATGGCAGGAGGGAAGCGTGGCGGGGCTGCGTGCCCGCGGTGGCTTTGAAGTTAGTATCCAGTGGGATAAAGGGCATCTAGTGGAAGCCCAGATTATCTCCCTACTAGGTAATGAATGTGTGATCCGCACAGATGCTTCGATCATAGTGAGTAATGGCGGTAATGAAATCAAGTGTGACCGTTCCGCAGATGGAATGGTAAGCTTTCCTACGACCGCCGGTCAGACCTACAAGCTTATGATTGGTGAGCAATAATAGTCATTTTTATTTACGAATATGGACAGCAGCAGGGACCTGAATCTCAGGCTCTGCTGCTGTTTTTTTGTACGAATATATATAATGCTGATCAACAATTAGGGAAAAACTCCCTGAAATTCGGAGATTTCTGCTCGCAAGACTAACAATCAGGGAATTTCTCCCTGAAATTCATCCGATCTGGTGGTGAAATTGGAATTCGCTCTGTTTTTTAGGGAGGAATTCCCTCATTACATTGAAATATAGTGTTTTCTGGCTTTTTTTAGGGAGGTTTTCCCTAATCTATCTCTTCTAGCGGTCCTAAGGTGAAAACGGAGTGTGGATACGAAATTGTTGAGCATCGAAGTATTTTATATACACCCTCTTCATCTTGTCATCGACATGAATACAAGGGAGATTTAGGTTTGTTTTTGAGTTGTGTTAGATCACGGTATGGATCGGTAGATCGTTGTATAGAAAACGCTTTATCTGATCTTTATAATGAGGGCATACTTGGGGGACACAGGTACAGAGCCTGCCGCCTTCAAGGTCCAAAACGCAGTAACAAGGAGGCAAATCATGCTAACTGATAGTGCTACAACGGTAAAAGTGAATACGGACACAGCATCTCTTATCCGTGTAACCAATGATGAGGTGAATCTGGAGATTGATCTCGGGACGGGTGAAGCATCCGTTGCCCGTGGAAACACTTCTCATGTAAAAGGGATTCGCAGCGCATTCCGCTGGCAGGGTCGAGAATACAACACTGAACATTATCAGAATCACACACTGAAGTCTCAGGAAGTAGTAGTTCGCGAGGGTTTTGGTAAAGGTGTTCATGTGGTCATTTTGCACGAAACGTCCCTGCTGCCACAGCTGGAGCAGCATTTCTATATTTATGAATCTTCTTCGTTTGTGTTGATGCAAATTGTAATCGCAAGTGACGAGGAGATTAAGGCGAACCGGATGGCAGTCATTCAGACCAAATCGGTGTCAATTGGCGGGGAGTCAGGTCAACCAGAAGAACCGAGCATTCTGCGTGTGCCGTATGACAACGACAAATGGGTCAGATATACAGTAGTGAAACCGCCGATGGATACGGAAAGCTATGAAGTTACAGCATTGTTCGCGCCGGAAAGCCGGCAGGGAATTATTATGGGTTCCATTACACATAAGGTGTGGAAAACAGGGATTCGTATCAAAAGCGAGCAGAGCGGAAGGATCGAGGAGCTGGATCTTTACGGCGGCGCTGTAAGTGAAATGACCCGCGATTTCCAGCCACATGGTTATGTGAAAGGAACAAGAGTAGAGTCGCCGCTCGTTTTCGTAGGGTTCTATGATGATTACAGAAAAGGTCTTGAAGCGTACGGTCAGGCTAATACCTGGATAGAGGCTCCTCTGTCATGGGATGGCGGCGTTCCTATCGGCTGGAATAGCTGGTCTGCGGCAATGGCTGAGCTTGATTACGATCTGTATACGTCCACCAGTAATTTTCTGAAGAATGAAGTGCAGCCGCTAGGATTCCAGAATGAGGACACGCTGTACATCAACTTTGATGCTTTCTGGGACAATTTCACACCAGAAGAAATGAAGAATGCACTGGACCTGGTTAGGGAGAATGGGCATAGACCGGGAACTTACTGGACGCCTTTTGCCTTCTGGGGAAGTCCGGCTCTGTTCGGAGATACCGTGGAAGGTACAAACGGAAAATATACTTATGGTGATATCCTGCTGCGGGACAGTGAAGGAGAAATTCTGCCGGATGTTGATGGAGGACTGGCCATTGACCCGACACATCCAGGAAACCTGCAAAGAATAGATTGGTACACGAATAAATTCATCTCGGAAGGCTTCGAGTATGTCAAGCTAGACTTCTTGGCGCATGGTGCGCTTGAAGGGCAGCATTACAATCCGGAGATTACGACGGGAATTGCAGCGTATCACTACGGAATGACTTACTTGCAGAACAAGCTCTCACCAGAGGTGATCGGTCGACCGTTCTTTATCAATCTGTCCATCGCGCCATTGTTCCCTTATGCGTTTGCGCATAGCCGCCGGGTATCCTGTGATGTATTCGGCACGCTACACGATACTGAATATTTGCTCAACTCGGTGACACATGGCTGGTGGATGAGTCATACCTTGTACCATTACAATGACCCGGATCATTCCGTGCTCTACAAGAGCCACAACCAAGATGCCACTGGCTGGCATGAAGGACGGAGCCGACTGACTGCTTCGGTCATCGCTGGAACGGTACTGCTGTTAGGGGATGATTTCCGAAAAGAGGAAGCAGCCGCCCGGGCCAAAGCATGGTTGGGCAATAAAGAGATTATGGATGTCGCCCGCCTAGGGAAGACTTTCCACCCTGTTGAAGGGGATCTTGGCAAGCAAGCTTCCGATGCTTTCGTACTTGAAGATACAGAAGACAATACATTCTATCTTGCTGTCTTCAACTATGATGCTGTGAATTCAGCTCATAAATCTATCTCCTTGGAGCGTGCAGGGCTGAAGGGTCAAACGGCTTACCAACTGATTGATCTATGGGAAGGTACACCAGGAGAAGCAGTGGGAGAGCTTGTAGTTACGCTCGAACCGGCAGAGTCCAAAATCTTCAAATTAACGGCAAAAGCCAACTGATTATACACATTGAAAAAAGAATACGCGCAACCGCTTCTCGCGGATAGCGCGTATTCTTTTTTTGTTGAAGTCTTACATTCGTATTCGGCTTTGCGGATTAAGGCGGTACTGTGTTGGGTTAATGCCGTAGCAGGCACTGAAATGTCTGGTGAAGGGATGGATGGAAGGATAGCCCAACTTCTCGGCAATTGCAGTCACACTAAGCTCACTCTCCAGAAGCAGCCCTGCCGCCCGTCTCATGACCAGATGATGATGATAGACGCGTGGCGTCATTCCAGTCTCCCGTAGAAACAACTCGTGGAAATATGTCCGCTTGAGCCCGCAGAACTGTGACCAATCTTCGATAGATTTGCCACGCTCGGGGTGGGTGTTCAAATATTCCAGCAGGCGGACAATACGATAATCACTTGGCTGATACTGATGGAGGGCATTATACCAGCTCAAGATCCAGCCGTACAGATAGCTATTGGCCATCTCATTACGATAGAACAGCGCGTTATTGTAAGACTTGGCAATCATCACAAGACTATCGTATAACAGGGGATATTTAGCTAGAGGAAATACGCAAGGTAACTCATTCAGTTCTGCACAGGGCGCTTCGGTGGCTTTTTTTTCAAATTGTAAGACTTCAGGGGCATGGATAAATGAAAGATTATTGGATACTGGAGAGCGGTTGTCCCATAAATCAAAATAGATGTTGTAGGACGACAGTGGATGAGAAGGCATGATATGAAAAGCATGGGGCTGACCGGGACGGAGAAAGACAAGCGTCCTCCGTTCAATCGGATAACGTATTCCGTCGATCTCCATCTCACCGGGGCCATCCGTAAACAAGTGGAACGCGTATGCATTACCGACTCTCAGATGCTCATTGCTGCTGCCGTCGTACACATAAGGCATGATTGCGCCGACATACGGTGTCATTTCAGATAGTTTGTTCATACGGCTCCTCTTTTCTTATATTACCGTACAAATCGTCAAATAATCGAACAGGTCAACAAAGACAGTTAGCTATACCAAATGTTACGATAAACGCAATGAATTGGCAACCTAATAGATAGGAAAAAGAAAGTGTGATTCGTCTTAGGAGAGAATTAATCAGTGATGGATTGAGATTATTTTGCGGACTAATTAACAACAGATTTAGAGCGTTATCACAATTACACAGATTCTAGTAAAGACAGGAGAAGATAAAATGAGCGACTTTAGATTATGGTATTCTACCCCTGCAACGAATTGGTCACAAGGCTTGCCTTTGGGCAACGGAAGAATAGGTGCAGTAGTGATGGCTGCTCCGTATCGTGAGGTATGGAACATGACTGAGGTTACCTACTGGTCGGGTCAAGCCGAGCCGGAGCTCGCGCCTTTCGGTGGTAAAGCTACGCTGGAAGAGATGCGAGAACACTTCTTTGCTGGTGATTATAACGAAGGTGACCGTCTAGCCAAACAACATCTGCAGCCGAAGAAACGGAATTTCGGTACGAATCTTGGATTATGCGAGGTCGTCATTGACTTTGTAGAACAGGATACGAATTCCGGGTCAGCAGCGGCAATCGAGCGAGAGCTGGATTTGACCTGTGCGGTGGCTCGGACGGTGGTTCAGAGTAAAGGAACAACGCTGCATCGTGAGATTTTCGCCTCCCATGCTGATGATCTGGTGGTTTCAAGAATTTGGAGCGATGAGCCGGGGGGCGTATCCTTTACGATCGGTCTAGAGGGTGGTTCAGAGTCGTTTACGGCTGAAGTTGTGAATGACGATACCATTGAATTCAAAGGACAAGCCACAGAAAATGTGCATAGTAACGGCACTTGCGGGGTATGGGCAAAAGGACAAATTAAGGTAAGCATTTCCGGTGGTACGATGTACAGAGGGGACGATCAATTGAGAATTGCCGGCGCCAATGAGGCGCGAATTTATTTTGCCGTCAGCACCGATTACAATCGTAGTAACTCGGAGTGGGAAATGGAGAGCAGCAGCACATTACAGCAGGCTTTGATAAAAGGATATGCGCAGTTAAAAGAAGATCATATCGAAGATTATGAGCAAGAATATGGTAAGGTGGATATCCAATTAGGTACCACTGGGAAGGTGAATCTGCCGACTGACAGGCGTATTCGATTACTGGCACAGGGCCAGGAGGAGGATTCGCAGTTCTTCGCGTTGTTCCTGCAGTACGGACGTTACCTGACTATCGCTGGAGCACGGGCAGACTCCCCGTTACCGCTGAATTTACAGGGAATATGGAATGATGGTGAGGCTTGCCGTATGGGCTGGAGCTGTGACTATCATTTGGACATCAATACACAAATGAATTACTTTCCGACGGAAGTCGTAAATCTTGGGGATAGTCATCTACCATTAATGCGCTATATTGAAGATTTGTCTCATGCTGGAAAGGCAAGCGCTCGCGATTTCTATGGCAGCAAAGGCTGGGTAGCACATGTATTCTCGAATGTCTGGGGATTCACGGCTCCGGGCTGGGAGACATCTTGGGGGCTAAACGTAACAGGTGGGCTATGGATTGCGACGCATCTGATGGAGCATTATGAATACAGTCAGGACCGTGTATTTCTGGAGCAACAGGCCTATCCAGTGCTAAAAGAAGCCGCAGCATTCTTCCTGGATTATATGACCATTCATCCCAAATACGGCTGGTTAGTGACCGGACCTTCGAACTCGCCGGAGAATCATTTCTATCCTGCGGATAGCAGCGAGGGGGCACAGCAGTTGTCTATGGGGACCACCATGGATCAGATGCTGGTGAAAGACCTTTTTGAGTTCTGCTTAAAGTCTGCGAAACTACTGAATACGGACGAGGAACTACAGGAGCAGCTGAAGGAAGCAATATCCAAGCTGCCACCGTTTCAGATCGGCAAGAGAGGGCAACTGCAAGAGTGGCTCGAGGACTACGAGGAAGCGCAGCCGGAGCATCGGCATTTGGCTCATTTATACGCAGTATATCCAAGTAATCAGATCACACCGGAAAAGACACCTGAACTTAGCGCTGCGGTGAGAGTAACACTTGAGAACCGGATGGTTCAGGAAGAACTAGAGGATGTGGAATTTACCGCCGCATTGTTCGGACTCGGCTTTGCTAGATTGTACGATGGAGAAAAGGCCTTTAATCATATTTCTCATTTGATAGGCGGACTCAGTTTCGATAATTTATTTAGCTTTTCCAAATCAGGCATTGGAGGAGCGGAGTGCAATATTTTTGTGATCGATGGGAATTTCGGGGGTACGGCTGTTATTGCCGAGATGCTGCTGCAAAGCCATGAGGGTGAAATACATCTGCTGCCTGCGCTTCCAAAAGCATGGGGTACAGGATCGGTATCTGGACTGCGGGCCAAAGGAAATGCTGAGGTCGATGTAGCTTGGGACAATGGTCAATTGGTGGAAGCTACGATCCGTACTTACTCGCCAGGAACCGTGACACTTCGGTTGGGAGATAGAAGAACTACTGTTCAAGGAGAAATAGGAGGAAGCTACTATTTCAACAGCCAGTTGGAGTTGGTATAATGATTCGGCGTGGAATGCCACCCGCTTTAATTATGCGTTTGAATGCTGGTCTATTAGTTATTAGTGCATGATTAAAGGGCTATTCGGTCTGCTATGGGCCGGGTAGCCCTTTTGTGATAACTGCAAATTAACGATTTATGCTTGAAAATAACTTTCATTTATTTGGAACATATTCGCCTAAGAGGAAAAGAATATAATAGAAGAAGTAGACAACAAAGAGGAGGGGACATCTGTGTACAGTATTTTTCTAGTTGATGATGAAGAAATGGGCCTTGAGATGATGAGAGACTATATCCGCTGGGAAGAAATGGGTATCTATGTCGTCGGAACTGCGAGTAATGGTAGAGAGGCTTTAGAAAAGATAGAGGCCATTAGACCTGATATTATTCTAACAGATGTTCAGATGCCGATCATGAACGGTATAGAAATGGCTAAAAAAATTCATGAGAACTATGACTGGATGCAGTTAATGTTCCTGACTGGCCATGACGAATTCAACTATGTAAAATCGGCTCTAAATGTAGGTGCTGTCGGATATTTACTGAAACCGCTTGATTTAAGTGAAATTGGAAGCGTTATCGCGAAGGTGAAGCAGCGCTGTGAGGAAGTTCAAATGAAGAAACGTTCCATGGAGGCGGCCAAAACTAACCTTCTTAAGGAGCTTTCCTATGAAAAAAATGCGGAACACGTCGCTGATCTGGCGACCAGCTATTGTAAGCTTACCCGTCAGCCTGAGAAGAACCGCTTCGCAATGGCATTGTTCAGTATCGATCCCATTGAGGCAGAGGGTGAACAGCAGAGTTTGGAGGATTGTAAGAACCGGTTGGTAGCTTTTCTGGATCATTTCTTCAAGTCGAAGAATATAGAGACGGTATTTGTGCCCTATAATGATGGGGAAGTAGGTGTGTTTATGGATGCGCGCCAACAGCCAGGGTATTATGCATGGGAGGATTTGGCGGCAGCTATCCGAAGCGGACTGGATTTCACAGTGACGGCAGCAGTAGGTGCGCAGGAAACCGAATTAACGGAGATACATTGTCTATATAAGCAGACGCGTGAGATCTTAAACGAACGCTTCTATAAAGGGACGGGTTCAATTATTCATGCCTTGGCGATTTCAAACCAGTTCGATAGCGAACATGTGCCGCCATTTAATAGAAAAGAGTGGTTTGAGGCCGTCAATCAGCTAGATTTCGAGCAAGCTGCACAGAAGCTTCATCAGTATTTCGAGGGTTTAGCCCTACTAAGAATCAAGAAAAAAAATATTTGTGACTGGGCGATTGATCTTGTTGATGAACTGCTGGAGCAACTACATCAGCCTGTTCCTGAAGGGGTTAAGCGGGCGGAATTATATCATTCTATCTATAATGCACTGACTTTGAATGAGATTGAGGATTTGATCCTGGGTACTGCAGGTAATGCTATGAGTATGCTGGGTGAGCGTCTTATGGACAAAAATACGAAGCTGGTTCACAAGGTTCGCAGTATGATCGATCAGAATTTTGATCAGCCGATTACGATCAATAGCTTATCTGATCAGGTTTATTTGTCTCCCAACTATTTGCGTTCCATATTCAAGGATAAGACCGGTATCACGATTCACGATTATTTAACACGTATTCGGCTCGATAAGGCCACAGAGTTACTGGCTGACGGCTCACTCAAAATTCAAGATATCGCCCAAAGAGTCGGCTACGAAAGCACGTCTTATTTTATTTCCCTATTTCTAAAGAACCAAGGCGTTACCCCTAACGAGTATAGGAAGAGTCTGTGAGTGCGCCAGCACTTCAGTACGGTAATATGAAATAAAAGTTACTTTCCCTTACGAATAGTAAACTTGCGATATGGATATTCGCCCCTCTGCTTTTTACAATTAGGCATGTAATATAACTCAGCACATGTGAGGGGCTTCATCCATCAAGGCAATCAAAGGAGCTTTAGTTCATCGAAAATCGGTAGCGCTTTCAAGATGTTGCTTCACCCCTTTGATGACTTGATGGACAGCTACAGCCCGAATATCACCAATGTGCAAGGAGACCTACAAACGGAGGGATTAAATGTTTGGGAAAGCAATGAAAAGAGGATTCTTGTTCTTTGTCATGATCTGCTTGGTAATGGGCAGCGGTGGCCAGTTCGCCAGAAGCGTCTATGCCGATGATACGGCAACTATCTATGAAGCTGAAGCTGATGGAAATACTATGACTGGCAATGCTTCTATTTCTGAACACCCAGCGGCTTCCGGGGGGCAGAAAGTCGGAGGCATGTATCAAGGAAGTACTTTGCAGTTCAATCATGTGACTGTAAGTGAGAGTGGGAATTATAAAATTACAGTGTATTATATTTCTGGCGACTCGCGGCCATTCAATATCAGTGCTAATGGCGGCGATAAGCAGTTTGAAGAACCACCCAAGACAGTGGACTGGGATACGGTGGGAACTTATGATGTGACTCTTCCGCTGAATGCTGGAGAGAACAGCATCCTGATTGATGACAACAACTGGTATTCTCCAGACATCGACAAGATCGTAATTCGTGGACTGGACGACAGCGACCCAGGTGAAGGATCTGGAGGCGACTGGAAGGAGAAGCTGCATGGAACAGTCATCGAAGCTGAAGCGCTTGAAAATATAATTACAGGCAACGCCAAGATAGCGGACAGCAGTGTTGCTTCCGGCGGGAAAATTGTAAAGGATATGAATAAAAACAGTACTTTACAGTTCACAAATGTCACTGTGCCAGCAGCGGGAACGTATTTGATCCGTATTTCCTATATTTCCGGTGATCAGCGACCTGTCTATATGCAGGTGAATGAAGGACTGGATGAATTGATTGATCTGCCAAAGACGGCAAGCTGGGATACGGTAGGAACTTATGATGTGGAAGTCTCCTTGCAAGAAGGGTTGAATAAGATCACTTTCTCAGATCATGACTGGTACTCTCCAGATTTCGACCGGATTGAAGTCATTCCGTATACGATCAGTTATGAAGCGGAGTCTCCGGTCAATGATTTAACTGGAGAAGCACGAGTTGGCGATAGCCCGAATGCTTCCGGTGGACAGAAGGTAGGGTATCTGAATGGTGGCAGTTCCTTAACTTTCAATAAGATTATGGCTCCTATGACAGGGGATTATCGAATTACGGTAGCTTATTTCTCAGGTGACCCGCGCAGCTTATACGTCAGCGCTAATGGTGGGGCAGAGCAGTATTATGAACTGCCCAAGACACCAGACTGGGATACGGCTCTCACATATGAGCTTACACTGCCCCTGAACGAAGGCGAGAATACAATCAAATTCTCAGACGGCAATTGGTATGCGCCAGATCTGGATCGCATCATTGTAGAACCGGCAATGGGTACAGATCCTAATCCTCCCGTTGAAGAGGATGGTGATCTGGGGACACCGGGGACTTCAAATAACTACGGGGCCATCACTGTTACCGAATATACTTATGGGACGCTCGTATCGAATGGACCCTATGAAGTGTCCTTTAATACCAAGTCTGGATACGCAAGCTACAAGTGGACGGATGGTCAGAAGCTGCATGGCATCTATAGCAGTATCAAACTCGGTGATACTCTTATCGAGACTAAAAGCTATGAGAATCATGCAAATGCTGGTGCTCCGGTAGAAATTCAGGATGGCTTCGGCAAAGGCGTGGAGCTTACATTTGTTCACACTGCTGTTGGACAGCCAACCCTCAAGCAGGTTTACAAGTTTTATGACGATCAGAAGTATTTCTTAACTCGTCTGGATGCCGTTAGCGATACGGCGCTGCAGACGAATTATATGTCACCTATTACCGTAAAACGTTCTGGTGGTGTGGATATCGGTGCTAGTGCAGATAACCGAGTACTGACCGTTCCCTTTGACAATGATGCTTGGATTCGTTATAAATCACAATCTATGAACCGTGCGGATACCAGCTATGAAATGACGACTATCTTTAATAACTCGACACGAAACGGTCTTGTGCTCGGGTCGGTCACTCATGATACGTGGAAGACCGGAATTGACTGGAAGGGCTCTTCTAATCGGCTGAATGAGCTAGCGGTTTATGGCGGAGCAGCAAGCGATGTTACACGGGATACCCAGCCTCATGGCATTCTTACAGGCGCGGAATTGTCTTCGCCGATGATTATGGTAGGGGCATTCAGCGATTACCGTACAGGGCTTGAGGAATACGGAAAAGCTAATGCGATCATCACACCTCCGCTGGAGCTGAATCCTGAGTTGCCGCAAGGCGTACCGGTTGGCTTTAACAGCTGGGGAGCTTACGAAGGTACACTTTCATACCAAGACGTTGTGGATGTCTCCAATTACTATAAGGAGCACCTAAAAGATTTCAACAATAATGGTAATGTATTTATTAATATGGATTCCTATTGGGATAATTTGAATGATAAGCAGCTTGCTGACGCTGTATCAGTAATTAAGGGCAATGGACAGCATGCAGGTATCTATTGGGCTCCATTTGTCTATTGGGGCAACAATATGAGCCAGTTTGTAGAGGGAACCGACAATAAGTATACGTACGGCGACATTGTCCTCAAGGATGCCGAGGGTAAACCTCTGCCTACGCTGGATGGAGCTTTTCCTTTGGATGTGACACATCCAGGTGCTAAGCTGCGCATGAATTATTTTTTGGATAAATTTAAGGATCTGGGTTTTACCTTCATCAAATTAGATTTCTTGACGCATGGTTCGCTTGAGGGGCAACATTTTGATCCAACCGTAACGACAGGAATCCAAGCTTATAATGAAGGAATGCGTTATGTGAAAGAACGTCTGGACGGAACAATGTTCATTAGCGCATCTATTGCACCAATCTTTCCAAGCCAATATGCACACAGCAGACGTATTTCCTGCGACACCTACGGCAAGATCAATGAAACGGAGTACATGCTGAATTCGTTAACTTATGGCTTCTGGCAAAATGGCACGATCTACACCTATACGGATCCCGATCATTTGGCATTGGCCCGTGCTTCCAGCTTAACTGAAGCTCGTAGCCGCATGAACTCTGGCGTTATCGCCGGTACCGTACTTCTCGGTTCTGATGATGTTAACGATCCAAAGGCACAAGAATATATGACTGCCTTGTTTAACAACATGGAGGTTCTCGAATTAGCGTTAAAAGGAAAAGTATTCAAGCCGCTGGAAGGAAATACGAATGCGAATGCAGCGGATACTTTTGTTATGAAAGACGGCAACGATTATTATATGGCCGTATTCAACTACAGTGCCAATGCCGCGGCAGACAAAGCAGTGAATCTCGGTCGCGCTGGATTGGATGCAGCGGAATCGTACACAATGCAAGACCTTTGGACAGGAGAGGTTTCGATGATTACAGGAACACTCGCATTGTCCTTGCAGCCGACTGAATCAAAATTGGTAAAATTAACAGCTGCACCTAAGAAAGTAACAGGTGTAACGCTAGATAAGACAGAGCTAACATTGACCGCTGGTGAAACCGGAAAGTTGACGGCTACGCTATCTCCGGAAGAGGCGGCGAATAAAGCAGTACACTGGACTTCGAGCGATACGTCTGTTGCCACCGTAGTGTACGGAACGGTAACGGCTGTAAATGCTGGGAAAACCACAATTACTGTGGAAACGGTAGACGGCGGCTTCAAAGCTGCGGCAGAAGTTACAGTCAAAGCAGCCTCCCCTGGAGAACCGGGAAATCCTGAAGTACCAGGTAATCCGGGCAACAATAACGGTACCCCTGGTAGCAATGCAGGTCAAAATAATGCTACAGGAACCTTGCTTCTTACGTCAGAGATGCTGAAAGTGGATAGTGTGTCTGGTGAAGTAGTCGTAGTCGTGGAGATAAAGGGAGACATACAGCAAATACAATTATCTTCTGATGTAGTTCGTCAGTTGGCGAATCATACGCTGGTTTTGAAGTCCGGTAAGTTCTCCATAAAGGTGCCTGCGGATCTGCTACGTCAATTGCAGAATAAGCTACCGGAAGCTCAGCGGGATGATAGCACGATAACCCTGAAATTAGTACCACTGAGCAATAAGGCTAATGAGATCATTGCAGCAGCGGCGGGAACTACTCATGCACAGGTTAGACTCATGGGGGATGTCTATGAGTTCAGTCTGTCAGTGACCACGAAAACTGGCACAATAGAAACGCTCTCTACGTTTGATCAACCCATTACGCTAAGTCTGACAGTGGGAGAAGGTTTTGATTCCAAGCGTGGAGGCATTTACTATATTGCGGATAACGGTAAGCTGGAATATATCCCTGCAAATTATGCTGGCGGTGTATTGACAGCAGAAGTTAATCACTTCAGCAAATATGCTGTTCTGGAGCTCAAACGGACCTTTGTAGATGTGCCAGCCAATCACTGGGCTAGTTCTGCAATCCAAGAGCTGGCAGCGAAGCTGTATGTTCAAGGGACTAGCAAAGACAAGTTTGAACCTAACCCTGCGATTACACGTGCCGAGTTCACCTCTATGCTCGTACATTCTCTTGGATTGACCACTAAGGGAGATATTAGCTTTGCTGATGTGTCACCGTCTGCTTGGTATGCAGAGTCCATTTCTATCGCTTACAAGGCCGGTATCGTGAGCGGCAGAAGTACGTCCAAGTTTGAGCCGAGCGCACAGATCACCCGTGAAGAAATCACGGTCATGTTAATGAAAGCCTATGAACTGAAGAATGGCAAAGGAAATGTGGCTTCAACTGACGTGGCATTCACCGATATGAAGCAGGTCTCCTCTTGGGCAGCCGCTTCTGTAAAGGGTGCAGCCGGCCTAGGACTGGTTCAAGGCCAAGGTCAGGGTCTGTTTGCACCAAAAGGGATCGCTTCCAGAGCAGAAGCGACTCAAGTGATCTATAACTTGATTATGAAGTAAAACATTGCAAATATACAGTTGAACGAAGGAGTTAAGCAATCTCTAGATGCTTAGCTCCTTCGTTTTTGGTGTTCACTGAAGCTTTAGTAAGTAGCTAGCGTCCCAATGATAATGGTTATATCGAGGGGCTCGTGGCAAGCTCGTGGTAACTAGGCTAGGTGAGAGCAATTAGGGAAAATCCCCCTGAAAATAGCCAGAAAACTCCTGGATGCAATGTAATTAGGGAAATCCTACCTAATAATCGGGCGAATTCTGAATTTACCTCCAAATCAGCAAATAATCAAGGAGGATTTCCTTGATTATCAGTATAATGAGCAAAAATCGCCAAATTTCAGGGAGGATTTCCCTAATTGTTAATCAATATTTCTGATTTCTCAATAAGCTTTGCGGTTATTCAGCTGCGTCGTTCCTTACATTTCCTTTTGTGGTAAGCGAATTTGCACAGTAGTTCCTATTCCGAGTCTACTAAACACCGTAACACCGTAATTCTCACCAAATCTCAGTTTTATTCTTCGATCTACGTTTGAAATTCCATACCCTCGTCCGGGTTTATCGTCAAGCAAAGTGTGAAGTGTCTCTCGGCTCATCCCCATGCCATCATCAATTACAGATAGAATAATATCACTATCCTCGACTGCGCCTTTGATATGGATATTAAGCGGGCTTTCCTGATTCCACACAGCATGAAGCACCGCATTTTCTACAAAGGGCTGTAAGGCAAGCTTGACTGTAGAGTAAGGTAAGATCGCTTCATCAATGTTGTAAGTGATGTTCAGTTGTCCTTTGAATCGGATCAGCTGAATGGCATTATAGCTTTGCGTCAGCTTCAATTCTTCATTAATAGTTAAGATGCTCTTCCCTTTATTCAGGGAGATGCGATAAAACTTGGCGAGATGAAGCACCAAATCCTGAATGCGAGTATCTTGATGTTTTAGGGCAAGAGACGAAATGGAGCCCAGTGTATTGTACAGAAAATGGGGGTTGATCTGGGCCTGAAGCAGGTCAAGCTCTGCCTCCTTATTCTGTAGCTCCTTCTGATACACTTCGGTGATTAGACTCTTTAAGCGTGTAGTCATTTGCTTGAAGGCAAAATGAAGCTGGCCAATCTCATCATTGCCTAAATATTCATCATTTGTGGGGTTGAAGTCACCACGTTCTAGCCGCCGGATCATTCGGATTAACATTCGAATACGCTTGCTAAACATCGATGCAGTAATATAAATCAGCAATAATGCGACGACTATAAAGCCTAAAGATATTTTGATGATGAGCTCTGACAGTGATTTTGCATCCTGAATGATACTGTCATAAGGGAATATAGAGACGGTTTTCCATCCATTGGTAAGCGTGTTATAGACGGCGAAAGCCTTTTCCCCTTTATATGTAGTATCAAATCTGCCAGAAGGCAATTCATCAAAGTTCTGATCAAGCATTTCCGGCAGACTTGTATTTAATAAGTGCTTGTCGGCAGCGGATAAAATAAGGCCCTTGTCATTAACAATAAAAATATCTTTGCCGCCTGCTTCTTTCTCCATTAAAGAATAGATCACCGATTCGGATATTTCGAAGACCAGAATACCGTAGGGATATTGGTTGCGATTATTGTTCAGTAACCTAGCCAGTGTAAACATTGCGGGATTATCTTGTGACTGCGGTGAGGACAGATGAATAATATTCCCGTGAGACTGCATCAACTGCTTGTACAGCTCTGTCTCCTTCACTTCGGGTGTAACTGGCTTGATATAGTAATTATCTTTGGGCAGTGATGGATTGTCGGAATAGATGAAAACGCTACCAAAATCGGGATAGGCAGCCATTACCGTGTCTATACGATTGCCAATATATTGATAGACGTCTAGATAAGATGGATCATCTTGATATTCGCTCGTGAGGTAAGTGGCTAGCCTATTATCCAAGTAAATAGAAGCGGAAATATGCTCATAGCTGTCCAGTTTGTTCTCCAGGTTCTTGTTGATCTGGGCCGTTGAATTCATCATATTGATGTAGATTTGATCGGTCAGCTTTGATTTTGTAAGTTCGAATGAAAAATAGACAAAAAGCATCATTGGAATAATGGTGACCAGAACGAACACGAGGAACAGCTTGGAGCGAAAGCTAAGGTCGATAAAAGGCATATAAATATACTTTTTGTAAAAATGACGCATCGTAGAAGTCCCTTCTTTACTGTGAATTCACGGAAAGCCAAGTTTATCATATCAGACTGAATATCGAAATCCAATGCTCGAATGTTCCGAAAGTCCTTTAAAAAGCGCTATCATTCGGAGGATTGAAGTATAGAAAGGAGCCCTATACGGACTTAAGATAAATAGGAGAGAAGCTGAATCAAGATGTAGCAGGGCATGCTGCACTAAATAAAAAGGGAGGGTATTTGATGCATAAAGCAAGCGCTATCAAAACAGTCAGGGGCAATAATTTTTGGTACAGATTAAAAGAGCAGAAATGGTTATTTTTGCTAATGCTCCCTGCCATAATTGCGACATTGCTATTTTCCTATGGACCTATGTTTGGTATGTATATGGCATTTACAAACTATCAACCGGGTGGAGGAACATTTTTTCAACAATTTTTCCATGCTGACTTTGTTGGCTTTAAGTGGTTTGAATATTTTTTTACCACAGGAGACTTCTACCGTGTAATGCGTAATACGCTTGCGACAAGCCTCTTGACCTTATTATTCGGGTTTCCAGCGCCGATCATACTCGCACTTGTGCTGAATGAAGCAAAACAGGGATTTTTCAAACGCTTTACGCAGACGGTTTCTTATCTGCCGCATTTTATCTCATGGGTTATCGCCGCTAACATTGTAATTACGCTGCTAGCTTCCGATGGGATGTTCAACAATCTTCTAGTAACGCTCGGGATTGTTGACGAACCGGTAGCTTTTCTACAAAACGGACCTTTATTCTGGTGGATTATCGCCTTATCTAATATGTGGAAAGAAATGGGTTTTAGCGCCATTATGTACCTAGCTGCAATCTCCGCTATTAATCCGGAGCTTTACGAAGCCGCAAGAGTAGATGGAGCTAGCCGATTCAAGCAAATGTGGAATATTACGCTCCCTGCTTTACGTCCAACTATTGTGATATTGGCCATTCTTGCAGTCGGAGGGATTTTGAATGCTGGCTTTGAACAACAATATCTGTTGCAAAATAACACTGTACTTGAGTACTCGGAAGTTATCGATATTTATGCATACAAATACGGGTTACAAAACAGCATGTTCTCATACGGGGCTGCCGTGGGGGTATTCAAATCCGTTATTGCCTTCATTCTTGTTGTAATCGTGAATCGAATTTCTAGAAAAGTGAACGACCAAGCGTTGTTCTAAATAACAAAATGGAGAGGAGCGCTTGAGATGTTTTTGAACAGATACGGAGATCATATCTTTAAGTGTTTTGTATATTTGATTCTTATCCTTGTGTTGCTAGTTACCTTCTTACCTTTTTGGAATATTCTCGTTCTTTCATTAAATGCTGCTGAGGATACTGTTCGTGGCGGCGTCTACTTTTGGCCAAGAGATATCACCTTTGATAGCTACAAACAAATTTTGAAAGATACCGAAATTATGAACGGGATATGGGTAACGGTTAAACGGACCGTAATTGGTGCACCACTATCAGTTCTTGTGATTACGATGCTTGCTTATCCGCTAAGCCGGCGGAATTTGATGGGACGCAAGGGTTGGAACCTTTACTTTGTCTTTACGATGTATTTCGGAGGCGGGCTGATTCCTTACTACATGGTGCTTAAAGCCCTGAATATGATCGACACCTTCTCCGTTTTTATTCTGCCAGGCTTGATGAATGTCTTCTATATGATTATTGTCCGTACTTTTATGGAGGGATTACCTGGTGAGATTGAGGAGTCAGCGAAAGTAGATGGAGCGAATGATATCACGATTTTCTTCAGAATTGTACTGCCGTTGACAACACCAGTACTCGCAACTGTGGGACTCTTTCAAGCCATATCGCATTGGAATGCGTGGTTTGACTCATATGCGTTCACTTATAGCTCAGACTTGAAAACCTTACAAGCTGTACTCGTCAAAATACTGAGCCAATTCCAGACCGGAGGTATGGTATCGCAATCGCAAATGCTGGCAAACTCCGCCAAACGGAATGCCGTTTCAAGTGATACGATCCGGATGGCGGCGACGATGGTAGCAACATTGCCTATCGTTCTTGTATACCCGTTCCTGCAAAAGTATTTTGTTAAAGGTATGACTTTGGGCGCTGTTAAGAGTTAATATGATTAAATAACCGAACGCCTGCTGGGGATGACTTGTCCGGCAGGCGGCCCTGAAGGGGGGTGAGCGGATAGACTTGCTTGGTTTTTGGTTGCTTGGTGAATTTATAAAGTAACTTACTTAATGGGAGGAATTAGGGTGTCTATGATAAAGAAAAACAAAGTTTTGAGTGTAAGTATTACAGCTGCATTGGCCGTTGGGGTATTAGCGGGCTGCTCCTCTAATGACGGAAAAGACAATACAAATACTGCGGCTGGAGAAAATACAAAAAAAGAGCCGATTACACTTACATGGTTTGATTCAAATACAAAGGGAGAGCCTTTTACCGATGCTGTCGCCCAAGAAATCACTAAAAAGACTGGCATTGAGATCTCCATTCAGCAGCCAACAGGAAATCCGACAGAGAAGCTAAGCTTGATGCTTGCCAGCGGTGACTATCCAGATGTGGTCGTGATGAGCCGTGGGGATGCTTCACTTGATAAATACATCACAAGCGGCGCCTTCATTCCACTCGATGAGCTGATTGAGAAGAATGGCCCTGATATCAAGGAAATGTATGGCGACACACTGACCAAGACTCGTTATAAAGATGGAAAGAACTATTACTTGGCAAACTGGTACGGACTAGATAGTGATCCAGTCTTCGGGATGCTGATGAGAAAAAATCTGCTTGCAGATCTGGCACCGGACAAAGCAGATGGCAGAGCACCGCTTACAACAGATGAATTAGAAGCGATTTTGAAGGATTTTAAAGCGAAAAACAAAACGATTGATGGAAAAGAATCGATTCCAATGACCATGAACGGCGAGAATATGGGCGCCAACCTTGGAACATTCAAAGGCATGTGGGGTCTGAAAACTTACTATGATAACAATGGAACATTGCAATATGATGTTAAGGATCCAAAGTATCGTGAAATGTTGCTCTACGTAAATAAATTATACAGAGAAGGTCTGATTGAGAAGGAATTTGCTATTAGCAAAACGCAAACTTGGGTTCAAAAGCTGGCTACTGGCGCAGTATTCTCCACACCAGGCGCTTACTGGGATCCAGGTAACGGGAACGGAACTTTGAAGAAGGATGGCGGAGAAGATAATCAGCTCTTCCCATACAAGGTTGTTGCCCCTGGAGTAGACCCTGCCCAAACGACATTTGGACCAAGAAGCTCACTTGGATGGGATGCTATCGCTATTACGAAGAACAACAAGCACCCTGAAGAAACAATGAAGCTGTTCAATTTCTTGGCAAGTGATGAAGGACAGCATTTGCTGCTGTGGGGCCAAGAAGGCGTTCAATACACCATGGTGGATGGCAAGAGAAAACCGGACCCTGCATTCTTGGATAGCTTCAAGGAAAACTGGGACGACACAGTCAAGAAGAGCGGTGTCCGCAAATGGTTGTGGTTTATCAAGAATGGTCTGGATGCAAATGAACAGCCTTACGATATGGCCGTTAAATATCAACGCAGTGAAGTAGATCAGATGGCAATCAAGAGTCTTGGAGATTCCGTATGGGATACAGCGGCATATGACAACTTGAGCCCTGATGGCGGAACACCTGAAGCACTGACTGCACAGAAGGTAAAAGATATTATGGATCAAAGCATTACGAGAGTAATCATTGCTCCTACTGAAGCCGAAGCCAACGCGACATTCGATAAGATGCTTGCGGAAATGAAAAAGGCCGGGGATGAGAAAGTAGAAGAAATCATTAACCAGAAGTACGCAGAGCGTATGGAGCTGTGGAATTCAAAATAAGCACTGCTGGATAATAAGTTCAATATCTTGATATGTAAGGGCTTCCTCTCTGTATTAGGCAGAGAAGGAGCCCTTTTGCTATGTTTACGAACAGTTAAACTAGTCTATTGGCATGCGTATTTTTGCGGAAATCTAGGGGGGCTTGGTGATAGTATTTTTTGAATTGATGATAGAAATGGCTGACATTCTCAAAGCCGGATCCCAGGGCGATTTCGACCACACGCAGTTCAGTAGTAAGTAGCAGATTACGCGCCACGTTGAGCCTAAGTTGGTTGATATATTCTGTTGGTGTCTGGTTCAAGTACTGGCGGAAGGCCCGGTTGACATGACCAGCGCTTCTGCCCGACAACTCGTACAGGGCATGAAGGCCTTTGTTTAAGTTTTCTTTTAGATGGATCTTGGAAACGGCATGTTCGAGCCACAGTGGGAATTCTGGCTGCTCGATGGTTTCTGGAGAGAAAAAATGCTGGGTAAGTGTATCTACCAGTATTCCTTTCAGATAAATCCTGGACTTTACTTTGTCTAAGGTAGAAAGCATTCGGATGCGTTCGAAAGAACGAATGAAATCATCCATCTCCAGTTGAGATAACATGGCGATTCTAGGGAGCGGAGTATTTAATAGCCCGTACAGGAATTCTTCTTCATTCAGGTAACTAAAGGCATCATTAATGAGGCTTTTTCGGCAGGGAATGTTCAGAAAGCGGCAATCGCTATCCCCGTCAGCTTCATAGCGATGGGTATCATCGGGCCGGATGAAGACAAGGCAGCCAGATTGAAGAAGCTGGGCAGCCCCGTTGACGATATGCCGGCATCGGCCTTCAGTGAGTATAAAAAATTCATAAAAGTCATGTGTATGTTCTGGGGATACCTGACTTAGGGACTCGACCCAGAAGGGATCAGCTAACAATTCGGGATTAATGTGGCTTGCCTCGGTGTATTTGATCATGCTCTTCCTCCAGCATTTGATGATGTTAAAATAGCACACTATTTTGGTGAACACAATAGAAGAAATATATACATATTATTGTTAACATTTTAATACAAGAAGTCAAAATAGCACATTTGTGGAGGCGAAAATATGCAACTTGTCAATCTAAACGGAAAATGGAAAATGAAACGGCTTCATGAACCGAAATGGCTGGAAGCCAGCGTGCCAGGCTCTGTCTACCATGATTTGTTGAATGCCGGTGAAATGCCAGATCCGTTCTACCGCGAGCAGGAGTATGAGGTTCTGGAGCTGTCCAATTATGATTACGAATATCAGCGTACTTTTCAGCTAGAGGCTGGAGTGCTAGAGCATGACCGCGTATTTCTGTTATGTGAAGGAATCGATACGCTTTGTGAGCTTTACTTGAATGGAACGAATATTCTGAACAGTGACAATATGCATCGGACATATGAAGTAGATATTAAGTCTGCATTGATACTTGGTGAGAATATCATTCACGCGATTTTCCGCTCCCCGGTAGAATTTACATTAAGGAAGCAAGCGGAATTGCCGCTTAGCGGATGTGCTGATGCAGTAGAGGGGATCTCTCATCTGCGCAAAGCGCACTCCATGTTCGGGTGGGATTGGGGTCCGAAGCTGCCCGATCTGGGAATCTGGCGTAGTCTCTCCATTCAGGGCTATCACTCTGCTCGTCTTGACGATGTTTATATTACACAATTCCATGAGAAGGATAAGGTCAAGCTGGATGTTCGAGTAAGAACAGAGAGCTGGCAGAAAGCGGATCGGGAAATCGTGGTCAAAATTCATACCCCAGCAGGCCAAAGTCTTGAGCATCGTGTGTCTGAGACAATTGGAACGGATCATAATATTACATTTGAAATTACCGAGCCAGAGCTGTGGTGGCCGAATAATCTCGGTGCTCAGCCACTGTACAATGTAGAGGTTGTACTTGAGGAAAAGGCGAAGGAGCTAGATCGAAGAGAACTGCGGATTGGACTAAGAACCATTACTGTGAAGCAGGAAGAAGACCAATGGGGAGAATCTTTTGCTTTCGAAGTCAACGGTGTGCTTATTTTCTCTACAGGTGCCGACTATATTCTGGAAGATAATCTTCTGCCTCGCGTGACTAGAGAACGCACAGATCGCTTGCTCCAAAGCTGTGTGGCTGCCAATTTCAATACAATTCGCGTATGGGGTGGTGGTTATTACCCGGATGATTATTTCTACGACCTTTGCGATGAATATGGTCTTATCGTCTGGCAGGATCATCTGTATGCCTGCGGCATCTATGCTCTTACCGAAGCTTTCGAGGAGAACATCACGCACGAGACTATCGATAACATGAAGCGTCTTCGCCATCATGCTTCGCTAGGCTTGTGGTGCGGCAACAACGAGCAGGAGCTGGCTTGGGACGAATGGGACTGGGAGAAGCATTACTCCCTGCAGCTTAAGGCAGATTATATTAAGCAATATGAGGTGCTTCTACCGGCAATCGCTAAAGAAATTGATCCGAATACCTTCTATTGGCGTGCTTCACCCTCCTCCAAGGGTAGCTTTGACAAGCCAAATGACGAGAATTACGGAGATATGCATTACTGGGGGGTCTGGCATGGGAAAGAACCGTTTACCGATTACCGGAAGCTATATCCGCGCTATATGTCTGAATTCGGATTGCAGTCTTTTCCGGGCTTGAAGACTATCGAGTCGTTTACGCTGCCGGAGGATCGGAATATCTTCTCTTATGTCATGGAGTCCCATCAGAAGAACAATACCGGGAATGAGAAAATTCTCTACTATATCGGGGAGACTTACAAATATCCGAAAGATTTTGAGTCTGTGCTATATGCCTCGCAATTGATCCAAGCAGAAGGGATGCGCTGCGGCGTTGAGCACTGGCGTAGACATAGAGGTCGCTGTATGGGGGCATTGTATTGGCAGTTGAACGACTGCTGGCCGGTAGCTTCTTGGTCCAGTATTGACTATTATGGCCGGTGGAAGGCTATGCATTATGCGGCTAAACATTTCTTCGCGCCGATTCTTGTTTCTGCCCATGATGAAGGAACGAAGGTCTCCCTTCATGTGTCCAATGAAAGCAGAGAACAGGTTACTGGTGAACTGAGTTGGAGACTGCTCACTCGGGCATCGGAGGTCTTGCTGGAAGGCACAAAGCCGGTGGAGATTGCCGCGTTAAGTACTGCTGAGTTCGAACAGCTTGATTTCACCCACATGTTAGATACGAAAAGGAAGAAACGAGAGACTTATCTGGAATACGCTTTTAAGGTAGACGGCAAGACGAAGAGCGGTGGAACGGTCTTATTTGTTAAGCCAAAGCATTTTAGTTTTATTGACCCTGAGCTTGAGGCCGTACTCATTGAGGAAGAAGAGCAATTTGTAATTACTGTGAAGGCGAAGGCCTATGCTCGTTTCGTTGGCTTAGACTTCAGGGAAAGAGATGCCATCTTCAGTGACAACTATTTTGATATGTCGGGAGATACAACAAGATCTATTACAATCGCTAAAAAAGACCTTGATAAGCCAGCCACGGCCGAGGAACTGCGTGCACAGCTTACTATACGCTCCGTTTTTGATATTTAAGCAGGAAGTATTGAGGAAGAGTCTCCCTAGTGGGGCTCTTTTTTGTATGTATTTTTTTTACTATAGCCGTTAATAATCATTTTATGTTTTGCTAGAACTTAATCTCACATGTGATAAATGTTAGAGGTCAATATTTTACTATTCAAGGTATAGATATTCAGATTGTATCCCCTTCCAATTATCTTTAAAATAGACTTCAAACAACGAGATAAATTAAGCCGGTTACATTACAACAAGATCTGATAAGAAGAGTAGGAGGATATTATGAGTATTTATTATGATGACCGCAAGGTATTTCATTTACAGTCCCAGCAATCTAGCTACGTGATCGAAATTGTTAGAGGTGAGCTTCCAGCGCATGTCTATTGGGGACCTAAATTAGAAGGAATCAAGCAGCCGTTGCATTTGGTGGAACGTTGCTCCTTTAGCCCGACCTACACAATGGAGGACAAGAAGATCTCCCTCGACACGATTCCAAGTGAGTTTCCGTCTTATGGGAATGGTGATTTCCGGGAACCGGCGCTTGAGGTTCATTTGGTAGATGGTACGACCGTTACGGACTTCCTTTATAAGAGCTATAAGATCAATAAAGGAAAGCCTGCATTAAAGGGGCTGCCATCCACCTATGTTGAAAGTGAAGAAGAAGCAGAGACACTGGAACTCTTTCTTCAGGATGACAAAACCGGACTGATTGCTGTATTGAGCTACACTGTATTTAATAATCAGGATGTGATCACACGTTCTGTGCGAATTGAGAATCAAGGTAAAGACAATGTGGTGCTGAAGCGTGTGTTAAGCGCAAATGTTGACTTCCATGATTCTGATTATGACATGCTGCAATTATCTGGTACTTGGACAAGAGAACGTCATATCCACAAAAGAGCTCTCGTACCTGGTATCCAACGAATTGACAGTAAGCGCGGCGCTAGTAGCTCCCAACAGAATCCTTTTATGGCCTTGCTTGCAAAAGATGCAACAGAGGATCACGGTGAAGTATACGGGTTCAGTCTTGTGTACAGCGGAAGCTTTCTTGCGCAAGCGGAAGTGGATCAATATGGAATTTCCAGAGTGGGCATCGGTATTCAACCGTTTAATTTTCAATGGTTGCTTGAACCGGGAGAATCCTTCCAAGCTCCTGAAGCTGTGCTGGTAAGATCCAGTGAAGGACTTGGTGGATTATCAAGAACTTACCACCGTCTGTATCGGACCCGGTTATGCAGAGGCGAGTTCCGTGATCGTAAGCGTCCTATTCTCATCAACAACTGGGAAGCAACCTATTTTAATTTCAATGCAGATAAAATCAAAGAAATTGCTCAAGCAGGCAAAGATCTTGGTCTTGAACTGTTTGTCTTAGATGACGGCTGGTTTGGGAAGCGAGACAATGATGATAGCTCTCTCGGAGATTGGGTAGAGGATCGCCGTAAGCTTCCAGAAGGTCTAGGAAAACTCGGAGAAGATATTACGGCAATGGGCATGGAATTCGGACTATGGTTCGAACCGGAAATGGTATCGCCGGAAAGTGATCTTTATCGTGAGCATCCGGATTGGTGTCTTCATGTACCGGAGCACAAAAGAACGTTAGCTCGCCAGCAGCTTGTTCTGGATTTATCCCGTAAGGATGTATGTGATTATATTGTGGATTCGGTTAGCTCCGTGCTGTCATCGGCTCCGATTACTTATGTGAAATGGGATATGAACCGGAATATGACGGAGATTGGATCTGCTCTTCTGCCAGCGGAACGTCAACGCGAAACGGCTCACCGTTACATTCTTGGACTTTATGATGTGCTAGAACGAATCGTCACCCGTTTCCCACACATTTTGTTCGAAAGCTGCTCCGGCGGTGGTGGACGATTTGATCCAGGCATGCTGTACTATATGCCACAGACCTGGACTAGCGATGATACAGATGCGGTTGAAAGATTGAAGATCCAATATGGAACAAGCATTGTGTATCCTTCAAGTTCTATGTGCGCTCACGTATCGGCTGTCCCTAACCATCAGGTGCACCGTATCACACCTTTGGAAACCCGTGGTCATGTCGCGATGTCGGGTAGCTTCGGCTATGAACTAGATATGACCAAACTCACTGAAGCTGAACGCGAAGATATTCGCAAGCAGGTTTCTGAGTACAAGGAACTGAGAATGCTGATTCAATTCGGTGATTTCTATCGACTGCTTAGTCCGTTTGAGGGTAATCAGACGGCGTGGATGTTTGTTTCGGATGATAAAAAAGAAGCCTTCGCCACGTACTTCAGAGTGCTGGCTGAGCCTAATGCACCTCTCCGCAGATTGCGGTTGAAAGGACTCGACCCTGCTAAAAACTACAAACTTGAGCTTAACGGTGAAGTATACAGAGGGGATGAGCTGATGCACTTCGGACTCTCACTTCCACAGCTTGAGGGCGATTTCAAAAGTTTACTATTTGTACTCAAAGAGGTTTAATAAGAAAAGGAGTAAGCCACTGGCTTGCTCCTTTTTTATATGGATCAATTTTCAAAAAACACATGTTTGGTTAGGAACTCTAGATCCTGTTCTCGATAGGTCGAGGGATTAACCCCGAAATAGGAACGGAAAACTTTTCCGAAATAGCTGGCATTGTCAAATCCGGTTTCCGTGGCGATCTGGTTGATGCTCAAATCTGTTGTTTTAAGTTTAGATGCTGCCAACTCAATCCGCCTTCTTTTTAAATACTCAAAGGGTGAAAGATTGATGTTTTTTTGAAACAGTCTGCAAAGGTGATGTTTAGAAACGCCAACATGCGCGGCGACATCATCTAAGCTTAGATTATTATTATGCAGATCCTCCTTCATAAATTGAATAGCGGCGTGAAGCTTGTCATTTTTTATATAGGTGGTTAACATATTAGGTTTCTTGAGATATTTCTCCACGGACAAGATCCATTGAAAGACTTTTCCCGTTAAAAGATGCAAATCCCTTTCTTCATGAACCTGTATGTCCTTGAAAATGCTCCACAATAAATCTATCGAAACTGATTCCTGGGGGAGTTCAATAATTGGACCGCAATGCGCGGCAAGTTGGCTCCACAGTGAAATCGCTAAAGGACCCCGCAGATTGAGCCATAAAAATTCCCAAGGCTCGGTGCCATCTTCCGGATAATAGTACCTGTGTATACTGGGGACAGTCACTAGAAAAGCTTTGCCCTTCGTTAATCGATGAACAACCCCATCTATTTCAATTCTACCCTCTCCCGATAAGGTGTACTGAAAAATTACACAGCTTCTCTCCGTCCGATTCTGGCCGTTGAATGAATAGGCAGATGAATCAACTTGTTCCCATCCGATAGAATCAAACAGAAGCATGGATGCTTCTTCTTCTGAGCGAAAGGTGTAGGAGGAACGTAACATTAGCAGCTTTCCTTTCCAGAAAGACTTTTGAGTATAGATCAATAATTTACTAAAGAGAACTCACTTTCTCTTAAGTGTAAACGCTTTGGTGAATCTCATCAACAAAGTAAAGGAGGGGTTAGTTACAAATTACAGATTATTTAATCTGTTGTCTTCGATATTGATAGGGAGTGATACCATACTGATCTTTGAATAGCTTAATGAAATATTGAGGCTTTTTGTATCCGACTAGATGTGAAATATCGAGCACATGTAAGTTTGAACCGATCAATAGTTTGGAGGCCTTTTCCAATCTTTTGAATGAAATAAAGCTTGATAAATTTTCACCCGTTTCTTGCTTATATAATTTAGACAGGTACACCGGATGAAGGTGAACAATTTTTCCTAAGTCCTCCAGACTCAAACACTCGTTAATATGATCGGAGATATAGCTTTGAATCGTATGCACAATATTGTGATTGGAGAATTTAGCACTTCTATCTAATTGGGTGATGCTCTGCAAGATCGATTGGAGAGCTGTACCCGGATCTGTTAATTGATTGAATATCCAGTCTGGCGCCTCGGTTAATTGTATCTTTGGGGTTATGCAATACAACATATGAATCAATTCCAGAACATACAGACACTTATGCTTTCGTGATGTGAGCTTAGCAAAGTTCTTCATTAAATCTTTTCTCGTAAGCTCCCATTCTCCGGGTTCTAATTTGGGAAGAATAGCAAGGTCACGCAACATGGCAAAGTCACTGACCATTACATTTTCATTGAAAAAGAAGTGATGAAAGATATGCCGAACAGTATTCCTCTGAGAAAACTCAAACACCTCTGAAAAAGCTATAGGAGGGATGTTACTTGCGAGACTCACGGTATTAGACTTCTGAATAATACCTGTGATAACCGAGGGAGTCCTCCAAATAAAGCTTTCCAAACCGTCACAATTGTCTCTAAGCGTCATCTCATCTTTCTCAGTCGAATTTGGGATATGAAAGAAACAAAATTGTTTATTACGTAGAGCAGTATTATAGGTGCTAAAGTCATTGCATGCAGAGGGGTTTTCACTAATAACGGACAGTAAGTAACCAAGACCATCTAGCTTTTCCCATTCCACTAAGGCTGTTGACTGCTTCTCAATACTCTCAATTACTTGACTCATAGCTTTTTCCATATCCTCTTTATCCACGGGCTTGAGTAAATAATCTAGCGCTCCGAGACGGATAGCTTGTTGTGCATAATCAAATTGTGAATAACCGGAGAGAAAAACTACCTTAGTTTTGATCTTCATTTCATGTATATGCTGCAATAAATCAATGCCTGATACTTCAGGCATACGAATATCTGTAATCAGAATATCCACATGATTTTGATTGAGGAGTTCCTTGGCTTCAATTGAATTTGTTGTAGTCTCAACATGTTCGATCCCGAATTTGCTCCAATCCAGCAGGTGTTTTAAATACTCAACAATGTAATGCCCGTCATCAACGATCAATAATCGCATGTTGTCCTCCTTCTTCAAGCGAGAAATCTATGAATGCTAGAACGGATAAACCGCCCCAATCATTGAGGAAAAAGCGCAGTCCACTTAATTCGCCATACGCGTTTTTGAGGCGATGATGAATATTCCAAAGACCGATCCCTCTAGCTCCTTCAGGGGGAGATTCATTCTCAAGTCTGATCATTAGCTGGCTTATTTCGTCAGGTGTAAGTCCTTTTCCATCATCAGCTACAATTATCATCGCCCCGGTATCGAGAGGTTTTACATCTATAGAAACGCGATAAGCGCCTTGATGCTCTTCAATGCCATGTTGAATCGCGTTCTCGACAATAGGCTGAATTATGAGTGGCATAATACGCTGATCTCCCAGCTCTGGGGGCAGGTTGATATCATAATTTATTTTTTTGGAAAGAGACATTATGGATAAAAAATGATCCGCAAGCTTTAATTCAGAGGCAAGTGTGACATCGTCTGAGTTCATTTTTGTCAGATAACGATAGTATTCTGCTAAATGCTTGCTCATCTGCATCACAGCTTCCGGTGATGTTTTTGCCACAGCCATAATAAAGAACAAATTATTATAAAGGAAATGTGGATTGATCTGGGCCTGAAGTTGCTTTATTTCAGCGTTTCTTCGAAGCTCAGTTTCAATCTTTAGTGAAGAAAATAGAGCTTGGATTTTGGCCACCATATGGTTAAAACTTTTAAATAAACTATAAAACTGATTGTCCGGATTCTCACTAATTCGGGTGCTGTAATTCCCTTGTTCCACTTGATTGAACTTCTTGTCTAGAAGATACACGTTTCTATAATAATTTCGATAGAACATAAAAATTACGATAAGCCCAATGATTAGAATAACTAGGATACTGACAAAGAAAACTTGTTTATTCTGGTTAAGCGGATTCAAGAAATCACTCATACGCGTATAGGTGACAAGGTACGTATCGATAGGCTCAATATACTTAGAAAGGACATAATAATCGTCACCATTGATATGATAATCAAACTTTAGTATCTCTTGTGTGTTGGGTGTAATCGTTTCTTTGACCTTTGCCTCGATATGGCTATCCACGGCTTTATTACTTATCATTAAGCTTTTGTTTACGAGTAAAAAGGCATTGGAGCTCTCGCCGTTAACCGCTTTCTCAAGCAGGCTTGCTAAATATTCTTTTTTTAACTTAACGCCCACAATGTATTGAATATTTGCGGGATTTGTAGGCTCATGAATATACGGATAAATCGAAAAATAATACAAACTGTTATTCACGATCTGCCAACCTCGCTGAGTTACTGTCTCAAAGGGCCTTTTGGCTAGTGAATCATGACCAGTGAAAATAAAGGTGCCATCAGATTTCCAGTATATTCCTATGGATTCCACGGCTTGGCTAGAGAGAAGTGGAGCCGATATCCGATCGTAGATATCGTTTTTTTTCATTTGAGCATCGTAAACGTTCAACTCTTGGATTCGGCCCTGATAGAAGCGGACGGAGGTGTCAGCGGTATACTGGATGCCGTATAAGCTTGCCTCTGATATGATCCCGTTCATAATGCTCTCCGTGTAGGCAAGCTGATTTTTGGAAGAGTTAACTAAGCTTTCTTGAATGGTTTTTGATCCAAGGGAGTTCATCACGAAAAACAAGCTTAATGTAAGCAAAAGAAAAAAGACGAAAAAGTATATGAACCGTTTCATATTCACTTTTTTAATCATATTCATTTCCCCTGTCGCTACGACTGACTTTTCCTAGATTTAGTATAAAGAGATGTAAGAACATAATAATCCATAACTTCTAAAAGAAAAAGGAAATAGAATTCTCGAAATGAAAGCGTTTCTAAACATGTTTAGCGTGTGGCTATGATGTTTAGATTGAGACATTTTAGCATGAAAGCGCTTTTGTTATCATTAAACATGAAAGAAATGAGCAACTGAGAATGAAGCACGTAGAAGGGGGTAAGCACAATAGGACAGGTAATCAATACCCAGGTCAAACAGGGGAGAAAAGTCGACGTTCTAAAGAGAAAGAAGAATCCTTGGAAAAAGGAAATCAAGAAAAATTGGCCTTTGTACATTTTGTGTATCCCGGCATTAGTATTCGTTCTAATTTTTGCATACGGCCCTATGGTTGGATTGATTATGGCATTTCAGGATTACAAGCCGTGGCTCGGACTTACAGGTTCAACTTGGATTGGGTGGGATAATTTCGCGAGAATATTTCAGTATAAAGAAGCGACGCAGTCTATCTACAACACTCTTATTATTGCCGTAATCAAAATTATAGTCGGGATTATCGTTCCAATTTTCATGGCAATCCTCTTAAGTGAAATCAGAAATATGGGGATTAAAAAGAGTATCCAAACGTTAGTATATTTACCGCATTTCTTATCTTGGGTAACGGTTGCCGGAATCATGATCGATATCTTAGGTCTTGACGGCGGTATCAATCACCTTCTTACGAATTTATTGGGAATCAAACCGATATACTTCTTGGGCGATCCGACGCTGTTCAGACCTACGATCATTATTAGTGATTTATGGAAGAACTTTGGGTTTGGCATGATTGTCTACTTGGCGGTCATTACAGGAATTGATCCTTCTTATTATGAGGCTGCTGAGATAGACGGTGCTTCACGGCGTCAGCAAATACGTCATGTTACGCTACCAAGTATGATGCCGATGATCATTGTAATTGCTACGTTAAGTCTTGGTAATATTCTAGATGCTGGATTCGATCAGATTTTCAACTTATACAATCCGCTTGTATATAGTACGGGAGATATCATTGATACTTACGTCTATCGCTCCTCATTATTGAATGGTCAATACGGGTTCGGTACTGCTGTGGGCTTGTTTAAATCGGGTATCAGTTTCATCTTAATTGTTATTTCCTATCGAATTGCATACAAGGTTGCCAACTATAAAATATTCTAAACCGACGTTTTTTAAGCGAGTCTATTATAAAGAAGATGTACTGAAGTATCGCTTAAAAAACTTTTAGGAGGAGTGGGAGTGTATTATAAGTCCAAAGGATATAGGATATTTTCGATTTTCAATCATATCCTTCTGATTCTGGTAGCATTATCTTGTTTACTACCAATGCTTCATTTGTTAGCACAATCATTTAGTAGTAAGACGGCGATTAATGGTAATTTGGTATCCTTCTGGCCGGTTGATTTTAATGTGGATGCCTATGTCAAAACCTTTAATAACTCTAACTTTACGGGTTCCATGTGGATTTCCGTGATAAGAACCATTATGGGGACATTCATCAGTATGTTCATTATTACGACTGCTGGGTATGCCTTATCGAAAGATTTTCGGGGACGCAATGCTTTAATGTGGATTTTTATATTCACTATGTTGTTTTCGGGCGGGTTGATTCCTTCTTATATATTAGTCACTAAGCTTGGATTAAAAGACACGATCTGGTCGCTTGTTCTTCCAGGTGCTTTTGGAGCTTACAATTTGATTCTGATTATGAACTTCTTTAAGACGATCCCCAAGGCGCTTGAAGAAGCGGCGTTTATCGATGGAGCTTCGTTCTTCGTCATCTTCCGGAAAATCTATCTTCCGCTCTCCTTACCCGGATTGGCAACCGTTGGATTGTTTATCATGGTTGGGAACTGGAATGCTTGGTTTGATGGAATTTTGTATATGTCGAATACAACCGATTATCCGTTAGCTTCGTTCTTACAGACCGTAGTTGTACAAGGTTCAGCGCAGAGTATGGCACTTAGTCAATCCGAAGCGGCGGCTTTGTCAGAACAAAGTATAAAGGCTGCCCAAATATTTATTAGCACACTGCCGATCATCCTGGTGTACCCTTTCCTGCAAAAATACTTCGTAAAAGGTATCGTTCTGGGTGCGGTAAAAGAATAAGGAGCAAACAAATAAAAATTTTAATTTGAAGGAGATTATCGATGAAAAAAACAGGTGTCTTACTTACAACCACTGCATTGATGGCGGGATTGCTTGCGGGGTGCGGCTCTGATGGCAAAGAATCTAACGCTGCAAAATCCGTGCTCAAAGATGGTAAATATGATCCTGCAATTACTATAAGCATTGCCAAGCAACAAGATGAGAATGCCGGTAAATATATCAATGGCGAGAGTTTGAATGACAATGTGCTAACCCGTTGGGGTGTCGATAATCTAGGGATTAACATTCAAACTACCCTTTTGGGTGGTGATGCGTCCCAATACAATACAAAACTTCGTTTAGCACTTACGGGTTCTGAGAAGCTCCCTGACGTCTTGCCTGTGTATGATACCTCTCTAGAGAACGATTTGATTCAATCAGGGCTTGTAAAAGATATTGCGGATGATATTAACAAATATATGCCGGATCGTCTAAAAGAAATTTATAAGCAATATCCAACCACCTTCAATCCGGTCGTACAGGACGGCAAGGTTTATGGTATGGCGATCTCCCCTAATCTAACTGAAGGTCAGATCCTGCTTATCCGTCAAGACTGGTTAGATAAATTAAATTTGAAAGCGCCAACTACAATAGAAGAATTTGAAACGGTTATCGCTGCCTTTACGAATGATGATCCGGACGGTAATGGAAAGAACGATACTTATGGATTTGATTTCTCAGGAAAAGACTCTTATAACACGGGTTGGGTAAGTGATTCTGTTATGATTTTTAGTGCTTTCACAGGAAAGAACCTCCCAGGTCAATGGTACAACGACAATGGAAAGCTTACCTATGGTTCTGTTGCTGACGGTACAAAGGAAGCGTTAGCTAAACTTCAAGATTGGTACTCCAAGGGATATTTAAATAAGGAATTGGCTACTCAGGGTGCATGGGATGCACTGGCTGATTTCACTGAAGGAAAAGCAGGGATTATAATGGGGCGTCCTTGGCTCTATGGCAGTGTTAAAGATGTGGAAACCAACGTTAAAGGCGCTAAAATTAAAGCCTATCCAACCATTAAGGGTGTAAATAGCGATCGAACTTACCAATCAGGTCAACAAAATGACGGTGTCTTCATGTTCAATAAAGATTTTAACAATATGGAAGCTTTCTTCCTGTATTATGACAAGCTTTATGATGCTGCCTTTGGTACCGGGGATTTCAAGTATGGTTATGCTCAGGGATATGACTACGATATCGTGAATGATGAAGTAGTCTTTGATTCCAAGAAGTTCAATACTCCGCTGGATGCTGCTCAAGGTGTAGGTAAGATGGCATTTACCAAGAATACACCAACTGTGGATGGTCCAGGCCAATCTTTCTATGATCTTTCCAAAGGCACGGAAGCAAGCAATGGAGTCTTGATTAGATCAGCTTCGAATGATGAAACGACTAAAGAAGGATATGTAATTTCTTACGAGAATAGTGAAGCCTTGCTTCCAAACGCATTCAACGGACCACCGACTAAGACTATGCAGACTTCATGGGAACAATTGAATACGATGGAAAAGGAGGTCTTTACCAAAATTATTTACAGCAAGGAACCGCTAAGTGCGTACGATGATTTCGTAAAACAATGGCATGAAAAAGGTGGCACGAAAATCACTGAAGAAATTAATGAATGGTACAACAATGCCAGTAAGGTTGATGTAATGTCTCAAATGGGATTGAAATAAGCTCTAAAAGATTACTAATGAAGAGTTTCTTCTAAAGCAGCAGGTTCAGTTAAGGTCATCCTTGGCCGGACCTGCTTTTTTGTTTCATAAATTGGATTCCATGGAGGATAAAAATGGACGTTAACGTGAAATGCGAAGCCTTGGTGAACATCGCTCCGCTTATGGATAGGAATGGAGACCCTGTTCATGCACATGGTGGTCACATGCTCTATAAGGATGGATATTATTATTGGTTTGGCGAGAACCGTATAGATCGGCGGAAAGTGAGCTGTTATCGTTCAATGGATTTAGTGAACTGGGAATGGCGCAAAGATGTACTCACACTGGATTCACCAGTAAAAACGATCTATCACCGAACCTCTTTGGAGCTTGAACCAAGGGATGCGGAGAACCGGGGATTTGGGACTGGAGCGGTCATTGAGCGCCCGAAAGTGCTCTATAACGAACTTACAGGAAGATTTGTGATGTGGATGCATTGGGAAAATGGACGAGACTATTCTGATGCTCGCTGCGCGATAGCGGATTGTGGGACGGTTGATGGAGAGTATGTTTTTCGTGGCAGCTTTAATCCGGTAGGTAACATGTCACGCGACTGTACTCTGTTTCAAGATGACGATGGCACGGCTTATTTTGTGTCGGCGGCAAGGGAGAATGCGGATCTTATCATGTATCGTCTTTCGCCTGACTATCTAAGTATAGAAGAGCAGGTCAAAACATTATGGCCGGGACAAGCACGCGAAGCTCCGGCATTAATGAAACGCCATGGTGTTTATTTTCTCATCTCATCCGCCTGTACGGGTTGGTTACCCAATCAGGGAGCCTATGCTTGGACGGAGCAGCTGACGGGTCGCTGGTCACCATTGATGCCATTAGGTGACATTACAACATACGACAGCCAGCCGGCATTCATAGTTCCAATTGCAGGAAAGGACAATAATCAGTGCTCTTATTTATATGTAGGTGACCGCTGGGATCCTACGGATTATTACGCCTCCTCTTATGTATTTTTACCGCTCAGCTTTCCTTCTGATCGTGAAATGTCACTAGACTGGGTAGATCGGACATGGATTGACCCATGCAAAGGAATAGTAGCTGTGGAATGCGGCACTGGCAGTGGGCTATTCAGGATGAAGAGTGTAGGGATGGAGCTTTATCTTGCGTCAGGGAATCACTCGATTGATCCTGATGAAGTGCATAATCTGGAAGTCCGTACTCTTTCTTATACGGATCAGCAACAGCAATGGAGAGTTGATTATGGTAGGGATGGCGCGGCAAGGCTTCGAAACGGTGAAATGACTGTAGCTATCGGTTCAGAGAATTCCTTGATATTAGTGCCCACTCTGGATCAAGAAGATCAATTTCTATGGTTGCTTACAGAGACAGAAGAGGGTTCGCTAACCATCGGCAGCAGAGACGGAAGAGTCCTTACAGTGGCAGGAGAGAAACGAAATGGCTGGGGCTGTGTGAGCCTTGAACCGAAACACTTGCATGATCCTCGGCTTGGTGGAGACCCACAGCTTTTTCAACTGATTTCGGTAAGGTAAACAGATTACAAGAAAAGAGGTACATTGATGCGCTTATCTATTTCCTTCCCTGTGGATTGGTTTGAAGCGGACAATCATACACAACTTGATGCTCTCTCTTCTAATGGTTTTCGGATGATCACAACACCGGATGGTGGAGGAGTTGAACTTCAGGCGGGGCATTTGGACAGTTCTATTTGGTCTGACTATAGTTACGTTAACGCAGAGGTTTATCATGAGTCTCATGACGTTCTGGTCTTGCTGTTCAGTTTCTATGATCAGGATAATCGCTATATAACTTATCATTTAGGCATTCTACCTGGTGTAAGAACGAAAATTTGTTTACCGTTAACCCATTTAAATGGGGAAAAGCTGTTCCTACCTCGATATCCAGGCGTGATGCAGACGGTCCTGAGAGGAGATGCGGGTATCGCTCGTAACCAAATCACTAGATTCACCGTTGAGACAATTCCTTCGACAACGAGTAGAAACGTGGAAATCAGTGGACTCGCTCTTGATCAATCTGAGCCAATCTTCGAGTATGAGTATCACCCTTTTATAGATGAGATGGGACAATTAAAAAGCAGGGAATGGCCAGGAAAAACGGTTGATTTAGAGGCGTTGAGAGATCAGCTGCATGCGGAGCGACAGCTTGCCACTGAAGCTGATTTCAGTGGAGGGGACCTCAGCCGTTACGGAGGCTGGAAGGGGTTGAGATTCGAAGCAACCGGATATTTCCGTACAGAGTTTGATGACAGCCGCTGGTGGTTTGTCGATCCAGATGGATATGCCCTGTTCAGTACGGGGATGGACTGTGTAGGTCCAGCTTGTCCGATGCGGATTAAGGGTATGGAGCACTTGGTCCCACCTTTGCCGGATCAGGAAGGAAGTTATAAAGAAGCCTGGTCCCAAGAAGGTCGCGAGTTTAGCTTTGAGATTGCCAACTTGATCACGGCATTCGGTGAACGGTGGCGCTCTGATTGGGAGGCTTTGACGGATTACCGATTAAGACAATGGGGATTTAACACGATCGGTAACTGGTCCAATGATCGATTTATTAGTGGATCAGAGCTTCCATATGTTTACCCGCTGGAGGACTTTCCTACGACGGAGCAAACTATTTTCCGTGATTTCCCGGATGTCTTTAGTCAAGAGTATGAGCGGAATGCGGAGCGTTTCGCAAAACAGCTTCTTCCTCTTAGGGATGATCAGCGAATGGTCGGTTATTTCATGCGCAATGAGCCACATTGGGCATTCGTGGATGATCTGGATTTGACGGAACTGATGCTGAACTCTCCGGTCTGTTATGCCAGTAAGAGGGAGTTTATCAAATGGCTTGGTGAAAAGTACGGAACAGTGGAGCAATGGAACATAGCGTGGGAGAGTACTTATGAGGATTTTGAGTCCTTATACGATGTAAGCAATATTATGAAGATTACTACTAATTCCGTACGTGAAGCAGACTATTCACAGTTTAACCGGGTCATGATTCGTCGGTATGTGGAAGTTCCAGCGCGTCTTTGCAAGCAGGTGGACCCAAATCATCTTAATCTAGGCATGCGCTATGCCTGGGTGGGAAGCGACGATGTGCTGGAGGGCTGTGAGTGGTTTGATGTATTTTCATTAAACTGTTATCAGTTCAGCCCAGACAAGGAGCAAATCGCACATATTAGCAGCAGGTTGAACAAACCAGTGATGATTGGAGAATATCATTTTGGTGCGGCCGATGGAGGCATACTGGCTTATGGAATCCGAGCTGTGGCAACTCAGGAAGAGCGGGGGGGAGCGTATCGTTATTTTGTGGAACAGGCTGCAGCCATCCCACAACTCATCGGAGTTCATTATTTTCAGTGGAATGATCAGCCGGTGCTCGGACGTTATGATGGAGAAAACTATCAAATCGGTGTAGTGGATGTCTGTAACCAGCCCTATATACCTTTCGTTCAAGCAGCAAAAAGGGCTCATGAACAGATGTATCAGGTTCGGATGGGGAGGGCAGCACCCTATGAGTTTGTGCCAGTAGAGATTCCAAAAACGGGATTTTAATTAGGATTTCATCATTCTAGGTATTTAATTGAAAAGATCGCAGGGCTACTACATCAGTGGGTGGCTTTGCGGTCTTTTTTTTGTAATGGCTGTATGTTCATAACACAGATAGTAACAAAATTCCATTTAGCTGCGTCTAATCTTTATAGGTTCTAACAAGCTGCACTGGAGGAGAATGGATATGGGAGCAACACAATTAAAACGGACGATAAGGAAGTTTACGCTTATTGCTTTGTGTCTATCACTTATACTGCTGAATGGCAGGGTAATGGCAGAGACGTCTACGGTTCAGAAGACAACTGCTTTGTTCACTGCGGAGATGCAGAGAGCCTTGGAAGGGGCTCAGAATGTGCTGATGACGATACAGTCATTTCCGGACGAAGCAGCCGTAGGCTTCTTTAAGAATGGGCATGGTCTGCCTGATGGGTATTTGGGGCAGACGGCTGACAAGATTTTGGAGCGGCGGGGGAAGTTCGCCAAGGTGGCTGATTTAACCCGGACAGCGTTAGCTTATAGTGCTGCGGGTGGCAACATGAACAATATCGCTGGTATTGATTTATATCCATTCCTGATGAACCATGCGGGAATCGATTCGGAAGGGGCAGCCGCATTGGCAGCCGTCTATATTACCTCGAAAAACTCTATTTCCAATTCAATGGAGTGGACAAACCGTTATCCCGATATGCTCTTTTCTCAGTTGCTCGCTATGCAATTGGCGGATGGCAGCTGGCCGCTGGCCGGGCAGAAGCAAGGCGATCCGGTAGCAACTGCCTTAGCGTTAACGGCACTCGCTTCGGAAATGGGATCGGAACAAACGGCGCAGCCTGTCCTGAAGGCTTTGCAGTGGCTGAAAGATAAGCAGCAGCTAGACGGTGGATTCGACGGTAAGACTGTAACGACAGCGCAGGTGATTGTTGCTTTATCGTCGCAGGGAGTTGATGCAGCGAATTTCGCCAAGGAAAAAGGGGTCTCGCTGCTGGATCATTTAATGAAGCGGAATCTTTCTGATGGCGGTTTTGCACAGATAGAAGGCGGGGGGAAAGAGGGTCCTGCGACTGCGCAAGCCTATCTAGCCCTGACCTCGTATAAGCTATTATCCAAGCAGGCTGGATTGCTGTACAGCGGATTGCATCATACCGGCCTTGACCGGGCAACGATTCAAGTTGAAGGTCCTGGTGGCGGCACCCTTGCTGAGGGGCGTGTTGCCGGTGGTGATGCAGTGAAGGTAGCCGCAGCTTTTTTACAGACGAAAGGTCTTGCCTATAAGCTAAATGGGGATGCAGCTAAACCAGCCTTCACCGCTATAGAGGGGATTCAGAACGGGCGGTACAATGGGCGCGGAGAATGGAAAATTGCTGTATTCAGCGGGGGCAGTGCGTGGTTATATCCCGAGAATAGTCCTTTTAGGCTGACAATTGGTGATGGAGACAAGCTGCTCGTCTATTACGCGAATGATACAGAGCTGCTTGATCGGATGGAAGTGAAATGGAAAGACAAGAATGGTCAGGAAATGGGGGGATACGCAAGTGCCAATATGCCTTTTTCCCTCCGTATCACCAAGTCAAACAACCAACTAGGCGGTCTTCCTGCCTTTGGCGTTACCGTGACCCTTCAAGGAAAAAGCGTAGTGGCTGACAGCACGGGGATGGTGTCTTTTGCCGGAATGAAGCCCGGTGTCTATCCTGTGCTAGTCACCAAATATCGCAAAGATGACGCACCAGCGCTATCCAAACGAACGTTTGCGCTGCATGTCTCTTCCCCTGAACTAGCTAGCTTTACTGATGCGGGGAAAGCCGCGGAATGGGCACGCGTGGATATCGCGATGGCGCTTAGCAGCGGATATATTCAGGGCGTGAGTGCCAGCGGGAATGTACTTGCTCCTAAGCAGAAGCTGACCCGAGCTGAATTCCTAACCTTGCTATTGCGGCTATTGCATGAGTTTCCCGATGCCAAGGCCGTCTCCAGCTTTAAGGACGTCCAGGCAGGCAAATGGTACAGCGGTACTATCGCCAAGGCTGTGGAACTGGGGATCGTTAGCCCTTCATCCGGCAAGTTCGAACCGGACCGTGGTATTACACGGGAAGAAGCGGCAGTTATGGTTACTAAAGCCGTACGGTTAGCTACCTACGGTAGCCCAGACCGTGTGAAGTTTACTGATACGACGGGCTTACCAGAGGCAAGCCGCCATGCGATTCAGGCTGTGAATGAACATGAAGTGATGACCGGCAGCGGAGGTCGCTTTGATCCAAAGCAGATTCTGGTGCGTGAGCAAGCGGCGGCAATTTTAATCAGATTGCAGAAATTAATCCCGGAAACCTTCTACTGATGGAATTAATGTCCAGGGATATGATAAGCTCATGTAGAGTTACATATCCCTAAACAGAGGAGGGAAATCTATGAGTCGTTTGATCACAGGGAACATTTATTATGGATTTCAGGTCATTAATGAGGAATTTATTAAGGAAATCGATTCCGCCGTATTCACGATGGAACATTTGAAGAGTGGCGCCAGGCTGCTGTTCGTGCAGAATCAGGATGACAACAAGGTCTTTAGCGTAAGCTTCAGAACTCCGCCTGAGGATAGCACGGGTGTTTTTCATATTTTAGAGCATTCCGTATTATGTGGGTCGGAGAAATATCCGGTCAAGGAACCCTTTGTAGAATTACTGAAAGGCTCGATGCAGACGTTCCTGAATGCATTTACGTTTGGGGATAAGACGATGTATCCAGTGGCGAGCCGGAACGATCAAGACTTCTCCAACTTGGTGGAGGTATATCTGGATAGTGTCTTTCAGCCGAATATTTATAAGCAGCAAGAAATCTTTGAGCAAGAGGGCTGGCATTACGAGCTTCAGCATCCCGAAGATGAGCTTATCTATAAAGGCGTGGTTTACAACGAGATGAAGGGTTCTTATTCCTCACCGACAACGGTATTGATGGATAGAATCAAAAAGTCATTGTATCCGGACACGATCTACCGTCATTCTTCAGGTGGAGATCCACAGGAGATTCCAGCACTAACCTATGAGCAGTTTCTTAAGGCGCACAGCAATTATTATCATCCGTCGAACAGTTATTTTTATCTCTACGGAGACGTTAATATTGAAGAAAAGCTGCAATTTATAGATCAGGAATATCTTGGGTCTTATGAACGAAACAGCTTTGATACATCCATCCCCCTGCAAAAGCCGATTGGAATGACGGAGCTGGTAGCGGATTATCCGATCCTGGAAGCAGAATCTGCTACAGATAAGACTTATCTGAGTCTGAATTATGTGATTGGAACCTCTACAGATCGGGAATTGAACCTGGCTTTTGATATTTTAAAAAGCATGCTGATGGACAGCAATGCAGCTCCGCTCAAGCAAGCCCTGCTCGAAAGCGGACTGGGTAAGGATGCGTTTGCTTTTTATTCTGACAGTATGGTTCAGCCGCTGCTTGGCATTACACTGACGCATTCCAATGCCTCCTCCAAAGATGCCTTCGTGGAGCTGGTGAAGACTACATTAAAGCGTTTGGCTCAGGACGGACTGGATGAGAAGCTGGTGCTGGCAGCAGTCAACAGCAAGGAATTTGAACTGAGGGAAGCGGACTTTAATCAGTATCCGAAAGGTCTTACTTACAATATCGAAGTGATGAAATCCTGGCTCTATGACGGTCAGCCTACCAATCATATGCGATATGAAGAGGCGTTCACTGCCATTCGGGAAAAGCTGGCGGATCGTTATTTTGAGAAGTTGATTGAAGTCTATTTGCTGAACAGTGATCATTGCAGTGTGGTGGTGCTGAACCCGTCCAAGACGATCGCCGCTGAAAAGGAAGCATCCGCTCAGCATCAATTGAGTGAATACAAAGCGTCACTGCAACCAGATCAGTTGGCGCAGCTGGTTCAGCGTACACAGAACCTCTTGGCACGGCAGAGCCGTCCAGATGTAGCCGAGGATTTGCAGAAGCTGCCAAGCTTGTCCCTACAGGATATTAACCGAAGTATAGAACCGCAAGTACCTACCTATGAACATTCCCATCAGGACATAACGGTGATTCATCATGAGGTAGCTACCCAGAAGATTGCCTACTGCAAGTTTTATTGGGATACGAGTGTTGTCGCTCCTGAGCAAATCCCTTATTTAGTGCTGCTGGCAGAGGTATTAGGTCAAATGGAGACTGCGTCCTACAGCATCGAAGAGCTCACCAGTGAAATCGGGATCAAAACTGGGGGCATTTACTTCAGGAATGAGATCTTTGGCGCAGCAAAAACCAACGGGGCAAGCTATCAGCCCAAATTCAGTGCGCTGGTGAAAGTAATGGCAGGACATATTGGTGAGTCGCTGGATCTGCTGAGAGAGATGCTTTATACTAGTGCGCTCGATAATCTGACTAAGCTGCAGGAAATCGTCCGCCGGGAAGCCTCGCAGATGGAATCGATTCTGAACCAAAGAGGGAATGATATTGCGGCCAGCCGCCTGATGTCCTATTTCTCGGATATGGGAGCGTATCAGGAACAACAGGGCGGCGTAACTTATTACCGCTTTATCCGCGAGCTTGCCGAGACGTTCGATCAGCAGGGAGCTCAGCTAGCAGACACACTGAAGAATATCTGTGCGGTTTTATTTAATAAAAAGAATTTGATCATCAGCGTGACCGGAACAACTGATTTGTATGAGGAACTCGCCAATAATGTTGCGAAGCTAGATATCCAGGACCAACCGGTAGTGGATATGCCTAAGATTACCGCGCAAGGCCATGCGGACAATGAAGGATTCATGTCTTCCAGTCAGGTGCAGTATGTGGTCAAGGGATACAACTTCACTAAGCTAGGATTCACATATTCAGGCAAAATGCAGGTGCTCAAAAAAATCTTGAGCCTCACCTATCTATGGAATGCGGTGCGTGTGAAGGGTGGTGCTTACGGCGGAAATCTGATTCTGCGCAGAGACGGGATAATGATGTTCACTTCCTACCGTGATCCGAATTTGCAGGAGACGCTGGAGGTGTATGATCAGGCGTACCGTTTTGCTGAAGGGTATGAAGCAGATGCCGACGAGATGACCAAAGCAATTATCGGCACCTTGTCCATGCTAGACCAGCCGCTAAGTCCGAGTGCTCAGGGACGGCGGGCGGACCGGCATTATTTCGAACAGGTGACGGAGGCTGAACTCCAGCAAGAACGGGATGAAATCTTGTCGACAACACCGGAAGACATCAGACAGTACACCGACTTACTTAAGGCTGTGACGGAACAGAATTATTTCACTGTGGTCGGTAACGCGTCCAAGCTGAAATCGAAAACCGCTTTATTCGGAAAGCTGGAAGAACTTGTGAAGTAAGTTTCTCTAATCGCTCCTTTTCAGTACATGTCTACGGGCATGTGCTGGAGAGGAGCGTTTTTTAATAAGGTGAACTAAAAAACACTCTACAAAGGAAAAGTGGCCGGAAGTCCAAATATTCACTGCAATCACGTACTTACTTTTAAAGAAGAATTAAATCTGCTTATTTAGTTAGAACATTGACAGTTAGAGTTCTAACTGTTATGATAATGATGTTACTTAGAGTTCTAACTAATTCGATTGAGGAGGAAATAATTATGAATAAACACGTTGAAAACACACCCTTTTCTAATTTGATTCGAGAGATCGGGATGAAACTAAAAAGTACAGCTGATGCCAGACTAAATGAGTTAGGTCTGAATTCACAGCAAGGGCGCATGATCGGCTATATTTTTGAGCATCAAGAAAAAGGTGTTATTCAAAAGGATTTGGCGGAGGTCTTTAATAGAAAAGGGGCAAGTATCACCAGCATGCTCCAAGGTTTAGAAAAGAAAGGTTATATCAAACGTGTCACACCTGAGAATGATGAACGACAGAAGAGTATTTTTGTTTTGGAAAAGGGTGCTCTTTTGGTCGAGGAGTTCAATGAAATATTTTCTGAGGTAGAAGCAAGCATTACAAAAGCACTCCGTCCGGAAGAAACTGCAACCTTAAAGTCTTTACTGCAAAAGGTTAATTCAAGTCTATAAAAGTTTGGAGGAAGAATCATGGAAACAGAAGGTTCAAATCAATATTATTTAGAATCGGCGCCGATCAAGAAAGCAATTGCTCATTTATCTATTCCTATGATGATCGGGATGTCAGTAGGTACCATCTATAATGTAATCAATGCTTATTTCATTGGCTTACTCCACAATACTAGTATGCTGACGGCCATTACTTTGGGTCTGCCCATTTTCACAGTCTTAATGGCCTTTGGGAATATGCTTGGCGTAGGTGGAGGAACATTTATTACAAGGCTGGCAGGGCAAAAAGATACGGAGAAGGGAAAGAAGGTTGCCGGATACACTTTTTATGGCAGCATTATAGTGGGTATTCTTATTGCTCTAATGGCGATGTTAGCGATTGATCCAATTACGCGATTGCTGGGGGCGGATGCTGCTACTCTAGACTTTACTAAGGCTTATGCTTTGACTCTTTTTGCCGGTGGATTCGCCATTGTGCTTAATTTTGCCTTGGAGCAGCTAGTCCGTTCGGAAGGTGCCTCGAAGGAATCGATGTATGGCATCTTCATCAGTACGGCTTTAAGTTTAATTTTTGATCCGCTCTTTATTCTAGTGTTGAACTGGCATGTGGCAGGTGCTGCATTGGCAATGGTTTTAGCGAATGTGGGTTCCGCGATTTATTATGTCTATTTTTTAGAAACGAAAAGTGAGCACTTAAGAGGATTTTTGAAGCATTTCAAGATATCTGTTCGAGATCAATTAGAAGTGTACAAAATAGGTGTATCGGAGTTATTGCAATTTAGTTTTGTGATTGTGAGCACGCTTTTGTTAAATAACTTTGCGATTCAATATGGAGAGAATGTGGTTGCTGGGTTTGGTGTGGCCTTAAGAATTGTGCAGGTTCCGGAATTTTTATCAATGGGTTTATTCTTAGGATTGATTCCACTGTTTGCGTTTAACTTTGCTAGTCAAAATATGGCGAGACTTAAATCAACGATTAAACATGCTTTTGCCTATATCGGAGGTATTGCTGTTGTATTTGTAGGCCTGGTATTTTTGTTCAGAGGAACGATTCTACATTTCTTCTCTAATGATCCTTCGGTGTTAAGTATGGGCACTTATATTTTGGTAGCCATGCTGATTTCTGCTTTATTTAATGGATTTACGGGTTTATTCATGAGTATTTTTCAAGCGACCGGACAGGGGATTCCAACTAACATTATGGCCATCACACAAGGCGTACTGTTTATCCCTATGATTATCGTATTACATTCTGTCTTTGGACTTCACGGCGTAATCTGGTCTATGACCATAACAGAAGTTATAACGAGCTTGATGGGCGTTATCTTGTTTATTATTTTTAGTAAAAAGCTGAAAAGTACGGGCGGGGATGGAAAAGGTGTTGTAGAGGTTGCGTCCGTGTAAAACGATCTTACTATGCGTGGAAAAATAGGAATGTAGTGGATGGCGGGAGCTTGGCTCGCGCTTTTTTTGCAATTATAAGAAAGTATAAGTTTTACAATATACTTTATGTCTTATATTTCTCGCAAAAACACCTTTGGCGTCCTTATAAGGACGCCAAAGGTGTTTTTACTTGGTTGCCTAAAAGGTTTCGCAACTAAAGGATCGGTAAAATTAGTTCCAAAATGAACAATTATAGTTCTTATGATTAAGGCTTACTTTTTCTACAATTATGGATAAGTAAAGGAGGAGAACTATGATACGAAAATTTCATCTTAAAATGGATACGCGCGAAGCGATCGCCGGGTATTTATTCGTCGCTCCACTGATGTTGGGGCTGATCATCTTGACATTGATCCCGGTGCTGGGCTCACTGTTGTTAAGCTTCACGAACTGGAACTTTGTGGCTGGGTTAGGGGGGATTAAGTTCGCGGGCGTGGATAATTTCATAAGGCTGTTTCATGATGATGCTTTTATGAAAAGCTTGCTGAACAATCTGCTCTTTATTATCACAGTTCCGGTTACGATCATCGTTGCGCTATTGCTGGCTATCCTGATTGATAAACAGGTGTTCCTGAAGGATTTGTTTAAAGTAATATATTTCCTTCCATACATCTCCAGTGTAGTTGCTATCGCTATGGTCTGGCAGGTTATGTTTCATCCCTCGCTGGGACCTGTTAATCAATTTCTGATGTCGCTGGGATGGGATAATCCGCCGAAATGGCTGGCTGATATTCATTATGCTCTGCCATCACTTATGCTCATCCAGATTTGGATTCAGCTCGGGTATAACATTATTATTTTTATCGCGGGTTTACAGAGTATTCCAAGGGATCTTTATGAAGCGGCTGATATTGATGGCGCCAATGTCTGGCGGAAATTTCGCAATATCACAGTGCCTTGCATTTCGCCGACCACCTTTTTCTTGCTGGTTACTGGGGTCATTGGCTCCTTTAAGATCTTTGATCTAATACAAGTACTGACACAAGGTGGACCTGCTAACTCCACGACAGTTATCGTATATGAGCTATATGACACTGCCTTCAACCAGTTGAAGACGGGTTATGCCTCTAGTATGGCACTTGTCCTGTTCCTCATCTGCCTGATCATTACAGCCCTGCAGATGTTAGCGCAAAAAAAATGGGTCAATTATTAAAGGCAGAAAGGAGAATTTACAGTGAGAAAAGAGCTTCTATCCAGAACCTTCTGGACAATCGCAATGGGACTGCTAGGTATTGCATTTCTTTTACCGTTTCTATGGATGTTATCTACTTCCTTTAAACTGGAGAAAGATGTGTTTAATTTTCCAATACAATGGCTGCCGCAGCAGTGGAATCTTATTGAGAATTACAAACAGGTGTGGTCAGGTGATTTCGCTCGTTATTACGGAAATTCCATTTATATTACGCTGACGACGACTATAATTAATGTGCTGATATGCGCACTGGCTGCTTATGGATTCTCCAAGCTGCGTTTTCCGGGTAGAGATGCGATGTTTGTAGTAGTATTAGCCCTTTATATGGTACCTCCGCAGGCTTCGTTAGTTCCACAGTTTCTACTGTTTAACTGGCTGAATCTGATTGATACACATATAGGATTGATCTTAATTAATAGCTTTAGTATTATCGGTGCGTTTATGCTCAAGCAGTTTTTTATGGGGGTAAACAACGAGTATCTTGAATCGGCGCGGATGGATGGAGCAGGTCATTTTCGCTCTTTTCTACAAATTGCATTCCCGTTAATCCGTCCGGCTGTAGCCACTTATGCTATTTTGCGGTTTATCTGGACCTGGAACGACTATCAGTATCCACTCATTTTTTTGAAATCTAAAGAGCTGTTTACGATTCAGTTAGGTATTCGGTTGTTTGGGGATCAATACGGGGATGTCTATTCACTCATGATGGCTGGTGCGGTATCTGCAATTTTGCCTCTGTTAATTATTTTTGCTCTCGGACAGAAGCAAGTTATTGAGGGAATTGCCCTCGGAGGCGTGAAGGGATAATAAAAGTCAAAATAGTTTCTCTTCGGTAGAATATGAGAACTTTCCTCGTCTATCCCGCATGTTAGGATGTTCTTGTAAGCAGTTACATAGCACTAGCTGTAAAGCGAGGTATACCCAACACATTTATAGGAGGGTCTATATGAAAAAGAAATTATTATCCGTGCTTGTTATCTCATCGATGGCGTTGTCACTCACCGCATGCGGTGGAAATGCGAAAACCAATAATGCAGGGGCGACAAATGCGCCTGAAGCTGGTGGGAATAAAGAGCCTGCAGCAGAGAAGGTTACGCTGAAGCTGAGTACCTGGCAGACGGAAGCGAAAGCGAAATGGAGCACGATTATCGCAGAGTTTGAGAAGGCGCATCCTGACATACATGTAGAAGTAGATCTACTGAATGAAAAAGGTGATTCTGTAGCCTCCATGCAAAAGCTGGACTTGATGGCTGCTGCAAGTGACCCGCTGGATATTGTCGAACTGCCTTATACCAACTATTCGCAGCGTGCAGATATCGGTTTGTTAGCGCCGATGGACGAATATATTCAGAAAGAAGGGTATAAGCTCTCCGATGAATATCTGGTGGACACTTCGGTCAATGGCAAAATCTATGCGTTGCCGTCTTCTATGCAGCGCTGGTTCGTGCTCCTTAACAAAGAAATGCTAGATGAGGCTGGTCTGCCGGTTCCGACGGACTGGACTTGGGCTGATTTCGAAGAGTATGCGAAGAAATTGACCAAGGGTGAGGGTGCAACGAAGCGTTTTGGCGCATATTTGCATAATTGGCCGGATTATTTCCAGCTCCAGCTGATGAGTAAGCCTGAGGATAATACATTTCTAAAAGCTGACGGAACCTCGAATGCGCTAGACCCGCAGTTTAAGGCAAATCTGCAGATGATGAAGAAAATGATGTACGAAGATAAGAGTGCCACTCCTTATGAAGATATTATTTCGCAGAAGCTTGCCTACCGGAATCAGTATTTCAATGGTTTAGCGGCGATGCTTCCGATGGGAGACTGGATGGTTGCGGAATCGGGAGGAACGGAGGCTATTCCGGCAACTTTTGTTACAGCGTTTGCCCCAATCCCTCGATTGGATAGTGAAAGCAAACATTACTCACCTGTGCAGCCGACTTATATGGGGATAGCTGCTAAATCGAAGAATAAGGAAGCTGCTTATACCTTTGTGCGCTGGTATACCTCAGAAGGATTGGAAATTGGAGGGCGTGTCTTCTCTGGCTGGGCGAAATCAGATACGAATAAATTGGTGGATACGATTGTGAATGGTTCCAAGGATCCATCTAAGATTGATGTCGATTCCCTGAAATTTACGATGGAGAACTCGACACCTGGTGCGACGCAAGTTCCCGCTAAATATGCGGATGAAGCTAAGAACAACGTTATTCCAGAAGCAGAGATGTATCTCCTCGGCCAACAGGATCTGGATGTCACAGTTAACAATATTGATAAGAAAATCTCGGAAGTCGTTCAGAACAACAGCGGAAAGTAGGCGGAGACTGATTGTACGCTTCCCCAAGGGGGCTTATAATGTGGGGGCAGGAAAGCATTTCTGCCTCCTGCTCCAAATTCAAACAGATATGGGGCCTGTCATCCGTGTTTAGAAAGCATCAATCACTTCGAATGAAACTTGTCTGGTCTTCACTGATCTGCGTACTGATTCCACTGGTCTGCATTTACATGGTTACAGATTATTTAACTCGGGATCTGATTCTGGAGAAGGCCGTTGGCAGCGCAAGAGAATCGCTCAATGCGTCCAGTGCCAATATGAATGCCATTTTTGAACAGACGCTAGAGCAATCCAATTTCGTGCTCCAGAACAATGAAATTAGGCAGATGATGTCCGCCGATCCAGAGACGCTACGTTCAGCGAAGGAGATCATCCAGTATAACCGTATGTCGCGGATGCTGGATGATATGTTCGTATTAACCGAATATTTGAAAGTGACGCTAATCGGAAAAAATGGATTTATTTATACCAGCTATCCTTATAGTGACTTTAATCCGACAACCTTTTATAACGAGCAATGGATGTCGCTGATGAAACAAATTCAACCTATCTCGACCTATTGGAAAGCAGAACACGATACTTACTATAATTACTCGGATAAGGGCTCAACTAATTGGGTAACCATTGCGAGACCCATTCAATCAACTTCCAGCAGTACGATCGGATATATGATTATTAACATCAATGAGCGTAAACTCCGCCCTTATCTAAATAATGATAACGGTAAAGAAATGATGCTTTTGGATGATAAAGGTACTGTCGTTTCGCATGCTGACAAGGCCCGAATTGGTGAATTGACGACATGGTGGAAGAAGGATGGCGGGCTTGACACTGTCGAAATCGATGGGGAGAAATTCTTATATGTTGACCAGGAGCTGAGCAGCAACAAATGGCGGATGGTAAGCATTATTCCAATGAAGGCTGCTTTGTCGAAGAATAAGCAGATTTTATTTATCAGCTTGGCTGTGCAGATTCTTTTCTTTACTTTGTTTTCCGTGCTCTTAACCGTCCTTATCTCTAAACTAACTCAGCCTATCGTAAAATTAAGTGCTTTTGTAAAGGGAATAGGTCGTGGTCAATTGGACGAACGTTCCTTCATTCGAGGGAAGAATGAGGCAGCGCAGCTTGCCCGCACCATCGACCAAATGCTAGACCGTATCGAGTCTATGATTGAACAAATCACTTATGAGCAAATGGGAAAAAGAAAAGCCGAGCTAGAAATGCTGCAGGCACAGATCAATCCACACTTTATGTTTAATTTACTGAATTCGATCCGGTTAAATATTTTGATGCAAGGAGACAAGGAGAACGCTGAGCTGATTGGTTCGCTGTCGTCTTTGCTCCGCATGACCTTTAACAGGGACAATGAATTTATCCCGCTTCGCGAGGAGACAGACACGATATCTCATTATGTGACGTTGATGAATTTTCGCCACGCGAATCAGGTCAGACTAGAGATGAATTTAGCGGATGGAAGTGCTGAAGCGCTGGTACCCCGGTTTATGATTCAGCCTATGATCGAGAATGCTATTATTCATGGTTTCGAGCAGTTTGGTGGTGAGATTTACATTGGTGCTCATATAATTGCATCTACAGGAACGCTGGTGATCACGATTAAGGATAATGGCATCGGCATGTCACCGGAAAATTTAAAAAGACTTCGTGAAACCGCATACAGCAGCGAGCAAATAGCAGAAGAAGACAGAAAAGGTTTCTCCGGTATAGGCTTACGCAATGTAGCTCAACGCCTGAGTATGATTTATGGCGCTTCTTTCAAGCTGAATATCCAAAGCGAACCTGATGTGGGTACGGAGATTTGTTTGGAGTTTCCTCTGGATGATGGAAAGGCAGGTGTGGAGAATGCTGACGGCAATCTTGGTGGATGATGACTATCCGGTTATCCGTTATTTGTCGCAAGCTGTACCTTGGAGTGAGATCGGTATTGAACTCATAGGAAGTTATTATAGCGGTCTTGAGGCTTGGGAAAAAGCACAGCAGAATCCACCGGATTTGATTATTACCGATATTGGTATGCCCAAGATGAACGGACTGGAGATGCTTGAGAAATTCAGAGCAGTGAATCCTGGAATCCGAGCGATTATTTTGTCCTGCCACAACGAATTCAAATACGCTCAGCAGGCGCTGAAATTAAACGTAGGAGAATATATTTTAAAGGAATCACTGGATATCGATCAGCTGGTGCAAGCACTCAGAACGCTTGTGACGGAAGTGGGTCTGAATAGGCAGCAGCATACAGAGATGCTCGTTTATAAGCAAAAGCAGTCTCAAAACCGTGCCGCACTTAAGGAAAAGTTTCTAAAAGATACTCTGTATCAATCCTGGGACAAGGAGGCTTGGATCGAACAGGCCCGGTCAAACGGAATTATGATCCATGCCAAAAATTATATTCCGCTGGTTATTGTGATTGACCGTCCGGAGGAAGTTTCAAGGGTACGCCGGATGAGTGAATATACGATTTCTTTTGCAGTTGAGAATATCATGCAGGAAGTGCTTGAGGCTGATCACAGTCTATTTATTTCGAGATACAGTAACAAGGAAATTGTCATTCTCTTTTGCAGTGACAAGCCATCTAAAGACCACCAAGCAATCTATCATTCTATTCAAAATGCAGCTTCTGCCGTGCAGAAATATCTCAAGCTGTCCGTCTCTTGCATCTTTGGCGCTGAGGCGCGCAGTCCTGAAGAGATTCGAGGAACACTGCAGCGGATGCTAAGGGAGAAGATCCAACGCTTTTATCTTCCTACGGCAGGAATTCACCGTTTTGAAGAGATTTGCTTTTCAAAGGAAGATATTTATGCCGAATATGGAAGTGTGTACGCTGTTATCAATGATGATATTGCTCTGAACAGGGACACGGAGCTTCGCGTTCATATCAAGGAATGGAGAGAATGGGTGGCCTCGCAAAAATTCCATCCAAATGAAGTCAAGGAATGTGTACTCCGCTTGCTGATGGATTTGCAGATGAAGACGAAACAACTGCTGCAATCACCACTGCCTATGGCTGAAGAGAAGCTGTTTAACGTGTTGGGTGACATTGAAACTCTTGAGCACTTGGAAGATTGGTTAGTTCAGTACTTGGAGGAATTAGCTCGGAAAATTAGTATATTCTCCATTAAGTCCAAACGGAGCGAGGTTATCAAAGCCCAGCAGTTCGTGATTAGTCATGTAACGGAGAAAATAACATTAGAAGACATGGCCGGACGCCTGAACTTGAATGCCAGCTATTTCAGCCGCCTCTTCAAAAGGGAAACAAACCAGAATTTCATTGAATATGTAAATATGCTAAAGCTTCAGAAGGCAAAAGAGCTGCTTAATCAGTCAGGAAAGACTGTGGAAGAAATCTCCGAGTATCTGGGATATGCGAATAAAAGTTATTTCATTAAGTTGTTTAAACGGGAAATGGGCATGAGGCCGAGTGAATATGCAGCTTGGCATTGAGTGTGGATAGGAGGGACCCAGCTGTGGAAATGAAGGGTACTAAAAAAGAATTACAGATGTTCCTAAATGATCTATATGCTCCGCTAGAGAGTCGATTTACTGCTGGATGTGCAGGAATTGAGATGGGGGCTACAGGATCTATTTACAATGAAGCTACCGCGCTTATGGAAGCCTTTGCCCGTCCTTTATGGGGGCTTGTCCCCCATGCTAGCGGCGGCGGTGAAAGTGTACTTTGGCCGATGTTCCTCGAGGGGATCATCAACGGGACAGACCCAGAGCATGATGAATATTGGGGTGAATTCTCGACTAAAGATCAGCGAATGGTAGAGCAAGCTGTACTGGGACTAGGACTTGCTCTTGCACCGCATAAGCTGTGGGAGCCACTGAGTGATGTACAGAAACGAAATGTGTATAACTGGTTGAATCAGATCAACCATGTCGATCGATCTAACCCGAATAACTGGCTAATGTTCACGGTACTTGTGAATGTGGGCTTTAAGAAGCTTGGGTTGCCCTACGATCAAGAGATAATGGATGATTATTTGGACAAGATTGATACCTACTACTTGAGTGATGGTTGGTATTCCGATGGGCTGACCGATCAGAGGGACTATTATATTGCATTTGCTATGCACTATTACACGTTGATTTATGCTAAATTGATGGCGGATGAAGATCCTCAGAGGGCTGCAGTCTACCGGGAAAGATCCGCGCAATTTGCCAAAGAGTTTATTTATTGGTTTGCTGAGGACGGAAGTGCAATTCCTTTCGGACGTAGTCTGACCTATCGTTTTGCACAGGTCTCTTTCTGGAGTGCGCTGGTATATGCCGATGTACTTCCTTTTTCATATGGTGTTCTCAAAGGAATTATAATGCGTCATTTTCGTTGGTGGTTTGATAAACCTATTGTGGGAATAGACGGACTTCTAAGTATCGGATATGCGTATCCGAACCTAGTAATGACAGAGAACTACAACGCCCCCGGATCACCGTATTGGGCCTTTAAAGCTATGCTTATTCTTGCCTTGCCAGATGATCATCCTTTTTGGCAAGCGGAAGAAGAACCACTGCCTGTATTGAAAGAGCTATTGCCACTCGAAGAGGCACGTATGCTGGTGAGCCGTCCGGAAGGGAATAAGCATGTTATTGCCTATACCTCTGGTCAGATGGCTAACTTTGATATGGCCCATAGTGGGGCTAAATATTCCAAGTTTGCTTACTCCACGCTGTTCGGCTTCAGTGTGCCGAAGGCGGGTTATGGCTTAGTTCAAGGTGCTTATGACTCCACACTAGCGCTGTGTGAATGCGATGAATATTACCGGGTACGCAGATTCTGCGAGACGTGGGAAATTGGAGAGAATTATGTATATTCACGCTGGCATCCCTGGAGCGATGTACATGTGGAGACATGGATTATTCCAGCAGGTCTATGGCATGTCCGTATTCACAGCATTCACAGCGCCCGGTGTCTCGACGTAGCGGAGGGTGGATTTGCCATTGGCCAGTCTGCCGGCTTCACCCGTAGTGAACGGGAAACCATTCATGTATCTAACACTGCTGTCTCGGTGCAATTGCCCTGGGGAATCAGTGCCATACATATGCTAAGCGGTTTTGACCGGGGGGAATGTGTAGAGCCTGAGCCGAATACCAATCTGCTGAAGCCGCGGACGTTTCTTCCAAGCTTATGCTCCAGACTGGAGCCGGGAGATCAAGTGCTGATATCAGCTGTCTTTGGAGCAACGAATACTCCGGAGAATCAGGCCAGTCTGGCTTCGCCGCCGCTTATTCAGTGGCAGTCAGACGGAAGGATTGCTGTATACGATCCTAGTAACGATGCACTTTTGCATACTGTTGATTTATTGGAAAGGAGCAACAAAGATGTGGACTAAGGCCATCGAGGATGCGATTCATAAAATTGGGAGTAACATTACTAACCATCCGGGCAAACTGCCCCATATCGCCGAGGGGCAACAGTACGAATGGGGAGACAATGATGATTGGATAGAGGGATTCTATGTGGGCATGATGTGGCTTGCCTACGAATATGGTAAAGATTCATTCTTTAAGGAGGCGGCAGCCTCATGGCTAGGGGACTTCAAGCATCGTTTGGATCAGCACATCGCCTTAGATCATCATGATATTGGCTTTTTGTATTCACTAACTGCAGTAGCGCAGTGGAAAATATCAGGCAGTGAAGCGGCGCGGGCTGTCGGTCTGCAGGCTGCAGATACGTTGTGTAAACGTTGGCGTGAAACAGCTGGAATCCTCCAGGCTTGGGGTCTAGAGAGTGATCCTGAGAACGGGGGGCGTATCATTATTGACTGTTTAATGAATTTGCCTCTGCTGTTCTGGGCTGCGGAGGAAACGGGGGACAATCGCTACTATGATATAGCCCTTCAGCATGCGTTAAAGAGCCGAAAATTTCTTGTGCGCGGGGATGATTCCTCTTATCATACTTTTTACTTTGATCCGGCTACGGGGAGTGCGATTCGTGGAGGAACTCATCAAGGGTATGAGGATGGATCGACCTGGACTCGTGGTCAAGCCTGGGGAATATACGGTTTTGCGCTGGCGTATCGCTATACGCAGAATGAGGATTTTCTTATTACTTCCAAAAGCCTGGCTCATTATTTTATAAGCCATCTTCCGGAGGATAGTGTGGCTTATTGGGATTTCGATGTGCCTGTGGAAGCGGGGACCCCTCGTGACAGCTCAGCTTCTGCGATCGCGGCTTCCGGCCTCTTGGAACTGCTGGACATTCTGGACGCAGATGACCCGGACCGCGCTATTTATGAAGAGGCATTACTCCGCAGCATGAAATCTCTGGTGGAACATTATGCGACATCTGAAAATCCAGAGGCGGAGGGACTTCTAAAGCATGGCTCCTATCATGTCAGAGGCGGACGCGTGCCTGATGGCCATATGATTTGGGGAGATTATTATTATTTAGAAGCATTGATCCGCATGCAGACCGGCATCCGAGGCTATTGGTAGTATGAGCTTCTAACAAGCACGCTTCCAAAGCATCCACAAAATTTCACCTATTCGATGGAAGCTTTCGATGGAAGCTTTCGAAGCAAGCTTTCCTTCTTACGGAAAGCTAACTAGGCGGTCGCTATGCTCCTGCTGTTCCAAGTTGTCTCTTTGCAACTCTTCTTCTATGTTATTTTCAAGAAAAGTTATATTAGAAATGCGGTCAATGGAGCCGATCATTTCCTATTAGCAGTGCCCCTTTCTCGATAATCCGAGGAAGGGGCTTCTTTGTTGTACGATGGGTGTACTAATTTCAAGCGGCGATTCGGAAGCTTTCTAAGCAATATGCTAGGACAAATAAATGATATCGTAAATTTCTCCTTTGTTCATGAAGAATTACAGAACAACGATTGCCTGGATATTGTCCGCAATGCAGGACCTCCCATTCGAACCACTAGAGCTTACTCTGTATAAGATTACACGAAATGAGTTAGTGCTAGCTCCGGATAAATATATGTTATATTATTGCTTATCGGCGCTAGGAGAATAGTAATGATAGATTACGGTATACAAATGGAGGATCAAACGTTGATGGTACGGATTATAAGAAGTATAAAGTCTCTAATTTACACTAACTCAAAAAAATTAGCATTTAAAATACCATTCGCTTATTTTTTGGTCATTTTGCTTACGGTGGGTTTCAGTTATGGGGTGTTGAATCAAATATCTACTAATTCAGCCCAAAAGAAAATTAACGAGGCTTCTTTGCAAACGATTACTTCTATACAGACAAACGTTGATTTAATGATTGAAAACGTAAACAATTACTCTAAAATGATATTTTCCGATCGTAATCTGCAAAACTTGTTAAGGCAGGGAGGGGTGTATTCCAATTTGGATACACAATCTAAAGTTAGCGCCTATTTGTATAATCTTATGCAAGCGGTTCCTATAATTGATTCTGTTAATATTTTCGATAATACGGGGCATCGTTTTTCCGTCGGAACACAGGAATTACCAACTTTTATGGAAGCGGACATAAAGGATGCCTCCTGGTATGAGCAAGTTGTAAGTAATAAAGGGAAATATATTCTAAGATTAAATGGCAGCGGAGCTTTTTCAAGAATGGGAGCCGATGAAAATTTCGTATCTTTTATACGGTTGATTCGGGATATTGATAACACTTCTCCCCTAGGGGTGTTGGTCATTAATATCAAAGACGACGCCTTTGTACAGGCGTATTCGAATCTGCTGAATCAGAGTTCCTTTGAAATTGCTATTTTAGATGAAAATAATCATATCATCGTATCCGATTCCACCCAAGATCAACATAATGCAGTCTATAAAGAGATCCTTATGACAAACAGAGAGAGCCTGGAACAACAATTTCAGAAAAGCAACTCAGGATCTCTTACATTGAATTCGGGTTCACAGAAGTATAGAATCTCTTATCTCTCAGGTGGAGAATTTAATTGGAAATTTGTAAGTATTACACCCTACAATACGATTGATTCGCGGAATAAATCGCTTGTACTCTTGGCATTGCTTCTATTGATTATCAACGGAAGTATTTTCTTTTTTAGTTCCTTCATCATTTCGCGCAGTATTATTAATCCGATACATAAGCTCCTCCGATCCATGAACAAAGCTCCTAGGGGTAATTTTATGAAAGTAAAAGTAGAACGCAATATTTATGAATTCGAACAGTTGTTTAACGGTTATAATCACATGATTGAGGAAATGGATCAGCTTCTGACCCGAATCGTCGAAGAGCAGAAGATGATTCGTAAAGCTGAATTGAATACACTGCAATCCCAGATCAAACCGCATTTTTTATATAACACGCTGGACTCCATTACTTCGTTGGCGTTGTCTGGATTAAACGATCAGCTATGTGAAATGATTGAGGCATTGGGAAACTATTATCGTATGAGTGTCAGCAAGGGCTTAGACGTTATCACGGTCGGTGAAGAGATTGAAATGGTTCGTAATTATTTGAAAATCCAAAATATACGTTATCAGGATGTCTTTGAGGCTCAGTTCGACGTGGATGAAGACTGCCTTCAATATCCTATACCCAAGCTGGTTATACAACCATTGGTTGAAAATGCGCTTTATCATGGTATCCGGCCTAAAGGAACGAAAGGAACGATTACAATCAGCGCGCGAAGTATGAAGGATGAAGTGAGAATATCCATATCTGATGATGGTGTTGGGATATTGGAAGAAGAGATTATGCAAATTCTTGAAAGAAAAGATCAATTAAAGAGCTTTGGATTGTGGGGAACTATGGAGCGCTTGCGTATTTTTTATGGAAATAAAAACTGTATTAAAATCGAAAGTGAATTAGGAAAAGGGATGACAATAACGATAATTATACCGAAGGGATAGATACGCAATGGAAAAATTAAAGGTTTTGATTGTTGATGATGAATATTTGATAAGGAACCTGCTTAGGATGCGTATTGACTGGGAAAAGCAAGGCCTAACTATTATAGGAGAAGCTTCCAATGCACTCGAAGCTTTGGATATGGTGGATGAACAGAGACCGGACATTATTTTTACGGATATTTATATGCCCTCTATCAACGGAATTGAGTTTAGCAGGGAAGTTTTAGCAAAGTATCCGGATATAAAAATTGTTATCGTTACAGGTCATGACGAATTTGAATATGCACATCAGAGCATCAAAATGGGAATTTCTGATTTCATTCTAAAACCGATTCGTGCTTCAGATTTGCTCAATGTGATTGATAAGCTGAAAAATAAAATATACGAGGAGCGTACGCGAGATAAGGAATTAGAGAGATTGAAAGAAGATTTAGAGCGGAATTTTCCATATCTCAGAGAAAAATATTTATATCAGTGGTTAAAGGGCGATCTTTCCAAAGAAGAGATTCATGAAAAAGCGGACTATTTTAAACTGCCGATGTTCCTAAACAAAGAGGCCTTTCAAATCGCTATTCTAGAAATAACCTCAGCATCCGTAAAGCAATCAGAGGAACAGTTGATTCTCTTGGGAATGGAATGCAGATACAAAGTGGAATCGTTCTTCCAAAACGACAATCAAGTGATTATTTTAACAGATACCCGAAACCAAATTGTAGTCATTTCATTTAACCAAGCTACGAATCTTGTCAGCGATTGTGAATCACTTATAACCAATCTGTGCGAATCCTATAAATGCTATGTTAACATCGGGATCGGGCGCAAACGTATACATATAGAAGAAGCGCACCTTGGATATCAGGAAGCATGTCGTGCGGTGCAATACAAGGTCTTTGTTGGAAATAATCAGGTTGTTTGCTTCGAGGATATTGTAGGAAACAGGGAGGCGCATTACCAGTCGAATCCAGACCGTCTTCAGCAGCTGCAGTTCTACATCAGCGTCGGTTCGGGCGAGCAGGCAATTCAAAGTCTAACGCAGATCTTTGATGTTGCTTTCTCCAGTATAGCTCAGTTTCGTCTAGCAGCGATGGATGTGATCAATGAATGCCAACGTGCTGCGATAGAGCAACAGGTCGAGGATGAAGAAGTGTCCAATAAAGAAACATGGGTCTCTATTCTCACTGCAGACAATTTACCGGAATTAATGAACCTATTGGAGAGTTATGTCCTACACGTATCAAGAATTATTTATTCAAAAAACCAAACAAAAGAAGGGGACCTCATCAGTCAGGTGAAAGAGTACCTCGAGAAAAATTTGGATGATCCCAAATTAGGATTAGCTACTACGGCTGGGACTTTCTTCGTCAGTCCAGGTCATTTGGGACGACTTATGAAGAAAGAAACAGGGCAGACCTTTGTGGAGTATCTTACGAACATACGTATGAAAAAGGCGGAAAGCCTGCTGAAGAATACGGATTTAAAAGGATACGAGGTTGGTGAACAGGTTGGAATCAAGGATGCGCACTATTTTAGCATCTTGTTTAAGAGATTTACGGGGATGTCGATGAATCAGTACAGAAACGGTAAATGATTAAGAGGATATGTTCGAATAATGAAAGGTATATGTTGGTATTTTGAATGGAGTTATCATGGTAGCTTCCCTAAACTAATACTAGAAAGAACAAATTTCATTTGGGGGGTTTATTGATGAAAGCGTTATTAAGAAAGACGATGAGCATAACGTTGGCTATAGGAATCGTAGGTAGTGTAACTGCATGTTCATCCGAATCATCTGGAGGAACTCAGTCGAAAAGTGGAAGTGTTAAGTTGACATTATGGGATCAATCCGTAGGTAATACTGATCCATCTGCAAAATTATTGCCGGAAATCGTTGAGAAGTGGAATAAGGAGCATCCAGAAATTCAAGTTGTACGATCAGGAACGACTGGCGAGCAGTATAAAACCAAAATTAAGACTTCACTTGCCGCAGGTGAAGCACCTGACATTTTTTATGGAATGGGTGGAGGCAGCTTCATGCAGCCTTATATCGAATCCGGCAATGTGCTTGAAATTAGCAGCTATTTAACGGATGAAATTAAATCGAAGATGGCTCCAGGTATGTCTGAAGCTATCGAGGTTGATGGGAAAATCTATACACTGCCTGTCTATACCCATATCGCTAATCTTTTTGTAAATACTGAGTTGTTCGATAAAGCAGGAGCCAAAATTCCGACAACCTATTCAGAGCTGCTCGATGCGGGAGAGAAACTAAAGGCAGCGGGGATCACCCCGGCTCTCATTGGAGAGAAGGACCGCTGGCCCGGTATGTATTGGTACGATATGATTGCGATGCGCCAGGCAGGAAATGATGCGGTCATTGAGGCATTTAAGGATCCTTCCAAATGGAATTCACCAGATTTCGTTGCTGCAGCTACTAAAATGCAGGAACTTGGAAAAACAGGATTCTTCAATAGCAGTATGTTCAGCATGAGCTATGATGAAATGCTTGGAGCGTTCAATGCAGGACAAGGGGCTATGATGTTTCAAGCCAACTGGGTAAATGCAGGTATCGAAGATCCATCCTCGGCCGTCAAAGGCAAGGTCAAGGTGATTCCATTCCCGGTATTTGAAGACGGTAAGGGAAAGAGTACTGAAATTTTCGGAGGAGCGGTGGATGGCTTTTATGTCAGCAATACCACAAAGCAACCCAAAGAAGCCGTTGAGTTTCTTATGTATCTAAGCGAGCAGCTCGGTACACAGGGCTTCCTTGCCGGAGCAGGGCTTCCTAGCTGGAACATTGACGCTCTTGATACTTCTGGTCTGTCCACACTTGATAAATCAGCAGCAGATATTATGAAAACAGCATCTTCTTTTATTGCATGGTGGGACAATATTCTCCCGGCTGATTCTGCGGAAGCTCACAAGAACTTAATCGCGCAACTCTTGGCAGGAGACATCACTCCTGATGAATTCTGCAAACAGATGGCACAGCTTAAACCAACGGAACTAAGCCTCTGATCTGTGAAAAAAATGAAGCGAGATGTGGTCAGAGACTGTCTCTGGCCACATTTTTGAGAGGAGAACCACGATGAACTCTGTATTTTCGAACAAGAGGGCCATTGCTATATTTGTCCTGCCTACCCTCCTCATATTTTGTTCCATTGTATTAGTTCCGATCTTTATCTCCAGTTACTATAGTTTATTAGATTGGAATGGCATCGGTAAAGGTACGTTTATCGGACTAGACAATTATGTGGAAATGTTCACAGATTCACGAGCATTAAATTCCATAAAAAATTCTATGCTGTTCGCGGCAGCATCAATTTTCATTCAGTTGCCTATATCGCTTTTACTTGCTCTTATATTGGCCTCTTCGGTCAAGGGTGAAGGATTCTATCGTGCAATATACTTCATTCCAGTGCTTATCTCAACCGTTGTAATCGCGCAACTGTGGTCTAAAATTTATAATGCGGATTACGGACTTTTGAATTGGTTACTGGAAAGCGTAGGTCTTTCAAATCTGGCACAAGATTGGCTTGGTAAAAAAGATACCGCCCTTGTGGCGTCCTTTATTCCAACGCTTTGGCAGTATGTCGGCTATCATATGTTACTGATGTATGCTGGGGCAAAGTCCGTTTCACAAGATATTCTCGAAGCAGCGAAAATTGACGGAGCTTCCCGTATAAGAACTGCATTCTCCATTACCATTCCACTAATGAGGCCTATTCTGAAAGTATGTCTTGTCTTTTCAGTCATTGGTGCCTTTAAGGTATTCGATCTAATTTATGTATTGACGGGCGGAGGTCCTTTATTCTCCACTGAAGTACCGAGCACGTTGATGTATACAACTATTTTTGACACTTACAGATATGGATATGGTAGTGCGGTATCTGTTTTCATAATTCTGGAATGTTTAGTGTTTACAGTAGTTATTAATAAATTTTTTAAGACTGAATAGAGGTGAGGAAAGTGAGTACTGCAAAAGTGGTGTTGCGAAAAAGGTCGAATTATTTTGGGAAAATACTACTGCAAGTGTTTCTAATCATTGTGGCTATCGTACAAATTTACCCCCTTATCTGGCTGGCATTTTTCTCGCTTAAAGATAATAGTGAAATATTCAGTGGTGATGTCGTAGGCCTTCCTAAGGAATTTCTCTGGAGCAACTATGTTAAAGCCTTATCAGACGGTAATGTATTAACTTATTTTTTTAACAGCGTGTTGGTAACTTCTGTATCCATTATTCTGGTACTGATTCTTGCTTCTATGACTGGTTATGCCGTCGCGAGGATGAACTGGAAATTCAGTGAATTAACGATGACCCTGATCCTCCTAGGGATGATGGTGCCGATTCATGCGGCCCTGCTGCCGCTGTTTATGGTCCTGAAGAACTTACATTTGCTGAATACTTATTGGTCCTTGATTATTCCTTATGTTGCTTTTGGTATCCCTTTGGCTGTGTTCATCGTCAGTAGCTTCTTTAAGGGACTTCCTCGTGAATTGGAAGAATCAGCGGTCATTGATGGATGCGGCATTTACAGAACGTTCTTTTCCATTATGTTGCCGCTTATAAGTCCTGCTATTGCAACGGTTGCGATATTTACATTCCTATCTTGTTGGAACGAATTGATGTTTGCGACTACGTTCATCAATGACTCACTCTATCAGACTTTAACAGTGGGTATGATGTCCATGGTGGGGACCTACATCACACAGTGGGGGATTATTGGAGCGGGGCTCATGATTGCTACGATTCCAACGATTGTAATCTACTTGTTGCTCAACAAACAGGTACAGAAGAGTATGATCGCAGGCGCAATCAAGGGATAAGGGTTGAAAAATAGAAGGGGGATCTTTTAATGAATGCTACTATTACTGTCAACACTGATCAGTCGTGCGGTACGATCAGTCGTCATATTTATGGGCATTTCGCCGAGCATCTTGGACGTTGTATCTACGAAGGGATCTGGGTAGGCGAGGATTCGCCGATTCCTAATACCCGTGGTATTCGGAATGATGTTCTAGAGGCGCTGCGAGGTCTTAGCATACCGGTGCTCAGATGGCCGGGCGGGTGCTATGCTGATGAGTATCACTGGAAGGATGGCGTTGGTCCACGTGAGGCGCGCAAGCATATGGTTAATACGAACTGGGGAGGTGTTGTGGAGAACAATCACTTCGGTACCCATGAATTCTTCGACCTTTGTGAACTGCTGGATACGGAGCCTTATATCTGCGGAAATGTTGGCAGTGGCACCGTTCAGGAGATGCAGGAGTGGGTGGAGTATATGACCTTTGACGGCGAATCACCTATGGCTAAATGGCGGAAGGCTAATGGCCGGGAGAAGCCTTGGAAACTCAAATATTTTGGCGTCGGAAATGAGAATTGGGGTTGTGGCGGCAACATGCGGGCAGAGTACTACGCCGACGAATACCGCCGTTTCCAAACGTATGTCCGTAATTACGGACATAATCAAGTCTATAAGATCGCTGGCGGTGCTAACGTTGATGATTACCACTGGACGGAGACGCTAATACGTGAAGCCGGTGGACTTATGGATGGTCTCAGTCTGCACAACTACACAGTGCCTGGAGGATTTGAGATCAAGCGGCCGGCGACTGGCTTTGATGAAGCGGAATGGTTCGAGACCATGCAGCTCGCGCTCCACATGGACGAGCTGATTACCCGACACACGGCGATCATGGATCAACACGATCCGAAGAAACGTGTGGGCTTAATTGTCGACGAGTGGGGTACCTGGTTCCAAGTAGAACCGGGTACAAATCCTGGCTTCTTGTACCAGCAGAATACGCTGCGTGATGCGCTTGTTGCGGGACTGCATTTCCACGTCTTCCACCGTCATTGCGACCGTGTCCACATGGCGAACATTGCCCAGACAGTCAACGTACTACAGGCGATGATTCTAACGGAAGGTGATAAAATGTTGCTGACGCCGACCTATCACGTGTTCGAAATGTTCAAGGTGCACCAGGATGCAGAGGCGCTCGCGATTCACCTGGAGATTGGCGAATACCGTGTGGGCGATGAATCGCTTCCGCAAGTCAGTGCATCGGCTTCGAAGCGGCCTAACGGAACGATCGACATCAGCCTATGTAACATCGACCCCCATCACCAAGTAGATGTATCTCTAGGGTTACGTGGGTTGGGGGGAATGTTGAATGTTAGCGGCCGGGTACTGACGCATACAGATATGAATGCTCACAACACATTTGGGCAACCGGAGAGGGTGAAGCCACAGTCATTTAACGGCGTTACGAGTGTAAGTGACGACGGTTTACTGGCAACGCTGCCGCCGATGTCCGTGGTCGTGTTGACACTCAATTAAGGATTGTGCGCTTAGATGCGGCGTTGACATGGCATTATACTGCAGGAATAATGGATGTATATAAGCATTCATAGGATGTGAATCGGAAGGAGTAATATAATGGCTAAATTATCATTAGTTCATAAGGTCCCAACTCAGGAGAAGGTAGTCGCTTTTACGTTCGACGATGGGCCGCATCCATTATATACGAAAGAGTTGTTGGATATCTTCCATAAACATAATGGTAAAGCGACTTTTTTTATGATCGGTGAAGAGCTCAATATGTACGAGGCTATCGCAGCAGAGGTTCATATGGCCGGACATGAGATTGGCAATCATACTTACTCCCATCCTGATTTGACAACACTGACTATAGATGAAGCAAGGACTGAATTACAGCGGGCGGATGATACGATTCGTAAAGTGACGGGAAAGCATGTATTGAACTTTAGACCACCTTTTTTTGGTGTTAACGATGATATTCTTATGCTTGCTGCAGAATTTGGATACCATTCGATTGGCGCTGTAAACGGTGAGGCCAAGGATTGGGAACAGCCCGGTGTCGATTTTATTCTGGATCATACGAGACCAACCATCGAAAACGGAAGCATTTTCTTGTTTCATGACGGGTATGGCGAACGAGCTCAAACTATTGAAGCTGTCCGGGTATTGGTGGAAGAGCTTGATGCCGAGGGTTATCGATTCGTGACTTTAAGTGAACTGTTTGGGATTGCTGATCTCCAGCTATAAAGATTAGCCGAAGGTAAGCAAATTTCCAGCTGCTGTTGTCTCCGGATTTTCTGATTGTTTTGCTTTTAGCGATTAATGATTCCTTCATAAACTATTAGCAGGACCCCTTCCTCCAAAAAATTGAGGAAGGGGTCCTGCTTTATTGTGTAATGGCTGTACTCTCTGCTTGTTTAAGATATTCTATTACTCACGCTTCCAAAGCATCTGAAAAACCTTACCCATTCGAATTGGATTGGGTGAGGTTATTTATATTATACGTTTTTACTAGATTGATGTATTATCTCTATCCATTTGGATGTTGTGTGGATTCCCGAACGATCAGATTAGACGGAAGGAGAATTTCAACAAAAGGCTCGTCAGGATGGTCAATACGCCAGAAGAGCTGTTCAACAGCTTTACGTCCAAAGTAAGACAAATCTACATTCATCGTTGTAGTCAACGGTGTGGTTATTCGTGACAATTGTCCATTATCGAAGCTGACAATGGATACATCTTGGGGAATACGATACCCAAGCTTGTACACAACGGAATTGATCAAGAATCCAAATCCGTCATTGACACAGAACCATGCTGTAGGCTGCTTATCGAGCGCTTGTACAGCGTTGAATACATCATCCATTTCTTCTGTTACACGATCAATTACCCACATCGGGTTGTATTCAATTCCAGCCTGGTATAAGGCCAGGCGATAACCCTCCAGGCGCTCGTAATAGCTGGGAGAGAACTGTATATTGCCGATAAAACCAATATGAGTATGTCCCAATTCAATTAAATGCTGCACCGCTGTATAAGCGGCATAGCGATTATTAGTGAGAATACTGTCGGCCATAAGATCAGGATGATGATGATCAATTAACACGGTGGGAATACCTGTATTGGTCACTGCCTGAATATAAGGGTTCGTAATATGGGACAGAATCAAGATCCCTTCAACAGATTGATCCAATAAAATAGGAGGCAGGATTAAATTCTCAGAAGAATGCTTATCAATAGATTGAATAACCATACGCTTGTTTCGCTTCGCTGCTTCCTTCTCAATGCTTAAATAAATTTCTCCAAAAAAGTTGCGTTTGGAAAATGCAAATTCCGATGCCAAGATGGCAAAGGTTCCTACTTCTTCTTCAGTGCTTTTACGCCCTCGCGAATAGATGTAACCCATCTCATTCGCTGTATCGATAATTAATTGCCTTGTTTCTTCGCTGACACCGTCTTTACCAGACAGAGCCTGAGAAACAGAGTTCTTAGATATATTTAATCGATCGGCGATATCTTGCATAGTTACCTTCACCTTCATGCGAAGATACGTCCTTTCTAATAAGAAGTGTAATGAATATTCTTCCATACTGTCTCTCATAATACTAAAGATTATGCCGCAAAACTACATTACAATTCTAAATTATTATAACATTACAAAATATTATTGTAAAGTTAATGCATAGTATGTGTAATTGTGTCGATTGTATAAAAAATCGAAGAATAGGTTGACAATTTCGCTTAAAACTATAATAATAGCAAATGTAACGCTTACAAAACATTGTTTTAAGTAATTTTGTAACGTTACAAAATTGATTTATAGATTACTAAATGCTGTACGAAAGTGCATCTATACTTTAGGGAGGTTTTATTTTATGAAGAAAAAGCTTGCAGTATTAATGTCACTTACGCTTGTATTCACGATTCTTGCCGGTTGTGGATCGAAGAGTAGTAATTCAGGCACTTCAGCAGATGGAGTAACAACTATTGAGTTCTGGGCTGCACCTAACCCGACTCAACAAGCATATTGGCAAAAAATCGCCAAAGAGTATGAGACTGTTAATCCTAAAGTGAAAATCAATGTAAGTGCGATCAAGGAGTCCCCTACTTCTGAGGCGAGTATCCAAGCTGCAATCGCGGGTGGAAGTGCTCCAACGATGACTGAGAATATTAGCCGTGGTTTTGCAGCACAACTTGCGAACAGTAAAGCGTTAGTTCCTTTGGATACAATAGCAGGCTTCGATGATATTGTGACAAAACGTAATATGTCCAAAACGATTGAGCCTTGGGAATTTGCGGATGGTCATCAATATGTTCTTCCAATCTACTCGAATGCGATGATGTTCGGATGGAGAACGGATATCTTGAAAGAAGCTGGTGTGAACGAAATTCCGAGAACATACAGTGAAGTGATTGAGGCAACGAAAAAATTAAAAGCAAAATACCCGGATAAATATCTTTGGGCGAAACCAGACTTAGCAGATCCTACATCATGGAAAAGATGGTTCGACTTCTTTATGCTGTACAATGCAGCATCTGATGGTAACAAATTCATTGAGGGTAGCCAATTTGTTGGCGATGAAAAAGCTGGTATAGACGTACTTTCTTACGTGGACAATCTTCGTAAGGAGAAAGGGCTCTTGACTCAGAACGTAACGGAACCTTTTGAAAATGGCGTGGGTGTATTTACGGATATCGGTCCTTGGACATTTAACATGTGGGCTGAGAAATATCCGGAACTTGAGTACAAAAAGAACTTTGAAGTCACATTGCCTCCTGTTCCGGACGGTATGGATCCAGCAAATGCGAAAACTTTTGCGGATGCTAAAGGAATTGTTATCTATGCATCGGCAAGCCCAGAGCAACAGGCTGCTGCAATAGAATTCATCAAGTGGGTATACTCGGATGTTCAAAACGATGTTGCCTTTTTCCAAGAAACGAACTTGCCTCCAGCACGTGATGATGTAGGTACGAATGAAGCATTTAAACCTGTATTTGAAAAAACGCCTGTATTGCAAGAGTATGCAAAAGCAATCCCGAATGCTGTTCCATCCATGGACAATCCAAAATTCAACGAGTTGCAAACCTTTATTGGTCAAGAGGCCTTTAATAAAATCGTTCGTGGTGAGATTGATCCAAAAACGGGTTGGGACAATATGAAGAAGGCGATTGAAGGGGAACTTCAATAATGATTGAAAAAAATAATAATCGGTTAGGCTGGCTTTTTGCCAGCCCTTACCTTATTTTTTCGACTGTGTTTTTCTTGGGCCCGCTTATTTGGTCTCTATATTTGTCTTTTACTAACTGGGACTTGATTTCACCAACTTATGATTTTGTAGGATTCAAGAATTTTACCAAAGCATTAGGCACACCAGGGGTAAAATCGGCATTTTGGGTAACGTACAAATTTATGATCGTATTTGTACCGATTGTCACAGCAATGTCGCTTTTTGTAGCGGTAATTGTAAAAGGTTTACCTAAATTAAAAACCGTATTTCTTATTGGATTCTTTTTACCATATCTTTCATCAGGGGTTGTTGCATCCCTTATTGTTAAAGGTTTTTTGTCACATACAAGTCCTGTTCAGACGTTTCTAAGGGAACGGTTAGGTCTTGATATTGACTGGCTCGGCGGATCTTTCTCAGCATTATTCGTCGTTGCGATGATTATGGCTTGGAAATTTACAGGTTACTATGCGTTAATTCTTACATCAGGTTTAGAAAGTATTGATCAGGAAGTATATGAAGCAGCGGCAATTGATGGTGTGAAGGACAGCCAAAGATTCTGGAAAATTACGTTGCCTTTGCTGTACCCTGCGATTTATACAACCTTAATTTTATCCTTTGGTGCAACATTCGGTATCTTTACTGAGGTCTACCAATTAACAGGCGGCGGACCAAACTATGCAACGAATACATGGCAAATGGAAATATACAGTCAAGCATTTAAGAACCTGCAGGCAGGTTACGCATCAGCTATCGCGATTATGGCTGCGGTTGCGACATTTATATCTATATTCGTAATCCGAAAAATTCTGGAAATGTGGGGTAAGCGCAATGGTTGGGTCTAATTCAAACATCAAGCTCCGGCTGTCGATCCGCTATTTGATTGCGATCGTACTGCTCGTGATTATGGTATTCCCCTATTTATATATGGTATTGAACTCACTTGCAGATTGGTCACAGGTAGACCGGAAGCTGATACCGACGAAATTTACGCTGCGCTCGTATCAATGGCTCTTTACAGGTGGTGAGACCGGGATTACAAGACCATGGATTCACGCCTTCTTTAACAGTGTGTTCGTTTCCCTGATATCTACAGCCTTAATGATGATGTTCGCGATTATGGTCGCTTATGCGCTCTCGAAGCTGAAATTTCGCGGGAGAGACTCTATTAACAATTTTGTGTTGTTTCATATGTTCTTCCCGGCAATCATTCTGATCATCCCTAACTTTTTGATTATTCAAAAAGTAGGACTGTTCGATACGTATTGGGCGCTCATTATTCCCAAGGCGATGAGTTTATGGGGGATCTTTATGTACACCAACTTCTTTAAGGCGGTACCCGACGCTTTCATTGAAGCCGCCAAGCTGGATGGGGCATCCGATTTCAAAATCCTGTATAAGATTATGATGCCGATGTCGAAGTCCATTACGACCGTTGTATTCCTATTCCTGCTAATGGAACGTTGGACAGAGCTCCTATGGGATATGATCGTCGTCCGAAGTGACGGTATGTTAACCTTGAACGTTTTATTATCTCAGATGTTTGGTCCGTATCAATCGTATCCGGGTCCGATGTATGCCGGTGCAGTGATGCTCACCTTGCCAATCATTATCTTGTTCATCATCTTCGGCAAGAAATTCCAAGAAGGTATGCAATTTAACTTGAAATAGGCGAGCACAGGAGGGGATAGCGATTGGAACAGCCGTGGTGGAAAAGGGCGGTATTCTATGAAGTGTATATGCCAAGCTTCTGTGACAGTAACGGAGATGGGATTGGTGATTTCGACGGTCTTACTTCCAAGCTGGATTATTTGAGGGATCTTGGAATCGGGGGCATCTGGCTTACACCGTTCTATAAGTCTCCAAAAGTGGATAACGGGTATGACATTGCGGATTATTACCAGATCGACCCGGATTATGGAACGATGGAAGGCTTTGAACGCTTTATTCAGGAAGCAAAGACTCGTGGAATCAGAGTGATTGCCGATCTTGTCTTGAATCATACGTCTTCAGAGCATGCATGGTTCAAGGAATCCCGATCCTCAAGAACAAATCCGAAGCGGGATTGGTACATTTGGAAGGACGCTGTGAACGGCGGAGTTCCAAATAACTGGGAGTCTTTTTTTGGCGGAACAGCGTGGGAATGGGATGCTGCTACGGAACAGTATTACTATCATGGGTTTGCGAAAGAACAGGTCGATTTGAACTGGGCGAATCTGGAAGTAAAAGAAGCGATGAAGGATGTCATGGCTTATTGGCTTGGCAAAGGCGTTAGCGGTTTCCGGCTAGATGTGATCAACTTCTTGTCGGTGTCCGATCAATTCCCGGATAACCCGATGGATGAAATGACGGGTGAACAAAAGCATGTGCATGACCAGAATCAAAATGGAATTATAGAGGCCATCGAGGAAATTAGTGAGTTTGTTCATGCGCATAGCGGGATGTTCATGGTAGGTGAGGTCGGATCTGAAGACATGGACATGCTGAGGCATTACAGCGGAGCGGGTAAGTTGGATGTAGTCTTTAATTTCAATTTGGGAAGCCAGAAGGAATTTAGTCCAGAAAATTTATTCGCGGAGCTTAAGACGATGGAGCAGGTACACCGTGAGGATCAGATTCCAACGTTATTCTTCGGCAGTCATGATATGGATCGCGTGATTTCGCGTTTTGGCGAAGGAGATGCGGAGATTGAGGAGGAACGGGCTCGTCTGATGGCAACGCTGGCCTTGACCGCAAAAGGGGTACCTTTCCTATATTTCGGTGAAGAGATTGGGATGCGGAATTTCGTAGCCCATAAGCTGGAGGATATGCGGGATATCCAAGGATTAAACGCATATGAAATTGCACTACAGCGGGGGGCTACCCGGGCAGAAGCCTTGGAAATTGCGAATGCGAAGGGAAGAGATGCATCCCGTTCTCCGATGCAATGGAACGCAGGTCCCCAGGGCGGGTTTACTTCAGGGAAACCATGGATTGACATGGGCCCAAATTATGAGCAATTAAACGTGCAGTCCGAATCAAGTCAACCGAATTCATTACTTCATTATTATAAAAAGCTTCTCAACTTGCGCAATACACAGGACGTGTTTCAGTTCGGAGATTATGACGTGCTGGAACGCAGAGGCAATCTTATTTTATATGTAAGAACGTTGAAAACACTCAATACTAGAGCACTCGTAGCTTTGAATTTTGACAAGCAAAGCATACAGATTGATCCTAGTATGTTGTTGGATGGGCAAGCAGCCTGTATATTATCAAGCCGCCGAGAGACAGTGAGCGGCACAGACTTGGTCACTCTATTGCCGAATGAAGCCGCAATATGGATGTGCGAGCCGCTATTATTTGATTAGAGAGGAACGTTATTATTATGAAGCTGCATAAAACTGCTGTGAAAACATGTGAACAATTGCTCATGGAATACGCGATGAAAGACGTGTTCGTAACAGATACGCAGAAAATAAATTTCACCGGTGTAGATCACAAAGATGTCTATAACATTACAGCACCTTTCCAAGATGAAGGTGAATGGGTGATAGCAGGTCGGGTTGAAGCCCGTGACAGCGAGCATTCCAATGTCGTTTTTTTCGTCGAGCGTGATGGACAGTGGGCTCCTCGTGAAGGAGCGCCTATTCTTAAACTTCAAGATCCGTTTTTTACGAAAATCAATGGCGAATTAATTGTTGGAGGTGTTCAAATTTACCCGCATCCGGTAAAAGCTGATGCCTTAATGTGGCGTACAGTATTCTACCGCGGGAAGAACATCGCTAGCTTAGAGTTATTCTTTATTGGTCCGGATGGTATGAAAGATTTGCGGCTGGTTGACCTGAAAGATAGCATTGGAGTGCTGACCCGCCCTCAAGGAGATAAAGGAGGACGCGGGAAAATCGGTTTTACCCGCATTGCCTCGTTGGAGGCGTTATCCATTCCGTTGATCGAAGAAACACCGTTGTTGGAAGGGCAGTTCGTTGATGAAGAGTGGGGCGGCGCGAATGAAGCACACTTGCTGAAGAACGGGCTTCTCGGTGTCCTTGGGCATATCGCATCTTTTGATGAGGCGGGTGATCGTCACTACTACCCGATGGTATTCGCTATCGATCCGGAAACAGGTGATTATTCGGATATTCAATTAATCGCTGTACGCAATCAGTTCTTGCCAGGTGTTGCCAAACGTCCTGATTTAGAAGATGTCGTATTCAGCGGCGGGCTCGTACGTCATCAAGACGGTACAGCTCACATATATGCAGGAATCAGCGATGCCGAAGCACAACGTGCGACAATTCCTGATCCATTTGCTCAATTTGAAATTTTATAGCATGAAATCCATTTGGTTAAGGGAGTTATTACAACATGAAAATCTATCGTTATGAACAAAATCCGCTGATTACACCGGCGGACGTCAAGCCGTATCACGAGGACTTTGAAGTGATCGGTGCATTTAATGCCGGTATCGCTAGCTATAATGGTGAAATATTAATGTTTCTTCGAGTAGCAGAACGTCCAATCAGTAAGGACCCTAAAATTGTGAAAGCTCCGATTTATAATCCGGAGACCAATGAATTAGATATTTTGGATCTGAATACGGATGACGAGCGTTTCGATTTCTCTGATCCGCGTGTGATCAAGAATAGATCCGCCAGTGCTACATTCCAGTACTTGACTTCATTATCTTATATCCGAATTGCTCGAAGTAAGGATGGACATCATTTTACGGTGGATGAGAAGCCATTTGTGTACCCTAGCAATTCACTGGAAACCTTCGGGGTAGAAGATCCCCGCGTAACCCAAATTGGGGATACCTACTATATATATTTCTCGGCAGTCTCCCCTGTGGGCGTTGGAGAATCGCTGGTATCAACTAAAGATTTCGTGAATGTAACTCATCACGGCATGATCTTTGGGCCGGATAATAAAGACGTATTGATTTTCCCAGAGAAAATTAACGGCAAATATTATGCATTGCACCGTCCAACGACGAAAAGCACGGGAAATCCTGAAATATGGATTGCAGAATCGGACAATTTATTATATTGGGGCAATCATAAGCATCTGATCGGTTTGCGTGACGGGATGTGGGATAGTGGCCGGATTGGCGGCGGTGCGGTTCCATTCAAGACCGATAAAGGTTGGCTTGAGTTGTATCACGGGGCAACACTGGAACATCGCTATTGCATGGGGGCAGTCTTGTTAGATCTAAATGATCCCTCGAAAGTGATTGCGCGTTCCAATGCTCCGATTATGGAGCCGGAAGCGGATTATGAGAAGAATGGATTCTTCGGAGATGTTGTATTCTCTTGCGGTGCACTTGTGGAAGGCGATGTCGTCAAAATGTATTACGGAGTTGCGGATACATCAATGGCTTGCGCAGAACTTAGTGTACAAGAAATTCTAGACAGCTTGGTATACGTATAACAATAAAACGTCAAAACCGTAGTGGTTTTGACGTTTTAATTTGGGAGAGATGACGAAGATAATGAATATCAAATTAACTGAAAACTGGAAACTTCGTGATTTTAATGTCGGGGAAGTCCGGGATCTTGAAGTTGCATCCCCAGAGTTCATTGATTATTTCTGGATGACCACCACAGTGCCCGGTGACATCCATACGACGCTTCGGGAGAAAGGCATCATTGAGGATCCTTTCTTTGGCCATCAAGATCAGAAATGCCGTTGGATTGAAGAAAAGGTATGGTGGTATCGAACGGTCTTTTCATACGATTCTGATCCTCAACCTGGTGAAAAGATAGAGCTATTGTTCGAAGGGTTAGATACCTATGCGACCGTATATCTTAACGGTGTGGAGCTTGGATCAACGGATAATATGTTCATCAGCCATTCATTTGATGTAACCCGTGAATTAAATAAGGGGAAAAATACGCTTGCCGTAAAATTTGATCCTATTCATGTTCACGCAGGCGATAAGGTCCAATATTATTGGTCGGGCTATAGCAAGAAGCGGATCTGGACACGTAAAGCGCAGAGTCATTTTGGCTGGGACTGGGGTCCACGTCTGGTCTGTGCAGGGATTTGGAAAGAGGTGCATTTAATTAAACGCCGTCATGCACATTTAGATCATGTGTTTGCTCGAACAACTTCGATCCAGGATCAAGTAGGTATCGTTGATGTGGATTTATGCGCGCATGCCTTTGATCGCGAGTGTTCATATACGGCGTGTGTGGAACTCTTAGAAGGTACAGTGCGCGTTGCGGAAGCGTATGTCTCTTTAGACAGAGCTTCAGGGATTACGGTTGACGGGGCAATTACAGCACGCACGCTTCATCATTCAGTTACTTTGCGGGTGATAGATCCGAAGCTGTGGTGGACGCATGATCTAGGAACGTCTTTCTTATATCAATTACGTGTTACGTTATTTGCAGATGGGGAGCCAATCGATACTTATGAGCAGCGATTTGGGATTCGTAAGATCGAGTTAATGCAGCTTGATGAAGAGGGGTGCCATGCTTTTACGTTTGTATTGAACGGTGTAAAGGTCTTTGCCAAAGGTGCAAATTGGATCCCTATTGATAGTTTTATTGCGACCGTACCGGATAGCCGATATACGCATCTCCTTCAAATGGCCAAGGCTGCCAATATGAATATGATTCGCGCTTGGGGTGGAGGCATTTATGAGCGGGATATTTTCTTTGATGAATGTGACCGGTTAGGAATCTTAATCTGGCAGGACTTCATGTTCGCTTGTGCGTTGTATCCAGATTATAATCGTAATTTCATGAATAATGTTCACCGAGAAATTGAGCAGGTCGTAAAACGTCTTCGCAGTCGTACGAGTCTTGCCTTATGGTGCGGGAATAACGAGAATGATTGGTTGTATGAGGCACTCTCCTCTAGCGGCGAGATTACACATCCTTTTTATGGAGAGAAAATATATCATGAGCTCATGCCTGCGGTGTTGGAGCAGCTCGATCCAACGCGAACGTTTTGGCCTAGTTCCCCTTTTGGTGGAAATGATCATAATTCGCGTGATGTGGGCGATACACATAACTGGCAAGTCTGGCATGGGAATAATGAGCCTCGTCAATTTGGTGAACCACAGACACAGGATTATAGTGTTGAAGGGATATCGTTCAAACGATTCAAGTCAGATTTCACGAAATTCGCCAGTGAATTCGGACTGCATGCCGCTTCCAATCGTTATACTTTAGCGAAGAACATGCCGGACAATCAGTTCTACTGGGATAGCGATGAAATGAAATACCGTAATAAAGATGTCCATTATCCAAAGGGTATTATGCTCATGGAAGGTTATACTGGAATTCCGAAGGATATCTATGAATATATTCAATTCTCGATGCTTACTCAGGCAGAGGGGTTAAGATATGGTATTGAGCATTATCGCCGTAATAAGCCGGATACGAGCGGGGCTTTGTTCTGGCAGTTTAATGATTGCTGGCCGGGAACAAGCTGGTCTGTCATCGATTACTATGGCTTACCAAAAGCAAGCTATCACTATGCGCGTAAATTCTTTGCACCGGTACTCTTATGTGTAGATCATGACCCGAATGGGCAGCTGCTGTTATGGGCTGTTAATGATCGGCGTGAGATTTATGAGGATGAGGCGGAATTAACAATCTATCGGATGGATGGTACGATTGTATATCAGCGTGCATTCGATGTGACTGTTGAAGCAAACGGTAAAATGAATTTTGCCAATTTACCTGAGGCTGAGGTGCTGCAACAGCATAGTCCGCGCGAGGTTGTGGCCGTGCTTCGTTCGAAGAAACAGGTGACAGAAGAGTATGTTCTCTATTTAAGAGATTATAAAGATATGGATTATCAAGAAGCACATATTCAGATCTCTGTGGATGAAGTAAAAGGACATATCCGTTTAATCTCGGATCGTGTTGCCCGGATGGTGATGATTGAACTGGATGCTCCTTGGGTGATCATGGATGATAATTTCTTTGATCTGATCCCAGGTGAGGAGAAGACGGTTCATGTACATCATGCTGCTGCAGGGGAACTTCCTTGGGAAACCCTACGTGTGACGGCGATGAATGATGCATCTATACAGAAGCTTAGAACTGAAGGAGATGTACTAATATGAAGGCGGCCGTATTTCAGGGAAATAAGCGCATTGATTTTATGGAATGGGAAGCTCCAGCTGTAGGCCTCAAAGAAGTTAAACTTCGTGTGAAATGCTGCGGAATCTGTGGTACAGATCAGCATATTTATCATGGATATCCAGGGTCTGCGGAGGTGACCGCTCCGGTTGTGTTAGGGCATGAACTCGCAGGGGAAGTGGTTGCTGTGGGTGACGAGGTGACGGCTCTTCAGGTTGGGGACCGTGTATCCGTGGATCCTAACATCTATTGTGGAAACTGTTATTTTTGCCGGAATGGAAAAGTGCATCTGTGCGATAACTTGCAGGCTGTTGGAGTAACTTGTGATGGAGGCATGGGCGAATATTGCGTAGTTCCTGCCGCGAACTGTTACTTGTTACCTGATGAAATGAGCTGGATCGAAGGGGCAATGATTGAACCTCTAGGTTGTGTTCTTCATGGCTATAAGAAGCTCGACATTCGTAGAGCTCACCAAGTCCTGATTATCGGTGGTGGTTTTATTGGTCAATTGTTCTTGCAGCTCGTAAAAGCTGCGGGTGTTAAAGGGATCATTGTCAGTGAGCCGGAAATGTTCAAACATGACCGATTAGTCGAATTAGGTGCGGATGAAGCGGTTTCTCCTGCAGCAGCAGGTGTGATGGAAGCTCTTCATCATCAATTTGATATTGTGATTGAATGTGTAGGCCGGGCGGATTCCATGGAGCTGGCGGTTAAGGCATCACGTAAGGGTGGACAAGTATTAATGTTTGGTGTTGCTTCCCCTGACACATGTATTCAAGTCTCCCCATTCGAAATTTTCACGAAAGAGCTGGTCATCATGGGCTCTTTTATTAATCCTTATACCCATGAGGAATCGATTGCGTTAATTGAGAAGGGGATCGTTCAGATTGAGTCATTGATTAGCCATCGCTTTTCGTTGAAAGATGTTCCAGAGATCATGGAGGAGTATACGAATCTGCGTGTTTCTAAAGGGGTTATTGTGCACGAGAGGTAGTGCTAAATCATAGTAGCGTATATCAAGCGATGACTATTGGCTATTTTGCCAAAGGTCATCGTTTTTTTTTGTGGGCAAAAACTGGCTGTGACGAGGTCTCTCTTTAGAAAATATTGAAGTTAATACTCAGTTAAGAATCCCTTCACTATCCGTTTACGATTCAGAGTTAGAGTTAGAGGAGGCCATGAGAAAAAGGAGCTTTGTCATGAACACAGATCCTAAAGTACTTATTGTTACTTCGGCATTTGGAGACGGGCATATGAAAGTCGCTGAAGCCATCGAACATTCATTTAGACGTAGAGGGATCAGTCGGATTACCACCTTAGATCTATTCGCTGTAGTTCACCCTGCTATGAATGAGCTATCCCGAAGATTCTATTTGAACAACACAGGGTATACGCAAGAATTTTATGGATTATTGTACACAATGACGAGCAAGATGAGACCAGAACAGTTCATGGGCAGACTCATACATTCTATGGGCAAACGAAAAGTGCAAAGGATCATCGACGAGATACAGCCGGATATTATTATTCATACCTTCCCTTATTTGGCTGCTGCTGAGCTAGCATCCACAACAGGTAGTAGAATGCCTCTGTTCACAGTTATGACGGATTATGTAGTTCATGGCAGGTGGCTTCATCCACAAACGACAAAATATTTTATCGCTTCAGAAGACATGAAGACAACGCTGATGTCGGCAGGGGTCGCTGAAGAGAAGCTTGTGGTCAGTGGGATTCCAATTCGCGAGGCATTTGAGCAGACTCAAGATCGTGAAGCGCTTTTACGCAAACATGGGTTATGCGGAGATCGTCAATATCTACTACTGGCGGCAGGAGCTTACGGAGTATTAAGTGACATTAGCAGTTTAATAAAAGGAGTACTGCTTCAATCGAGCTTCGATGTCATCGTATTGTGCGGGAATAATCATAAGCTTCAAGCAGCTACGGTAGAGATTTTTCAAGAGAACCCCAGAGTTCACATCTTGGGATATACGGAAGAAATGCAGGAACTGATGTATATAGCTTCCTGTCTATTGACCAAAGCAGGCGGGATTACCTTGACTGAGGCGATGGCTCAAGCACTTCCAGTTATCGTCTATCGACCACTCCCTGGTCAGGAGGCAGGTAATGCAGAATGGTTAGCCGGGCACAATTTGATTGAGATCGCACGAAATGAGGAGCAATTAGTAGAGCAGCTTCAGCGATTGGAGTATGTGGCGTATAGAGATGAACGGGAACAGCAGCTGAAGGTCTTTTCGCGAAAATCAGCCTCGGATGCTATCGTTACTGAAGCTTTAGAAGCTATTAAATTGCGTCAGCCTTCTGTTCCTTTAGCAAAATCTGCGGTTGTTGAAGGGCAGGCGAAGACAATTCATGGATATTATTAGCCAAAAAGAAAGACCACAGCAGACGTTTACCCGCCTCGCAATGATTCTCTTTTTTATAGAATGGATAAGAGGGGCTGTGCTGATCGCTTTCTTACCTACGTATGTATTGACGAGTTTGGGGCTTACAACGTCAGTAGTCGGTGTTGCGGTCTCCGCGCACTATTTAACGGACAGCTTGATTAAAAGCTTCATTGGCTATCTCTTGGATAGATATCCTGGGCGCACCGTGCTTCATGGAGGGTTCTTTCTTGGGTTCGTTGGACTGTTAGTGATGGTGACAACGCATAGTCCTTGGATGCTTATTGTAGCCTCTGCTTGCTTGGGTGCCGGATTCTCACCGATCTGGATCTTATGTATGAGCCAGGTATCAGAAGAAAAACGAGCACAGCAGATGGGAACCCTGTACGTATACTGGATGGCTGGTTTAGGTCTGGGTCCTGTAATGATGAATTTATTAATTGGCGGCGGGTTGTCGCTGTCCCTTGCTGTCATTGGATTATTTTTTGTAGCGGGCTGGATTATGGTAGGTCTTGTAAAGATGAAAAATGTCTCGGTGCAGAGTGTGAATATATCTGTAGGCGGGCAGTTTGTATCTCTATGGAACAAAGTGAAGAAGGGGGGATTTTTGGTCCCCGGCATGCTGCTGCAGACTACAGCGGGCGGGATATTGGTCCCTTTTTTAACAAGCTTTGCGATCTCACATCTGGGTTTGTCTCATTCACAGCTGTCTATCGTGCTATTTATGGGAGGAGCAGGTGTAGTTCTGTTTCTTGTCCCTATGGGAAAGTGGTTTGATCAAGTTGGAGGCAAATGGTTCCTTGTCGTTGGATTCGGCGTGTTTGCGCTTGCCTTGTTCGGCCTAACTTCTATTAACTCCTTCTCCGCTGCCATTGGGCTCGCGCTTCTGCTGGGGTGTGCTTATGCTGCTTTGCTTCCTTCATGGAATGCGTTAATGGCCAGTTACATTCCCGAAGATTCCGTGGGGATCAGCTGGGGATTATTGTTTTCCATAGAAGGTTTAGGGGTGGTTATTGGTCCTCTAATTGGAGGATGGCTGGGAAGCACAGGGAATCAACTGCTGCCTTTTCAAGTCAGTGCCTGTTTGTTTGGACTAATAAGTGTAGTCTACTTGCTATCTCCCGCTCGATTATTTATTCACAGAAACAGAGTAACCAAGAAGCTTCCGAATGTATCGTAGTTAAGATTTATTTAATAGACTCTTCACAACGAATTTAGGAATTGCACCTAAGCTTAATATGCAAGACTAAATAAGTGATGAAGGGAAGGAAGAAAATGAAGAAGAAATGGCTACTTACCGGAGGTGCAGCAGGGATTAGCGGGGCGATCATGCTGGTTACCGGAATGACGGCGTTTGCGGGAACCTCTGGATATGAGGATTACAAAGCCGCACTTAAGAATACTGCAGAGAATATACAAACTGTTACCGTACAAGCTGATGCGATGCTTAAAGATAACGGGACTATTCTGAGTCAGGCACAAGGAAGTATAAAAGTAAGCTTGCCGAATGAAGCCGTAAGTGGCGCTGTGAAGATTAGCGGGTCACAAGGTTCCCATGAACTTAACCTCTATAGTCAGCCTGACGGACAGGTCTGGAAGAGCGATGCTTCCGATATTTATTACGTAAAGCAGGATATTAAGGATAAGAAGGATCAGGAAACAGGAACAGAACCGAAGGAAGCAGTTTGGCTTAGCAGCCAAGAAGAGACGATCATGGATGCTTTGATCGGCAATTTAAAGAATGAGATCACCTCTACTACCGATAAAGACGGTGCCAAGCATATCTCGCTGCAGCTTGACAATGCACAAATCCCGGCAGTGGTGCAGGCGTTAGCCCCGGTTCTGTTCAAGAATCTTTCGGAAGAGAAAGATCATAAGTCCAGTAAAGAAACGACTGTCGATTCAAATGATCCAGAGGATTTAATTCAGCATAACCTGTTTGATTTCCAAGCAATTGCTCTGACGAACGGTGTACAGATTCAAAGCATCCGTTTGAATGCTGATATCACTCCGGCTAATGAGCTTCAGCACCAACAGTTAGATCTAACGTTTGTGGGTCAGGATGCGCAAGGAGCCTCCCATACTTTGGCTGCTAGTGTGGATGTTCAGCTCTCCGCATTCAATGCGACTACACCAGAGTCTATTGACCTCTCAGGTAAACAAGTGCAGCAGGTGAAAGAGGACCATGAATACGGACATCGTGATTAAAGATCCCGTTGCGTTGAATAAGTAAGTGTGGAACAACTAAAAAGTATGCAATTAGAAAGTCCCTATGATGTGATTAGTCATAGGGACTTTCTTTATTAAAAAGCTATTTTCGCATATATTAGTCCTATGGAAGCCCCACAATCCGGAGGTGTTTGAATGAGAGTTTTATTAACTGCAACAATGGTATTGCTAATGCTCGCGGTGTTCACGGTTGGCTGTCAAAATTCAAAGAATCCGGTACAGCAAAATTCATCAGAACCCACTGAAATAAAAACAGCTACAAAAGAGCAATTAAGCAAAGTGACAGCTAAAATGACTTATGAAGAAGTGATTAGTATTTTAGGCGCCAGCAAGGACATAGGCTCTGGATTGTATATTATTCAGTATGAATACACAGATGGTCAGCGATTCACTTTAGATTTCTCAAGTTATGATGGACTGATAACGGAGGAAGATTATAAAGAAATTCGCAAACTTATTAATAGTTAAAGTTAATCAATTGAATTGCTCCCGCATATCCCCAGACTTCCGGCGCCGCCGACTCATGAATACCAAAGCCAATGCAATGATCGTGAGAATAATCCCAAGGACTTGAAATCCCTCAAAGCTGAACTTACCTCTCATTATGATGCCTATCAATAAGGAAGAGAGGATGGTTCCCAGATATCTTGATGTATTAAATAATCCGGATGCTACTCCGATGATTTCTTTGGGTGAACTTTGGAACAAAGCTGCTTGCATGCCTACATTATTCAACCCATTGCTAATCCCGAATGCAGCCAACGCCAGGCACACGCTAATAACCGGTGAAGATTGATTCAATGTCACGAGCCATACTGATCCCGCAGTCATCAATATTACAGACACTAGCAATGCCGGTCTTGGTCCGGATTTATCGATCCATCGTCCTGCTATTGGAGAAGTAACTAGAGAGCATAGGCCTAAGGTTAGCATAAGTATCCCTGTTTGAAATTCGCTGACATGGCGAACCACTTGCAAGTAGGACGGAACTCCGAAAAAGAGTGAGTAATAAAGTACGTTAACGAGCATGAACTCCACATTAACCCAAGTCATCGCAGGATATTTGGCGAATGTGCGTAAAGGTATAAAGGGTGAGGTCGCTGTTAACTCATGTCGTACGAATACCCCTAGCAGAGCGAGTCCTATCAGTGAAACAACGACATTTCCTACAGCGATGTGCCCGGATGATTTTGCTGAGAGTAATCCAATGAGCAGGGCAACCAGTCCCACTGTGAAGAGCAGGATCCCTGATCCATCTATCCAATTGAACCATTTGCGAAGGGACATGCCCGATGAAACGGTTAATGGCGAGTGTTCCTTAGGAATATTTCTCCAAGACAATAGAAAGCTCACTACCACAAATGGAATATTGACGAAAAAGATAGCAGGCCAGCCCCACCAGTGTATGATAACCCCGCCAATAAAGGGGCCGATGGCTGCCGCACCGGATAGGAAGATGGACAAAACAGACAGCGCTGTCGCTTGTTTTTCCGTTACATGAATTCGCACTATGGCCATCCCAACGGCAACCATCATGCTAGTTCCAATGGCTTGCACAATGCGGAACACGATGAGCCACGCGAAGCTTGGTGCGAATGGAGCTAATAATGAGGCAATGAAGGCTACTACAAGCCCGGTAAGAAATATTTTTCTCCTACCAAATAAATCGCTGGCCTTTCCCATGACAGGTTGAGCGATGCTACTAGCAATGTAGAAAGAAAAAATAATCCAGGAAACACCTGTATAGTCAAGTTGGAATACATTTTGCAATCTTGGAATAGCCACAGAAACCATTGAAGAATTTAATGGGTTCAATAGTATCCCTAGACCCACAGAAATCATTAACCACCAATTCCGAGCACTCATTTTGGGTCCCCCTAAAGCGTATTAATGTCATCCTACTTGATTTTAATTATTCATTCCAACGCATTTTATGTTATATTCTCATTGACTTAAAGGAATGAATGGGGTGCGAAATGGAACTTCTACAGCTGCAATATTTTCTCGCGGTAGCTCGACTGGAACATGTGACCGAAGCTGCCAGGAATCTGCACGTTACTCAATCATCACTCAGCAAAACAATCCAGCGCTTGGAGGAGGATCTAGGGTTCCCTTTATTCGATCGAGTAGGGCGGAACCTGCGTCTGAATGAGTTCGGAAGCAGATTCCTTCGCCGTGCAGAAAGAGCCTTGTTTGAATTGGAACAGGGGAAGCAGGAGCTTAGCGATTTATCTCACCCGGAACATAACACGCTTGAATTAGCGGTGACCACCGCCAGTACATTACCCAATATCCTTCGCGAGTTTCGGAAAAAGCGACCTGATATTCAATTTCACGTGCAGATGCTGACTACCAAGGAAATGGTTACACTTTTGGATCGAGGAGAGGTGGATTTCTGCTTGTCCTCACCCCCTATAGAAGGGGACGACATTGAATGCCAAATCGTGTTTATCGACCCTATCCTTGTAGCGGTTCCTAAGGGACATAGTTTGGCAGAGCGAAGCAGTGTATCTTTGATAGAGCTCAGAGATGAATGGTTCGTCGGGGTTAAGAGTGGTTACGGAACTCGGGATTTAATAGACTCTGTGTGCCAATCGGTTGGATTTACGCCTAAATATGTGTATGAGGGGGATGAACCTGCAAGGTTGATCACGCTTGTGGAAGCTGAGATCGGTCTTGCCTTCATACCAAGTACAGCGAGAAATTCAAGGGAAGACATCAAATATCTCCAGATAGAGAATCATGAATTGGTAAGGGAAATTGCTTTAATATGGCACAAGAGTCGGTACATTTCGCAAGCTGCTTTGGAATTTCGTGAGGTAGTTGTAGAATATTTCGGATCATTATCCAAAGAGGTTTAAGACAATTGGGGATGGGTATCTAGAGGTATTTAACTGGATGCAAAAGAACAATTGCATCCAGCTCAAGGACGTATAGTCTATAGAAATATTTTATAATGAAGATGTAGAAAAATCTGGTAGTGTTTAGTTATCTGATGTTGGTTCTTCCATAAACCATGAGATATGGGTGCATCTCTTACAAATAAGTATAGCCGCGTTTTTATTCGCCCAGTCAAATCCTAGAAAGGATGCTCCGCTTGTGTTAAGTAGTTTATAATCCAGATCAAAGGTATCGTTTTGACAACAAGGACAGGTTATTCGCGCGCCTGCAGCACTGTATCTCATTTTAAAAACCTCCTGTGAATTTGTATAGTTCTTTAACGCACCTGAGGTTATTGAGGTTTCATGTACTCGAACTTACTAGTCAATTTGGGGTGGAATTATGAATAGCTGGGAAACAGCATTGTCAAAGGTATGTGAGCTTTATTTTTCACCGGAGGTAAATTCGAAATTAGAATGGATCTTGGTGGGCTCAGTGGGTTCGGTATTACAGGGCTGTGAAATGACTCCGGGAGACGTTGATATTTATACAAAAAATAAAGAAGGGATTGCACAATTTGCAGAACTTCTGAAGGAATATTCCTTGCTGGATAAATGTGAATTCCCTCATGGGGAGAACTGGTTATCCTCTTTAGAAGAACCTGCATACACTCAGACCTTTTCTTCGGGCTTCTCATGGACAAAGGGGAGTTGGATCATCGATGGGTTTAAAGTGGAAGTCGTTCATATCTCCAATTCAGCGGGCATTCCTGATTCTATGGATGGCGATGGAATATGGGAAGGTGGACAATTCATTTGGAATCATTTTAGGAATGTGACAATCGGACGGTATACTATTCCTACAGTTCCTCTAGAAATACAGCTAGAATCAAATTTAAGAAGACAACGATCAGACAGGACACAAGCGATTATTACTGCATTGCAAAAATATGGCTACGATCAAGAACTAATCGAAAAAGCTCTATCAATGAAACACTTACCTTATTTTTATTCTCAAATGATTTGAGCAATGGAGATTATTTTTAAAAAGGGAATTAACTGGTATAATATGGTTTATAATCGAGAAAGGTGTTGATTTCTATGTCTGACTTTTTTGATCCAGGACCTAATCCGAATGTGACGGACCCTGGCGGTCATAAAGCAAACCATGATGTCAATGCGCAAAAATATCATACACAAGGTGTTGCTGGATTTTGGAGCGAGGTAATCAATCTGTTCATCGTGGTGGCAATAATTGCAGTTATTTTCTTACTCATATGGATCTTCTAATGGTCTTGTAATGAAAAAATGACAGCCCTCATTTAACTTGAGGGCTGTCATTATCGTTATTGAGCTGAGTATCCTCCATCGATGACTATTTCCGAACCTGAAATGTATGAAGATTCATCTGTTGCCAAAAATAACGCCGCTTGGGCAATATCGATGGCTTGACCCAAACGCTGCAAAGGTGTTGCCTGAATCAATTGGTCTAGCAAATCCTTTGAAGTACTTAAAGCTTGAGTCATTGGCGTTTCAATAATTCCAGGGAATAGAGTGTTTACCCGTACGCCTTGACGGCCGAAGGTTGTAGCAGCCGCTTTAGATAATGCGCGAACTGCGCCTTTGGATGCCGAGTAGTGATTAAAGCCTTGACCGATCAGAGCTGTATAAGAAGAAATATTGATGATCGAACCTTTCTTTTGAGCTGCCATATAAGGCGTGACATGTTTAATCCCAGCGAACGGGCCATAACCATTGATGGAATTGATTTTCTGCCAATCCTCAATATCGATTTGATCAAATGGTTTTTCAGAAGAGATGCCTGCGTTATTGACAAGAATATCAATCTTACCAAAACGATCATGTACTTCCTTTGCCAGCACTTTCCAATCCTCATCTGAGGCAACATTCAATTTCATTCCATAAACATTCTGTTTCTGGCTTACTTTTTCTAGCGCTGCCTCATTGATATCTGCGGCAATAACGATAGCGCCTTCTTGAGCAAACAGATCTGCCATGCTTTCACCAATACCGGAAGCCCCACCTGTAATAATAGCCACTTTATTATCTAATCTTTTCATTTTATTTTCTCCTAACGAATTAAAAGATAACTGTTGGAATAACAACTGCCATTACTAATATGCCCAAAAAGATGTAGGTATATCTCCAGCCTTCGCTAGCGATTAAGTTACCTGCCATAGGTTGAAGGATAGCTCCGAATATACCACCTAAAGCTACCGTAATTCCCATGTTCCCCAATTCATTTCCTTGAGATCTTTTTCAAATGAACAGGAAGTCAATTCAGTGGGAAGGGGAAAGGGAGGGGGCAGTCTAGCTGCCCCCTCCCTTTAATTTGGTGCACACCTGTCTTGTGCAGACAGGTGTGCACCAGTTCTACTTCTTAATGTGAAAGTGCCTTGCCCTTTTCCAAATAGCTGGTGTCACCGACTTTTCCTACCGTAAACTTGCCGTTCTCCCATTCCACGATCGTCACGCTGGAATTCGGCAAACCACCTTTGCTCATATCCCAAGCGTTAGGATCAAGACCCATGACCAAATCCAAAATGGTGATGCCGTGGGAAACGACAATGATATTCTTTTTTGACCCTTGGTTATCGGCAATGATTTGGTCTACTGCCGCTTTTGTCCGGGCAAAAACCTGAGCCATGTTTTCTCCGTTCACCGAGGTGTAATCGAGTTTCTGGAACGAAGCAACGTTTGTATGCTTCATAATATCTGCTTGATAAGCGCCTTCCAAGTCACCGAAGTTCATTTCTCTCAAGCGTTTATCCGTTTTCAGAATCATGTTTCGGCCTTCCAAAATGGAATCGGCCGTATCTATCGCACGTCCGCTAGAGCTGCTGTAAGCTGCGCTGAACGGAATGTCGTGCAAGCCTCGTGCCAGGTCCTCGGCTACCTTGATGCCTTCTTCCGTGAGCGGAGCATCCGAGAGGCCCTGCATCCTTTTTTGCACGTTAAACAGCGTTTCGCCGTGACGAACGAAGTAGAACGTGAGCTTGTTTTGACCGTTTTCCGCATAGCTCTGATCGCCGACTTTTTGCACCGCATATTTGCCGTCTTTCCACTGAATCTTCGTTACGCTGGAATTCGGCAAGCCGCCCTTGCTCATATCCCAGGCTTTCGGGTCGAGGCCCATGACCAAATCGAGAATGGTGATGCCATGTGAAACGACAAGCACATTCCCGCCTTTTGTTTTGTTTGCTTCAACCATTTGATCCAGCGATGCTTTAGCCCGCTCGAACACGCCTTGCATATTCTCGCCGTTCATCGAGGTGTAATCGAATTTCTTGAACGAAGCAACATTTGTATGCTTCATAACATCTGCTTGATAAGCGCCTTCCAAGTCACCGAAATTGATTTCTCTCAAACGCTTGTCTTTGATCAGCTTGAGATTGCGGCCTTCAAGAACGATATCGGCCGTGTCGCTTGCCCGTTCGCTCGTACTGCTGTACGCGGCAACAAACGGAATGTTCTTCAAGCCTCTGCTTAGATTCTCGGCTACTTCAATACCTTTCTCTGTTAGAGGAGAGTCGGAGAACCCTTGCATACGTTCTTGTACATTAAATATCGTTTCTCCATGCCGTACCAGATAGAAAGTAATCTCTTGGTCTTCCTTTTTAGCGGTATTATCTGCATTTGCACCTACATTGCCTACACTAAATGAACTTAAAACGAAGAAAGCCATCATGACAGTAAATAACTTAGATAAACGCTTGTTCATACATATATCCCCTTTACTATCTATTTTGAAAGCGTTAACATTGTTATTATATCGAGGGGATCAAATTCAAAATATCCATTTTTTAAGCAAAATCAAGGCGTATTTTCTCGTGTTTCGTATGAATGTGAGATGTACTTATATATCCAAATTAAAAAAAGCTATTATATAAAAATGAATTTACGAGCAACGGATGAAGAGAGGTGAACGGTGGCTTTGGATTACGTTTATGAAAGCATTCAAATGAACAATGATTTGCCAATTAATATATTTCTTCATAATGCGCAATTTGTGGAGGACCACTGGCATGACAGCATTGAGTTACTGTTCGTTCTGAAAGGGAAAGTCGATGTCTATATTGAAAAGAAAAGATTTACCCTACAAGAAGAAGATGTCTTGATCATCAACAGCAATGAAGTTCATTCCATCCAATCCCATGAGAATAATTTGGTACTTGCCTTGCAAATTCCCATTTCATTCATTAAAACTGAATTTGCAGAAATCGATCAAGTTAGGTTCCTATGCAAATCCTTTCTATATGGAGAGGAAGAACAAGAGAAATTTAATGAAATTCGCACTTTATTAGCCGAAATGATGTGGGTATATAACAAAGAAAATTATAGCTATGAGATCAAAATTAAGTCGTTATTATTGCAGCTAATATACGTACTGCTTTGGAAATTCAGAGAGAGTCGCGAAGATAGTAGTAGTCGAATTGGTTCCAAGTATACAGAGCGTATGTTAAGTATTGTGAACTATATCCAAGGCAACTATATGAAATCACTTAGCTTGTTCGATATTGCGGAGCAGGAACACTTATCGGTTCCGTATTTATCTAGTTTTTTTCAAAAAAGTATGGGGAAGTCCTTTAGTCAGTATGTCAATCAGCTTCGATTGAGGCATGCTGTCAGAGATATTACTTACACGGATCATTCCATTACTCAAATTGCTATGGACCATGGATTTCCGAGTTTGAAGTCATTTCACAAGGTGTTTAAGGAAGTTTATAAAATAACACCGATCCAATACCGTAAGGATTTGCAAAGGCATGAAGCGCATGAGAGTCTGACTTCAAATGATTATGCAACTTACTTGGATTTTGATCGTGAGAATGCGTATGAGGCGTTGTTCAAGTATTTACCTTCATCTGGTCAGCAAATCGCCGATAAGACGCTTGAAAAAGGTGTAGTCACAAAAGAAATTAGGGTGCAGCTCTCCGGTAAGAGTAAGGTGTTTAAACCTTATTGGCGAAAAATATGTACGATAAGCAAGGCGAAGGAAATTTTAATGAGTGAAGTGCAATCCCATTTAAAGTTGATTCAGGGAAAGGTCCAGTTTAGTCATATTAGGTTTCATGGGATATTTGATGATGAGATGATGGTCTATCGTGAGGATACACAAGGCAATCCGATATTTAATTTCTTCTATGTCGGACATTTAATAGATTTCATACGAAGCATTGGACTACGCCCTTATATTGAATTTGGCTTCATGCCTAAAGATTTAGCGAGTAGTGAGTCTTCTTTCTTCTATAAGAAGAGTAATCTAAGTAAACCCAAGGATATAGGAAAGTGGAGAAAGCTCGTGGAGCAATTACTCTTGTTCTGCAAAAACCGGTATGGCGAAGAAGAGATGAAGCATTGGTATTTTGCATGCTGGAATGAACCTGATCTGCAAATTTTTTGGCCGGATACATTTGAGGATTATGGAGAAATGTATATTCAGACTTATCAAGCTGTTAAAGTGAGCTGCCCTAAATTCCAAATGGGGGGTCCAGATCTTTTTTCAGAAACGGTATATCAAGAGTCTTGGTTAGATCATTATTTAGATTTCTGTATCACAAATCATTGTATTCCCGACGTTATTTCGTTTCACAGTTATCCAGTACGGGAGCAGCGATTAATAGATAAACCAATATCTTGGATACACTTAAGTAATGATAATTATTTGAATGAAACGATTCATTTGTTAAAAAATAAACTGAAAGCAAAGCTCTCGCACCTGCCTGATATTCATGTAACGGAATGGAATTCAACACCATTTCATCGTGATTTGACGAACGATACCTGTTATAAGGCAGCTTATATTGTGAAGAATGTACTTGAGAATTTAGATGAACTGCAGAGCTTAGCTTACTGGTCCTTGACGGACTTACTGGAGGAACTGCCACCAGCAGAGGAAACGTTTCATGGTGGATTAGGCTTAATAACGAGCAATGGAATCCAAAAGCCAGGTTATTATGCTTATGAGTTGTTAGGTAAGCTTGGTGATCGCCTAATGGAGCTTGGCGCTGGATATTGTCTCACTAAATCGTCGCAAGGCTATCAATTAATGGTCTACCATTATTGTCATTTTGATCGATTGTATGGTACGTCTGATTCACTAGGAATTGACGCCTTGAATCGATATCACGTCTTCAGAGACACGAATAATTTAGAGATGAGTTTTGCAATCCAAGGAATACCAAGTGGTGTATACAAGCTTCGTCAAACTACTATAAATCGGGATCACGGCAGCGCCTATGATACATGGCTTGAGATGGGTGCTCCAAGTTCACTAGATGCAGATGAAGTGGCCTATTTGAATCGTAAGGCTGTACCCAATCAAGTGAGGAAGACGATTGATATCCAAGGCTCGCTTGATATTAAATGTGAATTGAACCCTCATGAAGTTCGATTATATGAACTATGGCCTGTGTATGATGCATAGTGCTTCAAAATGAAATCTTATAGGTTAAAAAATAACTATATAAATCATTACACTCAGAAAGGGCTGACCCAAGCAATCCATTTCATGGATTTGGGTCAGCCCTTTTTTATGATTTTATTGAAAGCGTTTAATTTACTGATAAAAAAATCATGAAATTTGGTCTATTTTTGATTAAGAAACGGAAAGTTGAATGGATAAAAATTGTCTATAATCACAAATGTAAGGGATTACATTTACGGTTCTCGAAGCTTCCTTACTATGATATTTACAGGGGGTATGTGTATGAATAAACAAGTTTCATGGAAAGAAAGAATTAGCTATGGTCTAGGAGATACGGCTTCTAATCTTATTTTCCAAACGGTTACCTTATATTTAATGTTTTACTACACAGATGTATATGGGTTGAATGTCGCAGCTGTAGGAACCTTATTCCTTTTAGCGAGAATTATTGATGCGTTCGACGGACCGATATTTGGAGTGTTGATTGACCGTACGACTTCAAAATATGGGAAATCCAGACCCTGGTTCCTTTGGTTATCGTTTCCGTTCGCGGCAATTGCAATTCTTGCATTTCTGTCGCCGGATTTCGGGGATACAGGAAAATTGGCTTATGCGTATGTTACCTATATTCTACTGAATGTTTTATACGCAGGTATTAACTTGCCACTCACTTCGATTTTGCCAAGCATGTCAAGTGATTCACAGGAAAGAACGGTAGTGTCATCGGTTCGTATGATTCTGGCGCAAGTAGGCGCTATATTTGTCAGTATTGCGACTCTGCCTCTTGTTGATGCGTTAGGAAAAGGCAATCAAAAACAGGGTTTTATGTTAACGATGATGATCTATGCTGGTGTAGCGGTCGTATTTTTTCTGATTACATTTAAAAATGTAAAGGAACGTGTTCAAATTGACGGCAATCGTCCAGTCCCTTTTAAAGAAGGAATAAAAGCAATTAAAGGGAACACACCTTGGTGGATCCTTTTGGCTACTGGGCTGTTCGTATTTATCGGAGTTACAGCAAAGGGTCCTGCTACGATTTATTACTTTAAATATAACCTAGGTAGAGAAGACTTAATTCCGCTTGTTAATGGCCTTAATGTTCTAATGTTGCTTGCGATTGTACTAGTTCCTTTCTTAAGTAAGAAATTAGGTAAACGTAATGCGGTCTTTATAGGTATGAGCATTGGTATCGTGGGGCAAGTCATTATCTATCTAGGTGCACAGATGATGTCTGTTCCTGTTGCATTAACGGGTGTCATAATCAGTAATTTTGGTGGGGGCTTTGCATTTGGTCTACTGTTCGCGATGATTGCTGACACGATTGATTATGGAGAATGGAAATCAGGAGTAAGGGCACCAGGCTTACTATCTGCCGCAAGCAGTTTTGGTGCTAAGTTCGGAATGGGGCTCGGGGGTGCGATTGCAGCTTGGGTTCTAGCCTTAGGGAAATATGCACCGAATCAAGTGCAAGCGCCATCGGCTTTGCTAGCAATTGAATTCAATTTTGTATGGTTACCCTTAATTGCGAATATCGTTGTTATTCTATTATTCCTGTTCTATAAGCTAGATAAAGATGAGCCCCAAATGATTAGTGACTTGACAGCTCGTAGAGGCAACACGGGAATTGAAGCCTAAATAAGAATTATAATTAATTAAAGTGGAGGGTATATCATAATGGACTTGAAGGGAAAGCCATTTTATTTACAAAATGAGGATATTCAGTGGGTTAAGAACACGCTGGAGTCAATGGATTTGGATGCTAAGGTTGGGCAGCTATTCTGCCCCCTAGGGATGAATGATGATCAAACTGAATTACAAGATATGCTTGAGAACTATCAGCCAGGTGGTATTATGTATCGGCCTGGGGAGGGTGTAGGCGTTCAATCCACTCATCGTTATCTGCAAGAAAATTCTCGAATACCTTTGCTTGTATCGGCGAATTTGGAAGCTGGAGGTAATGGGATCGCTTCTGAAGGTACCTACTTTGGTAAGCAAATGCAGGTTGCAGCAACTGACAACGAAGAGATGGGGTACCGCCTTGGGCAGATTGCAGGGCGGGAAGGGAAAGCAGTAGGTTGCAACTGGGCATTCGCGCCCGTTGTAGACATCGATATGAATTTTAGAAATCCGATTACAAATATACGTACCTACGGCTCTGATCCTGAGAGGGTCTTACGTATGGGTAAGGCTTATGTTAAAGGGGTACAAGAGAACGGCGTTGCTGCATCCATTAAGCATTTCCCTGGGGATGGTGTGGATGATAGGGATCAACATTTACACATTTCAATCAATTCGCTTTCAGTAGAGGATTGGGATCAAACATACGGCATGGTATATAAGGGATTGATTGATGAAGGCGCAATGACGGTGATGATTGGTCACATTATGTTGCCAGCTTATTCACGAGCACTCTCGCCTGACATTCGTGATGAAGAGTTAATGCCTGCGACATTGTCACCTGAATTGTTAAACGGATTACTGCGTGACAAGCTTGGCTTTAATGGGATGATCGTGACGGATGCTGCTACAATGGCAGGGTTCACGATGGCGATGAAACGTGAAATCGCAGTTCCTAAATCGATTGCTGCAGGTTGTGATATGTTTCTTTTTAACCGCAACATGCCTGAAGATTATAAGTATATGAAGGAAGGAATCGAGAATGGAATTTTGACGATGAAGCGAGTCGATGAAGCAGTTACACGTATTCTAGCACTTAAAGCTTCTCTTGGTTTACATCGTAAGCAACAAGAAGATAAGCTTGTTCCAGGTCTGGACGCACTTTCAGTGATGAAATGTGAAGAGCATGAGAAGTGGGCACAAGAGTGTGCAGACCAAGCTATTACACTAGTGAAAGATACACAGTCTCTACTACCCATTAGTCCAGAACGTCATAAGCGCATATTATTCTTCTCACTTGGCGATGAGGTAGGGCATTATAGCAGTGAAGTTTCCTATCGTACTTTGGTGGAGCAGCTAGAGCGTGAGGGATTTATAGTTGATATCTTTAATAGAGAAAATTTGGACTTTAGTTGGATGATGACTTCCATTGAAAGTTTAACAGATAAATATGATCTAGCTATTTATTGTGCCAATATCGTAACGATGAGTAATCAAACGGTCGTGCGAATTAACTGGGCACCGCCTATGGGTGCTGATATGCCGTGGTTCTTACAAGAGTTACCTACCTTGTTCATTTCCACAGCAAGTCCTTACCATTTACAAGATGTACCACAGGTGAAAACATTTATTAATACGTACTCTTCAAGTGAGTATGTATATGAAGCATTGGTGGAGAAGTTGTTAGGACGCTCGCCGTTCAAAGGGGTAAATCCTGTGGATCCATTCTGTACCTATTGGGAGAGTAAATTGTAATGGCTTTAGATGCAAATTAATGTGGGAGATCACATTTTACATTGCAAACACATGATAATCTATTACAAATAATTGATAAAACCAAAGATTTTAACTAGGGAGATGAAGCATACCATGGAAAAAAATATATATGAAAATCTATTGGCGGAACTAGAAAGACGGACAGAGGTTAAGAACGTGAAAGGTCTAGATATGATGATTAAAAAGCTTCCAGATTCAGATGCTGAGGGAGAAATGGACGCCCGCGTGTTGCAGACAACAATCGAAAGTGCTGAAAAGATGGCTGCGATGGGCAATCCACCTGAGGGAGAGTTCGATTTAATGGCAATGGTTCAGGGGATGCGTGCAATGATGGGCTGGCCGAATACAGATGTAACAACAACGGATATTCGTACAGAATCGAGAGATATAGAAGGTTCAGAGGGCTCTATCCCAGTTCGGATCTATTCTCCAGCTGGAGGCTCGAATGTCCCAGCGGTAGTCTTCTTCCATGGTGGCGGTTTCCTAGGAGGTACTTTGGATGTAGTGGAGAATCCTTGTAAAGCAATTGCTGAGAAAGCAAATGCAGTTGTTGTTTCGGTGGATTACCGCCTTGCACCTGAGCATCCGTTCCCTGCAGGATTTAACGATTGCTTCGATGCTGTTCGCTGGGTATATGAGCATGCAGCAGAACTAAATGTAAATCCGAATCAAATCGCAGTATGTGGCGATAGTGCAGGCGGGAACTTATCAACGGTATGCGCGATGAAGGATAGAGATTTAGGAACAGGTATGATTAAATTCCAAGCATTGCTTTATCCGACGGTGAACATGGCTGGGGCAGCGACAGATGATTTCGAATGGAATATCGAAGAGTACATGATTAACAATCACCATGAGCTGATCAAGGGGCTATTGATGGGTATGGGTGATATGACATCTATGCTGGACAATATTTATTTACAAGGTAAGGTTCCTGCAACAAGCGCTTATACTTCTCCCTTATTAGTAGAAGATTTAAGCGGTATGCCTGACACGTTAATTATTACTGCACAGTATGATTATTTGACACTTGAGTGCGAAGCCTACGCTAGAAAGCTACAACGTGCAGGCGTTAATACACAGTATATCCGCTATAATGGAGTGGACCACGCGTTCATGGATAAAATCGGTATTTATCCACAAGCGGAGGATTGTATGAATGAAATCGCTAAAGGAATTAAGCGCATTTTTGGATAATAACTGCATGACAGTAGAAGTTCTTTTTCGTGAAGAAAATAAAATTCCAGACACATCTCAAGAGATGTGTCTTTTCGTCGTATTTGTAAAAAACATACCCCATACCCAAATCTCATTCCTCAGACGGAGGAAGTTTCCATCTGAAGCCAGTTATTTAAATCTAGATACTAAAATAAAATTAAATTTATCAATGGAATTACTTATATAAATCGTACGGGAGAGGATGGTTATTAGGTGGAGAAAATTATAGAGGTACGCGGGATTAGCAAGGTGTACGAGAAAAGAAAGACGAAAGAGAAGATCCATGCCGTTCGTGATGTTTCTTTTCATGTGAATCGTGGAGAGGTTCTAGGTTTACTAGGGCCAAATGGTGCTGGGAAAACATCAACGATAAAGATGCTCTGTGGTTTGTTGGAATCGGATGGGGGTTCTATATCCATTAATGGCCTAGATATTTGTAAGAAGAGACTTAAAGCGCTTGAGCATATTAGTGCTGTATTAGAGGGAAACCGAAATATATATTGGCGTCTTACCGTTCGTGAAAACCTAGAATATTTTGCAGGTAATCGAGGGTACTCACGAAAGCAAGTTGCCGATCGAGCGGATAAATTATTAGAGCAATTCAACCTTAAAGAAAAGGAGAATGAGCTAGTCAATGGATTATCTCGGGGGATGCAACAAAAGCTAGCTATCGCTGTGGCGTTATTAGCTAACACGGATGTCATCTTACTGGATGAGCCAACGCTCGGTTTGGATGTTGAGGTTAGTTATGAATTACGAAATATTCTAAAAACAATAGTAAGGGAAGAAAAACGTACGATCATTATCAGCTCACATGATATGCCTGTCGTTCAGGAGCTGTGTGACCGTGCCATTATCATTAACAAGGGTGAAGTCGTGATTGACGACAGGGTAGAGAACTTACTTAAGTTATTTGAAACAAGGGCATATTCCATTAAATTAGGTGAGCAATTAAGCCTAAAACAGGAGCAAAAACTGTTGAGTATATTCCCTTTAAGTACTTATAAAGCAAGCTCTCATGAAACGATCGTGGAAGTGAATTTAGAGCACGGTCAGGATATCTACGAGTTGTTCGATCTTCTGAAAGAGGAAGGAACGATGGTGGAAAGCATTGATCGTATAACCATTGATTTTGAACAAGTATTTATTCAGATTGTGAAGGGAGGTAAAACGCATGAAATGGCTCCATTTATTTAATGCGAATTTTCGTAAGGAATATATTGAGATGAAACGTTATCTGCCGAACACGATTGCTTTAGTAGCCACGTTTTATATTATATTTCTAGGTGCATTTTTTGGCATTATGTTCATTGGGGATCCAGCCAGCTTTGATATGAATGTTCAATACTCCATTGTAAGTGTAGTCTTTTGGAGCTTAACGATGATGACGATGAACTTTATTGGTTATTCGGTAATCACGGAAGCGACGCGTGGAACGTTAGAGCAGTTATATATGTCCCCCATGGGGGTATGGAAAATCATGCTCACGCGGATCGTCAGTCAATTAGGCTTACAGTCCGTTATTATGATCCTGTTGCTGTTTGGTGCGATGCTAACCTCCGGACAGTGGTTGAGTCTTAACCCCATGACAACGATCCCAATCATTATTGTTACTATGATAAGTATGGTAGGCGTTAGCTTTATGATTGCTGGATTAGCTATTATTGTGAAACAAATTCAAGCATTTCTGCAGATTTTTCAATTCGTTTTGATGGGACTTGTATTTGTTCCGATAACTGTTGCTCCGTTTTTAGCCTTTGCCCCGTTCGTTAAAGGAGTGAATATGGTCAGAACGGTGATGCTGGAGAATCTAACATTAACGGATATACCTTTATCAGATTATGGCGTATTAATATTAAATTCGCTGGTTTATTTGATTCTAGGACTCGTTGTGTTTGATCGCTGTGAGAAAATAGCCATGAAGAAAGGTCTTCTGGGACAATATTAGCACACGCAATCGTTTATTCTTTAGGTATAGCTAATACTTATAGCCTGCCATAGCTCATTGGTGTAACGGTATAAGCCATCGGATATGCTATATTAATTCTAATAATTTTTTACGAGGAGATTAATATATGAGCATTCAAACCGAACCTAAAAAGCGAACCGTTACCCCATTTCGATATGATATTGTAGGAAGCTTCCTGCGCCCTCAGGCATTGAAAGAAGCTAGATTAAAATACAAGAACGGCGAAATTACCGCTGAGCAGCTTAAGGAAGTGGAAAACAACGAAATTGTTAAGCTGGTTCAGAAACAAAAAGAAGTAGGTCTTCAAGCTGTAACCGACGGCGAATTCCGCCGCTCTTGGTGGCATCTTGACTTCTTCTGGGGCTTTGACGGTGTAGAGCGGACGATTATTGATCAAGGCTACCAATTTAACGGTGCGAAGTCGAGACCAGAAACAGCCCGATTGACCGGTAAAATAAGCTATAGCAGCCATCCTTTTGTATCGCATTATGAATTTTTAAAAGGCGCTGCTGGTGAGGATGTTGTAGCTCGTCAATCGATTCCTGCAGCTGCGCAATTCCTGTTCGAGCTAGACCGGGCAGAAAATAAGGAAAGCACAAATGAAATATACCCAAATCGTGAAGAGTTAATTTCAGATATTGCTAAAGCATATAAAGCGTCGATTCTTGCCTTTTATGCAGCGGGCTGCCGCAGCATTCAAATCGACGATTGCACGTGGGGAGCGCTATGCGACGAGCAGTTTATAGCTTTTATGAATCAGATTGGTGTGAATGTAGCTGAATATGCGAGCGAGCTTGCGCAATTGAACGAGGAAGTTGTATCTGGTCTGCCGGAAGATCTTGTTGTAACAACACATGTATGCCGAGGAAATTATGTTTCAACTTATGCTGGAGTTGGTGGAGGTTATGAACCTATCGCACAAACGCTTCTGAACATCAATAACTATTCAGGTTACTATCTGGAGTTTGATACAGAACGGGCAGGCGATTTCAAACCATTACGCTTCCTAAAAGAGAATCAGCAAGTCGTGCTTGGTTTGTTCTCTTCCAAATTTGGTGAGCTGGAGAGCAAAGAAGATATTTTGAAGCGTATTGAGGAAGCGAAGCAATATGTCGATCTAAACCGGATTTGCCTGAGCCCACAATGCGGCTTCGCATCCACGGAAGAAGGCAACCACCTGACAGAAGAGCAGCAATGGCGCAAGCTTGCTTATATCAAAGAGATTGCTGAAGAGATCTGGAATTAATATAAGTTAACAGTTGAAAAAACACCTTAAGCCGTACGGAGGGACTGACCCCATAACGTGAGACAAATCAAAACACCTTCAAGAGAATGGAACCTTGTCGTAAGATAAGGAGATCATCTTGGAGGTGTTTTTGCATTGGCAACCAGAGTAAGTTATCCCGTGGAAATAAAGATGAAAGCTATAGAAATGAGATTAGCAGGAGTACCTGTGAAAGAGGTTATGGAGCAGCTCGGAATACGGAATAAGACACAGCTAAAGACATGGATGAGATGGAATCGAAATGGTGAACGACATCGTTTGGAGCAGCCGGTGGGTAAACAGTACAGCTATGGCAAAGGTCCGGAGGACTCTTCGGAACTCGAAAAAGTAAAGGCAGAGAACCGATTCTTAAAACAACAATTAGATCTGCTAAAAAAGTACGAGGAGTTGGAGAGGAGGTGGAACCAGAGGCCGTTATTGCCTGGATTGAATCCATTCGAAACGAAGTGACGGTGTCTGAGGCTTGTAGATGGCTCGGAATCGCAAGAACGACTTACTACCGCTGGAAAGCAGGTGTGGGGACAAAGCATACAGACAAACTGGTGGAGAAAATCCGGGAGCTTTGCATCCGTCATAAATTCCGCTATGGGTACCGGAAAATCACGGCGCTCCTTCGGATAGAGCAGAGTATAAATCATAAGCGAGTCCAGCGGATCATGCAGTGTGAGGGGCTTCAGTGCCGCGTGAGGATGAAAAAACGAAAGGTGACTGGGCAATCTGTACACTCCTTTGAAAATCTGCTCAAGCGACAGTTTCATGCAGAAGCACCTCTGCAAAAACTCGTCACGGACATTACCTATTTGCCATTTGGCGGGAAGATGTTGTACTTCTCCAGCATTCTAGACTTGTACAATGGTGAGATTGTGGCTTACAGTATAGCAGATAAACAAGATACCTCTTTGGTGTTGGATACATTAAATCAACTTCCAAAGCAGAAAAAGATGTTGTTGCATAGCGACCAGGGCAGCGTGTATACGTCCTTTGCGTACCAGGAAGCTGTAAAAGGAAAAGGCATTACCATGAGCATGTCCCGTAAAGGAACGCCCGCTGATAATGCCCCCATTGAATCGTTTCATTCCACTCTAAAGTCTGAAACGTTCTACCTCGAAGATCTCACATCTACAACGACTGCAATCGTTGTAAAGACCATTCGAGACTACATCATTTACTATAACTCAATTCGAATTCAAGCGAAACTAAATAACCAGTCACCGATGGATTTCCGGCGACTGGCTACTTAAACTTGTAAGGTGTTTTGATCCCTGTCTCACAAACGGGGGTCAGTCCCGGATGTTCATCCGCTCGGTTTAAGGTGTTTTTTTGATATAGAGTGAGTACGTGAATTTTCTTGGCTAGTTTACACTATACCAGTGAATTGAGAGTAATTAGGGAAAACCTCCCTAATAAAAGCCGATAATTACTCTAAATGAATGAAATTAGGGAATTTCTCCCTAAAAAACAGAGCGGAATCAAGATTTACCGTCAAATCAGTCGAATTTCAGGGAGGAATTCCCTAATTATTAGTCTGATGACCAGAATCCTCTGATAATAAGGGAGGAATTCCCTAATTATCTCCAGGACGAGCATATGATTGAACTTTACGGAGCAGAGAGACAGAGAATTAATTTGGAAATATTAACTCGCGGCACTTGCTGAGTTGCCCACGATTGTGGTTGCAATGGCAGAAAATTGTGAGTGTTCAGTAAGTAGAGAAAGCTTGGAATGCTCCTTCTGACCTTGTAAAACGGGTTGTTTTTGTGCCATCCTCAGCATAAAAGGAATCACCCCCGTGTATTAAACGGGGGTGATTTAGTCTAAGAGGTACGAGGTGCCACTTATTAATTGTCTTTAGCATGTCTTTCGCCAACCTGAAATTCATCGGCATGTTCAAACATGTATTTCACGGTCAGTGGCTCTTGCCCCGTCAAATTTTTAAAGTCGTCTGTAAAAATATCCATTTTTCCTTCACGGATTGCCTGTCCAAAAGTAACCATACCTTCAGAAGAATACGGTGCTTCCGATCCATCTTTAAATGCCCCATCGGTGGTTCTAGGCACGCCCATTGCTTCGAATACGGCATAATTCTCTTCATCCGTGTTTTCTTTGTAGGTGATATGATTACCCGTTACTTCATTACCAATCTTAATGAAGTCGGTAATTGTCATCAATTCAAGCCCGTTGATATTTAGAATCGCTTCCTGATAATTATTGGAGGCTAGGGCATACGCAACGGCTTTTGCGCAATCCTTCCGCGAGATATAAGCCATTTTACCGTCACCTTGATTGTTCGTTAATACCCCGTCACCCTTCACATACGTGAAGTAATTGGTAATCATCGCTTCCGCGTATTGGGAATTCCGAAGGAAGATATAATCGAGCCCTACGCTTCGAACATAACGTTCGGTATAAATATGATCAATTTTCTCAACGCTTGGATTGTTTTCATCAGCCGCGTTTACTAGAGAAGTATAAATGATCTGTTTGACACCGGCTTCTTTGGCTGCATCAACCACATTTCTGTGTGCATTTTGGCGTTTCTCCCCAACAAAAGGCATGGAGATCAGAGCAAGTTTATCAGCATGAGCAAAAGCTTCGGCAAGGCCTTCCTTGTTATTAAAGTTGGTCACATGTGTTTCAATCCCTTGTTCCGTATATTCTTTCAAGCAGGCTGGATCGTAGGCGCAAAAAATGATTTGGTCTTTATCTACCAGTTTCAACAAATATTCTGCAGCTTGTTTCCCTAGATTTCCATCGACACCCGTCAACAATAATTTACCCATGATCATCGTCACTCCTTGTCGATATGAATTATGTCCTTATAGTATGTGAAAAAATGAACATAGTCTAACACATAAAACTTATGGTCGATTGCTAAAACCAATTTGGATCTGCTGAAGGAAGGAGGGCAGGGCAGGGTTTGTATTGTTTTTAAGATATCCTGCTTCGATTGCAAAGGTATGGTGTGAATCAACTAATGGGATTAACCGGACTTTATCCTGAAGATAGGCGAGCTGATAGTTATCCGGAAAAAAGCCAATCAAATTCTCCGTGATGATATAAAATAATTCTGACTCCACATCGTCTGCGGTTCGAAGGATGTTCGGCTGATAGCCGTCTTCAATGGCATGCTGGATCATTAGATGATAAGAGTTTCCAATAGCTGTTGGATTCAGCATGACTAGTGGATGTTCATATAACTCATCTTTGGCGATCGATTCATGATGAAAAAGAGGATGGGGATGACTCACAGCCGCACAATAACGTCCCTTATATAAGGGATAGGTTACAATATCCTCTTTTCCCTGAAACTCGGAGTCAAAGGCAATAGCTACGTCGTAAATCCCTTTTAGCAAGTATTCTGCAATATCTTTTAGCAATACTTTATTCAGTTCCAGCTTAATATTCGGATGATGATCCTGAAACGAGGGAATCAATTTCAACAAGCTTTGGATATCCGTCATCGCAGCATATTCGATACTCAGGGATTGCGTATTATACTTTTGAAAGTTTTCCATGCTCATCTTCATATGGTTATATTGCTTCCAGAGGATGAGAGCTTCGCCATAGAAAAGCCATCCGGCTTTGGTTGGCTCGATAGGGATCTGCTTTCTGTCAATCAATTGAATGTTGAATTCCTCTTCAAGCGCGGCGATTTGTTGACTAATGGTAGTCTGCGATACATAGTTCTTTTTAGCTGTTTCGGTAAAATTTCTGCATTCAACGAGATCAATAAAATATTTAACCCTTCTTATGTTCATAGGATCCTCCGCTTACCGCTGTTTGCTTTATTATAACCGAGAAAGTAAAAAAGAGAGCCTCGTTTAGAGACCCCCTTGTTGTGCTAGTTTTATTTTGTATAGTTATCGAAATAACCTTGAATATAAATCATTGGTGTTCCTTTATCTCCACTGCCAGAAGTCAAATCAGACAGTGATCCAATAAGGTCTGTTAATCTACGAGGAGTCGTCCCTTGTGCTTCCATTGCACCAACCAGGTCATCATTTTTATTCTGGATGTATTTAGAAATGGCTTGTTTCAGCTCTTCACCACGAAGATGAGAGAAGTTGTTATCGGCCAAATATTTCAATTTCACTTCATTTGGTGTTCCATCAAGCCCTGTAGTGTAAGCAGGGGAAACAACTGGATCTGCCAGTTCCCATATTTTGCCGACTGGATCTTTGAATGCACCATCGCCATAAACCATAACTTCTACAGTTTTACCTGTCATTTCTTTGATTTTTGCTTGGATACCATCCACGATAGGTTGGCAGTTATTTGGAAATAGCTTCACGCTTTCTTCTGTTGCTTTATTGGATCCCAGCAGACCATAAGCTTCGTTAAAGCCGCTGCCATCAATGGATTGTGTAAGAATATCATCCAGACCAAACACTTTTTCAGCACCATTGCTCATGAGAATACGATTTGTTCTGAACCGTGTGTGAATATCACAAGTTAATACATGTTTTGTGTAGTTTAGAATGGTTTTTGGATTATTAGAGAAGATGACTTCGCAAGCCACACCTTCAGCTTCAATCAAACCTTTATAATATTCGATATAGTCAACACCTGTGAATGGGTGCTTAATATAGCCGAAAAACTCACGGAATTGAGCCTCTGTTAACACATCCGTCCATGGATTAACACCCTTAGCATCTAATTCGTCGATGTCTACAAGATGGTTGCCCACTTCATCAGCTGGATAGCTTAGCATTAAGACTACTTTTTTTGCCCCTTTGGCAATACCGCGTAAGCAGTTAGAGAATCGGTTACGGCTAAGGATTGGGAAAATAACACCCACGGTTTCCTCGCCGAATTTCCCTTTAATATCAGCAGCAATATGGTCAATCGTCGCATAGTTACCTTGTGCCCGAGCCACAATGGATTCGGTTACGGTTACAATGTCACGATCCTCGATCGAGAAACCTTCGACTTTTGCAGCATTCAATACGGTTTGAACTACGATTTCTTCAATGTTATCCCCATTGTTAATGATGGGCCCGCGGAGTCCACGTACCACTGTTCCAACTACTCTTTCCAATATGATCTCTCCTCTTGTAAGGGTATACTCTATATAATTAAAATGGTTGTAAAGCCTATATTACTATACCCTTTTAGAGCGATATAAGTAAAATTAATGTTTATAATATCTAATATAAAAACAGTTTATAGATAAAAAAGACTAAACAAAAATTTGTACAAGCTTTTATCTCAGGTGGTAGAAAATGCGATGTGGAGCTCTAATCTACTTACGAAGTGTTTTGTGATCCTGCTTACAATCTAACGGCAAATCGGGAATCGGGTGGGTATCGACGAGCTGTGGATGAGATTTTGGATGATATTAAACATTGCCGTTTGAGATAGAAAAACAATTTTTGGGAAGGGAGAGTCGTATGAACAAAATGGACCGTTTGTTAGCTATAGTGCTTGAACTGCAGCGTAATAAAGTGTTGCGAGCGGAGGATTTGGCTGCTACGTTTGAAACGAGTGTGAGAACTATTTATCGGGATATTCAGGCACTGAGTGAAGCGGGCGTATCCATAATAGGAGCGCCAGGGCAGGGTTACTCCTTAATCGAGGGGTATTTCCTGCCACCCGTTAGTTTCACGCTGGACGAAGCAGTGACATTACTTATCGGGACTGACTTTATCGAGCAGTGGTTTGATGCCCACTATGGCAATAAGGCTAGAAGCTCTAAAGCAAAGATAGAAGCTATCCTGCCAGAAGCCATCCGCAGTGAAGCATCACAGATCCGCAAAAGTTTTCGTTTATTTGCATCCGCAGCAGAAATAGCACCAATACAAGAAAAGGCATGTTTGGAAGCCATTCGTCGAGCGATATTGGAGGAAAGGAAAATAAGATTTCGTTATTCTAAAAGAATCGCCGAAGCTGATGGGAACCGTCAAAGTATTCGTACGGTTGCTCCTTACGGACTTGTGCTTCATCAAGGATCATGGGTACTCGTCGCTTGGTGTGAATTGCGTCAAGACATCCGTCATTTCCGGTTATCCCGAATGAGGGAGCTTATTGATCTGGAAGATAAATTTATACTGCCAGCGGATTTTCAATTGGAGGTATACCAACCTCCTGATGATCGCAACGTTCATGTGCGTATCTTAGTCCATTCTGATATAGCTGATAAGGTAAGGGAATCGAACAATTTCTATATGGAAACTATAGAGGAGCATGCGGAAGGCTTACTGGTTACTTTTCGAGTTCGAGAGCCGGCGGAATTGCTGCAATGGGTGCTGGGCTGGGGAGGAGGCGTGGTTGTGCTAGAGCCGGAATCTTTTCGCCATCAAGTTAGAAACGAAATAGAAATAATGTTAAAACGCTACTGACATAACGCTGTCAGTAGCGTTTTTATATACTTGGATAATCAATGACACAGGAGCTGATATATAATGACTACAACAAAAGAAGCCTTACAACGTTTTGAAGAAACTGCGACATACTATATTCAGGAATTAGAGCGATTCAATCTGGAGCAGCTGAAGCAAAAGCCAAGTGAAAACGAGTGGTCCATCGGACAGATGGTTCAACATCTCATAAACTCGGCACTGTATATGCAGCTTCGCAATATTGATCAATGTCTGGTGCTAAGCCAAGATCCCTTAGTATCTCATGTAGGGAAAACCGAGGATGGTGCGGCTATATTTGCACAAGGCAGCTTTCCGCCCATTCGTATTCAGGTCCCGCCTTCTGCCCAATATACGCCGGAGCAGCCGGAGAGCAAAGAACAATTAATTCAAGGGTTGCACTCAGTCATCCAAAGAATGAGAGAGATCGAGCCGTCTCTTGAAAAATCGTTCAAGCTTAATACCGTATCTCACCCGCGATTCGGTGGACTATGCGCGGAGGAATGGTTCCTACTTATAGAGATGCACTATCGTCATCATCTTCTGCAGCTGGAACGATTAAACAAAGAATTGTTTGGGAAAGTGATGTAATACCCAAAAAAAGGCCTTTGCTGATCTTTAGCAAAGGTCTTTCTAGTGGTGCTTTCCACTGCGATTCTAGTTATTTTTGTGGTCCCCATAGCTTATGTATTAACGAGATTTAAGTTTTGGCGTTCCAAAATGATTCTTTATATTTATATGGCCTGTATCTTTCTTCAAGCTTCTTATATTATGGTTCCTTTTGCGATAGGATGGGGCGTAGCTGCTGTACGTGACAGTGATGTCATGTCGGTGAATTCCACTAGAGTAGAATCAACAACCTTAGTTCCTAATATTTTATTTTAATTCCTGAACCTTCCATTATCTTAGGTTAATTTATTGCCCCTCTTACTTAATTGTCCGCTTTCATCTCCAATAACAAAGCTACTAATCTATATGTCCTATATTTTGTAGCGGCCCCAATAGCTTAAAGCACTTCTGGATACAATTTATGGTATAATTTAGAAGATTTGTTGAGGAGAAGCAATGAGTAATAAAGGCGCTCAGAAGAGAGTTTTTGGAGGTAACTATATGACCTTATCTAAAGCACTCAAATTTTTGATTCTTAATTGTATTTTAATCGTTATTATTTATTCTCTGCAGTATGTATTTAATTTTCTTACTTATGATATAAACGGGCCAATGACATGGATGATGAGCCATTCAGAGAGATTAGCTAACAATGCAGATTTTATAAGTGCAATTTCTTGGTATCTTGTTCAATTTTTGATTACCTGCTTGCTCATTCATTATTTCTTACGGAAGGGATTAAAGGAAGTCGGTTTTAGTACATTAAATCTGCAGCTTAGCATGAAGTACATCAAGTATTTTATATTGATATTTCCTTTCGTTGTCGTTATATGCTGTGCACTAATTTATTCAACTCTTGGTCTTCAACCTTTAATTGAACAATATGAAGGTAGAAATGTAATATATGCTGTAAAAGATATTATGATATTTGGTACATTACCTGGATTAAGTGAAGAACCATTCTTTCGGATTTTCGTTATTCAATTTTTTCTGTTGTTTTGGTTCAAACGTTTTAACTCTCTGAGTCCAAATGGTATAAACATGATGGTCTTTTTGTCTTCTTTTTATTTTATGCTAGGACACATCTTTATAAATTGGTCCCCCTTTTATTTGAAATACGATGTGATTCAGTTGATAACTGCCTTTATTCTAGGAATTTATTATACGGTCACTTACTTGAAAACAAAAAGTATTCTAGCCTCTATTGTATGCCACAGCTATTCCGATTTTATCATTTACCTTATGGGATATCTTTTATATTTTTATAATCGTTAAATCTTGTTCATTAATAAATAGAATTTCCTCGCTTAAGTAAGTCGTCCGAACATTATTCTTAGGGCTGCTCTATTAAATGAATAATAATTACTCTCAAACAGCACAAACCTCTCGCTAGTGTTTTTTGGCATATCATTGGGTAATACTAACAATGGCACATATCGCATAAGGAGGTTACAGAAATGGAGATTGAAGAAGGCCAACAGCCTAATCGACTAATTTATAAAAAGTCCCCATATCTGCTGCAGCACGCCCACAACCCCGCGGACTGGTATCCATGGGGAGACGAGGCTTTTGCCAAGGCGCAGGCTGAGAACAAGCCGATCTTCTTATCCATTGGCTATTCGACTTGTCAGTGATGGCACGAGTCTATCACAGGACTTTCTTGATATGGGTCTCTACAATCAGTCTGTTCACTCCGCCGGTTAGTAGGAAGTGCGACTAAAAAACTATAGATCCAGGTAAAGAAACTTCTTCGTTTAAATGGTTGTGTGTACTTCCATTTTTACCTGAGAAGTTTTTTTGCGCTTGAAGAGATTGAGCCAGATCATGCTGAAAGAGACGGTCCGTTCGCGTAGCGTCCGCATAGAACGATCAGTCCCTGAGATTATCGCATCTATAGATTTAGAGAATCCGAGACAACTTACGATACGCACGTGGAGATATCCCCTCATTCGCCGAAAATACTCTACTGAAATAATGAATATCGGGATAACCGACCTGCTCGCCTACCCTTTCAATCGGCCAATCTGTTTCTCGCAACAGTTTACGAGCTTCCCTATGCCGGATCGAACGGAGGTATTCTCCGGGGGGCATACCGGCGACCTCACGAAAGAGCTTGGCAAAATGGTCTTCATGCATATTCATGGCCGCAGCCATAGATTTGTTGGTCCAGCGTTCTGCTAACCGCTCTTCTATCTCCTCTATTAATGCTCTGATCCGTTCGGTGTGAACAGAAGATTTAGCTGCATCTCGGGAGTTTTGCGATCGGAGCAGCGAAGTCAGAATTCCAAGCAGCAGCCCTCGACAGACCCACTCATAACCGGCAGGCCGCATGGTGAATTCATGAACGAGTTGTTCCATGGCATGAACACATTCGGGAGGTGGGGAGTAGATCGGTTCTTGTGACAATGGCATGAAAGGAGCGGTTACGGCTTCAAAGGCGAATTTATCGTCCATTACTTCATCCTCTTTCACTACCATATCTTCTTCATGTGTAATAATGGATTCCCCAAAGAAATCAAAATGGATTCCAATAAGCTTGGTATCTGAATCTGACAGAATAGCATTCTGATGATATACCCCGGATGAGAGGAATATTAGCTGCCCAGCGTGCAGTATATATTCCTCCGTATCCATCTTTGTTACTAATTTGCCCTGGCGAACATATAGTAGCTCGAAGTCATATAGTCTTCTTCTTGGAAAGGTACAAGTGGGAAGTGTCTGCAATTGTGCATAGTGAATTCCGGGTGACCAATCACGAGAGGGTACCTGCTTTCTCAATGGATAAGACGGATCTTTGTCAGACATGGCACTGCCTCCTGAATGTTTAATAGATTAGACCGGAATAATGCAAAAAGTCTCTTCTTCGCCTAAATAAATCGAACTTATAATCTATTATAATATAATTAAATAAAGGATACAAAGTGTATCTAAGTCTATAAAAGTCTATAACGTCAAAAACGGAAAAGAACAAATATGAGGAGGGTCCAAATGAAAAAGGGAATCAACATCTGGTCGTTTCGAGAGGGAACAGAAATTAAAGAATGCGTACGTCTGGCCAAAGCGGCTGGATTTGAGGGTATCGAACTGTCATTAAATGAGACAGGTGAACTTGGCTTGCAAACCACTGAGAAGGAAGCACGTATCCTTCGTGATTCTATTAATGAAACGGGTCTAGAGATTGCGGGACTGGCAACTGGGCTGTATTGGTCTTATGCGATGACAAGTGAATCTGAAGCTAATCGAACTAAGGCAATCGACGTATGTAAAAAGCAACTGGAGCTCGCGGCTGTGCTTGGTGTAGATACGATTCTTGTCATCCCTGGCGCTGTTGGTGTGGATTTTATCGAGGGCTGTGAGGTTGTTGATTATGAAAAAGCTTATGATAGAGCACTGGAAGCGATTAGTCATTTAGCCAAGGATGCTGAGCAAGCAGGCGTTTCCATTGGACTTGAGAATGTATGGAATAAATTCTTGCTGTCTCCGCTTGAATTACGTACTTTTATTGATACGGTGGGTTCCAGTTATGTAGGTTCTTATCTTGATGTTGGGAATATCGTCCATTCCGGTTATCCAGAGCAGTGGATACGGATTCTAGGTCACAGAATTAAAAAGGTGCACTTCAAAGATTACCGCCGTACGGCTGGCGGGCTTCACGGATTTGTTGATTTGCTCGCTGGGGATGTGGATTATCCGGCAGTCATGAAAGCGCTTGATGAAATTGGATACAACAATTATGTTACAGGTGAAATGATACCGTCGTACACACATTATACAGAGCAAATTATTTTTAATACTTCCGCAGCTATGGATGCCATCCTTGGACGCACCGCATTCAAAGCTTAGAGTAGGGAAGGAAAAGTAATATTCAGAGTCGGACTGGTAGGATTGGTTTCATGGTCCGAATGAACTTTGATAATTAGAGCGAGGGTACCATGTATTTTGTGAGAAACCGATGGCCAGACACTCTGCCGAGGCTTGGAAAATGGTAGAGGCGGCGCGGTCAATGCACAGGCAGATTGGACACTGGATGGTGCTTGGATAGCACTTGATTGATTATTTTTCATTTAGCGGGGGAGGATTCACTATGTTAAGAATAGGTTTGATTGGCTTTGGATTTATGGGACGGATGCATTTTGATAATTATGTTCGCTTAATGGAAGAGGGGCATCCCATCGCCCTTAAAGCCATTTGTGATTTGCGAATTGAGGAACTAAAAGACGGTAAAGCGGACGGTAATATGAGTACCGCTCAAGAAGTGTATGATTTAACAGCTTACAATCTCTATGATGATCTGGAGAAAATGATTGCGGGTGAGGAACTGGATATGATCGATATTGCAGTTCCTACTTACCTGCATGCTGAAATGGCTTGTTCGCTGCTAGAACGTGGATATCATGTCTTCTGTGAGAAGCCGATGGCTAGAACTTCAGTAGAAGCGCAGAAAATGGTAGAAACCGCGGAGCGCAGTGGAAAGAAGCTGATGATCGGACAGTGCCTTCGTTTTTGGCCAGGGTATGAATATTTGAAAGAAGTTGTGGAAACTGAGCAATTTGGTAAAGTAACGGAAGGGTATTTCTACCGTGGTTCAGGAGCTCCTAAAGATTGGTTTCTGGATGAGAAGCTAAGCGGCGGAGCTATCCTGGATATGCATATTCACGATACGGATATGATTAATTATCTATTCGGCAGACCGGATAAAGTATCGACTTTAGGAAGGAATGTTCTCCCAGAAAGTGGATACGATATTGTTTCTACACACTATTTTTATAAGGATGCAAAGGTGATCAATGCTCAGGTGGACTGGACGCTGGAGGGCGACTTTGGTTTCTACATGGGGTACAGGGTTAACTTCGAACGAGGAAATGTTGTATTTGATGGTAGTGGAGTCAAGGTGAATCCCAATGATGGAGCAGGCTTTACGGTAGAGCTTTCCCCGGATGCGGGTTACTACAGAGAGTTGGTTTACTTCCTGGATGCGATTATTCAAGAGAAGCCTATCGTTATATGTACGCCGGAGAGTGCAGCAGAATCTGTGGAGATCATAGAGGCGGAAGTACAGTCAGCGAATGCCGAAGGGGAATGGATTGCACTTAACTAACAGGATATAGAACATGGATAGGCGTGCCTAGAGGATAGATCATTGTAGATGATTCCTCCAGGCACGTCTTTTTGGCCTGTATTTTCGTCTATCCTTATTTGCGCTGGAATTTTGTATTGTCCCTAGCATAGTGCGATACGGAGCCGTCATATCTTCTTAAACGTACCTGTTCATCGGAGAACTGTTCCACAATTCCTGAGGCTACCTCTGAATACATTCCATCAGGGTCAAGCTGCAGAGCAGAAATATAAGTTTGGGATAAAGCGGCTATAAAAAAATCAATATTTTTATTAAGTGTATGTGGCATGGTATTCCCTCCGGTGATATCTTCAACATGTATGAATGTATAATCCTAAGGAACTATTTTACCACGTTTTGCTGATGATTTTGAGGAGGAATTACTTGGTTTTGGTCAAAAATATGCGAAATTTGGTTGTAATTATATATATTATCCGAAGATCACCCGTGGGCAGGTAGCGAAGTTGTTTCGCTGTCTGCCCTTTTTTTACATTCTGGTTTGAAAAGAATCCTGCGGACGGATATGATTTGTGTAATGAAAGGATGATCGCCAAATGACAGAACAGATTCAAAGAGCCAAGGAGTTATACACACGATTTCTGGGTCATTTTTTAAATATGCATAAGGCAGGTTTGCTTAAAGAGTATAAGAGTTTTGAAATTCCTAGAGAACAAGAATTAGAATGGCTGAATGAATTAGCCTTGGAGTACGCCGAGCAGTTGTCGATCCGGGATTGGGATGCGATTACTGCACTAGACGCTTTATCGAGAAACTATCAAGACAGCTGGATTGTGGAGAAGGTATCTTCCTTTGCCTTGCGGAATATGATGAGTGCGGACAGTTTGGTTAGATTAATCTACGCAGAGAAACTGGTTGAAATCATTGGCTCTCATAAACAAGTGATCTCAAAAGAACTGTTATTTGAGGCCTGTAAGGCTGCCGTGCAAATCCTCGAAAATGTAATTTCTCAGCCGCTGGTCATTGACCCTGGACATGATCTTAAGGAGCTTGGCCTTAAAGATAAAAGAGCTTTGAACAGTCGTGCAGAGCAAAGTATGGAACAGGTGAAGGTACTGATTAATTAACCGTTGGAGGGATAATATGAGATTACTCGTAGCGCAACCCAATCACGAACCCCATTTGGAGCATTTGCTCAAAGAAATGAGCAGGCAGGATTCTTTTGACGCGGTGTTGTATCCGGAAGGTTATGTAGCAGATGAGGTCAGTGTGAAGACTTTATGTGAACTCGCCAAAACATATAAGAAGCTGATCATTACAGGATATAGGAACAGCAATAACAAGGATAGAGCGCTGATGATTCATCCTTCGGGGGATATCATTTTGGAACGAGCGAAATCACCGATGGATGAACAGCTGTATCGCCCTTCAGTTGCGGAAGCGGATAGTCTCCGTATTGGTTATTTGCTGTGTGTTGAGCTGCTGCAGGGATACATAGGTTTGGAAGGACAAGTAGAGTCGTTAGATTTCATCGCGCATCCGATTGGGGTGGGCATGTTCAGCGAAGAACAGTTTACATTATGGATCGAGGAAGCCACTAGGATTGCCATTAAATATAACACGATGATCATTGGGACAAGCCATGCTGACGGATCTTACCGAAATTGCGGAATTTCGATTCCCATCTCTTATTGGATCAATTCTACTGGAGAACCTATTTATATTTCGAGCAATGATACGAGAAGTCGCATTCTTAATCTCGAGACAAAGCAGGTTGATGTTCAAGATTAAGGAGCGGCTGAAGTTGACATACTGTTGTCAAATTGGGTGTGCTACGATTTCATAACAGATTAACTCTGAAGATCTATAGAAGAAAATGAGGGATATTCAATGGCTGAACCTTTAAAAGTGATGTACAATGAACAATTTCTGCATAATTTCGGCGAAAAGATTCGCAGTGTATATAGTGTTTTCGACACGGATGCATTTGTAATTTCGGCTATGTCGGAACCCTGGGATGCGCTCGAACTGAAGGCAAGGATGCGACGGATTACGGAGACACTGGGAAGTCATTTACAGCTTCCCTATGAGGAAGCACTGGCGATTTTGTTCGCCATTACTGAGGATTGTGTAGGATTTCCATACTTGATCTTTCCGGATTTTGTAGAGGTATTCGGGCAAGGAGCTGAACATTGGGAGTTGTCCATGCAGGCGCTGGAAAGGTTCACATCGAAATCGTCGGCAGAATTTGCGGTTAGACCGTTTCTCATTCGTGAACCGGAGCGGATGATGGCGCAAATGCTAGTATGGTCGAAGCATCCTGATGAGCATGTACGCCGGTTAGCAAGTGAGGGTTGTCGCCCTCGACTACCCTGGGGACAGGCGCTCCCGATGTTTAAGCTTGATCCAGCCCCTGTGCTGCCTGTACTTGAGCAACTGAAGACAGACTCCTCCCTATATGTGCGCAAGAGCGTGGCCAACAATTTGAACGATATTGCGAAGGATCACCCAGAAGTGGTACTTGAGACCGCACGCCGCTGGATAGGTACAGATCCCCTCACAGACTGGATTGTGCGGCATGGTTGTCGTTCTTTAATCCGTAAAGCTAATCCGGAGATCATGGCTTTATTTGGATATGCGGAGCAAGCAGACGAAGCAACACCACTCATAACGAGTGCTTCTATCACGATTGATCCTTCCATCCTGCGGATTGGAGAAAGCTCCGAATTACAATACGAGCTTCAAGTTTGTGAAGGAACTCCTGCCCGTGTTCGAATAGAATATGGCATCTATTTCGTGAAGGCTACAGGTCGAACCTCTCGTAAATCTTTCTTACTATCAGATAAAACAGTACCTGGGGGTACAATTCTGTCTGGCAAACGGACGCATCGCTGGGCGGATTTAACCACTCGCCGTCATTATCCCGGGGAACATCAGATAGTGTTGTTGGTTAACGGGCGGGAAGTAGCAAATACGGTGCTGAAACTTGAGGGGGATGAGTAAATGAAAAAAGAAGTATTGATTCTTTTAAGTAATCCAATGAATTTCCAGTGTGAGGAATGGGATTTTATCAGGAATAATGAAGGCATGAAAAAAAAGGTGTTCTCAGGTCATATAGACTTGAGAGCACCTTTTTGTTTATTTTTTCACTTCAGTAACACCAGTTACTTTTCCTTGATCCGAGGTATCGAAGGTGGATTGATACTTAGCATCTGCGAAGTAAACATTCCCTTCAACCGTTGCATTTACTAAGCTGAAGCCATCCGCTTCTACGTATACATCACCAATAAATGTGCCGCCTTGAATACGAGCGTTTTTACTCTTGATCGTAAGTTTTGGTGCAGTCAGTTTATAGGAGTTAGTGATATTGTGATCTGCATCTTGTGTGTAGAGAGCAATTTTACGGGCGGGTTCATCTTTATTCGTAAATTGTCCGTCCAGTACGAGATCCTCGGTGAAGGTCAAGTCTTTCAGTGTAGCAGCTATCCAAGTACCGTCTGCACTGATAGCTTTTTTAAAGGCCTCTTCATTATCCACTACTGAAGCTGAGGTTACAGCATCTGTGGTGTTATTTGGGGTATTAGTGGTACCTTCGTTATTGGCGTTGCCAGGTGTAGTGGTGGCGGTAGGGGTGACGTTGGCATTGTTATTGGTTGAGTTTCCGCATCCGACCAATAGCACAATTGCAAATACTGCGGCTACGCTTGCTATCTTTCTCATCTGTATAACCTCCCTGAGTAATTGTACTGATATCCTTCGAGCTTACTATAGACTGATTAGTTAATATTAATGTGGTGCTTTGCTTGTGGACACAATAATATTTACCGATCATTCTACAAATGGTAATATAGGCCTGGACATCTCTGGCGTATAGTATGAACTGAAAAGTGTAATTTATACGGAGAAATTTGCGAAAAATAACAATCTACTTTCGATGAAGAAGCATTTTGGATTACAATAAGTTAAGGTGAAAAAGGAGCTATACCAATGGCTAAACAGAAGTATTATGTAGTATGGGAAGGCAAGCAACCGGGAGTCTACAGCACTTGGGCAGAATGTCAGGCGCAGACCGATCACTATACCGGAGCCAAATATAAATCTTATGAATCTAAAGCGGCGGCAGATGCGGCTTACACAGCAGGTTGGAAAGGCAATTGGGGAACAGGGTCATCTGCATCTGGCGCGGCTAAGTCTAAGGGGACAAGTTCTTTTAAACGTAGCGCATCAGTAGAGACCTCAGCAGAAATTGATTACGACAGCATATCAGTAGATGTAGGAACTCGCGGCAATCCGGGTCCAGTTGAATACAAAGGCGTGGATACACAAACCGGAGATATCATTTTCTCTTGTGGGCCGATTAAAAAAGGAACTAATAATCTTGGTGAATTTTTAGCGATTGTGCATGCCTTGGCGCTGCTGAAGAAAGAGGGAAGTAAGAAGACGGTCTACAGTGACTCTGTGAATGCAATGAAATGGGTAAAGCAGAAAAAGGTTGCGACAACCTTGCCGCGCGATGCTTCAACAGAGGAAATTTGGGTGCTTATTGACCGGGCAGAACGTTGGTTGCAAACCAATACGTATGACAATAAAGTGCTGAAATGGCAGACCAAAGAGTGGGGCGAAATCAAGGCAGATTACGGTCGGAAATAGGTGAAGTAAGGTTCTGGGTTTCGGCTTGAGGAGGAGAAACGGGATGTTCGGCAACGATTGGGATGAGATATTACAGGAAGAAATGCAAAAATCTTATTTTCTAGAGCTTATGGATAATCTGGAAAGTGAATATAAGGATTATACGGTCTATCCGCCAAAAGAATTGCTATTCACGGCGTTAAGGCTTACGCCATATAGTGAGACACGGGTTGTTATTCTGGGTCAGGATCCCTACCATGGTGCGGGACAAGCTCACGGCTTAAGCTTCTCTGTAAATCCGGGCGTGCGTATACCGCCTTCACTGCGTAATATTTATACGGAGCTAACGGAGGATGTCGGAGTACCGATTCCTAACCATGGGTCCTTACTGAGATGGGCAGAACAGGGAGTGCTTATGCTCAACTCAGTACTAACGGTACGAGAGGGAGAGCCGAATTCTCATAAAGGTTTAGGCTGGGAGACATTCACAGACGCTATAATGAAGAAGTTAAATGAAAGAACTACACCGATAGTTTTTATTTTATGGGGAAGTCACTCACAAAAAAAAGGCGCCTTTATAGACCAAAGTCGACATGAGGTTATTCAGTCTCCACACCCGAGTCCGCTCTCTTCCTATCGTGGATTCTTTGGTAGTCGTCCTTTTTCGAAGGTCAATCAGTTTTTGGAGTCGAAGGGAATGAAAGGGATCGATTGGTTCATTTCGGACTTATAGCTAGTGGGATGTTGGGAAGGAGGAGGGGGCTATGAAGCATTGGGTAGGTAAACCGGTTATCATGTACTGTGGTGAAGAACCTTACATAATCATGAAGGGCATTCTGCGCAAATGGGATCTTTCTGCTTCTGTAGCGGTTATCGGTCATCAGGAAATTGCCGTGCCGTTCCAGGATATTGTGGTCATCAAGGCTTTGGCTCCTAGAGAAAGAGCGCTGCCTCCAGTCTTGCATTCTGTGGGTTATGTGATGAGGGAACGGCAGCAATTTGATAACGCAGTATATTTTAAATCGGCAGTGAGCGTGTGGAAAGAGGATCGGCTGATTGCTCTGAACACGACCATCGTTTCGCATACAAAGGGTTCAGTTACACTACAGGATGGACAGAACCTTATGAAGGGCAATCACATCTTTGTAGTTCGTTCTTTACGGGGGTAATTATTTTAGTTCCTCTATTAAGAAAAATAAAAAGGTGCGTCTCCAATTGGAGGCGTACCTTTTTATTTATGTAACTTCAGACAGTTCGTATAACTTCTTAGCAAACGTTATAGCTGTTCATTCTTCAGAGGCTCAGCCTCTTCCTCTCGATCTGCAACAATTATCTCATACACTCGCAGGAAAATAATTTTGGCAATCATATAGACGGGCAGTGCAATTAGCACGCCAATAATACCGTAGAAATCACCGCCTATAAGAACAAGAAGGACAGTAGTTAGTGGATGAACATCTAATGATTTTCCGTAAATGATCGGTGAGAGTACGTTATCTTGGATTTGCTGAGCAATGAATATGACGACCAAAGACCATATTGCCATTGTAGGTGACTCAATGAATCCAACAATAACTACCGGTATTCCCGCAAGGAAAGAACCCACATAAGGAATGAAATTGAGCGGCACAGAAATTACTGCGAGCAGCAGTGAGTAAGGCAGTCCGATGATAAGGAATCCGATATATAACATAATACCGAGTACGACGTTTAGCACCACACGTGTGACAATGAAGCTGCTCAGTGCGCTGTCGATATCCCCGAACATCTCCTTGCCTTCCTTACGGTATTTTTTCGGGATTAGACTCTGTAATTTAGGGGATAGCTTATAGTCATCTTTCAGCATGTAGTACAGAATGATGGGCAAGGTAGCGATTAGAATAACAATACTGGAAACTACGCCGATCAAATTGGACATCGAATTGGTCACCCAAGTAATAGCATCGCTTAGATATTCTGATATACGGGCAGCTATGTCAGAGTCTCCTTGGAAAAAACGTGACAATGACGGATTGTCCCTTAATGCATTGAACTGATCTTGTAATCCCTGAACGAGATAAGGGGTGTTATCAATAAAGTTCTGAATTTGTTCTTGCAGCGTCGGCCAGACTAGAACCCAGAAGAGAATGAACAATCCCGCAAATAGGAAATAAATGAGCAGGATGGAGAGTGTGCGGTTTAATTTTCTTTTTTCAAGAAGCCTTACTAACGGCCGTAACAGGTAGTACATGAAACCTGATAGTACCATGGGAACGAGTAATAATCTGAAAATGGCAGCCAGTGGTGCGAATAGAAACATTACTTTAGAGCCTAAGTACAAAATAAGTAAAAAAGCGATAATAGCAAGACTTGTCCGAAAATACTTCTGTTGTTGCAATAGAAACATCCCCCAGTTTCAAAATAATAATCTATGTAGTTTAATAACCCTAATTCACATGTCTTGATTCAAAAGAGTGGATTACTCTCCGGTAGGTAGTTCTTGGCATATCCGTGGAGGATGACCATTTGACTAAGGCTACGCCAAGTAAGAGGTTCACAATTTATAACCATAACATCATCATTTCAATCACTTAGGGGCTTCGTAGATCATCTTGATTTCCGTCTAGAGGATTTTCTCGTGGATAGAGTGAATATTTCTGGCACTATAACCTCTCCTCCGCTTTCCTTTGTAACCTGTCTTGCCTTGACGAGAGATAAAAAAGCAAAAAATTCCCCTAAAGTGGCCAGTGCGGCAGCGATGATTTCATAATCTTCAGCGCTTAATTCTGAAGTTTCTTCCTGATTTACATTCCCATTGTTATTTCCATTGCTTTTAGCATTGCTGCTACTGCCCGTTTTTTTGTTATTTCTTCCGTTGGCCATTTCTGATCACCCGCTTTTCCCTATATGTAATATTAATATGATTTAAAGACCGTTAAGGAGATAGGCGACTGGTATCTAATTTTCTGAGGGGGCTATCCAACCTTGGAGATAAGCTGAGATCAATCCATTTATTACATTTTGTTAGAGTGTCATTTTTAATGTTAAAGCGCTTTACAGATGATGAAAACGCTGTTAAAATCATAAACGAGCACAAACGATCAATAACAGTCATAAATAATCAATTAATGATCATGAATTTTCAAAGATAAGCGCAATTTATAGATGGGATGGCGCTGTAACTTAAAGGAGCGAACCACGATGTTGTTTGAGGAAGAGAGAAAACAAAGAATCGTGCTTTTTGTGGAAAAGAATTCAAGAGCTTCGGTACAAGAGCTAAGTCAGGAACTGGGTGTATCCGAGTCCACTGTACGCCGTGACCTGAAAGAGCTTGAAGAAGCTAAGTTGTTGAAACGAACACATGGCGGGGCAGTTTCCCTGCAGAGTGTCAACTTTGAGGCGTCCTATCCAGATAAAGAAGATCGCTTGTTGGATGAGAAGCAGAGGATTGCACGCAAGGCTGTAGAGATGATTGAGGAAGGCGATGCTATTCTGCTGGATGCTGGAACAACAACGCTGCAGATTGCCAAAGAATTAAAGACTTTTTCTAATATCAAGGTGATTACGAATTCAATCATGGCGCTCAATGAGTTGAGGGATTGCCGGAATATAGAAGTTTCGATTACAGGTGGTATGCTGCGGCCCGATACACTGGCTTTTGTAGGACCGATGACAGAACGTTCTTTAGAAATGGTGCGAGTGGATAAAACCTTTCTTGCAACTAACGGATTGGACCTACGAGAAGGCATCACGACTCCAAATATGCTTGAGGCTGCGACTAAGCGCAAAATGATCTCGGTTGCGAAGCAAGTGATTCTGCTCGCTGATCATAGCAAACTGGGTCAGGTATCCTTCTGCAAGGTTGCCGATGTGATGGAAATGGACCACTGTATTATTGATTCTGGTGCATCTGACAAGTTCATCCGTGAGCTCACGCAAATGGGCGTTGACGTCTCTCTGGTATGACCCTAGACAGATGATATTTTTATGGATAGAAACTGCCTTAATTTGAGTGGTAAGGAATCATCGTAAGATCGTTTGGAGAAATTACATTTGCCGCATGTTCAAGCGGTAATCTAATGGCTTAGAAAACCAAAATAATTGAGGGATAACAATGATCTATACAGTAACGCTAAATCCTTCCATTGATTACATCGTGGAAGTTGAAGATTTGAGACTAGGTGATTTGAACCGGATGAAACGTGATTTGAAGCTTCCCGGTGGTAAAGGGATTAACGTGTCCCGCGTGTTAAATCAGCTTGAGGTTCAGAATAAGGCTATAGGCTTCCTTGGTGGATTCACCGGGCGATATATTGAGGAATGGTTGCGGAAAGAATCAATTTCTAGTGATTTCGTATTTGTTTCTGATGATACCCGAATTAATATCAAACTTAAGCATGGAGAAGAGACAGAGATTAACGGTGCAGGGCCTGTCATCAATGATACGGAGGCTGATGCGCTGTTGCAGAAGCTATCCGCTTTGAACGAGGCTGATGTTGTGATCTTGTCGGGAAGTGTTCCCCCATCGCTTGGCGCAGATTTCTATGACAAGTTGATATCTGTATGCAAGCAGAGAGGGGCCGAATTTGTAATTGATACTACAGGGTCAGCGCTGAAAATGGCACTCCCTCATCAGCCGTTGCTCGTTAAGCCCAATCATCATGAGCTTGCAGAGCTATTCGGCGTTACGATACAGACTAAGGAAGAAATCATTACTTATGGACGTAAGCTGCTGGAAGCAGGCGCGAAGCATGTGTTGGTTTCAATGGCGGGTGAAGGTGCCTTATTCATAACGGATCAGGGGGTATACCACGCCAATGCTCCAAAAGGAACAGTAAAGAATTCTGTGGGCGCAGGGGACTCCATGATCGCTGGATTCGTAGGTACATTATCCTTGACTGGAGATTTGATGGAGGCGTTCCGAGCAGGTGTTGCCTCAGGAAGTGCAACGGCGTTCTCAGATGACCTGGCAAATAGAGAATTCATCGAGAAACTTAGACCGCTGATCGACATCTCAGAAGTGTAAGCTAACAGCATTCAAAGTACTCAAGGGAGTTGGAAGACATGAAAATTACGGATTTAATGATAAAAGATACAATGATTATGGATTTAAAAGCAACCACTAAAGAAGGGGCAATTGATGAATTGATTGCCAGTCTTGCCGCAAGTGGTCGTATCAATGATCCTGTTCTATTTAAAGAGATGATTCTGAAGCGTGAAGAGCAATCCAGTACTGGGATTGGTGGCGGTATCGCAATGCCACATGCTAAGACTAAAGCGGTGAATGAAGCGACAGTTGTGTTTGCCAAGAGTGCGACAGGCGTCGAATTCGAATCGCTTGATGATGAGCCGGCTCGGATTTTCTTTATGATTGCCGCCCCAGAAGGAGCGGGCAACATGCATCTTCGTACATTGGCCTCGCTGTCCAGACTGTTGATCGATAGTGAATTCATTGAACAGCTGATGAATACCCGAACGCCAGCTGAGGTATCCGCCTTGTTCGATGCGAAGCAGGCGGAAGGAGAAGCCAAGGAGAAAGAGAGCGAAGCTGCTGAAGCTGTTAAGAAGTCAGAACCTGAAAAGCTAATTATCGGCAACCCGGATTCCCAAGCATTCGTCGTAGCTGTTACAGCTTGTCCTACCGGAATTGCGCATACCTTTATGGCTGAAGATGCGCTCAAGAAGAAGGCTCTGGAAATGGGAGTTAATATCCGTGTAGAAACGAATGGTTCTGAGGGAGCCAAGAACGTCTTAACAGCCGATGAAATTCGGCGTGCAAGTGGTGTAATTGTCGCAGCGGATAAACAGGTGGAAATGGCTCGCTTCGATGGTAAGCCTGTGCTGCAGAGACCGGTTAGTGACGGTATTCGTAAATCGGAAGAACTTATTCGCAAAGCAATGAACGGCGATGCACCGATCTACCATAATGAAGGCCGCAGTGGCAATGAGGGAGAATCAAAAGAGAAGTCAGGTAGTATCGGCAGTAAAATATATAAGGACTTGATGAACGGTATCTCCCACATGCTGCCGTTTGTAGTCGGTGGTGGTATTCTGCTGGCGATCTCCTTCCTGATTGAACAAGTCGGCGGAGAGGATCATCCACTATTCCAGTTACTGCAGACGATTGGTGGCGGCGATGGTGCCTTCCATTTCCTAATTCCTGTCCTTGCAGGATTTATTGCGATTAGTATTGGTGATCGTCCAGCCCTGATGCCGGGTATGGTTGGCGGTTACATGGCCTTGAATTCCAATGCTGGATTCCTCGGCGGTCTGGCTGCAGGTTTCTTGGCTGGTTATGTTGTTATCGGTCTGCGCAAGGTGTTTGCAGGTCTGCCAAAAACGCTCGACGGATTAAAGCCAATTCTGTTATATCCGGTATTTGGTCTATTGATTACCGGTGGATTGATGTATTACCTGTTCGATCCGATCTTTAGCTGGATGAACGTAGGGCTCATTAATTGGCTTAACGATCTTGGAACCGTTAATGCAGTAATTCTGGGTCTCGTTCTTGGTGGAATGATGGCTATTGATATGGGAGGTCCTTTCAATAAAGCGGCCTACACTTTTGCCATCGGGGTATTCACTACCAGTGGAAATACTAACGGATTCATGATGGCAGCTGTAATGGCAGGCGGTATGGTTCCTCCACTTGCAATAGCGCTTGCTACTACCTTCTTCAAGAATAAATTTACAGAATCAGAACGTAAATCAGGGTTAACAAACTATGTATTGGGCTTATCGTTCATTACAGAAGGGGCGATTCCATTCGCCGCTGCCGATCCATTGCGTGTTCTGACCTCTTGTATCCTAGGTTCAGCCGTAGCTGGTGGTCTCACTCAGTTTTGGAATATCAACGTCCCAGCACCGCATGGCGGGATCTTTGTAGCCGCACTTTCGAGCCACGCATTGTTGTTCCTGTTGGCTGTTCTGATCGGATCTGTTATTTCCGGATTAATGCTAGGATTATGGAAGAAACCTCTTGAGGCAAAATAATAAAATAAGTAATTTGAACTGCTGGGTGCCGGACGCTTCTTCTGGTGCTCGGCAGTTTTTTTGAATATAAGAATTTGTATGTTTACTCTAAAAACTACCCCTCTTTTTTCGCAGAAACGATCATCTTCCCTGAGAGGACGCTGAAGGCGTTTCTTAACTTGACCGCGTATTTCCCTCAACCCTTGCGAGAATAATCTCCTTACATGGGGTTTATTTTTGTATAATTGAAAATATATATAACAAGAGGGCAAAGGAGCGAGCGAGATGATACTGCATAAGGGGGAAGTCTTGTTCCGTCAAGGGGACAGCTGCGAATTCTTATACAAGGTGAAAAGTGGGCTGTTCAAGGTAACAAGACTTCATGAAAATGGGAACATGGTGCTGTTTAACATCTTGTATCCCGGAGAGATGGTTCCCCATCATTCACTCATTTCGCCAAAGGAGGCGCATGGAACAGCAGTTGCGATGATGAAGAGCGAGGTGGAGGCAGTCCCTTCAGCGGCATGGTATCAACAGTTAAGTGAAGATCCGGGTCAAGCGATGGAAATCGCCAGGCTGCTCCAAGAGAAGGTGCGATTTATGCAGACACGCCTGGATCACCTTACCGTAGGTACCCCTGCAGAACGCCTGGAATTGCTTACCCGATGGTTCAATGACTACTCACATGGCGCAATGCTAACAGAGTTATTGACACAGGAAGAAATAGGACAATTGATCGGTGTGAGGCGTGAAACAATCAATCGATTGCTACGGAGTGTAGAGTGACTCCTGCTTTTTTATAGCAAAGTGTTTAGAGTGGGGGATCTCCGTGGTATAATGTATTCAGAACTTATTAAATTAGAGAAAGGATCAGGATACCATGTGTCCCCGAAGGACGATTCCCCAAAGGACGATTTGGAAACGTTATGATCTGTCTTATACTTAGCTTCCCTGTAGAAGGTGCGTGAACCGTTGTTACTCGACGAACCGCCTCTGCGAGGGGAAGGAGTATATATATGCGAAGGAGCAACACCTCCGGTTTTACCCGTCGTAGAGGTTGGTGGGACGTTTAGCCGCCATATACGATAAGGGGAGACCTGTATGAGGAACCACAATCACGGAGTGAATGTACTGCTCCGGTTGACAGTCATTTTGTTTGGAACATTTTTGCTTGCATTTGCTTATTATCACATCAATTTTCAGAACCATTTGTCTGAGGGCGGATTCGTTGGGTTATCGCTGCTCGGCAAATACGTATTAGGAATATCACCTTCAATTTCAACTCTGCTTCTAGACGTTCCAGTACTCTTGATTGCATGGATGTTCAAAGGGAAAGCGTTCGTGTGCAACACTTTTGTTTCTGTAGGAGCTTTTACAATCTTTTACGGACTCATGGAACGTTATTCCGATTTGGTCATTAACTTGCAGGGCAATTTGGCATTAGCAGCCCTTTTGTCTGGCGTACTGACAGGTTTAGGCGCGGGAATTATTCTTCGAAGCGGCGGCGCAAGTGGTGGAGACGATATTTTGTCGCTGCTGATCAGTGAATGGAAGGGAATTAAAGTAGGTACAGTATTCATCATGTTGGATGTCATCGTTCTGGCATTATCACTCTTTTATATGCCTGTTAAGGAAACAATGTATACCGTGATGGCGGTAGTCGTAGCTGGCTATGTGATCACTTTTACAACCTCTTTAGGCAAACCAAAGTTAGTGAAGGCGCCAAAGATTCAGTCTACGCTGCGCAAGCCGCATGATGGAACTGTAATGTGAAGAAGGTTGGTATAAACAGCTTTTTTCGGGGATATACTACGATTAAGGTCAGCCAGAATTTCTGGTTGACTTTTTTTTATTGAATAAGTGACTAATTTAAAGGGGTTGCAGCAGCTCTCAGGGTTTGCTCGGACGTTTCGCTCATAACAAAAGGTGGCGTACAGTGAAAATCCTGTACGCCACCTTTTAGTTAATTTAAGACTCTTTTGTGCTCGTCTTTGAATCGTGTAGAGACATTTGCGACCAGCTTGCCCCTTTTATTTAGCCCACGGCATTCGTGATAGCTTCGCATTCGTCCGAGCAATGACCACTATGCTGTGTTTCACAGTCCTCACAGCAAATATGCTGTAGATGGCAAGCATCGTTGGCACAGTTGATGAATTGGTCAGCTGGCTGACCGCAGTGATGGCAACGACCAACAACGATATCCTCGTCGGTATGATTAATCTGTACGGAGATCCGCTCATCGAAGACATAACATTTTCCATCAAACAGTTGGCCCTGTACCTCAGGGTCTTTACCATAAGTGACAATGCCGCCATCCAGCTGGTACACCTGCTGGAAGCCTTCCTTCATCATAAACCCGCTTAATTTCTCGCAGCGGATTCCGCCTGTACAGTAGGTCAGGATTGGTTTATCTTTTAGCTCGCTCATATTCTCGCGAATCCAGTCCGGGAATTCTTTGAAGCTGTCTACTTCAGGGCGAATCGAACCGCGGAAATGACCAAGATCGAATTCGTAGCCGGTACGACCATCTAGAATTACCACATCATCGCGCTGCATCATTTCATAGAAATCTTTAGGCGCCAGATGCTCTCCAGTGATCACGTTAGGGTCCAGTTCATCCTCGACCCGGAACGTCACGAGTTCCTTTTTATAACGAACGAAGATCTTTTTGAAGGCATGACCATCAGCCTCATCGATCTTGAAGACGATATCGCTAAACAGCGGATTTGCGCGTAAATCCTTCATGTATTGCTCGGTTTGGGCAATCGTTCCGGACAGTGTCCCGTTGATGCCCTCATCTGAGATGAGGATTCGTCCTTTTACGTCAAGCTCTTTGCAGTAAGCCAAATGCTCCTGAGCGAATTGTTCTGCATCCGGCACTTTTACAAATTTATAGTATAGCAGAATTGCATATTCCGATTGTGGTTTCATTCTTTTCACCTTTATCATTAGAATTAGACTACTAAATAAACGTTTAAGTATAAAAAGTATTGTAACATATTATCAAGACTTGAAAAAGATACTCTTGAAGCGGTAATGGTTAAAACTTGGATATTAATAAGAAAAACAGCGTAATGAATATGTCTGAATCATCATGCATATGGGGGATTAATCTGCGAAGTGGCGGCGCGAGTGGATGAGCTGATATTTTGTCGCTACTGATCAGTGGATGTGGGAGTCAAAGTAGGTACTGTATTCATCATGTTGGATGTAGTTTTTTTGGCGTGATCACTCATTTATATGCCTGTTAAAGAAACAATTTATACATGATGGCGACTGGTATAAACTGCATTTTTCGGGGATACTACGATTTAGGTCAGCCAGAATTTTGGTTGACTTTTTTGCTGGAAATAGGTAAATAACATGGGTAGTCATGATTGGCGAAACCGTGAATCACAACGCACGTATTAATTTTCATTCGAAGAGTCACATCGTGACTTTAATAATAAGGAGGAACTACGGGATGAGTGCTCACGAGATTGATTATGTCATTATGGGCGAGGAAATTCAGTGTGTGGAGGTACAACTTGACCCCGGAGAGAGTGTAGTTGCCGAAGCTGGAAGCTTCATGATGATGGATCAGGAAATTACGATGGAGACGATTTTTGGTGATGGTAGTGGGGGTACGCGCGGTAGCGGACTGATGGGTAAGCTGATGGGTGCGGGCAAACGTCTGTTGACAGGGGAAAGCTTGTTCATGACCGTATTTACACACAGCGGTTCTTATGGAAGAAAAAGTGTCACTTTTGCTGCTCCATATCCAGGCAAAATCATCCCGCTTGATCTTCAGCAATACGCTGGAAAAGTGATCTGTCAAAAGGATTCATTCCTTTGTGCGGCGAAGGGCGTCTCGATCGGTATTGAATTTCAGCGTAAGCTGGGTACGGGCTTTTTTGGCGGAGAAGGCTTTATTATGCAAAAACTGGAGGGTGACGGCCTAGCATTCGTACACTCTGGCGGTTATGTTATGGAACGCACACTTCAACCGGGAGAGACGCTTAAGCTGGACACGGGTTGTCTAGTCGCTATGACGTCTTCTGTGGATTATAATATTGAGTTTGTAAAAGGGGTCAAAACCGCGCTATTCGGCGGCGAGGGCCTGTTCTTTGCTACGCTGCGCGGTCCCGGTAAGGTGTGGGTGCAGTCGTTACCATTCAGCCGTATGGCTGACCGCATTCTGTCCGCAGCCGGTAACAACGGACGCAAAGAAGAAGGCAGCGTGCTTGGGGGACTTGGTAATCTGCTGGATGGCAGATAGGATTGGCCGAGGTTGATGGGTAGAGTGATGCCCCAGAATAGTGCGACTTGGCCCAAATGGGGCGAAAGAGGTGCATAAATCCCCAAGATTAGTGCGAATTGGCCCGAATGGGGAGAAAGAGGTGTATAAATCCCCTAGATTTGCAGGATATGAGCAAATCCAGCCACCAAATCGAGCTAACCTAACACCCTTAACGTTCCGGTTCAGTTTCCTTCAATAAACCATTGGTTACTTATGTTCGATGTGATATCGCCGTTTGATGTTTTTATTATCGACTTTGCGATGCCCACTGCTACTGTATCTGCAACTAACTATATAGTGAGACCCGTGAATGATTATGTTCATTCACGGGTCTTTTTTTAGAGATTGGACTTGGGATAGTTTAAGTCATAACCATTAAATACTAGCCTTGCGTTACGCATGACGATCTGCCTCCCGTTACGCATGAAGTCTGCCTCGCTTTACGCATGACGATTTGTCGCACAATCCCCTAACGATTTGACTAACCCTCTCCACGATGTATATATTATTTGGCAAACCCCTATATTGTTAAGGCTGTGACCGGAGGCATGATATGTTCAAAATATTTATTATAGAAGATGACCGTGGACTGGTGGCTCTGCTACAGGATTATTTACATAAATTTGGATATGAGACACAGGCGGTGAATGATTTCGAACGGGTTCGCACTCAGTTTGAAGCGTTCGCTCCGCACCTGGTTCTATTAGATGTTAATTTGCCAAAATACGATGGGTATTACTGGTGCCGTCAGATTCGCGGGATTTCCACTTGTCCTATCCTTTTTATATCTGCCCGTGACGGCAAAATGGATCAGGTGATGGCGCTGGAGAACGGAGCGGACGATTATATCACAAAGCCTTTTGATTATGAAATTGCGATGGCCAAAATCAAAAGCCAGCTACGACGCGCCTACGGCACTTACGCGGGAAGCAACAATGATCGTGCCCTAACCGTTGCCGGAATGACGCTGGATGTGGAGCGACTAATTCTTACTCGAGGAGAAGTCAAGGTGGACTTAAGCCACACCGAAGCCAAAATACTAGATGAGCTAATGCAAAAGTCGGGAACCATCGTTACCCGCGACAGACTGCTCGAGAAAATCTGGGATGATCAAGCTTTCGTAGATGAGAATACACTTAATGTCTATGTCACTCGTGTACGTAAAAAGCTTGCCGTTCTAGAGATTACGGACGGCCTACAAACCGTTCGAGGCCAAGGCTACCGCTTGATTTCGAACTGGGGGGATGAGGAATGAAGCTATTTTTGCGGGAGCAGATCCCATTAATTATAGTCTACCTAGCGCAGCTCATCTTGATCACACTAGTCTATCGGCTGGATGGAGGCAGTGGTGTGAGCGTAAGTCTGTACGCAGCTCTTCTCAGCACTTGTCTGCTGCTTGGCTACCTCGCTTATCGGTATATCAGCAATCGTACATTCTATGAACGGCTGGAGACAGTTCCCTCCTCTCTAGATGAAGCCGGCGGCCCTACTCAGGATTCTCCGCTTGCCGTGAGTTTACGAGGACTACTAGGGTCACAATTCCGCCTCTACAAAAATGATTTACACAGCTACCGCCACAAGCTGGAAGAACATATTCATTTTATTAATCAGTGGGTGCATGGGATGAAGACACCCTTGTCTGTCATCCATTTGATGATCCAAGATAAGGACGGACCGCCTTTTACAGCGATAGGTGATGAACTGGATCGTCTGAAAAAAGGACTGGATACCGTACTTTATACGGCTCGGCTAGATACTTTTGAGCATGACTTTTATGTGGAACGTTTGGATTTGGAAACCTTAGTACGTGGTGTAACCTCAGAGCAGAAACGTCTGTTTATACGTAACCGTATATTTCCTACTATTAAAATAGATGAGCGAATCACCGTAACCTCAGATGAGAAATGGTTAAGTTTTGTGCTGACACAGATCATTACAAATGCGATACGTTATACGACGGAAGTCGGCAAACATGTTTATTTCTATGGGTACATACAAGAGGAAAAGAGAGCAGTTCTGGAGATACGAGATGAAGGAGTTGGCATACCGGCAGGTGATCTGCCGCGTGTGTTTGATCCTTATTTTACAGGTGTAAATGGACGAACCTTTCAAGAATCCACGGGGATGGGTCTATATCTTGTGAAACAGATCTGCGGAAAGCTTGGTCACGAGGTGAGCATTTGCTCAGAAGAAGGTAAGGGTACGACCGTGCGGATAGTGTTTAGGGAGTCCTACCTTACAAATATGTAAGGTAATTGTAAGTTTGATAAATGGCAGCCTGTGTATACACTTTGTATAATGAAGGCAATCCAGTCGAAAGAAGGAGAGGTAACACTTGCCCATTCTAGATGTTCATAATTTATCAAAAATATATGAGGGTAAAGTGTCCACTCAGGCATTGAATCATATCCGCTTTTCTGTTGAAAAAGGGGAGTTCGTTGGCGTAATGGGACCTTCGGGGAGTGGGAAAACAACACTGCTCAACACGATCGCCACCATCGACCAGCCGACCTCCGGTCAGATTCTGATCAACGGCCGAGATCCCAATCTGCTTAGCAGACAAGAAAAGGCACTCTTTCGCCGCCATGAGCTTGGTTTCGTCTTTCAGCATTTCAATCTGCTGGATACGCTCACTGTAGAGGAGAATATTGTGCTGCCTCTCACGCTTGCTGGTGTCCGTGTAACGGAAATGGAGAGCAGGTTGAAAGAAGTAGCAAGCATGCTGGACATTGAGCATTTGCTGCAAAAAAGAACCTACGAGATTTCAGGTGGACAAATGCAGCGGACCGCCATCGCCCGGGCGATGATTCATCGTCCTGCACTGATTTTAGCAGATGAGCCTACAGGGAATTTGGATTCCAAAGCTTCAGGCGAAGTCATGAATATGCTGACAGAGGTGAATAAGGAAGAAGGGGCAACCGTGCTGATGGTCACACATGACGCAGTGGCCGCGAGCTTTTGTAACCGAGTCATCTTTATTAAAGACGGACGTTTCTATAGTGAAATGTACAGGGGAAGCAGTAGAGGCGCTTTTTTCCAAAGTATTATTGATATGTTGTCTCTGCTTGGGGGAACTAGCCATGACCTTTCGGCAATTCGCTTATAGAAATGTTACACGTAACAAGCGTAAATATGCGGCTTATTTTGTCGTCAGCGCTTTTTCAGTGATGATCTTTTTTGTGTGCGCTTTGTTTATCTATCATCCGGATATTTCTAAGAGTTTGGTTTATAGTACGGCGGCTCATACAATGATGGCGGCGGAAGCCATTATATATGTGTTTTGCTCCTTGTTTGTTCTCGTATCGGTCGGATCGTTTCTGCAGTCACGGAAGATGGAATTTGGGATTTTATTGATGCATGGAATGACGAAGAAACAGCTCAACACGATGGTATTTTTGGAAAATATGATGATCGGCACCTCAGCCATCCTAACAGGTACTTTACTAGGGTTGATTCTGGGTAAGTTGTTTTTGATGATCGGATCTACTTTTCTAGGGATACCTCTTTTAACGTTTCATCTTCCTTGGCAGGCACTAGTACTTACGATATGCAGCTTTGCACTGTTATTTATGTTAATCTCGCTGAGCACCTTCGCCTTTATAGGGAATGAATCGCTAATGCGGCTGTTTCAGGGAGAGCGAAAAGCTGATGAGGAACCAAAGGTATCCCTCGTGTTATCTATGATCTCTGCTGTATTACTGCTACTGGGTTATTATTTGGCTGCTACTGCAAAAGCGGCTTCGGTTGAAAAGGTGATGTTTCCCGTTGTTGTGATTACGGTGGCAGGAACTTATCTCTTTTATACGCAGCTTAGTATTTATGTTGTTAAATTGCTTAAGACGATTCGGCGCTTGTATTGGAACCATACCAATATGATTACATTATCGGGTTTGTCCTACCGCTGGAAAGAGAATGCCCGAATGTTTTTTATGGTGACGATTGTGTCCGCAGTATCTTTTACTTCAGTGGGGGTATTCGCATCGATCCATACGCTTTCCAGAGAGCTGAAATTGGATTATCCGGCAGCTGTTGGTTATGTAGCCAAAGGCGATCAGACACCGGTACTTTTTGAGCAGCATTTGGAAGAAATTAAAGATGAGCTTACAACGCTCGCCTTACCTTATGAGACACTTAATATTCCTATCAAATACGCAGAGGTGGAATCTCAGACTGGGCCAGATCGCACGTTAAGGCTTCCCTTGATTGCTTACAGTGATTATAAGCTTGCTTTGCTTCGTGCAGGGTTTACGACGGATGAGCGCCCTCTTAGTGGAGATGAAGGACTGGTGATGATCGGTTCGCAACGAGATCGGAGTCTGACAGCGGGTAGAGCGAAGCAGGTCTACACCCTGAAGCAAGGTCTTTCCATTCGTGAAACGGGGTATACCCAGCATGTTCCGATAGCCGAATATCTGTTGCCGGAGCTTGATGGAAGGGATGGAGGAGACTTCAGCGGAGTTGTGATCAGCGATGAGCTATACAAGGCTATTGATCCCGTACAGACTGATTTGTATACAGGATTTTATATGGATGACTTCCCGCGAACGGTTGGTATAGCGGCGGATCTTGCCCATAAAGGCAAACGATCCTATGAAAGTAACTCTCCATACGCGATTGTGGTTAGCGGCACGCTGTTTGAAATACAGAGAACACTGTATAACACGATGCTATTTGCTTCTTTACTGGTGGGTACTGTCTTTTTCATTGCAGCAGGCAGCTTCCTTTACTTCCGGCTATACACAGATCTAGATCATGATCGTCATCAATATTCTACATTGTCCAAAATGGGACTTACAGATCAAGAGCTAAACCGAATTGTAACGATTCAATTGTCGTTGTTGTTTTTTGTGCCAGTTGGGGTTGCTATTTTGCATAGTGTGTTTGCCTTTATTGCGCTTCAGCGGTTGTTCTACTTATCAATTGCTGTGGAGACAGGGGCTGTATTGATGGGCTATTTGGCTGTCCAGGGACTTTACTTCTTTTTTATTCGCAGCCGTTATTTACGCAACTTGAAGAAGAACTTGATTTGAATAATGGGGGTTACGAAATGCAAGCATGGATTACAGAGTTTATGGAGCAGTTTGGTTATTTCGGTATTTTCCTGATGCTCGCTTTTGAAAATATTTTTCCGCCGATTCCTTCCGAAGTGATCCTTCCTTTTGGCGGATTCATGACAACCACAACGAATTTAACCATCCCTGGTGTAATTATTGCAGCTACGCTTGGTTCTTTGCTGGGTGCAGTGATTCTATATTATATCGGTCGTTTGCTAGATGTAAATCGCTTGGAAAAGATCGTTGAACGCTGGGGCGGTCTACTCCGAATCAGCAAAAAAGACATTCACAAGGCTGACGCTTGGTTTGATAAATATGGCTATTGGACCGTATTATTTTGTCGGATGGTTCCACTAGTACGTAGTTTGATTTCGATTCCGGCAGGGATGTCCGGTATGAAATTTGGCGTATTTATGATCTTCACAACGATTGGTACACTGGGCTGGAATCTACTGCTAGTGCTTATTGGCGCAGCATTGGGTGAAAACTGGGAAGACATTGCCATGTATATGGATATGTACTCCAACGTAGTGTACGTACTTATTGCTGGGGGATTAGCGGTTTTGGGGTATTTGTACTTCCGCAAGCGTAGCCGGAGAATGAACACCGAAGGTTGAGCGAAGAAGGACTTATAGATAAAAGTTATGATTAAAAAGGAGGAGAACAAATGGAGCTATTATCGATTATTAAAGCTATTATTTTGGGGATTGTTGAAGGATTGACCGAGTTTGCTCCGGTATCCTCCACAGGTCATATGATTATTGTTGATGATATGTGGTTAAAATCGACAGAGTTATTTGGGCAATATACGGCCAATACTTTCAAAGTGGTTATACAACTGGGGTCAATCTTAGCAGTTGTTGTTATTTTTAGAAATAGGTTCATTGAACTGTTGGGCTTAAAGCATTTCAGTCGTAAACAGTTGGACCCTGTAACTGAGGAACAACCACCGCTCGAAAAGGGTGGACATCTTAAGCTTACACAGGTACTTGTAGGTTTAGTTCCGGCAGGTGTGCTGGGCGTTCTGTTTAATGATTATATTGATGAGCATTTATTCTCTACATCTACCGTGTTAATCGGTCTAGTAGTTGGTGCGGTGTTAATGATTATTGCGGATCTATTTGGACCCAAGAAGATCCAAACAGAGAGTGTCGATCAGATTACATATAAGCAGGCACTAGGTGTTGGTCTTGTCCAATGCTTCTCGTTATGGCCAGGATTTTCACGTTCCGGGTCGACGATTTCCGGTGGTGTCCTTCTTGGTATGAGTCATCGTGCTGCTGCTGATTTCACATTTATTATGGCTGTTCCAATCATGGCAGGGGCCAGTCTCCTCTCACTGATGAAGAATTGGCAATATTTCACCATCGATGCCCTGCCGTTCTTCATTGCAGGCTTTATCAGTGCTTTTGTATTTGCGCTGTTATCGATGCGATTCTTCCTGAAATTGATCAACCGGATTAAGCTTTTACCATTTGCTATATACCGGATAATACTTGCCGCTGTAGTATATTTCGTGTTTTTCTAAATCCGTTATAAGGAATCGATATAACAGAAGCCCCCGTCATCTATTGCAGATGACGGGGGCTTTCACGTATGATGACATCAGATTAAGACACTCAGTTTATTAATTATAAGGATAAAGTAAAAGTTCACTTTACCCTTATATCTCTCGCATAAACGCTTACCGTCCATAAAAGGACGCCGAAGGCGTTTTAGCTTGATAATATCGGAGACAGGTGCTTGCCGGGAATTAGTAATTCGGTAGGCTTAATAGGGAAATTCGGTTCGAAGCCGATGCGGTCCCGCCACTGTAACGGAAGAGTCCATAGCAATATACGTCACTGGCAATTTACTACTGCTGGGAAGACTGCTAAGGATGCTGACACCGCTAGCCAGGAGACCTGCCTGTTTCAACAGCACTGCTTCACCTACGGAGGATAGGAAGGTGTTAGACGTGAACCATAGGTATATTATGGGCGTCTTTCCCTTTGACTTTTTTAGGGAAGGGCGCTCTTTTTTATAGGGATGTTATGGTTTCAAGCCAAAATAAGAAGATGGAGAAGGGGAGCTGCAAAGTGACGAACAAAGTAAAAGTAAGTAATCTTGGCTATCCAAGAATCGGAAAAAACCGCGAGTGGAAGAAAACGTTGGAAGCCTTCTGGGCAGGTAAAATAAATGAGGAAGAGTTCCGTACTGAAATGGCAGGCATTCAACTTCAGCATTTGAAGACTCAGCAGGAGGCAGGCATTGAGTTAATTCCGGTAAATGATTTTACATTCTACGATCATGTGTTGGATACGGCTGTAATGTTCGGGATCGTACCTCCGCGTTATGCGTATGATGGTGGCGACATTGGGCTTGATCTTTATTTTGCGATGGCTAGAGGGAACGCTGAGGCTACCGCCTGCGAGATGACGAAATGGTTCAACACGAACTATCACTATATCGTTCCAGAGATCGGTGCACAAACGCCGCGCCTGACGGAGAATAAACCACTGGAAGCATACCGTTTCGCCAAGTCCCAAGCGGGAATTGAGGGGAAACCTGTGGTTTTAGGCCTTTATACCTTCCTTAAGCTGTCAAAAGGTTTTGCATCTGCGGATATTGCGAAGATTGCCGCTCGGTTTCTTCCGGTTTACGTTCAGCTATTGCAGGAACTGAAGCAAGAAGGAGTAAGCTGGGTACAAATCGATGAACCAGCGATTGTTACAGGAATAAATGAGTCAGAACTATCATTACTTAACTCGATTTACACAGAAATTGCTGAATCCGTGCCTGGATTAAATATTATTCTGCAGACTTACTTTGAAGCTGCTGAACCATTGGAGGCATTGTTAAAGCTTCCGGTACAAGGTTTAGGTCTTGATTTTGTCCATGATGGCGGAACGAATCTGGCATCGATTGAGCGCCTTGGCTGGCCTGAGGATAAGTGGCTGGGAGCGGGTATTATTGACGGACGCAACATCTGGCGCTCGGATCTGGATGCTAAGCTGCAGCTAATCGAGAAGCTGAGTGTACATGTACCACTTGATCGTCTTATTCTACAGCCTTCTTGCAGTTTGCTGCATGTTCCGGTTACTGTTCAGGGTGAGGTGAAGCTGAAGGCAACCGTCAAGGCTGCATTAGCTTTTGCTGATGAGAAGCTTAAAGAGCTTGGCCTGCTTGCTGCAGCCTTAGAGGGTACTGGAGAAGCTACTGCTGCGCTGACAGTCAGCCGCGAAGCTCTTGCAGCCTTCCGTGCACTTCCCGAGCGCGGCCGTAAGGATGTAGCAGAGCAAGTTCTCGGACTTGCAGATTTACCAGACCAACGCAGTCTGCCTTTTGCAGAGCGCCTCAAGGTGCAGCGGGAGAAATGGCAGCTACCACTTCTGCCAACGACAACGATCGGAAGCTTTCCACAGACCGTAGAAGTACGTCAGGCAAGGTTGAGATGGCGTAAAGGTGTATGGAATCAGGAGCGGTATGACGGGTTCGTTCGTGAGCAGATTGCAGATGCAATCACCTTCCAAGAAAAGCTGGGTCTGGATGTACTCGTGCACGGTGAGTTCGAAAGAACCGATATGGTGGAATTTTTCGGGGAGAAGCTGGACGGGTACTTATTTACCAGTAATGGCTGGGTTCAATCCTACGGATCCCGCTGCGTTAAGCCGCCGGTTATTTATGCGGATATAGCTTTTATTGAGCCAATGACTGTTAAAGAAAGTGTCTATGCTCAGTCTTTAACTTCCCTTCCTGTTAAAGGCATGTTGACAGGTCCGGTTACGATTCTCAATTGGTCTTTCGTACGTGATGATCTTAGTCGGGAAGAAGTAGCCAATCAAATTGCCTTAGCACTCCGCCATGAAGTGAAAGCTTTGGAGGATGCAGGCATAGAGATGATTCAAGTAGATGAACCTGCTATCCGTGAAGGACTTCCTTTGAAAGCTGAAGATCATGAGGCATACTTGAATTGGGCGGTGAAGTCGTTCCGTATCGCTACGAATCATGTGAAGGCTACGACACAAATTCATACCCACATGTGCTATAGCGAATTTAATGACATGATTGACTCCATTTCAGCGATGGATGCGGACGTCATCTCTATTGAGACTTCCCGTAGCCATGGGGAACTGATCATCAGCTTTGAGGAGCAGGAATATGATAAAGGAATCGGTCTTGGTGTGTATGACATCCATAGTCCACGTGTTCCTGCTGTAGAAGAAATGACAGCTAATATTGATCGTGCTTTGCGGGTGCTGGACCCAGAACAGTTCTGGATTAATCCGGATTGCGGTCTTAAGACACGCGGCTGGCAGGAGACAGAGGATGCACTGCGTAACATGGTAAGAGCAGCTGCTATTGCAAGAGAAAAGGCAGGAGTTACCGCCTCCTAATAGCGAAAGAGTAAAACAATAAATTTAAGCCGGGGAACTTCTCCCTGGCTTTTTATTTCAGCCACTTGATAATAATTCTCATTCTTGATAGAATGAGAAAAGAAAAGAAGGAACCGTGGAGGGTCCCTTCAAATCATCACCTTATTTGCTTTCGAAAGTCTTACAATCTGTTTCTTCTGCACGTGTAGGTTCTTGGGAGCTGTGGAAAGCTACAAAGATAGAATCAGCACTGCATTTGTTCTCTTCTGCCCAGTGGGTGCAGGAGTTAACTTCGCAAATTACGTCTTTTGCCATGAGGGTTCACCTCCCCTTGGTGTGATAGACAGCATCATGAAATGAACTGCTCTGTTCAGCAAGGTGGAGCTTGTCCGAACAGAACCATGCCGCGCCCTCATTCATTATGAATAGAGGGTATTTGGTATTTTCTGTTTGATTAGACGTGGTAATTGTATCAAATAAAACGTATGTAAGCAAATGGGTTAATCAATAACGGAAGTACGACAAACTTATACAAATAAATATAAAAAAACACAAAAGACATCTCTTGCTTACAAGTCTAAAAATAGAAAATAATCCTAAATATCTATATTATTACAAAAATATTCTGTTAATATTTTCAGTGGAGAACGGCCGATCCTAATCTGAAATATTGGAGGATAAAGATATTGAAAAAGTTCTTATTATTCCCTTTTGCCCTAATGTTCATTTTGTGCTTACCGTTTTATGCAGGTGCAGAAGGTTTACATAATGACGAAGCTCCTCAAAATAGTGAATCAGATATCATAAAAGTCTATAAAGCCTCAGATATGGGATTGTCAGAAATTTCAGTAGAAGAGTACAATGACATTCTTGCGCAAGGACAAGCTGTAGAGGCTGCTAACGAGGGGCTGTTGGCAAGTGTACCTCTGTTCAAAACGGATTCTTCCTTTGCAAGTGCCTCTGCTATTGCACCTAGAGATGCTTACCAAACTACGATCTACTCCTATCAACAAAATGGTTATGTCTCCTATGTCACTAGAAGTGGTTTGACTAGAAGAATCTCTCAGCCTGTATATAACAGTGCTTCTATAAATTCATTGTTAAACATTAGCTATTCAGTATCTCAAGGCTATATTGCGAATACAAGCTTTGGTGTAACCGCAAAACAAACAGCTGTAAGTGCTGGTATTACAGGTGGCTCATCATGGTCCAATACTTATGGTGGCAGTAACACGACAACTGCATCAGTGAATCCGTACAACTATGCTTGGATGGAATACACGCCTATTATGAATAACTCATTTGGTGTAATCACAGAGAAGAATTATGTTAATGTTCAGGGTTCTTCAGTTCTTGTAAGTACTAATAGTTATGATGTTGATATTTACACGGCGAGATTATTAAGCGGATCGCTACCAGATGGCGTGTATGTCATTAAACAAAGTGCTTCTAAACCAGGTTGATTTTGGCACGAAATATAATAGCTTTAAACTAAAAGAGTCGCAGAAATGCGGCTTTTGTTCTGTTTAGAGAGCATAACTCAAAAGAAACTGTTTTTCATTCCATTTTTAAGTGCAACCTTCCAAGTTTTGGAACGTCATAGTATAGAGTGACGGAAGAGATCTGCTTAGAACAAGACATTCCGTAACGATATTATGATCCGTGCAAGCGGTATCTATTACATTTTTGGAGGAATGAGAATGCGTAAATGGGGTCTGCATTACTTATGTTTATTAATTCTTGCGGTGGTCTTGGCGGGATGTGGCTCAGCGGATAGGAATTCAGCGGCAGATAGTTCGGCAAAAGAAAATGGTAGTATGAGTAACAATGCAGCAGCAGAGGTACAAACGCAAAGCTCGATGGCCTCATCTGCGGACCAGAGTACCGCGGCAGCTCCTGAGACAGAAACAGGTGGCGGCGAGAACTTGGCTGTAAAGGGATCCACACCAGACAATACAGTTCAAGCAAGTGCAGGATTTACTGGTAGTGATGTAGTAGCGGGCTTGAACAAGAAGCTGATCTATAAAGCCAATCTTAACATGGAAGTAGAAGACTATGGAAAAGCACAGACTGAAATACGTAATTTAGTAACCATGGCAAATGGATATATTATTGAGTTTAATGAAAATATGTCGCAGTACGAGCAAGGTGGGACGTTTATCCTTAAGGTGCCTGCCTCCGGATTCTCCCCTTTTCTGAATAAATTAGAACAAGTAAAACACGAATCTCTACAGCGCAGCATTCAAGGACAAGATGTCTCTGAAGAGTATGTTGATCTGGAGTCGCGTTTGAAGGCCAAGCAGTTAATGGAAGCACAATATACAGAGTTTATGAAAAAAGCAACGAAATCCACGGATCTGGTCGCCTTCGCGAACGAGCTTGGTTCGATTCAGGAAAACATTGAGCAGATTAAAGGTAGAATGAGATATATTAATCAGAATGTATCATTCTCTACAGTAGAACTGAGAGTGTATCAGACGGATGAAAGCATTGCTGTCAAAGAGAAGGAAGAGCAAGGACCGTTACTGGAACGTGCTTCAGATGCTCTAAAAGGAAGCTTGAATGCACTATCTGTTATGTTTCAGTGGATTGTCGTTATCCTTGCAGGAGCGTTACCGATACTAATTGGAGTAGCCATTATCCTAGCTGTCGTTCTAGTTTCCCGCAAAAATATTCGCGAGCGTCGGGAGCAGCAGACCGAGAGGATGCGTCAACGAAATAAGGAGCTGAACAGAGAGCAAATCATTCCTGCGGCAAAAGAGATCAAGGAGGCAGCTTCAGAAGATGATCTGAAGGCTAATAAGGACTCAGAGAAAGAGTAGGCGCTATGAAATTAAAAAGCCCTCAATCCAAGGTATTGGGACTGACCCCCGTTTGTGAGACAGGGATCAAAACACCTTACAAGTTTAAGTAGCCAGTCGCCGGAAATCCATCGGTGACTGGTTATTTAGTTTCGCTTGAATTCGAATTGAGTTATAGTAAATGATGTAGTCTCGAATGGTCTTTACAACGATTGCAGTCGTTGTAGATGTGAGATCTTCGAGGTAGAACGTTTCAGACTTTAGAGTGGAATGAAACGATTCAATGGGGGCATTATCAGCGGGCGTTCCTTTACGGGACATGCTCATGGTAATGCCTTTTCCTTTTACAGCTTCCTGGTACGCAAAGGACGTATACACGCTGCCCTGGTCGCTATGCAACAACATCTTTTTCTGCTTTGGAAGTTGATTTAATGTATCCAACACCAAAGAGGTATCTTGTTTATCTGCTATACTGTAAGCCACAATCTCACCATTGTACAAGTCTAGAATGCTGGAGAAGTACAACATCTTCCCGCCAAATGGCAAATAGGTAATGTCCGTGACGAGTTTTTGCAGAGGTGCTTCTGCATGAAACTGTCGCTTGAGCAGATTTTCAAAGGAGTGTACAGATTGCCCAGTCACCTTTCGTTTTTTCATCCTCACGCGGCACTGAAGCCCCTCACACTGCATGATCCGCTGGACTCGCTTATGATTTATACTCTGCTCTATCCGAAGGAGCGCCGTGATTTTCCGGTACCCATAGCGGAATTTATGACGGATGCAAAGCTCCCGGATTTTCTCCACCAGTTTGTCTGTATGCTTTGTCCCCACAGCTGCTTTCCAGCGGTAGTAAGTCGTTCTTGCGATTCCGAGCCATCTACAAGCCTCAGACACCGTCACTTCGTTTCGAATGGATTCAATCCAGGCAATAACGGCCTCTGGTTCCACCTCCTCTCCAACTCCTCGTACTTTTTTAGCAGATCTAATTGTTGTTTTAAGAATCGGTTCTCTGCCTTTACTTTTTCGAGTTCCGAAGAGTCCTCCGGACCTTTGCCATAGCTGTACTGTTTACCCACCGGCTGCTCCAAACGATGTCGTTCACCATTTCGATTCCATCTCATCCATGTCTTTAGCTGTGTCTTATTCCGTATTCCGAGCTGCTCCATAACCTCTTTCACAGGTACTCCTGCTAATCTCATTTCTATAGCTTTCATCTTTATTTCCACGGGATAACTTACTCTGGTTGCCAATGCAAAAACACCTCCAAGATGATCTCCTTATCTTACGACAAGGTTCCATTCTCTTGAAGGTGTTTTGATTTGTCTCACGTTATGGGGTCAGTCCCATTACATGGATTGAGGGCTTTTCTAATAAAAGGACGATATTTTTTCTTTTGTGCAGAAGATTGAAAATTAGGCAGACTGGAAGAGCACGCGATACTCTCCATAACCTTCTTTCTCTAGATCCTCTTTAGGTACAAATCGCAATGCTGCTGAATTTATACAGTAGCGTAGCCCGTTTTCTCCGGGACCATCGTCGAAGACATGACCTAGGTGAGAGTCTGCTACTTTGCTGCGTACTTCTGTGCGAACCATCAAATGACTGAGGTCTGTCTTTTCCTTCACAGCGTAGTCCCTGATCGGACGGGTAAAACTTGGCCAGCCGCAACCGGAATCGTATTTATCCTGCGAGCTGAATAACGGCTCACCAGATACGATATCTACATAAATGCCATCACCATGGTGATCCCAGAAATCATTCCGAAAAGGTGATTCTGTTGCACTATTCTGAGTGACTTCATATTGAAGTGGTGTTAGACGTTCTTTCAAGCTTTGTTTGTCCTCTTTATGTGTCCAGTGAGTTTCGATAAAATCTTCTCGGCCGGAACCTTTACGGTAACGTTTGTAGTGGCCTGGATTCTTACGATGATAACCCTGATGATATTCTTCGGCAGGATAGAAGGTGGTTGCCGGGAGAATCGGGGTTACGATCGGACTAGAGAACCGACCGCTTGCTTGCAGAGCTGCCTTGGAAGCTTCTGCTTGTTGTTTTTGTTCCTCCGAATGGGTAAAGATCGCTGTTCCGTAAGAAGTCCCGCGATCATGGAATTGTCCACCTGCGTCGGTAGGGTCAATTTGCTGCCAGAACAGCTCAAGTAACTTGCTATAAGGGAAAATATCTGGGTTGAACGTAATTTGTACAGCTTCAACATGTCCTGTCGTTTCCGAACAAACCTCTTCATAGGTTGGGTTTACAGTATGACCGCCGGTATAGCCAGAGACGACACTAATGATACCTGGCAATTCTTCGAACGGCGAGACCATGCACCAGAAGCATCCGCCTGCAAAGGTTGCTTTTTCTGTCTTGGTATTTATATGGTTAGTCTGATGTTCACTCATTGATATCCCTCCATTTCACATAATGCAATTAAATAGATCACAATTTAATTATAAAGCAAATACTAACTGCCTGCCAGTTTGCGAGCAAATAGTTCTTCACTAACGATGATTCTTCACTTCTTGAGAGCGGGGACGCAAACTCAGTCCAGCAATAATCAGTACTGCGGCATACACAATGATGGCTGTAATTGCACTTCCGGGATTCTGCAGCAGATGATCTCCGAGAAAGGCGTATAAGGCAATCCCCGGTATTTTTCCTATGCCAGAAGCTGCAATATAGCTCCAAAAAGGCAGACCAGCGGCTCCGGCGTAGATGTTGACCGCTGTTTGGGGAATGATCGGCACGAGACGAGCAAGGACAATTGAAGCGAAAGGCCGTCGTTCTATGCCGGCTGTGAACTTTTCGAGCGCGGGTATGGAGGCTAAGTAAGCTCTTGCCTGGCTTTGAAATAAGTATTTTACAACGCCAAAAAGGATTGCCGCAGCAAGATTTGTAGCCAGCCAGCAGATTATAGCACCCGCTAAACTCCCGTAAGCATAACCGAAGAACCCGATGACAGCTTTGTAAGGTACAACTGGAAACAAAGCCAGTAAAGTTGCAATCCCTATGGAACTGAAAAGATTATGATCCTCTTTCATCCAGCTTAGGATGTCATATCTGTAGATAAACGCAAGGATTGTGGCCGAAACATAAAGAATAATCGAGAACCATTTCTTCATAGATAATATGCCCCTTCTTCCACTCATTCATCTCATCATAAGGGAAAAGAAGTAAATATTGAAGTAAAGATCAATTGTCAGAGAATGAGAAGCAGGTATAATAGCATTTGTAGAGAACAAAGAGAGAATGAACGAGTTATTGAAGTATTGAGAGGGGGAAGATCAATGATTGCATCTGAACGTAAAAGAGTCGCCATAATAGGAATCGGCAATATCGCCCGCAAAGTATATTTGCCACTGCTCTCTCAGCATGAACATGCGGAGGTAGTTGGTGTTCTTAGTCATTCACCGACAACGGTGGAGCAGGCCGTTCAAACTTACCGTTTTCCTAAAGGTACGACGAATCTGGATGAGCTGTTTTCTTGGGATCTGGATGCAGTATTTGTACATAGCCCAACGACTACACATTATGATATAGTAACAAAATGTCTCGAACATGGGATTTCGGTATATGTAGATAAGCCGCTGTCCTATGATTTTGAAGAGTCCAGAAGGATGGCGGAGTTAGCACAAGATAAAGGGCTTTTGCTAGGAGTGGGCTTTAATCGCCGTTTTGCCCCTATGTATGTTACCGCTAAGCAATGGCTTGAGGAAGTCGGTGGGATTAGCCATTGTAGTGCGATAAAACATCGAACGAAGCTACAGACGGGTACCAGCCGCGAAACTGTGCATGATGATTTGATCCATATGCTTGATTTGCTGTTGTGGTTGTGTGGAGATCATTATGAACGGCTTCGTAATCATCTTCAATCTAATGAAGCAGGTCGTCTTCTACAGGCATCTGGAATGCTCAGCTGGAAACATGGCGCAGTAGGGATGTACAGTATGATTCGTGAAGCTGGCGTGGATGTGGAGAAGCTTGAGCTACATGGATATGGCAGATCAGTGGAAGTGGTGGATCTGGACAAGGCTGTTCTTTATAAAAAGGATGCCAAGCCGCAAATTCAAAGCTTTGGAAGCCGGGATACTGTGCTGGATAGAAGAGGTTTTAGTGGAGTGGTGAACGATTTTCTTAGCAATATAAATACACCGGAGCAATGCAGCATTGCTGCTTCAGCGGTACTGCCTAGTCATATGCTGGCGGCACAGCTTGCTGAATGAGGTCTCCGAGAAAGGAGAAGAATATATGGAGGATAACCGTAAATTAGTGGAGGAACAGATCATCGAAAGCTATAAGCGCGAAGAAGAGATGATGATCCTTGTCTTTGCTCAGTGGTGCGTCAATCAAGGCCTCGATCCGCATGCGCTTTATTTGCAGGCCTATCCGCAGCAAGAAGGGAATGAAGCTTTGCGTCATGCGCTTTCCCTCACGGTTTCTGCGGAGGAAGCAGGGGACATTTCTGATGATACAGTCCTGGGTGTGCTTTCGTTATTTGGAAATGACGACTTGGCACAAATCGTAACCGAAGCGATTGCCGGGCGTGGATCTAAAGGACCTGTGGGGGATTGACATTGGGGATATAATAATAGAGTCAGATGAACTTTTTTTGGTAAACGATGTTCATCAAGGTTAAAATGTGTTAATATTATATATACTAACTAATAGTAAGTTTCGCTAGTGAGAGGTGAGAACAATGGAAGAACATCAATTTGCGATGTGTCCCAGATTTGAAACAGCCTTCTCTTTCTTAGGCAAACGTTGGAATGGACTTATTATTCAGACATTGATGAGTGGACCGAAGCGGTTTAAAGATATCTCCGGCCTCATTCCTTCAATGAGCGATAAGATGCTGTCCGAGCGGATGAAGGATTTGGAAGGTGAGGGTATACTGGTTAGGCATGTATACCCAGAGACACCCGTACGTATTGAGTATGAATTAACAGATAAAGGCCGTGCATTGCAGCCTGTTATGCAGCAAATTCAGTCTTGGGCTGAGAGCTGGGTAGACTAAAATTCACAGTAATGTTGTGGCCCTTTTTCCGAAATGGTGGAAAAAGGGCTTTTCAATTTCTAAATATTAGACAGTGACAGTTTTGTTCCAATCCTTTATGCTTGAAAAAAACTTGCACAGTTTAAAAATAATTGTAATATAATAGAAAAACATTGTATGATCCTTGAATGGAAGCGCTCGCGTATTTGGTTTTTGCTCAAAACTACTCAGATGGAGTACAGGCATAGCAAAACTATTAGGAGGCGAGGGAGATGAAGACGAAGACGACCCTGTTTTCCCGGGAAATAACGTATGGAAAAAAGGATGTTGCTGAGCTAGAGAATGCTTCTATCAAAGTACAGCTCATCTATGACAAGACGTTGTTCATGCTGCATAGCCATCTTCCTGATTCCTTATGGGATGCGTGGATTGGCGTGCCTTACAGCATTATCTCTTCACTCTACAAAGGGAACAATGATAGCGGAACTATTTTTCAAAAATGGATTCAGAGTCCGACCGGCTGGAAATGTATTGGCTGTGAACGGCACTGTCTGGAGTCGACGGAACCTCTCGAAGAGGAAAATGCGGTGAATCATGAGCGACAATATAAGTTTCATAACGGCATTCGCCAGAGCATGGTGCTGCAAGCAGTAATTTGGTCCATGTACGAGAACACCGTATTATTCAAGCCCTTTTTAGGCGATGAGCCTTTTTTTGACGATGATGATTTGCATACGATATCCTCTTATTTCGTTCCAACATATCTTAATGAGTTTCACCTTATTGAGCGGTCTAAGCCATGTAAAGAATACAAAGATCAGAATATACGAGTCTTTCAGGAATGGATTTCCGCGCCTGATCTTGTCCTTAAATGGAATGGGGGGTTGACGGAAGGCAGATGGATGACCGGTGTCTATATGGATCACTCGCGTTTTGCCGGGTTGGGACCTTATTTGAAGGATTCAAAGGGACAGCGGACGTATATGCAGGCTTATGTGCAATAAAGAGAGTTGAACAAGCACCTTTGTAGGTAAAGGTGCTTTTTTTGCGTTTATTTTGCATGTGCATTAATCTCCAATTTCGTTCAAAAATAAGATACAATTTCCGTGCGTACAATCACAAGTCAAAGTTCCTTTCAGGGTTAAGGTGAAGAAGTGGATAAGATTTATTCAAAACCTAATCCCATAACCCAAGGAGGAGCTATAATGGAAACTAAACAACTTAATGATAGTATTTCGGATTCGAAGCAAGTACAATCGGTACAAGCTGGATTTACCCCAGATGCACTAGTTAGAGATATTGTATTGCAGTTCCCTAAAGCGGCAGATTATTTCAAGGCAAAACGGATTGATTTCTGTTGCGGTGGAGCTAAACCTCTTGCTGAAGCAGCGGCTGAACGTGGTCTGGATCAAGAGCTAATCATCAGTGATCTTAACAAGCTGTTCGAAGAGTATCCAGTACCCGGAGAGGAAATCGCTTGGAATACTGCACCTTCTGAAGAGTTAATTGACCATATCATAAACAAACATCACCGTTATCTCCGTGAAGAGCTACCCCTCATTAGCCAAAATGTAACTAAGGTGTATCGAGTGCATGGTGGCGATTCTCCTCATCTGGCTGAGTTATATGACTTGTTTAACACACTAAAGGAAGAACTACTTACGCATACGGCTAAAGAAGAAGAAGATGAGTTTCCTAAGCTGTTGACGTACGATGCTAATCCTACTGAAGAAGGCTTGACAGCAATCCGCGAGTCATTGTCTGAGCTGGAGAATGAGCATGATGGTGCGGGCGATATTTTGAGAAAAATACGTAGTGTTACAGATGATTTCACTCCACCGGCGCATGCTTGTACGACCTATCGATTGACATATGCTCGGCTGGAAGAGCTGGAGAGTATGACTTTTGAACATGTACATCTGGAGAATAATATATTGTTCCCTAGATACCAGTGAAGACGAATAGAGCTCTAAAGAGTCCCTTAGGGGGCTTTTTTTATTGGGAAATTATACAATGCATAGCAATGAGGATACCTCCGTTGAAAAAGGTAGATGAAATGATCCTGAAAAATATGGTTAAGATTAATTGAAGGCAGGTTGGCCAGTTGTGGAAGGATGCTTAAACGTGATTTTCGAGAAGAACTCTATTCTAGGGAATCTAGAATTTTTACTTATTTGAGAACAAGGCTTGTTTAAGTTATTCTTAAATAGATAGTATACATAACTTTACAAGCCTGAGACGCTATAGGGTCATTAGGCGGGATAAGGCGGTGCCAGGATGCCCACGCGAAATTTGTGGAAGTTGATGCTAGGCTTAATCATCGTATTCATAATAAATGGATGCTCCACTCAGACTGATGCTAATAGTAATGATAATAATGGTGCAGCAGGATCTGAGGGGCCGATGATATCGATTAAGATTGGTGATCAAGAACTGCTTACCAAACCATCGGACAGGTCACTCAGTGGGAGCTACAGAAATGGAATATCAATAATGGAGTTACTGAAAGGTAGTAATATTGCCACATTTGCTGAGGATAACTCAAGTATTCTTTCGGTAAAGGATATTTCACTAGAGTCGGGAATGGTTTGGGAGCTTCAGATGGACGGTCAAATCATTGGGAAAGCGGATTGGAATAATGTTGTAGGATATGATTCACAGCTAGTCTTCACAGCGAAATCTAAGGACCATCAAGAACCACTTCAAACTGTAATGCTGATTTTGAACGGCGGAAGTGTAGAAGTAGATTTGCAGCATTCATATATTATGTTATTTAAAGAGGATTTAACTGTAAGAGAATTGCTAAAGAGCTGCGATATGGTGCAGATGGATGATGGTAGTAGAAGCGTGCTTTCTGTTAATGATTATACCCCGCTAAGTAATGAAGTCTGGAAGCTGAAGGTGAACGGAAAGCTACTGCTCGATAATGGGATGGATATGAAGCTTATGCCTCATGATGTCTTAGAGATTCTATTAACTTTACGCTAAAAATAGTACATCAAAGCCAGATTAACGGTTCTTCAGAATCGTTGGTCTGGCTTTTTATGTTTGAAAATACCTAACAATCATTAGCGAACTAAAGTGTGAAAACATTCACAATTAAAGTGACCGCAATCACAATGACGACTTGAATTTGAACCGTATAATTCCAATATGTAGAAGAGAAATTGAGCATGTACTCATAAGCTTGAGGAGGCACCTAACCATGACAGCGAAGAGAGAAAAATTAGTGTTAGTAGGCAACGGTATGGCGGGCATAGGTACGATAGAGCAGATTTTGAAGCTGGGTGGAGCTTATGACATCACGGTCTTTGGAAGTGAACCTCATCCCAATTACAATCGGATCATGTTGTCTTATGTTCTTGAAGGTAGCAAAACCCTTAATGATATCATCCTAAACGACTGGAATTGGTATGAAGACAATAATATTACCCTGCACACGGGTACTACAGTGACACGAATTGATGAAGAGTCCAAACAAGTTGTTGCAGATAACGGGTTGTCAGTGCCATACGACAAAGTAATTATTGCGACAGGCTCGAATTCTTTTATTTTACCTGTGCCTGGCAGTGATAAAGAGGGCGTGGTTGGGTTTCGAGATATTTCCGACTGTGATGCGATGCTGGCAGCGGCCAAACAATATAGTAAAGCGGCTGTAATCGGCGGGGGATTGCTTGGGCTGGAAGCAGCAAAAGGTCTTGTGAACCTAGGTATGGACGTTACTGTAGTTCATTTAATGGAAGACCTGATGGAGCGCCAGCTTGATCGGAATGCCTCCTCGATGCTGCAAGCTGAGCTAGAGCGTCAAGGTGTGAAATTTGCTATGGGCAAACAAACGGTAGAATTGACCGGGGAACAGAGAGTAAGTGGATTGCGGTTCAGTGATGACAGTACGCTTGCTGCAGATTTTGTGGTAATGGCCGTCGGAATTAAACCGAATGTAACGTTGGCAAAAGAAAGCGGAATCTCCGTAAATCGTGGGATCGTAGTGGATGATTATCTGCAAACCTCCATGCAGAACGTATATTCCATCGGCGAATGTGCCGAGCATCGTGGAGTGTGTTACGGACTGGTGGCCCCGCTATTTGAGCAAGGCATGGTTCTAGCTAAACATTTATGTGGTAGTGAAACGAAGCCTTATGAAGGTTCCATTGTTTCCACGAAGCTTAAAATATCTGGGGTGGATGTATTTTCTGCAGGTGAGTTTTTGGATTCTCCTGAACACACGGTGATCTCAAGCAAAGATGAATGGAAGAGAACCTATAAGAAAATTTTGCTCAAAAATAATGTAATTGTCGGTGCGGTCTTGTTCGGTGATGTGACGGAGTCCGCGAATCTGCAAAAGCTAGTAAAACAAGGCGCGGTAATGACCGATGAAATTTATACAGAGGTCATGGGAACGGGATGCTGCGGTGGGGGAGCTAAGAAGGGTGCTTCCGTAGAGACGATGGCGGACGAAGAAATTGTCTGCGGTTGTAACGGTGTAACTAAAAAAGCGATCGTAGATGCCGTCACCGAACATGGTTTTACTACTGTGGATGAGATTAAAGCTTGCACTGGCGCTACTCGCTCTTGTGGGGGTTGCAAACCCGTAGTAGAACAAATCCTGCAATTTGTCTTGGGTGACAGTTTCCAGCAAGCTGCCAAGCAAGGTATTTGTGGCTGTACAACGCTTAGCCGTGATGAGATTGTTGCTGAAATTACAGCTAAAGGACTTAAAACAACAAAAGAGGTCATGAATGTACTCGGTTGGAAACAAGAGGAAGGCTGCTCCAAGTGTCGTCCGGCGATTAACTATTATCTAGGGATGATGAACCCTGATACTCATCAAGATGAGAAAGAATCCCGATTTGTAAATGAAAGAATGGGTGCCAATATTCAAAAGGATGGAACCTACACTGTAATACCACGCATGTACGGCGGGGTAACAACACCAGAGGATCTGAAGAAAATCGCCGATGTCTCGCTTAAATATGATGTGAAAGTTGTGAAGGTGACTGGCGGGCAACGCCTGGATCTGATCGGTGTGAAAAAAGAGGATTTACCTAAGGTATGGGAAGAGCTGGATATGCCTTCAGGTTACGGTTATGCCAAATCTCTTCGTACGGTTAAGACTTGTGTGGGCTCGCAGTTCTGCCGTTTTGGCACACAAGATTCGATGGGAATGGGCGCTCTTATGGAGCGTAAGTATGAGCGTCTTGATTTTCCGGCGAAGTTTAAAATGGCTGTTAACGGTTGTCCTCGTAATTGTGCAGAATCCTGCACGAAGGATATCGGTATCGTCGGTAATGATGGCGGTTGGGAAGTATTTATCGGTGGTAACGGCGGTATTAAACCGCGAATAGCGGACGCCTTCTGCAAGGTGAAGACCGATGAAGAGTTAATTGAAGTGTGCTCGGCTGTGATGCAATACTACCGTGAAACCGGAAATTATTTGGAGAGAACCTCCGAGTGGGTTGAGCGTATGGGGCTAGAACAGATTCAAACGGTCATTCTCAACAATGAAGAGAATCGTAAAGAGCTTGCGGCGCGGATTGATTTTGCCTTAACTCAGGTCACAGATCCTTGGAAAAAAATACTGAATGATAACAGCACACGTGCTGCACTTTTTGAAGAAACAAGACTTTAACGGATAGATTACACAAACAGAAGGGAGAAAAACAATGAAAATGGCAACACAGACATATACGATAGGAAATGTAAAGGATTTCCTGTTACAGATCGGCCGGGTAGTTGTGGCTGAAAATGTGGAGCTGGCTGTATTTCGTACCTCTGACGGAGCGATCTATGCGCTGGAGAATCGGAGCCCTCATCCCAAAGGGGGTCCGCTTGCTGAAGGGATCGTTTCGGGCCACTTTCTTTATGATCCACTGTATGATTGGAAAATAGATCTCCGCACGGGTGAAGTACAAGCACCGGATCAAGGTAGTGTTGTGACTTATCCTGTCTCCCTTAGTGGAGACATTGTGACAGTGAGCTTGTAGACACCGAAGGTTGTAGTAAAGGATTAAATAGAAAACGGTGGGGTGGAGTATTATGTTTACACAAAGTGTGGAGAACATTGTCGAGGCGGCAGTCAGCAAGCGAGACCAAATGAATGAAAGTTTACCAAGATATTTTCTCGCAGCCCTCTTGGCCGGGGCATATGTAGGCATTGGGATTATTCTTATTTTCTCGCTGGGAGCGCCTCTAGCGGCTGCCAAATCACCTTTCCAACCTCTCATTATGGGTGCATCTTTCGGTATTGCCTTGACTCTTGTTGTGTTTGCAGGCTCAGAGCTGTTTACCGGAAATAATATGTTCTTTACGGTTAGTACACTAGCTGGCAGAACAAGTATTTGGGATACCATCAAGAACTGGGTGCTTGTGTTTGTAGGGAATGTGGCAGGGGCAGTGATTTTAGCACTATTAATTCGAGGAACTGGACTATTCAATGCTGCGCCCCCAGAGCATCTGATCTTCGCAGCTGCAGCTAAGAAAATGAGCCTTCCGTTTTCGGAGCTCTTTTTCCGCGGGATTCTCTGTAACTGGCTGGTCTGTCTAGCGCTATGGATGGCTTCACGCGCTAAAAGTGAAACAGCCAAACTGGTTCTGATCTGGTGGTGCTTGTTCGCCTTTATTGCGAGTGGTTATGAACACAGCGTGGCTAATATGACCCTACTAAGCGTTGCGGTGTTGCTCCCGAATCACCCAGACACCGTTACGATTGCCGGATGGATACACAATATGATACCCGTTACACTAGGAAATATAATTGGCGGTGGCGTATTTGTTGGTATGGCCTATTGGATGATTTCTCCCGTGCGAAGTACTCAGACTAAACGTTAAGAGAATATTTATGGTTATAGGGCTGACCCAATTTCGGGTCCAGCTCTTTTTCTAAATATAAGAAAGTATAAGTTTCACGCTATAAATTATCCTTATATTTCTCGCATAAACGCTTACCGTCCATTAGGGACGCCGAAGGCGTTTTTGCTTGTCTTGTGGTATAAAAAAAGACGCCTATGTTAGGCGCCTTGGACCACTCTATTTTATAATGTGCAGAATAATTGGGTCATATAAGTTTCATTGAGGTGAATAGAGGGTATATGATAATGGAATTAAATTCGGCAGATCTCGTTTGGACACATTTCGCAGTGGCAAATTTCCTGCAGCATACCAAGATCCTTGATGACAATCATGCCGTTTTCGTACTCAACCGCATCCTTTTTACGCAAGTCACTCAGCATCCGGTTTACACTCTCACGAGTGGCGCCGATCATGTTGGACAGATCTGTATGCGTAATTTTTTTGTTGATGAGGATGTTCTCACCATCGCTGCTCTTCTCACCATAAGTATTACCAAGTCGAATGAGAGTAGAGCAAAGTGCGCCTGGTTTGCCATACATCATCAGATCACGGAATTTCGTTTGAGTTAGGCGGTGATGAATGCCCATCCATTTCATAAAGTCGATAGCAAAATCACAATGTTGGCAAATGAGAATTTCTAGATCCTTTTGCTCGATAACGCCAACTTCACTCTCTTCAATCACTTCTGCAGTAAAGCTGTGCTTGGTGCTGAAGAATGGGTCCGCTTGACCTACCATATCGCCAGCTTGGTACATATAAAGAATAAGTTCTTTACCTTCATCCGTTGATTTAGTTAATTTCACACGTCCACGTTTGATATAAAACAATTTATCCGAGTAGTCGCCTTCCCAGAAAAGATGTGAACCCTCTGGAACAACGCGCTCTTTCATAGTAACAAGAAGTCTGTTGAAATTCTGTTCGGAGAAACAGTTTGTATTTCCGTGGGCTTCGATGACATTGTAATGTTCTTTTAGCATAATCGACATCCCCTTTATTCCCTCAGTTTTTCAGTAAATTTTAAATTAATTATACCTCTTTAATCTTCAATTTGGGTAAGAAAAACCATTTAAAAGTGTCGAATTTTCAACATTGTGATTATTTTCACTTCAAAAGTGCTAGATGTAATATGATTTTTAACTAAAAAGGAGTAAGAAGTATATGTTCTTTATATATCAGCAGTGGCAATCCATTATTCTCAAATAATGGGTCTGTCGCTGTTTTTTTGGCGTTCTTATTAGATTCTACATATTATACTGCAAAAATTCATGATATAGAAATCCGTTCGATTTCAACTCCGTATAAACGCACACATCTTCATTAAGGTCAGACATTGGCGCAACGGGTATGGAACGATATCCTGAGAATGGAGCAAAAACCAGGAGAAGGGGAAATCATACATGGCTAAAGTGGCTGACAAATATCTTAAGGTAGATCCTTGGGCAATTATTGAAGAGGGCTTTGATCCAGAACGAAATCGGACCTCGGAATCTATTTTTTCGCTAGGAAATGAGTATATGGGTGTGCGGGGGTATGCTGAGGAAGGTTACTCTGGGGATTCCCTGCAAGGCAGTTATTTCAACGGGTTAAATGAACAATTGGACATTGGCAATCATTATAAAGGAATCATTCGCTCGCTGAGATACATGGTGAATGCGGCGGACTGGCTGTATACGCGGATCACTATGAATGGTGAACAGCTGGATCTGGCAAAAAGTAAAATATCGGATTATGTACGTAAACTTGATCTTCGTAGTGGAACCTACCGGCGGGAGCTGATCTGGCACCTAAATGATGGCAAAAGCTTAAAAGTTGTCTTTACACGCTTAGTCAGCATGACGATGTCTCATCTGGGGCTACAGCGGGTGGAATTTGAGCCCCTTAATTTCTCGGGCAGCGTAGACATTTGTGCGGGTCTTGATTTCAGCATTATTCATGAGGAACGCGGCGAATGTATGTGGAGTAGTCTCCGCAGCGGAGAACAAGGAGCTACCACTGCTATTATGGCGAGAACAGTGAACACAGCTAACAAGCTATTCTCCAGCTTTACTTTACAATCTTCGCAGCCGCTTCAGCTTACCCGAACTGAACATGAAAAATTTATAGGGCAAAGCTTTACTTTGGAGCTTGCTCAAGGAGAATCGACTCATTTTACAAAGCTGGTTATCAACTATTCAGATAGTGAATCTGCACATACAGCTGAAGAGCTGTGGAGCAAAGGGCTAGCTCTTGCTGAAAGTGCGAGTCAACTGAAAGACACTCAAATTTTCGCGGATCAGACAGCCTATTGGAATGGTATCTGGGAGACAAGTGATATTCGGATCGAGGGCGATCCTGAGAATCAGCAGGGCATTCGCTTTTGCATTTTCCAGCTTTATCAGACTTATCATGGTGATCATCCTGGGTTCAACATCGGCGCTAAAGGGCTGACGGGAGAAGTATATCGTGGGTTGGCTTTCTGGGATACAGAATCGTATTGCTTGCCTTTCTATATGTTCAATAATCCTAAGGCCGCCCGTAGCTTGCTGGACTTTAGATATAAGACGTTACCTCAGGCTATGCAACGTGCTAAAGATGTTGATTGCGAGGGAGCATGTTACCCTATTGCTACTATAGATGGAACAGAGAGCTGTGATCTTTGGCAGCATTCGAATCTTCAGCTTCATGTAGGGACTGCTATTTCCTATGGTATCTGGCATTATGTCAAAAATACTGGCGATAAAGAATTCCTGCACAGTAAAGGCGCTGAGATGCTGGTTCAGATTAGTAGATTCTACGCTACACGCGGTCAATGGGGTCAACAAAGCGGGAAATATGGATATTTTGGCGTAATGGGTCCTGATGAGTTCCAATTGATGGTGAATAATAACTGCTATATTAATCTGATGGCCCAAAAATCATTTGAATACACCCTGAATACCCTGCGGGAAATGAAAGAACAGGCACCAACGGCTTTTGCGACGGTTGTAGAAAAGACGGGGCTTCGTGACGAAGAGCTTACCGATTGGAAAAATAAAGCAGACCATATGAAAATTCCGGTTGACGAAGTAACAGGAGTATTTGAAGAACATGATGGATTCTTCGATATGCCGCATATTGATATTCATTCCATCCCTGTAACGGAGTTTCCGCTCTATTCGAACTGGTCATATGATCGTCTGTATCGTTATGACATGATTAAGCAACCGGATGTCCTTATGTTTATGTTCTTATATAATGGACAATTCTCTAAAGAAGCGAAGCTGGCCAACTATGAATATTACGAGTCTAGATGTATTCATGAATCTTCACTTTCACCTTCGATCCATTCCATACTGGCAAGCGAAATCGGTAAGCCGGAAGAAGCCTATTCGTTCTTTGAATTTGCGACAAGACTGGATTTAGATAATTACAACCGTAATACACGTGAAGGGCTTCACACGACTTCGATTGCAGCCGCTTGGATGAATATTGTATATGGCTTTGGCGGTATGCGTTCAGATGGAGAGCGTTTGTCCTTCCAACCTTCATTACCTGAACGCTGGAACGAGTATAGTTTCCAAGTGATGTACGAAGGGGTATTACTACGTATTTTGGTAAACAAAACTTCAGTAACGCTCACAGCAATTCATGGGGGTAGCACGGATATTATCGTGTACGGCCAGTCCATTACAGTGGATGCTTCCGGGACGACGCTTCCGCTAGGCGAAGGGATGTTGGCCCGATGAGCTGGGCGGTTAGGGATAGTCATTTCGACAAGCAACTGGTGACGACGAACGGGAACAAATATATGTTAGGCAATGGCTATATGGGATATCGCGGCACACTGGAGGAATTCGGTAAAACTGAGTTAGTTGCCGTAACTTTAGCCGGTCTATATGACAAAGCGGGAAATAAGTGGAGAGAACCTGTCAATGCTCCGAATGGATTATGGACCAAGGTTGTCTGTAACGGTCAGCCTTTAAGTGTGCTAGAGCTTGAACCGAGCTCTCATATGCAGGAGCTGAATATCCGCAGTGCGATTCATCATCGGAATACTGAGTATGATATATCTGACGGAGGAACGTTGACGTTCACAGCAGATCGTTTTGTAAGCCAGGACAATCTTCATCTGCTCATTAGTAAACACTCTATCCATAGTACACAAGATTGCCAAATTGTGATTGAGACCGGGATTGACGTAGATGTATGGGATATCAATGGTCCCCACCTCTTTGGTCAAAAGGTACAGTCACAGGACGAGGTACTCGTTTATTCCTCCACGAGTGGAGAATTGAACATTCCGGTAGTTGTTGCGGAGAGAGCCGTATTTAATTTTGGAGATCAGCAACTGGATGAGGGCGCTAGTATTCGCCGGATTTCTTTTGAAGCGCGTGCGGGTGAGACCTATGAATGGTTTAAGTACGTTGCGGTATATACTGGTCTTGATGTTAGTGCACCGGAGTCAGAAGCAGTAAAGTCTGTCCAAGCTGCTGAAACGCTCGGTTATGACGAGTTATTACAGGCTCATCGCCAGCAATGGGAAGAAAGATGGTCACTTAGCGATGTCATTATCGAAGGCGATGAGGATGCCCAGTTTGCTCTAAGATACAGTATTTATCAGCTGTTAATTATTGCACCTACGGTTTCGGAAAAGGTTTCTATCCCGGCTCGTGGTTTATCGGGTCAGGTTTATAAAGGAGCCGTATTCTGGGATACAGAGATGTTTATGCTGCCGTTCTTCCTGCATACGGATCCAAAGGTTGCTCGCAACCTGATGATGTACCGGATTCATACCTTGGACGGAGCTCGCCGGAAGGCCGCGGAATATGGTTTTTTGGGAGCATTCTATGCTTGGGAAAGTCAGGATACAGGAGACGATGCTTGTACTTTGTTTAATGTGAATGATGTGTTTACCGGTCGACCAATGCGCACTTATTTCCGCGATAAGCAGGTTCATATCAGTGGGGATGTTGTACACGGGATCTGGAAATACGTTCAATTTACAGGTGACGAGAGTCTGTTGACTAGCGGAGGGGCGGAAGTGATCTGGGAATGTGCCCGGTTCTTCTACTCTTATACTTACTATAATTCAGTAAAAGAACGCTTTGAGATTCTAGATGTAACAGGTCCAGACGAATATCATGAGCGTGTGAACAATAATGCTTTTACGAATGCTCTGGTTAAGGAGACACTGGAGATTGCCTTGCGTACAGCAGAATTGCTGCAAGATAAGTATCCGGAAGTATACAGCCAACTGTCTACAGAGTTTAGTGAAGGTCCGTTTCTGACAGAGTTCAAAGCTATGCTGGATAGCTTCTATGTTCCACAGCCAGACCCAGCCAGCCTTGTCATCGAACAATTCGACCGTTACTTCACCTTAGAGGATATCGAGCTGCCAGAATTGAAATCCCGTGTACTTAACAAAAATGAGTATTTGGGTGGCGGTAATGGATTAGCCACAACTACAACCATACTGAAGCAAGCGGATGTCGTATTGATGTTAAATCTATTCAAACATTCCTTCACCAAGGAAGTGAAACAAGCGAACTGGGAATTCTACGAACCGCGCACCGAGCATGGGTCAAGTCTTAGTCCTTGTATCTACGCTTTGGTAGCTGCCGATATTGGTTCGCCGGATTGGGGATATCCATATTTTATGCGCACGGCTACTGTAGATCTTACGGGAGAATCTAAACAATATGTAGGGGATCTCTATATCGGTGGTACCCACCCAGCCGCTAACGGCGGTGCTTGGATGGCTGCGGTACTTGGTTTTGCAGGGTTGGATTACGATGGGGCAACTGTCCATATCAAACCTTCTCTGCCTAAACATTGGCAGTCTGTTGAGCTTCCGGTTACGCTTCGGGGAGATACCTTTAAACTGCGGATCAGCAAGGATGAAGTTACAGTTACCACAGCAGCCGACTACAGCGGGACTCTGGTGTTCTCGGTACAAGGGCGAGTAGGAAAGTCCTGTGGTGCAGGTGAGAGCTTGCGGCTAACCTTGGACGAAACAACAGTATAGACATTAACTAACAGCGGAGAGGAAGTAAATCCATGTTGAAAAATATGAAAGGCGCCATCTTTGATCTGGATGGCGTAATCGTAGACACAGCCAAATATCATTATTTGGCTTGGGCGAGTCTTGCTGACGAGCTAGGCTTTACATTTACAGAAGAGGATAACGAACGTCTTAAGGGCGTGAGCCGGATGAGATCGCTCGATATTCTTCTGGAAGTTGGCGGCCTACAATTTGAAGAAGCGGAGAAGCTTGCGATGGCGGAGAAGAAGAATCGCCTATATGTAGAGTACATCTCTAAGCTTGAGGAGTCGGAACTGCTTCCTGGGGTCAAAGAATACTTAACTGGACTGAGAACGCGCGGGATTGGAATTGCGTTAGGTTCAGCTAGTAAGAATGCAGAGTTTATTTTGAATAAGCTGAACATTACGGATCTGTTTGATGCTGTAGTTGACGGTAACAAAGTGTCACTTGCCAAGCCGGACCCGGAGGTGTTCTTGATCGCTGGTCAGGAGCTAGGCTTACAGCCGGACGAATGTGTCGTGTTTGAAGATGCGGAGGCAGGCGTTCAAGCTGGTAAGGCAGCAGGGATGAAGGTAGTGGGCATAGGTAAGCCGGAAGTGTTGAAGGAAGCTGATATGGTTGTAAAAGGATTGTATGAGTTGTTGACAGACTAAGGATAATTGAACAGGGGACCGACTCCAAAGTAGTTGACGCTACTGTGGGGTCGGTCTTTTTTTCTTCTTTATTCTGAATTCCTGCGCTCACACTCTGAATTCAGCTGACAAGATCAGCTGCTCGAAAAAACCAACGTGCATCCGATGGCTCAACGTGATGATGCAGCTTGGAAAGCTATTATACTCAAAAGACTCAAGAAGTTCAGAATTTCGGTAGAAGCTCAGAGGGAGTATCGGGTCCCAAAGCCCCACGCAGTGGTCCCTGCGCGCCCTCACTTTTTCTGTTTTCGGTTTTTAAGAATCTCGGTGATGAAGTTGCGGAGTGGAGGTTTGGAGCTGGAGAAACGAAGTGGTCGCCTTTATCCTCGGATTTCTACCGCAAAGCGGTATAAAATCAGGGAATCTGAGGATAACAGCGATCGTAAGCCCAAACGCTCCACGCAGTGACGTCTATATCACCATGCTCTTATAATCCGCACAACAGAAAAAAACTACATACAAATGACCATAAAAAACTTTAAAATGAACATATGTAAGCGTTTATCCCTTTGATATAGTTATTTAACCCGGAGGTGTGACTATAGTGTTGTCTAGGCTGATTAGATTGATTCGAAAGCTGAACGTCAAGCAGCAGCTCATCCTGCTATTTCTGATTATGATTTCTCCGATCCTCTTTTTGAACATATATGGGAATATGAAGGCGGAGCAAATACTGAAGCGCCATGTTACGAATGCTTATGTGGAATTGAACAAGCAGAACTTTACGATTATTAATCGGGATATCGACACAGTAAATAAAATCACTACCACCGTGATACAGAATCCTCTGATTCAGCAAATTAATATGACTGGCTCGGATACCATACTGGAGAGAGTCAAACGGTATGAGACGATAGAGAAGTTGTTGGTCAGTTACTCCCAGGGTGCTGAACGGGGGGATGGTATTTATTACTCCCTTTATATATACGATCCGAATGATTATTACTTTTTCGCCCCCAATTTCCCACAGGTTAAGAAGGCGGGCGTTTATTTCTTTTCCAAAGCCGAAGAGCCATACTGGTTTGAAGAGGTTGTTCAGAAGAAGGGACGCGGCTCACTGAAGTTCACGGAGAGGCTAAGCGCGCAAGCAGAGAATTTAAAAACACTAACTTACATGAGAGCTGTAAACAACATTTCCAGAAAAGCGGAGACGATTGGCGTTTTGGTCATCACCAAAATGGACTCTAAAATTGGAGAATCCCTCAAATCAATCTCTTTGCCTGACGGAGAAATTTACTTAACAGACTTGAATAACCGTGTTCTTGCTTCCACTACGAATAATACTGGAGAAGTAATTGCGTTGCCGGAGACGGTGGTTGCTGAGGATTTGGAAGGTACAGTAGATGTGATTACCTCCGATTTTATCTATGTGGTTAACAATAACCATGCGCTTGGTCAAAAGCTGGTCTACAAAGTTCCAGTAAAGGCGCTATTGCAACAACAGAACGAAATGAAAAGTGTTATTCAATATATCACCGTGGCTTATGCAGTATTTGGACTGATTATGATAACGTACTTCTGGCGTTCATTAATGACTCCTTTGCAAAAGCTGGCTTTTTTCGTGCGAAAATACGAGCCGGGTAATCGTGTTCCAGAGACGCCGCGGAGGGGGAGTAATGATGAGGTCAGTGTGCTGATTGCTTCTACCTATGACATGGCCCGCAGGCTTAACGGATTAATCACATATAAATACCAGATGGAGCTTAAACAGAAGGAATCACAGCTTCAACTGCTATATCAACAGATCAACCCCCATTTACTTTATAACACCCTAGAGAGCATTTATTGGAAAAGCTCATTAGAAGGGAATGTCGAATCCGCCGAGATGATCAAGGAATTGTCCAAACTTATGAAGATCAGTCTTAGTCGGGGAAGGGAGCTGATTACCCTTGAAGAAGAGCTGGAGCATGCAACGGCTTATATCAAGCTGCAGCAGCACCGCTATGATTACGTATTTCGAGTTGTGATGGATATTCACCCAAATACGAAAAGCAACCTAATTCCTAAAATTACGCTGCAGCCATTAATAGAAAATGCTATTATTCATGGGGTCAAAAATATGGGCGAGGATGGTGAGATCACCATCACTGCAGTTTGTGAGGACGAAACCGTTAGGATCTCTATTGAAGATAACGGATATAAGTCTGTTGATTATGAAGCCATTGAAGCTGTATTGAATGATGACAGTCCGAATCCTACCAGCGGTTATGGTATCCGTAATATTAACCAGCGTATTCATTTACATTTTGGCTCTGATTATGGCATCAGCTATACCCCTCGTACAGAAGGCGGAACGCTAGTAACAGTCAAGCTTCCGAAATCGGAGAATCAGGACTAAGGAAGGGGAGCATACAGATATGTTCAATATATTGGTAGTAGATGACGAACCATTGATTTGTAAAGGACTGAGCAATTTATTAGCTTCATCCGGGCTGGATATTTCTAATATTTATACAGCTAATAGCGGATTTGAGGCGTTGGACTGTATCCGCATGGAGGAAATTGATCTGCTCGTTACGGATATTCAGATGGGTGCAATGAGTGGAATTGATCTGATGCAGCATGCAAAACTTGCCAAACCATGGGTTCAGACTATCGTGATTTCTGCACACGAGACGTTTCAATATGCTCAAATGGCCGTTAGGCTCGGTGCTAAGGATTATTTAATTAAGCCTTTGAATAGTGAGCAGTTTTTGGATTCGGTCAGAAATGTGCTCCTTAAGATGGGTAAGCCCTCACCAGAACTAGACGTTTTCATGTCAGGGATTAACGAGAGCTTTCGACTGGAAGAGCCGCTTCCAGAATTCAGCAAGCTTTTGAATGAATTGCTCATCGACCCTGGAGTTGTACTTGCTGAGGCAGATAACCTGCTGAAGCTGGATAACCTGAAGCTGCAAGGGCCGTATTTTTCCGTCTTAAAACTTAAGGTACCACTGTCTGGAATGAACCAAGAGAAGCAGTACACTTTGCGGGACAGACGGCTTCTTTGTTATGCTGCGCTGAACATTGCCAAAGAACTAATGGATCAGGAATGGAACTCGATAGCTTTTTATGCACCGGATGGTGAGATTACGATCATTATTCAATGGGATGAAAAAAGCTATGAGGATTCATCTGCCAGCCAAATCAATAGACTAGATATTCTTGGACGCAGTCTTCATTTTAATATCCATAAATACATACATCTGAACGTGGTCATTGGCATCAGCCAGATTCTAAAGGGGCTTTCGTTTATGGCTGTATTGAACCGTCAGGCTTCCAATGCAATTCTCTGGAACAATGAGCACAGTGACCATTATGTGTTCTATTATGGGGATTTCAACTGGAACAGTTACACGAGTGATCCATCTGTAGAAGAGCTTCATACCCATAGCAATCTGATCGTACAAAAAGCTAAAGAATATATTGACGAGAACTATGCGCAAAAAGGACTGACGATTCACGATGTGGCTAAGAAGAATCATGTTAGTCCCAATTATTTGAGTTACCTATTTAAGAAAAATACAGGTTATAACCTGTGGGAATATGTAATCAAGCTCCGGATGGAAGAAAGTCGGGAAATGATTTTGAATACCGATCTTCGCAGATACGAAATTGCGGAACGTGTAGGTTATGAATCACCCGAGCATTTTAGTAAAATTTTCAAAAAATATTATGGGATTAGCCCCAGCGAATTGAAGAAGTAAAAACACCCATGACTTCGGTAGATATAGACATGTTCAGTACAACCCTCATTTCCTACAATTTAAGGTAGGAAGCATTTTGTGAAAAATGCTGAAAGAACAATGGAATGAGGGAGCCTGATGAATCAAACCGCAGTAGTAACCGAAAACCCGGCGACGCTGAAGGGGACACCGTACAAGCAAAACCGCTGGAAGAAAAACTTTTGGGGATATATGTTCCTCGTACCTGCCGTAATTATTTTTATTATGTTTTTGTGGGTTCCAATTTTCAAAGGCTTACTGTACAGCTTTTACCATGTGGATTTTGTTAAAGGGAATAGCTTTGTAGGCTTTGAGAACTACAGTAGAGCACTTAGTGATCCAGATGTCTTGACTGCATTAAAGAACACTGGGTATTACATGTTTTTATGTCTTATTATTGGGTTTTGGGTTCCGATTGCTTTTGCTATCATGATCTCGGAGCTGAGAAAGTTTGGGGGTTTTGTACGTGTAGCGGCTTATCTGCCTTTCGTTATGCCTGGTGTCGTCCTGTATGGACTGTGGAGATGGCTATATGATCCGGTGGGTCCAATTAATGCGTTACTAGGTACAATGGGTGTGGACCAAGTTGCCTTCTTAACAGATACAAGATGGTCCATGATTTCACTTGTGTTTATGGAGACATGGCAGCAGTTCGGATCAGGGATGTTAATATACTTGGCTGCTGTACTCAGCATTCCGCGAGATTGGTATGAAGCCGCTGAAATTGATGGGGCAGGTATATGGGCACGAATAAAGTACATCACTTTGCCTTCACTGCGTAATTTAATCTTTTTGATGTTGATTCTACAAATTATTGGTACTTCACAAGGGTATCAGTCACAAATGGCGTTACTTGATGGTGGGCCGAATAACACTACACTTACCTACGCATTGTTGATTGTAAAATATGCATTTACAAGACTCGATTATGGAACAGCTACTGCGCTTGGCATGTTAATGTTCATTGTCCTGGGTGGTTTGGGCATTTTACAGTTCAAGCTTAACAAGGAGGACTACTAAGATGAAGAGCGCAGATAGAGGGATTCTTTCAGAACACGATTTGAAAAAAACAAGTAATAAGATTGTTTACGGTTTGATGTGTGTAGTCATTTTGGTTATGGTTTTTAGCATGCTGTACCCGATTTGTATGACGTTATTCAACGGATTGAAGTCGAATCAAGAGGTGAATTCATTCCCACCGCATTTTTTCCCTCAGGAATGGCACTTCAGCAACCTTAAGGATGCAATGAATTACATTGATCTGCCGATGTTTCTTAGAAACACCATTTATATTTTTTTAGGGAATATGGTTGTGACTTTAGTCGTATTGGGAATGTCCGCTTTTAGTATTTCCCGTATGAATGTTCCATACAAAAGAGCGATTTACTTCTTCTTCCTGATGACATTGTTTATTCCGGCTACCAGCTACATGATCCCGAACTTTGTCAATTTGAAGGAGCTGGGATTGCTGAATCAGTACGCGGCTTTCTGGTTGCCAGCAGGTGCGAACACCTTTTACTTTCTTTTGTTAAAGAACTTTTTTGACGGGATTCATCCAGAGATCTTTGAAGCAGCACGAATTGATGGAGCCTCTGAGCCGAGAAGCTTTTTCTCCATTGCTGTACCACTTTCAATTCCGATTTTTGCAACATTAGCGATCTTTATCTTTTCTACCGCATGGAATGACTGGTTTTGGCCATCTCTAGTTATGCACAGTGAAGAGAAATATACGCTTGCGACAGCCATTTATAAATACGTTATTAATGTGAAGGCACTCAATACTAATATCAAATTTGCAATCCTGTTTTTAGTATCGTTGCCACCAATCATTGTCTTCTTGATTTTCCAAAAATTCATTATGCGTGGGGTTGCTTTGTCAGCAGTGAAAGGATAAGCAATTATCGACGAATTTAACCACGGATCGTAAACATGCACATGAAGTGAATATAAATGCACCTCGTTTGCAAACGGTTTCTATTTTAAGATTTATCTGTAAGATAATTATGAATTGAAAAGGGGAGTTTCAATGCGTAAGTACTCTAGCGTTCTACTAAGCGTACTTGTAGCCGGTTCGTTGCTATCTGCTTGCAGTGGCAACAATAACGGAAACACAGCGGGAAACAAAGGCGGGGAAGCAACTACTGCGCCAACAAATGCGGTAACTGATAATACAGCAACTGCTACAGATGCGCCAGTGGATGACATTACTCAAAGAAAAGTGACGATCAAGATTCACTATCCAACGCCTGACTTGACTGAAGTGAGAGCGCAAGAAGATGACAAGATTAAACGTTTCCAGGCTGAATATCCAAATGTTGAAATTGTTAAAGACGACTGGCAGTACAATGTAAGTGAAATTGGAATCAAAATGGCTGCGAATGAAGCACCAACCTTCTTTAACACCTACGCTACAGAAGCTAAATTCCTGGTGGAAAAGGGCTGGGTTGCTGACATTACGGATCTTTGGAACAAATACGAATTTAAGGATCAAATTAACCCAGTACTGCAAAATCAGTTCATCATTGATGGTAAAGTTTTCGGAGTAACTCAAAAAGGTTATGTAACAACGACTATGATCAACAAAAAAATGCTGGATGAAAAAGGCGTTGCGGTCCCACCAATGGATTGGACTTGGGATGATATGCTGAATACGGCTAAAGGCGTAGCTGATGTCAAAAAAGGTATTTCCGGTATTGCTCCAATGGGTAAAGGTAACGAAGCAGGCTGGAACTGGACCAACTTCCTGTTCGAAGCTGGCGGTGAAATTCAAAAGGTTGAAGGCGGCAAGGTTGTCGCTACCTTTAATTCCGATGCTGGTGTTAAAGCACTGGATTTCTACAAGAAACTTAGATGGGAAGCTAACGCGATTCCTCAGGACTGGGCACTTGGCTGGGGCGATGCTGTAGGCGCATTCCAACAAAGTCGTACAGCTATGGTAATGGCTGGGTCCGATGGCGTAATCGAGCAAGCACTGAATCAAGGTGGACTGAAACCTGAGGATGTGCTCACATATCCAATGCCTGCTATGGAAAAAGGCGGCAAGCATACGGGGGTACTTGGTGGTGATTACCTCGTAATTAATCCGAATGCAACACCAGATGAGCAAGAAATGGCATTCCGTTATATCACATTTGATTACTTCTCTGATAAAGGTTTGGAAGCACTGGATGCAGTCCTTCAACAACGTACAGCTGATGGTAAATACTTTATCCCGCCACTCTTAGATTACTACTCAGCAGATTCTGAGTTTGGTAAGAAGACCAAAGCGGTTTATGACAAGTACACCAATGTATACCAATATAGCCCTGACATTATGGGACTCTTAGATGGTAAACCTGAAGCTCAATACAATACACAGGACTACTACGCAACAATGTCCAATGTCATTCAAGAGCTGTTCTCCAAAAAAGGAACGGATTCTAAGAGCCAGCTAGAAGCAGCAGCTAAAACAGTGCAAGAGAAATTCTTTGATACGATTAAAGCAGAATAGGTAAATTAATAAAATCGGTCCCTTTGGGGCCGGTTTTTTTGTTGTTATAATTTATAAATTTATAAATCTACAGAGCTAATGATGATCAACTGGAAACTATTACGGCATAGGAAAATCGTAAATTTCTGTGATGAAGGGAATGCCTTAACGGAGTGCTGTATTAAAGCGATTGGAAGGAAATGGGCTCAATACTTTGCTTATTAAAGTATAATTCTAAGATTTGAAGGGATTTTTAACATAAAATATGGAAAAATATCTATAATATGATCGAATGAAAGCGCTTTGAAAACAAATCAAAAAAACTTTATACTTTGTGAAAGATTTCACTATACAAGGTGGAAATCATGTGATAAGATAAATGTGTAGAGAAAAACAACTAAAAATTGACAGGAGGACGAGGGAGATGGCAGTTAAGAACGAAGTCGCCGCCCAAGTTAAACAAGTTACCGCTGAAGAGTATATTCAGAATTTAGTGGATAAAGCGAAAAAAGCGCATGAGGCATTCATGGCGCTAGACCAAGAGCAAGTTGACACAATCGTTCATGCAATGGCGTTGGCTGGACTCGACAAACATATGTATCTCGCAAAATTGGCCGTAGAAGAAACTGGACGCGGCGTATACGAAGACAAAATTACGAAGAACATCTTCTCAACTGAATATATCTGGCACGGAATTAAATACGATAAAACAGTAGGCGTTATTGAAGACAACGCTTATGATAGCTTCCAAAAAATTGCTGAACCCGTCGGAATTGTTATGGGTATCACACCGGTAACCAACCCTACATCCACCACGATGTTTAAAGCGTTGATTTCGATTAAGACACGGAACCCTATTATATTCGGTTTCCACCCATCTGCGCAAGAGTGTAGTGCAGCTGCTGCAAAAATTCTTCATGATGCTGCCGTGAAAGCTGGCGCTCCTGAGAACTGTATCCAATGGATTGAAATGCCAACAATGGACAAGACAAACGCATTGATGAACAACCCAGACGTTGCTCTTATCTTGGCAACTGGTGGTTCTGCAATGGTAAAAGCAGCTTACAGCTGTGGTAAACCAGCACTTGGCGTAGGCCCTGGTAACGTACCTGCTTTCATTGAAAAGAGCGCGGATATTGATCAAGCCGTAACGGACATCATTCTTTCTAAAACATTTGATAATGGTATGATCTGTGCTTCCGAGCAAGCTGTTATTATCGAAGAACCAATCTTCGATCAAGTGAAGAAGAAAATGATTGCTAATGGATGCTACTTTGTGAATAAAGAAGAAGCTGCCAAACTGACTAGTGGAGCAATGAATGTAGAAAAATGTGCGGTTAACCCAGCAATCGTAGGTCAATCCGCAGTGAAAATTGCTGAAATGTGTGGCATTCAAGTCCCTGCCGGCACAAAGATTCTGGTAGCAGAACTTGAAGGTGTAGGCACTAAATATCCACTTTCCGCTGAAAAATTAAGCCCGGTTCTTGCTTGCTACAAAGTTAAAAATGCAGATCAAGGGATCGAACGCGCAGCTCAAATTGTTGAATTTGGTGGTATGGGACATAGCTCGGCTATCCACTCCAACAACGAAGAAGTAATCATGAAGTTCTCTAACCGTCTGCAAACAGGACGTATTCTCGTTAACTCGCCTTCCACACATGGTGCGATCGGCGATATCTATAACACTAATATCCCTTCGTTGACTCTGGGTTGTGGATCTTATGGTCGTAACTCCGTGTCGCAAAACGTTACAGCAATCAATTTGATCAACGTGAAAAGGGTGAATCGTCGTACCGTGAATATGCAATGGTTTAAAGTACCTGACAAGATCTATTTCGAAAAAGGCGCTACTCAGTACCTGACCAAAATGCCTGATATCACACGTGTCGCAATTATCACTGACCCAATGATGGTTAAGCTTGGATATGTAGAAAGAGTTGAACATTACCTGCGTCAACGCCAAACTCCTGTAGCTATCGAAGTGTTCTCGGAAGTTGAACCAGATCCATCGACAACTACAGTTGAAAAAGGTACTGCAATGATGAACAGGTTCCAACCGGACTGCATCATCGCACTTGGCGGCGGTTCCCCAATGGATGCTGCAAAAGGAATGTGGTTATTCTATGAACATCCAGACGCAGATTTTAACGGTCTAAAACAAAAATTCATGGACATCCGTAAACGGGTATACAAATTCCCTAAACTTGGTAACAAAGCTAAGTTTGTAGCGATTCCAACTACTTCGGGTACGGGTTCGGAAGTAACATCTTTCGCAGTTATTACCGATAAAACAACTGAACAACACACTAAATATCCATTGGCTGACTATGAGTTAACACCAGACGTAGCTATCATTGATCCAGAGTTCGTATACAGCTTGCCAAAAACTGCAGTTGCAGATACAGGTATGGACGTATTGACACATGCTATCGAAGCTTATGTATCTGTTATGGCGAGTGACTACACTGATGGTCTAGCTATTAAAGCCATCCAACTGGTATTCCAATACCTTGAAAAATCGGCACTGGAAGGCGACAGAGTAGCTCGTGAGAAAATGCATAATGCATCAACACTTGCGGGTATGGCCTTTGCCAATGCATTCTTGGGAATTAACCACAGCTTGGCGCATAAATGGGGCGGACAGTACCACACCGCTCATGGTCGTACTAACGCGATCCTTATGCCACACGTTATCCGTTACAATGCTAAAAAACCTACGAAGTTCGCTTCGTTCCCTAAATATTCGCACTTCGTAGCTGATGAGCGTTACGCTGAAATTGCCCGTATTTTGGGATTGCCAGCTCGCACAACTGAAGAAGGTGTAACTAGCCTGATCAATGCTATTCGCGATATGAATAAAAAATTGGGTATCGAGGAATCGTTCCAACAACTGGGCTTTGATCCTAAGGACTTCGAATCTCGTGTAGATTACTTGGCTGACCGTGCGTTTGAAGATCAATGTACAACTGCCAATCCTAAGCTGCCGTTGGTATCTGAACTTGCTGATGTATACCGTAATGCATTCTACGGAAGATTTGATAATTAGTAATTGGTTAAATAGAGAATAGGATAGTTGTGGACTTAGATAAAGGTGACAAATATCACTCGAAAGGTGATATTTGTCACAGTGTTTTTATAGAAAATAAACTAGAATGTTTATATAAACAACGGTCCCACATATGAAATGTTGATTGTGAAATTTGGAACAACCACATCTTTGGGGATCACGAGACACGGGATCAACCTTCAAGCCCGCGATCTCTACAAATATAATAAATATAGATGGAGGGATTTAGCATGTCGGTGATTGAAAAAGAAGTAAATGAAGTGAAATCCGGTTGGAGAAATTTCACAAAAGGTAAATGGTCCAAGAAAGTTGACGTTAACAATTTTATCGCAAGTAACATTAAGCCTTATGAAGGAAACGAAGATTTCCTCGTAGGACCTACTAGTAACACAACTGAACTATGGAAAATTATTTCCCAACTGAGCAAAGAAGAAAGAGAAAGAGGCGGCGTATGGGATGTTTCCCTGGATACTGTCTCCACAATCACTTCACATGCTCCTGGATACATTGATAAGGACAAGGAACAAATTGTAGGCGTTCAGACTGACGCTCCTTTCAAACGTTCCATCCAGCCATTCGGCGGGATCAAGATGATGGTCGATGCTACGAAAGCTTATGGCTTCGAGCTTCCACAAAACATCGTTGATATGTTTACGAACATTCGCAAAACGCATAACCAAGGCGTATTTGATGCATATACACCAGACATGAGAGCAGTGCGTAAATCCGGCGTTATCACAGGTCTTCCTGATGCTTACGGCCGCGGACGCATCATCGGTGACTACCGCCGTATCGCTCTATACGGTATTGATTTCCTGATTAAAGACAAAAAACAACAACAAGCTGAACTTGAAGTTGATTCCATGACTGAAGAGGTAATTCGTCTTCGTGAAGAGCTGTCCGAGCAAATTCGTGCACTGGGCGAATTGAAAGAAATGGCAGCCGCTCACGGTATGGATATTTCCAAACCAGCGACCAATTTCAAGGAAGCTACTCAATGGGTATACTTCGGATATCTGGCAGCAGTTAAAGAGCAAAATGGTGCGGCGATGTCCCTGGGACGTGTATCTTCCTTCCTAGACATCTATGCAGAACGCGATATTGCTGAAGGTACTTTGACTGAAGAGCAAGTTCAAGAAATCGTCGATCATTTCGTAATGAAACTGCGTATCGTGAAATTCTTGCGTACACCTGACTATAACGATCTGTTCTCCGGCGACCCTACATGGGTAACTGAATCCATCGGTGGTATGGCTGAAGACGGAACAACTCGTGTTACGAAGAACAGCTTCCGTTTCCTGAACACCCTGTACAACTTGGGTCCAGCACCGGAACCAAACTTGACAGTTCTTTGGTCCGAAAGATTGCCTGAAGCCTTCAAAAAATATTGTGCTAAGGTTTCCATCGAAACTAGTGCAATTCAGTATGAAAATGACGATCTAATGCGTCCATACTGGGGTGAAGATTATGCGATTGCTTGCTGCGTATCTCCAATGCGCATCGGTAAACAAATGCAGTTCTTCGGTGCTCGTGCCAACCTAGCAAAAGCTTTGCTGTACGCTATTAATGGTGGTAAAGACGAGAAATCCGGAGCACAAGTTGGACCGGAATTCCCAGCGATCACTTCTGAATATCTGGATTATGACGAAGTAATGAAACGCTTCAAACCGATGATGGAGTGGTTGGCTAAGACTTATGTTAACACTTTGAACATCATTCACTATATGCATGACAAGTATTCTTACGAACGTATTGAAATGGCACTGCATGACCGCGACATTCTGCGTACGATGGCTTGTGGTATCGCTGGTCTATCCGTTGCAGCTGACTCACTGAGCGCTATTAAATACGCGAAGGTTAAACCAATTCGTAACGAACAAGGTATTGCAATTGACTTTGAAACTGAAGGTGAATTCCCTTGCTACGGTAACAATGATGATGCTGTAGACAGCATCGCAGTAGAATTGGTTGAAGCTTTCATGTCTATGATCCGTAAGCACAAAACATATCGTGATGCTGTACCGACTCAATCGGTACTGACCATTACTTCAAATGTAGTGTACGGTAAGAAGACAGGTACTACACCTGACGGACGTAAGAAAGGTGAACCTTTCGCACCAGGTGCTAACCCAATGCACGGACGCGACAAGAAAGGTGCTCTGGCTTCCCTTAATTCTGTAGCCAAACTGCCTTACTCCGATGCACAAGATGGTATCTCTAACACATTCTCTATCGTACCTAAAGCACTGGGTAAAGACGAAGAATCCCGTAAGTCTAACCTGGTACACATGATGGATGGATACTTCCATAACAGCGCTCAACATTTGAATGTTAACGTGTTTAACCGTGAACAGCTGATGGACGCTATGGAACACCCAGAGAACTATCCACAATTGACTATCCGCGTATCCGGATATGCAGTTAACTTCATCAAGCTGACTCGTGAACAACAATTGGATGTAATCAACCGTACGTTCCATGGTTCGATGTAATTCGTTCCTATTCATAAAGATCTTTGAATGAAGTACTACATTGAAATAATTGCAAGGAAGATGCCGCCCTTGTCTCAAGGGCGGTAATATCTTGTTTGAGAATTGTTAAAATTTTAAATATCACAGCCGCGATTAAGGGAAATGACAGTCTCAAGGACAGGGAGCTTCTTCGTGAAAGAGGGACTGTTAGTCTGTCGTGGCGAAAGGATGATATCCTATGATTAAAGGTCGCATACACTCTTTGGAAACCTTTGGAACCGTTGACGGACCTGGTATTCGATTTGTCTTATTTATGCAAGGATGCTTGCTGAAATGTCAGTATTGTCATAACCCTGATACTTGGGCTTTAGATGAAGGTAAAGAAATGACTTTAGAAGAAGTGCTTGCGGAGATCGAGCCATATATAAACTACTATCGTTCATCCGGTGGTGGATTGACAGTATCCGGTGGAGAACCAACTTTGCAGGCGCAATTTGTTAAGCAGTTATTTACAGAAGTTAAAAAGCGTTGGAATCTGCATACTACATTAGATAGTAATGGTTACAACGAAGGTGACAAGATTAATGACTTATTGGATGTTACCGACTTGGTTATGCTAGATCTCAAACATATAGATGAGGAAGCGCATATCAAGTTGACTGGTAAATCTAATGATCGTACTTTGAAGCTTGCACGCTGGCTATCAGATCATAATCGTAAGATGTGGATTAGACATGTATATGTTCCAGGCATTCATGATCGTGAAGAGGATCTTATTAATTTGGGCCGTTACATTGGAACCTTAAATGGTGTTGAGAAATTTGAGATCTTACCTTATCATCAAATGGGTATTTATAAATGGGAAATGCTCGGCAAGGCTTATGAATTAGATGGCGTGCCATCCCCTACCGATGAAGAAGTTCAGCGGGCATACCGCTTGGTCGAAGAGGGTCGTAAACAGACAGCACTGGTATAATTGATATCTACCTTAAGTGAGAGCCGTTCCTTCAGTGATTTACTACTGAAGGAACGGCTTTTTTTGTTTAAAGAGGGACGTCTGGTGTCTTGAAAAGGGGTAATTTTGTATTTACCTTGTAAAAACATGATATAGTTACAGCTGTTGATTAAGGAGTTTGTAAATACATGATGACAGATAATATATCATTATTTAAAGAATTTATAATTATTATCCGAGGTAATGTGTGGTTAAATCACACTAAATAACGTTTAATCGTAATTTTTACTACAATAAAGTTATTATACATAACATATCGTGTAGTTGATTCCGCTTTCATTAGAGATTTTTATCCCTATAGTGGATGAATCTTAACCTTACGAGAATGGAATCTGTTTTCTATAATAAGAAGTGTAAAGCACAACATTATATGGGGGGTCACAAGAAATGAAAAAAGGAATGACTTTGCTATTGTCCCTGATTTTTGTATCATCAGCTTTACTGGCAGGTTGCGGAAGCAACAATAATGCATCTTCTAACAAAGGAGATGGAAACGCTACCGCGACTAATGCAGCGGACGCTACAAATGCTCCTGCAACTGAAGAACCGGTAAGCAACGAACCGTTCGAAATGACGATTCGTCACACTCAAATCGGTGCAGACAAACAGAAACGTCTAGCTATTCTGCAAGAAGTAGTGAAAAAGGTAGAAGGCGATGTACCTGGTCTGACCTTTAAACTCGATGGAGTAGATTCAGATGTAAACCGTAAAGAAAAATTGCGTGGTGAAATGGCTGCAGGTAATCCACCAGAGATTTTCGATCTGTTCGGTAGCCCTGACTCTAAGATCTATGCTAAAGAAGGTAAATTACTTGACCTGACTCCAATTCTTGAGGAACTTGGAATTAAGGATAAATTCTCAAATCTAGATCCTTTCACTTATGAAGGAAAAATTTACGGATTGCCAATCGGTGGATCTGGTGAAGGATTCTTCTACAACAAAGAATACTATACTAGCAAGGGTTGGAAAGCTCCAACAACATTTGCTGAATTGGAACAACAATTGGCTGACATCAAGGCTGACGGAAAAGTGCCTTTAGCTGGTGCGTCTAAGGCTGGTTGGGTACCACTCATGCTAGCTAACCACTTGTGGTCACGTTATGCAGGTCCAGATGTAACTGCTAAATTTGCAACAGGCGAAGCTAAATGGACTGATCCAAACGTTGTAAAAGGCTTTGCGAAGTACAAAGAATGGGTTGATAAAGGATACTTCAAAAAAGGCGAACTTGGTTTCGAGTATGCTGAATATACAACACAATTCACTAGTGGTGAAGCAATCCTGCTGTATGATGGTACTTGGAAATCCTCCGTATTCAAAGCTGGACAATCTGGCGAAGGCTTGATCGGTAAAGTTGGATTCTTCAATATTCCTCCAGTTGATGGTGGCGTGGGCGACCAAACAGCATTGATGCGCGATGTAAACAATGGCTATGGCTTCTCTGCTTCTGCTGAGAAAGATCCACGTCAATTAGCTGCTGTGAAATCATTTATCAAAAACCTCTTTAATGAAGAAATGCAATTACGTGGACTTGTTGAAGATGGCGTATTGCCAGCAATGAAAATTGACCAAAACGTTCTGAATGAAAATATTACGGATGATCTGATGAGCGAAATCGTAGGTGTACTTAATAACTCACAATCTTCGTTCCCAGCATTTGACTCTCTCGTTCAAGCAGATGTAACTACAGAAATCAGTAACATTCAAATTCAAAAGCTGATTGGTGGTCAGACAACTCCAGAGAAGATGGGCGAAGCTTTACAGAAGGTACAAGAAGAAGCAAACGCAGCAGTTGAATAAGTAGCTGCAAACTGAATGTACCCTGGTGCTAGAACCAGGGTACATTTTTAAACTCAAAGAAATTATGTGTTTGCGCTGATCTAAACATTCATTGTTCGCCAGATGTCAAAGCAACCGGAGGTAGTCATGAATAAAGCATTAAGAAATCCATTGGTATTTTTCCTTTTTATTCTTCCAGCACTGATCCTGTTCACGATGTTCTTCATCTATCCCATCTTCAGTTCAATCTATTACAGCTTTACTAGCTGGAATGGTGTATCTGACACAGTTAAGTCTGCCGGAATCAGTAATTTTGAGAAGGCATTAGGAGATGAACGATTCTGGATATCCGTCAAAAATAACGGTTGGTTCATTCTTTTCTCCTGTTTTGTACAGGTGCCGTTAATTATATTCTTCTCATTATTAATATCAAATGTAAAGAAGCTAAAAGGCTTATACAAGACGGCAGTCTTCATGCCTTCCATTATGTCTACAGCAGTTATCGGTATTCTATGGGGCTTCATTTATGAGCCCAACATTGGACTTTTAAATAAGGTTCTTGGCTTAGTTGGTATTGATCCGCTTTACTGGTTGTCGGATGAGAGATTCGCAATGTTATCGATCCTGATCACGAATGCTTGGCAATGGACAGGATTCTATATCGTAATGGTACTGGCAGCTATTTTGTCGATACCGGGTGAATTGGACGAAGCTGCTGCTATTGATGGTGCAACTGGATTCCAACGAGCTACACGTATCACGCTTCCGCTAATCGTCCCAATCATCTCTGTCGTAATCATGTTATCCATTGCAGGGGCAATGAAAGCGGCGGATATCGTAATTGTAATGACTAAGGGTGGACCTGCGGGTTCAACCGATGTAATGGCAACCTATATGATTAAATATGCAATTACTAACTTTAAATACGGGTACGGTAATGCCATCGCAGTCCTGATCTTTGTATTTACACTGGTGGTTACAGCCCTTTATCAGCTGCTGATAGCCCGACGCACAGAAAGGATTGAATACTGATGCCACGCGCCCTGAAAAAAAGTCTGCCACATGTCGCACTTTTGTCCTATCTGCTAGTTATTCTATTTCCTTTCCTGTTCGTGTTATTCTCCTCTGTGAAGAAGGATAATAATGCAATAGCGCTTAACCCTTTTGGAATTCCAAAGGAGTTTGTCTTCAATAACTACGTTGAAGCTTGGGTGAATGCCAAGATCAGCACCTACTTTTTTAACAGTTTGTATATTTCCATATTGGCTTCTGTAGTATCTATCATTCTAGCGTCAATGTTTGCATTTGCTGTTACACGTATGCGTCAAGGCAAATGGAATACGATTTTGTTCTCGCTAGTTATGGTGGGAATGCTGATTCCAAACAATGCATTGATGCTACCTATTTATACGATTGTACGTAAGATGGGGATTCTGAACACGCACTGGGCATTGATTATTCCTTATATCGCAAATGCCATTCCATTTACGATCATAATATTGGCTGCATTTATGCGTTCGTTGCCTAGAGAAATTGAAGAGGCGGCGGTCATGGATGGGTTGAAGGCTCCGGGTATCTTTGCTAGAATTATTGTACCTCTAACCGTACCTGCCATGGTTACTGTATTCATAGTTAATTTCCTGGGCAATTGGAATGAATTCTTGCTGGCAAACTACTTCCTATCGAATGACGAACTGCGTACGCTCCCAGTTGGTATGGTTCAATTCCGTGATCAATACCAGATGAACTATGCACAAATGTCAGCGGGTATCGTCTTCAGCGTACTGCCGGTAATTGTCATTTATGCGATTTTACAGGAGAAAATTATTGAAGGCGTAACAGCAGGCGGCGTAAAAGGATAACTTTTTTTCTCAGTCAGGAGCACCAGCCGATGAATTTGCGCTATAAATTATTTACGGCATTTTTGGGCCTGATAATCATTCCTTTATTTATTCTAGGCATGCTTATGTTTTTCGTGACTTATAACTCTATTGAGAAGAAGTACAGTCAGCAGTCGGAATACTCACTTAAAGCAATTAGTTACAGTATTTCGAATGTGTTAAAAGATATGGATAACGTTACAGACAACGGAATTGCTACCTCGGTTTTTCATATGGCACTTAGCGCAGAAGATCCTACTAACCAGGATTTGACTGATGCCGAGCAACTCAATTTGAATGCAAGCCAGCGCAATTTCCGTAGTCTGTTGTTTAATCATCCATCGATCAGCTACGCTTTTTTGTACAATTTTAACGGTAGAGGTAACTCTGAAATCGTGTCGCTTTTTAATAAGGAAAATTTCCGAACACTACCCTATGATACATTTAAGAAAAGTGATTTGTACCAGGAAGTAATGGATTTGAATGGTGTGCCGAAGTGGCTGGCTCCTCATGAATATCCCGAACTTACGGGAACTGAACCTGTGTTTACACAAATTCGACTCGTTAAGGAATTGAGCTTCTTTCAGAACATAGGTATCCTCGTTGTGCAGATCAAAAATTGGGAGTTCGAATCGATATTTCGCAATTTAAAAATTGGGGATAGCAATCAAGATGTCTCGTTTATGCTTGTAAATGATGATGGAATGATTCTATTCGACCCAGATCAAAAGCTGGATGGACAGGATATTCAGTCATTCGCGAATAAAGAGATTACCTTTGAAAAAGGGTTTCAGAGTTTTAAAACGCATTACAACGGGGAGAAAAGTATTCTCTCCATGTATCATTTGAAAGATTATCCTTGGAGTCTAGTGTCTGTAACTTCATGGAACTCTCTGTCTCATGAAGTTACAGTATTTGCACGATGGTTTGTTGGGGTTATCTTCTTATGCTTTTTAGCAGCAGTAATTTTCAATCTGTTCTTTATGAATCGAATTACTGGCGCAATTGCCGTAATTGTTCGTTTTATGCGACGGGTTGAGGATGGGGATTTGACTACGCGGGTAGAGGTAAAAGGGAATGATGAGTTAACGCTTCTTGCAAAAGGCTTTAATGATCTTATGGATAAAATTAATGGGTTGTTTAATAGAATCCATGTGGAACAGCGCCGCAAGAATCAAGCGGAAATGCGTGTTCTACAGGCGCAGATCAAACCGCATTTTTTATTCAATACATTAGAGTCGATTAATGTTCTGGCTATACAGAATGAAGGCAAGAAAGTTAGTGAGATGGTCTACAGACTGGCAAGTATTTTACGTATCAGCATTCAGGATCGAGAAGAAATTACACTGGATGAAGAAATTAAACATCTGCGCAATTATTTAGATATTCAAAAATTCAGGTTTGAGGATTTATTTGAATATGATATTGATATCCCACAAGAATTGATGAGTTGCGGCATTCTAAAGCTTACTTTGCAACCGCTTGTAGAAAACAGCATTCAGCATGGATTTGAGGGGATTGATTACAAAGGTCAAGTTTCTGTGAAAGCTTGGGAGAAGCAAGGGGACTTGATTTTACAGATTGAAGATAACGGTATTGGTATTACGCCGTCTCAGTTGTCCATTTTCCAATACATTGTGAATGATCCTGTGGAGCAAGAGGTTAAAGTTGAACGAGAAAACCGGATGAATCTTGAACGCAGAGGACTTGGTATTCGCAGTGTAGCGGATCGCATCCGCATTGAATACGGTGACAGGTACGGAATATTTATTTGTTCCAGTCCAGGCTATGGTACTATTATTCAATGTGTCATACCTAAATACGAGCAGGGGGAAGATCATTATGCTAAAAGTATTATTGGTAGATGACGAAGCCCCAATTCTGAATAATCTAAACAGAGTGTTGCCTTGGCAGGAGATGGGGATGGAGGTCGTTGGTATGGCGCGAAGCGGTATGGACGCCTTGCGCATTGCCGAAGAGGAGCAGCCTGATCTTGTGTTAAGTGACATTCGTATGCCAGTGATGGATGGGTTAACTTTTGTAGGAAAGTTGCGGGAAATGGGATTGGATAGTGAGGTACTTCTTCTTACCGGGTATCAAGAGTTTGACTATGCACGGGAAGCGATTCGGCTTGGGGTGAAAGAATATATTTGTAAGCCGATCCATTATGAAGAACTTGGCAATAAGGTACGTGAGATAGGAGCTACTATTCGTAGTAAACAGTTTAAAAATAAACTGTATAATAGCATTCCTTTATTTCAGGAGATTCCTGAAGCGGACAATGGTAAAAAAACACCGGATCAGCTTATGAACCTCGCCGCTCAGTACATCTCTGAACATCTTCATTCTGATATCGGGATTGAGGAAGTGGCGAATAAGATCGGAATTAGCGGCAGTTACTTCTGTCTCTTGTTTAAAAACCGATTTGCAATGACTTTCGTGGAATACGTAACACAACAGCGAATTGAAGCTGCCAAGTTTATGCTTACCAATAGCGACAAGAGCATTACGGTGATTGGTTCCGGAGTGGGTTATCAGGAACGGCGTTATTTCACGAAGGTGTTTCAGAAGCAGACGGGGATGTCTCCTAAGGAGTATCGCGATCGGTGTCGGGCAGAAGTATTATAAGGTTTGCGGCGTATGGTGAGGTTTAGCGTCACTGCGAGGAATGTTTGGACTTCCGGTCGCTGTTATCCTCGGATTTCTTGATTGGAAACCGCTGCTCGCGGTTGAAATCCGAGGATAGCATATGCTTCCGAGGTAGCTTTCCAAGGAAAGCTTTTAGGCGAACGCTACGCTCCTACAGTTCCAAACTTCCTCTCCGTTCCTTCTCCCTCACCACACTTTGTTGTGGGTATGGGGTCGTCCCACTCCTGCGGATGTGAGGACTCCATAGGGAATGAATGGACTATCGACCAACCTGAGGCTGTGGTAGAAGAGCAAAGACTATCGACAAGCCTGCGGCTGTGATAGAAGAGCAAAGATTATCGACCAGCCTGCGGCTGTGATAGAAGAGCAAAGATTATCGACCAGCCTGCCGCTGTGATAAAAGAGCGAAAGAATTATCGACCAGCCTACGTCTGTGATAAAAGAGCGAAAGAACTATCGACCAGCCTGCGGCTGTGATAAGTACATAGTAATTCAGCCTACGGCTGTAATAAATTAAATGATTTTAAACATTAGAGATGATTCTCCTTAGTTACTAAGGATAATCATCTCTTTTTTTATAGAAATATAATATGTTCCCTATACTCCCATAATTTATCATATGTTTTAATTAGAGTGTAAGAAGGAAATGCAAGACGGTAGCTTAACAGCGTGATAAAGGCCTTAGATTGGGATGATGGGGAAATGGGGGAACTGAAAATGAGTGTGACGAATCCTTCCGTCAGCTTGTCAGAAGTAAAGAAAAGAGGCAGGGGGAGAGCGCCGAATTTTCTAAGAGTGATGAAGAAATATTGGGTGTTCTATTTGATGATGCTCCCAGCCATTATTATTCTGATCATCAATAACTACATACCGATGTTAGGGACGGTAATTGCTTTTAAGGATATCAATTACCAGAAAGGGATTCTAGGCAGCGACTGGGTCGGGATAGCGAACTTTAAGTATCTATTCTCGACGGAGACGGCTTGGGTCATTACAAGAAATACCCTATTGTACAACACTGCGTTTATTGTACTCACACTATTTTTTTCACTGGCTTTTGCGATTATGTTTAACGAAATGCGCAGCAGATGGCTATCGAAATTCCATCAGAGTGCGATGTTTCTCCCGTATTTTCTCTCATGGGTCGTCGTTAGTTATTTAGTATACGGCTTTCTGAGTGCAGAGCATGGATTTATGAACAAGACGCTGCTTCCTTTATTTGGAGTCGATCCAATTGAATGGTACTCACAGTCGCAATATTGGCCAGGGATTCTAGTGATAGTGAAACTGTGGAAAGAGATTGGATATACGACGGTCATTTACATGGCTGCGATCATCGGTATAGATCATGAATATTATGAGGCTGCGCTGATCGATGGTGCTTCTAAATGGAAGCAGATTCGCAAAATCACACTACCACTGATCAGTCCGGTTATTATCGTAATGACGCTGCTGCAGATTGGCAGGATTTTTAACGCAGACTTCGGATTGTTCTTTCAGGTTACTAGAAATGCAGGCGCATTATACTCCACTACGCAAGTTATCGACACCTATGTGTATCAGACCTTCCTAGCGATTGGTGATATAGGGATGTCTTCTGCCGCGGGTCTCGTGCAATCTGTTGTAGGATTTCTACTGATCTTCTTAGCGAATCTAGCCGTACGACGAATAAGTAAAGATGATGCGTTATTTTAGAGGGAGGTGGGAGTGTTGAGCCAGGCAGAAACTACAATCGGGCCGTCAGGTCGTACAGGAAAGAGAACTAAACGGCAAAGACAACCCAATGAAATTTCGAATATTTCCAATTTGTTAATTAATATATTCTTCTGGATCTACACAGCGATTTGTGTGGTCCCGTTGATTCTCGTAATTATCGTATCGTTTTCGGATGAGAAATCCGTTGTACAGAATGGTTATAGCTTTTTTCCTAGCAAGTGGGATATTTCTTCTTATGAATTTCTGTTAAAAGATTATTGGCAGATTATAGATGCGGCTGCCGTTTCCTTATTTGTGACAGTGGTTGGAACGATTCTGAGTCTCGTGATTATGGCAATGTATGCCTATCCTATCTCACGTGGAGATTTTCCACATCGTAATTTCTTTTCGTTCTTTATGTTTTTTACACTGCTGTTTAATGGAGGTCTAGTACCTTGGTATCTGGTTTATACTCAAATGATGCATTTGAAAGATACGCTATGGATTCTGATTATGCCACTGCTGGTTTCAGCATTCTTTGTTATCATTTTGAGGACCTTTTTTGCAAATACAATCCCGCCGGCACTCGTTGAATCCGCTAAAATCGACGGGGCACCAGAGTTTCGGATCTTCGTTCAAATCATTCTGCCATTGTCGTTACCGGTATTAGCTACAGTGGGATTATTTCAGACTTTGGCGTATTGGAATGACTGGTATCTCAGCTTAATCTTCATTTCGCCAGAAGGGCATGTCAATCTACAGTATCTAATGTATAAGACGATGTTGAATGTTCAATTCTTGACTGCGAGCCCTCAAGCGATGGCAGCCTTAGCTGCACAAGGTGTAGAAATCAATCTGCCGACAGAAACGGTAAGAATGGCGATGGCTGTTATTGGTATCGGTCCAATCGTGTTCGTGTACTCTTTTTTCCAAAAGTATTTTATCAAAGGGCTTACCGTTGGTGCTGTTAAAGGCTAATGAGGTTTGGAATGGCTTAATTCGGCGCTCTATGCAAGTGTGTGAACGTCCGATTCAGCATATATAAATATTTTGAGGGAGGTTATGGTATACATGAAGGCTATTCGAACAAGCGTACTATTAACACTGATGCTTATCGTGGTACTCAGTCTTAGCTTAGCTGGATGCGGAGGAAATAACGGAAATAATGAAGGGGCTTCACCAGCGCCAAGTGAAAATGCAACCGCTACCAACGCTGCGGCAACAGATGAGCCTGCTGCAGATCCTACAGCTGAACCTGAGAAGAAATTAGATCCTTATACTGTCAAGTTAATCTATGTCGGTGCCGTTCAAAAGGATGAACAGGTTGTTGAGGATGCTATCAATAAGCTTCTAGAACCTAAAATTAACGCTAAATTGGATATCGCACCGATCGACTGGGGTCCATGGGACAATGATGTCAACCTGAAGATTGCCAGTCAGGAGAAATTCGATATTATTTTTACAGCGCAATGGAAAAACTATGTAACCAACTCCGCTAAAGGTGCTTACCTCCCGCTTAATGATGATAACGGCAAGTACGGTAATCTATTGAACGAATATGGCCAAGGGATTCTTAAAAACCTCGACCCGCAATTCTTAAAAGGTTCTGCGATCAATGGTGTGAATTATGCCGTTCCTACGAATAAGGAGTTAGCCGCACAAGGCGGGATCGTGTATCGCTCGGATATTGCTGATGAACTAGGCATTGATATGTCGAATGTAAAGACCATTCAAGATCTGGATGCCGTTCTCAAAGTCGTAAAGGAGAAGAGACCAGACCTTACTCCACTGTATTTCAAACAAGGAGAGACCTTTAACTCTCAGTACATGGCACAGTACGATACGCTTGGTGATGCTTCAATTCCGGGCGTTCTGCTTAAGGATTCATCGGACACTAAAATTCAATCTATGATTGAGCTGGACCGCTATAAGGAAATCATCAAACTTACCCGTGAATACATGAAGAAAGGTTATATTAACAAAGATGCGGCCGTTGCAACGAATTCTACACAAGATGCAATGAAGGCTGGTAATGTCTTTATGACAGTACAATCCCTTAAACCTGGTAAAGATAGCGAATTGGCTAATGCTACAGGTTTGGTTGGTAAACTGAAACAAATTGCCTTTAACGAACCAACGATTTCTACCAGTGACGCCGCAGGTTCGATGTTAGCGATCTCCGCTTCCTCTGGTGATCCAGCTCGTGCCATGATGGTCTTAGATCTTTTGCACACGGATAAGGAAATCAATAATCTCCTCGTATTTGGTGTAAAAGGTGTTCATTATGATGTCGTTAGCGGCGATACGATTAAAGCTACTGACAAAACGGGTGACTATAATACTGCTGCCGCCTGGATGCTTGGAAGCCAATTCCTGAATCCTGTATGGGAAAGCGAAGCTCCAGACAAATGGGAGCAATTCAAGGCTTTTAACTCCAAAGGTAAAGCTTCTGTAGCACTAGGCTTCAACTTCGACGCATCCTCTATGAAGACTGAAATGGCGGCTTGTAAAGCTGTAATGGATGAATACGATATCAGTTTGGACACCGGTTCTGTTGATCCAGATACCGTGCTGACTAAGTATGCCGACAAGCTGAAGAAAGCCGGACTTGATAAGATTATTGCAGAAAAGCAAAAACAATTGGATGCTTTCTTAGCTGCTCAAAAATAAATCCTTTAAGCGAAACTAAAAGGCTATCCCCGGCATGATAATAATGCTGGGGATAGCCTTTATTGTGCGATTGATAAATAGGTTAGCGGAAGGAAGTATCTATTTTTTGTGCCACCTGAATGGCAAGTGACCAAGCCTGCTCGGGATCTAGTTTACCTTGCTCAGCTTTGGTCAAGTATTCGAGCATATTTATTTCTACATCAGCATGGTGAGGACCGTAATAGGTAGGAATTACTTCTTGTGCTGCTGTAGAGAGGACACGTCCAATCTCTGAGTTAGGAAAATAGGGATCATACAGGTTGTGGATCTCTGGATCGTCATAAATTTTGGGTGTGGAGGGAAATGCACCTTGTGTCTTAAATGAAATTAGTTGCTGTGCCGGCTCGGTTAACCATTTGATAAGCGCGAATGACTCCTCTGGATGACTGCCTGTTCTAGGCAAAGTAAGGACGGAACCTCCCCGATTAGCGCTGTTTCCTGGGATGGTCGTTACATTCCATAATCCGCTGGCTGTTGGAGCACTGCTCTTGATATGATCAATCATCCAAGCTGGACAGAGCATAACTGCAAAGTCTCCATTTAGCAGACCTGCACCCCAGCGCTGTGTATCTACGGCAATACCGGCGGATAGATTCAGCTTAAGCGCTTGAATCGCGAAGTCCCAGGCTCCTTTAACTGCAGGATTATTTCCTACGATCAGTTCTTGTGTAGTGGGGCTGTAATATTGAAGCTTGGACTGGCGCAAAAGGGTTAGATACAGATTCTCTAAGTCATTGACAAAGGCTTTACCAGTTGCCTCATGAACTATAGTGCCGGCCCTGAGGAATTGGTCCCAAGTTTGGATTCTATTTGCTACTTCTTCAGGTTTGGTAGGGAGTCCAGATAACGCGAAAATATCAGTCCGATACAACATAGCGTAAGGACCAATATCAGTCGGTAATCCGAAGATAAAGTCAGTCCCGAGCACCTCCTGCCACTTCCAACTCAGGAATTGATCCTTCAGATCACTCGCTCCAAATGTTGTTAGATTATAAAAATAATCGGGGAACTGCTTAAAACGATCCAAATAGCTAATATCAATAGCCGCTACATCAGGGGAACTATATCCTGCTGCAAATGAAGTCTGCAGCTTGGCGGGAAGCTGCGTGGAGGTAGAGGTCTGAATACGGATTTCTAGATCGGGATGCTGGGATTGATACTCGGCTATAAGCGGCTCAAGACCCGATCCAGCGGTAAGCCAGATGTTCAGCTGGATCGGGTCTTGTAGATCAATTTCTTCCTTGGAGGGAGAGATCTGGCAACCACTTGTATGAAGAAGCAATCCAAGGGCTAACAGGACAGTCATCAACTTAGCGTTCACATGCAAGAGAACACACCTCGACTTTATTTGTTATGCTTCTGAAATTCCTGAGGAGTCATACCCATGTATTTCTTGAATATGAGGCTGAAGTATGCAGGATCCTTAAAGCCAACTAAATCGCTAACTTCGTAAACCTTAAGCGTAACATTATTTAACAGCTCTTTTGCTTTTTGAATACGGAGCTTGGTTAGGAAACTGGAGAAGCATTCTCCTACATCGTCTTTGAACAGACGACCAAGATAGGTGGGGTTCATGTATAGTTCATCTGCGATCATTTTGAGTGAGAGGTTCTCTTGGAGTCGGGAATTCATTACCTCAATCATCATAGAGATTACCCTGCGTGTAGCCTTAACCTGTAGTTGTTCCGTAAGCTGTGGGGACGCCGAGTACATAGATACATCATTATAATAGATAACCGATCGGGTACTATCCTTTTTGATCTGTTGGCACGCCTGTAGACTCTCATGATAGGCTGTTGTGAGAGCTCCAAGGTCATAATGAGGGTTGGAGACACCCGCGCTGAAAGGCGATTTCAAGATACTTGACAGCTTACTCATCGTCTCCTGCGTCAACGCCTCATCGATTCTTTCAGATTGTTCATGCGGATAGAATAACATGATTATTGCTTCTTGCTCTTCTTGTATGCCGACAACGTTAGCGTAAAGTGAAAAACACTCTTCTAATATATTGATTACGGCTGCATACATTGCTTGTTCGGACCAGTACTGTGGCATATCATCACCTAGATGATTTACAGTTACGACGACAAAAGAATGAAAGGGAGGGATGAGCTGTTCTTCAAAATAGGGCAATGGAATGCCATAAAGAAGATCGGAAAGGCGCTTCTCACGTAGATTCTTTTCTCGTAGTTGCGATACTTGCCTATGTTGCTTTTTTAATTCCAGACGTTCGTACACACTTGTTACGACTTCGAGGATATTTTCGACTGAATTTGGCTTGACCAGATATTCTCGAACACCGTACCGAATGGCTTGGCTGGCATAGGAGAAGTCCTGATAACCTGTGAGTAGAACCGTTTCAGTGTCAGGATAACATTCATGGATATGCTTAGAGAGCTCGAGTCCATCCATGCCGGGCATTCGTATATCTGATATTACGAGATCGACAGCATGCTCTTTTAACAATTGCACAGCTGCTAATCCGTTCTCTACTGACCCAATGATGCTAAAATTCTGGTTCGCACTTCCCAGCATTTCTGACAGAGAACGTCGAACAAAACTCTCGTCATCAACAATTAACACATTCATCACTTCGCCCCCTACCCTTGATCGAACTGTAATGGAACAGTGACTTTTACTAATAAGCCTCCGAGTTCGCTTGTTGATAAATGAAGGCCAAATCCATGTCCATAGATTAGTTCTATACGATGATTTAAATTGGAAAGACCGATACCGGTGTGAAGCAGCTTCTCTGGCTTGACCTCGTCACTGATTAAGGCCTCTGCCATTCTTGCCTCGCTCATGCCTTCCCCATTATCTTCTACAGTTAGCACAAGTAACGTGCCCTCACTGTAGGCTCGAATACGTATGAGCCATACCTCCCGTAGCGTAGGTTCAAGTCCATGAGTGATGGCATTCTCTACAAGGGGCTGAAGGGTTAGCTTCATAAGCTGCCGATTCATGACCTCAGGGTTCACATGCAGATCAACCTGTAGTTTGTCCTCGTAGCGTAATTTTTGCAGATAAATGAACCGTTCTAATTGCTGTAAATCCTCCTCAACCGTAACAAATTCCGATCCTCGATCAATGCTATAACGGAGCAAGTCGCTAAGTGCGAGCACCATTTGTGACTCTTCTCGCAGGCGCTTATTAGCAAGTGACCAATAGATGGTATTTAAAGTATTGTAGAGAAAATGAGGGCGGAATTGTGCTTTTAGTGCCACGATTTGAGCTTGTTTTTCACTAATTTGTTTACTTGAAAGGTCAGCAATGGTGTGGTCCAGGTTTTGAAGCATGGAGTTATAGCTTGAGTAGAGGATAGCCATTTCTTTGTTCATGGTTGTCTTTACAAAAGGCAGGGTGGTTCCACGCTCAACGTTGCTTAGTTTGGTTGCGAGATTTCGAAGCGGTTTAGATAGTGTCCACGAGAAAAAGGAAGTAAACAATAGCGCTGCGGCCATCCCCAACAAACCAATAAGTATAATATTCCGGCGAATGCCATTTAAATCTTTAACAGCTTCTTTAGAATCAATATAAGCAAACACACTCCACTCGCTATAGGTTGAATAGGCATAGGATACGAACATATTGCGGGAGTTTATGGTATGCGGGATGATTCGTGCTTTATGGTTGCTGAATTGATTTAGAATTCTGTCATCCATATACAGCCCAATCTCATTTGGATCCGTGGAATAAACAATGGTGTTAAATGAATCAACAATTTGGATTTTCTCATTTTTACCCAGGTGAAATTGGCTGACAGCGTTATGAATGACCTCCACAGGGAGGACGAGAAATAGAGTTCCTAACCGATTTAAATCATTCCAATCATTAATTTGCCTTGCTCCCATGACCACAGGGATCGTACCGTTCTGCCATACATCTACACCAAACCAGACCATGCGGCCGTTATTCTTTGCTATAGCTGGAAACCAATAGGCCCCGCGGATTTCCTTCTCGCTGTCCCAGATTACTTTTAAAGAACTGCTATTGGTATATACCTGATTATCTGAAAGTCCGAGCAGCTTGAACTGGATGTCAGAGTTGATGGAACGTGTCTGTTGATCGATGTAGCGGGTAATATCCATAGCGTCAGTATGAGGTGTGCGGGATTCTGCTAAGTCTCCCAGTGTTTCTTGAATCAAGGGACTGAACATGATCGTAGATGAGAGTTTGTCATTATCTTGAAGAATAGCATCCATTTTACCTTGAAGCTGTTTGACGGACTCTAGAATATATTGGTTCGACCGGTTAAGAACGGCTTGGGATGACGAACGGTAGGACAAAAATATCGTAAAGGCTACGATCGTAAAGATGATTAGTGAGAAACCCATGATTAATTGAACGAGGATGGAGATTTTCTTGGACATGTCATCACCCGCATGAAAAAGATATTCTTCCATACATTGTAACAAAAGCAAATGAATGCGAATATACCTTACCGCAAAATACACATATTTATATGGATAATCTCATTTTTTTCGGGGGGGAGCTGAAGGGTGGGTTGTGGTTGATTTAATACTGAGTTAATCTTTCTTTACCTTAAAATGAAACTTTTTGCGGTCGAATGCGTCTAATACTATGGTTTGTTATAACGAACGTGGCAAAAAGCAATTGTTCCGCTCTGTAGAGGGTGGATACGTTTTTGCGGGGAATATAAGAGGCGTATGAAAAAGACAGAGACCTACTTATATTTACAAATAGGAGCAGAGGAGTTATATCATGGATTTGAAGAAATTAACGTTAGTTGCTGTTTTGGCCATCTCTCAGGCCGCCTCGGCAGTGCCGGCTTTTGCCGAAGCTGTCAATAATACCTCCGGTAATACCAATGAAGTAGGGGCAGCTGCTACATCTGTGACGGATGTTATGCCAGAGGCTACTGACCCATTGCCACCATTGCAGACTGAGGGACCAGGGGGAGTAGTATCACCTACACCAACTCCTACTCCAATTCCTGGAGCAACAACTGAACCTGGAGCAACAACTGAACCTGGGGTAACAGCTGATCCTACGGCAACAGCTGAACCTACAGCAACACCACTTCCAACAGCAACACCTGTACCTACTACACAGCCAACACCAACAGATGGCGTTCGTGCCGCGGCTAGTAATCAGCTTGTACTAATGATGAACAGTAAAAAAATGTACCAAAACGGTGTTGAATATTTGGCTAATCAGCCTATGGCCGTGAAGAATGGTGTCTCATACGTTTCGATCCGAGCTATGGTAGAGCGCGTAGGTGTGAAATACATTTACGATTATAAAACGAAAGAAACGATTGTTACCAAAGGAAGCGATGTAATGCGCTTTAAGACGGATAGTAAGATCTATTCCGTTAATGGTAAAAATGTGACGATGAAAGGTCCCGCTTACCAAATTAATGGTACGTTCATGGTTCCTTTGACGTCCATCACCGGTGCGTTAGGCATTCCTTATACCGTTGATAATGTGCAAAAAAGAGTAATTCTTACGCTTAACACGAAGCCTAAAGCTTCTTTTACAGTGCCGACTGAGATTTATGCGGGTGAGCTTGTGAATTTTGTGACCTCCAATTCTTCTCCGAATGGTACAGCTATTGTAGATGAACGTTGGGAAGGTAAGCAGGATGCTTATGATCAACCAGGATTTTATGTAGTATCCTATTCCGTTATGGATGCGAATGGACAATGGAGCGATCCTTACTCCGTGACCATCAATGTACTTAAACCGAATACACCACCAGTCGCTAATTTCACGACAGACAAAGACTCTTACAAAATGGGTGAAATGATCACTTATTCAGATCTAAGCAGCGACCCAGACGGTGATCAAATTGAAGTGACTTGGACGAACAAAGCAGAAGCGTTCTTCACTCCAGGTCCAGCAACAGTAGCCATTCAAGTAAAAGATTCACATGGCGCAATCAGCACTTTTGAGAAGACCATTAATATTTCAGATGAAATCATGTACAGTAAAGAGGATTTCTACAGATTGTTCGGTTCTCCAGGTAGTGTATTTAACATCGATGGATCGATGGTTCCAACTTGGCAGAAGGTAGCGTATAACCTTTCTTCTGAGCCTTATACCCTTATCCGCAGTAACAGTCCAGAAACAGTGAATACGGAAGGGATCACGTATAAAGAAACATCATTTGGCGGAACCCGCTTCTTGGTTCACCACAAGAATAATATGAATATTAAAACGAAGGTGTATGTGATTGCTAAGAATAACAATCTGTACCCTACGACAATTACAACCGAATATGTAGGCTTTGGCGGTCCAAACTCTTATCCAGAAGGTACTGGTAAAATGTCAGTGCAGCGGTACTGGGAGTCTATGCAGACTAGAAGAGATTATAAGACAACGGTCCTACAACCCGGGGAAAGCGTCTCGATTCTTACGGATCTAAACAAAATTGCCATGAAACCAGGCGAGATTGTATCACTCCAAGCGGATTTATTTAGTGATTATCCTATTGAATATAATGTCATGATGATCGATGCGAATAAAGATCCTTTGACAACACTGCCTACACTTCCAATATTGGATCGTGATGGGGTGCATAACAGAGGAACTTATGCTGATTCTACACGCATCATCACGGTTACCGATGAAGTAGGAGTAACTCCTGCGAGACTTCTTCTCGGTGACAATTCGAGTGATTTGAATTTGATCGGCGTAGACCCAATGAACGGTACTGAAGCATCGAATGCGGGTAATTTCGGGGTGTTATACAAAATCAAATTCGATCGTGTTGCACCTAATTCCTTGATTACGTTTAATCCACGTGGCGGTAATTACATGGGTCCTGTCTTAGTTAACGGTCAAATTGTACACATGCCGACATCTGGAAGTCTCTCCAGTGCTGACATGAACAGTGTAATTTATCGTACTGGCGATTATGGCGGCTCCGTGGAGATTTTGTTCACAGCAGCTTCTGGTAGTAACTTGCCGGTGAATTTCCTAGTTACACCGCTACCTGCGAAGAAATAAAATAATATGTCCATCCTTTAAGTTATTTGGGATTAACTGAAATAAAAGTCCGGCTGAATATTCCACCAAGGAATACTCAGCCGGACTTTTTGTATTTAAATGTATGATTTTACTCCGATGAACGCTCATGCACTTGGTTGTTTCATTGACGGGGCATTTATTTTGGGGCATTATTAAGAGAGTGAAGTATAAATGAAATGAACTGAAATGTTATGGGAGATGAGCGTATGCTGTCGACAGAACAAATATTAGAGGTCATGTCGGGGCAAGGTCTGCGAATCACCGACCAACGCAAAACGCTTGCCAAGTTATTCGGCGAGAATAAGGGTTATTTGTCAGCGAAGGATGTCTATGAGCATATGGGCCGCAAGTATAGCGGACTTAGCTTTGATACCGTGTACCGCAATCTGCGTGTAATGGAAGAGCTTGGTGTACTTGAACAAATCGTCTTTGAAGACGGAGTGAAATTCAAGGGAAGCTGTAATCATCAGGATCACCATCATCATATGATTTGCCTTCAATGCGAGAAAACCTACCCGATTAATTTCTGCCCGATGAATTTAACGGATACACCTGATCAATTCCGGGTAGTCAAGCATAAATTTGAGGTGTTCGGTTATTGCAAAGAATGTGAAGAGAACCGGGAAGAAGAGCTAGTCGCAGCAGCTAATCGCAAAAAAGGGGTCTAAGAATGGCGACCCTTCGTAGAACGATTCAGGCTCCCATTCGGGTGTACCGCAAGTACATTTCCCCGATTAAGCCTGCCACTTGTCGCTTCTATCCAACCTGCTCTGCCTATGCACTAGAAGCTATTGAAGTCCATGGTCCACTTAAAGGTTCATGGCTTGCTGCCAAGCGGATTGCTAGATGCCATCCCTTCAATCCAGGGGGACTTGATCCGGTTCCGCCTCTTGAGGAACACCCCACGAAGAAGGATTCTGCTCGCGCGACTTGACACGAGCCCTTGCCATTGGGTATATTCACAGGTAATAGTATGAATTCCGAGGAACGGATGAGTAAATCGGTACGCCCATTACAGAGAGCCGGAACGAGCTGAAAGCCGGTATGGAGCGTTAGATTGAATATGGTCCGGGAGGAACTGTGTTCGAGCGGGAACTGCAATTGAGGTTCGCGTAAGATAACGGCGTGTTCCAGCGTTAATGGACAGTTCCCGAGAGGGAACTGGCGAAGCCTGATCTCTGTGAAGAGACAGGAAATTTGGGTGGTATCGCGTGAGTTATACTCTCGCCCCATTAAAGGGGCGGGAGTTTTTTGTCTTTTTATGAAAGAAAGGATGATTAATCAATGAGCGAAAAGAAAACTTTTTACTTAACTACACCTATCTACTATCCGAGTGATAAGCTGCATATCGGACATGCTTATTCTACCGTAGCTGGAGATGCAATGGCCCGCTACAAACGTCTACGCGGCTATGATGTAAGGTATCTTACAGGTACAGACGAGCATGGTCAAAAGATTGAACGGAAGGCAGAGGAAGCAGGTAAAACCCCTCAGCAGTTCGTAGATGACATCGTTGTTGGCATTAAGGAATTATGGCGCAAGCTAGACATCTCCAATGATGACTTCATCCGTACAACGGAAGAGCGTCATAAAAAGGTTGTTCAGGATATTTTTGATCGACTGCTCAAGCAAGGTGACATCTATAAAGGCGAATATGAAGGCTGGTACAGTATTCCGGATGAAACCTTCTATACAGAAACACAATTGGTTGATATCGTTCGAGATGACAATGGCGTAATCATTGGTGCAAAAAGCCCTGATAGCGGTCATCCGGTTGAACTGGTGAAGGAAGCGAGTTATTTCTTCCGGATGAGTAAATATGCAGATCGATTGCTGCAATTTTATGAGGAGAATCCGGAGTTTATTTTGCCGGAATCCCGTAAAAACGAAATGATCAACAACTTTATCAAGCCTGGTCTGGAGGATCTTGCGGTTTCCCGTACGACTTTCGATTGGGGTGTTAAGGTTAAAGGCGATGAAAAGCATGTAGTGTACGTATGGATCGATGCATTGACAAATTACATTACTGCTTTGGGTTACGGTTCCGAGGATCGAAGTCTGTACGATAATTTCTGGCCTGCTGATGTGCATATTGTCGGCAAAGAAATCGTCCGTTTCCATACGATTTACTGGCCAATCATTCTAATGGCGCTGGGTGAGCCTCTTCCGAAAAAGGTATTTGCTCATGGTTGGCTGCTCATGAAGGATGGCAAAATGTCAAAATCCAAAGGGAACGTAGTAGATCCAGTTACATTAATTGATCGTTACGGCCTGGATGCACTTCGTTATTACCTGCTACGGGAAGTACCGTTTGGTTCGGATGGTACATTCACACCGGAAAGCTTTGTAGATCGGGTTAACTATGATCTTGCTAATGACCTTGGTAACCTGTTGAACCGGACAGGTGCGATGGTAGAGAAGTATTTCGGTGGAGAGCTTCCAGCGTATGAAGGAAATGTAACAGCATTTGATGGTGAGCTTCAAGCTGCGGCAGAGAATACTTATGCCAAAGTAGAAGAAGCGATGGAAAAAATGGAGTTCTCCGTAGCGCTAACAGCGATCGGGATCTTTATCAGCCGCACCAATAAATATATTGATGAGACACAGCCTTGGGTGCTTGCTAAGGATGAGAGCAGAACAGCTGAGTTGGCTTCCGTAATGAGACATCTTGTGGAAGGTCTTCGCACCGCTTCCATTCTACTGCAGCCGTTCTTGACGCAAACCCCAGCGAAGATTTGGGAACAGCTTGGCATCGAAGTTGGTGAATTAACGACATGGGACAGCGGCAAGACCTTTGGTCTGATTCCGGCAGGAACAAAGCTGGTGAAAGGCAATCCAATCTTCCCTCGTCTGGATGTGGAGCAAGAGGTAGCTTATATCGCCGAAGCCATGGGCGCTGGTAAACCGGCTGCTGAAGCGACCGAAGCAGCACCTGCGGCTCCTGTGGTATCCGAGCCTGAGGAAGAGCATAAAGAAGAGATCGGCATCGACGATTTCGCCAAGGCTGAGCTTCGGGTAGCTCAGGTCATTGCAGCTGAGCCTGTGAAGAAAGCCGACAAGCTGCTGAAGCTGCAGCTGGATCTAGGTTATGAGCAGCGTCAAGTCGTTTCTGGTATCGCGAAGTTTTACACACCGGAAGAGCTGGTAGGCCAAAAAGTGATTTGTATTGTGAACCTGAAGCCAGTGAAACTGCGCGGAGAATTGTCCCAAGGGATGATTTTAGCGGCTTCTAAAGGTGACCAGTTAACCATCGCCACAGTACCAGATAGCATGCCAAATGGAGCTATTGTGAAGTAAGATTCGTTATGTAGAATCTATATATGTAATTGTTATATAAGAAAGGGAATGCTCCTTCAGCCAGCTAGGCTGTGGGAACATTCCTTTTTTCAACGTATAAGCAGGGATAAAATTCAGAATCATCTTATTAGGATTTATTGTTGACTTATCGTAATGATTACTATTATACTTCTAATAGTAAAGATTACGATTTGAGAGGGAGATCAATTTAATGGTTGCTATGAAGTCACGAATAAGTCTGCTTATACTTGCATTGGTGCTTGTATTTACACTCACTGCATGTGGACCAAAGAGCAGTGGAAGTATAGTTGAAGGGAAAGTAAATGTTGTAACTACTTTTTATCCTATTTATGAGTTTACTCGGGAAATTGGTGGAGATGATATAAATGCCATTAATCTTCTTCCGGTTGGTGTAGAGCCGCATGATTGGACACCACGCAGTCAGGATATTGTCAACACCTCCAAAGCGCAATTGTTCTTGTACAATGGAGCAGGGCTTGAGGGATGGGTTCCTAATTTTCTAAAAGGACTTGATAGCAGCAGTAAAGTGGAAGCTGTTGAAGTAAGTAAAGGTGTTGATTTAATAATGACCGATGAAGATGACGGACATGATCATGGGGGAAGCGGCGAAGAGGATCATCACGAAGATGATGCTGATCATAATAGCCATTCTTCTGAGGACAGCCTTCATACGGACCCACATACCTGGGTAAGTCCGAAATCAGCGATCATCATGGCGCGCAATATAAAAGAAAGCCTTCAATCTGTGGACCCTGAGCATAAAGATGGTTATGAAGAGCGTTACAATAAGCTTGCTGAACGTTTACAGGCTTTGGATAGTAAGTTTGAACAGGAGCTTACCAAGCTGCCTAACCACAAAATTGTAGTTTCGCACCAAGCTTTTGCCTATCTTGCCCGTGACTATAAGCTTGAGCAGCATGCTATTATGGGATTATCCCCAGACGCTGAGCCGCGTGGACAGGATTTAGTAAACCTGGCGAAGATGGTTAAAGAGGAGAAAATTCAATACATCTTTTTTGAAGAGCTTGTCTCCGATAAACTGGCTAAGACGTTAGCGGCTGAAGCTGGTGTGTCTACTATGGTTCTTAATCCGGTAGAGGGTCTTACTGCGGAGCAAGAAAAGAACGGGGATAACTACTTCACCTTGATGGAGAAAAATTTGCAAAATCTGATTATGGCTTTACAATAAAAAGGAAAGTATAAGGAAAAGGCGGTGCTAAAGCATGCAATCGGTATCCTTGGACTGCCATCAGCATATCATCGATATACAGGATCTTTCTTTTTCATATGGTGAACAGAAGGTGATCTCGAATCTTAACTATAGTGTAAGAGAACGAGACTTCCTTGGTATCATTGGTTCTAATGGCGCTGGTAAAACAACACTGATGAAGATGATCGTCGGTTTGCTTCCGGCAAGCAGTGGTGAAATCAAATTATTTGGAACGCCTGTCCGCAAGTTTAAAGACTGGGAACGGATAGGTTATGTTCCACAAAAGAACGCCTTCAACCCGCTGTTTCCAGCAACGGTGCGTGAAGTAGTGCTATCTGGTTTGTACAACAACAAGAATCTTATTCGAAGAGTATCTAAGGCTCAGCATCGTCAGTGCGAAGATGCACTTGAAGTGATGCGGATACAGGATATTGCGGAGAAAAGAGTAGGCCAGCTGTCAGGCGGTCAGCAGCAGCGTGTATTTCTAGCACGTGCGTTGATCAACCATCCGGATCTGCTGATTTTGGATGAGCCTACAGTCGGTATTGACGCTGAATCCCAAGCAGGATTCTTTGATCTAATTACACATATGCATGCCCATCATCATATGACATTCCTGATGGTGTCGCATGATATCGACATGATTAAAAATTACTTAGGGAATGAACCTGTGCAAACGAACGGTAAGATTAACTTTTTCTCCCGTCACTCTCATGATTTGCAGAATTGTACGGAAGAGAACCTGCAGCACACGCTCTCTTAGGTCATAGTTAAACTCTGAATCGCAGTTTTGTCTGTGGTTAGAGTTATACATAGAGTGTGCGGAAGTCAGGGGTTTCTCATTCTGGTTAATTCTAATTTTTCCGTATCTAGATACCACCTAAGTACAAGCGTGCCCCGTAAGGGGCGAAAGCGATCTTTCCCCGACCTATCTATGTTCGGTATTCCCAACTCCTACGCTAGTTGCACTGAACGGGTGTCCAGAGGGCAGAGCCCTTGGGGCCCTCCCTTGGAAGGGAGGGTTTGGGAGGGATCGAAAAAAGATTTGATAATATATTTAGGATCTAAGGTTTTAGAGGATATAAGGTTTATAAATGCTCGAATGGTTCGAAAAGGTACCAAAAGAAGGAGAGTTAAAGTTGGAGATTCTATTTAGCGATTTTTTTCAGCGGGCGCTTGCAGGCGGTCTGCTGATAGGTATTACAGCGCCGCTTATAGGCGTTTTTCTTGTGCTCAGACGTTTATCTATGATTGGGGATACGCTGGCTCATGTTACGATTGCCGGTGTGGCACTTGGTTTTTTGACAGGATTTTACCCGCTGGGAGCAGGTCTTATTTTTGCAGTGGTGGCTTCCTTCGCGATAGAGAAGCTGCGCAAGGCTTATAAGAGTTATGCAGAGCTCTCGATAGCCATAATTATGTCGGGCGGAGTGGCTTTAGCCTCACTCTTTTTCACTTTAGGAAAAGGTTATAATGCAGATGTTATGAGTTATTTGTTCGGTAGCATTTATACGCTAGACAATACCGATTTAATCGTAGTAGGGATCGTAACGATAGCAGTTGTAGTAGTAGTATCGCTGTTCTTTAAGGAGTTCTTCTTACTTAGCTTTGAAGAGGATGCTGCTAGTGTCAGCGGACTCCCAGTGAAACTGCTTAACATGTTGATTACCATTCTGACGGCGCTTGTAATCAGTACTGCGATTAAAATTGTTGGATCTTTGCTGGTATCAGCTCTACTGACCATTCCTGTGGCCATCAGCTTATTGTTATCTCGAAGCTTTAAATCCTCGGTCATTCTATCCGTCATCATTTCGGAAATTGCTGTTGTAGGCGGACTAGTGGTTGCAGGAGTTTGGAATCTGGCCCCTGGTGCAACCATTGTGCTTTTACTCATATCACTATTAGTGTTGACTTTGATCGGTAAAAAGGGTTTGCCAGCATAAACAGCGAATAAAATATAGGGTATGCCCTGAAGTGATTCGAATGCTGGAAGGAGAGCCGCTACCTTGTCTAATATCAATGCAGGAATAGCCTTAGCAGCAGGGGTAGCATCATTTATATCACCCTGCTGCTTACCGCTTTATCCCTCTTATTTATCGTATATTACCGGATTATCCGTTCAGCAATTGAAGTCAGGCAGCAATACCAAAGAGGTCCGTATACGCACAATAACCCATACATTGGCATTTATTTTAGGTTTTTCAGCGGTTTTTTACACCTTAGGATTTGGTGCAGGACTATTTGGACAATTTTTTAATGGACAGCGTGATCTGATCCGGCAATTATCGGCGATTTTGATTATTGTGATGGGATTATTTTTGCTTGGGATCTTTCAGCCGCAATTTCTACTTCGCGAACGTAAGCTTGATTTAAAATGGAAGCCGGCGGGTTATGTGGGATCCTTTATTTTTGGGATCGGTTTTTCAGCGGGCTGGTCTCCATGTATTGGACCGATTTTAACTGCGATTATCGCACTTTCTGCAAGTGAGCCAGGCACGTGGTTTACGTTAATTACGGCTTATAGTATAGGGTTCGCATTGCCATTCTTTGTCTTAGCCTTCTTTCTTGGAGGAGCCAGACGTATCCTTAAATATTCAAATGTGCTGATGAAGATTGGTGGCGTTCTCATGGTATTTATGGGCGTTCTGCTCTTTACAGATCAAATGTTTCGGATCACAGTTTGGCTACAGGGAATCACACCAGAGTGGCTCATTTTTTAGGTGAAATAATCAATTCCTGCTTCTGGAAAATGTTCGAATATCCGCTCTGTGATAAACTCTCGCAGGGCGGTTTGCTGTTCATCTGGATAGACATATTTATTTTGTCCCCAGCGTCCCCATTTCTTCTTACGCTTCTCCATGTCCATTTCTAGCTTGGATTTGGGGTAGCGCTTCTCTATAACCGTCTTAGCGGTTTTGGTGAATCGATGCTGAATCATTTCGAAGGTTAGTCCTTTTCCGATTTCAGGGGGAAGGGTCTGGGCTAACTTGGCCAGTAGCTCAGCATAACCTTCTTGCCAGCCGTCATACCAAATAATTGGAGCAATGATAAAGCCAAGTGGATAACCCGCCCGTGCTACCTTTCCAGCGGCTTCAATACGCTCCTCAAAGCGGGAGGTGGCAGGCTCGAAATTTTTGATTACATAATCTGCGTTGACGCTGAAGCGAACTCGGGTATGTCCGTTATGCTCCAAAGCAAGCAGTGGTTCAACATGTTGGTATTTGGTCACAAAGCGCAGACGGCCAAGGGGTTCTTTTGCCATAAATGTAATTAGTTCTGCCAGAGAACCGGTAATATGTTCAAGTCCTAAAGGATCTGATGTGCAGGCAGCTTCAAAAGTGGTGATTTCTGGATTGCGCTCCTCAATATATTTTTTGGCAGCATCTATAATGTCACCTGTGTTTACATATACGCGAATGTAGGGCTTTGCTCCTAAGGTAGTCTGCAAATAGCAATAATGGCAGTGCCCCATACAGCCGGTGGCAATGGGAATAGCATAATCAGCCGATGGCTTGGATTGGTCAAATTTCAAAGTTTTGCGTAGGCCGACAACAAGCGTTCTTTTGGCAATTTTATATTGCTCGACCTCAGTTTCACCAGGGAAATTCATAATACGATTATGTGATGTGGTCATACGGTATGGGATATTGTTAGCCTTTACCCATTCCATTATTTTTTCACCTTTAGGGTAATTTAAAGCATTCGGTTCGAAGAAAACAAGCTCTGGAAGAAAAAGTGCAGTAGGTTTTCTGGGTCTTTTTACAGTAGAGGGCTCTGGCGTCACTATAGTCATAAATTCACGCTCCTTTTTGAATGACGAGTATGTTTATTATGTCTAACTCAGCCCCAATAGAAGCATGGTAAACATGTGCAACTCATCTGTAAGTTCCTTTGAAGGACTTGCCAAGGTGCGTTAGAAACATGTATCATTGTTAGAGCAAGGTTTGGCCCGGCGCCATGCTCATTATAGAAAAGAGGTAAAGTTTAATGCCAACACCCAGCATGGAGGATTATTTGGAGCGCATATACAAGCTCATAGATGAGAAAGGTTATGCGCGGGTCTCGGATATTGCCGAGGGACTGGAAGTACACCCCTCCTCTGTGACCAAGATGATCCAAAAACTGGATAAGGACGAATATCTCATCTATGAGAAATATCGTGGGCTTGTCCTAACCAACAAAGGGAAAAAAGTAGGAAAACGTCTGGTTGATCGTCATCAACTATTGGAGGAATTCCTCGGATTGATCGGAGTACAGCAGGAATACATTTATAATGATGTTGAAGGAATCGAGCATCACTTAAGTTGGGATTCGATTACTCGTATTGAAACATTGGTAGAATATTTCCGGCGTGACGAAGAACGTATACAGACGTTATATGCGATTCACAATGAACTGACAAGTGATTCCTAAAATGTTTTTTCCCGAAACGGGTACTGTCCTAAAAGTTATGCGCAGCAAGGCTTTCGTGAGCATAATCAGTGGATAGTATAGCCGTTTCTATTTTGTTTAGTGCAACCTTTCCCAGTTTTTAGCGTCAAAACGGATACAGTCCTTTTTAAAAATATAAGAGGGTATGAGTTTCATTCGGTACCTCTTATATTTTTTGCAAAGACAGAGACCCCCTTTTTTCAAGGAGGCATTCTCTCATTTGCATGAAGGATCTATCCGTTTTTTCTTTTTTTTAGATACATATTTTTTAGATTTGGGGAGGAATTATGAATTATCGTAAATGGATGTTGAGCTTGTTAGTACTTATGTTGTTTCTGCCTTTATGGTCACCTGGTGCACGCGCGGCAGCGGTGCAAATTACCATTGAACTGGATGGAGAAGCGCTGGTAAGTGATGTGCCCCCGTATATCACAACCTCCAATGTAACGATGGTGCCCATTAGTGTGATCAGTAATGGATTAAATGCCGGCGTAGTATGGAATCAAATGAATAAGACTGTAACGATCACTCTAGGAGAGACGGTCCTTAAGCTAACGAGCGGCAAGGAAAATGCTTTGGTAAACGATGCCTCAGTAGCGCTGGATACATCTGTGCAGATTAAGCAGGGGCGGGTAATGGTACCGATTCGTTTTGTAAGTGAGCAATTGGGACTGCAGGTGTTATGGGATCAGGTGAATAAGCATATCTCCTTGTTCTCCAACACGGAACCCCCACAATCTGTCGATCCAGGAACACCAACGACACCAATAACACCAACAGTACCAACGGTGCCAACGATACCCACTATCCCTGGTGGATCGACTAGTAAGGAAATGAAGGGGGCTTGGATTTCCACCGTATTCAATCTGGACTGGCCTTCAACGTCTTCGGCAGGAAACGAAGCGAAGCAAAAGCAGGAGTTTGATAATTTGTTAGACAAGCTAAAGGCCGTTGGCTTTAATGCTGTGTTTGTTCAGGTTAGACCTTCAGCAGACAGTCTGTATCCATCGACTTTAGTTCCTTGGTCTAAGGTATTGACGGGTACACAAGGGAAGAATCCGGGATATGATCCTCTAAGCTATATGGTCAGTGCTGCGCATTCCCGCGGCATGCAGTTTCATGCTTGGTTCAACCCATTCCGTGCAACGACAGATGCTTCCACCTCAACGTTAGCAAGTAACCATGTGGCAAAAGAACATCCAGAATGGATTGTGAATGCCGATGGTAAGAAATACATTAATCCAGGTATTCCGGAGGCTCGCCAACATATCATCGACACGGTGATGGAAGTGGTTAAAGGTTACGATATCGACGGTGTCCATTTGGATGATTACTTTTATCCTTCCAATGTTACTTTTACCGATGATGCTGCTTATTCTACCTATAATTCGAAAAAGCTTTCTAAAGCTGATTGGCGCCGAGATAATATTAATGAATTTGTCCGTCAGTTGGGAGAACAGATTCATAAGGTAAAACCTAAGGCTTCTTATGGAATCAGTCCTTTTGGAGTATGGCGGAATATTAAAAATGATAGTACAGGTTCGGACACTAGTGCAGGGGTAACTGCTTATGACAGCATGTATGCGGATGTTCGGACATGGATTAAGCAGGGCTGGATTGATTATGTCGCTCCGCAAATTTATTGGAGTCTGTCCTTTAGCACAGCGCGTTATGACAAGTTAGTAGATTGGTGGGTAAAAGAAGTAGAGAATACGAATGTTAAACTCTACATCGGGTTAGCTGGTTATAAGGTCGGAGCCAGTGATCAAAAGGCAGAATGGCAAAGTGGAGATCAAATTATTAATCAGCTCAAATATAATGAGAAGTATGAAGAGGTTGCAGGTAGTATTATGTTCAGAGCGAATGACGTCGTAGTCCGCAATCCGTTCGGATTGTCGAGCTTATTGACCTTTTATTTTAAGTCCTAATAGGTAACTGTTATTTATAAGGTGTCATGAATGTTCCCCCGTGCTCATAGATAAGCAATAGAATCTATGGAAACGGGGGATTTTTGTGTATGGAGATTAACGCAGTTTTTGAAGGAGGAGGCGTAAAAGGAATTTCCCTCGCAGGAGCAGTGGAAGCTACAGAAAGGGCAGGCAGGACTTTTAAAAGAGTAGCAGGAACCTCCTCAGGTTCGATTGTAGCCGCTTTACTAGCAGCGGGCTATGAAGGGGAGGAAATGTGTCGAATCATCCAAGGAACATCCTTTTCATCGTTTCTGAAGCGAGGTCCCGTTTACAATACTGCTATCGTTGGTCCTGCGCTTCGAGTGTTATTGAAGAAAGGATTATATTCTGGGGAAGCCCTGGAGTCCTGGGTAAGAGCATTATTACTGAAAAAGGGAATCATCACCTTCCGTGATCTGACTGCCGGTAAATTATCCATCATCGCATCCGATATCACAAATGGAAGGATATTAGTCTTGCCAGATGGCTTGGAGCAGTATGGGATCTCTCCGGAGCATTTTGAAGTGGCTAAGGCAGTGCGAATGAGCTGCAGCATTCCTTATTTTTTTGATCCGGTCATGCTAAGACTTAATGGGCAAGCAGCAAGAGGGAAATCCTTTACCGAGCAATTTGTGTATGTTGTGGATGGTGGGCTATTGAGTAATTTCCCTTTGTGGCTATTTGACGGCAAGAATAACGGTAGCAAACAACCAGGGAATAAAATTCCTACGGTAGGTTATCAAACGGTAGGTAAGACGGATCCGCAGCCGCATAAAATCAACGGGCCATTCAGTATGCTCCAAGCTATGGTAACTACCATGCTCTCTGCTCATGATGAGAAGTTTATTGAAGGGGATAAATTTGTTCGCACGGTAAAAATTCCTACGCTTGGGATTGGGACGACTCAGTTTCAAATTACAAAAGCGCAAAGCGATGAATTGTATGCTGCTGGACTTAAAGCAGGGGAGGATTTCTTTAAGGAGTGGCGACCAAGATAACGAGCGAGCATCGACGTATAGAAAAAAAGCATCCCGCACGTTACTTAAAAACGTGGAGATGCTTTTTTGAGTTGGTATGAAGTTAGTGATACTTAGGAAGCTGATCGTCATTTTTTCCTTTACTTCCTTCGATCACTTGGAAAGGATAGCTTTTGCGTTTGCCTGGTGCAGCTTGATTCTTGCGAATTCCTGCCACCTTTGACATGGTCTTCTGAGAAGGCTTCACTTTAACCTTAGATCCATTACTGCTTCGAGCATATTTCCCTGGTCCCATTTTCTTGTAAGCATAATAAATGATCGTGAGCAGTACTAATGGGAGAATCAGCTTCGACAGCGTAAAGAAAGGGGCAGTCAACACTCCAATCACAAAACCGAAAATCGCAAGCGTAACCGTAATCCAAAAAATTAAAGCATGCCTGATCATAGATCACTCATCCTTTCGCAGGATCCAATATGCCACCGGACATACTTTCCTCCGTATACCCTCTTGCTTCAATCGCAGCATCAAGCTCACGCATACGGTTGAAAGAGGCGATAGATACTTCTACCTGATCGTCTTTTGGCTCTTTGGTTGTAAGGAGCTGCAGCCACAATCCAGGGTAACCCAGATATTTAAGACCTGGCACTTCTCTTACTGCATTGGTACCCTTCAGTACTTCAAACGATACACCAATTACGACTGGCAACAAGATAATCCGCTGGATTACACGTTCCCAAAGATTATCCCATGGCACTACGGAGTAAATAATCACCCCGAGGATAATCGTAAGCATCATAAAGCTACTTCCGCAGCGGTAATGCAGACGGCTGTATTTCTGAACGTTCTGAATAGTCAGTTCTTCGCCTGCTTCAAAGGCACTGATGACTTTGTGTTCTGCACCGTGATACTGGAACAGTCGCTTGATCACAGGTGTTTGAGAAATCGCCCATAAATAGACCAGCAAGAGAACCATTTTGATGCCGCCTTCTATGAGGTTGTGCAGTACGTAGTTATCAAATACATTTTTAAATAAAAAATCCTCTACAAATACCGGTACGAGCGTAAAAATGAGCTTTCCGAACAAGAAGGAGAGAATACCCATTACTGCTACGCCAAAAATCATTCCTAAGCTCCAGCCCTCATCCTTTTTCTTCGGCTTTGCTTTTTCCTTCTCCAGATCTTCCGGTTCCAATTCATCTTCGGCGTAGGATTCTGCTGAATAGTTCAAGTGCTTAGAGCCTTTAGCGCTGGCATCTATAATACTGACAAGGCCGCGAAGCAGCGGAATCTTGCGCAGTTTCGTGACCCAGCTCTTATCTGTTTTGATTACCTCTAAAAATGTGATTTCCTGATTCTTGCGTCGTACGGCTGTTACATTGATATGCTTACCGCCGAACATGACACCTTCAATGACGGCTTGGCCGCCGTAACTGGGAGTTTCCTGGGACAACCAATTCACCTTCTCGTATTTAATATGATTTATATAATACATTGTAACTAATTTTTGATGACATTACTAGTTGGATCGCCTTTTGCTGTACATACTATCTTCTAGAGAGAGCGAGAGATAATTCAGTATTGAAAATAAAGAAAGCGAGGCAATTTCATGAGCAAATCTCATCAACAACAATCGGGGCATACAAATATTTGGCTTTTTGCACTCGAATTAGGTTTTTTTTCTGGATTGATTTGGGGAGGGCTTCACTGGCTTACCTATTGGTTCAGTTTTACCAAAGTCAGTCCTGGTTTTATCGCAGAGCCTTTTTATAAACATGAGTTTTTGACAACTGCGTTCGGACATTTCGTGGGATACATGTTTTTTATCGTATTTTCGGTGATCGCGTCCATACTGTATGTACTGCTTCTGCGCAAGCTGAAGGGACCTTGGCCAGGGCTGGTCTACGGCATTTTTTGGTGGGCGGTTATATTTATTCCTGGTTCTCAATTGTTTCTTATGCAGCCCCCATTCAAGCTGCCGTGGAACACGGTCATTAGTGAGTTCTGCATTTTTCTACTATGGGGAATGTTCATTGGATATACAGCAGCGATCGAGTATACGGACGAACGGAAGCGTGAGCAAAGTACAGCGCTTGCCTAACGGCGCGAAAAAACTTCTCAAGGGGATATCCCTATGTTAAAATACAATGTGGCTATTTCGAGAGGAGAATGAAAATGGGTAACAAGCGTGTCTCCAAGCTGCGTAAGGTTTTGCAGGATCAAGGATTGGAAGCAATGTTGATAACTAGCGGTTATAACCGCCGCTATTTAAGTGGATTTACCGGATCGTCCGGTTATGTACTGGTGACAAGTGATGATTGTTATCTGCTGACTGACTTCAGGTATATGACACAGGCCGCGGACCAAGCAGTGGGGGTAAAAGTTGTAGAACATGCAACTAAGTTCATTGATACAGTACGCGAGCTTCTGCCTTCTGGTAAAGAAGTACGTATCGGTTTCGAACAGGATGATGTTTCATTCAGCGCGTACACCTCATATGCAGAAGCACTTAAGCCGGCAGTGTTAGTCCCAGTTTCCAAGGCCGTCGAAGACCTTCGTATGTTCAAGGATGAGGAAGAGCTTGCCGTTATGCAACGTGCGGCAGATCTGGCCGATGCTACATTCAGTCATATTCTGAATGTGATCAAGCCGGGCATGACTGAACGCGATGTTGATTTGGAAATGGAATTTTATATGCGTACCCATGGTGCAACTTCTTCATCGTTTGATACGATTGTTGCTTCAGGCGAACGTTCGTCCATGCCACACGGAGTAGCAAGCAGCCGTGTAATTCAAGGCAATGAATTCATTACCCTTGATTTCGGTGCATTACTTGATGGCTATTGCTCAGATGTGACAAGAACCATCGCACTCGGAGCGCCGGATCCGAAGCTGAAAGAGATTTATGATATTGTGCTGGAAGCTCAGCTACATACGTTAGCACATATCAAACCGGGTATGACTGGACGGGAATGCGATGCCTTGGCACGTGATATCATTGCTAGCTACGGATATGGTGAACAATTTGGACACAGCACGGGTCATGGACTTGGAATGGAAGTTCATGAGTGGCCGCGTTTGTCCAAACTTAGTGACGATATTATGCAGCCGGGGATGGTCGTAACTGTAGAGCCTGGTATCTATTTGCCAGGAATTGGCGGAGTACGTATTGAAGACGACATTGTGATCACGGAGAGCGGAATTTCGTTGCTGACCCATTCGTCTAAAGAATATACAGTACTGTAAGTAAGCGGGATGTATTAGATTAATTATGAATTTTGGAGGGATTTTTAGTGATTTCAGTAAATGATTTTAAGACAGGTTTGACCGTAGAGGTAGAAGGAGATATTTTTACCGTTATTGATTTCCAACACGTTAAGCCAGGTAAAGGTGCAGCATTCGTTCGCTCCAAGCTTAAGAACTTGCGTAACGGTAATACAGTAGAGCGTACATTCCGTGCAGGTGAAACAATTGGCCGTGCTATTATCGAAAACCGTGGCGTACAATATCTGTATGCAAGCGGATCGGACCATGTATTCATGGATAACGAAACTTATGACCAATTCGAATTGTCTGAAAAGCAATTGGAATGGGAATTGAATTTCCTTAAAGAGAACATGACTGTAAACATCGTTAGTTACAAAGGCGAGATTCTCGGAATCAATCTTCCTACCAGCGTAGAGTTGAAGGTTGTTGAAACTGAGCCTGGCGTTAAAGGAAACACGGCTCAAGGTGCTACGAAATCGGCCAAGCTTGAAACTGGTCATAGCGTACAGGTTCCATTGTTTATCAACGAAGAAGATATCCTGCTCATTGATACTCGTGAAGGTAAATATATCTCCCGCGCGTAGGCAGCAGAATAATAACTTAGATATGATTAGAATAACCTCCCCGTTTATACGGTGGAGGTTTTTTAATGTAAAGGAATGGACGATGGTGTTAGGGTTCTTGTTTGTCGAACAAGCTCGCATTAAAATATTGGAAGATGAGTAAAATAAGTCCAGCCTAAGGATCGATGGCTATCTTATCTTTTTTTAATCCAGTAAGGAAATTTAATAATTTTTTTATGAAACCATTAACGCAAGGCACTGTTTTCGTATTATACTGATTTAAAGCGGGAAACCGATTAGAAGCAACTACATAGACCGATATGGGGAGTGAATGGGACTTTGTCACTTTATGTTATGAAATTCGGAGGCAGCTCCGTCGGCGACACTGAACGTATGAAACGCGTCGCTAAGCGCATCGCAGACAAGCAAGATGAGGGACATCGCTGCGTTGTGGTTGTATCTGCAATGGGGGATACAACAGATGATTTGATCGATACGGCGAAGCAATTAAACGGGCAGCCGCCCGCACGTGAAATGGATATGCTGATGACGACAGGTGAACAAATCTCCGTCGCTCTATTATCCATTGCCCTGCATGGGATCGGGCGGAATGCAGTTTCTTATACAGGATGGCAGGCTGGATTCCGGACAGACGAAACTCACGGCAGAGCTCGTATCAATGAAATTGACCCACGTCGTGTATTAGCGTCTTTGGAACGTGAACAGATCGTGATCGTTGCAGGCTTTCAGGGAATGACTGTGGAAGGTGAGATCACCACATTAGGACGTGGAGGTTCGGACACAACAGCTGTAGCATTGGCTGCTGCGATTCAAGCAGATGTATGCGAGATTTATACCGATGTTGATGGTATCTATTCCACAGATCCACGTATCGTGAAGACAGCGCGTAAGCTGAAGGAAATTTCTTACGATGAAATGCTAGAGCTTGCCAATCTGGGAGCAGCTGTACTACATCCACGTGCAGTGGAGTACGCTAAGCGTCATCAAGTTAAGCTGGTCGTCAGATCGAGCTTTAATCATAATGAAGGTACCGTTGTGAAGGAGGAAGCAAGCATGGAGCAAGGAGTCGTAGTAAGTGGTATTGCGTATGACAAGAACGTAGCACGTGTAAGTATTCTAGGAGTGCCTGATGTTCCGGGCGTGCTTGCTCAAGTCTTCGGCAAATTGGCTGAAGAGGGCGTTAACGTTGACATTATTGTACAAAGCGGTGTGCAAAATGAGCAGGCTGACTTCTCATTTACGGTCTCTCTTGATGAGCTGGATCGCGCGAAAGAAGTAATTAAACAAATTCATAAAACGTTGCCTTACCGTGAAGTTACGTCTGAGGATAACCTGGTGAAGGTGTCCATCGTTGGTGCGGGTATGGTCAGCCATCCAGGGGTTGCGGCTCAAATGTTTGATGTACTCTCCCAAGAAGGTGTGAGCATCAAGATGGTAAGTACGTCTGAGATCAAAGTTTCTTGCGTCATTGAATCTGGCAATTTGCCTTCAATCATTCAGGCGCTTCATACCGCCTACAATCTTGATACTACAGAGCAGGCTTTCGTCGGAGGTCCTAAGGATCGCCGATAAGAGCTGCTAAGTAAATAAAAAGGATGCTTACAGCTAAATGGCTGTAAGCATCTTTTTTTATTGTTTAGGAAATTATACAATACAAAAAAATGTGGATAACTCCGAAGAAAGAGGAAGGAGGGGTGAACGTAAAGAAGCAGGAGACATGGAATAAACGAGGAGTCATCCGTCAGATTCTAAAAACCGAGCGGACGTTATATCCTCCGAAATGCATGTTTTAGCCGAGCCTACGGACAAATGTATGCGAAAAACCGAATACAATGTGCCGCTGGTAACGTAAACGAGCCAAATGTATGCGAAAAATCGAATACAATGTGCCGCCGGTAACATAAACGAGCCAAATGTATGCGAAAAACCGAATACAATGTGCCGCTGGTAACGTAAACGAGCCAAATGTATGCGAAAAATCGAATACAATGTGCCGCCGGTAACGTAAACGAGCCAAATGTATGCGAAAAATCGAATACAATGTGCCGCCGGTAACGTAAATGAGCCAGCGATGTTATTCCCCAGATTAAACTGGATTGCTGACATCAGCTGGTTGTTCGGTGATTTCGGCACAATGCCAGAACAATGGAACAAAGATGCAGATGGTACGCTGAGCTACGGTTCGATCGATCCAGGTGCGAAGCAAGCACTTTCTACACTAAAGACGTGGATGGAAAAAGGTTATATCACTAAAGATGCAGGTCTAGTCGATGAAAATGGTGGTTACGAACAATTCACTAAAGGTCAAGCCGGTGCAATTGTAGGCCGCAACTGGCTTCCTGACTGGCCGTTTGGGGATCTGCTGAACAACGTACCTGGTGCAAAATACAAAGCTTATGCTATTCCTGCAGGTCCTGATGGCAAAATTGGTACACAAAGTGGTAACCCGTCTGTTAACGGATGGATGCTGATCAATAAGGATTCGAAGCATCAAGAAGCATTGCTGCGTTATTATAACTTCTTATTCGATAACTGGGCAAATCCGCAAAAGGGCGGCATTTTCGAAAATGGTTTTGCTGAAGGTTATGATTATGCCAAGCAAGCAGATGGTACTGTAGTTAAGGACCCAGCGAAATATCCGGATCTATTCCCAGGCTATGGCGACCGGACACATTTAGTTGAACCGATCTACTACTCTCTTACTTTTGACGGTGCTCGTGAGCCGGGATTGTACGCAGAGACGATGAATAAACTGGCAAACGGTGGTACGCCTGAAACACCGTATGAGATTGCAACGGCTGCGGTTCGTAAACCGGAGAATATTGAAGCCATGAAGATCGTCTTGGAGCAGAAGGATATTCGTATGAAGAATTACTTCCAAGGGCCTCTGACCGAAACCATGAAATCCAAAAATGAGCTGTTGAAGAAATTGGTACTTCAAACGTACTCCAAGATCATTTATGGCCAATCCCCTATCGAAGAATTCGATACGATGGTGGCCAACTGGAAGAAATCTGGCGGTGATGAAATTACTAAGGAAGTGAACGACTGGTATATTTCCGCTAGCAAAAAATAAACAAATAGCAACCTATATAAATGAAAAGGAACGCTGCAGTTAATCTGCAGCGTTCCTTTTCATTTATATACCAACATGGGAGGTAAGTCCCTGAAATTAACCTAATCGTCTGAATCTGCCCTGAATCTCAACAGTTTCTAGTACATTAACGAAAGCACTTGGGTCCGTATTAATTATAGTCTTTCGCAGCTCAGCAAGCTCATATCGAGTCGTTACCGTCATAAGCATGGTATTTCCTTCATGACTGTATCCACCTTCTGCATCGACGACAGTGATGCCATGGGGCAACTCTCTAAGACGATTTAACATCTTCTCCCGTTCTTTAGTAACGATGAAGCAGGTCAGTTTCACATGGCGAATATGGATCATATCGACTACTCTACTCTTCACAAAAATACAGAGCATAGCGTACAAAGCGGAGTCCCAGCTTTTAAAGAAGCCTAAGCTCAGAATAACCATACCATCCATTAAGAACATAATATTCCCCATCGGAATATCCCGTTTACGTGAAATAATCGAGCCTAATATATCAAATCCCCCGGAAGAGCCCCCTGTACGGAGAGAAAAACCAACACCGCCAGCAATAATTACCCCGCCGAAAATACTTGCCAGAATGGGGTCTTTGGTCAACTGCACCTCAGGAATAATGGTTATGAACCAGGTTGTAGCCACGACAGAAAGCAAGCTTAGTAAGATGTATTTTTTTCCCACTGCAATAAATCCCCAGACAATTAAAGGAAGGTTTATTACAAAATAAAGCTTGGAGATGTACTTCGGATCCGTTAAATAACCGACGACCGAGGCAACCCCTGCTACCCCACCGCTCAAAAGCTGATGAGGAATTAGAAACAATCGCATCCCGCTTGCAATTAAAAAGGCTGAAAAAATAATAATAGCTACTTCCTTAAGTGGTCTGACTACGGTACGCATAGATGGCGATAACCCGTAACTTCGAACTTGCATGACACAAATCCCCTCTTTTTCTAATGTCTTTATAGTCTGCTCTTTTTGAAAATATAAACCCACTATATTTCCAATTAACAAGGATACCACAGATGGAAGTGTTCGTAAAAAATAATTTTATCGTACTGATTATATTTATTTATATAGGGGCGTACTATGAACTCTTTCACAGCGGGACTTGCAAATCTGTCATTTCTCCTTGTCTAAAGTGAGTAATTATCGCATATCCATGGATAAGAGAAAGACAAACAAGCCCTCGATATCATTTGGTTTGAATTTGTAAAAGTTAGGAGTGGAGTGGATTGGACAAGTATGTAAGTTGGATGGCAATTCTTCGAATGTTCTCAGGTAGTGCGGAGATTATAGCTGCGCTAATTATGCTGCGATTGAATCAAGTAGATAAGGCACTCGCAGTCAATTCTGGACTGGCTTTGGTAGGACCAACGATCTTGATATTGACGACAGCGATCGGACTTACAGGAATGGCTCAGCAGTTGTCCTGGAGCAAACTGGGCTGGGTGGGCTGCGGTGTAGCCTTTCTCTTAATCGGGATTCTAAAAAAATGATAGATGATAGGCATATTGAGCGCGTACAAGCATAAATATGGAATAAAGCAATTAGATAGAGGACAACTTGGGGGTACTTTGTATGGTAGATGATTGGCTGCAATTGTTTCCTGAAAAAGTAAGAGCACTGTTAAAGTGCCTTCCCCTTCCGCTACTTGGAATGGTGGAAGAGATTCGGGTCCGTGAAGGTCGTCCGCTGGAGATTAACTATTCAGGTAAATATCACTTTCTTAGAGCAAATGGCAGCTTAACACAAAGACCGGAAGAAGCCTATAGGCCGGATCGGGAGGACAGTCATAGACTGCTAGATCTGATCAGCAACCATTCACTATATACGATGGAAGAAGAGCTGAGAAAGGGATTTATTACGATTCCGGGCGGCCATCGAATAGGACTTGCTGGTCGGACGGTGTTGAGTGGTGGGGGTGTTGAGCACCTAAGAGACATTACAAGCTTCAATGTCCGCATAGCCCGTGAGGTTCCCGGTATCGCGGATAAGGTGCTCCCTTATCTGCTGGACAAGGGGAGGCAGCGAATGATGCACACTTTGATTCTCTCGCCCCCACAGCACGGTAAGACAACACTTCTTCGCGATATCGCAAGACAAATCTCTTTAGGAGATTTGGGGAAGCGTGAAGGCGGAAGACCCGGTTTGAAGGTGGGGATTGTCGATGAACGTTCTGAGATTGCCGGAAGCAGACGCGGAATTCCCGCCTTTGATGTCGGTCCGCGTACAGATATTCTCGATGGTTGTCCCAAAGCAGAAGGCATGATGATGATGATTCGGTCCTTGTCACCGGATGTATTGATCGCGGATGAGATTGGTCGTCCTGAAGACGCCGATGCGGTAACCGAAGCGCTGCATGCTGGAATATCAGTCGTTGCTTCGGCTCACGGCAAAGAGGTAATAGAACTGGCTCGTAGACCGGGACTAGGGGGTCTATTGGAACAAAAGATGTTCGAGAGATACGTCATTCTGCATCGTTCAGAAGCGGGGCTCACCTTTCGTATTCTGGATGGGCAGAAACGCGGATTGCTGCTTATCTCTCCCGGGGATCGATTAGGCGGTGATTTACATGCTTAAGCTATTCGGTGCCGTGCTAATTGTGCTGGCAGGTACGCTGGCAGGGCTCCAATTTGCGAGACAATATGCAGACAGGCCAAGACATATTAGAGGTTTAATAGCAGCGCTACAGCGGCTAGAGACAGAAATTATGTACGGCTTTACCCCATTGCCTGAAGCTATGCGGCGTATTGGGATTCAGTCTAAGGAGCCGCTCAAGACGTTGTTTGTTAAAACAGCTGAAGAGATGAGCCCACCCCATGACCGAAGTGCCCAGGATGCCATCCAGAGGGCTATGGATACGCATTGGAAGACTACCGCAATGAAGGGGACAGAAAAAGAGATTTTCCGCCAGCTCAGCTGTACTCTCGGCACAAGCGATAGGTCGAACCAGAGCACTCATATCGCGTTAGCATTGCAGCAATTGAAGCAGGAGGAGTCGGTGGCCAGAGAGGATCAAGGCAAATATGAAAAGTTGAGTAAAAGCCTGGGTCTGCTGCTTGGAGCATTGATCGTCATTTTGATCTTTTAGCGAGGTGCCAGGAATGAATATTGAAGTCAATGCGATTTTTCAAATTGCCGGCATTGGCATAATTATCGCCATGATACACACGGTGCTTAAACAGATGGGAAAAGAAGATTTCGCACATTGGGTCACCGTGATCGGGTTCGTCGTCGTGCTATTTATGGTTATCCGAATGCTGGACGGACTGCTGCAGGAAATAAAAACGATCTTTCTTTTTCAATAGGCGTGCTATGGAGATCATTCAAGTTGTTGGAATAGGGCTGATATCGACCATATTGATTCTCGTACTGAAGGAACAAAAACCGATGTTCGCCTTCCTTCTCGCTACTGCCACTGGGATTCTGATCTTTCTGTTTCTAATCGGCAAGATTGGAATGATTCTGTCCACACTGGAGCGGGTGGCAGAGTCATCGGGGATGGAAATGATCTATTTAAAGACCGTGTTCAAAATCATAGGGATTTCTTATATCGCTGAATTTGGAGCACAGATCGTGCGCGATGCAGGGCAGGAATCAATTGCTTCCAAAATAGAACTCGCCGGAAAAGTCCTGATTATGGTACTAGCTGTACCTATTATCAGCATCATTATTGAAACGGTCATGAAGCTGCTACCTGCTTAAAGCGATTGAATTAAGCCAAGCAACGATTAGGGAGGAGAAGTTATGCAAGAGCGCAGTGTTTTTCGTCCTCCAAAATTAAAAATAATACTGCTGCTGCTCCCCTTTCTCTTCATTCTATGGTTTGCAGGTACAGCTCAGGTGGCCATAGCTTCTCCAGCAACTCCAGCACCTGGATCAGGGAATTCCTCCCCAGTAGACCAGTGGGTCAAGGGTCAGGTGAGCAATTTGCCAACGGATAAGGTGGAGTCGTACTGGGATCAACTGATGAAGGATTACGGAGGTTTTTTTCCAGACGGGGCAACACCTTCGCTTATGGACATGCTGCTTCCGGGGGATAAGGCACTCAGCTTGCAGAGTGTGTTATCAGGACTTCTTGGCTTTATGTGGCATGAGGTGCTGTACAACGGGAGGCTGCTGGTCACGATTGTCATGGTCAGTGTGCTCAGCATGATACTGGAGACGCTGCAAACCGCTTTTGAGCGAAAAACGGTCAGCAAGGTGGCTTATACGCTCTGTTATATGGTGGTGCTAGTGATTGCCGTGAACAGCTTCAATGTTGCTATCGGTTATGCGAAGGATGCTATCGACCGGATGATTGATTTTATGATGGCCATGATTCCGCTGTTGTTCGCTTTGCTGGCTTCCATGGGGAACATCGTTACCGTCTCGGTCACACATCCACTGATTGTTTTTATGATTCATACCGTAGGGACTCTGATTCACACCATTGTCTTTCCACTATTATTCTTCTCTGCTGTGCTGCATCTCGTAAGTGCATTGTCGGAGAAATACAAGCTGACTCAATTGGCGAATCTGCTAAGAAATATCGGGGCTGGATTGCTAGGCGTACTGCTCACTGTGTTCCTCGGTGTGATTTCAGTCAGGGGAATTACGAGCTCAGTGACAGATGGTGTTACGATTCGGGCCGCTAAATATATCACAGGCAACTTTGTCCCGGTCATCGGAAAAATGTTCGCGGATGCCACAGACACAGTGATCTCCGCTTCACTTCTAGTGAAGAACGCCATTGGGCTATCCGGTGTCATTATCATTTTGTTCTTATGTGCTTTTCCAGCGATCAAAATCCTGGTGCTTGCTCTGATCTACAATGTTGCTGCTGCTGTAATGCAGCCATTAGGAGAGACGCCGATTGTAGTCTGCTTACAGACGATCGGAAAAAGCATGGTGTACGTATTCGCAGCTTTGGCAGCCGTATCGTTAATGTTTTTTATGGCCGTCACGATCATGCTAACCGCAGGCAATTTAACTGTCATGATGAGGTGACTATGCTGACAAAACTTAGCGGGTGCTTTCGAAGAGAGTTTTGTACGAAGTGATTTCACTGAAGGTTATGCTGACAAAACTTTAAGGAGGAAAAGATGAGCTGGTTAGGAGGATGGCTGCGGGAGATCATTCTTGTCGTATTGTTAGCATCGTTCGTTGAGTTGCTCCTTCCGAGTAAATCTATGGAGCGTTATGCGAGGCTGGTGCTGAGCCTCCTGATCCTACTTACCATGCTTAGCCCAATCGTTTCTCTCCTTAAAGGTGACGCAATAGCCGAGCTGAGTATAGCCATGGGGCGGCAGGAGAAAGAGGGAGGCTTGTTCACAGGAGGGGGAAGCGGAGATCCTTCTTTGGAAAAGATTCTGGCTGATGGGCAAAAGCTTGCGCAGGGGCGTCAGGATCAAAGCCTCAAGCTGGCGGCTGAAGAGGTTGCTGAACAAATGAGGGAGCAAATTATCAGCGAGACCGGCAAACGCGGGGTTAACGTCGCTGTAACGCTCAGTATGGCGAAATCCGGCGGTTCTGGTAACGAGGATATTCCTGTTATCTCCGCAGTGAAGGTCTCGATGTCCTCGGCGACAGGTAATCCCATAGGGGTTTCCGGAACCTCCAGCACAGCGGCTGCTCCACCAATTGCTATCGCTCCAGTAGAGCCTGTTGAAGTGAAAATCGGTGCAAATCCAGAGAATGGATCAGCATCAGCAGATGAACCCAAAGCAGTAAACGGAAATGTATCAGAAGATAACAAAACTTCAAGTGAAACGGAATCCATCGTAAAGCTATTGGAACAAAAATGGGATTTGGATCCCAAAGTAATCCAAGTGGATGGCGGCGTTGTGAATAACGTCAAGTTATGAGTCTGCAGCTTCTAAACTAACAATTTTAGGAGGGATAAGCGTGGGCAATTGGCTGAAAAAGCTGGAGCAATGGGCTGGGGGCGGGGCTGGCAGTCCGAAGAGAAGTCATACTTTTCGCTGGCTGATCATCTTAGGCCTGCTGGGCGCAGCGATAATGCTGTTTAATTCCTTCGTCAATGTGAAGAAGATTGATAACGAGAATACAGGGCGTGAGCCGCCGCTGAATCAGTCCTCCCAAACGGCGCTGGTTCAGAGTGATCCAACAACATCCAATTCGTTCGACAGCATTGAACTGGCGATGGAGAATCGAATGAAGGAGATTTTGGAGAAAATCGTCGGTGTCGGTACAGTCGATATCATGGTTACCGTGGAGTCAACAGAAGAAATTGTTGTGGTGCGCAATATGAACGACTCCCAGCAACTTAGTGAGGAGACGGATGCCAGTGGTGGTAAACGTCACACGACACAATATACAAGGGATGGCGAAATCGTAACTTACTCGCAATCGGGCGATGAGACACCTATTGTGACGAAGCGGATTAAGCCTCAGGTCCGTGGTGTGCTGGTAGTTGCCAAAGGGGCAGAGAACAAGGTTGTCCGTGGACTCATAGAGCAGGCTATTGAGAAAGGCTTGAATGTACCGATTCAGCGCATTTCAGTAGTACCACGCAAACAAGAGTAGCAGGAGAAAGTCAAGAAGTGAGTGCTTCCGAAGCAGCCACTAGATTAAATTTTAGGAGGAATAAAGAATGAACGGCAAAAGACAAACAATATGGTTGGTTTCTATGCTCAGTTTGATGGTTGTACTCTCGGCATACTATTTATTTACTGAAGATTCAGGTGCATCGGTTCCAAAAGACACAGCAGGAACTATGCAGGTAGACTCCTTGAAAAAAGATACAGCAAACGCAGCATTACCAACGGTTGGCGACAAAGGTATCGTTGTGAACGAAGTGGTCAGTCAAGGAGATGTTGTTGCTGATGGAGGCGTTGTAGATAACGCTACAGCCACTGACGATAGTGCAGCTACTGCAACTACTGATGACAGTGCAACTACAGCGGTTAAGGATGATAGCAGTAAAGCTGCAGCAGACAGCGGTAACTCTGAGAAAGCTTCGACGGACACTGCTGCAAAAGACTCCAGTAAAACTTCTGACACAGCAACTAAGGACACAGCAGCTAAGGATACAGTAACTAAGGATACGGCAGCTAAGGATACAGCGGCTACTACAACATCCAAAACCCCTGCTAAGAATGATAAAGAAATCCTGGATGAAGTAGCCTCACAAAGTGTATCGGCGAGCAGCATGTTCACTAACTACCTGTATGAACGTGAGCAAAAGAACCTAAAGAGCCAACAAGACTTACTCGCTTTGATTAACGATATGGAGAAGACGCCTGCTGACAACGCAGTTGCTCAAGAACAACTCCTTAACCTTGAAGAAAAAGAATCTAAAATTACGGGCATCGAAGAACAGCTTCAACAAAAATATGGAGAAGCCATCGTGAAGGAAGAAGCTGGAGACAGCTATAAAGTAGTCGTACTCAGTGACAAGCTGGATGTGAAACAAGCGGTTAGTATCGTTGATCTCGTGATGAAGGAACTGAGTGTGTCTCAGGATAAAGTTAGTGTTCAATACGTTTCCGAGAAATAATAAGACGTGAAATTCTAGGAAAAATGACGAAAGAGCTCGGGTTCTCCCGGGCTCTTTCCATTTCTAGTGTTTATGATATAATACATAAAGTTATCTTGTCCGCTTAAGAAGTGGCTTCGAGAGAAAGCTGAAGGAGTGAACTAATGTATGTTCAAGTTGAGCGAAATTAAGGAATTAATTAAATTGCTGGACCAGACCTCCTCTGTACATGAGTTGGAGATCGAAAGCGAAGGAATGAAGCTTGCAATTCGCAAACCGGATCGCCCTGAAGCTGATGGAACAGCAGTACAGGCGACTCCTTATAATGCCTATCCCTTTACGCCTGCCCCGCAGCCGCAGAGCGTGCAGCAAGTGCCTTATCCAGTAATCAGTGAGGTTCCTCCAGCGCAGCAGCCACAAGCCGTCGCAGAAGGCAAACTACATAAAATTGTATCTCCAATGGTGGGAACGTTTTATAGTGCCGCTTCTCCGGAAATGCCATCGTTTGTTAATGTTGGAGACCGTGTTGGTGAGAAAACTACGGTATGCATTATCGAAGCGATGAAGCTGATGAATGAACTGGAAGCGGAGATTAAAGGTGAAATCGTGTCCGTACTGGCCGAGAATGGTCAGCTTGTAGAATACGGTCAACCACTATTCCTGGTTAAACCGGAATAAATACCGCAGATTACTTATGGAGCGGAAGCTTCGCAAAACTTTGGGAGGAAACGCATGAACATTCAAAAAGTGTTGATTGCCAACCGCGGCGAAATCGCGGTCCGCATTATTAGGGCCTGCCGAGAACTGGGCATTTCCACCGTCGCGGTCTATTCGGAACCCGACCGGGATTCACTGCATGTCCGGTTGGCTGATGAAGCTTACTGCATCGGTCCGATGCCGTCCAAGGACAGCTATCTGAACTTTACAAATATTATGAGTGTAGCCACCTTAACAGAATGTGATGCCATCCATCCTGGTTATGGATTTTTAGCTGAAAATGCAGATTTTGCAGAGATTTGTGAATCTTGCAATATTATCTTCATTGGGCCATCTCCAGATGCAATCAACCGTATGGGGGATAAAGCTGTGGCGAAGGAAACCATGAAGCTGGCTGGCGTTCCGATCATCCCGGGCTCAGATGGCCTCGTAGGTGATGTTGAGGAAGCCGTCATGCTGGGCCGTGATATCGGATACCCGATTATCATTAAGGCTACCGCAGGTGGCGGGGGTAAGGGCATTCGGATTGCTGAGGACGAGGAATCATTGGTGAAGCAGATCACTGCTGCACAACAGGAAGCGCAAAAGGCGTTCGGTAACGCTGGCGTATATCTGGAAAAGTACCTCACAGGTATGAAGCACGTAGAAATTCAAATTATTGCAGATAAGCATGGTAATGTAGTGCATTTAGGTGAACGCGATTGTTCCGTACAGCGTCGTCGCCAAAAGCTGATTGAAGAGGCTCCTTGTTCTGTACTCACACCGGATATTCGTGAAGCGATGGGTAATGCTGCAGTTCGTGCAGCACTCGCTGTAAACTATTCGGGAGCGGGAACACTTGAATTCCTGCTTGGTCCGGATGGACAGTTCTACTTTATGGAAATGAATACTCGTATCCAGGTGGAGCATCCGGTAACTGAAATGGTTACGGGTGTGGATCTGATCAAGGAAATGATCTCTGTTGCAGAAGGAAATCCTTTGTCTTTTACACAGGAAGATATCGTAATTAATGGTTGGTCGATTGAATGCCGTATCAATGCGGAAGATCCAGAGCGTAATTTTATGCCTTCACCAGGTAAAATTGGCTTTTATTTGCCGCCTGGAGGTCTCGGTGTTCGTGTAGACAGCGGGGCTTACCCTGGGTATACGATTTCCCCTTTCTATGATTCTATGATTGCAAAGCTGATTGTATGGGCACCTACACGTCAGGAAGCGATTGCAAAGATGAAGCGCGCCTTGGCTGAATTTGCGGTGGAGGGAATCCACACAACGATCCCTTTCCATCAGAAACTGTTGGAGCATCCAGTGTTTCTGGATGGCAATTTTGACATCAAGTTTCTGGAAGAGCATGAAATTTAGGACGACTTCGCTTTGTTTGTCATAAAGTTCGTCAAATGATATAGTATGTTTAATAAGAGACGTGCTTTACGCTTGAATTTATGAGAATCTTTGTTGAAAGGTGTGAAGTCTAAAATGAGTACATTGCCGACAGAATACGAACGGACAGAAATCGGTGAGATCCAGATTGCTCCTGAAGTGATCGAGGTGATCGCAGGTTTAGCGACCGTTGAGGTTAAAGGTGTAGCAGGCATGAGCGGTGGTTTCGCCGGTGGTATTGTTGAGCTTCTCGGACGTAAGAACTTGTCCAAAGGAGTTAAAGTAGAGGTTGGACAACGCGAAGCTGCAGTGGATGTTTCTGTAATCATTGAATATGGTAACCGTCTTCCTGAAGTGGCTGCTGAAATTCAGCGTAATGTTAAGCGTTCCATCGAGACTATGACTGGTCTGACTGTTGTGGAAGTGAATGTGCATATTCATGATGTACAATTCAAGAACAACAACACTGTAGACAAGAACGAGGAAGCTGAAACTGTTCTTCGCGTGAAATAACAGTCGTCGTTCTTCCATAAACCCCCGACAGCAAAGTCGAGGGTTTACTCTAATTTAAGGAGGTTATGAGACTCGTGGCAAAAATTTTGGACAGACTTTTGCTGTTTGTCTACAGCTTAAGTATCGGAATATTATCTGTTATTGCCATCCTCCTCTTGAGCGGTGCTATTCCTAAAACTTTGGAGATTGAGAATGGACCAGCAGCTTATATTACTGCAATTGTGGTAGCAGTTGTCTTGTTCCTTCTGAGCATCCGATTTTTCTACATCTCTTTGCGTCGTGATCGTGCTTCTTTACCTTCTGTTGATCAGCGTACAGAGTATGGGGATATCCAGATTTCAGTGGAGACCATTGAGAATCTGAGTCTGAAGGCTGCCGGTAAAGTGAAGGGAATCAGAGATCTCAAATCGCGTATTCGCGTTTCTCAGGCTGGCCTTGAAATTACAATTCGCGCAGTAGTGGATGGTGAACATTCATTGCCGCTATTAACCACAGAAGTGCAACGTCAGGTGCATGATTTTGTGCAGGAGACAACCGGTATTCCGGTTGCAGATGTGTCTGTGTACATTGCTAACCTCACGCAGTCTCCAAGCTTCAAAAGTCGAGTGGAATAGAGGTGAGTTTCCCTTATGTCTTGGAAAGAAGTATGGGAAAGTCACGGGGGTAGAATCGCCGGAGTGACTTTCGGCATTGGTCTAGGTTTGATCTATTTAATTTGCGGTTTTTGGGATATGTTGTTCTTTGCACTGGTAGTGTTCATCGGATATACGCTCGGCAAAAGAAAGGATAACGCAGAAGCTCCCCTGTTTCAGTGGCAGGAGCTGATCACGCGTCTGTCCGGACGCTGGCGTCCCTTCAAATGAACCGCGATAGTCTTTTTCCCGGAGCAGGAAGCCGTAAGTTTGTGTTGTCCAATGCGCCAGGAAGAAAGGCTTTGCGGTTTTTTTAATTAAGAAATTTATCATTAACGGACAATAATCCTCTAAGGATTAGGGATAGAAGTCGAAGAATTTGGGCTTAAAATAATTGTAGGCGAAGCAATTAAAAGTTTGAATGATTATCACACTAGAGGTGTGAAGTTCTATCTATGGTTGCCCGACGTTGTAGAAGTTTAAGTAAACATGTTAATGCGATATAAGATTTTAGGAGGAACACATGAAAAGACGTATAGCGAGAGAGATTATTGTCCAAAGCCTGTATCAGATGGAAATGAACGATGTAGAAAGCGCGGATGCCGTAGAAATGCTGCTGGAGGAAGCTTCAGAGGAGAATGAAACCGAGCGTGTAATTACGGACGAGATTCAGCTCAAGCACTATGTGGTGGAGCATGTAAACGGAGTATGGGAGCACAAAGTTGCGATTGACGATATGCTTGAGCATTACTTGAAGGGCTGGCAGATGAGCCGTTTGTCACGTGTCGATCGTCAGATTTTACGTCTTGCGGCTTATGAAATGGTGTTCGCGAATGATGTTCCGGCGAAGGTTGCTGTGAATGAGGCTATTGATTTGGCCAAGCATTTTGGAACGGATGATTCCGGTAAGTTTGTAAACGGTGTGCTTGGGAAGATGATTCAAGAGATCGATACAATTAAAGCTGACCATTCTTAATATTAAAAAAAGTAAGAAAGTTTGAGTTTGTATCTATTCTTTATGTCTTATATTTCTCGCTTAAACGCTTATCGTCCTAATAAGGACGTCGAAGGCGTTTATGCTTGTACAATAGTAAAGTATATAAAAGGGGAGAGACTATCATGACAGCAGCAATCATCAGTGGTAAACAAGTATCTGAGGAAATTCGTATTGGTATTGCCCAGGAGGTTGCTGAACTGGCGAAACGCGGCGTGAAGCCCGGTCTGGCAGTAATTCTAGTAGGTGAAGATCCAGGGTCACAGGTTTATGTTCGTAACAAGGAAAAATCCTGCATCAGCCTTGGTTTCCATTCGGAAGTGCATAAACTGGATGAGTCTACTACTCAGGAAGAATTGCTGGCTCTCGTAGCGCAGCTTAATGGACGCGATGATATTGATGGGATTCTGGTTCAGCTTCCGTTGCCTAAGCATATTGAGGAAAAAGCCGTTATTGATGCAATCTCTGTGGAGAAAGACGTTGACGGCTTCCACCCTGTAAATGTAGGTAACCTAGTGATTGGTGCAGACAGTCTGCTTCCTTGTACACCTGCTGGTGTAATTGAACTAATCAAACGTACAGGAACAGGTATGGCAGGCAAACATGCTGTGGTCATTGGCCGCAGTAATATCGTAGGCAAGCCGGTATCTTTGTTGCTGCAACGTGAGAATGCTACTGTAACGATGTGTCACTCCCGTACAGCTAATATGCAAGAAATTAGCCGCCAAGCAGATATACTGGTTGTAGCGATCGGACGCGCTAATTTCATTGATGCTTCGTATGTGAAACCGGGTGCTGTTGTCATTGATGTCGGTATGAACCGTTTGGATAACGGTAAGCTTGCGGGTGACGTTGATTATGATAGTGCAAAAGAAGTTGCCGGATACATCACACCTGTTCCGGGTGGGGTTGGTCCGATGACCATTACAATGCTGATGAGCAATACGCTGATTGCGGCTAAACGCCGACACGGCTTGGAATAGGGGTAGGATTCATGGCGGCAGAGCGGCAGGTCTATTCGATAAAAGAACTCAACCGTTATATCCGCATGAAGCTAGACTCGGATACGTTACTTTCGGATGTATGGATTCGCGGAGAGATTTCCAACTTTACGCATCACGGCAGCGGTCATATGTATTTCACGCTAAAGGATGAGAGCAGCCGGATCAAGGCGATTATGTTCGCTTCCCATAACCAGCGCCTGCCGTTTATTCCGAAGGAAGGTGCCCGGGTTATCGCTAGAGGTAATGTGACAGTATATGAACGGGACGGGCAGTACCAGTTCTATGCCACACATATGCAGCCGGATGGAATTGGTAGTCTATATTTAGCTTATGAGCAGCTGAAGAGTAAGCTTGAGCAAGAGGGGCTGTTTGCAGAAGCGCGTAAACGGCCGTTGCCTCGCTTTCCGAAGTGCATCGGCGTAATTACTTCGCCAACGGGTGCAGCTGTACGGGATATCGTGATTACACTCCAGCGGCGGTTTCCGCAGGTGGCAATTGTAATCTATCCTGTACTGGTGCAAGGCAAAGGCGCCGCGCCTTCGATCGTGAAGGCGATTGGAGCGCTGAACCGCATGGGTGAGGCCGACGTACTTATCGTCGGCCGCGGCGGCGGTTCGCTTGAAGAGCTGTGGGCGTTCAACGAGGAGGAAGTCGCGCGAGCGATATCGGCATCAAGCATTCCGGTCATCTCGGCCGTTGGCCACGAGACCGACTTCACGATTGCCGATTTCGCCGCCGACCTCCGCGCGGCTACCCCCACAGCGGCCGCTGAGCTGGCCGTGCCACATGCCGGCGAGCTTGCTGCGCAGCTTCGCGGGCAGCAGCAGCGGCTGCGCCAAGCGCTGCAAAGACGCGCCCAGCGCGGACGCGAGCGTCACGCGGGGCTGGAACGCTCGCTGGCGCTGGCAGGCCCGCGCCGCTCGCTGATGCAGCACACGCAGCGGCTGGATCAGCTGCGTGAGCGGCTCCAGCGCTCAGCGGATGCACGGCTCAGCCGTTCCCGCGAGCGCAAAGCTGTGCTGCATCATAGTCTGCAGCGCTTCCATCCGCACGGCAGTGTTGCCGCTGCGCGGCAGCGCACCGAGAGCATACGCCGTGAGCTGATGGGTGCCATGCAGGCCCGCCTGCAGGAGAAGAAATCTCGCTATGTAGCGGAGATTCGTCATCTGGATGCGCTGAGCCCACTAAAAGTCATGTCGAGAGGCTACAGCTTAGTCTATGACGAGGCAGAAGAACATTTAATCAAATCGCTGAACGAAGTACAGCTTGGCGATCTTGTAGTGATAAAGATGAATGACGGACAGCTGAACTGCCAGGTATGGGGAATGAAGGAGGATGGCAAAGACGATGACGAAGGAAGCGGAACTTGATTTTGAAGGCGCCATGGACCGGCTGGAGGAAATCGTACGTGAGCTTGAACACGGCGACGTTCCCCTGGAGAAGGCCATCGATTTATTTCAGCAAGGTATGAAGTTATCTCAGCTTTGCGGCAGCAAGCTTGAGCAGGTAGAGCGTAAGATCGAAATGATTACCCTAGAGGACGGAGAACTGCGTAAGAAGCCGTTTGGTGCACGTCTGGAAGGGGACGCCGATGACTCGCTTTGAGCATGAGCTTGAGAGAAACTCTGAAGGAGAAACACTGCGTCAGCCACTGGAGGATTACATCGCGTCCTTAAGCGATCTAGTCTCAAATGAACTAGAGGTTATTCTCCCCACACAATGGATGGTTCCAGAGAATTTGCAGCAAGCCATGAAGTACTCACTTATGGCTGGGGGCAAACGCCTCCGGCCACTGCTGGTGATTATCGCATGTGAAGCACTGGGAGGAAGTCGAGAGGCTGCCCTGCCTGTCGCTGCTGCTATAGAGATGGTACATACCTACTCGTTAATTCATGATGATTTACCTGCCATGGATAATGATGATTATCGGCGTGGAAAGCTTACGAATCATAAAGTCTTTGGGGAAGCTACAGCGATCCTTGCGGGTGATGCGCTTCTGACCCATGCTTTCTACAGTGTGGTACAAGCCTCGCGTAAATTTGGCGTCCCTGCGGAAAGTGTACTATCCATCGTGGAGGATTTGGCGGAAATGGCAGGTCCTCGTGGTATGGTTGGCGGTCAGATTGCAGATATGGAAGGCGAGCAGGGTCTAACCGATCTTGCACAGCTAAAGTACATTCATCTGCATAAGACAGGAGATTTGATTATCTTCTCGCTACTAGCTGGCGGTCGTATTGCAGGCGCTAACGAGCAGCAGCTCAAGGCCTTACATGAATTTGGAACAGCCGTTGGACTCGCTTTTCAGATCCAAGATGACATTCTAGATCTGGTTGGGGACGAAGGCAAGCTTGGTAAAAAGACAGGCAGTGATGTCAAACAGCATAAGGTAACCTATCCTTATTTTATTGGCCTCGAAGCCTCGCGTGAAGAAGTGAAGCAGCTTACAGAAACAGCCCGTAATGCTGTACTGAACGGCGGCTTTCACGACCACCAGCGCCTGCTGGAAATTGCAGATTATTTAATGGCACGAGATCACTAATTATGAACTTTCGAAACGGCTGTATTTCGACAGCCGTTTCGTTTGTGTTATAATGGGTTTTATATAATTTACAACATCTAGGAAAGCGGGGAACTATACGTGCTGCTTCCACAAATAAATGATCCTGAACAACTGAAATCTCTGTCAATTGATGAGTTAAATACTCTAGCGGAGGAAATTCGTCGATTTCTGATTGAGAAGCTTACAGCAACTGGTGGGCACCTTGGATCCAATCTTGGAGTCGTGGAGCTCACTTTGGCTTTGCATTATTGCTATAACAGTCCTCGGGACAAAATGATTTATGACGTTGGTCACCAGGCCTATGTCCATAAGATACTAACCGGTCGCCAAGACCGTTTCGACACCTTGCGTAAATATCAGGGCTTGTGCGGATTTGTTAAGCGCTCCGAAAGTGAGCATGATGTGTGGGAAGCTGGACACAGCAGCACCTCATTATCAGCAGCAATGGGGATGGCGATGGCCCGTGATCTCAAGGGTGAAGACAACAAAGTAATTGCCGTGATCGGTGACGGAGCACTTACTGGCGGAATGGCGTTTGAAGCACTTAACCATATTGGTCATGAGAAGCGTAAGCTAATGGTTATTTTGAACGACAATGAAATGTCCATAGCTCCTAACGTAGGGGCAATGCACAATTACTTAAGCAAGATTCGTTCAGATCGCCACTATTTGCGTGCTAAAGATGAGGTTGAAGGGCTGCTTAAGAAGATTCCGGCCATCGGAGGGCGTTTAGCGAAGACCGCTGAACAGTTAAAGAACAGTCTTAAATATATGATGGTACCTGGTGTATTGTTTGAAGAGCTTGGCTTTACGTATCTCGGCCCGGTGGATGGACATGATTTAGAGAAAATGATTGATACCTTCCACCAAGCAGATAACGTGGCTGGACCTGTACTTGTGCATGTATTGACGACCAAAGGCAAGGGCTACAAACCGGCTGAGACCGATTTCTATAAATCGCATGCCATCTCACCTTACAAAATTGAATCGGGTCAGTCGCTTAAAGCTGTGGGTCCACCAATGTACACCGAAGTATTTGGCAGTACGCTAATTGAACTGGGCCGGGAGGATTCGCGTCTGATTGCAGTTACGCCTGCGATGCCAGGAGGCTCGGGCTTATTCCCATTCGCGAAGGAATTTCCGGATCGTATGATTGATGTCGGGATTGCGGAGCAGCATGCGGCTACACTTTGTGCAGCTTTGGCTATGGAAGGGATGAAGCCGGTATATGCGGTGTATTCCACCTTCATGCAACGTGCCTATGATCAGATCGTTCATGATATTTGCCGTCATAACGCAAATGTTATGTTCGCTATTGATCGCGCTGGATTTGTAGGTGCGGATGGTGAGACTCATCAGGGCGTGTACGATGTTGCCTTTATGCGTCATATTCCGAATATGGTGATGATGATGCCTAAAGACGAAAATGAGCTGCGTCATATGATGAAGACGGCGCTTGAATATAATGACGGCCCGATCGCTTACCGATACCCTCGAATTAATGGTACGGGTGTGACGATGGATGCAGAGATGCATACCATTCCAATCGGATCTTGGGAACGTCTACGTACTGGGGAAGGTTATGCGGTTGTTGCTTGCGGTCCTATGGTTCAAGTGGCTGAAGAAGCCGCTGATTTGTTGAAGCGTGAAGGAATTCAGGTGGGCGTTGTGAATGCGCGTTTCCTGAAGCCGCTCGATAACTCTATGCTGCTTGATTTGGCTCACGCTGGAACCAATATGGTTGTTATTGAAGAGGCTAGCCAAGCGGGAAGTCTCGGCAGTGCGGTATTAGAATTCTATGCAGAGCATGAAATTTATGATGCTCGTGTACATCTGATGGGTGTACCTGACATCTTTGTGGAGCACGGCTCCATTAAAGAACAGCGCCAGGAAACAGGTCTTACTGTAGAAAAACTATGTGCACGTATCAAGTCCATGATGGCTTTGAGTGCTTATAATTACAAAACAACTTCGTCTTCCTAAGTGGAAGCCGGAAATTAGCAACCCTTTGAACGATCGGGAGATGACCATGGAACACCGTAAAGAACGGATAGATGTATTGCTTGTTGAGCAAGGTTTTTATGAAAGCCGTGAGAAAGCTAAAGCAGCCATTATGGCAGGGCTGGTGCTAGCGGATGAGGAACGCATTGAAAAGGCTGGTATGAAGGTGTCACGGGAGGCTACCCTTAAGGTTAAGGGCTCTGTACATCCTTATGTCAGTCGTGGGGGCCTAAAGCTGGAGAAGGCTCTTCGCCAATTTAATATTGATCTTACGGGACGGACCATGTTAGACATCGGTGCTTCTACTGGAGGCTTCACGGATTGTGCACTTCAGAATGGAGTAAGCCATGTGTACGCGATAGATGTTGGTTATAATCAGCTGGATTGGTCGCTGCGTAATGATGAACGCGTTAGTGTTATGGAACGTACGAATTTCCGATATATGACGCCTCCAGATTTGGTGGGTCCGATCCCGGATTTTGCGAGTATTGATGTTTCGTTTATCTCCTTAAAAATAATTCTTCCACCGCTCAAAGCGTTGCTTAAGCGCCCGGCGGATATTGCCGCGCTGATTAAGCCGCAGTTTGAGGCGGGGCGGGAGAAGGTTGGTAAATCAGGTGTGATTCGTGACTCTGCTGTCCATAAAGAGGTATTGATTAATGTACTGACCATGGCGGCAGAGCTGGGTTACCAGCTACAGGGATTAACCTTCTCACCGATTACAGGTGGGGAAGGGAATATCGAGTTTCTTGCTCACTGGAGACTATCGCCTGAAACTGCGGAAGATGAAGAGGTATTATTACCTTCAGATGCTGTCTCATCAGTCATATCAGTGGAGGATTTCCCATCTCTTGCGGATGAAGTGATTAAGCAGGCTACGGGTACTTTTAATGTAAATTCAACTCATGGAAACTCATCGCGCCGGTGAGTTTCTTTTTCCATATGGTCAAGTCAGTGAAATCGAATATACGGAAAGCTCCTAAAAAGCCTGCGCAGAAGAAGGAATTAGCAAGGCTTCACGCGAATAAATCACCGAGGTGATTGATAGTGGCGGGTAGCTCTGACAAGGTCGTCATGGCGTTTATTGGAGTAGCATTATCGATTTTTATAATTTATCGGATATATATATGGCTGCAAAGTTCTCCGCGTTCTTTCATGAAGGATCAGATCCCGTTTAATAAAGTGATTATTCCTCACCCTTCTATAGACATACTAGAGGATGAAGGGTATGAGGTCGTTGGAGGGAAGCTCAAAATCCCGTTGTCCTTCAACGTAAACGGGGCGCAGATGTATAGCCGGTTATTTATAGATTATGTGGCGACTAAGGAAGAAGGATCAATATATTTGGTCATCCTTTCCAGACCACGCAAACCTTTAGATTTCACAGGAAGTGGCTTACGGGATACCTTGCTTCCGTACTTACTGATTTATCCGGAATGCAGCGGAGTTCTGTATGTTAATGTTGCTGCGGGATCTATTCAAGTGATTAGGCTCGGCAGGGATGACGGAGAATCAAACTGAGTCCATATTTAACTAGGTGTATGCTTCCGAAGTAGTTTTGCCGAAGCTATTCAGGGTGCATCGCTTACAAAACTAAGTCCATGCTTCCGATGTAGTTTTGTCGCTGCAAATCTGGAAGTGTCGCTTACAAAACTTTTAGGAGGCAACAATGAAGGGACAACGACATATTAAGATACGCGAGATTATTACGCAAAAGGATATCGAGACACAGGACGAGCTGGTAGAAGCTTTGCGTGAATCTGGTTTCCAGGTTACTCAAGCGACTGTATCTCGGGATATTAAAGAGCTATTGCTTATTAAGGTTCCTATGGATGATGGAAGATACAAATATTCACTTCCAACCGATCAACGGTACAATCCAATCCAGAAGCTGAAGCGCGTTCTAGTGGATAATTTTGTACAGATCGATTCATCGGCTAATCTTGTGGTGATGAAATGCTTACCGGGGACGGCTAACTCAGTGGCAGCTTTGATTGATAATATTGACTGGCCACAAATTATGGGGACCATCTCTGGTGATGATACCATTCTTATTATTTGCCGCCAGCCTGAGGACAGCAAGACCGTAATTTCACAAATTATGGGTTATATTTCTTAAAATATAAAAAGTATTAACATCATTCTATCAAATTCTTATCATCTTCTCGGAGGTGCTCTATTAGTGTTAGAAACCTTGTCTATTCGCAATCTAGCCGTCGTTGAGGCGGTAGATGTGCATTTTTATCCTGGCTTCCATGTGCTTACAGGGGAGACTGGGGCAGGTAAATCCATTATTATTGATGCGCTTGGACTGATTGCCGGAGGCCGCGGTTCCGCGGATTCTATTCGTTACGGCTGTGAAAAAGCAGAGATGGAAGCGCTCTTCAGCCTTCCCAGCGGTCATCCCGTCTGGGATACTTTGGAGCGCCTTGGCATTGAGGCCCAGCGTGAGGAGCATCTTATTATACGTCGTGAGCTTACCTCTCAGGGGAAAAGCACATCACGCGTAAACGGACAAATGGTCAATCTTACGATGCTTCGTGAAATTGGCGAGCAGCTGGTGAATATTCATGGACAGCATGAACACCAAAACTTATTGAAGGCAGAACGACATTTGGGACTGCTGGATACATACGGAGAACCTATAATCGGGCCGCTTAAAGCGGTATATCAGGAAAAGTATTCCGCCTTTGCAAAAGTGGAGAAAGAGCTCCGAGAGCTGCAGGAATCCAGTCAGAAGGCATACCAAATGCTTGATTTATATCGTTTTCAGTTAGAAGAAATTTCATCTGCTGCATTAAAACCGGGAGAAGATGAATTACTTGCCGAAGAACGGGTCAAACTATCCCACAGTGAGAAAATGATGGATTCCGTATCCGGTGCATATGAGCTCCTCTATGATAGACAAGGCTTAGAATCCATCGGTAATGTCATTTCAAGGCTCGAGGATGCGGTTCGTTACGATGAAAAGGGTCTTAAATCCGTGCTTGAGCAGTTGCAGTCCTCTTATTATCAACTGGAGGATGCTGCATTTCAGCTTCGTGATTACCGCGAAGAGATTGAGTTCAACCCACAGCGACTCGAAGAAATCGAGAACCGTCTTGATTTAATCACCGGACTTCGCCGTAAATACGGAGATAGTGTAGAACAGATTCTGGCTTATTATGAACAAATCCATCGGGAAACCGATCTGCTTGAGAATAAAGATGAATATCTGGAGAAGCTGACGACCAAACGCGATGCATTATTAGCTGTGTTGATGGAAGCAGCTGCTGAATTAAGTGAAGCACGGAATCTGTGTGCGTCTGATTTGGCCACGCAAGTGGAAAGTGAACTTAAAGATCTTCAGATGGAAAGAACCTCGCTACAGGTTAAATTAGATACGCTGGAGGACCCACGTGGTGTTGAATATAAGGGTCGGCGTATACGTCTCACAAGACAAGGGATCGACAGTGCGGAATTTATGATTTCCCCTAACCCTGGCGAGCCGTTAAGACCTCTTGGCAAAATTGCCTCGGGTGGTGAGTTGTCGCGTATTATGTTGGCAATGAAGAGCATTTTTGCGCGTCATGATGCAATTCCAGTTCTGATTTTTGATGAGGTGGATACCGGTGTGAGTGGTCGAGCTGCTCAATCCATTGCAGATAAACTGTATAAGCTGTCCTCCACCTGTCAGGTGTTCTCCATTACGCACTTACCGCAGGTGGCTTGTATGGCTGATCATCAGTACTTAATCCGCAAAAAGGTTGAGGACGGAAGAACCATGACTGAAGTGGAATCACTCTCGAATGATGGACGTGTAATGGAGCTGGCCCGAATGCTGGGTGGGGTGGAAATTACCGAAAAAACATTGCACCATTCGCAGGAAATGCTCAATTTGGCTGAGGCCAGTAAGGCTGCAACAAGCTAAGCGGAACAATGATTGACAGTAATAAAAGCCTGGGGGCAAGGTTATCTTATAGGTACGCAATTGGCGACCACCTTTTTCGTCAAGCGAAAGAAGCAAAAGGGAGCGTGACAGCCATTGAAGCCTAACCTCAGGAAGTTAATGCCAGGCCTTTTATTTGCCTTCTTTCTTAGTTTATCGGGCATAACGGGAACCCACCAAAGTTTTGCCGCACCATTGAACAGTGAGCCTGCCAAGGTGACTGCGCAAGGAATGAAACCGGAACTGAAGGTGATCCCGGGAGGTCAAACGATCGGAGTGAAAGTGAAATCAGCAGGTGTTCTGGTTGTAGGACATCATCTGATTGAAGTATCCGAGAAATCTAAGCTTTCCCCAGGTGAAATCAGTGGTTTGGTACCTGGTGACTTGATGATCTCCATTGATGGAGAGAAGTTGGACGAGTTATCTAAGGTGGCCAAGCTTGTGGATCGCGCCGGAAAAGCGAATAATTCTCTGACGATTGTCTTTAAACGCGCTGGGAAAGAGCATACAGCCAAGCTCAAACCCGCGTATGATATTAATGACAAAGTTTGGAGGCTAGGCCTGTACATTCGAGATTCTGCAGCGGGTGTTGGCACATTAACTTTTTATGCCCCGAAACAAGGTGTCTATGGAGCTTTAGGACATGTGATTACGGACATGAATACAGGAACACCAATCGTTGTTGGCAGCGGTCATATCGTTCAGTCCAGTGTAACGTCGATTTCTAAAAGCCAGGATGGCGATCCTGGTGAGAAACGAGCTCATTTCTTGAAAGAAAGCCAAGTGCTTGGCAATGTTGAGAGTAATACAGATTTTGGTATCTTCGGTAAAATGAATCGTAATCCCGAGCATAGTCTTTATAAAGAACCTATTCCTGTGGCGATGAGTAATCAAGTCAAGGAAGGGCCTGCTGAGATTCTAACCGTGGTAGATGGACAGCAGGTGGAACGGTTTAATGTTGAGATCATTCATGTGGCACATCAGCAGACACCAGCTACAAAGGGTATGGTAATTCGTATTACAGATCCTCGACTGATCGATAAGACTGGTGGTATCGTTCAAGGGATGAGCGGAAGTCCAATCGTTCAAAATGGACGGCTCATCGGCGCAGTAACACATGTATTCGTAAATGATCCTAAGTCCGGATATGGCTGCTTCATCGAATGGATGCTTAAGGATTCTGGTGTAACGCTACAGGAGAATAGGTATCCATTAAATCTTAAGGCGGTTTAGCCTTAAGATTTTTTTGTCGAAGGATTACGAAGATCATCGAACTTTGAAATAAAATATTTAATTATAATCCATGCCAGAAAAAAAATAAAGAAAAATAATTTTCGACAGAAGGGAATTCAATCTCCATGTCGAAAATGTTAAGAGACAAGAAAAAAATGTTATTTTCGAATAGCAGATATAATTAAGGAGGAAGCAGCCAGTGCAGAATATTGAAGTGTTGTTGGCCGATGATAACAGGGAGTTTACGAATTTGCTTTCCGAATACATTTCTGAACAAGAAGATATGACGGTAACGGGTATCGCCTACAATGGTGAAGAAGTGCTTCAAATGCTCAGCGAAGCACGCAAAGTTCCCGATGTCCTTATTCTTGATATCATCATGCCACATTTAGACGGTCTGGGTGTCTTGGAACGTCTGCGTGATATGGATCTGAATCCTCAACCGAAGATCATCATGCTGACCGCTTTTGGTCAGGAGAACATCACTCAAAGAGCTGTACAGCTTGGTGCATCCTATTATATTTTGAAACCGTTCGATATGGAGGTCCTGGCAAATCGTGTACGTCAGCTTGTAGGGGTCCAAGGCAGCATGAGCTCATCCTCTAACATGTACAACTATTCGTCGACGTCCAGATCGAATGTAGTGCCGCTTACGAAGGGCAAGAATCTTGATGCTAACATTACCTCGATCATCCATGAAATCGGTGTTCCAGCACATATCAAGGGCTATCAGTACCTGCGCGAAGCGATCACTATGGTATATAACAATATCGAGATCCTTGGTGCGATTACAAAAACGCTCTATCCAGCCATTGCAGAGAAATTCAAGACCACCCCTTCACGCGTTGAACGCGCAATTCGCCATGCGATTGAAGTGGCTTGGACCCGTGGCAATATTGATTCCATCAGCCATCTATTCGGCTACACCATTAATATCTCCAAATCTAAGCCTACTAACTCGGAATTTATTGCCATGGTAGCCGACAAGCTGCGGATTGAGCATAAGGTGTCTTGAAACGCTGGTGTTACGCGGAATAAGGACGTTTGATAGAACGTATGTTCACGTCAACTTGTGCGTTCGTTGAACGGAGATTCCGATAAACTATCGGTGCGCGACTCCGTTAAACTTTCCGTATTCGCCAAGAAATAGAGCGCTAATTTATCGGACGTTTAGCATAGCGAAATTTTAACGCAGTTTTATCTTTATAGCAATTAAAAAGCGAATAGTTAATAAAAACGTCGATCTCTTCGGAGGTCGGCGTTTTTTATTTTGCGTAAAAGTGTGCGGGGAGAAGGTCGACTGCGTTGAAGTGTATGAAGGGTCGAGGCGGACATCTGCTGGAGAATATCGCAGATTAATTAACGTGCAGGTGGCGCTACTCCATTCGTTATTCTCTTGATATTCTCCTTTAAGGGAAAACGCCGCAAACCCTTGCTACATAAGGCTTTTTCCGGAGTTTTAGCACCTTTGAAGTGCTAAGTATTAAATGATAGGTCCGACGCTGCTAAGCGGAGGGCGAGGAACGAGAGTGACGAAGCAGGGCTATTGACTGCGGGGAACAACGCCCCTTGCCAATCGAGTCCGCTAAAGCGTCCACGAATCATAATTAGATAACTTTAAGCGCGAGTAAGAAGTAGGTTAGGTAAGTCATGATGCGTAGTCGAAGAAGAGTCTCATGTAGTCAACATATATAACTGCGCGGATTTTATAACGCTAGACTAAAACCTCCGTTATTGGAGTAGCGCTATCTACCGTGAAAGGAGACTTAACAATTGCGAAGTATCAACGTAATAGACGCAATCATGGGCGCAGGCAAAACGTCATGGGCGGTTCAGCACGTAAGCGAAGCGGACGTAACCAAGCGCTTTATCTACATCACTCCGTTCTTGGACGAGATTAAGCGGATTAAGAGCGCGGTCACCGGGCGCACCTTCATCGAGCCGAACAACGCTAATCAAGAGCGCCGGAAACTCCGCAGTCTCAAAGAGCTGATCGCAGCAGGCGCAGACATTGCCGCAACACATTCATTGTTCCAAACGGCGGACGACGAGTTAATCGAATTACTCGCGGAGGCCGGTTATACGCTGATACTTGACGAGGTGATGGACGTTATCGAGATCGCGAATATTACACGCCAGGATATCGAGATTCTCGTTGAGTCCGGTAAAGTTGCGATCAAAGACAGCCGCGTTATTTGGATCAGCGAGGAGTACGTTGAGGGGCGTTTCTTCGATATCAAACAGCTCGCACGCGCCGGCAACCTGTTCTTCCACCGCGGACGATTCCTCGTATGGTCGTTCCCTGCGCGAGTGTTCAACGCCTTCGACGCGGTGTACGTAATGACGTATTTGTTCGATGCGCAACTGCAGCGTTACTACTACGATCTCCACGGTATCCAGTACGAATATAAGACGGTTAAGCGTGCGGAGGATGGTGGGTATTATCTTGCGGAGTATAACCGCGAGCATGAAAAGCGCGCCGACCTGTTTGCACTAATTGACGTATATGACGGACCACTAAACGATATCGGACGCTTGCCAAACTCGTTCAGCGCAACGTGGTTAAAGGCGGCAGATGCGGCGTCAATCGTGGCGGCTCGGAACAATATGCGCAACTATCTACGAAATATATGTAAAGCGCCAGCCTCCGGAATACTGTGGACGACGAAGAAAGATAAGGCGCGGTCATTGGCGTCGAAAGGATTCACAAAGTCGTTCCTACAGTGTAATGCGAGAGCCACGAATGAATACGCAGATAGGTACGTACTCGCTTACATGTTCAACCGCTATATGCATCCGCATGAGCGCGCCTTCTTCGAGGATCGCGGCATTTCCGTTAATCAAGACCTGCTCGCAGTATCCGATCTTTTACAGTGGATATGGCGCTCGCGTATTCGAAATGGGGAGTGCGTACGTTTGTACTTACCGTCTAGTCGCATGAGATCGCTATTAATCGCTTGGAGCAAATACGAAATTTAACCGGAGGTATTACGCATGAAATTTCCCGACAATCCGTTACTCGGTCCGCTATCACGCGCCGACTTCATTACCGCTAACCTTTCGCTAGTCGAAACGGTCGTCAACCGTCATTTCCGCTCGCAATGCGCTGCGACACGCACACCACTAACGGACGCAAACAGCGAAGGTGCGATCGGTCTCATTAACGCATATGACCGCTATAATGACGCAGCCGTACCGTTCGGCGCATTCGCCTTTCCGCACATTTACGGTGAGATCGCAAACGCGATATCCCGGCGGCCGACTACCGGCATTAAGATCCCGGAGTGGATATATCCGCTGATTAAACGTATAAATTCCGCAGGCTTATCGGGCGAGCAGCCGGAAGTCGTAGCGAAGGAACTCGGTATTACCGCGGCTAAAGCGCGCCAGGCTCTCCGCTGTATACGGATTAAATCTACGGATGCACTGCCGGAAAAGGATACGCGGGGCCATTCGGACGACTATACGTACCTTGACGCGGATACTTTCCTCGCGCGATTAAAGCCGCAGCCTAAGAAGATCATCCATATGTTAATGGCGGACTATTCGCAGTCAGAAGTCGGTCGTGCGCTAGGCATGTCGCGCCAATCCGTTCGCGCTACCGTATTACGTGTCCGCGAGAATTACGAACGTTACGAAAAGATCAGCGCCTAGACGCGCTGCATAACGAAGGAGGTTACGCTATGAAATTCCGCAAGAAACCCGTTATTGTCGACGCAGTCCAGTACACTCCGGGCCTCGAAGACGGCTACACATGTTACGTAATTGGCGGAGGGCGTTTCGTCGGCTACCACGATAAAAGGACGCCGATACCGCCTGCTTTCCGTAAGGTTCCCGCGATTAAAACAGCGCAAGGTCACGCTGAGATTGACGCATATGACTGGATCATTACGCGAGCAGACGGTTCTCGTTACGTATGTAGTCCGCGAATATTCGAGCAATTTTACGAAGCCGCCGACGGACCGCCACACGAAGACGAAGCGCATGAAATGATACGCGAAACATACGTAAAACGCTATTACCCTAAGCCGGAGCATCAACGCTTTCGTACGGAGAGTATCGCGTACGCTAACGGAATGATGTACGTATTGAATACGCTTGGTATAAAAATCGAAGGAGTGAATGCGCAATGACAACGGAAATTAAGAAGGCGCCGCTTCCACGTAATGTAGCGGACAGGATCGAGGAGCTGCGGATTAGTCTCGGTAAGAGTAACGAGTATATCGCGGAATTGTGGATGCGTACAGGTGGCGGAGTTCCGGCTGCTACGACGGACTTGCGGCAAGTATCGTTTGATACGCTGATGGTCGCGCTGATAATCGGCTATGAGCGGGAGAAGACCCCGGAGGAGACTATAGCGGATATTTACCGCAATCTCACGGAGTCAGCGAGAGAGGCGCGCGGAATGTATAACGGTGATCCAACGCGCTACACTATGGCCGCCTTGACGTTGAAGCGCGTAATCGGACTGCTAGACGTAGTCATTCCCGGCGTAAATGACACGGAGGTGAACGCGTAATGTCAACGAATAAACCGGTAACAATTCCGCGTGAGGTGGCGGACGCAATCGAGTACCTGCGTACGGACGAGGGCGACGGGGTTACGTACTCTAACGAAAGGATCGCGTTAATTTACGCCGATACCACTTACTCCGGAGGTACTACGACTATTCTCCGCAAAATCCCGTTCGACACGCTGATGCGCGCCTTGCTCGACGGATACGAACGCGAACTGACGGAGGAAGAGAAACGCGAGCAAGCTTACGCAAGTATACTCGCTTCGTACGTTCACCACGAGGATGAGGCGCACGAGGATTATTCATGCGGATATTGTGACGGAGTAGAGGAGACGCTCGAAGCGCTCGGCGTCAAAGTTCCAGGCGTAAATGCACCGGAAGGAGGCGCAGCCTAATGTTTAACGCACAGCTCACGCCAGACTACGCAATCCAATCGGACGCCAACGCTAATAACTTCGTTATCAAACGCCGCCGCATCGTAGACCCTACGCAGGCTCCCGGATACAAACACATCGAAGGCGCAGAACCGCCAGCTAAGCGCGAGGTATGGGACGACGTGGCGTATTATCCGGTTAACGCCGGAGGTCTGCGTGCGGCCCTCGATTACGTACGCTTCCACGCGGCGGTCAGCGCTGATACGGCGTCACTTACGGATTTTATGGCGGCGTTGCAGACGGAGACACAGCGGATAACAACGGTAATGAGTGCGGTAGTCGATACGTGGCCGAAGGTTAGCGTTGTTCTAACGTTGAAATCGCGTGGAAATAGCCCCGAAGACGCCACGTAAGGGTTAGCGGTAGGGCCTCCGCAAGTTCGCCCGATTACCGCCGAAAGAACGCTATTAATACGCCGCCACTACGGAGGCAGACGATTATACTACGAATAAGGGAGCGGATGTTATGAGTCGCGGAGAGATACTCGCAAAGTGGGCGGAGTTAGGCGCAAGGGAACGGGACGCGTGGATCGCAACCGCAGTTATGGGCTGGCGCAGAGTCTCGCGTCCGGGCGGTGGTGGCGGGTATATCGGATGGCAGGACGCAGAGGGACGTGTCGTGGCGATCGAGGAAGATTCTATGACAGTAGATTCGCGCGACTACTTCCGGCCAAGTAGAGACATTTCCGCAGCATGGACGGTGTTTGAGCGCTTTCCGTATATAGAAATTGCGCGTATTCCTGGCGAGACAACCACGTACGGTGTACGGATAAACGGACTAGACGGAAGCATACTCGCAATGACGCAGGAATCAACGTTCCCGGAAGCGATATGCCTCGCGGCACTCATCGCGAAGTTAACGGAGGTGTCCGCCGATGTCTGACGTATTAATCACGAAGTTTCCCGTAACCGCGCCGGATGGAACGGAGTTTCGCGTTAAGATCGAAGACGTATACGATGGCGGTGATATTCGCGTGCTTCTACACGTTAAGCGCAAGCGTTTCGGCTTCCGTAAGATTACCGGTTATTGGTATGATCGGCGCAAACTTGATGACATAACGGAGGAGGGCGTCGTTGATTACGTAGCGCTCGTTCAGCGGTTTATGTCCGAATACTATGCGGGGCTTGCGTACGGTGCGGCACGGGATCAATTACGCATTGATAAGGATGCGCGTAAACAGGCCGCAGTCGAGCGGTTTAACGCGTGGGACGGACGAATTGAGTAATGCCGCATTATTGCACACAAATGCAACACGTTTTTTGATATCGTAATTAGCGAGGAGGCAACGTAAGTGAAGACGGTTAAAGACGTTATCGAGCATTACACGAAGGGAGAGCGGAAGTAGTGACGCAGTTAACAAACGAAGAGATTAACGAGTTCAATCTGTGGCTGTATGAAGAATCCTGCGCACGTTGCGGGCTTAATACTCCAGTTGTTGGATACGAATGGTGTGCGGAATGCCGTCCGGGGCTCAAAACGAAAACGTGAGAGAGGCGTAGTATTCGGGAGAAAACGGGAGATGAACGATCTTCAGGCGCTGGTAATTAGCACACACTTTTCGGTGTCAATCCTCACAAATAGCATCGTTCATCATTTTTAGTTATCTTAATCCTCGCTAATCGGAAGCAAAATTACCAGTAAAATTAGTACGTCAATTCATAAAAATCGCCGAATTTGGCGTTCGCATATCGTTCGTACTAAATCTATAATCGGAGGTGTTGACGGGTGAAGATGTGCGGGGATGACTGTATTGCAGCGTGTGATTACTGCGTGTTCTTTCATCGCTATATCGACGGAGACGGAGTTTTTAACAATCCGGACAATGACGGACGCTGCTTACGGACTTATGAAGAGATCGAGAGTTGCGCGGGATACTGCGAAGAGTTTGTATGCGTAGGATACGAGGAGGTGAACGCTGATGACTCCACGCAAGAAAGCGCCCGCTAAACCGAAGATTACCGCCGACCAACGCAAGGACTGGCGCAATCTACCTCTCGCGGATTGGAACGTTCTCACTTGCCACGCGATGATTATCGAATTGAACGCGGAGAGATTCGGCGTAGAGAAATACGTACCGATGCGCGGTTGGCAATTCGAACAAGGCGTACTCAAGCGCTCATTAGCGGATTATGGTGCGCCAGCTTTACGCGAAACTATCGAGCGTGCATTTACGGAGTATAAGCCGACGCGGGAATATCCGCAGCTTACCGCCGGATTCCTAGTAGCGTATCTCTTGCCGCGCATAATGCCGCAAGTCCTTGCGAACGGGCAACGTAAGGAACGGGTAAAGGCAGCGCAAGAGACAGCGGTAGTAAATGGCGGGATGACGGCGGAGGAATTGGCGGAGTTTTTATAAACGAGGGATAAATAGTAGACGTAAACTATGAAGGAGTGATGGATAATGGGGACGTTTAATTCAAAAAATGAAAATGCCGATGCGATAGTCTGCCCTCATTGTGAAAATGTGCATGGTAATTATGATGAGTACCTTGAGGTAGGGGACATGAGTGGAGAATTTGAGATGGAATGTGTGAAATGCGGTGAGAATTTTAAAGTCGATTTTTATAGCGTCGTTTGGTTCAAAACCGAAAAGGCCTGATGTGTAGTACGGAGAATACGTATATTACGTAAAGGAGGAACGCTATGTCACACAACGCGCATTCAAAAAACTGCATACTATCCGCGCAGTGTACGCTAGCCGACACCGCCAAGTGCAACGCACGTTGTCCGTCCTTCATTGCCGTACATGGCGCGAATATGAACGGCGGACGCGTAGGCGCAGCGAATATACCTGCGGACTATAAAGGCATCACGCTTGCCAATTCGCCAGCACGCGTAGGCCAGGAAGCAGCGTATAAACTGGCGGAGCCGTACGTAAAGACTTTTATGCGGCAATTCGGTGATGCTGCGGAGAATAAACGTATCAAGTCGCTGTATCTGTATAGCGAGTCGCCAGGCACCGGTAAGACCACGATGGCTGCCGCGCTGACTCACGAGTACATCGTGCGCCATTACATCGGAAGCATCCAACGGAACGGGCAACCGTTGGAACGTCCGGCATACTTTTGTGACGTAAACGCCTGGCAGACGCTATTCCTCGGATTCAACCGAGCGCATGTACCGCCTGCGACCGCCGAACCGTTAGCTGCCGAATACTACGCGATCGAACACCGCACAAAAGTCGCCCCATTCGCGGTCCTCGACGATATCGGCGTACGTAGCGCCAGCGAAGCCTTCCGTGCGGACTTGCATAGCGTCATTAATCATCGGGTGGCTAACGGATTGCCGACGGTGTACACGAGTAACGTGATGCTCGCGGATCTGGCGCAAGTGTTCGACGCGAGGTTGGCTGACCGCATACGCGAGCAGTGCGTAGAGATACGATTTGTCGGCGAGAGTAAGCGAGGTCTGCGCAAAACGGCGTAAATAGGCGTTAAGATGGGATTTCGGGAGAACGTATGGTATAGCGTAATAATCGCGGCTATATTCGACAAATTGCGCTATGATAACGCACTGAGAATACATTAACGTGCTTAATTATTTCCTAATGCTGTCCAATAATTTATAAATAATCCCAACTATGTCGAATGAATATCGTCTTATATGGGAGTTGGGTGTTAGGTTAAGCGAGAGTAAAATAGGAGGTGTACCTATGGCGGCGCACGGTCAGCAATTACTATCAAAGATCGTAGACACCGGCGATGTCCTGGCGTTAACGCGGCTCGGCATTAAGCGAACAGACTACGCCACGGAAGGCGAACAGCGCGCGCATGACTTCGTTGTTAAGTACGCGGCAGATAACGGCGGAGTAGCGCCATCGCTATCGACTTTCGTAGCGGAATTTCCGGACGAGGTGTGCGCATATATACCGGGCGTTACGGACTCATTCGATTACTTAGCGCGGGAGTTAAAGGATGCGGCGGGCAAACGTGCGACAGCGAAGCTACTAAGTGATCCAAATATGCAACGCGATTTCGACACGAAGACAACGGAAGAGTTTGTCGCATCATTGACGAAACAGCTCGAACGGATTAAACTGGAAACACGAACAAATATTCGTACATTTACAGACGTTTCCAGTGAAGCGGATAAGTTCCTGGCGGAGTATCGAGCGCGGAAAGCCGGTACGTCATTTCGTATCTGGCGCAGTAAATTCGCATCTATTAACGATCAAATTGGCGGTTATTTCTCCGGCAACACTTACGCTTGGTATGCGCGATCTGGCCGCGGTAAATCCGTTCTCGTAATGGAGGACGGCGCGATCGAAGCAGCGTTTCGGGGCGCAACCGTACTCGTATGGGCGCTAGAAATGTCGGAGTTCGAATGGATGGCGCGTGCATACTCGTCGATTAGCGCAAGACTCGGTCTAGTAACCGCTAAGATTGACGGAGTGGATTACGCGGCCGGCTTCGAGAATAAGGCGCTGCTTATGGGGCGCTTGACGGACGAGTTCGAGGCGGAGTTTGAAACGTTCCTGTGTACGCTTAACGAAATGATTCCGGGGCGCATTATACTCCGCGCTGCAGATAGCGAAGGCTTTACGGAACGCGGCATAGCGCAATTAGAGGCGGACATTCGCGAGACCGAGGCGGACGTTGTCGTAGTCGATCCGATATATCTTATGGATTACGAGGCGAACACGTCGCGTGTGGCTGGCGGTGATGTGGCGGCGACTAGCGTTAAGATTAAGAGACTCGCGGGTCAGACGAAGACCGTCATCCACATCGTGACGCAAGCGGATGAAGATGCGTCAGAAAAGGGCGAAGACGGCGTGCGCGAGCTGAAGCCGCCGAAGCGTGCGGAGATAAAGAAGTCGAAAGCGATTCTTGAGGATGCCGCGAATGTGTTCGGAATAGATACGTTGGCACACGAAGGGCGCGGCGTGATCGAGCTCGGTAAAGGGCGCAACGGTGGCGAGGATACGCGTGTCGAGATCGTGTACCTTCCGAATTGGGGCATCGTACAGGAAACGGATTTAGTGGATGAGGCTGCGAAGTTTGTGGCGTGATTTTAGTGTCTGTATTATTTTAATGAACAGTGTATTGACGTACTAAACAAGAAGGGGTATTATTGAGCCATAGCAGGATTTGGTAGAAAGGAGTAGTTAGGCTATGGCTGAGTTTTCCAATTTAATGCTAAGGGCCCGAGAGTCTGCCGATAAATCACTACGAGAACTTTCATCAATCGTAGGAGTGAGTGCGGGGCAACTTTCTAATTACGAGCGCGGAGTAAGCGTTCCGAAAAGAGAGGTAGTAATCGCAATCGCAGACGCACTTGATATTCCAACAGATTTCGCACTAATGGTTGCGGGTTACGCGCCTGTATATTACAACGCGGCGGACCAAGAGGCAGCACAGGTTGCAGAAGAACACTCTAATTATTTTACAAGAATTTCATCCTATGAGGACATAGTTAACTCAATCGACGACCTAGTAGGGAGTGTCCAATTTCGCGAAATTCAGGCAGCAGTGCTTAACGCAAAGGTACTACAGCCTAGACTGTCTGCTGAAAAAGTTGCTACCTTTACAAAATTAGAGATAGCAATAAAGTTGTTCAAAGAGGCTCAAAGCGAACTTTAGGATTGCTACCGTTTATCACTATCGCCGGGACTCTATTCGCTGAACCGATCGCATTTCCTTATATTCGAGTAAGCCGCGGAGTTCGCGCTGAGTAATTCCACGCTCTTCCTGAAGCTGTTTAATACGATGCCTTAAAACGTTTACATACGGAGGTTAATATATGAACGCTATTAATCACGAACTCTTTCTCGCGGCCATCGAGCGGTACCCCTGGCGCAGCCTATCGTATGTTCGCGGTCGCCTAATCGCATCGTCACCGTGGCGCATCGATAATACGCCGACATTCTCAGCGGTAATTGATCCACAGGACGAGGCGTTCGGTTGCTGGAATGACCCTGGCGCGATAGATCCGGAGTGGGCGCGCGGCAGCCCAGTTAAGTTATATGCGTTTTTGCGCAACATTACGCTGCGTGAAGCGTTTGAAGAGTTAACGGTTACTGACGTGGACGAGCGTCCGACGCTACGTATCCGACTTAACGCGCCCGAACCGCAAGCTGCCATACGTAAGCCGATCGATATGTCCCCGTACATACAACGAGAGATAGACTACTTAACTAATCGAGGGATATCGCCAGTCATACAGCGGCTTTACAGATGCGGCTATGACGTCGCGAAGAATGCGGTAGTTATGCCGTGGACAAGCCCGGTCGGAACGTTTCTTAACGCGAAGTGGCGGTCAACTTACGGTAAACAATTCTGGTATGCGCGTGGAGGGTCTCCGGTAAAGTCGATGATTTACGGAATAGATATCGCTTATCGGAGGAATATCAAACGCGCGGTCATCGGTGAGGCTGAGATCGACGCAATGACGGCGAGTACTGCGGGGACTTTCGGATTAGCGGTCGGCGGATCGGAGTTTACGGAGGAAAAGGCGAATCTACTGCGGCGTAGTCCGATCGAGGAGCTGCTGATTGCGGGGGACAACGATGCCGCCGGCGAAAAGCTGCGGTGGGAGATCGAAAAAAAGATGCGCGGGTACGTGCGATTATACAACGTAGAGATTCCGAACAGCGCGAAGGACTTTAACGCGGCGGGGATTGCGGCAACTAGAGAAGCATGCGAGGCAGCAAAGCGGATAGATGCGATTCGCGTGCGTTTGTGTACGTAGGTTGTCGTCAAATTTGACGACTTTGCGTCGGTACGAACGAAATTAATCGTCCGTTGCCTTATCGGGTGCGGTCTCCCAATGGTACAAGTCGTACGGGGAGTCAAGACCGAGAACTTCCGCAATCGTCCGCGCTTTGTCGAGGCCCATAACGCCCACACGTTTCCGGTCGTTTATCCAGTGACCGATTTGTGAACGGGAGTACCCGGTCCTACGGCTAAGCTCAGCCTGCGATAGCTTACGTTCCTTGAGTAGCGCCCGAAGTCGGCATTCACCGACAACGTACATTTATGCGCCTCCTACATTATTAGTGCAGTCAAAACATTTTAACATATTTTTCTTCAAAAAGTGTGCGGGGAATATACCTAGCACGTTGAAGTGTATGTAAGGCAAATAGAACAGAAAAGAAGGTGTAGCTTTTGAGCTTTGAACAATTGAATAAGGCAGCGGACACATACTATGCAACCCGCAGCCAAGACGCATTCCGAGCGCTTTATAGTGAAGCGCAGCGTGTGTTCCAAACGCAGAATCGCCGCAGAGTTTGCGCATCAGGTTATGGAGATCGTAACGACGCCGATTCTATCTTGGACGATGTTATCCTTAAGTTAATCGGAAAGGATGCGCTTAACGGCTTCGGACTATGGATGGCGACAGCACTTAAAAACGCTAGAATAGACTGGCTGCGTAAAGAACAGACACGCGGTAAGCGCTATGAACTAACCATCAATAAAGACGATGAGGATGCGCCAACATCCGAAATTGCGGACGAGCTTACAACGGAAGATATCGTTATACAACGTTACAAAAAGAAAGAAGCCGACCAGCGCCAACTGATCGACTTCCTCTCACGGTCCGCCAAGACCGATACTACGACGACCACAATCGTCACAGCATATTTGTTCGCGCCGCTAGACGCTAAACCCACGGAGATCGCAAGATCACTTGGGATACACCATGAGACAGTTAAACGTAAGCTTCGTAGACTTGCTCGCCGTTACGACGCCAATCGCTTTGGTGATGTCCACGAATACTTAGCTGTTTAACTAATTTATGAACGGGCTATCGGGCATGATGTCCGTTCCACTATCAATTATATCACAAAGATTTAAAGATATTTCGGTGGTATTAGTTACCTTATGTATGTTATTTCCTAAATATATCCAATCCATACTTCACGTTTTCAATATTACGCAAAAAATTTGCGGTTGTCAACGCTTATTTAACTGCGCCCACTTTTAATAACCGGAGGTTAACGCCATGAATCGTATAAAAAACGTTACTCATATAAATACACGCAATCCCCACGTTTCAAACAGATTGGTCGATCGCATCTATAACGGAGGCTTCGAAAACTACGAAGATACAGCGGATTATATCGATATTCGCAGCGTTATGAAGGGGCGTGTCATCGCATGAGTGTTGCGATTGATCCGCAAGCCGGCACGCATTTTATCGGAAAAATCTTCGTCAGCCCACACGCTTGCGACCGCGCCGTCGAGCATTTTGGTATCGACCGCTCGAAAGCGCCTATGTACGTAATGGATATGCTTCGCAAGGCTACGCTAGTTTCACCGCTAGTCGTCGATGAGGACGGTAAGCCTGCGCGTATGTTCGCTTATCGCCGGATTGCGTTTCTCGTACATCCGACGGAGGCTACGGTCTTCACATTATATCCGCAGCACAAAGCGTCCGAATCGCTGCGTAGTCCGATTGAGCGGATTATTCAACGGGCGGTCAGCGCAGCGGAGCGCAAGGAAAAACGCGAGTTAAAACGGATTAGCGTCCGTAAAGCGGAGTTGTCCGTAGAGCGTGCGCAACTTGATCTCCGCCGTGCTAAGTCGGAATCCACACGTGTAGCTGCGGAAATGACTGCGAAAATAGCCGGAATCGACGCGGAAATGGCGCGCCTGGAACGTGAGTTATTGGAAATTCAGCGTGAGAAAACGACGCTAATGAAGAGCGTTGTAGCGTATGTCTGACGATGAGCTGCGCGTATATCCTACGCCAGCAACGCGGTATTAACGGCGGATAACAACGATATAAGCTCGTTAGTGCCGTGTTGCGGACGTAGGAAACTATAGTCCGAAATAAACCGAAAAGGAACGTGATCGAATGTCGATGTTTACGAAGGTAGGCGCAGAGGCAGCGGCGGCAGGTAACAACGAAGGAGGCGCGAAGGAAAGTCCGATTACTTCGTTTAAATCCGGAACAACGCTTAAGGTTGGCGTCAAGTCGATTAACGACGTGGCGGAGTATTACGGATACAGCATCTTCAAAAAAGTTAACACGTTCGTTCCGAAGAATCCCGCAACACGTAATGCTCGCGGCTATATCGACGCTAATCCGACCGTATGGGATCAAGCGGCTGCGCTCCTTTATAAAGAGGCGGACACAGCGAAGAATGCCGGCGCCAGTGAAGACGCGGTTAAGAAGATTACGGATGAAGCGTATTTGTATCGCGGTAAGAAACGTTTTCTTCGCGCTTTCTTCGACTTAGCGACCGGTAAGGACGTAGTAGTCGATTTGAGTCCGAAGCAAGAGGAAACGCTCAAGGCCGTAATCAAGAAATACGAGAAGAAGCTCGGAACAATCGCGTTCGAACTCGCGAAGACCGGATCGAGCACAAACGCAGTCGTCGCGTTGTCTCCGATCATTGACATGGACGAAGACCTCACGCCGGAAGAACGCGCTAACTTCGCTAAGCTCGGGGCGGCTCCGTTCGAACTCGCGGACTTCGAAACGTGCTTATACGTAGCCGATGACGCGGAGCAAACGAAGAACCTCGTAGTCGCGGGCTTTGATATCGGACGACTCGGACTGTCTATCGGAGCGAGCGCGGGAAATAATACACAGACTCCTCCGCCAGCTGACGACGGGGCTCCTATTGATATATCCGAAGAGTATTTACCTTTTTGATCGTGTGTCCCGAACGGCCGCAATACGCATCTACACAGACGTTAATTTCCGGTAACAACGGTAATAAGCCGCCAGTCCGCGTGTTGGTTGCGCTGGCTGGCGAACATTATAACGAGAGAGGACGTGGTTCAGACGGCACATATTTCGGAAGTCGTAGGTAAGTATTCGGAGCTCGCCGCTAGATTAGCGTTATTGGCGAACGGATGGACTGTACATCAATCGGAGACGGACGAAGCTTACGACGTCCTGGCGCAAGATCCCGTAAGCGGAGATTATGCGCGGATTCAAGTGAAGACGATTAGGCAGCGGATGGATCGCGGTGGCGACCTCGTAGTCTACGCGAAGAAAGGCAACGGAACTATATACGACCTGGCCGACGCTGATTACATTATTGGCGTATGGGTGATCGAGGGCGAAGTGCCTCGCGTGTACATGTTCGAGAATCGTTGCCTTACGGAGTACTGGTGCGGAGAAGCACGTGCGGCTGAGCGTTGGGTGGAGTTGCCTCTAGCGCTTAACCGCGACATCTATACGGTTTCGACCGCTGTGATCGCGGAGGAATTACCGCTACCGACCGCTGTCTAAACGTAAGATTAACGCATTATCGGGGCGGAGGTTCCTCGCGAACAGTCCCAACGAAGGAGACCCGTATAAATGACGAAATTAAATGTAGTAATTCCGGCTGTAAACGTAACTGTTGACGGAGTGGAGTTCCGCAAAGTTGACCGGAAGGCGCAGGCGGGCGATATCGTTAGATTTAACGCGGAGTGCTGGCGGAGCTTTACCGAGGATGCTTTCTACGCAGTTATCAACCACGATGATGGTCTGTGCGTTGTTGATGACGACGGGGATAACCGTTTTCTCGTCCTCACACAGTATACTTACATGTTCGAAGTCTACGCGCCAGTATTCGCCGATCCCTCCGCTGAAATCACGTTCGACAACGCTAAGTACCGCAAGGTCGACCGCTCAGCCCGCGAAGGTGACGTTATCGTGTTTACGGACGAGGACGAAATTGAGCGCTTCCTTACGTTAGGGAAGCCGTACGTTGTGACCGAGATTGACTGGGCCGGCGATCCTCAGATTACGGATGACGACGGAGATGACTTCGATGCTTGCGGTTGTGACTTCGACGTGTACGAAAAGATCAGCGTAGAATATCGCGAAGTCAAGCGTAAGGCCGCCGTAGGTGAGCGGATTAAGATCGTTAATACGTCTGATCACCGCTGGACTAACGGTGAGGAGTTCCCGGTTATGGACGCCGATTCCGACGGAGATGTTTATGTCAAGCATCCGGAAGGAAAGCGTCACGGAGACGGATATGCGCTGGTGGGCTTACGTCAATACGTCGTACTCGAACCGGTCAACGCGCAAGTTAAAGCGCAGCCTGAACGTCTGACGGTCGGAGATTACGCGAAGATTATTGCAGACGCCGCAGGTCTTGCGAAAATTGGCGCGATCATTAAGATTACGAAGGACCGCGCAGATAATTCAGCGCCGTATGACGGTGAGTATGCGGACGGAATGGCAACTCCGGTATATTTCCGCGAGTCTGAGCTAGAGCCCGCAACCGAAGCGGAGTTCCTTGCGCAACGTAAGCCGGCGGAACCGAAGTTCAACGTAGGGGATAGCGTTAAGCTTACGATCGCCGACGGAGAAAAACCGTGCTACGGATGGGGCTCGGTAAGCAACGGAGATATCGGAAAAGTAACGCGGGTATTTGGCGCCTCTCTTCGCGTAGATTTCCCGAAACAACGTGGTTGGGACGCTAAGCCGGAAGAGTTGGCGAAAGTTACCGCGGAGGAAATCGCCGCTCTAGCTTCTATCGAGAAGGAAGCGCAGGAAATCGCTAAATGGGCGAAGCTCGGCCGTAAGGTCGGCGAGTTTAAGCGTGGGGATATCGTAGAGGCTAAGCGCGTTATGGACGATTGTTCGCGGGTTTACGGACAGGTAAAGGACGAGCCTATGCCGCAAGGTTCCGGAAGCGGTGCGTATATCGGCATGGGGTTACGCCTTCCAGACGGCGGTTACCGCGCCGTAACTACGGATGGTGCGACGCTCATCGTACCGGTCGAACAGCGCTTCGACACGCAGTCAGCCGCCTAATAACGAAAGGAGTGAGCGGATATAGACGTTAAATTAACGCTTAATCTACGCAGTCCGACCGTAACCGAAGCGCCGGAAGACGTAAGTGAGCGCATAGCCAGCGCGACCAAACGTAAGAAAGCGGCGGAGGAAACGATAGAGGACGCATGGGCGCGCATATTAGCGCTAAAGAATACGGATACCGATCGCGAAAAGTTAATCGCGGTAAAAGACGCAATGGATACGGGTGTGACGGGCAGACACCCGTCCAGCGTCGGCAAACGGTTCAGCAAGGCGGAGGCTATGCGGATTTACGAGGACTTGCGCGTTTCAATCCGCGAGGAGAGACTGCGGAGTATGGTCGCGTATACTCCGAAAAACTACTTCTTGATTAATAACGCGAAGCTACTGGCGCGACTCAACGAGAGACTACACAAAGAAACGGAAGTAGCGGTCGATACGGAAACTACGGGAGTTGACGTTTACACAGACGTGATAGTCGGACTGTCATTAACGTTGCCGTCCGTTAGTATTCCGCCATTAGCCGAAAAAGGAATGCACGTTTATATTCCGGTTAGTCACGATGACGGCGAACAGCTATCGCGGGATTACGTACTGCAGGAATTGCGTTGGTTTCTATATAGCGCGGATATCGGGAAAATCCTCCATAACGCCATATTCGATATCGCGATGTTCCGGAGACACGGTTCGGATCTACGCGGAGTAACGTGGGATACGATGGTAGCGATGCACCTACTAAACGAGAACGAACCGTCGTTCCGCTTAAAAGACCTGGCGCCTAAATATCTCGGAGTGGAGTCGGATACATTCGCGGAACTATTTGGTAAGACTCCGTTTAATGAAATGACGCTAGACATTGCGTTGGCATACGCGGCTAAGGATACCGATCTCACCTGGCGCTTATATCAGTTCCAGCGCGGTCACTTCGCTACATTACCGACGGTACTCGAATACTACCGAACGGTCGAGGTTCCGTTGCTTTACGTAATCGTAGATTTGGAGGCTAACGGATATATCCTCGATTTAGACTTCGCGAAGGAATACGGTGAGCAACTGAGCGCTCGCGCCAAAGAGCTGCACGCTAAGCTTATCGGAGTCCTCGCGAAACATCACGAAGGTGACGCGGAACTTAACCTTAACTCGACTCCGCAGATGAAGGCGGTGCTATCGAAAGAGATCGGCCGCGATATCCCGAATATGGACGCGAAGAAAACGTTAAAACCGCTAGGGCGCGAGTTTACCATTATCGCGGATCTACTTGAATATCGCAAGATAACGAAGCTCAGCGGAACCTATATCGACGCGCTTCCGCTAAAGCAGAATCCGACGACTAAGCGCTGGCACTCGCGGTTTAATCCGATGGGAACCGTAACCGGCCGATTCAGTTCCGGCAAGGACGAAGATGCTGCGGACTCAAACCAATTTAACGTTCAGAATCAGCCGGAAGACGCGCGTAAAATGTTCGTAGCACCGGCGGGGAAAGTACTAGTATCGGCGGACTTTAAGGCGCAGGAAATACGCTGTACCGCATACCTATCCGGCGAACCCGTCCTAATCGAAGCGTTCGAAAAGGGAATCGATCCGTACGCAAACATGGCGAGCATGTATTACAAGCGCCCATATCACGAAGTCTATAAGCTGCCGAACGGTGAGGATACGCCAGAACGTAAAGCGATGAAAGTCGTATGGCTCGCGACTCTATACGGTATGAGCGACTTCTCACTAGCGGACATGCTCGGATTAAAGAAACCGGAGGCGACCGCTTTTAAAGAAGAGCTATTCGGGAGCATGCCAAAATTATCCGCGTGGCTTAAAGCGAACGAAGAACACGTAGCCAAGTACGGTTTTGTATGGGCGGATAAACAGCAACGTAAACGGCGCTTGCCTGACGGGAAACTTAAGCGCAAAGAAATCCCGTTCGGTAAGTGGAGCGATCCTAAATACGAAGAGTGGCGCAAGCATAACGGTAAGATTAATCGGGCCATGCGCCAGGGTACTAACGCTCGCGTACAGGGAACTTCCGCAATCCAAACGAAAGTTACGATGATCGAGGCGGATAAGGAATGCAAGAAACACGAAGGGTGGGCGCTTTGGGCTCCTGTGCATGACGAAATTGTGTTCGAGCTACCGGAGGATTTTACGCGTGAGGACATCGCGATTATCGAACGGATTATGACGCAATCGTATATTTTCGGAGAAGTCGCCAACGGAACGGACATCGCGATTATGAGACGTTGGGGTAGGGGAACCGCGCCGGAAGACTGGTTTAAAAATAAGGAGGCTGCGTAACTATGGCGATATCACAAGCGAAGAAACTCGAACTTATCACGAAGCACGCGAAGAAATTTACGGTTAAGCCGGGCGGAGGAACTCCCGTATTAGAGGGCGTACGCTACCTTGAAGACGGTTCCGTAGTCGCAACGGACCGCCATACTTTGCTGCGGATTGGCGGAGCGCATAACTTTGCGGAGGCATTTACGTCTCACGCCAAGACCGGCGCGCCCGTTGACGGAACATATCCGGACACCTCGCGATTAATTCCACAGGAGTTTACGTCGCAACTTACGCTGATTGAATCGGTTCAGCGGGCGGATTTAAAGGACACGATTGCCTGCGTAAAGGTGGCGTTAGAGACCGCGAAACTATCAGCAGGCGATAAGCGTAACCTCGCACTACTTCGCTACGCGGGCAATACCGCCACACTCTCCGTTACGAGAGACACTCCTTCGCTGACATTTAACGCCGGAATCAACGCGGATTTAAGCGGGCCGGACATGGCGGTAGCGTTTAACGCGGAGTATCTGCTTAACGCGCTGAACGTATTCAAGGACGCGGGATCTCAGCGCGTAATTATCGGACTTAGCGGTAATCTGCAGCCGATCGTACTCCGCGATGAGGATAACGCTATTGACGTAATCGTGCTTCCGTATCGGATTGCGTCGTGAGGGCGCCTTTACTCACCGAAGACGACTACGCCGACCTCCACGCAGCCGTCCGCCAATACGTAAGTTGCGCGATTGAGAACGGAGATTACCCGGAATATCCGGATGAGGCAGCGGAAACATTCTGCGCAGACTACCGCGTGGATTACGCACGGCTCGGCGATATGGTCGAGCGTATTATAAACGAGGAGGTACGGAGATATGAGCGGAAATGACGTTAAGAAATATACGGATATTGTGCGTATGGGACACCGCGAAACAGTCGGCGTTGTTAAAGAGGGCGATTACATTACGGTATACGAAAAGCTCGACGGTGCTAACGCGTCATTCACGGCAGGCGCGGAAGTATTGGCGTTCTCTCGCAATACGCAACTCTCTGCGGAAAATAACCTGCGCGGATTCTATGAGTTTACACGTAAAATCGACCCACAAGCGTTGGTTCCGAACGCAATCTATTACGGAGAGTGGCTCGTTAAGCACAAAGTAGATTACGGCGATAAGGCCGGCGTTTTCTACCTCTTCGATATTTACGATAAGGTTACGGAAACCTATGCGCCGACACACGTCGTAGTACAGGAGGCTGCACGCTTAGGACTCGCTATTGCGCCGATTTTATACGCCGGCCCTTACGTTTCATTCGAGCATCTGCAGGCGTTCGTCGGACGCTCAGCTTACGCAACTAAGGCGGATTGCGGCGAAGGAATCGTAGTCAAGAACGTTAATTTCCGCGATCGCTTCGGCAAGCAAACGTTCATCAAACTGGTATCAGAGGGATTCCGCGAGATACAGCCGCAGAAAGCTCCGCGGGATCCCAATGCGCCAATATCCGCCGAAGCTGCGTTCGTGCAGACGTTTATGACTGAGGGCCGCGTCGATAAGTTATTACGTAAACTCGTAGATGAGGCGTTAATTCCGGAAGAGTTCGGACTCGAAGACATGGGCGCAATTTTACGGGAACTTGGCGGACGTGTTTACGAAGATATGCTCAAGGAGGAGCGCGAGTCGTTGCCAGAAGAGTTTGAAGAACGCGACATCCGTAAGTCTATCGGTAAGAAACTACCTCTTATTGTGCGCTCGATAATCACCGAATCATCCAATTTGAAGGAGGCGGCTTAATATTACGAGAGCAGAAACGCTAGTTAACGATTTCCTAACGCAGATGGATTCGTACTACTCCTCGCCGGATACGTCATTTTACGATAGCACTATTGAGCGCAAGTTCTACGAACAGAAGCTCCGCCACATCGGATACAAGCCGTACCCTAACGACGGACTCATAACGTTCGGCGCTTCCGGTACGAATATGTGCGATCGGCAACTCTACTTTAAGAACGATAAAGGAACCCGCGCAGAGAAGTCCGCAGATATCCCGTTCAGAGGACGCCAACGACGCCAGGGTACAGCGGTCGTCGATTACGTACAGCTCGATATCCTGCATACGCCGAAACGCCTCGGTAAGTCCGCGCTGCTTACGATGTCCGTCCGCGATGACGGCGATTGGGACTTCGAAGATGCGGCGCAGGAACGACGTGTGATCACGCACCCACATCCGGAGACAGGCGAGCTCATATCGTTCGCGATTACCGCTAAGCCGGACGGTAAATTCGATTATGCTCGGGACGGCTCCCGTATTATATTCGAGTATAAAACGAAGGCGAGCGGTCTGCGTCCGATGAACGGTAAACTCGACTTTAAAGGCGCGCAAGACGATCATAAACGCCAAGTCGTAGCGGAGTCCCTCGTATTCGGAATTGACGAAGCGCTCATCGTTTACGAGTCTACGCATAAGCCATCGTGGTTTTCGGATGAAGAATCGTCGTCTGTTACGAAGGGGCAGAAAACGTGGAAAGAAGGCGCTCCCCTCACGGACATGCGCGCATTCTACGTACGAATCACGGACACAATGAAGACGCAACTTCTCGATAGCCTAGCGCGTCAGGCTGCGCTTGTATACGCCGGCGAAGTACCGTCCGTTACCGTAGAGATGACGGATAAATGCGGATTCTGCGCATTCCGTGGGCATTGTGCGGCTACACTTAGCGCGGATAACTTAGCGCTACTACAGCGGGCGGAATCGGCGATGGCTCGCGGATCAATGGCGGGGAAAGCCGCGCATAAGAGTCTGCGGAATTATCTCGCAGGAGTGCCGGAAACTAACGAAGGGGAGGCCGCCTAACTTGCAGACACCGCAATCATACGTTATTGAATCCGTACGCAATCTCGACGGTAAACCGCACGAACGCGAGGTCCGACGTAAAGGTCAACGCGTAGAAATCTTACGCTGTGATATCGGCGCGCCCATGCTCGTATGTTACCGCGATGACGGCAATAAGATCCTGCGGACGTCGGCGGTCGCGAACGTAGGAGGTACGCGGAAGTATCCGGGCGGGCTCGTTGTTACTACGAATAATACCGTTTACACATTCGGAAAGGCGGCGGAATAATGGCTAAACGTATTGCTAACGGGATCCTCTACGTATTACTTATTGGCGCGTTTATGGTCGGCGGCATGGTGTGGTTCTCGCTATTAACGTGCGGACTATTGTACGTCAGCGTTATATCTGCGCTTCTCATCGTTTGGTCGTTCATACTCGGATTTATATCGGAAGGAGGCGGAAGCGATCGTAAAGAAGACGGAGTCAGCAAGGACGAAGACAACGCATAGCAAACCGCCTAACTTCCGCGTACTCGGACTCGACTTATCGCTAAGTCCCGGAATAGCTGCGGTAGAGGTGCGGAATAGAATCCCGTACCTAATCGCATGTGATTCCGTAGCGACTTCGACCGCCGATACGGACGCCGTACGCAACTATACGGTCGAAACGTTCACCGCCGCCTTCCTTCGTGAACATCGTCCGTTCGATATCGTAGTCCGCGAAGACTTTACGTCCGGACGGAATAAACGCGCGACTCAGACGATATTTAGCGCATGGGCAGCCGCAGACAAAGCGCTCGCGGCGTACGGTTACTACGCGGAGGATCTTAAACCAGCGCTCGCCCCTACGTCGGTTAAGAAATACGTAACCGGCAACGGGAAGGCGGAGAAAGACGCTGTAGCGGAAGGTGTGCGGAGATACTTGCGGCTAGATCCCGTGTTTAAATTCCGCACGGGTTACGATGACAGCGATGCGGCGGCGGTTTGCCTGGCGTATTTATTACGCGAGAATCTAATCGATGAAATCGGAGGGATTGCGGCATGAAATCGCTAAATAACGCAGAGTTAGCGGATATTATCGAGGACGAAGGAATCGGATACGCAGTAGAGGAATACGTGGATATTGAGCGGATTGCTGATCCGAGGACACGCGAGCTGTGGACGCAAGCTCGTTGGCTGCTTGGCGAAATATCACAGCGTTGTTTTCGCGCTAGAGCAGCGCTTGAGGATTCGCAGACATGACGCGCGAACCTCTCGCACATGACCGCCTAACCGCGCAACTCGAACGCGCCCAGCTTGCCGAGATCGCGGAACTTGAACGCGCGGTCGAAGCGTATCGCGGACTGGCGGCGAAGTATGAACGGAAACTAGCGGAGGCTAAACGGAGATATAAACGGAGTAGTTAGCGATTAATTTCGCCGACTCTCCGTTTTTTTTATTTTATTTACGTGAAAAGTGTGCGGGCGGCTATGCGGTCACGTTGAAGTGTATGTAAGGCGCGGTTGGAGCGCTTAAATCACGAAGGAGGCGGTTTAGTAATGGCAAACGTACAATATCGCGAAGTTAAACGTAAGGCAGCGGTGGGAGAGCGGATTAGAGTAGTTAAGGCGGGCTACACGATGGGACGTTACAACAACGGAGATGAGTTCGTGGTCAATCACGTAGATAGAGACGATGATGTATACGTAAGCATCGAAGGTAAAGACCGCCTTATCTGCTTGTCGGAGTTCGTAGTCCTCGAACCTATCGCATCCTCACCGCTAACATCCGATCCCCTCTACGCAGCCTTCCGCCAGTTCGTCGCGGACAATGCGGATGAATTGCGCAGGTTACTTCCGGAGATTGATCCGCCGGGAATTAGCGTAGGCGGCATCGTAGGCGCTCCGGTTACGGTCGCGGATTCCGGCGCAGTTGTAGCGCGCACTCCGAAGTTAACCCGCGCAAAGGTTATCACAAAGGCGACCGCTGACGTTGCGGAGTTGCTGCGGATTGGAAACACGCCTTTCACACGATTACCGGAACAGGGACCGTTCTTTAGCGACTTCTTCACGGTAAGGTTTCATGTTAACCGTACTAAACGGACGGTAACAACGCTAGTATACCGCGGTCTGGGCGAGACGCGTGTACCTGACGCTAAGTTCACAGCAAAGTGTTCGCCAGCCGACGTATTCCACGCGGAAATCGGCAAAGCGATCGCGCTGCGTAAGGCGCTTGGGCTGACGGTGCCGACCGAATATACGGACGCGCCGCAACCGGATAAACCGCGAGTAGGCGCACGTGTGTCCGATGATATGGGAACGGGCGTAGTCACGGAATTTGATGGATATCGCGGAATTGAAGTAAACGGAGGACCCTGCGGCGGCGGTTTCTGGACGTACACAGACGGGTATCACGGAGCAACAACGCTCGACGACACCGACGTTGACTATGGCGATGTCTCCGCGAAAGGAGTTGCCGCCTAATGGACGTACTGAATACGTATGGTGGCGGCGTTGATGCCGCGGGAGTAATCATCGGAATATTCGTGCTATGTGTCGCAGCATTTACTCTCTACGCTTTCTTGTTTGCGCTAAAAGAGCGTGTTTACTGGGCGGCGTTGCTCTTCGTACTATTCGTGGTGTTGCAGGGATGTCTCGCAGTCATCGCTTTTACCTCGCCGGAACCTATCCGCCACGAAGTCACACTCCGTCCGGGCGGCGTTATCGACGCGGTGAAATACGATATCATCGAACAGCGCGGCGCAATATTCGTAATTGAAGAACGGACGCCTGCGGAATGAGAGCGCAGCACATCATTGACCGCCCGCAAGCCGAAATCATGGCGGACAGAAAGCGTAAGCGTACGGAGTTACTCGATAGATTACGGAGGGGTGAGCGGATGGAGCGTAGTAACGAAGTTAACGTTAAGATAACGCTATTACCTGGCGCAGAGTTACCGCAATACGCTAAGCCAGGCGACAGCGGCTTCGATTTAGTGGCGCAAGAGGATTACGTAGTCGAACCGGGTCAAACGGTTAAGGTGCGCACGGGTATCTGCGTAGAGCTGCCGGTCGGCTACGAATTGCAGGTGCGTCCGCGTTCGGGAATCAGCGCTAACACGAAGCTGCGCGTAGCTAATTCGCCAGGCACCGGAGACAGTTCGTATCGCGGAGAGATTTGCGTATTGATTGATAATATAGCGCAAGCATTCCGATATGACAGCGTGCGGTTCTACGGACTTGACGGATATCTGACGTCGGATAAACGTATTGTCCCCGGAGCCGATAATACGTACCTCATCCGCAAAGGAGATCGCGTGGCCCAAGCGGTAATCGCGCCAGTCTACCGAGCATCATTCGAAGTTGTCTCGGAATTAGCGGAGAGTGAGCGTGGGGCTGGCGGATTCGGCTCGTCAGGAGTCCGCGTATGAGCCGCCCGAAGGAACATTACGCAATCTTACGCGACGGCTATCCGCTAGGGATTTCCGCTAACAACCGATTTATGCGTACGTTTAAAACGCGGAAGGATGCGGAGAGGTCAGCGCGTGATAAAGCGGCTGATGACGTTCGCCACGGACGGGAACCACGCACGTACGAAGTAGCGCGAATTATATTCGCAATTAAATCGGAAGGGGCGGACGCCGAATGAGACGCTTAACGTGGATCGCCGTTCTCGTCCTTTGCGCCGCGTTCTGGTTCACGGTCGGCTATTACGTAAAGGAGGCGTTGTTTTGACCGCGAAACCACCACTAGGACTCAGACCGCGTTACATTGCGGAAGCACAGCGCATGGACGAAATTAAAGACGCCGTTAAACGCTATATGGACGCCGGCTATCCGTTACCTGACGAATGGATCGCGGAGTATAACGAGATCGCTAAACGAAGGGAGGCGCTAACATGACCGAACCGCGCGTAGCAGAAATAATCCCGTTCCCATGCGTACAGAACGAAATCGCCGCCGCATTCGACGTAATGGCAGCGCAGGCACGCGCCGGCTTAATAACCGGAGTCATGTTCGCAGTTAGCGGACCAAAAACCGCAATTATGACGGGATGGCACGGCGTTGATATGGCGGAGCGCTCCGTAATGCTGACGCGTATGCAATTCGATTTGATCGACGCTTATATCGGAGAAAATTACGGAGATGAGTAACAACTAGCACAGGACTCACGGATGTAACGGGGCATTTGGACGAAACGGGCAATCGTCTAATAGCGCAAGTGGATTTCGGAAGGTGAGCGGTGCAAATACGGAATTATAAAGGAGACGGTTATTAATGGAGAAAACGACAAAGTATTTACGGTGTCACACGGCGGGAACAAAGCGTGATATCACGGAAGGCAAGCGTTATGAAATCGTTGATACTGCGGCTTTTCTCGGCAATGAATGTTACGTAATTATTGATGACGCCGGCGACCGTAGTGCTTGGCCGATCGAAATCGACGAAGACGGCGAAAGTTACCGCGATTGGTTCACGCTCGAAACGGACGCCGACAGCGCGCCCACTACGCTCCGCCCCGACGAATCGCTCGGCGGTGTCTTACGCGAATATCGCGAGGTTAAGCGGAAGGCGTGCGTAGGTGAACTCGTTAAGATTGTGGACGCTGGCTGTTCGTTCGGCCATTACGACGACGGCGACGTGATTACTATTACGGAAGTTATCGCAGGCGATCCGTACTTCCCCGTTAAAAAGAACGCGGATAATCCGGACGGCACGTTCTTCCTTAACGATGAGGAATACGTTGTCCTCGAACCTACGGAAATCCTCGTAATCAACACGTCAAAAGGCGACGGAGGAGCTGAGCGCTTCCGAATGGTCGACCGTAAGGCTGCGGTAGGAGAGCGCGTGATTATCATAAAGACTGACGATCTAAACGGCGATGGGTACGGAAATGGAGCGCTCTTTACCGCGGATGTTGATGACGGAAGTATGTGTATCGACACTACGGACGGCGTAACGTTATTTCACGAGGAGTATCGCGTACTCGAACCGCTAACCTCCGTGGAACTAGCGCCGACTCCTACGCCCCTATCCGAATTACCACTCGCCGACCAATACGCGGAGAACATTACGGTGCTCACACGTAAGATTGCGCAATTAGAAAAGCGCAATACCGCGCTTGAAGGGCGCATACTCGCGCTCGAAACGGACAGCGCACCGGCTATCGTCCCTTCTTACGCAAAAGTCGCGTCCGGTCCCGTTGATAATACGTATCCTTCGTACGTTAAGACTCCGCAAATGATCCGCGACGAAATCGTTGAGCGTGCGAAGGCTGACGTTAGCAATCCGTACAAATTCAGCGGTACGGAGATTCCGGGCGATCCTGACGGGATTTCATTCTGGCCCGAGGGTAGTCCGTCCAAAATGCACGAAGTCACGTACGTTGTCAATCGTGAGAAGCGCACAGTTGTCGCTCTTATTCGCTGCATAAACGACGGGTTTACGGTACGCGGAACCGCAAAATGTGCGCCAGGCGAAACGTTCAACGCGCATATCGGACGAGCTATCGCGTTATATAGAGCGCTCGGGTTAGACGTTCCGGCGGAGTATCTAACGTGTCCACAGCCGGAGGAAGTGCGCATCGGCGACGTTGTTGCTGGCGGAGTTGTGTACGCAGTCCGTCCGACTCACCGCACAGTTGGCGTGAGCGTACCACAGGCGTTCACAGGCGTCGAGTTAGGTTATACGTACATTGACAAATACGGACTAGAGATGTGGGCGCACATCCACCACGCGACTATTACGGACGACTCACGTGAGGACGGCGGAGTTTCCGCTGCTTCCTCCGCGCTGAAAGGAGCTGCGTAATATGCCGACGGAAGTATATGCGATTATACGTAAAGCTACCGGAGCGCTGGCGTGGAAACGCGCAGTTTATGCGGACGCTGGCGGTGCTAAACAAGCAGCGCGCAGGACCTGCGGTAATTGGATCAATGAGTACGCGATTGTACGGATCAGTGGTAGCGTAACCCCGGCTTGGGATACGGACGCTAACGGAAATTGGACGGAGGTGGGCGCCTAATGATGTTACCTAACATCGGATTAATCGGCAAGCTCCGTTCGGGCAAGTCCGCTGCAGGCGATTACCTCGCGTCAAAGTACGGATATACGCAGTTTGCGTTCGGCGACGAGCTCAAGCGTTATGCGCACGAACTCTTCGGAGAGCCTGCGCCGGGAACGAAGCCACGTGCGCTTTACCAGGCGTTTGGTCAGGCGTGCCGCGCGATAGATGACGGAATATGGATACGTAAATGTCTCGCGAAGACTGAGGAACCCGAGTTATTTCGTGCTAATGGTCGCGGATGGGAGCCGCCTCTTAGCGTCATTTCAGACGTCCGCCAGTTAAACGAGGCTGACGCGCTCCAATCCGCCGGCTACGTCCTTATCCGCGTAACTGCACCGGACGGCCTCCGCATCGAACGCGCCGTCAACTCGGGGGATACGTTCAATTACCGGGACCTCGCGCATGGAACGGAAACGGCGCTCGACGGATACACAGCGGATTTTACCGTAACGAATGATAAGAGCCTCGCGGAGTTGTATGCGCAGATTGACGAGATTATGGCAGAGTTGAACGCGAAGGAGGCGGCTTAGTGATCGAATTGAATCGGATATATAACGATGAGTGTCTCGTAGGGATGCATAAGATTCCAGATAAGAGCGTCGATATGATACTCTGCGATTTACCGTACGGGACTACCGCATGCAAGTGGGATACGATAATTCCTCTCGAACCCATGTGGGCAGAGTATGAGCGCGTTATTAAAGATAACGGAGCTATAGTACTAACCGCCGCGCAGCCCTTTACGAGCGCGTTGATCATGAGTAATGTAAAGCTATTTCGGTACTGTTGGATATGGGAGAAGGATAATGCGAGCAACTTCTTTGCCGCTAAGTTCCAGCCACTAAACAATACCGAAGATATTGTAGTCTTTGGAAAAGGTGGTTGTAATAACGGAACAAAAAAACCACTTAGATATACACCTCAAGGGATTACCGTAATTGACAGAGAGGTAACAAACGGAAAGAGTGTGGGGGGTCAGCTAGGTAAGGCGCACAAAACATCTATGTCAGAGGGGAGGAAATATAAACAAACTCAGACTGGATATCCGTTTAAAACGCTAAAGTTTAAACGGGACGGTAGCCACGTGCATCCAACGCAAAAGCCCGTTGATCTATTCCGCTACCTTATCCGCACATACACGAATCTCGGCGAAACTGTTCTCGATAACTGTATAGGCTCCGGAACAACCGCAGTCGCTGCGCTACTTGAAGGACGTAACTTTATCGGATTTGAAACGGACGCCGGTTACGTAGACATCGCTAATCAGCGTATCGCGGCGTTATCAATCACCGAAACGGAGGCGGCGTAATATGAGCGTTGACGATTACCGCGCAGGTTATACCGCGGGCTATATGTACGGACGCATTGACGCGATTAATGCGCTTCCTTATGACGATAGGACTCCGCTGGCGAAACGGGAGGGTACGGAGGTGACTGCGGACAATGACGGACTTCGATCGCTTTCTACCGCCGAATGAACCGCGCGTATCCGCTAACTGCGCGTGGTGTAACGACGCTATTTACGTAGGCGATGCGGTAACTATATTCGCGGACGGCGAGCGCACACATGACGGAGATTGCGAAGATGCGCATATGGCGGCGGAACTCGGGCGTGTGCGGACGATTGCGGAATAAAGCGCTGGACTGCGCTGTAGTATGTGCGAGTTTCAACGTTAGAAAAGTTCACAATAGCGGCGGTTACTACGTGTGGCATCGTGCGGATAACGTAGGGCTAGCGCTCAAATAACGATAAAGGGGCGGATTATTATCGGATCTGTGAAGATAGACGTCGACAAGGGCGCACGCATGTACGAAGTTAAATACGCATTGAACGATGTGGCCGGCATTAAAAAGTTATTACGCGATCGCCACCACATCAGCAGCGCGCAATTTCTCGGCGATTATAACGCAGTCGATACGCTCGTTGACTTAAATAGCGCTATTGCATCCGCATGGTTAACGGAGCGCCAGGCGGAATCAGTCGCGTGGGTTTATGGCGTTGACCTTACGCAAGCAGAGGCGGCGAAAGCGATGGGCATCTCACAGCCGACCGTTAAGCAATCCGTAGACGAGGCGGCGGAGAAGATAGCGGTTGTTTATCGCAAATGGGAATACGGAGAGATAACGGTAGAATATGCGCTAGATGAAGAGGAGGCGGCTTAATTTATGTCAACGTACATTGAACGCACGACCACCGCAATCGAGGCGCTAGAATCCGGACTGCGCAGACTATTTAAAGCGGAGGATTCCCCGCCGATTCCTTACGTATATAGTGGCGCCACGTACGATATCCGCGACCGTGAATCGCGTATGCTCGTGATTGCCGCGATACAAGACGCATATTACCGCGACCACGGCGAGCATAACCAGTACGCACTCGACGCGTGGTATACGACAGGATCGCCGGGCCAGCGTCCGACTCCGGTTCCGTCTAATACGGCGCTACTTGACCGTCTGACTAACGTCGCGCTATACGAAGAACTAACGGACGCTAATCCGTATAAGGCGCAGCACAACGAGTATCCGTTCTACTCAGACACGCAGCTTGATCGTATACGTAATGGTCGCCGCGGTAGTGATCCGACGAATATGCGCGGGGAAACGCCGGTACGTGAAGACGGTGATCTCGGACCTGGCGTAATCTTATCCGCAGACGGGCGCGATCACGGCGAGCCTCGGCGTAGGAACCGTACTAAGCGCGAGAATGTGAGCGTAGATGCCGGCGCTAAAATACGTAATAAGGTGAGGGCCGCGCAATATAAACGTGATACAGCGGACGGTGCGGTGACGTCGTGTAATCTGCGGGATACTGGCGGGGAGCTCACGGAAGAGTTTACGCAACGGTGTGGAATAGGTGCGCGGTGGCTGGCGGATATGAGTGCGGTGAATGAAGTGATCGTAGAACCGGTGGAAGAAGTTGCGGATGTTTACGTAAAGGAGGCGGCATAATGAGCGGACAACAAAACGAAATTAACGTAGTTTTATGCGGCGATAGCACGGAGGTTTTGCGCGGATATCCCGACGCGTTCTTTGATAGCGTTGTGTGCGATCCGCCATACGGACTATCGAAGGAACCGGACATTGCGGAAGTGTTAACGAAGTGGCTTGCGGGCGAACCGTACGACCACGGACACGGCGGATTCATGGGGAAAGCGTGGGACTCGTTCGTGCCGCATCCGGATTTATGGCGCGAGGTATTCCGCGTATTGAAGCCGGGGGGCCATGCGTTGGTATTTGCGGGGACTCGTACGCAGGACTTAATGACGATCGCGCTGCGGCTCGGTGGGTTTGAAATACGCGACGTTATCGAGTGGCTTTATTTTAGCGGATTCCCTAAATCGACGGATGTTTCCAAACAGTTTGATAAGCGCAAGGGTGGAGCCTCCTTCGTCGGAGAGTTCTCCGCGCTGATTAAACGAATACGGGTAGAAAAGGGGATCACAGTCGGTTTTATGGATCGAGAGGTATGTGGCGGTTCGACTAATTACTCATGGTTTGAAGGACGGCCGAAAGGAACGAGACTCCCACAACTTTCCGAATACATCAAGATAAAAGAACTACTCGGGCTTGATGACACCTATGATGAGATGATGGAAGAGGCGGAAAGAGAGGTAGTCGGTAAAGCGAAGTGGGCAACACTAAAGGAGGCACCAATGCCTGGCGCGGACTGCTCTGCAGATAACCGTATAGTCCGCGACATCACCGCACCCACAACCGAACTCGCCCGCAAATGGGACGGATGGGGAACAGCACTCAAACCCGCACACGAACCCATCATCGTCGCACGTAAACCGCTGGCTGGAACCGTAGTAGCTAACGTTGAGGCGCACGGAACAGGCGCGATAAATATCGACGCTTGCCGGATTGGGCGCTCTGAAGGAGACCGCACGGAATACGGCGTAACTGGTGACGAAGGAAATCCGACAGTTAATACGTTCGGTCAGCGTGAGCGAGTCGCGTATATACCTGACGATGCCGGTCGCTTTCCTGCTAACGCGATCACTACGGACGCCGACGCGTTTTACTCTCCGTATTTTAACGTTAGTCCGGCGGAGCTCTCAAAGAAAGCGTCGAAGCGCGACCGCAATACCTGCGCTGATGGCTCCGTATTAACCGGTATCAACGTACACCCGACCGTTAAACCGATCGACCTTATGCGCTGGTTGATTACACTCGTGACACCTCCGGGCGGGATTACGCTCGATCCGTTCGCCGGCTCTGGCACGACGCTAGTAGCCGCGGCACAGGACGGATTTAACTACGTTGGCATCGAACAAGCACCGGAACATGTCGCGATTATCAACGCGAGACTGAACGTAAGCGCTGAAACGGAGGCGGCGTAAATACCGCCTAACTCGCATATTTAAATGTACAGGCAGCGCGCATATAATACTCGCCGCGCACCTTAACGGAGTCCTGCGTAATTTCTTCGATAACTCCGGCGCCAGTTAATTCGTTATCTACGAATATGACGATAGGTGCGCGTTCGAGTTGCGCGGTATAAAAGTGTACGTTAGAGGTTAGCGTCTTCATAAATCGGCTCATTTGCGTAGTCCTTTCGTGAGTTAATACGTACAATTTCGACAAAATAGCGCCATTTCCTTCCGGGGAGGTGGCGTTTTTATTTGCGGAAAGTTACGAGAGTAACGCAATGATACCTATTAAAAGTGGGATCTGCGGACTTAGGTTATATAGGGCGACCGCCCTTTTCGTTTTAAAATCGAATAGGAGGCGTTATACATGGCCGGAACAATTGGCGAATTAAGCGTTAAGGTAAACGTAGTCGACATCGCGGAAACAATCCGCGGTTTGAAGAGTATCCAGCGCGAGGCGAAGAAAGCTACGCAGGCGTTGCGTGACTTAGAGAGTGCGCAATTGAAGGCGGGTGAGCGCGAATGACTAACGCAGGCATCCACGTTTATTACGACGAAGCGCTCGGCCAATACCGCGAGAGCTATCCGGTTGATGGCTACGTACACGAAACGGTCGAAGAACGCCAGCGCAAGCGTGATTATGCGCAGAAGACCGCCGCTATTGGACGTGATCAGCGCCATTACGTGCAGGCGTATCACGAGCCCGTCCGTAAGCTGACGTCACTACTCGGACTCAGCGAGCTTGGCGCGGTTATGAAGTTGCTTCCGTATATGCGGATGGATCACGCAGGCGACTTATACTACGGTAGTACGCGGATGAGTTCCGCAGAGATAGCGAAGGCGATCGGCAAGGCTGCGCGCTGGACGTCTACGCTGATTAGTACGCTCGTTGGCTGCGACATCTTAACGGAAAGTCGCGAGGGCAAGCGTAAGGTATACGGAGTCAATCCGGAATACCACGCGATCGGACGTACGCTGAATGACGGGCGCTATACGAAGGTTTATCAGACGAAATTGCGGTCGGACGTGCGGGACTTAACGGTCCAGGCGGCCGGCCTTTTATATTGCATGATACCGTATATCCACTATAAGATGCTCTACTTATGTACGAATCCGGACGATCAGAACGAGAACGCGTTGGATCATATTACGCAGGTGGCATTCGCCAGGATCGTTGGCGTGGACGAGCAGACAGCGCGCAGGGGATTGCGGGAGTTGAGTAAGCACGGTTTTATTATGCGGGCGGAGGCGTTTGGTGCGGTGGTCATCCGCATGAATCCTGACGTGATGTACCGTAAGGAAGCGTGTGACGATGAACATACGCAGGTTGTACGTTATGCGTTTGCGCAGAATAAACGCGCGATGGAGGCGGCTTTTGACGGGGATGATTCTGAACTTCCTTTCTAGGGGGGTATCAAATACTGCAATCGAAAGGCCAAAAGGGTATCAAATACTGCATAGTTGAAAAGTGGCTTAAGCCTTAGAGCGGCGCGGGTTACAGCCGTTTTGGGGCTTGAGCTCCTCTTATCTTATAAGCTTACGCATAAGAAACGTGTAAAAGCACGGAGAAGAACACTCCGACACTGCGGCTAAAATCGTGCCTTGTGTAACTATTATCTAACCTCGCTGATCTTTAATAAAAGCTTGGGCGCAGTTAAATAACAGGTTCCGAAGGCGCGTCAGCGACAAGGTGTGAAGCCTGCTTTTGGCTGAACAGGCACTTAAGCTCAAACCTTTGTCTGATAGATACAGGAAGCTTACTCATCGAAGTATCTCATGTAGTCCAACCCATAGAATAACGCGGATACTAAGCGCAGTTAAGCGGTAGCGAACGCACAGTGAGCGGAGGGATAGCGTTGAGTAAAGCGCGGATACTCGGAATAGGAAGCGCAAGTTTATGCGTTAAGGATGCGGAAGGTAGCGTAGTTGATACGAGTACTAACGCTGAGGTTACGATTACACTTACGCGTCCTTTTATGCGTGTTATTACGGTAAGAGTAACGGAGGGATAACGTATATGAAAGCGATAATTAACGGAGTAACTGTCGAAGGAACAGCGCAGGAAATAGCGGAGTATATGCGTTTAATTAGCGGACAGGATAGCGCTAAGAAACACGTTCCACTTGCGCCTTGGATTCCGTATAGACCGGAGATAACATGCGCAGATGGACGTATAGAACCGTATACATCTACGGTTCCTATCGCAGGTAAGTACGATATGTATTAACGTATAACGAGCGCTATTTGTACGCCTTGCCTGAGCGTATGAGTAGCGCTTATTTAGGCACTTATATAGTACGGAGGTATAAACGTTAGGGTAGCGTACACGACCGCTAATACGCGCTAATAACAAGCGTAGAACAGACGGACGTGTAACGTGTCATTAAGTATAGCGTTTATACTTGCGCATTATATAGAAGGAACGCGATTGGCGGAGGATTGCGTAAGGGTTCCGAATGGTGGCGGAGGTTACGGAGGATAGCGCCGATTACGCTTGTTGGTCGCCTCCGGCCGGAAGCCCTCCGAAATCTCACGGGGTCGGACGTTCCTTTAACGCACGGTACAGCGTCGCCTTAGTCACGCCAGTAAGCGCGGTTATCTCCGCTACTGTATGCGCCTTGGTATCGTATAGCTTAACGGCTTGCGCTACCTTGCGCCCGTCCGTCTTCGGGCGTCCACCGTTACGGCCACGCGCTCGGCTAGCGGCTAAGCCTGCGCGAGTACGTTCGACGATTACATTACGCTCGAACTCGGCGAATACCGCGAGCATTCCGAATAGCGCTTTACCTGCAGCGGTTGTCGTATCGATCTTATCCGATAGGCTGACGAACTCGGCGCCTTTAGCGGTGATCTCGTTAAGTGTAGAGATAAGCTTAAGCGTTGAACGCGCTAGGCGATCGAGCTTATATACGACGAGCACGTCACCAGGACGCAGGTTATCGAGTGCCTTCGCTAGCTCAGCGCGGTCGTCCTTCGCGCCTGACGCTACTTCCGTATATATGCGGTCGCAGCCTTCCGCATTGAGCGCGTCTAACTGTAAGTTTAACGATTGGTCAGCGGTTGATATCCGCGCGTATCCGATCTTCATAACGAATCGCCTCCGTTCCATTTGTTACCATCGTATCATAAACACGTACGACAATGCAACGTAGTTATTGATACCGGAATTGGAACGATTATAGTGCTTAATGGCACGCTATACAGGCGTGTTTCTTTACGTTGCATAAACACTCGTATTTGGAACGGTCGAAACGCGTGTCGATGGCATATTTAGGCGGGACCCCCAACGTCCCATGCGGACAGGCCTGCGTCTGCTGTTATGAATTTGCTAGCAGATTTTTAACCTCGACCCGTATAAAATTTGCGCAATATTTTTAAATCTCGGACGGTCGCACGTATAGCACGCAATATTCCCGTAGATTCACCGTCAAATTAGCGCGTTTCGTACGTTTCGGGACTATTCGTATTCCCACGTACGGAAGACGGTAATTTCACGCTTAGATCACGCTAATAAACGAAGGAGGAATCGCAATGTCCGATAAACGAAAGGCCGCGCTTGAATCGCAACTCGACGGCCGCCAAATTAAAGCCGCGCTAATGTGCGTCGAACGCGAATTTGCTGCGGAGGAAGACCGCTTAACATTCGATACCCTCGCGGAAGAAATCGGCGTATCTCGTAAGACGCTACACCAATGGCGTACGCAGAAGCGCGCCTTTATTGATTACGTAAATTACCTCGCGGACGACTTCTTATCCGCTGACCGGGCGAAAGTGTACCGCCAGCTAATGCGCGCGATTGACGGAAGCCAGCCGAGTATTAAAGCGATCGACTTATTCTTCCGCAGATTCGGGCTCATTACGCAGCAGGTCGCGGTTGAAACGAAGGATGCCGGATCCGCACGCAGTAATGACGAATTGGCGGCGGAAATAGACGAGCTGGACGGACTATTAGCGGAGGAAAAATAACGGAGGAGGTGCGTTCGCATCGCTTGGATAAACGGAGAATGGTACGGTAAGCAAGCGCGTGCCGAACGCATCAAACTCGTAGGTGAGCGCGCGGTTAAACTACGCGAACTCGTACGGACAGGCCGCGCGACAACGTATCACGAAGAATCATTACGCGCGGATATCGCTGAATTACGCAGGCTCAGGCGGATTGAACGCGCAGAGGATGACGTTGCGTACTTCACGTACGAATACTTGTCCGACGCCGGCAATCCGGATAACGAAGACAACATTATAGCGCACGCCGACGACGGAACTCCGCATGATCCGCTAGAACAAATAGCGCCGATCCATACGGAGTTTTTTACGTTATGCAATCACGTTGACCACGTAAATAGAAGCGCCAGGCTTGCGATAGCGGCTGCGCGGGGACACTCGAAGTCCGGTATGTTTTCTAACGCGTTTCCGTTGCATCAAACGGCGTATCGAAAACGGCGCTATATATTGGAGATATCCGAGACTGACGCGTTATCGAAAAAGCTCATCGGCTGGATCAATAAGCAGCTTAAATATAACGAGAAACTACGCGCGGACTTCGGACCGTTGCTGCATGAGCGCAATAACCAAAACGAAAAAGATAACGAAGAGGCGTTTATTACAACGTCAGGCACTCGCATCGAAGCGTCATCCTCCGGCAAGCAACTACGGGGCATGCGTCACGGATCCAAGCGGCCGGATCTCGTTATCGTCGATGATCCATCGTCCATAAACAACGAAGGCACGAAGGAAGCGCGGGAGAAACTTGTACATTGGTTTAACTCCGTTGTGGTCCCGATCGGATCGAAGTCGACCGCGATTATACTCGTCGGTACGATGGTTAGCGCGACCGGCCTTTTGAATCACGTACTCAAGCGGAAGGACTTCGAATCATCGTTTCATGGCGCGGTAGTAAACGAGCCGGACAGTCCGCAACTATGGGAGCAGTATTGCGAAATATACGCGCGTTCTGACGATGCTTCAACGGACGCCGACGATTTCTATAAAGAACATCGCGCCGAACTTGAAGCTGGCGTTATTTTGGCGTGGCCTTGGCGTTGGACTTATCGCGCGCTAATGCACGAAAAAGTCAATATGGGAACACGCGCATATAACTCGGAGTTTCGTAACCTTGCGTTCAGTGAGGACGAGCAGTTTTTCTTCCCGGATCAATACGGATATTACCGCTATGAATACGAACATAATCGGCGCTTCATTCGATACGGAGATTTACGCATACCACTTTCGGAGCTAACGATAAGCGGCGCTTGGGACATAGCGCAAGGGAAGAACGCGCGATCTTGTTATAACGCGGTGCTGACCGTTGGACGCCACGATAAGACCGGATATATCTTTGTACTCGACGAATATGCGACGAAAGAGCAACCGCATAAGATACTCGACGTGATTATCGAACGTATCCGCGAATATAAGCACGATGTATTTAGCGTAGAGACGATTAACGCGCAACACGAATTTTATCGGCAGCTACAGGAACGTTTACGTTTCGAAGGGCTATCTCGTACACGGCTGAACGATGTAAAGGCGCATAAGACCGGAAAAGAAGAACGGATAGAAGCGCTGGAACCGCTATTCCACAATAAAACGTTGATAATAAACGCCGGTCATACAATGCTTATCGACCAGTTATCGCAATACCCTCACGGGGATTATGTAGACTCCGCGGACGCATTGTCTATGTCGGTCGAGAATGTCTCGAAGGCTAAACGGAGACTTCAAAATAAGCCGAAATGGATGTAAACGAAAGGAGGGCGTAATTTGACGAAGATTTTCTATACCGGAGAGCAGTTTCCACCGGAAAAAGATATTCCGCGTCTCGCAGAATATAAGCGCGGTCAACGTATTTACGAAGGGCGACACGCCGAGATATATGATCGCGCGTCTTCGCTACTAAAGGAAACTCCATTCGCTCCGCAGCTTGAAACGTTGTTTATTGCGGTTAATGTTGTCGACGTGCTTATGACGAAGCCGGCTGATTTACTTATTGGCGAACCGCCTACGTACGATAGCGGAAAAGGTAAGGATTCGCGCGAACAGGAACGCCTCGACTCGATCACGGAAGAGAACGACGTTAACCGGTTAATATACGAATCTACTATCGGAGCAGGTTATCGGGGAGATGCGTGGTTCAAAACGTATTACGCGCAGCGAGCAGACTTCTCCGAAACAGAAGCGCTTGGGTTGCCGGCGCCAGAAGCACCGTTAGAGCCGATTATCGAGAACGTTCCGGCTAACTTAGTATTTCCGGAGTTAACAACAGGCTCGCGTAAGAAGTTTAAGGCGATAAACATCGCGTGGATTGATTGGGTCGAGGAGCCCGGCGGAAGAGTTATCCGCTGGATTACGGGAAACACGGCATCATACGTACCTTATCTCGTGATCGAGCGCCATGTTCCCGGATATATAACGTACGAACGCTACCGTCTAAGCGAAAAGAGCGTTAACGCGGAATGGGGCGTACCTATATCGACGTATACGATCGGAGATCAAGTCGCTACCGGCCGCGAGTCAGACGTTATAGAAACGGGAACGCCGCAACTACTCGTACACCATGCGCCTTATAAAACTACGGACGATTCATGGCGCGGGGAAAGCGCAGTAAGCAAGATGGAGAGCGTCTTAGCTGCGATAAATGACCGGCTAGTTCAAGTGGATTACATCCTCTTTAGACACTCGGACCCAACGGCGTACGGTCCGGAAATAGATGGAGTAGAGGACTCATCCGGCCAGTCAGTACGATGGGGAGGGAAATACATCCCATTAAGTAAAGATGATCCGACGCCGGGCTACATGGTGTGGAACTCACAACTCGAAGGCGCGTTTAGGGAGCTAGACTACCTACTCGGTCTCGTCTTCTTGATGGCGGAGACACCGCAGTGGCTTTTCGGTACGACGATTACGGCGGATAAGGGCGGAACGGGTACATCTCATACGGACGGAGCTTCGATCGGTATGCGTATGATGCCGATACTCAAAAAGGTCGAGCGCATACGGGCGCATATGGATCGCGCTATTCGTGACGCGATATGGACCGCGATGCAACTCGAAAACTTCGCGAATAAGGACGTAACCGGATTTATCCCGTATGAACCCGTCTATCCGACGATAGAATGGCGCGACGGACTCCCTAAGGACGCCAAAGCGGAAGCCGAAACGATGCAAATACGTACCGGCGGAAAGGCTACGATCGATGTAGCAACCGCGATTAAGCGTATGGACGCGATTAGTGACGCACAAGCAGCGCAGATTATAACGCAGATTGACGAAGATGAAACGCGGACGCTCGGCACCGTCGAATCAACGGTATTTAACGAATGATCGCGCCCACATACGATTACAGCGTCGATCTCCTAGTCCGCACGTATAAAACCGCCATCCTCGCGATATCCAACGAACTATCACGCTTAGATTTATCCGCTATGTCTCGCGCTAATTCACGCGCCGCCCTCGCCGAGGTTGCGGCTATTTTGCGTGGGCTGAATACGGAATCGGCCGCGTGGGTTGACCGCTATATTCCGTTAGCTGCTACGGATGGCGTTGCGCTCGCTATCGTTCAGCTCGGCGCGGCGGAAACGTTAGAAGAGGCGCGGAAGATCGTTAAGTTTAACCGGATCAATCGCGAGTTTGTAGCGTCAGCCGTTGCGGATACTCAAGCGGAATTACTCGCGGTAACAAATAACGTAAGCCGCCGTGTTAAGCAAGTCATCCGCCAGGTAACCGCCGATTCGATGCGTGCGAATTTGACGCGAGGCATTAACGGTAATGGTACGCTTAACGCCGATATTTTGCAGCGCATGAAGAAGACGCTAGGTAGCGCGATTGATACCGGAATAGTGGATGCGGCCTCAAGGCGCTGGCGACCGGAAAAATATGTTGAGATGCTAACGCGTACGAAGATGGCGGCAACACAGCGCGAGTCAACGATTAACGAAGCGGTAGGTCGCGGTGCTTATTACGGAGTCATATCAAAGCATAACGCAGTCGATAAATGCCGCGGATACGAGGGAATGATCGTTAAACTTACGCCGGATGCGCCCGGTAATTACCGTTATATCGGCGACTTACCGCGGGGCTCTATTTTTCACCCAAATTGCCGACATTCTGTTACTGCAATACGCGATCCGAAACTACTGACCGCCGAATAGGGCGGTTTTTCTTTTGCCGCGATAGGCTGATCACTGAAAAGGCGTGACCTTGACGCTCTGCGCGGCCTTTACCCAAGGAATCGAACCGAAGGGGTTTGGTGCTATTGATGTATGGAGACAAGTCGCTTCCTGAGTGGAACACTGGAACTGGGCCGAAGGGGCAGTTAATTCCGAAGCACTCCGTTAATCTTTCCTTTTATGTGACGAGAGAAGAGTTTGAGAAGATGCTGTACCAAGAGCGCCTACCCTACAGGGAAATCGTCGAGCGGATAGAGTACCCGTATGACTTATCAAATTTTAGTCGTATTGTACGCAGGTTAGGGTGGAAGCGCGAGACCGGACCTATAAACAACTATGAAGTAGACGCAGACGTATTTTGCAAGTGGGAGCGAAACACCGCATGGATGTATGGGTGGATTATAACGGACGGACACGTTAGCGATAAGTATGTTGGAGTTCGCCTCCAATCGGCAGATATAGATGTAGTGGAAAAGATTAAGAAACACGCGAAGTTTTCCGGGCCCTTATATGAGTATCCGGGAAAGTGTGAGGTCCGCATGTATAGTCCTATTATGGTTAGGTCATTGCGATCTTTAGGGATACCAAAACGAGGAAAGACATTTGATTGCGAATACCCTGAATCACTACCCGCGCACCTACAGTGGGATTTTATTAGAGGGGCATTTGAGGGCGATGGTTGTGTTTCAACAGGGTTGACAAATAATCTGCAAGTGTCTTTCTGTGGAGCGTCTGAGAATTTCCTCACTAAAATGGGCGATCAGCTACGAAGCCAGGGCATTAATGTGCGGGTATCACGCACTGGTTCGGTTTTTGTTCTAACCGCATCGTCTATCTCGGACGGACTGTGTTGGCTCCTCTACATGTATAGAAACACAGACGCAAGCATCCGTATGGACCGCAAGTTTAACAAATTCGTTGAGTTCGTGCGGACGTACTACGATCGGAAGCGCAAGAGTCCAGAAGCGGCCGAGCTTATCGAACTCATCCGCAAGTCAATTCCGGAATGCGCCGTAACTACGCAAACACCGGAACTACTCGCAGCTTAATAGGAGCGCTAGGCTCCGCGTCCAGACGTGAATAGACGTGATAAACTTTACGGTCAGACACTCTATGCGCTACGCGGCGCTAAAACGCGGGAGGGTACGATATGAGACAACTATTTAACGGTTTTATGCCTTTCTATAACGCTGATAACGGCGGAGGTAATGGTGGCGAAGAGGGCGACGGTAAGCCGCCGAAAGTCGAATTTACCGCGGAGCAACAGGCTGAGTTAAACCGCGTTATTGCAGATCGAGTCGACCGAGAACGCAAGAAATTCGCAGATTACGACGAATTGAAAACGAAGTTGACTGCGCTAGAGCAGGCGGAAGCCGAACGTGCTAAAGCGGACTTGACGGAGGCGGAGCGCTTAACTGCCGATCTCGAAGCCGCACGCATAAAAGCGCAGGAAGCGGAGGAACGCGGAGCCGCCGCAATTACAACCGCTAATAAACGTTTGATTAATGCGGAGTTTAAGGCGTTGGCGCGCGAGATGAACGTACCGGCTGACCGTTTAGCGGCAGCATTGAAACTGGCGGACTTAGGCGCCGCATCCGTTGATGACGAAGGTAATCCGGTTGGCGTAAAAGAAGCGGTCGAGGCGCTTATAGCGGCGGAGCCATACTTAGTTGCGGAGACAAAGCCGAAGCCTATCGGCGGCGGTGGCGGAGGCAATCCGGACGAGGACGAGAGGAGGACGCTTGAGGCGCAGCTCTCAGAAGCACGAAAGGCGAAGGACTTCTCAAAGGTTATCGAAATCTCAAACAAACTAAACAAGAAGTAAGCCAAGGCTACGGATAATTCCGGGCCTTTTTATTTTAACCAAACTCAAGGGGGAACTCATTAATGTTAAAATCTTATGACTTTCAGGATCAGGTACGTCAGCTTGAAGCAGGTATTTCGCTTATTATCGACGATGCTCCAACGTTGCTCGGTCTTATCGGAATCGGCACCACTCCGCTATACCAAACGAAATACGAATGGATGTCGGATAACCTGAACTCTAACCGTGCTACAGCGGCTGCAGCGGCGTTAGTCGGCGCAACCTCGATTACGGTAGCGGAAGGCGATGGACTGAAATTCCGCGTCAACGCAATCGTAGTTATCGGCGAAGAGTATCTCCGTGTAACAGCCGTAGTGGGTGATGTAATCACGGTAGTACGTGGGTATGACGGAACAACCGCAGCAGCGGTAGCTAATGGCGCAGAAATCCGCATCGTTTCCCGTCCGCAACTTGAAGGGGCGCTACCAGGCGTTGACGAAGGACATGACCGTCTGGTTGATTTCAACTACGCGCAGATTATCGAGCGTTATGCTGCCGTTTCTGGTACGCAGCAAAATGTCCGCACTTATAACGTTACCAACGAGCTCGACTACCAGGTGCAGCTTCGCTTGAAAGAGATCGCACGTGAACAAAATGACTGGTTGATTTACGGCCGTCGTATTGACGCAGGCGCAGGAACTCCGCGTACAACTGGCGGATTGCTTTACTTCGCGGATAAGAAGGGTGCAGCTAAACAGAACGCGAACGGCGGCGAAATCAGCCCGAAGATGCTGAACGATCTCGCTGAAAAAGTGTACCAACGCGGTGGTTCCGTTAATACGATTCTGACTAATACTGCAGGTGCTCGTCAGATTACGAAATTCGCTTCGGACACTATCCGCACGGAGCGTACCGACACTGCGACTGGACATAAGATTCAAACGTTCGTGTCCGATATCGTAGGCGGTTCCGTTGCGACTGTCATCGTCGATCCGAACTTTCCGAAAAATAAGATCGCGTTGTTCGACCGTGATATCTTGTCGATTAATCCGCTGAGTGGTCGCGGTCTATTTGACATGGATGCAACCGTTCCGGGAGCTGACTTTGTAGCGCGTCAGATTCGTGGAGAGTACGGCGTAACGGTGAAAAATGCGGCTGAAAAAATCGCAATCCTTGAGAATATCTCTACGTCAGTATCTTAATAACGCGGGGAGCTTCGGCTCCCTTTAATCTTACGGAGGTGAACGAATAGTGGCAATATCAGACCGCGACAGAGAGCGCCTAAACCTCGTTAGCCCCGCAGCTAATGACTTAGGACTTGGCGATATCATCCAAGATTTGCAGGAAGGTACGGGAGGCGGCGCTAGTACTGTAACGGCTGCGAATATCACAGATGCAACTACAGTCGGACGTAACGTTATCAAAGCAGTAGATGCAGCAGCCGCTCGTACAGCGATTGGCGCAGGGACGTCCTCACTAGCACTCGGTGTTACCGCAGCAACAGCGGCCGCCGGGAACCACGTACACGCGGCGAACACGATAACCGCAACGGCGATCGGGCCAGGAACCGCGACCAATGTACAGGGTATTCTCGCGGAATTGGCTGCGCGAATTGTGGCGTTGGAGGCGAAGTAATGGCTAAGTACAGCGCAAGCCCATTATACTCCGTTGCTAGCGGAATTGAATTTAACGCGGACGGCACATATGAAACGGAAGTCGCGGAGGAGATAGCGTTGTTAGACTCGCTGGCCCCAACGTGGATAAAACGAGAAGACCCGGAGGAACCCGTTAAGCCAGCGCCTAAACCGCGAAAGGCTGCGAATACCTCCGCAAAATAATGGGAGGTGGGCGTATGGTTTCGGTAGAAGACGCAACAGCGTATATCAACGTGAACTGCATTAGTATTGACGACTGGACGGACGCAGACGACGCCAAAAAACTACGGATAGTTAACGTGGCAGGACGGACGCTGACGAACAAATACGCTCAATATACGATACCAGACGCGGCTGTATACGAATATGCGAACGAACTCGCGATCGCGTTTAATGATACGAACGCGCTGCAGCAACAAGGCGTAGCGAGCTTCGGATTAACAGGCGTCGCGAATTTTACGTTTAAAGATTGGGCGAAAACGGGCCTCGACGCATGGATACCGGACATCGCGCTTGAACTCATTAGCTCAGAAAATGGCGGCGTTAAACTCGGACGTAAGACCGCGAAGTGGGTGACGATGTAATGGCGCTCATACCGCTGAGGCAAACGGTCACAATTACGCCGTTTACTGGATATGATCCGGATTATAACGAGCCGGAATACGGTACTCCTTACACGCAGAAATGTCGCTTTAGCGAGGCGGTAAAACTTGTACGCAATCAACACGGCGCGGAAGTCGTGAGCGTCGGCACGTTTTACTTCGATAAGCTCGCGGACATATCGCTCGACGACCTCCTTACGTACACCAACGAACTATTAGCAGAGACAACGTACACGCCAATCGCAATCAGCGTAAAACGGGCGCTCAACGGGAAGCCGCTAATAACGGAGGTAGACGTATAATGGCGCTTTTAACAGTCGCAGATATTAACGCAACCATCCGCTTAATCGTTCCGGGGTTTACCGTAGTCGGCAACGATTTTACAACGGCTAATCCGGACGATTGCGCTTATACGCGGATAACGGGCGGACCACCACCGAGCGAATGGTCATCCGTTGCTTATCCGTCATTTCAAGTCGTGATTCGCGCGAAGTCATCCGCAACGGCAGAAACGAAGGCTAACGCAATATTCGAAGCGCTACACGGAAAGGCGGAGTTTATAATCGGAACTACGCGCGTCGTAATATGCCTGGCGGATCAGAGCGCGCCTTGGTATCTCGGACCTGACGCGAATAACCGAGCGCTATATTCTATTAACTTTACGCTAACAACATCGTTATAAACGCAGGGCTGTCCGTTTTCGGGCGGCTCTTTTTAGTACGTTCAAAATAAGGGGGAAATAACGAATGGCTCAAGATTTCAAAAAAATCGAAATAGGACCGGCTATCGTTGAGTACGGTACGGGCGCTGATAAGATCACGTTTGAAACTACGATCGGCGGCGTTGTGCTCAATACGGAAACAACATACCGTGAGCAAAAGACAGATCAGACGGGTGAGACGGTCGTAGATAAGCGCATAACGGGGCGTAATGTCAGCGTGCAAATTCCGTTTGCTGAGTATCAAATTGACATTGTCCCGAAGATTATGACGGGTGCGGAGATCGTTACAGGTACGGGCGGCTCTAAGGTGTTAATCAAGACTGGCGTAGGATTAAGCCTACTTAGCACTGCCAAGATCGCAGTTATTAAACCTCTCGCGCACAAAAACGATCCGGATTTCTGGACAACACTACCACTAGCGTATAGTGAGACGGATATTTCTTACTCGTATAACAACGAAAATGAACGCATCACGAATGTTACTCTCCGGTCAACCCCGGATGAAGATGGCGTAGTCCTTATTCTCGGCGACGATCTTATTACCGCAGTTTAAACGAATACTTACGTTGAAAGGGGCGCTTAATTGCGCCTCTATTTCTTTATAAGGAGCGAATATAATGCCTATTTTTAAGCGTTCAGATAAAGCGGAAACAGCCGCGCCAGAAGAGATCGTAATTGACCCAAACGTAATCAAGCTCGGAGATAGAACAGTAAAGGTGCGGAAGGTTCCGGTCGGTCAATGGCGCGAATTATTTGCCGCTGTTAATATGCTGCCGGAATTGATTATGGGCGTTATGTCAGCGCCAGCCGAAAACCGCGCAGCATACTTATTCGCGTTTATCGAGCACGCGCTAAATGACGTCGTTCAAGTAGTCAGCGTTTTGACCGGATTTGAGCCAGAATGGATCGAGGCAAACGTAGCGCCTGACGAATTGATGGCGTATTTTACAGCCGTTGCGCGCGTTAATAACTTCGGTGGTCTCTTAAAAAACGTGCAAGGCGCTCTGCAACTAGCGAACCTACAAACGGGGACAGCGGAAGCGAGCGCCGAGTAACGATAGATGAGTTTTTCATAGACGCAGCCGTCCGCCTCGGTAAAACGCAGGTCGAGTTCGAACGCGGTTATTACGTTATGGATTTACTCGACGTATTGGATGCGGACAAGCGGCGTAAAGCTGGCGAAACACTTGACGCGCTAAACGTTAACGTCATGTCGCACACGACTAACGTAGAGGATTACCGCAAGTTTACAACGGGGCTGCAACGTGAAGCCGGATTCGCAACGCAGAGTAAGCCGGTATTTGATGAGGCCGGATTTAAACTACTGAAAGATCAGATGAGCGCGGGGAGGGGGTGACGGACGTATGGATTTTCGTATGGAAACGGCGGCGCTACGTCAGTTTTTAGAGCGTCAGAAAACGAGAGTACTCGACGGAGCGACTATCGGATTACATGACGCTACCGATCACCTACTCGCGGCATCGCGTAATGAGGCTCCGTTAGATACTGGCACATTGCGGATGACAGCCGGTAAGGAAGTCGTAAATAGGGACGGACGGATATACGGTGAGGTATTTTACTCCGCAACGGAAACGGGTTCCTCTGGTGCGCGCTTTAATTATGCGCTACGTGTACACGAGATGGGCGAGTATAAGAATCCGACAACGCCCGGCACTCGTCCGAAGTTCTTATCGCGACCACTCCGAACGAATGAACGGATATACAAACAGTTTATCGCGGATGCAGTAAGGAGGGCGCTAAGATGAGTACGGGCGGTACAAACGTAGGTGAAATTCAGGCGCGGATTACGCTTGATATAGCGGAGTTTCGGCGTAACTTAGACGAAGCGAGGCGGCGGATACAGGAACTCGAAGATCAAAGCAGACGCGGTGCGGACGGCATGCGGAACTTAGGCTCCGCGCTTGCTGGGCTAGGTGCTGGCGCAGCTTTGACGAAACTTGTACGCGAGATGCAATCGGTCGTCGCGGAGAGTACAAAATTGTATAACGCGTTCCAGGGACTTAACGCCGTTGCGAAAGGCTTCGGTATCCAAACGGGAGACGCACAACAAGCCGCGCAGGATTTAGCCAAGCGCGGTTTTTTAACGCTCACTGAATCGGTGCTGGCGTTTAAGACTGCGATGTCAACTGGACTTGATCTCGAAGAGTCTACGAAGCTAATCAATTCACTCGCGGACTCAGCCGCATATAACCGCCAGTCCTTTTATACGATGGGCGGCGCTATCCAAGCGTCCCTCGACGGTATCAAAAACGGTAACTCCGTACTGTCCGATGCGGTCGGTGTAACGAAGAACCTATCTGTTATGCAAAAGGAATACGCGGCATCAATCGGAACAACAGCCGGTAGATTAACGGATGCTGAAAAGATTCAAGCGGCGTACTACGGATTTATGCGTGAGGGTGCGATATTTACCGGAAACGCAGACGAGGCGATGCAGGGATTCACCGGTACGCAGAACCGTTTCGCTCAAGCTACGAATGAAGCGCGCGTCGCACTCGGCGAGTCGTTTACTCCCGTTGTGCAAAAAACGCTTGAGTCGCTGACTCCTACGATAATCGCACTCGCGGACTTTGTAACGGAACATAAAGCGCTCGTAGCTGGACTTGCAACGGGAACCGCCGGTATGCTTGCGTTTGTTACCGTATTAGCTACAGTTCCTCCAGCATTGGCGCTTATTAAAGCGGGCATAGTCGCGCTAGGAGCTTCTGCAGGACCAGTCGGATTGGCGATCGTTGCTATCGGAGCATTGGCGGGCGGAATAGGTGCGTTGGTTGCGAAAAAGGGAGAAGACGCAAGAGCTACACAGGACATGCTTAAAGCACAGAAGGAACTTAACGCACTACTCGATAAAGCGCCAGTCGACCAATCGGCCGCAGATATCGAGACGCTAACCGCCAAAACGAAGGATCTTACGGAAGCCCTTAACGAACGCGCAACTATGGAAAAGCGGCTTAATGAAATACAAGCGGCGGGCGAACAAGGGTTAGGAAATCCGGCGATGATGTCGGAAGCGATGGACATTAACGAAGCGCTCGGTGAGATGGACGATAAGCTGCGCAATATGGGATTTGACGGCGTTGAGGCCGCAACGTCTAAACTCGAAGAGATGAACAAAGCGCTCAAGTATTCGGTGGACTCAATATCCTCGCAGGATAAAGCGGAGTATTCCGCACTAGCAACGAAGAAGGCAACGCTCGTACAAATGAGCGCATTGGCGACGCAGTTTAAGGAGTTATCCGGTTCTCAAACGCTGGACGCTACGCAAAAAGGACGCCTCGTTGATATAACGGAAAAGTTGATCGAACAGTATCCGGAGTTAAACGCGCGCCAAGGCGAAGATGGCCGTATTCGTGCGGATAATATCGACGTGATTATCGACCAAATCGCCGCAGATCGAAAATTTACGGATCTCGCCGCCGATCAAGCTGCGCAACGTATTCGAAACTTCGCGAAGGAAAATAAGGCGCAAGAGGAATCGGTTAAGACGCAGATTAAGAACTATACGCTGCTGATCGAAGCTATGGCGAAAGTATCCGGAGCAAAGGCGGAGACATTTGCGGAGTCTGTAGCGCAAGGCGAATCGCGAATGAACGGTAAGACGCCGAACGTTATGGATATCGTAAACAACGACTACCTGACGAATAAAGTTTCGGAGGATGCGAAGAAGGGGCGGGACTTAGCTCTCGCACAACAGCAGAAGTATTCGGACGCAGCACGCGAGATGGAAAAGTTAGCGGCGGAAGTTGAATCCGGAGCGCAGGCGTTTACTAAGGATATTATTCCAGAGGACGCGCCGAAAGCTAAGAAGGAGAAGACCGGTAAAACAGCCGCCGAACTCGCCGCCGAAGCGCGTAAAGCAGCGTATGATGCCGATATGAAAACCGTCCAGTTTCAAGCGGACTTTTACGATATGACGGCTGATGCGCAGATTAAGAAATACGAAGAATTGCGCAAGAAGCACGCTACCTTTTTAAAGGAATCCGTAGATGATGCGCGCACACTAGCGCTACAGCTTAAGCGGCTCGGCGAAGACAGCGCCCAATCACGCTATGACTTTTCGGTTACGTGGATTGATGCGGAGTCGAAACGGATGGAAGACAGCGGTAAGTCGGAGCTAAAGATAGCGGAAATGAAACTCGCAAGCTGGACGCGATTACGTAATCGTTACGCCAAGGACAGCGCAGAGTATATTGCCGCCGACGATCAAGTCCGCCAATCGCGCAAGAACGTAGCCACCGCAACCGAAGCGGAGGCGCGCGCGCAGTACAACGCATCGTCGAAGTGGATTAGCGCAGAGGAACGCCGCATGTCTGACGCGGGTAAATCGGAGACAGAGATCGCGCAAATGAAGATCGACGCGTGGACTCGCGTACGGGATCGCTACGCCAAGGATTCGGAGTATTACGCGCAGGCGGACGAACAACTCTATAACCTCCGCAAGTCACTAACGAAGCTGACGCAGGATCTCGCGACCGATCTCGTTAAGACGCAGAAAGCCGCAATTAAGGACGCGAAGGATGCGGAGATTAAAGCGATTGAAGAGCGTAAGCAAGCGGCACTCGACGATTATGACGCGCGGATTGACGCTATTCAGCGCTTACGTGACGCCAACAAAGAGCTTAATGTTGACGCCGATTACGCGACGCAATTAGCGGAGAAGCAATCGCGCTTAGCGGAGTTATCGAGCGCAGTCGGTCCGGAAGGAATAGCGGAACGTGACGCGCTGCTTAAAGAGATCGCGCGCATGCAACTCGAACACGACCGCGAATTAACTGACCGTACGCTCGCGGATCAGCAAGATGCGCTTAAGGACGAAAAGGATGCGCAGACGAAAGCGTACGAAGCGGAGAAGACCGCAGCCGAAGCGCAATACAGCGTATTAACGGCGGCATTTGATGCGTACTCAGGCGACATCAAATCGATAGAGGACGGAATCGCGGCGTATCGTGTTAGCGCAAGTGGTTCCGCGAATACTGCGATCCTTACGGAGCTTGACGGCTTTCTTACGCAATATCGCGCGAAGATGGCGTCAATAACGCAGATCAATGCGGAGTCGAAGAAGGCAGCAGATTTGGCGCGCTACAACTCGAATAAGGACGCATATGACGTGGCGAAGAAGTCCGGTAATACAACGGAGATGTCGCGTTTGCAAACGGAGAATCAAGCGATTCGCGATCTGTACGGAATAGGCGTAGATACCGGTAAACTGCAGGCGTTTAAGGTCGGGGGCATCGTCCAAGGCGCGGTAGGTGAGGCGGTTCCTACGATAGTACACGGAGGCGAAATGGTGTTGACCGCCGCAATGCAAGCTACGTTATGGGACGCCGTATCAAATCCGCGGATGGTTGCGCAATCTCCGGCAGCCCCGACTTATATTACGAATAACATTGATATGGGGGCGGAGAATGTGACGCTGACAGATAAGGCAGATATCGGTATGTATTATGATGAAAAAGCGCGCGCAGTCAGCCGATTAGCATCGATGGGCATTAAGAGCGATTAAGCGAAAAGGGGAGTCCGGCTATTGTGCGGGCTCCTTTTTATGTGGGTGTTTAATGTCTCACGAGTAGAGAGAAGGGAGATGTGCATTATCGGAGAAAAGACTTGTAGCGCCTGTGGTAAGGAGAAGGCATTGACGGAGTTTAGCCCAGATAAGCGTGCCCGCGATGGGAAACAGTCTGCGTGTAGGCTATGTGGAAACTTCCGTAAGCGTAAGCGTCTTGAAGCGCGCAACCCTGGAGCGAGAAAATCAATGCGTTGGACCACAGAAGCGTTTGCGGAAGCTGTAAATGTCCGAACAAATGGGGAATACACACTCATTAGCGATTACCTTGGCGCTTTGATACACGTAAGTATCCTCCATACTTGTTGTAACAACACCTACTCAGTAGCACCAAACAACTTTCTAAACGGAACACGTTGCCCTCACTGCGCTACTGAAATTAAACGGAAAACCTCTGCGCAATTTAAAGAGGAAGTGGCCTTGCTTGTGGGTGACGAATATAGCGTTGTTGGAGAATACACGAGTGCCAGGGCATATATAGACATGCGCCATAACATTTGTGGTGGTTCATACCTTGTGTACCCTAACAACTTTCTTTCTGGCAAACGCTGCCCACACTGCGTTGAGTCTCACGGAGAAACCACTGTTCGAAGGTACTTAATTGAGCATAAATATGCCTTTACCCCGCAGTATAGATTCAATGACTGCCGAAACGACCGACCACTGCCGTTCGATTTTGCTGTTCACTTTCCCAGCCTCGACGTTCTTATTGAGTACGACGGTGTGCAGCATTTTCAGCCAGTATCCTTCGGTCGCGGTGATGGTGATATGCTTCTCGAGTATAAGAGTATTCAACGCAGAGACCGCATTAAAACCACGTATTGTAAGGCGCACGGCATTCCGTTAATCCGAATCTCTTACGAGGAGTTCGACCGGATAGACGCTATTTTAGACGAAGCCTTAGCGCGTTATAGTGAGATACCGCCGGAGGTGAGCGCCGCATGAGTACGTACGATGTAGCGGTAAATGGCGTTTGGTTATCGGAGCATGGAGCCGCGCTATATGAACGTAACTTGCCGGTCTTGCCGGAGACCGAAGACAATACGGTCAAGCTCGCGAATACGGACGGCGTCGTTGATTTCGGTGCTTCCTACGGTCCGCGTACGATCGGACTAACGTTCGAGATTACGTCGAGCGCCGCGGAGTTTCACAGGACATTGGCGTATTTAGCGCGGACGTTTAACGCTAAGCGCGGAGAGATTACGCTAGAGTTTGCGGACATGCCCGGCAAGTATTACGTAGCGACTTACGCAGGTACGCTCGCGCTCGGTGCGACAGGATCACGTTTGATTGACGTCAATCTGCGCATGAATGATCCGTGGCCGACCGGTAGTGAAGTTCTAACGGAGTATACGATAGATGCGCCATTGCAAGCGGTGGCGATCGAGTCGGAAGCGGAGGTAAGAGCGCGGCCGGTTATTACGATGGCGAATACGGGATCGTCGACGGTTAACGGATTTACGATAACTAACGAATATACGCTCGAAGATTAAACGAAGGAAACGCGAGGGTTCGGCAATTATGCCGGGCCTTTTTGCGTTGTCCAAAAAATAGGAGGAAACGAATAATGGCGATGCAAATTTCGAACTACTTGAGCGCGGCGCTTCTTAACGCGGCTTTACGCAATACGGCGTTTACCGGACCAGCTACCGTTTACATTGCGCTATATAAATCGGACCCGACAGCAGCGGATACAGGCACGGAAGTAAGCGGAGGCTCATACGCACGGCAGGCGGTAACATTCGGAGCGCCGACGCTCGTTAGCGGACAACAAACCGTAGCGAACACCGCAGAAGTAGTATTCCCCGTTGCTACTGCGGATTGGGGACTCGTAACGCATATCGGATTACGTACGGCGGCAACTGGCGGAAGTCTATTATGGACGAAACCGCTCGATAATCCGCGTACATTACTCGTCGGCGACCGTCCACGTTTCGCGGTATCAAGTACGTCGGTTAAATTCACGCAATAATAGCGGAGAGGGGATTTTATAGATGGCGCAGGTAGAAATGTTCGCAGCAAAAGCGAATAGTCCGGTAACGGAATTGACCGCAGCAATCACGGACGTAGCAACGACTGTCTCCGTATTGGATGCGTCGAAATTACCGGACGCTCCGAATATTGCGACGATTGGCGTAGATGAGACGGCGGAGACGATTAAGTATACGGGAAAAAGCGGAAATACGCTGACGGGAGTAACGCGTGGATTTAGCGGGACGGCGGCGAAGGCGTGGGCGATCGGCGTAGGAGTGGCGCGTTACTTTACGGCATACGATGCGGATGCGCTGCGGCAGAATGTGGCGGATACTGCGTCGAAATTAGAAGTGGCGGGTGTTGCTAACGCACAAACGCCTTTATTTATCCCAACGTACGATGGAAGCAATCAAAGTACACATCCCAAAGTTTTGAAATTGGATACTGCATTCGGTGGTTGGAAATGGTGGTTATCTTATACGCCATATCCGGCAGGGGATGATGATTACGAAAATCCATCAGTTGCGTATTCATCAGACGGTGTTACTTGGTATGCAATTAACGGAAATCCCATAGATCAGCCGACGGCAGGAGAAATTGCAATTGGTGGATTTATGAGTGACGGGCATATTTTTATTAAAAATGGAGTAATGGAGCTTTGGTATAGGTATGCTACCAATTCTAATGATGTTAAGATATTCAGAAAAACATCAACGAATGGGACGGTGTGGACTGAGCGAGAGCTAATGATAGATTGTGCTTTAACCGGTGAAAGGGTAGTAGCCCCAGCATTAATATATGAGAATAATCTGTATAAAATGTGGTACATCAATCAAGATAGATTTATCATGTATGATGAAAGTGTTGATGGGTTCACTTGGAATAAAAAAAGAAAATTGAACGTGCCTAATGTCATTGATGGTTATACGGCATGGCATTTAGATATAACTAAAACGGATTTAGGGTATGAATTTGTTTGTAACTACACAAAAGGTTCGTCGGGTGATTTGTATTATTGGAATTCTGTCGATAACATTTCCTTCACAGTACCAGAAAAAATATTAAGCCCCAGTACTGATACTCTTGCGTGGGATAATGGGATGATTTACCGTTCTAGCTTAATTAAAGAAGGCGGCCTCTATAAAGTTTATTATTCAGCAGTTGGTAGAAATGGAAGATGGTTTATCGGTCTGACAAGTGGGAGTGACATAAAAAACTTAAAAGGAACTTCAAACATTCAATATCTTGGCATGACAACTGATCTGTACCTCCAGAATGGTTTGGTATTGCCTGAAATAAAGGCACTATCTATCGGCAGTGCTAGATTTAGACGAAATAAAATCGAATTAAAATCAGGAAGCTCCGGAGCTACAATTGAAATTTCTAACGCTGACGAAATATCATTTAGAAATAATGCAGGATCAGACTACGGAGATGTGAAAGTGAAAAAAATCGGGGCATCTGGTGACATTACCACCCCTACGAACGTAGATTGCAGAAAATTAGTAACAGATTTTATCCAAATGGATTTAGCGACTGTTGGGTTAGCTTCTTCTGCTGGAATTATTCAATATGATAACACTTCTAAGATACTAAGTTTCCATGATGGTAATAGCCTATATCACTTAAACTCATACGTAAGAAATGTGCCGGTATCACCGTCAAGCGTAGGAATTAGAGGAACGTGGACATCAGATGCTTCTTATTTGTATGTCTGCCATAACACAAATCAGTGGATAAGAGTTGCTAAGGATTCAACTTGGTAGAACAAATGAGTATTTACGCTTCTTATGTCGAATGGTAGTATTAACTAATGTTTCTACATAAAGGAGCGTAAATGTGAATCACACAAATCGAATAGAATCACTGGATGCACTTAGAGGAATATCCTCTCTCATTGTTGTTATCTTTCACTGTCTGCTATCTTTTAATATTTTTTACTATGCTAATTACCACCTTGAATTCTCAAATACGTTTGTAGAGATTTTAACCATCAGTCCACTTCACACTTTTTGGGCGGGAAATGAGGCTGTTTTACTATTCTTCGTCCTAAGTGGATTTGTTTTAACCATCCCATTCATGGGCGATAGACCTCCGATTTATCATGTGTATATCGTGCGCAGATTTTTCCGGATATATATGCCGTATATCGTTGTCATGATATTATCCGTTGTTCTTGTAACATTGTTTGCAGGGGTCAAAGATGTGGACGGATTAAGTAGTACTTATGAAAATCGCTGGGATCATGCGGTTTCATTAAAAGCAATCGTGGCTTATTTCTTAATGCTAGACACAGACACGGCAAATGTTAATGGGGTTGTATGGTCATTGTTTCATGAAATGCGAATATCGATTGTATTTCCTTTGTTTTTAGTGATAATTTTAAAATATAGGTTTATTAAAGCTTTATTAATATCCTTGTGTTTGAATTTAGCTTTTTATCTAGCATTACATTTAGCATCAACAATGCTGGGGGATAATTCGATAACAGGGATAATGGGTGGGTTTAAAGATAGCGTTTATTATTGTACCTTCTTTATATTCGGAGCTTTTCTTTCTAAATATCGAGAGAACCTATCTTCCTTGAAAACCATGAGCAATATTAAAAAGTTGGGATTAATTTGTTTGGCCTTAATCTTAATTAATTGCCGGTGGATATACCCTGTTTTTAATGTTCAAAATAAAATTCTTCAAGATTTTGTATCTGTTTTGGGAATACTGTTATTGTTTGTATTCATTCTAACTTCAGGCACAACTAGTAAATTCCTTACAAAAAAGCCGCTACTATGGTTAGGGAAGGTTTCCTATAGTCTGTATTTAATACACATTCCAGTTATGATGTTAACTACAATCTTCTTAGGAAAAATAATGCCGATAGAAATAGCTTTTATTTTCGTCCCAATATTGAGTTTACCAGTTGCGCATTTTACCCACAAATATATAGAGGTGCCTTCAAATGCACTAGGCAAAAAAGCCGTAAGTATTATGCACAGCAGTGTTTTTAGTAAGAAAGTTGTAGCTGAAACAAAAAGGTAAGTGTCATAGTAGGACCATACCGCGAACTAACCGAATTCACACGCACGTGCCTCCGCAATCACAAGCGGGGGCTTTTCGCATTCCACACGAAAGGAGACGCACGCCTATGTCGTTTCTCGGCGCATTCAATCGCGCTTCCTTTAATCGCCCTTACGTTATCCAAACGTTCTTTAACGTTACGATCGCCTCGGACTCGTCCGTATCCGCAAGCTTAAACGCTGACTTCGCGGTCGGTATCATATTTGACACCGAAACGAAGTTCGACGGAGCCCCAACTCGCGACATACCGTCCGCCGCAGTATTCGAATCGGCTACGGAGTTGATCACGTCAATGATCCGCGAACGCCTACACACGGCGGGCATCCGTTCAGCCACGCAATTTAACGCAAAAGTCCGCTATATGCACGTTGATAAGCTCGCGTTTACTGGCGGGTTTAGCCCGGGCGATAAACTCGTCATCGACGTTAAGAAGCAGACGATCACGCTGAACGGAGTTAACGCAATCCATTTACTCGACGGAGACTTCTTCGAGCTCGGACTCGGACTGAACGAAGTCACCTACGCAGACAACGAAGCAGCTCGCGAAATCCTAACGCGCATTACGCATCGTGACCGCTATCTATATTAACGCGCAATTGCGCTAGCAAAAGGAGGTGCGCCTTTGATTAACGCTTTGCAATCGTACGACCGTTTCCGTAAGCGCATCGGTATTCTGCGCGATGCTTACGACATCACACGAACGCGGCGGACCAACGCAGATTATACGCTGACCTTTACCGTTCCGATGACGTCCGATGATTTCCGCGATAAGTTGCCGCTAAAAGGGCACGTAATGGACGAGCGCGGTCAATACTACGTAATTAACAAACGCGAACGATCACGTGAAGACCGTAAGCTTACCGCACAAATATCGTGTTCACACGTCATGTTTAAACTGGCGGATTATAAATTTCCGTACGCTTCGTATATAAAGGAAGGCTACGGAATCCATATTACGCAATTAACAGCGCTCATCTCGGCGGCAACCGGTGGGCGCTTTTCTATTGCGGTCGATGATACGTTCGACCTCGCGGATGTTAAAGCGTTCGGCGGCGGCAACTGTCTTGAAGCGCTCAACGCGGTCATAAATCTGTATGGCGCGGAGGTTGAGCCGGATAACTTCACGCTTCATCTACGTAAGAAGGTCGGCAATCCCGCGTCAGACTATCGGATTCAAGTAACGCGCAATTTAATCGCGGCATCCTTTACGGACAGCGCATCGTCATTATGTACGCGACTTTATGCGGAAATGAAAGACTCGCGGACATGGATCGGTCAGCCTGCGTCGATATTAACCGCGGACGAACAAGCGCGTCTTAGCGTGATACCTGGCGCAATCACAGACGGAATCCTCCGCGTCAATTACCTCGTGTCACCGTATGCTGACGCGTGGGCATCGGATAGTGTGCCGTTTTACGACGATCTATTAACGGAGCAGGACGTAACCGATCCGCTTAAGCTCGTAGCTGCCGCGAGATTGCGCTTGGCTGAACGTGAGGTGCCGGCGCTTGAAGTATCCGTTAGTGCTGCGGATTTATTTAAGATCGATAAGCAAGAAGCGCGGCCCGGCCTCGGCGATACGGTTACGCTCGTTGATCCGGCGCTCGGCTTAACGGGCATCAGCGCACGAATTACGGAGATGACGGAGTATCCGTATGCGCCCGATAAACATACGCAGCTAACCGTTGCTAACGTAATGAAACGTGACTATACGCAAATACTCGCGGACTTGGAGGCGGGGCGGCGTGCGATAGAGAACGTGTTTAGTGGCGGGCGAATCAGAGCGGAAGTATTCGAAGAGTTCGCGCGGCTGGCGGTAAACGAGATCAACGCGAGTAAGACGGAGATTAAATACGATGAACGCGGAATCGTCCTGCAGTCGAAAACGGACCCCTCCGATCAAGTCATATTAACGTCAAACGGACTTATCTTAACGACGGATGGCGGAGCGACTGCGCGGACAGCGATAACGGCGACCGGAATTGCGGCGGAGGTAATCGCGGGGCAACTCGGTAGTTTCGTATCGATGGTTATCGGCAGCGGAAACAACGTAGTCAAGATTAATACTAACGGTATCAGCGCAGGTCATGACGATTTCAACTCCGCGCCCTTCCGGTTAGATATGGCGGGTAACGTCGTACTCAATAAACTGACCGCAAATAGCGCGTATATCAGTACGTCAAATTTAAACGCCTCAACATGGAAGGATGGGTACTTCACCGGAAATATTACGGCTAACGGCGAGATCACAGGCGGAACGATAACTGGCGCATTGATTCGAACTGGAATATCCGGAGCGCGCTTCGAAGTAGACTCGTCGGGTTGGCGAACATATGACGCATCAGGGACGCGGAGAATCGGGATATACGCGGACTCTGGCTATGGAATGAGCGCGATTACTTTCGATAAAACTGGCGGAGGGCGCAGCGGTTATATAAACGGGGGCGACGGGTTGTTTGCTATTGCTTCATCCGTTGATATGCAGATATCCGCAATGGCGGGCAGTATATATTTTCAAGGTCAACTTGATTTTAACTCAGCTTATAGTATCAAAGGTCTGCAGATGACGCATATCAGCGGACTATCCTCTGCATTGTCCAACAAAGCTGATAAAGGAACGTCCACAAGTTCCGTTAATGCCGGCGGACACAACCACGGTATCCCAAATGGTACACAATTTAAAGATGTTAACGGGGCTGTTTACACATGGTCCTCCTACGCAGGCTTTACGCACGACCACGCTCAACAATAAACTTATTGAAACTTTAGCGCCGGTATGACGATAATACTAATGTAGGAAAATATCGGAAATCGGGAGCGTGGTGTAATGAAGAAGTTCGTGACAGGTATATTAGTAGGTCTTACTCTTTTCGCCGGAACCTCAGCATTAGCAGGTCCAGTAAACAAACTTATAGGCGCTAAAGTACAAGGAGTATACTCTCTTGAGAAGAACGGAAAATCAATCGGAGATGCTATCATTATTGACGGAAAAGCATACGCGCCCGTCCGCACTATATCCGAAGCGGCGGGCGTTGGACTGACAGTAGAGGGGAAGACGATAAAAATGTCAGACATAACGGTAAACGAGACAGGAGATTACGTACTCGGACCAGACTCTCTAGCACTAGCTAATGAACAAGCTCAGCTTCGCGGTACCATATCCAGTGCAAAGGGGTTACTAAAGGCATCGCAGGAAGCTTTAAAAACATATGAGGATGCCCTTACTGCGGACGCAGCTCGTGCAGAGCCTTTACCCGGTGCTGCGGATGCCTTAAAGACCAACATCACGAAAACTAAAGCGGAAATAACGAAACTTGAAACGGAGATTAAAGCTGCCGAAGCACGTGTCGCAGAGCTACAAACGCAGCTCGACGCAATGAAACCGTAATCGAATATGTGAAAATAACGAAGAGTCGCGCCTTGAACTGGCGGGGCTCTTTTTTACGTAAAGGAGACGTTATATGAAAGTGCGCACGTTACTCGAATGTACGATAGATACATCTAATCCCGCACCAGAACTTAATGCGACTATTGGTGTAGTTTTGGCCGGACTCCCTAACGCAGAGGCACGTTTAGCGGTACTTCAAACGTTATATGACGAAATCGTCAACGCGCTAGAGGAGTATACAACGCCTGAAACGGAGGCGGCTTCGTAATGGAAACGGTATGGTCCGAAATCGCAAAGAACGGAATATTTGCGCTCGCTGCCGCCATTATTGGATACGCGCTATGGAAGCAGATGCAGCGCATATCCGACGAAGCCAAAGCGCGCGAAGAACGCATTACTGCGGAGTCGAAAACGGAACGCGAACGGATGCACAGCGAAGCAATCGCGCGGGAAGACCGCTTGATGAAGCTGGCGGAAGGACTGACGGATCGATTCGAAGCGCTGGCCGGTCAATACGAGAACCTAGCGCTCGATGTCCGCGATATTAAAACGATAGTACACGGAAAGGATGTTGCGTAAATATGGGTGACTTTAATTACCGCAAGGATTATATACCGAAAACGACCGCGTGCAATCGGCGGCCTGGATACGCTATGAGCGCGACTACAATTACGATTCACAATACGGGCAACCCGACGTCCTCGGCAGCGAATGAACGCGCATGGCTAACGAATCCAACGAACGCGCGCCAAGCGTCATTCCATATCGTAGTCGATGAGCGTGAGGCAATCGAATGTTTACCGCTGAATGAGAACGCATGGCATAGCGGAGACGGAAGCGCAGCTAAATCCGGCAACCGTACGTCGATCGGCGTAGAGATATGCGAAAGGGGTAACTATGCGAAGACGCTCGATAACGCAGCGAGTCTCGTAGCGTCGATGCTTAAGGAACGCGGATGGGGTACGGAACGCCTGCGCCGGCATTACGATTGGTCCGGCAAAATATGCCCGCGCTTAATGTACGATAGCGGTAAATGGACCGGATGGACGGCATTTAAAGCGCTAGTAGAGGCGCACCTATCGGCACGCGTAAGTGAGCCGAAGTTAAATCCGATTAAACAGGAGGATAACGATATGATCGTATATAAAGCGAACGTAGTAGTGAACGGATGTAAAGCGAAGGATGGCGTATTGATTGACGGAGCAGTATACGTTCCATTGCGCGAGATGTCCGACCAGTTTGGCGCTGTAATCGCGTGGGATAACGTTACGAAGACCGCGAGTGTTACGATTAAGGAGGCGAAATAATATGAGTAAAAACGATATCATGCGTAAATTATCCTCGCGGAAGTTATGGGCGCTACTCGCTGCGTTAGCTACTTCGGTACTTACGGCTTCGGGCGCGGGTGATAATACGGTACTGCACGTAACCGGCGTCATCGGCGCGGTCGGTGCGTGTGTTGCGTATATGCTGGCGGAGGGCATTTCTGACGCAGCGAACAAAGATAAGTCGGAATAGTCTACGCATATTTACAAAATGCGGAAACTCTCCGATAATAAGAGTAACGTAAATTAACGGAGGTCGAGCGTATATGTTATTAGGCGTAATCGTACTCGGAGTTGTAGTCGGGATAATCATCGCGGTAGTAATCGCTATTAAACAGACCGCAACTGCGGAGAAAGTCGATTGCCCTACGTGCGGACGTACGACTCTGTTACCGGGCGGAAGCGCGAAATGTCCGAAGTGTAAAACACTAATTGTGCGGACGTCTAGCGGTGAATTAATAACGAAGTAGTTACGTAATATAAGGCGCAGTCTTTGCGGAGTAATATCCGTAGGGGCTGCGCCTTTTTTTCGTTTATTTTCGCGAGTTCGTCCGGCATAACGTACAAGCCCGCCGTCATACGCTAGGGGTAAAGCGGTCGCCTACGCGATCCGCGCTTTGGGAGCGAGGGTGTTCTCTCGAAAACGTTCGACGATCCGCAGCAGGCTTTCGAAGCTACGCGCCAGTATCAGTTTATCGCGTGTTGGCTGCGGGAAGGTGAGTACGAAGCGCCATTCGTAGCGGATGCGTTAGTTCCCGTCGGCAAGCGCTATGCGTCCGTAGATAACGAGGCGCTCACGGCGGCACACTCGCGGAAATACGGCCGCCCGATTGCGGAAGTGTTGGCGGAGATTAAGGCGCGGGAACGGAGTTATCGAAAAGCGTAAGATACGCGCGCATAACGTCCATGCCGCCATTTATGTCGACCGTGACTTCTCCACTGTGACCGCGACAGAGATAGTGCGCTACGATATTTGCGCCAACACGCTCGGTAGAAACTACGCGTAAACCTCGCCGATAGACTTCGCGTTTAGCAGCGTCGAGATCCGTAGTCGCGCGAGCAATGGCGGTGTCGATAACGTCGGTATACGGGGACGGCGTTTTTAGGAGTCCGGGTTCCATAAATACGAGGCGATCCCGTTTAAGCGCGGCGATAACTAACGGAAGAGTGACGGCCGGTGCGATTAAAGCGAGGTCATCCGGAGTTGGTGGTGCGGGCATTGTTTTCATAGCGAATACCTCCGTTTAGCTTGCGAATGTATGTTCGTATATTATAACGCTTCTATTATATATGCGCAACAATCAACCCGCCAATAACTGACGGGCTGATTATACTTTCTTTTATTTAAACATTCTCTTTCCACGCTTTTTCTCAGTACCACTATCTATTAACTGCGTTACTGGTGAAGCTTTACGGTGCTGCTCTTGTAAGTCTGTTCCTGTAAATCTAACATATACTTGAGTCATTTCTAGAGAGACATGTCCTAGGATACGCGCGAGAGCGATAGGATCACCCGTACCTCGCAGAAACTTCACGGCGAAATAATGACGGAAAGTATGTGGTGAGACTCGCGGACCAACAACCCCAACTCTTTTAGCGTAGAGTTTAAGCATCTTCCCGAAAGTGTCACCTAAATACCGCTCACCAAATTGAGTTAACCATAGATAGTCTGCCCCATCAACATCCATATATGATATCAACTTTTCCAATTCTTTTAGTGTGCGCTGTGAAACAGGAACAACCCGCGTAGTATTTGACTTAGCTATCTCTGCACGAACTACTATTTGGCGAAGTTTGAAGTCTACGTCTGAGACACGCAACCCAGTTAGTTCTTTTATACGTAACCCACAATCACAAAGAACTAGCATCATGCAATAATCGCGGAGACCTGTGTAAACTCGTCGGTTAGGGGCGCTGAGAAGTCGAAGTACATCATCATCAGAGAATACTTCGAAGGTATCCTTTTCCTCGCGTTGGTAGGATACAGCGTCCATAGGAGAATGCGTAATTATCCTCTCCTTGACAAGATAATTAAAAAAGATGCGCATATTTCTTATAACGTTGTTTACCGTTCGAGGCGACAATCCCACACTTCCGCTAGGACTTGTAGGATGGTCGTCCCATTTCGTTTTACTAAACGTGAGATACTCGATATATTCACGCAGAATTTCCGTAGTAAAGTCGGCATACTCCGTACCATCGTACCATTTACGGAATTGATCAAGCACCTGCTTATACGCTAATATGGTCTTAGGTGAGCGATTTTCTAACCGTTTGGAATCGAGAAATTGCGTAATATGCTTAGAGAGCGATAGTTTAACGCCCTTGCCTCCTCTCGATACAAACGTAAATTTAGGATCTTTTCGTGCCATTTGTCTGCGCCTCCTTTAGCGATAAGTTTTCGCTAAACGTTCCGATAAAGGTGCGCAGTATTTAATGCAATAGCGAAGTGTTCACGCCCAACTTTCCGCGTCGTTGTGCGTTTTGTGAGCGAGCTTGTCCGGAGTGAACTCGGAATTTATTGCCATGGTAGCCGACAAGCTGCGGATTGAGCATAAGGTTAGTTGAAAGGGTTAGGGGCAGTGCGTGGTAAGTGATTTTGAATTGTTGGAAGGTGTTTAGGCTAAAACAATTTTGCCTACAAACTTCTTATTAGGTAATTTAAAGCCAATCAATTTCTTCTTTGTATATGTATAAATTTCACTCCTTTATTGGGTTCGGTAAATCCAATGGAGGAGTGTTTGCTTATGACTGATTTTGAATTTCAAATTGATAATTTTATGTTGTAGTATATCTACATACACAATTAAAATCACTGATGTAATAGTATTGAAAATGAAATAACAAAGAATGCTTGTGGGAAAATCGAGAACTCAAAAATTATCAGAAAAATCAAAAAAAGCTCAGTGTAGAAAGCTTAAAACTTGTTCTTGGACAGTTTGATACATCGAGGTATGAACAGTTAACTTTCTTCAATAGAGTTGATTATAGAGATTCTAATGGAACAATTTAGCATCTGATAAAACAAATGTTTAATTTAGAAGGAGACATATGAACTTGAAAAATAGTGGGAGTGTGAAATGTGGAAAAGATATTATTGGTTTGTATTATGATAATGTTGATGTTAGCATCGGCTAATGGGAATGTTGAAATGATATCAAATCCAAATACTTCTAATGAGCCTAAACGTGAAACGGATGAGTCTATTATTCCAAAAAACACATCCGTATATTGTGCTCAAGAAAGTATAAATTTGGATAGTGAAACTGAAAAAGATTTCTATGGAACTTGGAAAGTTGAGAAGCTTTTAGGATTTGCAAATTCATATAATGATGCTTCTGAATATCCAACAGGGCAAAAATTTATTGGAGATGAAATTATCATCAAAAAAGACTTTTTTTCATCAAAAGGACTTAAAAACTATAGTGTTTATCAATATGAACTTAAAAAACCATTATATGAGATTACAGCGACATGTTATAACTCTGACTCTTTTTATAGATTATATAAAATAGATATCCCAGACTTAAATATAAATGATGTAGTAAAAGTAATAAATATAAGTGACCCTTCTACAAACCTTGGAATACCTTTAAGTTTTTTTGTTGTTAATAACGATAGGCTTATCTTGTTATCAGAGGCAACTATTTTTGAGCTTAAAAAAATTACGATTAAATGAATGCGATTCTGAAAATACCCGTTGATATGGAATGGCGTTTATTATTTGCGTTTAGAAAATATCCCCTGCTTAAAGAACGTATGCTTGGTATGTAATGCATAGCAAGAGCTATCAACAAATCAATGCAGCAAAAAGACACTGAGATCTTATTCATCAGTGTCTTTTTTGTTTATACTTTTCCGCCAGAGGATTGTAATTATTAAAGCAGTTTAATCAGCTCTTCTAGCTCGTCAACCATACCTTTTGCAAGTTCAAAATTATTGTCTTTTAAAGCTAATTCTATTTTCATTTCAACTGCTTTTTTATTTTGTTCATTTTCTAAATAGTCTTTATCAAAATGACTGGCATAAATCATCTTTCTGAATTTTCTCATACTCATTTTTCTAATCGTCTTATCGTCAATGATTAATACATAATCCATACCATTTACTACAGAATAGAAATCATGAGAAATCATGAGAATCGCACCCTTATAGTCTTCAATGGCTTTCTCCAGTGCGATTTGTGTATAGGTGTCTAAATGGCTTGTAGGTTCATCAAGAAGCAATAAGTTTGCTTTGCTAGCAGAAACTTTTGCCAATTGCAGTATGTTTTTTTCGCCACCAGATAAAGATTCTATTTTTTGATTAAGAATTTCTCCTTCAAAACCATAGTTTGAAAGATGTGCTCTAATCTCGTCATAAGTTGCAAACCCAGCATCGATGAAGTCTTCTAGTATGGTATTAGAATCCTTTAGCACTTCGTCTTGAAGCTGAGAAAGATAAGCCACTTTAACATCATCATGTATTTTAATTGAATCATGATTATTTTTAAAGATATCTCGAAGTAAAGTCGTTTTTCCGGTACCGTTTGGACCGATAAGGGCTACTTTATCTGTAGGTTTCATCTCAAAGTTAACATTTTCTAAAATCAACTCATCAAAGGAAACACTATAATCATTCACATTTAAAACAGTGATGTCTTCTTCAATTTCATTGTCCACACAAAAACTGATTTCCGGTTGCTTAATATCAACGAATGGTGCTTTAATTTTTCGCGCTTCCAATCTTTCTTGAAACTTAACCCTAGCTTTTAACGCTCTCCCTCTAGATGCTTCTGAATTATAGGTTGCGATCGCTCTAAGATTATCAATAATGTCATCGTATCTCTCAATTTCTTCTTGTTCAGCGACTGCGATTTCTTGTAACTCAATTTTCGTCTGAAGTAATGAGAAGTTATACTCAATATATCGCCCATCGAACTCTTGGATCTCCATGTTTTCAAGGTGTATAATTTTGTTAAAACAATGATTCAATAGATAACGGTTATGCGTAACAACTAGCAATATTCCTTTGTGAGCATTAATAAGATTTTTAAGTGCATTTAGGTTTTCAAAATCTAAAAATACATCGGGCTCATCCATAATCATTAAGTCTGGACGAGTCAGCATTTCCTTCATCACTTGAATAAGCTTAAATTCCCCACCACTTAGGTCGGATACCCTAGCATCTTTTAGTTTCAAAAGGTTGGCTAAATTTAGTTTCTTATTAATATTGCTTTCAAAATCATTTCCATCCATTAAATCAAAGGCATCTAGAGCTAATTGATACTTTTCGAGTAATGAATCAATATCTGATGATGTTTCCATTTCAGAGAGAATAGTTGTTATTTCATTTTGTATCTTAATAAATTCTTCTCCTATATATTCAAAAACGGTTGTTTCTTTACTTCTGTCTACTTGTGAGAACTGACTTACATATCCAATTTTGCAGGTTGGGTCAATTTCTAACTTGCCTTCGAACAAATATTTTTCTGGATCCATCAGTATATCGATCAGTGTACTTTTACCACTGCCACTTGTTCCTATAAAAGCGCAATGTTGTGCCTCTTCAAGCGTAAATGTAATGTTTTTATATAGTTCTTTTTGCGGAAATGAGAAGGATAAGTTATCAACTTTTATCATAGTATTACCTTTCTTTATACAGAATTAGTGAATATTAACAGATGTGTAGAAGATCATAGACTTTGAGTTTACCGTTGATAGAGTAACACTGTTTACAAACAACATCAATCATTTCACATAAAGTTGTTCGTAGAATCGGAAAATCAATTTAGAACAATATGACTAAGCCTGCCCAGAGGGCGTCTTATAACTCCATTTTATCTGGAAAGAAGTGTGGTAGCCTCCGTGTTTTATTTAATTATGAATAAGAAAAGGGTTTAAATACTGTAATGGAATTGTAGGGTTTGATATACTAAATATGGAAATGAAAAAAGGAATTAGATTAGCGTATAGCTTGATAAGGTGGTTAGCTACATAGATGGTTGTGAAATTGCAGTAAAACCAATCAAGAGGAGGCAATTCATGCTTGATATTGAAAGAATAAAAGAAGTAATTCCTCATCGATATCCGTTTTTATTAGTCGACAGAATATTGGAAATTGAAGATGGGAAAAGAGCTGTTGGAATTAAAAATGTGTCAATTAATGAGCCTTATTTCAGTGGACATTTTCCCAACTATCCGGTTATGCCTGGGGTCTTAATTGTAGAAGCATTGGCACAAGTTGGTGGTATTATTATGTCCAATGAAATGATCGGTACTAATAAAATTGGTTTATTGACTGGGATCGATAATTGTAGATTCAAACGTCAAGTAAAACCAGGAGAACAACTTCTGCTTGTATACGAAGTAACTCGAATGAAGGGACAGGTCGTCAAAGGAAAAGGTATTGCCACGGTAAATAATGAATTAGTGTGTGAAGCTGAAATAATGTTTGCAATCAGTTCAATTTAGATAGTTTTAGTTTATGAATGGTATGCGCTTTCTAATAATGAGAAAAGAAAAGCTAGAGATGAAATGGCGCCACTAGATGATCTTAGAATATGGAAGTGGGTCAAAATTTTGAGCATAATATGAAATTGCAAAAGACTGCTGGATTTAAACCAGTGACCAAACTAGAGATACTTTAAAATGCCTTCAATTAAGAAACTAATGAATACCGCTTAATTATCGGTCCTAAAAACCAATAAATGAGCGGTATTTTTATGCTCAACCCCCTCCTTCACAAAATGCACATTCACTTGGAAAATAATGTTTGACATGTGAGGAATATCACTGATAAGATAAATAAAATTAAACCGAGGCGAATAATCGGATATGAATCCGGGAATACTCATTTCTTTTTTTGCGTTAAATACCAATTAAACAGATATGCATAATTATAATTTAATGGTCGGAAAGGGTGGACGGAGTGTCTAAAGAAACACTGGTTATCGAACATTTGAACAAAGTATTCGCCGCTCCTGCAGGTGATGTTATCGCTTTAAGCAATATTCAGCTGAAGGTGAACAAAGGCGAATTAATTACGATTATTGGTCCCAGCGGTTGTGGTAAAAGCACCTTGCTGAAAATTGTGGCAGGGCTGGATACCAGCTACAGCGGTACGGTTCTACTAAATGGCAAGCAGATTGACGGCCCGAGTATTGAGAAGGGATTTATTTTTCAAGAGCCAAGACTCTTTCCATGGCTGACAGTGGAGCATAATATTGCAGCGAATCTATCCCTCAAAGACCCGGAGGTTCGTAAAAAGGTGGATGAACTGATTGAGCTTGTTCGCTTAAAGGGATTTGAGAAATCCTATCCGCGTGAGCTGTCAGGTGGGATGGCACAACGGGTATCTATTGCTAGGGCTTTACTGCGTAATCCGGATGTTTTACTGCTCGATGAACCCTTTGGTGCACTGGACGCTTTTACTAGATCACATCTGCAAGAGGTGCTTCTTGATATTTGGCAGAGCAATAAGACGACTATGTTATTTGTAACTCATGATCTGGATGAGGCTGTATTCCTGGCAGAGCGGGTAGTTATTATGAATCCTCGACCTGGGCATATTCGCAATATTCTTCCTATCGATTTACCGTTTCCGCGCAAAAGATCCAGTACTTCATTCCAAGAGCTACGCCGACTGGTCTTGAGTGAATTTGAGAAAGTAGAGGAACCAGCGATTGATGTTGGAGCTGGTATCTAGATAAAGAGAGTTCATTTTTATAAAAAAAAGGGGAGAAATGATCCATGAAACTATTTCGCAATTTATTACTTGTTATGCTTGTCTTGTCTGTATTTGCAACGGGTTGCGCTTCTAATGAGAAGAGTGCGGGAAAGAATGACGCCAACAAGTATGAAGGTGTGAGCATTAAGATTGGCGTGCAAGGTAGCGGAGGATTGTTTGGCAAAGCCCGTGAGGAAAAATGGTTTGAACAGGAATTTGATAAGCTGGGCGTCAAAGTAGAATGGACGGAGTTCCAAAGTGGACCTCCAATGACAGAGGCGATCGCTTCAAATAAGCTGGACATAGCGACCCTTGGCAACATGCCAATCATCGCAGCGCAAGCGGCGGGTATCCCTATTAAAATTATCTCTCAAGTATTAGAAGGTACGAATAACGTTGCGCTTCTTGTGCCTGGCAGCAGTACTGCTCAGAAACTGGAGGATTTGAAGGGGAAGAAGATAGCTGTTACAAAAGGCAGTAATGCTTACAACTTCCTTTATCGCGGTATCGAGGAATCCGGACTTAAAGATTCAGATTTTGAAGTAATTCAGCTGCAGCCTGATGAAGCACAACCCGCGTTTGAATCAGGTGGAGTGGACGCATGGGCTACATGGGATCCATATATTACTTTAAATGCATTGACTGGTAAAGGGAAAGTATTGACTGACGGAAAGCAATTGGGCGTATTATCCCCTTCCTTTGTGATCTCCCGTTCAGCGTTCGCAGAGAAATATCCAGAACTAGTTACTCTTTACTTAAAGGTCACTAATAAAGCTATTGCCTGGGAAAAAGATAACCGCGCTGAAGCGACAGAAAGATATGCTGCTGAACGGAACATCCCGGCGGCAGTTATAGAAGGAACGTTTGAACGTGCGCAAATGATTAACATCGCAATAAGTGATGCCATTGTCGAAGAAATGCAAAAGACGGCTGATTTTCAATATAAAATCAAGAACATTCGTAAAGAAATTAAAGTTTCCAAAATAACGGATAATCAATTTATCGAGGCAGCACTGAAGGAACCTTTGAAATAAGAGATGAAACCACAGATGTAGAAAAGAGGTTGTGACATGCAATTCAGTGCTGAAAAAGCTGTGATCTCACCACTTATACAAAAAAAGAATCCGGCAAAGAGACGCGGTCTTTCCATCCAAACGACGAATATATTGCTTGGACTTATTTTGCCGGTAGCTATTCTTCTCATTTGGGAAATAGCCGGAGCGATGGGAAAGCTCAATCCCATATTGCTGCCAAGGCCAAGCGAAATATGGTTGGAACTGGTCAGCCTGACCGCATCCGGTGAACTGGCGAGACATTTGGGCATCTCTGCTTGGCGGGCACTGCTTGGTTTCCTAATTGGGGGAGGGCTTGGCTTAGCTGCTGGACTGTGGGTAGGCTTTTCATACAAAACAGAACGTTTGCTGGATCCGTCGCTGCAAATGCTGCGCACGCTGCCCCATTTGGCAATTGCTCCGCTATTTATTTTGTGGTTCGGATTCGGTGAAACGTCCAAAATATTGTTGATTGCTAAAGGCTCGTTTTTCCCATTATACGTAAACACATTCCTGGGAATCCGCTCGGTGGATGACAAGCTGTTTGATGTGGGGAGAGTCCTGCAATTCAGTAAATGGCAGATGGTCAGCAAGTTAATCATTCCAGCTTCACTGCCAAACATCTTTTTAGGCATTCGCTTGTCAGTGGGAATTGCTTGGCTTGGTCTTGTGGTTGCGGAAATGATGGGCTCTAGCTCAGGTGTTGGTTATCTTATCAATGATGCGCGATCGTTCTCTTTGACTACAGTGGTGTTCGTTGGGATCATCGTGTTTGCCGTAGTAGGGAAGCTGTCAGACTCACTCGTTAAGCTGTTAGAATCTAGATTGCTGAGGTGGCAGGACAGTTATAAAGGAGATAAAGGATCATGAGCGAACATACATCCAGCACTAAAATAGAGCGTCAAGGTGATGCGTTAAAATGGATTCCGAAAAAACTGCATGGCTGGATCGTACCCCTTGCCTTGGTTGCGATTTGGGAAGTGGCCGCGGCGCTCCATTTAGTCTCTGCGACAACACTGCCTGCTCCATCTAGCATCATTGCCCAGTTCTTCTCTTTAATTGCCAGCGGTGAATTGCTCCGACATTTGGGGATTAGCGCTTATCGTGCAGGACTTGGGTTTTTATTGGGGTCTGCGACGGGCCTGCTGCTTGGTTTATCTACAGGACTTGGGAAATTAGTAGAACGAACACTAGATCCCTCTTTGCAAATGCTTCGAACAATACCTTTACTTGCCCTTATTCCGTTATTTATTTTGTGGTTTGGTGTGGGCGAGTTTTCCAAAATATTAATGATTTCATTAGGTGCATTTTTCCCGGTGTACTTAAACACCTTCCTTGGGATACGCAATGTTGATATCAAGCTGGTTGAAGTATCCCGCATTTTCCAATATACAAGATGGCAGCTGCTTAGCAAAATGATTATTCCAGCCGCATTACCTAACATTTTACTTGGTATTCGGTTGTCGCTTGGTGCATCGTGGCTTGTACTTGTCGTTGCGGAGATGATGGGAACTAGTGCGGGTATAGGCTACATGATTCAAGATGCCAGAGCTTATTCGCAAACAGATATTGTATTTGTTGGGATTTCAATCTTTGCCGTAATCGGAAAACTCTCGGACTCAGCTATTCGCCTGCTCGAGAGAAGATGGCTTCATTGGCGTGATACATTCAAAGGTTAACGAACTTAGAATACGAAAGGCAGGGTCATTATGGGAACTAGACAAGATCAGCTACATTTAGGTGCATTTATTTATTATTCAGGTCATCATCATTATGGCTGGCGCCATCCTGAATCAGGAGCGGATAAAATATTCAACTATAAATTTTATCGCGAATTGGCACAGACTGCCGAGCGCGGGAAGTTCGATATGATGTTTTTAGCGGATTTGTTGTATGTAATGGGGGCGGATCAAGCAGCTTCGGGTATGTTGGACCCATTGACCCTGCTGTCTGCCCTTTCGACAGATACAGAAAAACTCGGATTAACAGCTACTGTATCAACCACGTATAACGAACCTTATAATGTAGCCCGCAAATTTGCATCATTAGATCATATTAGTGAAGGTCGAGCTGGCTGGAACATAGTTACTTCTCAGCTCGATGTGGAAGCTTATAACTATGGGAAGCCGGAGCATCCTGAGCATGGACTCCGTTACCGTATGGCACGGGAATTTGTTGAGGTTGCAACGCTTCTCTGGGACAGCTGGGAAGATGACTCTCTGATCGTTAACCGCGAAGAAGGGAAATTTGCGGATGCGACGAAGATCAAAGAAGTGGAATACAAAGGGGAGTGGTATTCTACGAAAGGGACTCTCAATGTACCTCGTTCACCTCAAGGGTATCCCGTACTTATTCAAGCCGGTTCTTCTGCTCCAGGGCAAGATTTTGCAGCTAGCTTTGGTGAGGTGATCTTCACAGCACAGCAGTCACTTGAAGCAGCCAAGGCTTTTTATGAAAGTGTCAATTCTAAATTAGCAAATTACGGCCGTGAACGCGGCAGCTTAAAAATTATGCCTGGTTTGTCCCCGATTATCGGAGCGACTGAAGAGGAAGCACAGCGGAAATATAAGGAACTGCAGGAACTGATTCCTCCTGCTGCTGTTGTGGGTATGTTGTCTGGGATGTTGCAATTTGACTTGTCCGAATTTCCAGTGGACGGACAGCTGCCTGATATTCCTGATCCAGTAGAAGCATCGAATGGAATGAAGAGCCGGGTTCAGCTGATTATGGATATGGCTCGTAAGGACAAATTATCCATTCTAGAATTAGGACGCCGTTTGCTTGGTGCAAGAGGTCATATGCAGTTTGTTGGAACTTACGAACAATTAGCTGACCTTATGCAATTGTGGTTCGAAGAATATGGCTGCGATGGATTTAACATTATGCCACCTGTACTGCCAGGCAACTTGGATGAATTCGTAGATCATGTGGTACCTATTTTGCAAGCACGTGGCTTGTTCCGTACCGAATATACAGGCAGTACTCTTCGTGAACATCTGGGACTGGAACGCCCTGATGTCCGTCATTTCCATAATCGCAGAGTGGCTGAAACAGCGGCTAGTAAATAGTTCGCCCAAGGGAAGTAAAGGATTCTGTACAGTATAGAACTGTTGATTCCTTTCGTAGTGAAGGTAAAATGCAAAGGAAGCGATTCTTCATTCATTGAGGAGTTGCTTCTTTTTTAGCATTGGGGCGTTTGTGTTCTTCGATCAAAAGGATGATAATTGGAGAATGCGCAGGAATAATTACTTTACATAACTTTATATCCGAAAAGCGAGGCGTAAGAAAATGAATACATCTGAGTTTCAACAGTATGTGAAGAAGTTCAGTGAAACCAAAGGTTTTGACACTAGTAGCATTGAGCAGCGAATGTTGTACTTAATGACTGAAGTGGGGGAATTGTCCAAAGAGGTACTGTCCGTATCCTTCGATCCTGATGGTGAGAAAAAAGAAAACTTAGGATATGAGATGTACGACGTGGTGTGGAATATTTTTGATCTGGCCAATAAGCTGGATATTGATTTGGATCAGGCATTTAAACGTAAGCTGGAAATTAATGAACAAAGAACATGGGAGTAGTATAAAAAAATCCAAGGACATCCCGCGCGGGGAGCCTTGGATTTTTTATATAACATTTTTATTTAAATGAAGCATAACCTTCATCCGCCATTACAACACTACCGTTAATTGCGCTAGCTTCTGGCAAGGAGAGCAAGTATACGGTATCAGCAACTTGTTCAGGTAGCGTTAATTTGTTACCCATGACTTTGCTCTTCATCTCGTCGACCATTCCTTGGTCTTTATATCCTTGGATAATTGGGGTATCTACAGCACCTGGAGCAACGGCGAGTACGCGGATACCGTGAACGGACATTTCAAGCGCTGCCGATTTGGTCATCATTATGACCGCACCTTTGGAAGCGTGATAAGCGAATGTACCTGGGGAAGCCAGGAATCCAAATACAGAAGCAGTATTGATGATCACACCCTTGATGCCGAGTTCACGCATTTTTTTACCTGCCGCAATAATACCGTGGGCAACACCATGCTGATTGACATTAATAACACTATGATAATCCTTAAGGTCTTGGTCTAGTACAGGAGTGACGCGGCCGATCCCGGCATTGTTGAACATGACGTCAATTCTTCCATAAGTGGTAACGGTCTTTTCAACCAGTGCTTCTACCTCTTCATATTTTGAAACATCGGTTTTGACGAAAATCGCTTCGCCACCATCCTTGATGATCTGTGCTACTGTTTCTTCACCTAATTGTTGATTGAAATCGGCAACGACCACTTGGTCACCTTTGCTTGCGAATTTAATAGCGGTTTGTTTCCCGATTCCACTGGCTCCACCTGTTATTACGGCTACTCTTTTGTCTGTCATTTGTGATTCCTCCTCGAGAAATATAGTTATACTAGAAATATAGGGTCATATGGTGAAAAGGTTATTTACTAACTTATTTACATTCTAACACTAGTCCAAATTAATTAAAATTTAAGTAAATTTAATAGGTATTAAGTAAATATTAAGTTAGGGAGTGATTCAAATGAATTTAGAGCAATGCGAGAATATCGTAGAAGTCGCAAAGATTGGTTCACTAACCAAAGCCGCTCAGAATCGTCATATCACCCTGTCTGCGATAAGCCAATCTATAACACTGTTAGAAGCGGAGCTGGGAGTTGCTTTGTTCATTCGTTCGCGAGGCCAAAAAGCAGTTCCCACAGCAGAAGGACAGGTCATAATCAGCAAAGCAAATGAAGTCCTAATGAAAGTTAATGAATTAAAAGCTGAAGCACAGATTTACAGTGATACGTTAAGCGGTCATTTGAAGATTGCTACAATTCCGGGACCTATGCATCTAATAGTGAAGGTTATTTCTGGTTTTAAGATGGATTTTCCAAATGTGAAAATAGAGATTTTTGAAAAGGGACCTAAAGAGATTCTGGATAATGTGCTTCAGGATGAAGTGGATATCGGACTGATGGTCTCGCCGGAGGGCTTATCAGATCAACATAAAGGGGTCGTATTTGAGAAATTAATGGAAGGAAAGATTGTTGTAGGCGTACATCCTCATTCACAATTAGCTTTAAATACAATGATTACCCCTGAACAGTTAGCAGGTCAGACATTGGTTTTATACGATGATCATTACATACAGGACTTTGTGGAGCGATATTTACTGAAGGCTGGGCCGATGAATATCCTTTTTATAAGCAATAATACCCGAGCCATTGAGAATGCAGTTGCGGCAGGACTCGCGATTACGATCGGTATGGATTATTCTTTTATAAAAACATTTGAGGATTCTCAGAAGATTATGAAGACGATCGAGCTGCGATCTTCTGATCAGCATACTCCAGGTTCTATTGTTTCAGCTTCTAAACAAGGCTCAAAAACGGTCCGAAGATTTATCAACAGGCTTAAGCATGAGTTTGAGGAAGGGATCAGAAGAGGTTGAACGTTCATTTCTCCAATGTTGGAGAGCTTGAATTAGGAGAGGATGGAGCGCCCCGAAAAGATTACAAACATCAGTAACCATGCTAAATAATGAATACAAAGGATTACAATTAGTAAGAAAGCTACGACTATAGCACAAATCACTTCGATGCACCTATTCTTAGATCGCTCTTCGGTCGAGCTGTTTGCGAATGAAGGTCAAGCAGCAATGACCAGTCGGATTTATCCTACAGAAGCTCGTTCGGGAATCGAATTTTTTGAACACAATGGCGAAGTGACCATCACAGAATGTACGTACTGGAATTTAAAAAATATTTGGAAAGTATAATAAATAATTTATTGGGAATGAGTTTAGGAGGAACTGGAGTTGCTGAAAGAGACACAAGGAAGCTTAGTGTATCAACAAGTACTTTGTATCGGAGAATTATTAATTGCTAATCAAGTGGGTGCTATCGTGTGTACGAAGGTAGGCGCTATTGCTGCATTACCTACTTTAATTTTGGGTACCGATAGAAACCATCAAGCGCTGGCCGCTTGATGGTTTTTTATTTGTGCCCAGCAGGGACGGGCTGAAATATGAATTTGATGAATGAATTAGAAGAAGTTAACAGTATGCCTTGGTAAATTTAATTTAACCTTTACGCTTCCTAGTTAATATAAACCCTATGATGTTGTCCAAGCTCAGATCGTCATTAGGACAGCCAAGTGGGGAGGATGTCAACACAGTGAGAAGGTATTTAAGGCAAATTAATGTGGTAGTTATTTTTGTTTTGTTGATTTCGTTGTTGCAGCCGGGGGCATTTGTTCACGCTTCCATTTCAGATTTACCTGCTACAGAATATGGTACTGTTATTGATGTTCGTAAGACGGAGCTGGCACCTGAGGCGATGTATACCTGGATGGATCTTCAAAATGAACGTGGTTTGCAAAAGGTTCATGCTGTCGAGTTTAACCCGCAAAATCCTAACTTAGAGCTGCGGGCGGGCACGAAGGATGGAAAGGTTTATGGCATGAAGGGTGTAACGGAAATGGCATCTTATGCGGATACGCCTGGAAACCGTGTAATAGCAGGGGTTAATGGTGATTTTTATGAAATCTCCGGTTTTGCCACGGGTGTTCCTAACGGATTGTTTATGGATGAGGGTGTGATTCTGAACAGTTCGATCTCAGCTTTTACCTTCGGTTTAAAAGAAGACGGCAGCTCGATTTATGGTGTGCCGAAGTTAACTAAAAACATTACGATAAACGGAAAAACGACTAATCTAACCAGTATCAACCGTTATCGAAATACAAATGAGCTGGTTCTCTATACGGAAAATTATAATACAACTACAAAGTCGACCAATGAGGGTGACGAGGTTGTTCTAGATATTGTCGAAGGAGAAGTGAAAAGCGGTCAGACCTTGAAGCTGAAGGTGTCTGAAATCCGTAACAATCAAGGCAATACGCCGCTTTCCCAAGGAAAGGTGGTTTTGTCTGCTAATGGGACATCTCGTGCTGTTTTGCAGGGGTTATCGGTTGGTGATAGTGTTACTGCAAGCTTTGCGCTAAGTGGAGAATGGAATGAAGTCAAAGTAGCAATCGGCGGTGAAGGACCGCTGGTGAAGGACGGAGTAGTTCAACAAGGTGTAGGGCCTTTAGGTATTCATCCACGTACTGCCATTGGTACAAAAGCGGATGGCAGCATCGTTCTTTTCGAAGTAGATGGAAGATCACCGGGCTTTAGTGAAGGCGTAGATACCGATGAACTGGGAAAAATAATGAAAGATATGGGCGTTATTAACGCCATGAATCTAGATGGTGGCGGTTCATCTACCTTTGTTGCCAGAATGCCAGGTACTACCGGCGTTAAAATGATGAACCAGGGCTCGGATGGCTACGAACGTAAAACCGGCAACGGTTTGCTTATCGTCAACACAGCTCCTGAGCAATCTGCAGCTTCTAAGCTGGTTGTGCAGCCGAATACGGAACGTATTTTACAAGGCTCAACCTTTGCATTCAAAACCGCAGGCGTGGATGAGAATGGACATCCAGCTCCGTATTCAGGAACGGTGAATTGGCAGGTGGATGACGGTCTTGGAACCATTGACGGAAATGGAGTCTTAACAGCAGGAACCTCCGCCGGAACCGGAAAGGTGACTGTAGAAGCTGATGCGGTCAAAGGCAGCGGCGAAATCGAAGTGGTGGATAAGCTCACAGAGCTTAAATTTCCTGATGTAATCAAAACGTATTCTTCAGGTGCTACTGCACCATTGACCATAAAAGCTCTTCGGAATGGACAGGTTATTCAAGCAGATAATCATAGCTTCGAGTGGCGAGTTGAAGGCGAGATCGGGACAGTGGACAAGAATGGTCTGTTTCAAGCGACGAGCGAGAACGGAAAGAATGGTAAGATTATCGCTAAATACGGCAATGTAGAGACATCATTTGAAGTTAATGTTGGATTACCACCAGTAATGCTGGAGGATTTTGAGAGTGGAATCAATAAATATGTAGCTTCCAGTGCTGCTGCCAACAGTGTGAAGCTTCTAGAAGTAACAGATCAGGATTTTGTCCGCAGTGGGGATAAAGCCTTGAAGCTGGAATATGATTTTGTGGGGAAGACAGGTACATCTGGAGCATATGTAGCTGCGAGTTCAACCGGAAATCGAATTCAAATTCCGGGTTATCCTGAGAAAATCAGTATGTGGATTTATGGAGATGGCAAAAAGCACTGGCTGCGAGGACAGATTCGTGATGGCAATAATGCAGCGGTGCCTGTGGATTTTACGGATCAGGTGAACGGTGTGAATTGGACCGGATGGAAATACGTTGAAGTCTCCGTTCCCAAGGGAAAAGCCACACCTTTAACGATGGATATGCCTGTTCGCTATATGGAGACCAGTAATCTTAATAAGAGTGAAGGTGCTATTTACGTAGATGATATTCGCGCCATTTATGGTCCGCTAGAGGAAGATAGAACACCTCCAGTGCTTAAAGATGCTTATCCTGGTGTGAACGAAATTGTAAAAACAGCTACGCCAACCCTTTCTATCAATGGTGAGGATGATGGTTATGATCCTGTAGCCCATCCAGGAACGACCTTAATTGATCCTGCAAAGACTCGGGTTTTTGTAGATGATCAATTAGTAGAGCATGGATTTTATCCACCAAAGGGACAAATTACTTATAAACCTAAGATTCCGCTAACTGAAGGTAGACATAAAGTAAAAGTAGCTATTCGCGATATGAGCGGTAATCAGACAATAAAAGAATGGTATTTTACTGTGAATCTAGGATCACCATTCTATGTATACAAAACGCCAGAAGTAGTATACGCCGGCAGCACATACACTTTGGATGTAACCGCGGAGAAGGCTAACAAGCTGAAGGAAGGAAATCTTACGTTTGCTTTTAATCCTGCTGCAGTTAAAGATTTGCAGGTGATTCGGGGGAGTAAGGTAACAGAAGCCCAAATGGCATCACTTATTGATCCGGTACTGGGAACTGTACGCCTTACCTTAAGCGACATAAATAGCTCTAATCTTGGTGATAAAGATCTCATCGGCCAAATTCAATACACAGTTCGAAATGATTATTTGGGTCCCTATACACAAGAACAGTTGGCTGGAGACATCAGTAAACCGTTTGTAATTGAGAATACATCCGGTTCTGTAACCTCTACGGAGGGTACGGGAATCCCTATTTCTTTTGTTGGGGCAGCTGTTGAATCTGTGGTGAAGACACAGTTAATGCTCACTTGGAATCATTACGATATAGCCAAAGGCTTTGATGCTTCTTTTTCGGTAAAGGATTTGAGTGGCAATGGCGTTGAGGGTGCTTCACTACTGATTGATGGTATGGAGGTACAAGGAGCAGTCTCAGGGGCAAACGGAATACTTTCAACGGCTTCCGTTACTTCTGCAGAAGGAGCGTTTAAATTACAGACAGTGAAGGGGAATATCTACAGTCCTGTAATGACATTCAGAGTTGCTCCATACGACGGGACAACTGCTCCGCGGAATGTGAATGTTACGATGGGACTCGATGCAGCAACCTCCCGTCAGTTCACTTGGCAAACCGAACCGTTAACCAGGGACACTGTAGTTGAACTTGTGAAAAAAGCAGATTTCACGAGCTTTCAAGCCGAAAATGTAATAAAAATAACTGGCAGCAGTTCGATCTACAACACTAACAATGACGGAACAATGCGAGTTCACAAAGCGGAGGCAGTAGGGCTTACCCCTGGAACGGAATATGTATATCGTGTGGGGGATGGCAAGTTAAATGTAAGTGCGCAAGGAACCTTCGTTACAAGCGGGGGGGAGAGCACTTCTACAAAATTCCTGTTCATCGGTGATTCCCAAGCTGACTCGAAAGCAGGTTTTGGTCTTTGGGGAAATACGATTCAGGCTGCTTTTGCCTACATGCCAGATGCAGAGATGCTAGTTCATGCAGGTGACATGGTGGATAAAGGATTTGAACAAGAGCAGTGGAATTGGTGGTTCGATGCTGCGCAGCAACAGCTCCTGAATACCACACTTGTCCCGATTATCGGGAACCATGAAGTGATGGGAACGAATGGAGACGGGGATTACCTAGCACAATTCAATAATCCGCAAAATGGTGCAGCGAGTGTGAAAGGGACGAACTATTCCTTTGATGTGAAGGATACTCACTTTGTGGTCATGAATACAGAACATTCAGGTAGTCCGTTTGCAGAACAGGCAGAGTGGCTGGATCAGGATCTTTCAGCTACAGATAAAAAGTGGAAGGTGATCTTTTTCCATCAAGGTCCCTACGGCAGCATCTACTCTAATGAGCAGGTGCAAGCAAAGTGGGTACCAGTGTTTGATAAGCATAATGTGGATCTTGTTATGAATGGCCATGATCATATTTACTTACGAACTTTTCCGATGAAGGATGGTAAGCAGGTAGCGGAAGGCGAAGGTACTCGATATGTGATCGGAGGTTCCTCGGGTCCTAAGTTCTATGCGTTGACGCCACGTTTTTGGCAGGAAAAAATATATGATGAGGATGAACAAATTTATACCGCTGTTGAGATTGCCGAGAATGAGATTACGGTTACTGCAAGAACGGTTGATGGTGTGGAAATTGACCGTCTAGTAATCGGGAAAATTGTTCTAGAATCTATTGCGCTGGATCAAACCACTGTAGAGCTTGAACCTGGTGCTAGCATTCAACTGCAAGCTAAGGTTCAACCAGAACAGGCTAATCATCTAAAAAAGATTTGGTCCATCGTTTCTGACACTACTGAATCAGTGGTCACTGTAAATGAGAGCGGCCTGGTCACAGCGTTGAAGCCAGGTATAGCTAGGGTAAGAGTTGCAGTGGAAGGTTACCCGAATATTTATGCGGAGAGTACGATAAACGTAGATGTTCTGCAATCTATTAAGCTTCAGGGCAAAAGAGAGCTTAAACTGGAAGAAGCTGATCAAACGGTAACCGAAGCCGTTTATGCGTCAGGTAAACGTATCCCGATATTAGATGGACTTCATTATTCCAGCTCAAATGAGAATGTTGCTACAATCAACGATCAGGGCTTGATTCAGACCTATAAGGAAGGTACATCAGTAATTGCAGTTACCTATAGAGAGTTCTCATCGGAGTACAACCTTGTCGTAACAACGGATGTGGCTTCTGAGCTAACAGGAATCGCGATTAAAGGGCCGGATTCGTTGGAGCTGGGTAGTAAAGGCTCTGTTGTCGTTCAGGCTGTGTACAGTGATGGCAGCACGCTAAAATTGATCGAAGGCGTAAAATATGATACTTCTGATCATGACGTTGCCATGATTAGTGAGACAGGAGAACTTCATGCTCTAACTGTCGGTACAACAAAAGTCAGTGCTGTTTATAACGGGTTAAGTACTGATTATGAATTGACAGTGACAGAAGGTTCACCAGGGACAACACCAACACCAACACCAACGCCAGGTGGCTGGGTGCCGGGACCTATGGTGACACCAACGCCTACATCCTCACCAACACCGTCGGCATCTGCACAAGTGGGAATTGTAACGATAACAGAATCTCAGTTGTCAGCGAACAAGAATGCACAAGGTGAAGTTGTGGTTTCCATTGACGAAGTGGTAACGGGATTACTCTTGCCAGGGAATGCGGTTGAACTACTTGGCAGTGCATCCCTCAGAGTGGTTACGAAGGAATTGACGGTTATTATCCCTGTGAGGGTATTGGCGGATCTAAGTAAGCAGGACCCTGCTGGAATCAATGCCGAAAGTAAGATTTCACTTCAATTGAATTCAGTAGCTAGCGATGCAGCAGCGGAACTGATTAATCGTGCAGGAACACTTGCGGGTGCACAATTGAGAGTGATAAGTGATATGCGGGAATGGTCGCTTAGCATGATAACTGAACAAGGAAAGAGCTTCAGGTTAAGTCAGTTTGCAGAGCCGATCACGATTTCATTTAAGGTTGACGCGAATGTAGATCGACGTTTATTAGGAATTTATCACATTGATGATACTGGTAATTTGGAGTATATGAATAGTAATTGGTTGGAAGGTTATATTGTTGCTCCTATCAGTCATTTTAGTAAATATGCATTATTAGAATACGACAAGGATTTTAGTGATCTGAAAACCGATCATTGGGCATTCCTTACTGTGAAACAGCTCGCAGCTAAGCAGCTTGTACAGGGCGTAACAGCGGATCATTTTGATCCCAACAGATCGGTTACACGTGCTGAATTTACTGCGATGCTAGTTCGCGTACTTGGGCTGAAAGGTCAAACGGAAGCCGTATTCGCCGATGTAGCTTCGGACAAATGGTATGCCGAAGCCGTAGGCTTAGCGAGACAAGCTGGAATTGTTACTGGCCAGAATTCTTTACAGTTTGAACCAGATGCTAAGATTTCTCGTCAAGAGATGGCTGCGATGCTGGCTCGTGCATATGCTTACGCCAAGAAAACAGTAGCTGTCGATAGTCTTAACGGTATGGCATTTAAAGATATTGCTGCTACTCCGAAATGGGCTCAAGAGGCTATCAGCGAGGTGCTCAGACATGGATTGATGCAAGGACGTGGGGAAGGGCAATTTGCTCCGAAACAAAATGGCACTCGTGCCGAAAGTGCACAGATGATCATCAACTTGTTGAATGTTATGTAGTAATGATTTTGGCCAGTCTCAGAAAATTGGGGACTGGCTGTTTTTTGGTCCATTTTTTTTTAGTTTTCGGACTCCACAGTTCTTATTGTCATATTTTTGAACCGGCTCGCCGTATATTTTAATGAATAGCTGCATCTGAGTCCCTTAGGTGAGCGAAAAAGCAGAAATCAGCTAATAAGGTCTCAACAGTCAGATACGTTTGATTTTCCAACCCGAGAACATAATCCAAAACCTGGAAGACGATCACCTATTCTTATCCTGTTTTTGTGACATGAGGGTTATATTGGTTATTGAATAGTGGGAATTACCCTTCAGAAGCAAGTAAATGCTAGGATTAATTGTTATAAGCCAACACAAATTGTTATGTTGTGTTATGATAGTAGGGAGGTGACTCCCATGAATGATTTTGAGAACTATCCCGATGAGCTGGGTAATTTCATTCGGCACATCAGAAAAACGAGAGGGTTAACCTTAAGAGGACTGGAAGAAAAGAGCGGTATTAGCTACTCACAGCTTAGCAAGATCGAACGTGGAGAGAGCATTCCGCTTAAAGACAATCTGGACAAGATCATTGAAGCGCTTGGAACAGATCTGAAGAATCGGATGTATCATTTGGCAGACTATATGCCTGATATTGAATATATCAAGACCTTGAAGCATGGTTATGAACTGCCGCAGCTTAAGCAGTCTCAAGACTACATTTATGAGACGGCCTTTAACAAGCTTAAGGAATTCAGGGCAAAGGAAGGTAAAGAAACTTCTTATGTTTCCTTTGATTCTAATGAAGTCATAGTTTATGAAACCGAATATGGGGCAGGAATGGTAATAGAGAAGATTGAGAAATACAATCTTACTGACGTCCTGAACGATAAGTTTGAGGGTTGCCTCGACTCCTTAAGAAAGAGCCCTCGGAAAGGGCGTCAAGCCTTTCTATTTGGCGAGTGGTTACGGGAGTGCGTTTATGAGCTGAAGGAAGAAGAACAGGATCAGGTCATACAAGCGCTCAAAGAATTTACACAATTTAAAGTACAACAAATAAAGGGTGCTTATAAATAATGTATGTTTCATAAATGATCTCAAAAATGAATAATGTTGCCCTTTCTTGCAGCCATCTATTCATCTTGATCCATAAACTAACAACTAAAAATGGTTTGACAGAAAAGGGGATATTAATAATGAAAATTAACATGAAGTTTACCAGCAAGGGAAAAGTCGCTATAGAGAATTTTAATAACGAGGAATTGCTGGAGATCTTCGCACGATACATCAAGACATTATCCAAAAAGTATGATATCGAAGTTGATGTTCCTCTTGACGAGAATCAAAATATTGTTGGTGATGGCGCAGTGATCGCGACTGCTAAAAATGTAAAATGTGATGTAGAAACCTTTTTCAAAGAGCTGGGTAGAGATATTAAAGTTCCATTGAAGAAGAGACTTGGCGGAAAATTGGAAAATGTATTTAAAACTGAAATTACGGAGTAGGGACTATTCTATTTAGATGGAGTAATCCTTGTTTCAAACAAAGAAGGTAGGGCCATTAGAGGCTCTACCTTCTTTATGTTGATGAAGTTAACATGAAGACAAAACAGAGAGCACTCGGAGTAGAAGTCATGGGAAATTATATAATTGCGCACAATAAGCGAATGAATTCGTGTCGGGGATGTTATATTTCTTTAGAATGTATGAGATCTCTACTGTCTAAGATCTCTTTAACAATCTCAATGAAATCTGGTAAAGCTTGTGCCTCAACCGCTAACGCATAGATGTTAAGTAATTCTTCATCAGATATCGATTCAAGAGATGAGGGGCGAGGTGAGGGATGAAAATAGTAATTCATTTGGTTCCTCCATCATATGTTTGTTTTTATTTCGCATTTATCTATATGGTATCATTTGGAATACAATCCGTCCCCTGTCATTCATCTTACGAATTTATCTTTACATCTGAGGATAATTATGGCATAATCTCTTTTTTTGTGCGATTATAGGATGGATTGCTTTAAATTTTAATAAATAAAAAAAGATCCCGACATGTAGAGACATGCCGGGATCTTTTTAATCGGAGTCTTTCTTTAGAGTAGATAAGTACTTTTTTAGGCGAGGTTCATTGGACTCCGAAACAGTTGCAAACTGCTCGCCATGATTAAAATAAACGATTTTTCGTTCGGAATCATAGCCTTCGATGTTGTTAATATTGACTACATTGCTGCGGTCAAGGCGTTTAAATCCCTTACCCTCATACGCTGTGAAAAGATCGGAAAGAGTGGTGGGGAGAACAAATTCGCCTTCTTTCGTATGGACGAATATTGTATTCTTATAATTCGAGAAATACAATATTTCTTCCTCCAGAATATCACAGGAGGAACCGTCTTTCTGTAAGACACGCATCTTTTCCCCATCCTTGTTTAATTACTTACGCAATTCTTTTGGAATTTCTGGACTGTGAATGTAAGGCTTGATTATTGTTGCAAAGACAAGAGCGGACATGCCAAGCGCACTAGAAGCAACACGAGCGAGCGTTTTCTTCATCTACTAGACCTCCCTTGTAAAGGAATGATTACTGTTAAGGACTGGATGAAAAAAGCCAGACCGATGACAGACGAGTTAATCCAAAAATTTGCGAGCACTAACAGGATGGATAACATTTTCAAACCTAGGTACCAGTCTTTAGAGAGTTGTGCATTTCGATCTGGATTCGGAGCAAATAAGATCATTGAAATCATACTAAATAGATTAATCCAGAGCAAATAACTATGTGCAAGGAATGTAAGATGGGGGATTAACGAACATATGAAAATGGACGTTATATTACAGGCTGTTGCAGTTTTCAAATGGGCTCCGCCAGAACAAATCCTTAGCAATCCAAAACTTAGAAGCGCGATCAATGTTCCCATTAATTGCCCTGTAAAGCCCCCTATAAGAAGGGAAACTGTAATAATGAATAAAGTATTCAAAATAATACTCAGTGCATACTGCATTACTTCTATGGAATGAGTTTGCTCAGGGTTTGTTTTTTTTATGGCCGAAACGATTCTAAATGCTAAATGATTCATGGTCATTTCTATCCTTTTTATAGGATAAGTACAAATATCCCCATAATATAACCCCATAACCAATAGGGATTAGAAGAAAATAGCTTGACTGAAAAAATAACGAAACGGAAGCGATTAGAAATAGAGCAGGAAGATTCAGAGCAAATAGTATTTTTTCGCTCGTACTCGGTTTTATTTTTATATCAGGTTTATCGGGTACAAAATCAAATCCTTTACGTTTTCGGCGCATATACACACCAATACCTATGGCAGCCAAAGCTGATAAAACTTGAAGTATAAATATATTGATAGAAACAGAGTTGGAAGAGTCTAAAGGAAACTTGATTACAAAGTTTAAAAAATAATATAGAGAGGTTTGAATCACGGAATATGCTTGATAAGCCATCCCGGTCAGTATGGAGGCATAAAAGGGATGAATTCGGAACAACAGCCACATAAAGAAAAACATTAGTGCATATTGTGAGAAAATATCTAATTGAAATAGGTCATAGTTCGTCCGAAGTGAATAGGAGAAAAACCCCATTACAAAACTTCCGAACACCATCTCCTTATGAAAGAGATCAATTTTGAAGATTTTAAAAGCTAAAAAGAAAATAGCATAGGTTTCTAGTCCTGAAAAAACCATGAAGAGAATAAAATCAAGCATGCCGACACTCCCGATGACTAGTTTAACAAATCTTAATATTGCAAGTATCATACATAATTAACTAAAATACAACTATGAGCACGTGATTTTTCTCCATATTTTTCAAAAAAATTCAATATGTGAGGAGTTTCTACATGGGTCAACGTCCAGAGAGCAGTGAGTATTTGAATGAGCTGTCAAAGTATATCTCTTTAGTACCAACAGAAGGGGAAATTTGTACTATTTTTAGAGAGCAGACGGATGAGATTTGTAGTTTTATTTCGAACCTTACGGAAGAACAAGGAGAGCATCGTTACGCTCCTGACAAATGGAGTATTAAGCAAATGGTCGGCCATCTAGCGGATACTGGAAGAATTATGTCTTATCGTTTATTGCGCGTGGCAAGAGGAGATACAACACCATTAGCGGGGTTTGAGGAAAAGGACTACGTACTAACCGCAAATTTCGATGCGCACACTTTAGAAAAGCTGCTGGCTCATTACAAGCTTGTCCGAGAGTCAACGCAAGCCCTTTTAGATACTCTGCCGGAAGAAGCGTGGACTCGAATGGGAACGGTTAACAATGGAGCTATCTCCGCGAGAGCGGTGGCCTGCTTAATGATCGGTCATGATCTTCATCATTTGAATATTCTTAAAGAAAGATATCTTGTATAAGCGAGTTAGATATAAAAAAGCATTCCTGAGGCTAACGCGCCTTCGGAATGCTTTTTTAGCTTAAAGAAAATATTGGGGTCCTCCGCAAAGCCTCGCCTTGTGGAGATTTTTTATAGTGGTGGATTCTTGTGACATTTACGGCACACTGGATAGTAGGCTTCGTTGCCACCAATTTGGATTTGCTTACCGCTGTATACAGGCTTACCATTTTCTACTCTTAGAGCCATCGTTGCTTTGCGCTCGCAGAACCAGCAAATAGTCTTCATTTCCTCGATTTTATCAGCATAAATCAGCATGTATTTGCTGCCTTCAAATAGCTGGTTTTGGAAATCATTTTTAAGTCCAAATGCCATAACGGGAATGCCTAGTTCATCTACAATCCGTACTAGCTGAAGAATGCAGTCCTTGCTTAGAAATTGACATTCATCAATTAGCACACAGTGGGGTTTGGGCTGGTTACTGCTGACGATATTATAAATATCGGTATTCTCGTCGACGGGTATGGCCTGTTTCCGCAGCCCAATACGGGAGGAGATAAAACCAACTTCGTCCCGATCGTCTATGGATGGAGTGAAAATGAGCACCGATTTCCCTTGCTCTTCATAATTATGCGCAACCTTGAGTATCTCAATAGATTTACCGCTGTTCATTGCTCCGTATTTGAAAAACAATTGTGCCACTTCCATCTATCCTTTCGTATAAGCCAATTATCTAATCTTAAAAATGCGACCTTATTAGAGTATCATATTCGTGTCAGCTGTATCCAGTGAAAACATTGCGATAGATTTGAATGTGGTATGATAAAAGGAATCAAGTGATTGGAAAGGAAGTAATAAGTGTGACTGAAAAAATAGACGAATACAAGGAACGGTTAGCTCTGATTCAGCAAAATGGAAATCTTTCTATCGAGGCTGAGGCTTTGCTGGAAGAGATGATGGCAGATTTGGTGGAATTGAATCGAAGCAATAAAGCGCTGCGGCGGGCAATAATGAAAACTGGGCAGGCCTCCACAATGTCGACTCGTTTAAGGGATGCACTGTACGAATAGAAAAAGAGGGTATTCGAATGGGTTTGATTTTCTCTTTTCTCAAAAAATATAAAGTCGCTGCAATAGCTGCCCTAGTGATGATGCTTATTGAACTAGCGGTGGAATTGTCACAGCCTTTACTCATTTCCAAAATTATTGACCAGGGCATTAAAGAACAGAATTCCTCTGTAGTATGGCTCTGGGGCGGTGTATTGATCGGCAGCGCGGTAGTCGCGTTTATAGCTGGAGTGTTAAGTTCTTTTTTTGCTGCCCATGCGAGTCAGAGCTTTGCTTTTGATCTTAGGGACAAGTTATATGAAAAGGTACAATCCTTTACATATGAAGTATTCAATCGGTTTGCTACCTCGTCGCTGATCACACGTCTGACCGGCGATGTATCGCAGCTGCAGGACACTATATTTATGAGCCTTCGCTTTATGACACGGGTGCCACTGGTTGTGGTGGGCAGTGTGATTATGGCATTGGTTGTTCATGTGAAGCTGGGATTATTTCTCACTGTAGCTCTACCTTTGTTGCTTCTCTTCCTTTACTTCATCATGAGAAAAGCTTCTTTGTTATTTCGCAACGTACAAAATCGGCTAGACGGTGTGAATGGAGTAATTCAGGAGAATCTTACAGGAATTCGCTTAATCCGTGTGTTCGTGCGCATGGGACATGAGATTGGACGTTTCACGGTATTTAGCGGGAATTTGATGAGATCCACGGTATCTGCGCTGCGTTTGACCGAGACGACGATGCCATTTGTTATGCTAATTGTGAATGCAGCGATTATGCTGATCCTATGGTTTGGACGGATTGAGATTGCAAATGGGGATGCTACTTTAGGAGAAACCGTTGCGGTTATTAATTACTCTTTACGAACCATTGGAGCATTGTCAGCAATATCTGGGCTAGTCGTTACAATTTCTAGGGCACGCGCCTCCTCACAGCGTATTACAGAAGTGATGTCAGCAGGCGCTGGAGTTAAGGAAGGCGGAGCCGCAAAGAGCGAACCGATACAGGGACATGTTCAATTTGAAGGCATCAGCTTCAAGTATCCTGAAAGTAGCATTTCAGTGCTTGAGGATATTACTTTTGAAGTTTCTGCTGGTGAGCGAGTAGCGATTATGGGAGCCACCGGATCAGGAAAGTCTTCTCTTGTCGGTCTCATCCCACGTTTATACGAAGAGACAGACGGCATCATTAGCATTGATGGGCAAAAGAGCAGCGATATCGATATTTCAAGATTGCGGCGATCGATTGGTTACGTTCCTCAAGAAGTACAGCTCTTCAGCGGATCGATCCGCGATAATATCGCTTGGGGCAATGAACATGCCACACAGGAACAAATCGAACACGCAGCGTCTGCCGCTCAAATTCATGCAACAGTGATGGAATTGCCTAATGGTTATGACACGATGCTTGGTCAACGAGGGGTAAATCTGTCTGGTGGGCAAAAGCAGCGGTTGACCATTGCTCGGGCGCTTGTGAGGAAGCCTGCTATTTTGATCCTCGATGACAGCACGAGTGCGCTTGATGCTGTGACAGAAGGACTTTTGCTGGAGGCACTAAAAGAAATTTCTTGTACAACCTTCCTGATTACTCAAAAGATCAGTTCAACTGCATCTGCCGATTTAATTTTGCTGTTGGACGAAGGGCGCTTAATCGGTAAGGGATCACATGAGGAGCTTATGGCAAGCTCTCTGCTGTACCGCAAGATTTATGAATCACAGGTAGAGGAGGCGAAGCAGCATGTTCAAAGCAATTCTTGAACCCTTTCGTCACCCAAAACCCGTCATTGAGCTTGGAGCTGGAAGAAGTCTTGGTTCAGCAGCTGGAAGGAAGCCAAAAGCGAAGGCGAAGGATTGGGGCGGCACGCTCATGCGGATTTGGAGCTACCTTGCCGAGCGTAAAGCTAAGCTTTTTCTCGTTCTGTTAATGGTGGTCTTCAGCTCGGCTTTAGCGCTGCTCGGGCCTTATATGATTGGTAGAGCCGTGGATGATTATCTGGAAGGCACTGGCGGACGTTCGTGGACGATTTTTTTGATCAGCCTTGCTAGTGTGTACATTTTCTATTCTTTAACATCTTGGCTGCAAAATATTTGGATGATCGAAATCGCTCAGGAGACCGTATTTCGGATGCGCACGGAGTTGTTTTCTCATCTGCATCGTTTGCCGATCTCATTTTTTAACCGGAGACAGCAGGGCGAAATTATGAGCCGCCTCACCAACGATATTGAGAACGTCAGCTCTACACTGAATAGCTCAGCTATTCAGATCTTTTCAAGTGTGTTGACGTTGCTCGGAACGGTTGGTGTAATGCTGTGGCTCAGTCCTCTTCTGACACTGCTTACATTCCTGGTTGTACCTTTGATGTTATTAGGCATGCGCTGGATTACTCGGCGTACGGGTCCGCTTTTTAAAGAACGTCAGCGCAATGTGGGTGAGTTAAATGGTTATATAGAAGAAACGTTATCCGGTCAACGGATTATCAAGGCTTTTTCACAAGAGGAACGGGTCATCGCTGGTTTTCATGAACGCAATGAGCGAATTATGCTCTCTGGATACTGGGCACAGTCGATTTCTGGCTTCATTCCTAAGCTGATGAATGGACTTAATAATTTGAGCTTCGCTATTGTTGCTGGAGTTGGCGGTCTGCTAGCGATCCGTGGGGCAATAACGGTCGGAGTGATTATCGTATTTGTTGAATACACGCGTCAATTTACTCGCCCTCTTAACGACTTAGCGAATCAGTGGAATACACTGCTGTCAGCGGTTGCAGGAGCGGAGAGAGTGTTTGAGGTGCTGGACGAAGAGACGGAAGCTAAAGACGAAGGTGCAGCCACTTCGCTGGTTAAAGTTGAGGGTGCAGTGAAGTTCGAAAATGTATCTTTTTCATATGACGGAAGTTCTAACACACTGCATGATCTTAGCTTTGAAGCGAAGCCTGGCGAGATGATTGCCTTAGTAGGACCTACCGGTGCCGGCAAAACTACTCTAATCGGACTGTTATCCCGTTTCTATGATCCTAACCAGGGAAAGATTACGTTGGACGGCTTAGATATCACTTCCATTCGGCGTGAAAGCCTGAGGAGCCATATGGCGTTTGTGTTGCAGGATTCCTTTTTGTTCAAGGGTAGCATCCGCGATAATATTCGTTACGGGAGACTGGATGCTTCCGATGAGGAGGTCGAAGCGGCGGCGAAGCTGGCTAACGCTCATTCTTTTATTATCCGAATGCCGGAAGGTTATGATCGAATGCTCTCTGCTGATGGCAGCGGTATAAGCCAAGGACAGAAGCAATTGCTATCCATTGCAAGGGCTATTCTTGCCAACCCTTCCATGCTTGTTCTTGATGAAGCCACTAGCAGTATCGATACCGTGACCGAAATCAAGATTCAGGAAGGACTACAGGCGTTGATGAAGGGACGGACCAGCTTCGTTATTGCTCATAGACTGGGTACCATCCGCGCTGCAGATCGAATTCTTGTTCTTCAAGGGGGCAGATTATTGCAGCAGGGCTCTCATGAGGAGTTGTTGAAGCAAGGGGGCTTGTACAGCGAGTTGGTTCAGGGTGGCCGTAGAGAGTCGCTTGATAAAGCTGGGCTTTAAGCTGTGCATAAAAAGGCGGGAGTTTTCAAGGAAGCGCAAGTTGCGTCCATGAGAACTCTCGCCTTTATGTAATGTGTGGAGATTCATTATGCATTCGAAGGAGTTGTTGGATGGTTTGATTTAACCTTCTTTGGAATGAATTCTATTGTACAAAGTACAATGAGAGGGGGATTTTGCTGCCTAGGAGATCGTTTCTTGCGCTGCAGCTTGCTTCGCTTGTTGTTTCTCCTTGAACCGAGGGCCAACATAATTGCGTTTGCGGTCTCTTGCTAGAATCCAGCCCCCAAGGAAAGTCATACCTGCTGCAAAGAGAAGGAAACCACCGCCAAAGTGAAGCCAAGCGAAATCTGGGACAACGGAGTCATCGCCATGCATAGAGATATAATCAAAAATATCGTCCTTCATCATTAAGAAGCCCTTCATTGCGATTAAACCAGGAAACACAAGAATAAGGATGGCAATGAAGCGTGAAATTAACAGTTTCATAAATGTCTCCTACCCCTCTTAGCCCATTAGATTCAACCATATGATAACGCTTTAGTAAGAAAAAGTCTATTTGGATATGACGTTTATAAGTTTTGTAATACTCTAAAAAGAGAGTACAATATACAATGTAAAATGAACTTACGTGTAATGACTGGAGGATACATATCATGACAATTTCATGTGACGTGGCCATTCTTGGCGGAGGAACCGGGGGATATGTGGCAGCCATTCGCGCTGCACAGCTTGGTAAGTCCGTCGTCGTCATCGAAATGGACAAACTGGGAGGAACCTGCCTGCACCGTGGCTGCATTCCTAGCAAATCGCTGCTCAGAAGTGCAGAAGTATATGCTGAAATCAATGAGAGCGAGAGCTATGGCATTGAGACAAGCGGTGTACAGCTTGTATTCCCGAAAGTACAAAAGCGCAAGGAAGCGGTAGTTGAACAACTTCATCAGGGCGTACAATATTTGATGCGCAAAAATAAAATACAAGTTATTAAAGGCAAGGGGCGCGTGACGGGTCCCTCTATTTTTTCCCCGCGTAGTGGTGCTGTTGCTGTGGAACTAGAAGACGGTGAAATGGAAACAGTGGTCTCTAACCATCTTATTATTGCTACAGGATCTCGTCCGCGTGTATTACCTGGTCTGGAACCAGACGGGAAAGTTATTCTTAGCAGTGATGAAGCACTCACGCTCGACGAGTTACCTTCTTCCATCATTATTGTTGGAGGCGGAGTAATTGGGGTGGAATGGGCCTCTATGCTTGTCGATTTCGGAGTACAGGTTACGGTAGTTGAAGCTGCTGGTCAGTTACTACCTCAAGAGGATGAAGAAGTAGCTAAAGAACTGCAACGCTTATTGAAAAAACGTGGCGTTAAAGTTCTAACTGAAACTACAGTAGATGCTGCAACCTGTAAGGTAACTGAGGATGGAATAACGATCGATGCCCGTAAGGGAGAGCAAACTCAAAGTTTATCCGCAGAAAAGCTGCTAGTATCCGTAGGCAGAGTAGCAAATATCGAGAATATTGGCCTGGAAAATACAGATATTCGCTTTGACAAAGGAATTATCGCTGTAAATGCTAGTATGCAGACAGCTGAACCGCATATTTATGCGATTGGCGACTGTATCGGTGGATTACAATTAGCACATGCGGCCAGTCATGAAGGCATTATGGCGGTCAACCATCTCGCTGGTGAGAGACTTCATCCTTATCATACACATCTTGTACCGCGCTGTGTCTATACACGTCCTGAAGTAGCGAGTGTGGGTCACACTGAGAAGGAAGCTAAGGCATTGGGACATGATGTGGTGACTGGAAAATTCCCTTTCTCAGCCATTGGCAAGGCGATTGTATACGGTCAGAAGGACGGGTTTGTTAAAGTTGTAGCGGATCGAACCAGCGGAGATATTCTCGGTGTGCAGATGATTGGTCCTCATGTAACGGATCTAATCGGAGAAGCGGCACTAGCCCAACTGCTTGATGCAACACCTTGGGAAATTGGTGAGGCCATTCATGCTCACCCTACGCTTTCGGAGATCGTTGGAGAAGCAATGTTAGCAGTAGACGGAAGATCTATCGGGATTTAGCTTTTCTTTTTGGGTAAAAAGGGATTATAATAAACTCAAGCCAAGTCTTAGTACCAGGTTTTAAGATCAGGATACAATTGGTCTTAAATCCTGTAAGACTCAGGCTTTATGAATAAGGAGGTATCTCTTTATGGAATCCCAAGATACTGTAGAAACGATTAACAGACATAAGCAGCTTGGACTAAGTGACGGCCAGGTCATCGATATGTACAGATATATGTTGCTCGCACGTAAATACGACGAGCGCAGTCTGCTGCTTCAGCGCGCTGGCAAGATTAACTTTCATGTCTCCGGCATTGGCCAGGAGGCGGGTCAGGTAGCAGCAGCATTTGCGCTGGACCGGCAGAATGATTATTTTTTACCATATTACCGTGATTATGCTTTCGTACTCTCCGTGGGTATGACTACTCGTGAACTGATGTTGTCTGTGTTCGCAAAGGCAGAAGATCCAAACAGTGGTGGGCGGCAAATGCCAGGTCACTTTGGTAGTAAGCGTCTGCGTATTGTGACAGGCTCAAGTCCGGTAACCACGCAGGTCCCTCATGCGGTTGGTTTTGCTTTGGCGGCCAAAATGCAAAAGAAAAAGTTCGTCTCATTTGTAACCTTCGGAGAAGGCTCCAGCAACCAAGGCGATTTTCATGAAGCTTGTAACTTTGCCGGAGTGAATAAGCTGCCGGTTATTATTATGTGTCAGAATAATCAGTACGCGATCTCTATTCCTGCTCACAAACAGCTGGGCGGTAAGGTCAGCGACCGTGCTCTGGGTTATGGGTTTCCAGGTGTGCGTGTAGACGGCAATGATCCACTGGAAGTATATCGTGTCGTTAAGGAAGCTCGGGAAAGAGCACTTGCGGGGGAAGGTCCTACGTTGATCGAAGCTATGATGTACCGTTTATCTCCACACTCCACCTCGGATAATGATTTGGCTTATCGGACCAAAGAAGAGGTTGATGAGAACTGGAAGAAGGACGGCGTAGCAGGATTCCGCAATTACCTGATCGGTCTGGGACTTTGGAGTGACGAGCAAGAACAAGATCTTATTGCTGAATGCAATCTTGAGCTTAAAGCAGCTATCGAATATGCTGACAACGCTCCATTCCCGAAACCGGAAGATACACTGCTGCATGTTTACAGTGATTCCGACCTGAAAGGAGGAGCATAAACCATGGCTATAATGGAATATATCGATGCCATTCGGCTCGCTATGAAGGAAGAAATGGAACGCGATGAATCCGTGTTTGTGCTTGGCGAGGACGTGGGGCTCAAAGGTGGCGTATTTACCACAACAAAAGGTCTGCAAGAACAGTTCGGAGAAGAGCGTGTACTAGATACACCGTTAGCGGAATCGGCTATAGCTGGTGTGGCGATTGGTGCAGCTATGTATGGTATGAAGCCTATTGCTGAAATGCAGTACTCTGATTTCATGCTTCCAGCAACGAATCAAATCATTAGCGAAGCGGCCAAAATCCGCTATCGTTCAAATAACGATTGGAATTGTCCGGTTGTCATTCGTGCGCCTATCGGCGGCGGTGTATTCGGCGGTCTGTACCATTCTCAGTGCCCGGAATCGATTTTCTTCGGTACACCAGGATTGAAGATTGTCGCACCTTACTCTGCTTACGATGCAAAAGGGCTATTGAAAGCAGCCGTACGTGACCCTGATCCGGTTTTATTCTTCGAGAACAAGAAGTGCTATAAGCTGATCAAGGAAGAAGTGCCAGAAGGTGATTATATCGTTCCAATTGGCGAAGCTAATCTGCTGCGCAAGGGAACAGATATTACGGTTATTGGTTATAGTTTGCCATTGCATTTTGCGATGCAAGCAGCAGAAGAATTGGAGCGCGAAGAAGGCATTACAGCGCATATTCTGGATCTGCGGACCTTGCAGCCCCTTGATCGTGAGGCGATCATAGCTGCTGCTCGTGAGACAGGGAAGGTTCTTATTGTGCACGAGGATAATAAAACGGGCGGTATTGGCGGCGAAGTGGCGGCGATTATCGCTGAACATTGTCTATTTGAACTAGACGCGCCGATCTTCCGTCTTTGTGGTCCGGATGTTCCGGCGATGCCAATCAGCCCACCAATGGAGAAGTTCTTCATGCTTAGCAAAGAAAAGGTGAAGGCGGAAATGCTTCGATTGGCGCAATATTAAAATAGTTAAGTGGAAGCGAAGCTTCGTAAAACTTAAGATTATGCTTACGAAGAAAGTTTTACTTCGTAAACCATAAGCGAATGCTTACGATGCAAGTTTTACTGCGAAGTATTTCTAATAAGCGAAGCTTCGTAAAACTTTTAAGGAGTGAAAAGATGTCTGACAACCAAAAGTTGACTGACGTGATCATGCCGCAGCTGGCGGAATCGCTAGTATCGGCGACGATCGGCAAATGGCTGAAGAAACCGGGTGATCCGGTAGAGCAATACGAACCATTATGTGAGCTTATTACAGATAAGGTAAATGCTGAATTGCCTTCAACGATAGATGGAGTTATGGGTGAACTATTAGCGGAAGAAGGCCAGGTTGTCAATGTCGGCGAAGTCATTTGCCGTATTGCCGTGCCTGTGACAACATCTGCTGCTCCAAACGTGACTAACACAGTTGCAGCTAATTCGTCTAATAATATTGCAGGACAAAATGCTACATCAACTGCTAACGATTCAATGCGTGCGCGGTATTCTCCCGCAGTACAGACTTTGGCGGCTGAGCATAACATCGACCTGACTTTAGTTATGGGTACTGGTATGGGTGGTCGGATTACCCGTAAGGATGTGCTGGCCTTTATCGAAAGTGGCGGAGCTACATCTCCAGCTTCGATTTCTGCTAGTCAACCTGCCCCAGTGGTGTCACAACCGCCTGTTCCACAGTTCGTTCAAGCCGAAAAGAAGAAGACGGAAGAGCCTCTTCGCCATTCGGGTCTACATTTGAGCGAATCTCCTCGTATTCCAACAATTGAAGTCGAGGGTGGACGAGGCAACAGTTCGGAATACCTGATTGATGTAACACCAATCCGGAATACAATCGCTACAAGAATGCGCCAAAGTGTCTCGGAGATTCCGCATGCTTGGACAATGATTGAGGTAGATGTGACTAATCTGGTCGCACTGCGCAATAAACATAAGGATGAGTTCAAGCGTAAAGAAGGTATCAATCTAACCTATCTGGCTTTCATGATGAAGGCTGTTGTGAGTGCGATTAAGGATTACCCGATTATGAACTCTGTCTGGGCTGTAGACAAAATTATTGTCAAACGTGATATCAATATCTCGTTAGCGGTAGGCACAGAAGATTCGGTTATCACTCCTGTGATTAAAAAGGCTGATCAGAAAAATGTCGCCGGGTTGGCTCGTGAGATTGATGAATTGGCACAAAAAACCCGCGAAGGCAAACTGAGCTTGGAAGATTTGCAGGGAGGGACTTTCACTGTAAATAACACAGGTTCTTTTGGCTCCATTCTATCTTATCCAATCATTAACTATCCACAGGCTGCGATCTTAACCTTTGAATCGATTGTGAAAAGACCTGTGGTTATTAACGATATGATAGGTGTGCGATCAATGGCTAATATCTGTCTGTCACTGGATCATCGGATTCTGGACGGAGTAATTTGCGGCCGTTTCTTACAACGCGTCAAGGATAATATTGAAGGATATACACCGGATACTAAACTCTACTAAATAATGACGAGCCAAACTGTGCAGGCATGAGACTGAAAAAGGGGACCTGACGGTATGAATAATTCGGATATTCGTAAGCTGCAGATATCATATGACCCCATTATGGAGTATGGAAAGGCTTGGGATCTGCAAAAGGAAAGTGTGCACGCCATTGATGCTGGTGAGCAACCGGAACGACTGATTCTTTTGCAGCATCCTCCTACCTATACCATTGGTTCACAGAATCATCCCGAACATCTTCTTCTAGATCAAGAGCAGCTCAAAGAAAAAGGAATTGAGCTGTTTGAAATCGACCGGGGAGGAGATATTACATATCATGGACCGGGTCAGCTTGTAGGTTATCCGATCCTTATGCTCGGTGAAGATGGTAAGGTAGATTTACACGGGTACTTGCGCAGTCTGGAGGCAGTAATTATTGATTATTTGGCATCCTACGGAATTGTAGGGGAACGGAAGCCGGAGTATACAGGGGTATGGGTTGGCGACGAGAAGATCTGTGCCATTGGTGTCAAGTTTAACAAAAGCAAATTCCGAAGAGGGTTTGTTACTAGTCATGGGTTTGCCTTTAACATCTCTGAAGGAATATCTGGACACGGCTTTCAAGGAATTATTCCATGCGGTATCACCGAATTTGGAGTAACCTCCCTAGAGGAGTGTGCAGGTCGTCGTTTTGAACTTCAAGATGTGGCCAGAGAATTGGTCCCCTATTTCCTAAGACACTTTCCATATGAAGAGCAGGATGAGTTCTTCGACACTATGGCTAAGGCTGATTAGTGAACAAACAAGCAAGCCAAATAGCGGCAAGGGAATCCCTAGCCGCTATTATCAATGTTCCTTGTATAGATATTAACCTGCAAGGAAAGGCTCGATAACCATAAAGAGCGTAGAGGCAATCATGGCGAACAACATGACGTAGATGAAGATTTTGAACCACTTATTACGTTGCATGAGTAACTCCTTTAGATTTAGTTTAAGTTAATAGCATAAAGATGGTCTTTCTGTACAACCATTGTAACGTATTCACGAAAGAGAGGGAAGTCCAGTGATTTCACAAGACAGATTGATTCAAGAATTTATGGAACTTGTCCAAGTTGATAGTGAAACAAGAAATGAACGGCAGATTGCCGATGTACTTAAGAGTAAATTTAACGCTCTGGGATTAGAAGTTACCGAAGATGATTCCCAGGAAAGAACAGGACATGGAGCGGGTAATCTGTTCATTACCTGGCCGGCTGAGAACGGTGGAGCTGCACCAAAGCTACTGTTCACTTGCCATATGGATACGGTTGTTCCTGGACAAAATATCAAGCCTACGCTTGGCGCGGATGGATGGATTACAAGTGACGGCACTACAATTCTTGGAGCGGATGACAAAGCTGGACTAGCTGCACTATTCGAAGCAATTAGAGTGATTCAAGAGCAAAAATTACCACATGGTCAGATTCAGTTTGTAATTACTGCGGGTGAAGAATCTGGATTGCTAGGTGCGCGTTCGATGGATCCGAGTAACTTGGATGCAGATTTCGGTTTCGCACTCGATTCCAATGGTGAAGTCGGAGCGATTGCAGTTGCGGCACCTACGCAAGCTAAAATAACGATGCGAATATTTGGAAAATCTGCTCATGCAGGTGTTAATCCAGAGGACGGCATCAGTGCGATTCAAGTAGCCAGCAAAGCGATCGCTGCTATGAAGCTTGGTCGGATCGACAACGAAACGACTGCGAATATCGGTAAATTCGCCGGCGGCGGCCCTACGAATGTGGTGTGCGATCACGTTCAATTGGATGCCGAAGCACGTAGTATCGTGCAGGAAAAGGTTGGCGATCAAATCGCTTCGATGCGTGAAGCACTGGAGACCACTGTCCGAGAATATGGTGCAGAATGCGAATTCCGCAGTGAAATAATTTATCCAGCGTTCAGTTTTAATGAGAATGATCCAGTGGTACAGCTTGCACAGCGGGCTATTACTTCTATGGGACTCACACCACGACTGTTCCACTCTGGTGGAGGAAGTGACGCTAACGTGTTCAATGGCCTAGATGTTCCGACCGTTAACCTCGCTGTAGGTTACGAACATATCCATACTACTAAGGAACGGATTAAAGCCGAAGACATTGTTAAAGTGGCTGAGCTTGTAGTGAACATTGTTAAAGAGAGTGTAAAGGGCTAACCTTTGTATAAGGCAGTAGAGCAGCGATCCTCCGTGTAGGATTGCTGCTCTGTTTTTTTATAGGTAAGTTTTATCTACTGGGCAAGGTCAAAGGACAGTGTGAAAATACCCGCGTTTAAGTTCAGCTGAGTCCGATAGGAAGATTGCTATTCAGATTCCGCAGAGGGAAGCCCAAATTTAAGGGGTGTTCCAGCAGCCAGTGAATGGCTATTGGAACACCCCCATAATTTTAAGGACAAGTATCACTATGTCCTAATGTGAATTTATCCGGCCTTAGACGGAATGATCTTGGATTGATCCTTTAGGGAAAGGATGTATGTGAGAGGCATATCGGGCCCATACCGCTCTATCCACCTAGCTAAGATGGCTTTGATTTCCTCCGGTTTACCTACCATTGTGACTGCGGATGAGCTTGTACGGCTGAAGATTTCGTTCATTTGAAATTCCTTCTTTCCCTTTAAGTTTGCTATAATACACCGTATGCAGAATAGAGATAAAGGAGACCAGAAATTTTATGGGAAACCAACATTTACACAGCAAGCCGGAGCTTGACGAAGTGACGCTGTCTACAAAGCCTATATTTGATGGGAAGATCATATCTTTACAAGTGGACACTGTGAGATTGCCGGATGGTAATACTGCAACACGTGAGGTTGTGAAGCATCCCGGCGCAGTAGCAGTGCTTGCTTTGAACAACAACAAAATGTTAGTTGTAGAACAATATCGTCAGCCTATGCACCGTACAGAGGTGGAGATTCCAGCCGGTAAGCTGGATCAAGGTGAAGACCCTTTAGTTGCGGCTGGTCGTGAGCTGAAGGAAGAGACCGGTTTTCATAGCGGTGATCTGAAGTTACTTAAATCTTTCTATACTTCTCCCGGCTTTGCTGATGAGATTATTCATTTGTATGTTACTAATAATGCCGAGCCAGGGGATATGTCGCTTGACGAGGATGAATTTTTAGAGGTCTCGGAGCTTACCTTGGAGGAAGCCTATCAATATATAGCTGACGGACGTATCGCGGACGCAAAGACGATGATGGCGGTGTACGCTTGGCATTTATACACCCTGACAGGCCAATGGAACTAACACCTGAACTGAAGAACTTCTATTGCGATCTGCATGTTCATATCGGACGAACGTCGGAAGGACAAGCGGTCAAAATCAGCGGCAGCCGTGAGCTCACTTTTGCTGGAATCGCTAAAGAAGCTGCAGAGCGTAAAGGTCTTGAGATGATAGGTATTATTGATAGTCATTCACCTGGCGTTCTACGTGATATTCAGCGTTCCTTAGAATCTGGAGAGATGACGCTAGCAGAAGGTGGAGGGATTGCTTATCAGGGGACTACGATCATCCTAGGAACGGAGATTGAAATCCGCGAACCTGGGCGAAAAGAGTGCCACGTACTCGCCTTCATGCCCGACGTGGAGCGGATGACAGATTTCAGCGCTTGGATGAGTCGCCATATGCGAAATGTGAACCTTAGTTCCCAGCGCCTCTATGCACCGGCTAGAGAGCTTCAGGATGAGATTTATGAGCGAGGAGGTATTCTAATCCCTGCACATATTTTCACGCCTCACAAGGGCTTGTACGGCTGCACTGCGGAACGAATGTCAGATATCTTTGATCTGGATCGGATAGCTGCAGTTGAGCTCGGGCTGAGTGCGGATTCTGAAATGGCAGGTTATGTTTCTGAGCTCGATAACTTCACATTCTTAACGAACTCTGATGCGCATTCACTGGGCAAATTAGGTCGAGAGTATAATGTAATGGCTTTGGCACAACCTTCTTTTGCTGAACTGCGACTCGCACTTGAACGTAAGGAAGGACGGAAGGTAACTGCCAATTTTGGACTTAACCCCCGGCTTGGTAAATACCACCGAACCTACTGCGGAGGCTGCGGTAGTATTATTGACGAAGCATATATCACATCGGAGCGTTGCCAGTATTGTGGCAGTCTGAAATTGGTGAGGGGTGTATTCGACCGCATCCTAGATATTGCTGACCGCAAGACACCTGTAGTACCTGCAGACCGTCCGCCTTATCACTATCAGGTTCCACTTGAATTTATACCGGGTCTCGGGAAGGCTAAAATGAACGCGTTGCTGCAAGCTTTTGGCACCGAGATGAACATTTTGCATGGTTGTGGTGAAGCGGAAATTGCTAGCGTAGTAGGAGTGGATTTGGCTTCTATGATCGTTCAGGCTCGCTCAGGTATATTGGAACTATCTGCAGGCGGTGGGGGAACATACGGTAAAGTCGTACAACCTGGAAAGTAGAGTTATTGTACTAAGGACAAGTCATATCACGGGGCGTTTTCTCATATGGTGTAACATGTAACCGGAAAGGGGAACGTCTCGATGCGTAATTTAAGGCTGATGATGAAGGAACAGACGCCTCTGTATATTTTTGTCGGCGTATTATTTCTGGTAGGTGTTGTATTTGGAGCTCTTATCGTTAGTGCGCTTACGATGGATCAGCAACAGGAGCTGAGTGATTATCTGGGGAATTTCTTTGTAACGGTTGATCAACAGAGTCTACCAGCAGCACCTGATTCGTACTGGAGTATAGCGGCCTTGAATCTAAAATGGATTGGGCTGATCTGGATCCTTGGATTATCAGTCATTGGGTTGCCGGGAATCTTGATTCTTGATTTTCTTAAAGGGGTATTGATCGGTTTTACGGTCGGTTGTCTAGTCAGTCAATATTCGTGGCACGGGATGCTGTTTGCTCTAGTCTCAGTGGCACCGCACAATCTGGTGCTGATCCCTGTGTTGTTAGTGAGTAGTGCTGCGGCAATTGCTTTTTCCTTGCAGATGATTCGTAGCCGAGTGCTAGGTCAACGCCGGACACCAGTGACGCGACCTTTTACTATGTACACGATATTGTCACTTGTGATGGCGCTGTTGATTCTGGGCATTTCTAGTTTTGAGACCTATGTTACGCCGATCATGATGCGCTGGGTTACGCCTTCACTTGTACAAGCAGTGACGACCTTGGGATTGCAGTAAAAGCGTTTGACTTCTCAAAGCGACACCCCCTATAATGGAAGAAGTGGTTTGAAGACCGGTGAGGTAATTTTCCAAGGGGGAGGGAGACAATGGAAGCCCGGATAGACAAAATTAAGCAACAGTTACAATCCCAAGGATACAAGCTTACACCCCAACGGGAAGCGACCTTAAGAGTGCTGCTGGAGAATGAGGAAGATCATCTTAGTGCAGAAGATGTTTTTATGCTTGTGAAAGAGAAGGCTCCCGAGATCGGTCTTGCGACTGTATATCGTACCCTGGAACTTCTTAGCGAGCTTCATGTCGTAGAAAAGATTAACTTCGGAGACGGTGTCGCCCGTTATGATCTACGAACAGATACTGCAAAGCACCATCATCATCATTTAATTTGTGTGCAATGCGGTAGTATGGATGAGATCCGTGAGGATTGGCTAGGACCGCTAGAAGAGCGACTGGAGAAAGAATTTAATTTCACAGTGCTTGATCATAGACTTGATTTTCATGGGATATGCTATCGGTGTAGCGATAAGAATAATTCAAACGGAAATCCGTCCTAAGTCATCTTATAATGAAATTCACTTCATAAGCTCTCCCCGGTTTTTTTACCGGAGAGAGCTTTTTAAATGATTGGTCTATTGGAGGTATACATATCAGCCCGTTTTGGTGCATAAGGTGAAGGACGAGCAGATCTTAACTATATATTAGTGGGAGGCGTCCATATGATCGTTTCTGTGCCCAAAACAGTTCGCAAGCTGTATTTTATGATCATGTTTGTGGCTCTAAGCTATTTGCTCTACAGTGCTATGAGCTGGCTTGGTGAATGGATTAGTCCGATAGAGAATTATGGAATTCCTGAAGGCACCGCTGTTCGGGCATTTGATCATGCCGATCGTGGTGATGATGGTCTGGATACAAGACAGCGCTTGCGCTTTTATTACTGGTACGGAGAATGAAAGCTTCGTGGGAAGCAGGAACAGGCGAGAAGAATGTCGAAGAAAACTAGGTGGATTCATGCAGCGTATACTAAATGTACACATCTGCAGAACCCTCATGCTGAATGTGCTGCAGGAAGTCACTATGAGTAGCTGCGCCAGGACAGGAGCGTGAAATAATGAAGTCACACTTGCAGCCTTTTTTACATTATTTATCCGGAGATAAAGGCTTATCCCCGAATACATTGGAATCTTACGGTAGGGATGTATCGCAGTTTCTGGAGTTTGCTGAAGAGCGGGGGGCAGTTCAGCCTGAGGAGATCCGAAGATCTCATGTGATGTTATATCTTGGCTCATTACGCGGAGCGGGACGAGCAACTGCAACGTTGAACAGAAACGCAGTGTCCCTTCGTGCTTTTTTTCATTATTTGTTGAAGGAACGTTTGATTGAGCAGGACCCAACGCTGGACATGGAGACAATGAAGCCTGATAAGAAAACTCCTATGGTGCTTACCATCTCAGAGATTGAGCAGCTATTAGCTGCACCAGATGTGAATACGCCACAAGGGATGCGCGATAAGGCTATGTTGGAATTGCTCTACGCAACAGGTATTAAGGTTTCTGAATTAATCTCGCTAAACGTGGACGATGTGCATACGGATATGAAATTTGCACGTTGCACAGGAACTTCCGGCAAGGAGCGGGTGGTTCCGATTGGAGCCATTGCTGCTGAAAGTGTAGCGGCGTACATTTCACTTATGCGGGACAAGCTGCTCCGTGATCAACAGGAGGAGCCGGCTATGTTCCTGAATAGTTTAGGCGGGAGATTAACCCGGCAAGGTTTTTGGAAAATCATAAAAAAATACGCGCGGGAAGCAAACATTGAGCAGGATATTACACCTCATACACTTAGGCATTCCTTTGCAGCCCATCTACTGGAAGGCGGGGCAGATTTGCGATCCGTACAACAAATGCTGGGTCATGCCGATATTTCGACGACTCAGATTTATAACGGTATTGCCCGTAAGAATATGAAGGAAGTATATGAGAGCCACCATCCCAGAGCTCGTTAATTCTGCTTCAAAGATGCTTTTTGTGAGTAAGATGGTTATGATGGAATCATACTGAAAGGATAGACTGGGGATTGCTCCGCAGGTTATCCTTTAGCAGAAACGGATACCTGATAAGCGGTACATTGTATCGCTAGTTTCGGAAGCGTATGTCTTCTGGAAGACGGTACAGCCGTTTCTTCTTGTTGGTACGAAAGAATATCTATATTAAAAAAGGAGTGAAGACAACAATGTCCTCATTTAAACGAATTGGTTTTATTGTTCTAGATAGTGTTGGTATCGGTGAAGCGCCAGATGCTGCAAATTTCGGTGATACTGGGTCGCATACGCTTGGCCATATATTGGATCGTGTTCCTGGATTGAAGCTACCTAATCTCCAGAAGCTTGGGTTAGCTAATATTGCTCCGCTGCCGCCGCTTGAACCTGTAGCTTCACCAACAGGGTACTACGGCAAAATGCAGGAAGTATCAGTAGGCAAGGATACAATGACCGGACACTGGGAGCTAATGGGGCTGAAGATTGAGGTTCCCTTCAATACGTATCCTGATGGCTTTCCAGCAGAGTTGATTGAGAAGTTCGAAGCGGCAACTGGTCGCAAGGTGATCGGTAATAAACCGGCTTCCGGTACGGAGATTCTAGTTGAATATGGCGAAGAGCAAATGAAAACCGGGGCTTGGATAGTTTATACCTCTGCGGACAGCGTATTCCAGCTTGCTGCTCATGAAGATATCATTCCACTCGAAGAGCTGTACAGCGCATGTAAAATCGCCCGTGAGCTGACGATGGCTCCAGAATTCTCGGTGGGGCGCGTGATTGCTCGACCATATGTTGGCGTACCAGGAAATTTCGTTCGGACGCCGAACCGTCATGACTATGCTGTGAAGCCCCCAGAACCAACGGTAATGAACGCGCTGGCTGATATCGGCAAGGATGTTATCGCAGTAGGTAAGATCAACGATATCTTTACAGGAGAAGGGGTTACAGCCTCTTATCCTACGAAGAGCAATGAACATGGAATCGAAGTGACTATTGAGCAGCTTCGTCAACCTTTTGACGGTTTCCTGTTCACGAATCTGGTGGATTTTGATTCTTTGTATGGGCATCGTCGTGATCCAGAAGGATACGGTCGAGCACTGGAAGTATTCGATCAGGCACTACCTGAAATTCTATCTACACTGGGTGAAGATGATCTATTGATTATTTCTGCAGACCATGGTAACGATCCGATCCATGCTGGAACTGACCATACCCGTGAATATGTGCCGCTCTTAATCTATAGCCCACGGTTTAAACATCCAGAAAGTTTGGGCATTCGTGAAACCTTCTCTGATGTAGCTGCAACCATTGCTGATAACTTTGGTGCGAAGGCGCCGCAGTATGGGACAAGCTTTTTAGCGAAACTGCAATAAGAGATTGTGGGCGGCTTCACAACATTAATGAAGGAGGATCATCCATGAGCGCGTTAACTCAAAAAGAAATTCAAGAAGCAGCCATTTATATAAAAGACAAATGTCCGGTGGCTCCGGAAATTGGCTTGATCCTTGGTTCAGGTCTCGGTGTGCTGGCAGATCTTATCACTGATGGAGTGAGCATTCCATATGATGAGATTCCTCACTTTCCTGTGTCTACTGTAGAAGGACATGAGGGCGAGCTGTTGATTGGTATGATTGAAGGACGCCGTGTTGTGATGATGAAGGGCCGCTTTCATATGTATGAGGGCTATGGACCGGAAGTAACAGCATTTCCTGTGCGGGTTATGAAAGAGCTTGGTATAGCCAGTTTACTAGTAACGAATGCTGCTGGTGGAGTGAACACAGATTTCAAACCAGGCGATCTTATGCTTCTTACAGATCATCTTAATATGACTGGACGTAACCCGTTAATAGGGCCTAATGATCCTGCACTTGGGGTGCGCTTCCCAGATATGTCGACCGCCTACAGTCGCCGCCTGATTCAGGTAGCAAAGGAAACGGCAGCTCAGCAGAATTTCGAGTTCAAAGAAGGCGTATATGCAGGTCTCCTGGGACCTTGTTACGAAACGCCTGCTGAAATCGTAATGCTTCGTATTCTAGGCGCGGATGCTGTGGGGATGTCTACTGTATCGGAGACCATTGTTGCGCGTCATGCGGGTATTGAAGTATTGGGTATCTCCTGTATTACTAATATGGCTGCGGGAATCCTGGATCAACCTCTCAATCATGAAGAGGTGATGGAAACTGCAGAACGTGTGCGTGAGCGTTTCTTGAAGCTGGTCTTAGGCTTTATTCCAAAAATGTAATTTCGGGGACTGCATTTTGAATTACTGGGAGGTCATATTTATGACACAAGTGATTAAACGTAAGCCATTAACGTATGATCAGGTAATGAAAGTAGTTAATTTGACTAAACCAAAATATATCGGATTTGCTCGCGCAAATGTCCGTGAATTGCAGGTGTAAGATGAGAGCTGTCGATATTATTCAGAAAAAAAGAGATGGTGGAGAGCTGAGTCGTGAGGAAATATCCTTCCTAATTCAAGGCTACAGTAAAGGTGAAATTCCTGATTATCAACTTTCCGCTTGGGCCATGGCGGTTTATTTTCAAGGCATGAACGCACGGGAGACCGGCGATCTAACGATGGAAATGGCGATGTCCGGTGATCAAGTAGATCTTAGCCCAATCGCAGGAATTAAGGTTGATAAACACTCGACAGGTGGAGTGGGAGATAAGACTACTGTTGTACTTGCTCCTTTGGTAGCCTCTGCTGGAGTACCTGTAGCAAAGATGTCTGGACGGGGTCTTGGGCATACAGGAGGTACACTCGATAAGCTGGAGTCGATCACTGGCTTCTCAGTAGAGATGGATCGAGATCGTTTCTTTGATCAAGTAGGTGAAATCGGTGCTGCCGTGATCGGCCAGTCGGGCAACATTACACCCGCAGACAAAAAGCTGTATGCCCTTCGGGATGTAACTGCGACTGTTGAATCCATCCCTCTTATCGCAAGCTCAGTGATGAGCAAGAAGATTGCAGCAGGTGCAGACGCTATTGTTCTAGATGTCAAAACAGGCAGCGGTGCTTTTATGAAGACGCTTGATGATTCTATTGCGCTTGCTCAAGCCATGGTTGACATCGGCACACATCTGGGTCGTAATACAGTCGCTATCATCAGCGACATGGATCAACCGCTCGGATATGGAATTGGCAATGCGCTCGAAATCAAGGAAGGAATCGAGACCTTAAAAGGTCACGGTCCGAAGGATCTGCAGGAAGTCTGTCTTATTCTGGGTAGCCAGATGCTTGTTCTTGGTGGCAAAGCCAAGGATGAAGAAGAGGCCCGCTCGATGCTTTTGACACATATTGAAGATGGCACAGCGTTGGAGAAATTCAAACAAATCGTGAGTGCGCAAGGCGGAGATGTTTCGCAAATCGATGATCCGGAAAAACTGCCTGCTGCCAAACGATTCATTGAAGTGAAAGCAAAAACTAAGGGG